>NZ_CP163423.1:0-1200000 GCF_041429785.1 Fretibacter rubidus
GTGCCAAAAAAGCGTAACACCGATATTTTATCGTCTCCCGATGCTCCCAATATGTTCACAGGCGAAGCGCCGCTAGAAAGCGCGCATAAAGTCTGGGCCAAAGTCGACAAAGAACTGATTTATGCGCTTGGGCCGAACGTGCACCGCTCTTGGACAGGTCGTCTATCTGTAAGTGATGCGTGCGCCTTTTCGGTTAATTTGACGGCTCCGACCCGGTTTATCGCATCAAAGATTGAAACGCAGTATTTTGATGACGTGCAACGCCTTTGGGCCAAACATGATGTTGTGGCGCCGCCGCGCCAAATTACAATCTCTCGTCCTGTGTCTCACATGACGCCGTCTGCAAGCTCGCTGAAAAATCGTCAGCCTGGCAAAGCTTTGGCCTCGCACCGTCCGCCTGCTTTGGGCGCGTCCAAAATAGACGCATCCGAAAACACACAGCCAAAGGCGACAACAACGCGCTACCGCACCAAAGCCAGCTTTGAGCGTAGCGACCGTGAAATGGCTTTGAACAATACAGCCGTTAGTGACACACCCTTCGGAGATACAGGCGCGAGCGCCTTTGACGGCACCGCGCGGGCCCGCATGGGGGAAAGCCCGCGGCAACGATTTACTTTTGATAATTTCGTCGTTGGTGCGCCCAATGAATTTGCTTTTGCCGTCGCGCGCCAAATCGCAAGCCTTGACGAGCCGCAATATAATCCTGTTGTCCTGCACGGGGCCAACGGTATTGGTAAAACGCATTTGTTATATGCTGTGCAAAATGCGGTGGAGGCCTCTGATCCCACGCGTCGTGTGAAGCTCATCAGTAGCGAGAAATTTGTGAACGCTTTTGTGTCATCCGTGCGCGGCGGCGGACGTGACGAAATTGAAGCTTTCAAATCATCCCTGCGCGATGTTGATGTGCTCATTATTGATGACGCCCATTTCATTGCCGATAAACCCGGTAGCCAAGAAGAGCTATTGCATACGCTTATCTCGCTGGTTGGCGAAGGCCGCCAAGTGCTTATCGCAGCGGACCGTCATCCGGACTTGATTGAAAAAGCATCAGACCGTTTGAAATCCTATCTCTGTTCAGGCCTTGTGTGTAAAATTAGTGCGGCAGATTATGAATTGCGGCTGCGCATCCTTGACCGCCTGATTGCGCGCCGCCGCGAAACGGCCAATGCGACTTTGGCGATACCGCAAAATGCGCGCGATCATTTGGCTGCGCGTATCAACGCCACCCCGCGAGACCTTGAAGGGGCGTTTAATCAAGTTGTCGCGCAGTCCGAGCTGCTCGGCACACCCATTACGCTGGAAACTATTCAAGAGACACTGTCTGATAGCCGTTATTCCAAGGGCATGCGCTTGACGGTTGATAAAATCCAACGCGCAGTGGCAGAGGAATTTGGCATTGCGCTCAATGATATGACGTCCAAGCGTCGGGCGCGCGATATTGCCCGTCCGCGCCAAGTGGCGATGTATTTGTGTAAAAAACTGACCAAGCGGTCTTTGCCTGATATTGGGCGGCGCTTTGGCGGGAGGGACCACACAACGGTCATGCATGCGGTTAAACGCGTCGATTCGCTGCGTGCGGAAGACAGCGTCTTTAACAGCCGCGTAAGCGCGGTTGAGACAACGCTCAAGGGCTAAGGAATCCACGCGGCGGATTTATTGCGGCCAAACACATGTTATCTTGGATAAACCCGGCAATTTTACGTGAAATCCACACTTAGGACGCGAAACGCGCTAGTATTTTTCGGCTCTATGCTTATCTTCATATGCAACTATGGGGGTTTTAGGCGCGGGCGATGAATGGCCTGTATCCTACGCCGCAAAGATTTAAGGATAAGAGCATGAAAATCTCTATCGAACGCGCCGCCTTGCTGACGGCTTTGGGTCATGTGCAAAATGTTGTCGAACGTCGCAATACTATCCCTATTTTGTCTAATGTTCTGATGACGGCCAAAGACGGCGCGCTGACGCTTGTCGCCACAGATTTGGACATTGAAATTTCAGAGGCTACATCTGCTGATGTCGATGCACCGGGCGATATTACGGCGCCCGCGCATACGCTTTATGATATTGCACGCAAGTTGCCTGACGGCGCGCAAGTCTCGCTAAAAATTGGTGCGGATGACCGTCTTGAAGTCGATGCAGGACGCTCTCACTTCACGCTGCCTCTATTGCCTGCCGGTGATTTTCCAAAAATGACGGCGGACGGTTTTACCCATAATTTTGTCTTAAAGGCAGGCGAACTTCGCCGCCTGATTGATAAGACGAAATTCGCGATCAGTACCGAAGAAACGCGCTATTATCTCAACGGTATTTACATGCACGCCCATGACGGATTGCTCCGCGCTGTGGCAACCGATGGTCACCGCTTGGCCCTGTCTGAAATGGAACTGCCCGCAGGGGCGGCTGATTTGCCAGGCGTCATTATTCCGCGAAAGACCATTGCTGAAATTCGCCGCCTTATTGATAGTGGTGACGGCGAGGTTAGCCTGTCTGTGTCAGAGGCGAAAATCCGCTTTCATTACGGCACAGCCGTTTTGACCTCCAAACTCATCGATGGGTCATTTCCAGATTATGAGCGCGTTATCCCCAAAGGGAACACCAAGGAACTGGTTATTGATAATGCCATTTTTGCCAAAGCCGTTGACCGCGTTGCCACTATATCGGCGGAAAAATCGCGTAGCGTCAAACTCAGCCTGTCCCAAGACAGCCTCGCGCTGGCGGTGAACAATCCTGAACATGGTAATGCCCATGAAGATTTGATGGTAGACTACAGCGCAGAGCCGCTGGAAATTGGGTTTAACGCGAAATATCTTTTGGACGTGGCAGGACAGATTGAAGGGCGCGACGCAACTTTTTATCTGGACAGCCCAGCCGCCCCCGCCCTTGTCAAAGACAGCGAAGACCCTTCCAGCCTTTTCGTGCTGATGCCGCTGCGCGTATAGCCCTGTCGCGCGGGATGATATCATAAATGTCCCAACCTCTGCCGTCAGACTTTCCTTCTTCTGCGCAGGATAAACACCGCTATATCGAAACCCTTCGCCTGACGGATTTTCGGTCTTACGCCAGTCTTGATTTGTTACTAGACGGTCGTCCTGTGGTCCTGTCTGGGCCGAACGGTGCGGGCAAAACCAACCTATTAGAAGCGGTCTCTTTTTTATCGCCAGGACGTGGGCTTCGGCGCGCGAAAGTCGACGCCATTGCACGGGTTGACGGCAATAGTGTTGCGCCCGCATGGGGTGTGTCCGCAGGCGTCATTGACGGCGATGATGATCACCGCATCAATGTCGGCCAAGTGCCCGAACAGCCCCGTCGCCGTCTTGTGCGTTTGAACGGTAAATCCGCGACAGGCACGGATTTGGCGGGCCTGATGACGATGATGTGGCTGACCCCCGCTCAAGACCGCTTGTTCACAGGCCCAGCGTCTGATCGCCGTAAATTTCTGGACCGTTTTTGTCTGGTGCACGCCCCCGGTCACGGCATGGCGAGCCTGCGCTACGAGAAAGCCCGCGCCGAACGCAATCGATTATTATCAGACGGCATCACTGACGCAGGATGGTTTGAGGCGCTAGAAGTGGACATGGCCCTGCACGGCGCGCATATCGCCCAAGCCCGTGCTATGACGGCCAGTGCGCTGATCGACCAAATCGATAGCCGTCCCGAAGGCGCTTTTCCCAAAGCCGTTATCGCGCTGGACGGCGACGCAGAGGAACGGTTTCAATCGGGTCTATCTTTTGATGATGTGCAGGACTTTATCAAAACACAGCTAGAGGCAAACCGTCCACGCGACCGCCAAGCGGGCCGCACCTTATTGGGCGTTCATCGCTCTGATCTTTTGGTGAGGCACGCGGCGAAAGATATGCCCGCCGAATTATGTTCAACGGGGGAGCAAAAGGCGCTTCTCATCGGGCTGACTTTGGCCCATGCACGGGCTCAATCCGCGCGCCGTCCTATATTGCTGCTGGATGAGGTCGCGGCCCATTTGGACGATACCCGCCGCAGCGCCATGATCGAAGAACTGCTTGATCTTGGCACGCAAGCGTTTTTAACGGGAACCGACGCGTTGCTCTTTGCGGCCTTTGAGGGCCGCGCGCAAAATTTTCACGTCGAAGGCGGCGTGGTCAGCGCGCAAGAAGAAAGCGTTTAAAACCTGTCTTTGCGCAAGATTTCCACTTTGGTTAGATAAACAATACCCGAATAATGATTAAAGCATGTCTGCTCAATCTCATGGGCAACGTTTAGCGCAATCTGATGGTCAAGCACGACGAATTCGATTTTCAAAATTGAGAAGCTATTAATGACGGCGGGCCCTTTTGACATATGCGTGCCGTGCTGGCCTTGCCGCTGCCGTCCAAAATCGTGTAGCCGCTGATCCTGCCGACCGCAGACAGTGGTTACAGCAATAATATTGATATCTTATTGCAGCGTATGGATATTCAGCCCAATATTATTGCCGAGGTCGGTGATACGGTCATGATGCGCCTTTTGGCCCGACAAGACATAGGGCTGGCTATCTTGCCGCCAATTGTTGTCATTGATGAGCTTTCAAAAGGGCAGCTTCATGAGGCGTGCAAATTAGACGGCATTACCGAATATTTTGCGGCGCTGACGTTAAACAGCAATCTGCCCAATCCAATTTTAAATGAACTATTGGCGTCCTATAGCTCACCAACAGCTTGATATGATTTAATAGTGTTGTGAGGAGCCCTTAAAACAAAGTGGCCCTACACACCGGAGTGTGCAGGGCCGTGGTGATTGTACGGGGCGCATGTCCAACCACCAAAATGTTTCAAGCTAAAGACAGCTAAGCCGTTTGCTTGTACGTTTGCGGTATAGGGTTGTGAAACTGAACGTAACCTAAATGAATGGCTGACGCTGTCATTTGACAGCCCTCTTTGTTCATATTCAGTTCATATTGGCCAGACACACCGCTCCATAAGCCTAACGCATGAGTGAGGCCCGCTCTCCCGTTTCGCCTGCGGCCTCGGACACAAAAAATGCGCCCACCATCGGCAGGCTATCCACAGCCGCAAGACCAAGCCGCCGTAAATGACGCAACGGTGCAACGGGGTTTGAAAATAAAAGGTTCAACGCATCGGTCATAGTTGCAAGGCTATTATTATCAAAGCGCCGCCACTGGCCGTATTCCGCCAGGATCGCCCCGCCAATATCAAGCCCGGAACCCCGGGCTGTGGTGATAACATCGATTAACGCTGCCGCGTCGCGTAGTCCCATGTTTAGCCCCTGTCCCGCCAGCGGCAAGATAACATGGGCGGCGTCACCGATTAGGGCGAGGCGGCCTTGCGTATATTGCTCCGCCAATTGCAAGGTCAGCGGGTAGCTATAAGGGGTAGTGGTAATCTCTATCTCGCCTAGCACGTCACCCATGCGCCGCATAACCTCGGCCTTGAACGCGGGCGGGGGCAGCGCGAGGGCGGCGTCGACCGCGCGGGTTTTATCTGACCAAACGATACAGGCTGTGTTGTTCACCATCGGCAATATCGCAAACGGTCCGCCCGTTAAAAATAGCTGATGCGCCACGCCGCCGTGCGGGACGCTATGGGATATATTAAACACAATCGCGCTTTGGTCATAATCACGGCGCGGGGCGGGAATGGCTGCAAAGCGCCGCATGGCGCTGTTGCGACCATCAGCAGCGACAATCAGCGGTGCGCGCAGGACTGCGCCACTGTCCAGTGTCACAGTGGCCGTATCAGCGCCGTTATCAAAATCTGTGACGCTCGCCTCTGTGAGAATTGTAATGCTAGATTTGCTGTAGACCGCGTCCACACAGGCGCGGCGCAAAATTTCATTCTCCACCATATGCGCCATGGGCGTGTCGCGGTTTTGACCATTAAAATGCAGCGATAACGGCGAGATATCGCCGACGCGCCCCTCGCCTATCATCATGTCATGCACGGGTTGCACCGCGCCAGACAGGGCGTCCCATAGACCAAGGTTTTTTAACATCGCCACACTGCTGGCGGCCAAGGTAGAGGCGCGGCTATCCTCACGCGGGGCTTTGATATCCGCACGGTCAATGAGGGCCACGTCAAAGCCCGCTTGCGCGGACGCCAAAGCGGCTATTAATCCGACATGGCCTGCGCCGACAATAATAATATCAAACTGCGTTTTCATGACGCTGTCCTAGCATGCCGGGCGTGGCGGCCCAAGGGTTATGGCCCGCCCGCGACGCTTTAACATATCCCCAGATAATCCGCTATTTGGCGTGGGCCTTAACGCCCTGTTTACGACCCGTCTTCATAATCTTTTAAGTATTAGGCCCCGGTCTTTCGGGGCTTACCCATGACCATAGGATATGTTCTTCATGCCGCCTACTGCCACCGCAACGCAATATAACACGCCAGACTATGACGCCGCCTATGCGCAAGATTTGATGGATGATGTTATTGGGCGCGGGCCAAGCGCGTTAAAACGCGCGGTGACGGCTCTGTTTATGTGCGGCCTCGCGATGGTTATCCTCATTAGCGTGCTTAGCTTTAGTCCCTTTGACACGACTGCGGACACGGCGGGACTGACCGGGCAAATTGGCGGTGTTCAGAATAAATTGGGCGCGCCGGGCGCGGCAGTGGGTAATGTCCTGCTTCAACTCATCGGCGGTGGGTCTGTCATGCTGGGCGGGCTTCTTTTATTTTCTGGTCTGCGCCGCATGATAAAGCCGCGCCCCTATGGGTCGCGTTTTGATCGGTTGCGCCGCATGGCCATTGTCGCAGGGGCTGTCTTTTTTGGCACGGCGACATTATCGGCGTTCCCCATTCCGCAAAGCTGGCCCATGGCGACAGGGCTTGGCGGTTGGATCGGGGATTTGGTCTATCTGAATTCAAAAGCGGGCTTGGATCATTTTAACCTGCCCGTCTCTGGCTTACTGGTCGCAGGTCTGATGTTTCTGGCGTCGAGCTTTTGCCTTGCGCGCTATTTCGGAATTGTCGGACGGCATGTGCTTGATTTATGGGACGCGGCGGGCCTTGTCTGGGCGACATTCCGCGTTTGGGTTGACGGCATCGTCAGCTTTTTTGCCGCCAAATTTGAAAAAAGCTACACCGCAGATGTCGAAGCCGATGATAGCCTCGGGCATTTATACCGCACGGGAACAGATACAAGCGAAACGGCCCAAGCCACACAAGTCGCCTATGCGCCAATTACGCCTGCTCCTGCGCCCACCCCCGTCGCGCCAGAGCCTAAACCCAAAAAGAAAAAACGCGTCTCTGTTAAGAAGCGCGCGAAAGCCCCAGAATTTGATTTCCCTGAAGGGTCTGATTTCGTGCTGCCGGGGCTTGATTTGCTCAAGACACCGCCGCCGCGCCAAGCGATTACCGACGAAGCCGCGCTGGTGCGTTCTGCGGAAAATCTCCACCGTGTTATGGCGGAATACGGTATCAAAGGCGAGATGGGATCAGTGCGCCCCGGCCCGGTTGTGACCCTGTTTGAGTTCGAGCCTGCACCGGGCATGAAAAGCCAACGCATCATTAATCTGTCTGACGATATTGCACGCAATATGTCCGCGCAATCTGCGCGTATCGCCGTGGTGCCGGGCCGTAACGCAATGGGTGTGGAATTGCCAAACCGCCGCCGCGAAACTGTGTGGCTAAAAAATATGCTCGCCTCAGAGACGTTTCAAAATTCCGAGGCCGGCCTGCCTATGGTGATGGGCGAAGATATTGGCGGCGCGCCCTTTGTGGCGGACCTGTCCAAAATGCCTCACTTGCTTGTCGCGGGTACGACAGGCTCTGGTAAATCTGTTGGTGTGAACGCCATGATATTGTCGCTCATGTTCAAGCTCACGCCAGAAGAATGTAAGTTTATTATGATTGACCCGAAAATGCTGGAGCTATCCGTCTATGACGGCGCGCCGCATCTGCTCGCTCCTGTGGTGACAGAACCGAAAAAAGCCGTGGTTGCCCTGAAATGGACCGTACGGGAAATGGAAGACCGCTACCGTAAAATGTCCAAAATGGGCGTACGCAATATGGCGGGCTATAATGAAAAAGTCGCCGAAGCTAAAGCGCGCGGCGAGGTCATGACGAACACAAAAATGACGGGCTATGACAAAGAATCGGGTGAGCCGCTCTATCATACCGAAGAACTGGATTATGAACCCATGCCTTATATCGTCGTGATTATCGACGAAATGGCAGACCTGATGATGGTCGCGGGTAAAGATATCGAAGGCACAGTGCAGCGCCTCGCGCAAATGGCGCGTGCGGCGGGTATCCACATGATTATGGCCACACAACGCCCCTCTGTCGATGTGATTACGGGTACCATCAAAGCCAACTTCCCGACCCGTGTGTCTTTCCGCGTGGGCTCTAAGATCGACAGCCGCACAATCCTTGGGGAGCAGGGGGCAGAGCAGCTTTTGGGTAATGGTGATATGCTATTCATGGGCACGGGCCGTCCGCGTAGACTACACGGGCCGTTTGTCTCGGACGGCGAAGTGGAACGCGTCGCCGCCTTTGTCAAAGCCCAAGGCACGCCGAGTTATCTAGAAGCCATTACAGAAGACCCCGAAGAGGCCGCCGCCTTTGACGAGGCCGCTGGCGGTGACGCTGAAACTTCGCTCTTTGACCAAGCCGTCGCCATTGTCGCGCGCGACCGTAAAGCCTCCACCAGCTACGTCCAACGGCGCCTGTCCATCGGCTATAACCGCGCCGCAGACCTGATTGACCGCATGGAACAAGAAGGCATGATCGGCCCCTCTGGCCCCGGCGGCAAAAGAGAGATTTTCTTACCGGAGTAAGGCGTTCCAAAGGAACGCCGATAAGGGCAAGAAAAGCACACACCCTTAGTGTGCTTTTTTGCACCGCTCACGATGTTTAACGCGAGATTGGACGGAGATTTAAAACGCCCAAAGAAGGCCGCTGGTAATGTTTGTTGATACGACAGAAATCCGATATATCTGCAGCAAAGAAGGAACGGTAAGTGAAAATCCCTAAGCCTTTAGTCGCACCAATGACGCTTATGCTCAAACTGAGTATTCCTATAACTTATGTTTTTATGATAGTTGGGGCACTTTTTGCAGTAGTTTCTTTGGTGAAATTAGAAAGGGCAATGCTATTGTTTAGCTTAGCTTTCATTGGCTTTGCAGTTTTCCATCGTTTTTGTTGTATCCGAATGCTAGACTCGATTGATCGCACAGGAACCGCCTATAAATGGCGATACAAAATCGACAAAACTTAGACACTATCTGAATTCCTTAGCACCCCAAAATCACCTCATACCCGCCGCTGATAATATTTTAGACCACGGCCGCCGTCACTCCAAACAAAACACCACACCAGCACCCACTTTCGCCCACATCCCAATTCCCCCTAGCCCAATACACCCGTCCGCGCTACACCGCTGCTATGACCAGTAAATACATCCTCACCACTCAATCTGAAGACCGTATCGGCATTGTTGCGACGCTGACCCGCGCGCTTGCGGATCACGGCGGGTTTATCACGGCACATTCGCAATTTGGCACACCAGGCTCAGACCGGTTTTATTCGCGCATTGCTTTTGATATGGACAGCGAAAACCTCACGGCGTTTAAAAGCGCGCTTTTGAAAATTGCAGGTGAGTGGTCGTTGAGCGTGGAGATTATCCCCCAAGCCCGCAAAACCAAAACCATCATCATGGTCTCAAAATTTGATCACTGTCTCGCGGATTTGCTCTACCGCCGTAGCAACGGGAGCCTGAATATTGACGTCTGCGCGGTGGTGTCTAATCACACAGACGCCGCCCATCGCGCGAGGGCCGCAGACGTGCCCTTCATCCATATCCCCGTGAGTAAGACGAACAAGCCAGAGGCCGAAGCGGCGCTGCGCAAGGTGATGACCGATACAGGCGCAGAGCTGATTATCCTTGCGCGCTATATGCAGATATTATCAGACAGCTTTTGCACTGATTATTCGGGCCGCATAATTAATATTCATCACAGCTTTCTGCCCAGCTTTAAGGGCGCAAAACCTTATCATCGTGCTTATGCTCGCGGCGTGAAACTGATTGGGGCAACGGCGCATTACGTCACCGCAGATTTGGACGAAGGCCCCATCATTGACCAAGACGTGCGCCGCGTGGACCACACCATGACGCCTGACCAACTCATTGCGATTGGCCGCGATGTGGAGGCGCAAACATTGGCCCGCGCGGTCGCGCATCATGTCGACCACCGGGCCTTTATCAATGGCAATAAGACGGTGGTGCTACCGTAGGGTTATGCTCGCCATGCCTGATAACTGACCCATATGAGCGGCAAGAGACCGATTGCGTCCGTGACCGCAATCTTGCGTAAGGCACCCTCGGACAGGCCTGCACGGGCATAGACGATTAAAAAACCTATCATGCTGATGGCCGCGATGAGGGATGCTATTTTTCGCGCTGAAGGGTCAAAGGCTGCTATGAGGGCCGCGACCATGACGGCCAAAAATAGCGCGCCTCTGTGAACCAGTAATACGCCCACATCTCCTGAAGGGGGCACATTATAAAGTGTTTCTGTCAAACTGGGTTTTAATAGAACGCTGGCAGGCAAAAGATGGATGAGTGCAATTAAGCCCCAACATAATTTCGTTATGCTCTCCATCACCTTTCCCCCTTTGTGTGCTATCAACTTATGTATTTATGATATTGCCGTAAACACCCAAAATTTTGCGGCTTCAGCGGTTTTCCGTGGGAAAACGCAAACCCGTAGGGCTTGTCGGTGGTTTGTTGGCGTTGGGAGTATGGGCGGTGCAAAAATTTCGCACGAAGGGTGTGCGTAATTTCTTGCCCTTGTCGGCATTTTCGCTTTGCGAAAAACGCCTTAAAAAAAAGCCCGGGTGCACACGGTGTGTGACCCGGGATAGAGAAGTTTGTAAACACAGGGGAAACTATGTTCGATTGTGTTTAACCACAGCGGCAAAATAATTTTAAGCAGAACCGACCCAACACCGTTCAAATCGCAAGCCATGATGAGAAATCGTGCGCGTCTCGGGTGGGTTTGCTGAAAACTAAATCATGAGGCGCATTTGGGCTGTCTTTCGCCGCATCGCAGGCCATTAAAAAAGGCCCCCATTTGGGAGCCTTTGGTATCGTGTGGTCGGTGCGGTGCAGAAAGCACGCGGTAAGGGCGGTGCAAAAATTTGCGCTAAGGTTGTGCGAAATTTCTTGCCCTTATCGGCGTTTTCGCTTTGCGAAAAGCGCCTAAGCAAAGCCTTTGAATTTGTCTTTGAAGCGAGAAACACGACCGCCGCGATCGAGCATTTTGCCGTCGCCGCCTGTCCAGGCTGGGTGCACTTTGCTGTCGATATCAAGCACAAGGCGGTCGCCTTCTTTGCCATATGTGCTGCGGGTCTGATATTCAGTTCCGTCGACCATTTGCACGGTAATCATGTGATAATCTGGGTGTATGTCTTTTTTCATTTTGGTTCTCCTGCCCCAAAAGATAAGGGCGTTATAGCACGGGTTTACATTAGAGGGTCCCCCGCAGGTGAGGGGCGTTTAGCGGGTGCGCCCAAAGCCGTCAAGCCTGCATTGCAATTGGCCGTGGGCGCGCCTAAATGAAAGGCGTCAAAAGGATATTTATGGCTGATTTTAAAAATATTGCGGGCCTCGGCCATATTGCGGATGATTATGATGCTTTGCTCTGTGATATATGGGGTGTTGTGCATAATGGCCGCGAGGCCTTTGGCGAAGCTTGCGAAGCGCTAGAGCGGTTTCGCGCCGATCGTGGCCCTGTTATATTGATTACCAATTCACCGCGCCCCAGTGCGGCTATTCCCGAACAACTGGCCGAGGTCGGCATTGTCGGTAAAATCTACGACGCCATTGTGACATCGGGTGACGCAACAATAGACGAGCTTTCGCGCCGCGCGCCGGGCCCTGCGTTTAAGCTAGGGCCAGAACGTGACGACGGTCTCTATGAAGGGTTGGAGATGCATTTTGCCGATTTGGGCGATGCGGAATTTATCACCTGTACGGGTCTGTTTGATGACGAAAATGAGACGCCCGATGATTATATCGATATGCTGACCGAGGCGCGCGATATGGGCATTCCACTGATTTGTGCCAATCCTGATGTGCAAGCAAAGCGCGGTGATCAGCTGATTTATTGCGGTGGTGCGCTGGCGCAGCTTTATGAAAAACTGGGCGGCGAGACAGTTTACGCGGGTAAACCGCATGAGCCGATTTACCGTCTATCCCGCGCATGGCTACGCGAAGTGTTGGGTTATGATGTCACCAATGACCGTGTCTTGGCGATTGGCGATAATATTCACACGGACCTGCTAGGCGCGCAGCAAGAAGATTATGACTGCCTGTTTGTGGCCAACGGTGTGCATCAAGGCAATGAGGCAAAACTTAAAGAGCTTCTGCGCGATCATTCAATTTCTGCGCGGTATATGGCGCCGCATTTGGCTTGGTAATTACGCTTGGTAATTAGGGGGGCGACTGCTAATAGACAATTATGACTGACACGACAAAATATTATCTCGAAGACCTAGAGGTCGGCATGTCCGCGACCACAAGCATGGTGATTACGGGCGAGCAAATTGATACATTCGCCAAAATCACAGGTGACTTTAACCCCATCCATGTAGATGAGGACGCTGCCAAGGCGGCCGGGTTTGAAGGGCGTATCGCCCACGGGGCGCTATCGGCGTCATTGATTTCTGCCGTACTGGGGAATGATTTACCGGGCCCGGGCGCAGTGTTTGTAGAGCTGAATTTGCGGTTTCGCCGTCCCGCGATGATTGGTGACAAAGTCACCGCCGTCGCGACGGTCAATGAGATTAATGAGCGCACGGGACGCGTGCGCATGAAGTGCCACTGCGAAGTGAACGGCAAACAAATCTGCCGCGGTGATGCAGGCGTTATTTTAAAAAAACGCCCCAAAGACGATTAAGCCGCGATGCGCAGTTTTGACCGTTACGAAGGCCTAGCCCAGGGCGACAAAGGCGCGGTCATTGCGCTAGGTAATTTTGACGGGCTGCACCGCGGTCATCAAGCCGTCATTAAACGCGCGAAAGCCATTGCCGATAATATCGGCGCGCCGCTCGGCATTGGTCTGTTTCGGCCCCATCCTTACCGTTTTTTCAAACCCGACGCCGCACCCTTTCGCCTGATGAGTGCGGCTGTGCGGGCGGCTATTATGCCGAGCCTTGGTGTGGAGCGCCTTTACGAAATTCCGTTCACAGACAGCTTGCGCGATATGGATGACACGGACTTTGTTGATGTCGTTCTACACAAGGGTCTGGGCATCAAACATGTCGTTGTTGGGTCTGATTACGGATTTGGTAAAAACCGCTGTGGTAATGTGGATAGCCTGACGCGGCTTTGTGCAGAGCGTGGCATAGGCGTCACGGCGCTGGACCCCATTGGCCTGCATAAAATGTACGGTAAATACGGTAGCACAGAAATCCGCCGCGCGCTGGCCCAAGGGGACGTGTTCCACGCTGCCCATATGCTGTCCCGCCCTTGGATTGTTGACGGCATCGTGCAAAAAGGCGCGCAACGCGGGCGCACAATTAATTTCCCAACCGCCAATATCGATTTTGGCGATTTGGTCCGGCCGAAATTTGGGGTCTATGCGGTTGAAGTCGTTTTGCCCGACGGCACCAAAAAATTTGGTGTCGCCAATACGGGCAACCGCCCGACGGTTGGCGGGGAAGAAGCCCGGCTAGAGGTCAATATTTTTGACTATAGCGGCGATCTTTACGGACAGACATTACAGGTGCATTTTCGCAGCTTTATCCGGGACGAGAAAAAGTTCGATAGCTTTGACGCGTTGAAAGACCAAATTACCCGTGATGCCGACGGCGCACGGTCTATTTTCGGGCTACCGTTATAGCTCGATTTTCTGCGGTATATACCAAAGTCTTAAGGCGCCATTTATAGCGCCGCTTTTCTGTCTTAAAACCTTGGCTTTCATAAAACTTTAGGCAATTTAGGTTAGACCAATGCCAAAGAGGGATAGCCATGAGCAATTATGTGGCGCGGTTAGAGCGTTTTCTAAATCTGGATACAATTACCGGCTATGGCCAGTTGATGCGCGCGCGTGCCGTTTACGGTATGGGGCTTGCTTTTATCCTCACTCAACTTGTGAACCTTCTGACAATGACGGCCAGTTATGGTCGTTGGACGATGGATCATACGACATCAATCGTGGTCTGCATTTTCGTTTTCCTGACAGTTCTTAATTTACGTAAAAGCCGAAACTTTGTATTTTTCGCAGGCGTGTTTTCAATCCTCATTATTGGCGGGACCTTGGCTGTGGCCTTGCCTGAAAACACGGGTATTAATTCGGCTATGCTACCGTTTTTTGTTCTGGGCATTGTCATGAACGGTTTCGTGTCGGGCTCGCGCGCCACGGTTGTTTTTGGTGTGACGTCCTTGGCTATGGTTTGGTTTTTATGGTGGTGGTCCGTACAGTATAACTACACACCGATTTTTGATGTTGAGGCTTTTGAAGTCCGCAATTTCCAACGCGCCGTGCAGGCAAGTCTTGCCATTGTGATGATAACAATAATCGCAGCCCTGTTCTCGCGTAATATGCATGCCGCTTTTGCTGATTTAGAAACTTCTGTTGAAACCGCCCAAGCAGGCGAACGCGCCAAGACAGAATTTCTGGCAACAATGAGCCATGAACTCCGCACACCAATGAACGGTATATTGGGCATGTCGGACCTCTTACTGGAAACAGAATTAGATGCTGAACAACGCGACCTTGTTGATGTCATCAACCGATCGGGTGAAGATTTGCAATCCATCATTGGCAATGTGCTTTTATTTTCGCAGTTGGAATCGGGTAAAATCGTATTGTCGTCAGAAGACTTTGACCCTGAAAAATTGCTGGTCGACTCGATGCAATATTTTGCCAAGCGCGCTCAGTCTAAAGACATCGCTCTGATCACCGATATCAGCACCTATTTGCCGCATGTCGTGCGGGGTGATGCGCGCCGTATTCAAACCGCGCTCAGTGCGCTTTTAGAAAATGCTGTTATCTTTACCAAAAAAGGGCAAGTCATTGTCCGCGTCAGCCTAGAGCCCTCTGACAATGGTGACGCGCAAATGTTGACCTTCACGGTTCAAGACACAGGCATTGGCTTTACCTACACATTATACGAAACCATATTTGAGCGCTTCACCCAATTAGATAGCTCGATAAGCCGAGAACATGGCGGCACGGGATTGGGCCTGACCATTGCACGCGGCCTTGCGCGTTTAATGGGCGGTGACATTACGGTCACAAGCCGCGTTGCGCGCGGGACAATCTTTACCTTGTCAGTCCCTGTCGAGGTGACCAAAGCGCGACTACCAAGCGAGCGCTCGGTTAGTAAGCTCCGCACAGTCGCCCCCGCATAAATCCAGTGACCCGCGCCGTGCTTTCGCCGTAATCACATAATTGTGCCTTGAAATTGTCACCGGGTCACCGCTGCCCCGCCTTGCATGCGCCCTGCTATAGCCATGACAGGTTAGTACGACGCTCTTGTTTTTTAAAATAAGAGAGCCCTATGTCACCACCATCTATATCCCAAACACTGCCAAAGCCCGGCTCTAATCTCGGGTTAAAACTTATTCTGATTTGCGGGCTGATATTGCTCATGGCTATTCCTGCCATGTTTATCAGCTATATTAGTTATGAACGCGCTGGCCGCGCCGATGATGTTACCCGCGAGGTATCCGAGCGATACGGCGGCGCGCAATCAATTATGGGTCCGCTCTTGGTCGCGCCCTATCATGTGAAAAATAAAGACGGCGAAACCGTCGAAGCGGGGGATTACGTCACATTTGCAGAAACAGGTCATGCCGAGTTTTCGGATGTGAAAACCACTATTCGCAAACGCTCGCTGTTTAAAGTGCCGACTTATCAAGGGCAGGGCGTGATCAGCGCGAGTTTCGCGCCTATCCCCACATTATCCAATGCGCAAGCAAAAGCTGGGCCGGGTATGTTTATTAATTGGGACGCGGCGCAACTCGTTATCTCTGTGACCGATGTGCGGGGTCTTAAATCTGATATTACTATCAAAGACGATAGGGGTGTTGAGCGTCGGTTTGAACCCGCAACCGCCGCTTTTGTAAAAGTCGTTACGACGGCCGAGAGCATTGGCCGCAATCACGCAAGCACGCCCCAGAGACGTTTTACCGATATATTACCGGGCCGGCTGATGTCGGTTGATGCGCGCGGATTTATCAGCGCTGATAAAAACAGTGCCGTTACAATTGGCCTGAACCTTGGCGGCGCGCAGAGCCTCTCGGTAATGCCCTTTGCGCGCACAACGACGGCCCGTATAAAATCTGATTGGGCTGACCCTGGATTTTCTGGGGCTTTCCCGCCCGTTGAACGCGACGTTACAGAAGACGGCTTTGATGCCCGCTGGTCTGTGCCGCGATTGGCGCGCAATATGCCCGCCTCGGGTTTGGCCCATCAATTACCGCTGCATGAGATGAGCAACGCGGCCATGAGAGTCAGCTTTATTGAGACCCATTCCGCCTATAAAACGGTCAACCGCGCCCTGAAATATGCCGTGCTGTTTATCGGGCTTGTGTTTCTGGCTTATTTTCTATTTGAGGTTATCGTCGGCGTGTCTGTGCACCCAGCACAATATATCCTAATTGGTCTTGCCCAGAGTATTTTTTATCTGCTGTTACTCGCATTTTCTGAACATATCGGATTTAACGCCGCTTTTGTTATTGCGGCGGGCGCGACGATTGCGGCGACGGCAGGCTATGCGGGGGCGGTCTTTGGTTCTCGTGATTTTATTGTTAAGACAGGCGTCGTCTTTACCTTGGTTTACGGGCTTTTATTCACGCTGATGCGGATGCAGGATTTTGCGCTTATGCTCGGCGCGCTGACCAGCTTTATCGCCATTGCGGGCACGATGTATCTTACCCGTAGTGTTAACTGGTATGGCCGCAAAGAGGCGCGTTAGCCTTGGCTAGCCAGTTGATCGCGAATGGTCGCGGCGCGCTCTGTTGTTTGGCGTGCGGCGCGGCCGTCTTTGGGCGCGCTGACTTCTTCTGGCTCCCCAAAGGCAGGGGCACCCGCCTCTATAAGGGCTGCCGATAATCTGTCGGCTAGGCCGTAGCTTTCCGCGCGTTCCCAAAACCGCGGGCGGCCTATACCGCTGGAAACATGGTCGCCAACAATTTTGCCCAAAGCCGTTTCGCCCGTCTGTTTAAACGTCATAAGATCTTGGGTGATAATTGTATCGCCGTCTTTATGCAGCACTTCTGTGATATGGGTGATTTTGCGCGACCCGTCGCGCAGGCGTAAGGTCTGCACCACAATATCAATCGAGCCGCAAATCATATTGCGCACCACAGCACCGGGTAGGGTAATACCACCCATGGCGACCAGCGTTTCTAGTCGAGCAAGCGCGTCGCGCGGTGTATTGGCATGCACCGTGCCCATTGATCCGTCGTGACCCGTATTCATGGCTTGGAGTAAATCTAGCGCTTCTGCGCCGCGCACTTCGCCGACAATAATACGTTCTGGGCGCATGCGCAGGCAGTTCCTCACCAAATCACGCATGCTGACTTCGCCGCGGCCTTCATTATTGGGCGGACGGGTTTCTAATGTCACGACATGGCGTTGTTGTAATTGCAGTTCTGCCGTATCTTCGCATGTCACAATGCGTTCGCGCGCGCCCATGAATGCCGTCATACAATTCAGCAATGTGGTCTTACCTGACCCCGTGCCGCCAGAAATTAGGACGTTACAGCGACATGCCGCGATAATGGCCAGAAGTTTTGCGCCCGCAGGTGATATGGTACCAAAATTAACAAGATCGCGTAGCACAAGACGGTCGCGTTGAAATTTCCGAATGGTCAGCGTCGGGCCTTTGGTGGCCAGCGGTGGCAAGATGATATTAATACGCGAACCATCCGCCAGACGCGCGTCACAAATTGGCGACGCCGCATCAACATGACGTCCCGTTTGGGCGGCCATGCGCTGACAAATGGTCGTTAGATGCGCCTCATCGCGAAAGCGAATATTGGTTTCTTGAATTAAACCGCCTGTATCGATAAAAACGCGGCCCGCGCCATTGACCATGATATCGCCAATGTCTTGGCGTTCTAACAAAGGCTCCAGCGGGCCAAAACCGAGCAGATCATGGCAAATATCTTCGGCAAGCAATGCCTGTTCTGCTGTTGAGAGGCGGATGTTTTGCAGCGTGACAATTTCGCTAATGATGCTGCCAATTTCGCGCTTGGCTTTGGTTTTATCAAAGGCAGATAATTCGCCCAGATTAATCACATCCAAAAGGGCATTAAACACGCTGTCTTTGACGGCGGCGATGGCAGGGTTATTAGATATAGCTGTATCGGCGTTAGGATCGACAATTGTCACGGGCTTCGCATGCGCCTTGGGAACCATTTCGTCCATCAAGGCGGATTTTTCACCCGCATGCCTTGGTTCTCCAAAGCGCGGCACAGCTTGGCGACTGGTTCGCCTTTCTTTGTCGGCCCCGAACATTAGCATCCCACAATATTATTCATTCCCATCCAAACATTAGCGCATAATTGCGACTAAACCGTTACTGCGCGGCGGATTTTCACAAAATAACAAGGTTAACAAAATATTACTTGCAACGGCTCTCGATTTTATCCACAAAAGTGATGAGGTATGTGGGGGCATTACTTTACTAGCGCAAAGAACGTGACGGTTTGGCGGGCTAAATTGGGGTACGCATGCAGGCGCAAAAATATACAAACCGCAAATCCGTATTGGATGAACCGTTCAGCATGGAGGCTGATGCGGATATACAACCGCCAAATCCGGAGCAATCCTTTATCATCGGCGGCATTTCGGCCGCCCAACATTCGAATAATGCGCATAAAGGCGGAATTCTAGCTGATGTTGCCCATGTTCTGGGGTGCTCTGTTGAAGCTTTGGGGTTCTTAATTGACCCTAGCCCCCACAGTAACAGTGATTTTGATTTTCCCGACGCAGAGCGCCGCCGTTTTATTGGTCGAGAAAACCATCTGAATATCGCTGAATAATTGCTATTTGTGCCTTTTAGGCCTTAAATCTTTCGCGACAAATTGTCGGACTTTCTTTTAACGAACCCTCTTCATATTTACGACGTAAGGGTCTATAACACGCGCCTAGTTAAGAAGGATGTCCCATGGTTCAGCTCAGCCTGCCGAAAAATTCCAAAGTCGATAAAGGTACTGTTTGGCCCGCCAAAGACGGCGGCAAGCGGATGAAGACGTTTAAAATCTACCGCTATGACCCGTCTGACAATGACGGCCCGCGTTGGGACAGCTACCAAATTGATCTGGATGAATGCGGCCCAATGGTGCTGGACGCGCTGTTTAAGATTAAAAATGAGATTGATCCGACACTCGCATTTCGCCGCTCTTGCCGCGAAGGCGTTTGCGGCTCTTGCGCTATGAATATTGGCGGGCGCAACACGCTGGCCTGTACAAAGGCGATTGATGATGTTGCGGGCGGTAATATTTCGATCTCGCCGCTGCCGCATATGCCTGTTGTGCGCGACCTCGTCCCTGATCTATCTAATTTTTACAAGCAATATGCCTCTATCGAGCCGTGGCTCCACACATCAGAAGCCGAGCCTGAGAAAGAGCATCTGCAAACACCCGAAGACCGGGATAAGCTTGACGGCTATTATGAGTGTATTCTTTGCGCGTCTTGCTCCACATCGTGCCCGTCTTATTGGTGGAACGGCGACCGTTACCTCGGCCCAGCAACATTGCTCCAAGCCTACCGTTGGTTGGTGGACAGCCGTGATGATGCCAAATCAGACCGCCTCGACGCCCTTGAAGACCCGTTCAAGCTTTACCGCTGCCACACCATCATGAACTGCGCCAACGTTTGCCCCAAAGGCCTAAACCCCGCCAAAGCCATTGCCGAGGTCAAGAAAATGATGGTCGAGCGCGCGTAATTGCGGGTTGGCCTTCGGCCAAAATTTTGATGCGGGGCATAAAATTTAGCTGATTTCAGAACGCCGAACCCAATAGGGTTCGGAGTCATGACGCTTTTAATTATCCCTCAAGCACTCTGCGCAAAACTAAGTTGCGCCATGGCTTGATGCAAATCGGCGAGAATATCCTCCACCCCTTCAAGCCCGACCGATATCCGCACGAGGCCGTCGCTAATGAGGTGCCTTTCGCGTTCCTCTGGCGTATAGGTTGAGTGGGTCATGCTGGCGGGGTGCTGCATGAGGGTTTCGGCGTCGCCCAGCGATACAGCGCATTTAATCATGGTGGTAGCATTAAGCAGGGCGCGTCCCGCATCCAGCCCGCCGTATAATTCAAATGCAATCATGCCGCCGTAACCGTTCATTTGACGGGTCGCGAGGTCATATTGCGGGAAGGATTTCAGGCCGGGATAGGACACAGATTTAACCTCATCACGCGCGTCTAGCCACTGCGCGACAACGCCCGCGCTTTGGCAATGCCGCTCCATACGCAGCTCTAATGTCTTTAGTCCGCGCATGACCAGCATCGCCGTCATCGGGCTCATCACGGCGCCTGTCATATCTTTGAGGCCGAAGAGACGGATGCGGTTGATGGTCTCAAAATCACCCGCGATAACGCCCGCCACCAAATCGCCGTGCCCGCCTAGATATTTTGTTGCGCTATGAACGACAATATCCGCGCCTAGCGATAGCGGCTGGCAGAGATAGGGCGTCGCGTAAGTATTATCGACCATCACCATCACCCCTTGTGGCCCCGCGATATCGGCCACTGCCTTAATATCCACAAGCCGCATATTGGGATTAGCGGGCGTCTCAAAATAAACGACTTTGGTTTTATCCGTAATCGCCGCGCGCAGATTATCAGCATCAGTTAAATCAACATGGGTGATGGTAATGCCAAATTTCGCCAGGCCGTGATGAAAAAATGAAAACGTGCAGCCGTAAAGTGTCGCGTCGACGATCAACTCATCACCTGGCGATAAGAGTGTCCAAAGCGCGGCGGATATTGCGCCAATACCGCTGGATAGGGCAAGGCCCGCTTCCGCGCCCTCAAGGCTTGCGATACGGCCTTCGAGTAAATCAAGCGTCGGGTTGGAAATACGCGAATAGACGTGACCTGCGCGCTCACCCGCAAACATTTCGCCGCCCGCTTCGGCGGTCTCAAACGCATAGGTGGAGGTGAAATGCACAGGCGGTGTCAGCGCGCCGTGATGCGCTGTGCTATCATAACCATGGTGAATAGCGCGGGTCGAAAAGCTCTGATTTTGATGGCTCATGGGGTCTCCGGTGCAGCATTAATATCTATCACCACGGCATAATAAGGTATTTTACTGCTCCATATCGTGTTATATATATCACAAATACTTGTAAAATTAGCAGGATATGCCAATACTATGTCTATTGACAGCAAAGACCGCCAAATTATCCGCGCCCTTCAAGAGAACGGACGTATGACCAATCAAGATTTGGCAGAGGCCGTGAACCTCTCGCCGTCCCCGTGTTTGCGGCGTCTTCGTAATTTGGAAAACGCGGGCATCATTCGCGGCTATAGTGTTGATGTGGACGCCAAAGCTTACGGCTTGCCGGTCACCGTTTTTGTCCGCGTGCAGTTAGAGCGTCACACCCAAGAGGCGGTCGCAGATTTCGAGCGCCATATCCGTGCCTGCCAAGATGTGTTGGAATGTTTTGTGATGACGGGCCAGTCGGATTACCTGCTGAAAGTGGTGGTTAAAGACCTGCCTGATTATGAGCGATTTGTGCGCCAAACGCTGCATCCTATTGGCGTGATTGGGTCGATTGATACGAGCTTTGCTTATGGCGTGGTCAAGAAGACGAGCGTCTTTCCGAAGATGGGCTAAAGCCCCTCTACAACCGCGCGGATCTGCGCCGTGGCGCGTTCTGCATTTTTGGGCAGGGCGCTAGGCGGGATGGGCTCGCCGAATGTCATAGTAAAAGTTTTATCTTTTTTGTTCAGCAGTTCATGGAACAGCGTGATGTCGCGCAGCTCTCCGTTGACCCGAGAAAAGAAATAATAGAGCCAACTGTTCCGCGCGCGGATTTTTAGCGGCACAACAGGGGCGTCGTATTTCTTGGCCAGCATGGCGGCAGAGCTTTGCCAGCTTTGGTCATAGAGACCGCCTAGACCAAGGCGGGCCAGCCGCCCGCTGGGAAATATGACCACGCATTGCCCTGCTTCCATTGCCGCTTTCACGTTCATTAAGGTCTGTTTGGTTTTGGCGAGTGTGCGTTTTTCCTTCACCCATTCGACGGGAATAATGATGTCTGTGGCATGCGGCATCACCCGCAGCGCGTCTGCATTGGCAAGGTAAAGGTGATCAGGGCGGCGGTCGCGTATGGCTTGAAACACTGCAATGCCGTCGGCCAACCCTGTGGGGTGATTGGCAATAATGATGCATTTTCCTGTGGCGGGCAGGTTGTTCAGCCCGCGTACGGCTGTGCGCGGCGCGATGTGATCGGTGACCAGCGTGAACGCCTCTCGCCCTGATTTATCCCGCACATTATCGGCTAAAAACACCGCCGCATCATAGGCGAGCATACGGTAGAGCAGGGGCTTTACCGCCCGAAACAGCTTTGGGCGTGTCGTGATTTTCGGCGCGCGTTCCCGAATTAATTGTTCAACAATATGCACAAAGTGTCTTTGGCGTACCCATGCGCATTAGGCAATAAAAAAGCCGCTCTCAATATTTGGGGCGGCCATTAAAAAAGCCGCCCTGAACTCAGGACGGCTTTCTTTTAGATTTTAAACGCAAGGTTTATTTTTTGCGTGTTGTTTTGGCAGGCATCCACTCGTTCAGTTTTTTCGCTGCCCATTCGCGGCCACCAAGACCAAAGGCGATTGCGCCGCCAACACCAGCAGCAACGGCTGCGGCCATGACAGAGTAACGGAACGCCGTGTCTACAATACCTTCACCAAGCTGCATTGTCTCTAGACCCATAAAGGTCACGATGACGATGGTTGCATATTTGATGATTTTACCAGCCAGGTCGCCCGATGTTTGTGTCACAAGCTTTGAGACAAAGTTTGCGATAAACAAACCAGCACCAATAATGATCGCGCCAAGGACAACACGTCCACCGACTTCAAGAAGCGTGTTAAACACATTGGTCAACTCTGGAATACCAAGCGCTTTCATAGCGGCGGTCAGACCCATCAAAACGATACCAACAAAGGCAACTGTTGCGATGATGTTTGACGGCACAACTTTTGTGCCTTCGCCGTCAAGGGCGGCCACTGTTGAGAGCGAGCGATCCACACCCAAAGCTGGCAAGGTTGATTTCACCAAGTTTGAAACAAAGCGTCCGATAAAGACGGCAGCGGCCAAGATGATCGCAGCACCAATGATGCTTGGAATATACTCAAGCACTGTGCCGAGCATATTGTTCACTTCGTCAGAGAAGCCGGGAATATCCCAGATACCAATCGCGGCAATCGCGAAAAGAAGGATAACAATGGCTTTGGCAAGTCCGCCCAAACCTTTGGCAATTGAATTTGACGCAACGCCGTCTTCTGTATCATTGACGTTAAAACGGTTCGCCAGGCGGTCAACCTGCGCAACTTCTAATGTCGAGGTCAGCGCATTTTGTACGACATTGGCGAGCATTACGCCAACACCTAGAACAACCGCACCGATGACAAGCTGTGGTAAGTAGCCAAAGATATTATCCATCATACCGTTCAGAAAGCCCAACTCTTCGGAAATCATTGGGAATTGCGATAGGCCGAGCAGGATAAAGACCAACCAAAGCACCCAGAAAACGGCCTTTGATAGGGATTTACCAATATTGCCGCCTGTGGTCTTGGCTTGTTTACCAATGCCTGTGCGGTTGATTGCGCCAGAAACAACGCCAGCTGCGATTTTAGAGATAAAGTAACCGACAATAATGACGGCGATAGCGATAAGCGGCCCAACAGCCCAAGCCATGCTGGCTGGCAGGAGTCCCGCGAGTGATTGATTCATTTGATCCATTTTAGATACCCTTTAGTTTTGTCCCCCTGACCTATGCACGCCTTTTCAAAGGCAGCCGCAATGGCCAAGTCGCGCGCTTTGCGCCCGCAATTGTGTTAACACTTAGTAATACTAACATAAACGTAAGCTGAATGGAAAGGGTCCTTGGGGCGACTTTCGCTTATCCGTGTCTTTTGCTTGACGGTTTCTCTTTGCGCATTAGACGGGTTTCATGTCAGTTTTTCAAAAGCTACAAGCCAAAATTAAAAGCGGTGACCTTTATGAGGATGACGCGCAATTATCCGCGGCCCGTGCGCTGGATGATGTGCTGTCGCGCCTATCCGATGACCCACCGAGCCAAAATTTTTTCACTCGCCGCTGGTCTGCGCCAAAGGGGCTTTATATGTGGGGCGGGGTTGGGCGCGGTAAATCCATGTTGATGGATTGGTTTTATGAAGAAGCCCCAATAGAGCATAAATCGCGCGTCCATTTTCACGGCTTTATGCTAGACGTGCACGCGCGCATTAATGCGTGGCGCAAAGACGACAGCAAAGACGGCGATCCCATTGTCCCGGTTGCGCGGGGTATTGCGGACGCATCAACGCTTTTATGTTTTGACGAATTTCACGTCACCGATATTACCGACGCGATGATATTGTCGCGCTTGTTCGAAGCGTTATGGTCGCGGGGTGTTGTTGTCGTGGCCACGTCAAACCGTGCGCCCGATGATCTTTATAAACACGGGTTGAACCGTCCGTTGTTCGAGCCCTTCATCGACATGATGCCAGACCATATGATTATTCATGAATTTGCTGGCGAGACTGATCACCGCCTGCGTCAATTAACGGCGGCCCCTGTTTATTACACGCCGCTGGACGCGGCGGCGCGTGACGGCATTGATGCGGCCTGGGCACGCTTGACCAGCGGGGCGTGTGAACGGCCGACGGTTTTGACGGTGAATGCGCGCGATGTCGTGCTAAACCGTACGGCGGCAGGGGTTGTCCGCACCAGCTTTCACCGGCTCTGCGCCGATACATTAGGGGCGGCGGACTATCTTGATCTGGCCCATGCCTTTCAAACCCTCATCTTAGAAGACGTGCCCCAGATGGGGCCAGAGAACCGCAATGAAGCCAAACGTTTTGTCACGCTGATTGATGCCCTATATGAGACCCGCACAAAGCTGATTATGTCCGCCGCCGTGGAACCCGCAGCGCTCTATCAGGACGGTGACGGCAGTTTTGAGTTCGAGCGCACCGTCTCTCGCCTTATCGAGATGCGCAGCGAAGATTACCTCGCACAAGCGAGTGTGATGGGGGAGGACGAGCCGTAAAAAACCGCCCCTCAAGGATGAAGGGCGGTTTTTATTTTGTCATTCATTGCGCGGCCTATTCTGACTCAAGGTCGCGGATGACGCCGTCCATGAACCGTACGCCCCATCCGGCGTGACCTTTGGGTGTGGTGGGGATTGCGCTATCAATCCAATCGACGCCTGCAATATCCAAATGCACCCACGGACGGTCTTCATCGACAAATGTGCCGACCACGGCTGCACCAATGGACGCGCCAGGATTGCCGCCTGTTGATTTAATATCGGCGATTGCGGATTTGATAGCTTTATAGTGATTAGCGTTTAGCGGTAGCGGCCAAACATCTTCGCCTGCTTCTGTGCCGATGCGCATCATGTGTTCTGATAGATCCCAATCGCGCGTAATCACGGCGGCGTAATCATCGGCCAAGGCTCGCGCGGCAGAACCTGTCAGTGTCGCGATATTAATTAAAAGTTTCGGGTCATATTCTTCCTGCACATAAGTCACCGCATCAGACAGCACGAGGCGGCCTTCGGCGTCGGTGCTCATCACCTCAATTGTTTTGCCTGACATGGTCGTCAGAACATCACCGGGGCGAATCGCGTCTGCGGCGGGCATATTTTCTGCCATCGCCATAACGCCGACGACATTAATATCGGCATTGCGTTTGGCAGCGGCATAGACTGTGCCCGCGACGGCGGCAGCGCCTGATAGGTCAGATTTCATCAACCATTGGCCATTATTGGGCTTAAGGCTAATACCGCCCGTATCAAAGGTGATCCCTTTACCGACGAGCGCCAGCGGCTCTTCGCCGCGCGTCCCGCCCATATAGCTCACAACAATAAGGCGTGGATCATGGACAGAGCCTTGGCCAACACCCATTAATGCGCCCATATTTTTGCGGCGCATATCGGATAGGCCCATGACCTCGACTTTTACACTAGGTACGCCTTTGAACAGATCGCGCACGCCTTGGGCAAAGCTCTCGGGATAAATCGACATGCCCGGTTCCGTGCCCATATCACGGGCAAAGGTCACGCCTGTCACAATATGTTCTAGGTCATTATTATAAAGGCGTTCCGCGCTGCTGGCCTGGTCAGTGTGAAAGGCCACCGTGCGGTCAATGTCCTCGGCGTCTTGCTTATATTTGGTAAATGTGTAGCTGCTAAGCGCGTAGCCCATGGCGACTTGGGCGGCGGCGTCATCCACATCCGTCTCTAGCCCGTCCACCATGACGCTTAGGTTTTTCTTGTTATTCGATGCTTGCGCCGTGTAACCGCCAAGGTCACGCAGCGTGCGTATGTTCAGCGCCTCATCACCCGTGCCAATCACTATAACTTGTTTGTACGGGCCCATGCCGTAAAGATGTAATTTCGCGCCAAATTTGCCTTTAAACTCAGCATCGTCCAAAGCCGTGGCTAAGCGCCCATCTGTCTTGTCATTGACAGTGGCCGCGGCCCCCGTAAGGTCGCCGTCACTATTTACAAACACGGTCACGTGGTCTTGGGTTTGGGCGGTTAGCGCACCAAAGGCAAAGTCAGTGTCGGCTTGGGCCAAAGGCGCCAAGGCAAGGCTTAATGATAGAGCGGTCGAGCCCGCAATGAATGACATGAAACGCATAGATTTTCCTTGTGATATGTTATTTTATAAAGTGGTTACGCCGCGCATAGAAAAAAGAGTTTATGGCCCCGCCGTCATAGTGTCCAATAGGCCTTTCCTATGGGCGGTATAGTCTGAAGCTATGGCTATGTTAAGTCTGCGACCAAAGTTTCAGGCCTTGGGCATTGCGACTCGCGGCGGGGGCGTCTAAAAGCGGCGCAATTATAACGCTTAACGGAGATATCCCATGGCACGTGCAAAAATCGCCCTTATCGGCGCCGGAATGATCGGCGGAACTTTGGCCCATATCGCGGCGCGCGAAGAATTGGGCGATGTTGTCCTGTTTGATATTTTCGAAGGCACCGCCAAAGGTAAGGCGCTTGACCTCTGCGAAGCGACGCCCGTCTTTGGCAAAGACAGCCACTTAAAAGGCACAAATGATTATGCCGATATTGCGGGTGCGGATGTCTGCATCATTACGGCGGGCTTTCCGCGCAAACCTGGTATGGACCGCAAAGACTTGGTCGGCAAAAACCTGGGCGTGATTAAACAAGTTGCCGAAGGCATTAAGGAATATGCGCCTAAAGCCTTTGTGATTTGTATTACCAACCCGCTCGACGCCATGGTCTGGGCACTACAAAAGTTTTCTGGTCTACAGCCGCGCAAAGTTGTCGGTATGGCGGGTGTGCTCGATAGCGCGCGCTTTCGCTGGTTCCTCGCCGAAGAATTTGGCGTTTCCGTGCAAGATGTTCACGCCTCCGTGCTGGGTGGCCACGGCGATACGATGGTGCCGCTCACGCGTTATTCGACCATCGCGGGCGTACCGCTGCCTGATATGATCAAAATGAAATGGACCACGCAAGAGCGTATTGACGCCATAGTGAACCGCACGCGTAAAGGCGGCGGTGAGATTGTCGGGTTGCTTGGCAATGGTTCTGCCTTTTACGCGCCTGCCGAAAGTGCGATTGAAATGGCGACCAGCTATCTGCGCGATAAAAAACGCATCCTGCCATGTGCCGTGCGCTTGTCAGGTCAGATTGCGGGCGTTCGCGGCCTATATGTTGGTGCACCAGCCATGATTGGGGCGCGCGGTGTAGAAAATGTTATGAACCTGCGCCTGAAAGCTGATGAGCGTGAAATGTTTATGAACTCTGTCGCGGCTGTTGAGAAAATCATCGCCGAATGTCAGGAAATGGAACCCTCGCTCCGGGATTAAGAATTGCTCATATGCGATAACGCTATGCGGCGACTGTAAGCGGTCGCCGCAATCTGCAAGCGCAGCCTATGGGATTGCGCCAATTAATGACTAAAAGTGAGAGAAATTTTTAACCAAGTTTCCCCTCAAGCGCGACAAATTAGTCAAATGTGACGCAAATGAGGCAATTTCCTTTGCTATTTTTATAAAAGTCATTACTGATAATTTTATGATTAAGCGCGATTCTTTGCGCGGACATCCTTTTTAGACGGGCAGCCCCACATCCGCCCGTTTCAAACCCCGCCTTTTCATGAGGGCGGGGTTTTTGTTTTTTCGCTCCTAGCCACCGCCTTTTCACGAGGGCGGGGTTTTTGTTTTCTCGCTTCTGGCCACCGCCTTACCCATGCGTGCGGGGTTTTTTAAATACAGTCATCGCTTCATGGCATGGGAACGATAACCCATCCCGCGCATAATCTTTATATGACATATCTTAGAAAAACTCTCACGGCTGCGATGATTATCGCTACATCAGCATTAACGTCTGCGATATCCGTTAATGCTGCTGAGCCAACAGCTACAATGACGTTGAGCGTCACGAATATAGACCCCGACCAAGGGCAAATTATGGTTGCGCTTTTTGATAGCCAAGCCGCTTATCAGTCAGAGACCCCGACACGGGACAGCGTTGTAAAGGTCGATAGCCCATCTGTGACCATTGATTTTCACGACCTGCCACTGGGTGATTATGCGTTCAAGCTTTTCCATGACGACAACGGCAATGGTGAACTTGATACAGATTTCATGGGTATCCCAAGCGAGAGTTATTACTTTTCAAATGATGCCAGCGATCCGTTTAGCGCGCCCGAATGGGCCGAGGCGAAATTTATCCTACGTTCGGGCAAAACAAGACACGTCGTTGATTTGTCAGATTAAGTCGGAAGCTTTGATATGAGCGCAACTTGTAGACTGCGGCGCTCATTATGATAAACAAAGCTATGAAAACATTTATTGAGACAGAGCGCCTTATCCTGCGCGAAATTGACATCATAAAGGATCTGGAGCCTTGGACAGAGATGATGTCCGACCCAGATACTGTGCGTTATATTGGCAATCAAACGATGAACCGCGCGCAAAGTTGGCGGCAAATGGCTATGGTCATTGGCCACCAAGCGGTGCGGGGCTATAGTTTTTATTCGGTCGTTGAAAAATCAAGCGGGGACTGGATTGGCCGTATTGGGCCGTGGTTTCCCGAAGGATGGCCCGTGCCCGAAATTGGGTGGACGCTTCACCGCGATTATACCCGCAAAGGATATGCCAAAGAGGCCGGCGCGGCTTGTGTGGATTACGCCTTTAACACACTGGGTTGGGATAGCGTCATTCACTGCATTGTTGATGGTAATATAGGCAGTATGAAAACTGCCGAAACCATAGGGTCAAGACGGCTTTATTCTATGGACGGTATTCCTGGTGTCACGGACGAGCTGTGCTGGGTTTACGGGCAAGAAAAGCCGGATAAGGTGTAGATCTATAGCCAGCCCGCCTCACGCAGGGCTTTCGCGCCGTTGCGGCTGACGGGTATCGAGATATCATTTGCCAGCGTAATCACCGTTTTACCGTCAATGCGTTTCACCGTTTTTGTGCCGCCTTCCGCGACCCACCACGACCGGTGCGGGGAAAGACCCGGCAGGGGGGCGACCTCTTTAATGGCATCGGACAACCGCATTAGGACCAAGTCATCACCTTCACTGGTGATAATGCGCACATAGTGATCTTCAGATGATAGGGCATAAATATCGGCCTGACGCAAGGTGGGCTTTAGGCGCTCATACAGGGCAGGGCGCGTGTCAGGTGCGGCCACTGCGGCCTCGCCTTTCTTTTGCAATGCACCCACGGTGCAAATGACCATGGCCACCACCCAAATATAAAACAGGCTGAGCGCGATATCGAGCCATCCGTGCGGACGGTGTAGCGGTATGGCAAATAATGTCACCATCAGTGTTGCGCCCAGCGATTGCCATATTGCGGTCGGCCACGGCTTGCCAGACAGTAGCCAACTGCGCCCTGTAATTTTGCTGATAATAAATTCTGCGCCCCATGCGCCGATACCGCCCGCCAAGCACAGCCCAACCCAATAGGTGAGGCGCCCGATAAAGCTAAAATTGCCTGTCCCAAAGGGTGCAAGGATAGACAGCACAACGCCGGCGACGACCGATGTCACAATCATAGAGGTAAATAGGCGTTGAAGGTTCGTCTGCATTTCACGCATCGTGAAGTGCAGCGCCTTGTAATTCAAGCGGTTTTTAGCCTATCCTCCGTCATTTCACGAAATGAAATGCGCGTTCACGTATGTCCGCTTTAACAGACAATCATTCCCTGCATAGTCGTTTCATCGACAGACGTAAAAGGACATAAAATGAACTTTGAGTATATAACGCAGGCCTCACCCGCCATTCAAATCCACCTTGTGACCGCACTGGCAGCCTTGGTCTTTGGCACTATAATGTGGCTGCGCCCCAAAGGTACGAAAAGCCATAAATTCATGGGTCGCGCCTTTATCATGATGATGGTCGTGACCGCCATTAGCGCTTATTTCATCCGCACGCTCGCCAATGGCAGCTTTAGCTGGATACATATCTTTGTGCCCATCACCCTCATCGGGTCGTGGCAGGTCGTGTCCAGTATCCGCAAGGGCCATATCAAAAAGCACAAAGCCCATGTGCGGAACATGTTTTTTGCCGCGCTTATGATACCGGGTGCCTTTTCCTTTATGCCAGGCCGCACCATGTGGATGCTCTTTTTTGGCTAAGCCAGAAACGGAGCCCAAAAAACCACAATGCCCTGTTGCGAGGGAAGGTCTGCCCGCCTATAAGACCCCCAAGTTTGAGGCTCTTAACAAAGTGCCTCTTTTGTTGAACACAGAGCGACGGAAACATACTCCATGAATATACATGAATATCAGGGCAAAGCTGTCCTTAAAGAGATTGGCGCGCCCGTATCCGAAGGCGTTGCAATTTTCAAAGCGTCAGAGGCTAAGGCGGCAGCTGAAAAATTGGGTGGGCCGCTTTGGGTCGTGAAATCACAAATTCATGCCGGCGGTCGCGGTAAAGGTAAATTTATCGGTGCGCCCGCTGATGCCAAAGGCGGCGTACGCTTGGCATTCTCTGTTGATGATGTTGTCAAAAACGCCGAAGAAATGCTCGGCGAATATCTGGTCACAGAGCAAACCTCTGATGAGGGCAAGCAAGTCAACCGTCTTTATATCGAGCACGGCTCTGACATTGACCGCGAACTTTATCTCTCCATCATTATCAACCGCGAAACCAGCCGCGTGTCCTTTATCGTGTCAACAGAGGGCGGTATGGATATCGAAGCCGTCGCCCACGACACCCCTGAAAAAGTTATCAATTTTGACGTGGACCCGGCGACAGGCTTTATGCCCCATCACGGTCGCAAACTTGCCAAAGCGCTCGAGCTAAAGGGCGACCTTGCGAAACAAGCGGGTAAGCTGGGTAAAGTTCTTTATAACGGCTTCCTCGCCAAAGACATGGCGATGTTGGAAATTAACCCGCTGATCGTGACCGAAGATCAGCGCTTGCATTGCTTAGACGCAAAAATCAGCTTTGATGAAAACGCGCTTTATCGTCACAAAGACATCCAAGAGCTTCGCGACGTCACAGAAGAAGACCCCAAAGAGACAGAGGCCAAAAAGTTTGACCTGTCTTACGTGGCGCTTGACGGCAATATTGGCTGTATGGTCAACGGCGCAGGATTGGCGATGTCGACTATGGATATCATCAAGCTTTACGGCGCAGAACCCGCAAACTTCCTCGACGTGGGCGGCGGTGCAACGAAAGAAAATATCGTTGCTGCGTTTAAAATCCTCACCTCTGACGACAAAGTCAAAGGCATCCTCATCAATATCTTTGGCGGTATTATGAAATGCGATATCATCGCCCAAGGCGCGGTCGATGCGGTCAAAGAGGTTGGCCTAGAAGTGCCACTCGTCGTGCGCCTAGAAGGCACAAATGTCGATAAAGGCAAAGAAATTATCAATAATTCAGGTCTGAACGTGATTGCTGCGGACGACCTAGACGACGCTGCGCAGAAAATTGTTGCAGCGGTGGAGGCAGCGTAATGTCAGTATTAATTAACAAAGACACCAAAGTTATCACACAGGGCATGACGGGTAAAACCGGCACGTTCCACACAGAACAAGCGCTGGAATACGGCACGAAAATGGTCGCAGGCGTGACGCCGGGCAAAGGCGGCACGACCCATATTGGCCTGCCTAATTACGATACAGTGGCAGAGGCCAAACACGCGACAGGCGCCACGGCGTCCGTGATTTATGTGCCCCCGCCCTTTGCCGCAGATTCTATCCTAGAGGCGATTGACGCTGAAATGGAACTGATCATCGCGATTACCGAAGGTATCCCCGTATCAGACATGATCCCAGTGAAGCGCGCCCTTGTGGGGTCTAAATCGCGCCTTATCGGCCCGAACTGCCCTGGCGTTCTGACCCCTGGCGAGTGTAAAATCGGCATTATGCCGGGCAAGATTTTCTCCAAAGGCACATGCGGCGTGGTCTCACGTTCTGGGACGCTGACCTATGAAGCTGTGTTCCAAACGACTCAAGTCGGCCTTGGTCAGACGACGGCGATTGGTATTGGCGGTGACCCGATTAACGGCACAAACTTTATCGATTGTCTGGAGCTATTCCTGCACGATGACGCGACAAAGCAGATCATTATGATCGGCGAAATTGGCGGCTCTGCCGAAGAAGAAGCGGCGGAATATATCGCTCACATGGCCAAAAAAGGTATCAAAAAACCAATGGTTGGCTTCATCGCGGGCCGCACGGCCCCTCCCGGACGCACAATGGGCCACGCTGGCGCGATTGTGTCAGGCGGCAAGGGCGGCGCAGAGGACAAGATTGCGGCGATGGAAAAAGCGGGCATCCGCGTCTCAGACTCTCCTGCCAAACTCGGTGTGACCATGATGGATGTCTTGAACGCCTAGGCGTTCAATGGGGATGGATGTGCTGAGCGTTTAAACACTCAGCAGGGATGGACGTGCGGAGCGCCTAAGCGTCCAATGTATAACCCGTCATAGCCGACCTCGTGTCGGCTATCCATATGTCGCATTGTCAATGTAAGCCGATGCGAGTGAGGCACACCTTCGCGCATGAATCACCGACACAGGGTCGGTGATGACGGCTGTAATTATTGTGGAGCCCACACAAAGGCCTCTTAGCCTCATGCGTCCCCCGCCTTTGCGGGGGACGCGGTTTTTGTTTAAATTGTAATTTTACACGCATCTCCCGCGAAGGCGGGAGTCTCAACCGTCACACCGTCAAGGTCCGGCATTTAGGCGTTATAATGCGCGAGTTCGCTCAGTGTTTTTTCGCCGTAATCATCGACATCGCCGAATGAGCGGAACGTCTCCCACCGCAAGCCAGACGGATCCATGGTCCAGTTCTTTTCTGATTTGGAAAAACAGCAAACAGTTTCGCCAATTTCCAAAAGCGGCGCTTCGGCGGCTTTTAAAGCCTTGGCTATCACGTTTAATTCTTCCGTATCGTCAACTTGCAAGCCGACATGGTGAATACCGGGGCTGTCGCCTTCTATCTCTATCACTTCGACGACGAAATTGACGCGCGGATCGTCCAGCATCCACTTGGCGTAATGGGCGCGCGTTTTTGTCGGGGCTTGCCCGAATAGGGTTGTGTAAAAAGCGACAGACGCGTCAAACGTTGCGTCTTGCGTGTTTACATGAATATGAATGCGTTTCATAGCTTACTCCTTTCATAAACATATATGTATGTTTGCGCATATATGCAAGTATTTTGTGAAAGGCTGTTATTTACGACGAGACGTCTTCATGCGCGCTTTTCTGGCATAGGCGCAAAGCATCGGCCAGCCCTTGTAGGGTTTGCGCCATATGCTCTGTTCTCAGCTGGTAAAGCACGCTGCGCCCATCCTTGGTTGCGCTGACAAGCCCTGCCTCGCGCAGGATTTTCAGATGGCGCGAAACGCCAGAAAAATCGATGCCGCAACATTGCGCGATTGCGCTGACGGGGACAGGGTCTTTGCGAGTTGCAAGGTCGGCAATGATAGAGACACGCACAGGGTCGCACAGCGCTTTGAACATATCGGGTTGAAAAGCGGCGGCCAAATGCTGCTGGCAAATATCGGGTAGGGGTCTGGTTGGGCTCATGCGTAAGGCTATCAATGTTTGCACCAACATGCAATCATTCGGGTCGCGCCCCCCAAACAAAAACCCACATTCACGCAAACTGCGCCTTTATCCTCTGTCTATATATGTTATACCCGCGTGAGCAGTCTTAGGAGGCTTTATGACCGCGCGCTCTGAAAAAAATCAGCAAATGCTGGACACACTTTATCTGGATGGGGCCAATGCGCTTTATCTGGAGCAGATGCAGGCGCGATTTGCGCAAAATCCAAACAGTGTTGACCCAAGCTTTCGCGCTTATTTTGAGAGCCTGGACGAAGCCTCTGATGCGGTAAAAAAGACGGCCGCTGGCCCGACGTGGAAACGCCCCGATTGGCCGCTTGACCCGAACGGTGATTTGACATCGGCTCTGACCGGGGATTACGGCGACGCCCCGGCTGCGCTGGAAAAACAAGCCGCAAGTAAAGTCGCGAGCGCTAACCCAGATATGAACGACGCTGCCGTCCGCCAAGCCGCAAAGGACAGTGTCGGCGCCTTGATGATTATTCGCGCCTACCGCGTGCGCGGGCATTTGATTGCTAATCTTGACCCGCTCGGTCTGCAAAAGTCTGGTCTACATCCAGAGCTTGACCCAGAGAGCTACGGTTTCACGGATGCTGATTTTGACCGCGAGATTTTCCTCGACGGTGTGCTGGGCCTTGAATATGCGACCATGAACCAAATCATGGAAATTCTGCGCCGCACCTATAGCTCCACCCTCGGTGTGCAATTTATGCATGTGTCCAACCCAGAAGAAAAAGCCTGGATCCAAGAACGTATCGAAGGCCCCGATAAAGAGATTAGTTTTTCAAAAGAAGGCCGCATGGCCATCTTGCAAAAGCTGGTCGAGGGCGAAGCGTTTGAGCAATTAATTCACAAACGCTATCCTGGCACAAAACGCTTTGGTCTTGATGGGGCCGAAAGCTTACTGCCTGCGCTGGAGCAAATTATTAAGCGCGGCGGTCAACTGGGTCTAAAAGATATTAATTTCGGTATGCCGCACCGCGGACGGCTGAACGTCATGGCGTCTGTCATGCAAAAGCCCTATTCGGCCATCTTTTACGAATTTTTGGGCGGTGTGGCGTCAGGGGCCGAGGACTTTGGATCGGGTGATGTGAAATATCACTTGGGCGTGTCTGACGACCGTGAATTTGACGGCAATAGTGTTCATCTATCACTCGCCCCAAACCCGTCGCATCTGGAGGTCGTGGCCCCCGTTGTGATGGGCAAAGCGCGCGCCAAGCAACAAATGGCGTCAGGTACTTATCGCACGCATAATCCCGAAGAAGTTATGGCCGTTATCTTGCACGGCGATAGCGCCTTTGCGGGCCAAGGTATCGTCATGGAATGTTTCCAAATGAGCCAGCTGGCCGGATACCGCACGGGCGGCACAATCCATGTTATTGTGAATAATCAAATCGGCTTTACGACCACGCCGGATGAATACCGTTCGGGTCAATATTGCTCTGACGTGGCCTTTATGGTCGAAGCGCCTGTATTCCATGTGAACGGCGATGACCCCGAAGCTGTGGTTTACGCCGCGCGCGTAGCGACTGAATACCGCCAAAAATTTGGCAAAGACGTGGTGCTGGATATCATATGTTACCGCCGTTACGGCCATAACGAAGGCGACGATCCGTCTTTCACCCAACCGATTATGTATGCCAAAATCGGCGATATGCCGTCCACCATGTCTGTCTATGCCAAGCGCCTAATTGACCAAGGCGACGTGACACAGGCAGAACATGAAAAAATGGTCGAAGACTTCTATGGCTATTTGGACGCTGAATTTGACAAAGCCAAAACATATGAGACGAAAGCACCCGATTGGTTGCAAGGGGTTTGGCAAGGTCTTAGCCAACCAACGGAAGGCGACGGTAAACGGCGCGGCGACACATCGGTGTCTGTTGACCGCTTAAAAGACATCGGCACGAAGATTACGACTGTTCCAAATTCTGTGAATATTCACCGGACGCTTAAACGCATCATCAAAGCCCGGGCCGAGAAAGTCGCGGCAGGTGAAAATATCGATTGGGGTCTGGCCGAACATCTGGCCTTTGGCACATTGATCACCGAGGGCCACCCCGTGCGCCTATCGGGTCAAGACAGTGAACGCGGCACGTTTTCGCAACGCCAATCAAATTTCATCGATCAAAAGACGGAGGAAAAATATACCCCGTTGAACCAATTGTCCGATGACCAGGAATATTACCAAGTCTTGAACTCGCATTTATCAGAAGAAGCGGTACTGGGTTTTGAGTATGGTTTTTCAGGGGCGGCCCCCCATGCGCTCACGATTTGGGAGGCGCAATTTGGTGATTTCGCCAATGGCGCGCAGGTCTTGGTTGACCAGTTCATCAGCTCCGCTGAACAAAAATGGCTCCGTATGAGCGGCCTCGTGATGCTCCTGCCCCATGGGTATGAAGGCCAAGGCCCAGAGCATAGCTCGGCGCGACTGGAACGTTACCTACAAATGTGCGCCGAAGATAATATGCAAGTGACCAATGTGTCCACGCCGGCCAATTATTTCCACGTGCTGCGCCGTCAGGTGAAACGCAAATTTAGAAAGCCGCTTATCAATATGAGCCCCAAATCGCTCTTGCGGAACAAGCTCTGCGTCTCGACCTTTGCCGAGATGGGCGAGGGGTCAGAATTTCATAGATTATTGTGGGATGATGCCCATTATAAACCCGAGATCAGCCAGCTAAAACTGGCCAAGGATAAAGATATCAAGCGCCTTATTATCTGTTCGGGCAAGGTTTATTATGACCTGTTTGAAGCGCGCGAAGAGCTAGGCCGGAATGATATTTACCTCCTTCGGGTTGAGCAACTTTACCCCTATCCGTCTGATGCGATGGAGCTAGAGCTTGCGCGGTTTAAAAATGCGGAGATGGTTTGGGTTCAAGAAGAACCTAAGAATATGGGGGCGTGGGCCTTTATCGAGCCGTTCATTGAAGAAAGCCTGACAAATATCGGGGCGAAAAACACGCGCGCACGGTATGTGGGACGCAAAGCTGCGGCCTCGACAGCGACCGGTATTGCCGCTAAACACAAGAAAGAACAGCAAGCCATCATCGATGGTGCCTTTGCGAAATAGGAGACGACCATGATTAGCTCATCTATGCTTATGGGTTTGGTCATAGGCGGAATTGTTGGCGGCCTGACCGCTTATTTCCTTGGCAAGAAAAAGAAGTAATTTTATCAAAACGCGGATACCGCAAAACGGATAAAGGGAAAGCGCATAGCGCTTAACGGACACATTATGACAGATATCACCATCCCCAATGTCGGCGAAAGTGTCGCCGAAGTCACAATCGCGCAGTGGTTCAAAGCTGTGGGTGACACCATTAAAAAAGACGAACCGTTGGTCGAGCTAGAGACGGACAAAGCCGCACAAGAGCTTGTCGCGCCAGAAGACGGCGTATTAGAAGAAATTCTTGTTGCCGAAGGTGACGTTGCCGAAATTGGCCAGCTCATTGCCAAATTGGGATCGGGCAGCGGTACAAAAACGGCTGATAAAGGCGATGCTGAGGTTAAAGCCCAGACAGAAGCGCCAAGCAGCGACAGCGCGCCGTCGGGACCCGCCCTTGATATTGACGTGCCCAATGTCGGCGAATCTGTTTCCGAAGTCACAATCGCCAGTTGGATGGTTGCCAAAGGTGACGCGGTTGAAAAAGATCAAGCCATTGTGGAATTAGAAACCGACAAAGCCGCGCAAGAATTGGTCGCGCCGCGTGCGGGTGTGATTACTGATATCCTTGTTGCCGAAGGTGACGTGGCCCAAGTCGGGCAAACGATTGCCAAACTCGGCGAAAGCGGCAGTGCCGCTGCGCCGGGTGTTGCGCCAAAAGCGGCCGGCGACGAAGGCGGCGCAGGTGGGGAACTGCCCGATGTGCCACCTACGAATGCGCCAACAGGAGACGCAGGCGGTATCGCCATGCCGTCGGCCAGCCGCATTATTAAAGAAAACAATTTGGACGCCAGCACAATTGCGGGCTCAGGCAAAGACGGCCGTATCACTAAAGGTGACGCGCTCTCGGCCAAGGCCAATCCTGCTCCTGCGTCCTCTGCCCCTGCACCGAAAGCGTCTGCGTCCAAAGTGTCTGGGCCCAAATCATCTGCGCCAAGAGAGCTGGGCCCACGCGAAGAACGCGTGCGCATGTCGCGTATTCGCCAAACGATTGCCCGCCGCCTCAAAGACGCGCAAAATACAGCCGCCATGCTGACGACTTATAACGAAGCCGATATGACCAATATCATGGCCATGCGCAGCCAGTATAAAGAGGTCTTTATCAAAAAACACGGCGTGAAGCTCGGCTTCATGAGCTTCTTTGTCAAAGCCTGTGTCCAAGCGTTAAAAGACGTGCCGAACGTCAATGCTGAAATTGACGGCACGGATGTGATTTACAAAAATTACTACGATATTTCTGTCGCCGTTGGCACAGACAAAGGTCTTGTCGTGCCTGTCCTGCGTGATGCCGATACGCTCTCGCTAGGCGGTATTGAAAAAGGCATCGGTGAGTTGGGCAAAAAGGCCCGCGACGGTCAATTGTCAATGGACGATATGATGGGCGGTACCTTTACGATTTCCAATGGGGGTGTTTACGGCTCACTCATGTCATCGCCCATTTTGAACCCGCCTCAATCCGGTATTTTGGGCATGCATAAGATTGAAAAACGCCCCGTCGTCGTGGATGATGAGATTGTTATCCGCCCGATGATGTATCTGGCGCTGTCTTATGATCACCGTATCGTTGACGGTAAAGAAGCGGTCACCTTCCTGGTGCGGGTCAAAGAATGCCTAGAGGACCCAGAGCGTTTATTGCTTGATCTATAGGCTCGTTTTCGACGCTTTTTCGTAAGACTCGACAATTTGTCGCAGCGCGGTTATAATCCTCCCATAATCTGGGGGGATTTATGGACAATGATATTGTAAAAGCAACGACGCCGTGGTGGTTCTGGCTCGTTAGCGGACTAATTTTGTTGTGGAACCTATCAGGTGTCGCCAATTACCTTAGCTCTGTGACCGCTACGCCAGAGAGCTTAGCAGCACAAGATTTCACGCCAGAACAAATTGAATTTATGCTGGCCATGCCGGCCTATTACGCCGCTGTTTTTGCCCTCGCTATCTGGAGCGGGGTGCTGGGGGCAATATTACTCCTGCTGCGCAAAAAACTCGCGGTGCCAGTGCTCATGTTTACCGCACTCATGGTTGTCATATCCTTTGGTATGGACGCGCTTGGCGGGACCTTCACGATGCTGGGCGGGGCCTATATCGCGATTATGATTATCGTTTTGGTGATCTCACTATTTGCGGTTTGGTTCGCGCGGTCCATGCGCGCACGTGGGATAGTGCGGTAGCACCATGGCAAATGTAATTACAAAAACACCCTGGTGGTTCTGGGTCGTAAGCGGCCTGGCTTTTGTTTGGAACTTGCTAGGCGTTGGCGCCTTCTTCGCGGATATGTCTATGTCCTATGATGACATGGTCACAAATTATGGGACAGCATTGGCTGACGCAGCCGCAAATCAACCCGGGTTTATAACTGTCGCCTACGGCGTCGCTGTATTGGGCGGCGCGATTGGATGCCTCTTACTTTTGCTACGCAGAAAACTTGCCCTTTGGCCGCTGCTACTTTCTTTAATCTGTGTGCTGATTCAACAAGGCTATAGCTGGTTTGGCACAGACGTAATGAGCACGGTCTCTGCGGGCAATAAGGCGATGTATATCTCCATTGTTATTATTGCTGTTTTTCTTGTTTGGTTTGCCCGTGCCATGACCGCGCGCACTATTCTGCGTTAGGCGGCCACGATGATTGATTTTACAAAACGCCCCCCTTGGTGGTTTTGGGTTATCAACCTTACGTTCCTATCGTGGAGCCTAATCGGATGCGCCATGTATCTGGCGGAACATATGATAGCACAGCCCGCCTATATTGACGCTTTTGGCGCGGATATGTGGGCCTTAAAAGAGATTACCCCCGCTTGGGCGACCGCAGGTTACGCTGTGGGTGTTTGGGGCGGCCTTATTGGCGGCTTGCTATTGTTGATGCGTCGTCGGTTATGTCTGCCGTTTTTCTATGCCTCTTTCGTCGGTGCTATTGTTGGTTTTCTACCCTCCATTATTGATGGTCGGTTTCGGGCTGTGATGGGGGCAGGGGATTACAGCATGCTTGTTTTTGTCTGGGCCGTCTGCATCCTTATCATTGGGTTCGCCGTCCGCATGCGCCGCCAATCCTATTTACGCTAAGCTCATCTTATCACGACGCGTTTAAGCGGCGGCGGTGGTTGACCCAACCCGCCAGCGCGCCTACATGTTGGTCAGAATTTTGACTTCAAAAAGAGAGCGCAATCATGTCTGACACTTACGATATCATTATCATCGGCGGCGGCCCGGGCGGTTATAATTGCGCCATTCGCGCGGGACAATTGGGCCTGAAAGTCGCCTGTGTCGAGACGCGTAAAACGCTCGGCGGGACATGCCTGAACGTCGGTTGTATCCCGTCCAAAGCCCTGCTGCATTCCACTGAAATGCTAGAGACGGCACAACAGGACTTTGAGGGCATGGGACTCACGGGCGAGGTCGGCTTTGACCTTAAAAAAATGATGGCGGCCAAAGAAAAAACCGTTGAGGGTCTGACGTCTGGCATTGAATATCTGTTTAACAAAAACAAGGTCGAGCACATCACCGGCTTTGGTAAGATCGTTGATGCAACCACGGTAGACGTGGACGGTAAAACGCTAAAGACGAAAAATATCGTAATCGCTACAGGGTCCGAAGTGGCGACCCTACCGGGTGTCGATATCAATGAGACAACCATTGTGTCCTCCACAGGCGCGCTAGAGCTATCCAAAGTGCCGGGCAAATTGCTGGTGATTGGCGGCGGCGTCATCGGACTAGAGCTAGGCTCTGTCTGGCGGCGTTTGGGGTCCGAGGTGACCGTGGTCGAATATCTCGATCACATCATGCCCGGCATGGACAATGAGGTGCAAAAGCAAGCGCTGCGCATTTTCAAAAAACAAAAGGTCAAGTTTGAGCTTTCACGCAAAGTGACAGGCGTGACAAAATCCAAAGGCGGATTGAAAGTCGCGACCGAGGCCTCCGCTGGCGGCAAGCCCAAAGACATTGACGCCGATGTCGTACTGGTTTGTATTGGCCGCCGTCCGTTCACCAATAATTTGGGCCTAGATGCGGCAGGTGTGAAAACCGACAAGCGCGGCTTTATTGAAACCGATCATTATAAAACATCTGTGCCTGGCATTTGGGCGGTAGGCGATTGCACGCACGGCCCAATGCTGGCCCATAAGGCCGAGGACGAAGGCGTCGCGGCCGCAGAATTAATTGCGGGCAAAGCCGGCCATGTGAATTACGACGTCATTCCCGGCGTGGTCTATACCGCGCCTGAAATTGCCTCTGTGGGTAAAACCGAAGAAGAGCTTAAAGAGGCGGGCATCCCCTATAAAAAGGGCAAGTTCCCCTTCACGGCCAATTCGCGTGCACGGGCCAATCACCAAACCGACGGCTTTGTCAAAATCCTGGCTCATGCCGAAACGGACGAAATCCTCGGCGGGCATATTATCGGTGCCAATGCAGGGGACCTTATCGCAGAGCTTTGTGTCGCTATGGAGTTCCGCGCAAGCAGTGAGGACGTCGCCAGAACCTGCCACGCCCACCCCACCATCACCGAAGCCGTCCGCCAAGCCGCCATGGACGTCGAAGGCTGGACGATGCAGATGTAGGGTTGGGGCAAATGTAATTGGGGTTTTCAAACCCCATTATAAAATCAAAACAAAAAGCCCGCTGCATCTCTACGGCGGGCTTTTCTCGTCCTAAGGGGAGGGACGTTATAGGGGCCAGTGTTTACTCAATCGGTGACAGCAGTTCTGGCGCTGTGACCAATTGGCGGACGCCGTGGGACTTTGTCTCGTTAAAGACGTTCCCTGATTCCGCCCAGCGGTGTAGAGAGCTGATGTCAACACGTGCACAGCTTGGGCGTACGGACCATGTCACGCTCAGCGCTGAACAGGTTGATTGGTCATAGCTTGGACCAGTTGTGGAACCGCGAAATATCACAGGCGTTCCTGTATCAGACGGAATCATTTTGGCTTGATGCTTACCGTCGACCATATTGCCGCCGTAGGCCATCTTGGTGAAATCAAGCGCATTTTCGGGGTCGTTCACGACAAGGAAGACTTGGGCTTCCACGCGCAGTAGCGGGTCTGTACAGGTTTCAGACAAACAAGAGCCAAGGCCTTCGCCCGGTGTGATGTCACATGATGTATGCACCCAGTGCACCTCTATCGTGTCGCCCGGCTTCACGCCTTTGTAAGCGCCAAGACCTTGGTACGGGTCCATCAATTCGAAATCGGTCAAAGTGTCCGTGTCGTTACACGCGTAACCGCCGCTGTCTGTGTCATTAACAAACACGCTAAAGCCTGGGCCTTTGTGCTCGGCATTTGTGTGTGTGTGGATGTTACACAGGTTCAGTTCTGACGCTTCAGGCGCCATGGTAAACTCGACCGTGTTGAGGCCAATTTTGGAGCTGATGTCGCGCGGCGTTTGCGGGCCCGCATCAAGGCAAAGCTCGGCCACTGTTTCTTTCATCGCATCAGACATCTCAGCTTCGGCCATGTCATTGTCTGCCATGTCTGTTGTGTCAGTCGTGCTGGCACAGGCCGCAAGTAGGGCCGCTGTTGCTGCCATTCCAATGTAAAATTTACGCATATCTCTTCCTTTTATGTTGCCGGCTTTTGTCGCACCATTATTTATCATACGCGTCATTTAGAGCATTTAGATGCATTGGCGAAATATATAATAACTATGGGAGGTATAGGTTTAAACTATGGCCTGAGCGCTATGACTTTGGCCTCTGCGTAAGTCGTTCATACCCGATGACACCTTTGAAAATGTCAGGTGAAATGTCTTTGACATTATTGGTATGTATCACGGACACATCGCCAGTTGTTTCGGCAATAACAGCGATGATTTGATTAAAATGAAAGACGTTAGCTTCGCGCAATTTTGCATATAGATCCTCGCGCGATATTTTGGCTTTGCGCATTTGGTCATGCTGTATGGCGTCGCCAACCATAATCATTCGGGCTTTATTGCTCATAAGCGTTTCAAAGCGATTGGAACGCTGCCTGATAGTCGCGACAATTAACTGCACGGCAAAGACGATAGTGAGGGTGATGAGGCCTTGGCCCACACTGGGGTCTTCGGCCATGACTATGCCCGCGAATATAGAGCCAATCGACACGGTTACGGCAAAATCAAAGCCGCTCATTTTGGAAAAACTGCGAATGCCGCCAATCCGCGTCAGGGCAATAAGCCCAATATAGACGCAGATAACGGTAATAAAAATTGGCAAGACTTTGGCGGGTTCAACAAATAGCCAGTCTTTCAAATCCACTGGCAAACCCATTGGCAAATCCATTAGGACTTATCCTGTTCAGCCGAGCGTAGCAGCGTCTTGATGGAATATGATAAAATGGCGGCGGCAATGGTGCGTGTAATAAAGCGCATAAAATTCTCCTATGTGTGCCAAACCTACGCATGAATGCTTTACGGGGTTCCAATTTGGCGTATTGGCCCGACAGCCCCGCGCCAATAACTCGCAGCTAGAGCTGTGCAATCGCGCTTGCGTTTTGCGGGGTTTCACCTAGATATCATCCCATGAGCACGAACCAGAACAATATCCGGAACTTTTCCATTGTGGCGCATATTGACCACGGTAAATCGACCTTGGCCGACCGGCTTATCCAATATACGGGCGGGCTGACCGACCGTGAAATGTCCGAACAAGTGCTGGACAATATGGATATTGAAAAAGAGCGCGGTATCACCATCAAAGCACAGACCGTGCGGTTGGAGTACAAAGCAGACGACGGCCAAACCTATATTCTGAATTTGATGGATACGCCGGGCCATGTGGATTTTGCCTATGAAGTCTCGCGCTCGCTCGCGGCGTGTGAAGGCTCTCTGCTGGTGGTGGATGCCTCCCAAGGGGTCGAGGCGCAGACGCTGGCCAATGTCTATCAAGCGATAGAGCATGACCACGAAATTGTGCCGATCCTCAATAAAATTGACCTACCCGCGGCAGAACCCGAAGCCATTCGCCAGCAGATTGAAGACGTCATCGGTATTGACGCATCGGACGCTGTACTGGCGTCGGCCAAATCGGGCATCGGGATTAAAGAAACGCTGGAAGCCATTGTCACGCGCTTGCCCGCCCCCGCGACAGGGGATCCTACCGCGCCGTTAAAAGCAATGCTGGTCGATGCGTGGTATGATACCTATATGGGCGTGGTTGTGTTATTCCGCGTTATGGAAGGCACGCTGAAAAAAGGCATGCGCATCCGCACAATGAACACGGGCGCGAATTATGTCGTCGACAAAGTCGGCGTGTTTAAACCCAAAGCCACCGACGTCGTAGAGATTGGCCCCGGCGAAGTCGGCTTTTTCACAGGCTCTATTAAAGAAGTCGCGGACGCCGCCGTGGGCGATACCATCACAGAGGAAAAACGCCCGACCGCCACAGCGATGGGCGGCTTTAAACCCGCTCAACCCGTTGTGTTTTGTGGCATCTTCCCGGTCGATGCCGCCGATTTTGAAGACTTGCGCGCCGCTATGGGCCGCCTGCGTCTCAATGATGCGAGCTTTAGTTACGAGATGGAAACATCCGCCGCCCTTGGCTTTGGCTTTCGCTGCGGCTTCCTCGGCCTGCTGCATTTGGAGATTATCCAAGAACGGCTGGAGCGCGAATTTAATCTTGACCTAATCACGACGGCGCCCAGCGTGGTCTATACGCTGGCGATGACCGACGGCACAGAGATGCAGTTGCATAACCCCGCCGATATGCCCGACATTATGAAGATCGAACATATCGCAGAGCCCTGGATTAAGTGCCAGATTATGACGCCTGATGATTATCTCGGCGGCATCCTAAAGCTCTGCCAAGATCGCCGCGGTATCCAAACGGGTCTGTCCTATGTCGCGGGTCGCGCCATGGTGGAATATGAATTACCGCTCAATGAGGTCGTATTTGATTTTTATGACCGCTTAAAATCTGTGTCCAAAGGCTATGCCAGTTTTGATTACCAAGCAATCGGTACGCGCGAAGGCAATCTGGTCAAGCTTAGCATTCTGGTGAACGGCGATCCGGTTGATGCGCTCTCTATGCTCGTGCACCGCGACCGCGCGGAAGTGCGCGGGCGGCAAATGTGTGAACGCCTGAAAGACCTCATCCCGCGCCATCTGTTTAAAATCCCGGTCCAAGCGGCCATTGGCGGCAAAGTCATTGCGCGCGAAACTATTGCCGCCATGCGCAAAGACGTAACCGCCAAATGTTACGGCGGCGACGCCTCGCGTAAACGCAAGCTTCTGGATAAACAGAGAAAGGGTAAAAAACGCATGCGCCAATTCGGCAGCGTAGAAATCCCCCAAGAGGCCTTCATCGCCGCATTGAAGATGGATGATTAATCATTGAAAAACCCGCTTGAGCGCAGCGAGGGCGGTAGGGTTTTTCAATGCAGAAAAGTAATCAGCTCTGCCCGCTGTCTGTGCAACAGACGTCAGGGGACGACTCTTTTTTCGACGGCAGCGAAGGCGGTAGGGTTTTTCAATGCGAAGAAACTAGAGAACAATCGCTGGCTTTTTCAAAATGGGGGTTTATCCTCATTGCAGACATTAGCTCAGTGTCAATATCCCCATTTCGAACGAAGAACTAAGACTGATTTATACCGAATTACGGTGTAAAGTGAAAATTGATCATCACATATATAAATCAAACGTCACACCGTTCATTTATGTGAGTATCAGGCAGGCATGTAGGTAATTTGAGTTTATGAGGGCATCTAAGAAATGAGGCCCTTCAGAAAGAATAGCGTAGATTGAACGTCAGCACTATTTTATAAAAAAATTTGATATTGTTAACACAAGAAACACTAAGTAAACTCAACGCATGTCAACTAAGAACGATATTTTTCTAGCGTACAAGGTAGAAGAACAAGATGCTGCCAAGCGGTTGGCGGAAGCATTAAGTCGCTATGACTTACGTCCTTGGTTCGCCGCTAACTTATTAGCAGGACAGACTTACGAGGATGAAATATTTTCAGTAATAGATAATAGCTCTGTTGCAATAGTTCTATGGTCAAAACTATCGGTTGAAAGCCCGTGGGTTCGGGCGGAAGCAAATCATGCATTTACTCAGGGCAAGCTAATTCCCGTTAGCCTCGATGGGACTTTACCACCGCCGCTCTATCGTGGCCTCCAAACACTGGACTTGTCAAAGTGGGCTGAGGAAGAAGGACTAGAACTACCAGAAGTCTTATTAAAATCGCTCGAGAGTGCCATTGGAAAAAAGATATCTGAACAAAAAATTCCAGAAAAAATCGCTAAAAACAGAATTGAAGAAGGAATTAAAGAGGCAGAGTTTTGGACAACAGTTTCAAGAAGTCGTATCCAGAGCATCGCCGAATACGAACATTACCTCAGAGAATATGGAGATAGTGCTCAATGGGCGGATTTTGCAGAGATTAGAATAAAGGAACTTCGGGAACTAAAGAAAAGGCCAATTAGTAAAAAGTTTGTGGCTATTCTCGGCACGTTGGCACTATTAGCGACGATTGCTGGACCCATAGTTGCGCTATATATATCTAGAAGCGTTTCGACAAAAATCACAGTGCCTGACAAAGAGTCAGAAGTTACAACCGAAAGCCCAATATCTTCTCCTACGGAGCTGAAAGACCGGGTCGATACACAAGCCCCATTAAAAGAGAAAACGGATAAAACAAGCACTACATCAGAAATCAGCAATAATGTCGATAAAACGATCTCAGATGAAGATACCAATAATGAACTCAATCCAAATTCAGAAGATTTGGGGTTAACCGATAAGTTAAACGTATCTGATCTAATCTCGGACAATCAATGGAGTACATTTGCCCTAGAAGACTTCAAACCAATTATTCGCAATGTAGATCTCAGGGACCTCACTTCAGTAGCGGATGCTGGCTCTCTTGACGCGATGGCGCTTACAGGGCTTGCACATCATCTCAGCTTTTTTCCTGAAACCGATCATGGACTAGAATTGAGAAACTATACGCAACCAGCATGTGATAGGGGACATGCGCGCGCATGTAGTTTGGTAGCATGGCATTACAGAACTGGAATTTCATATCCCAAAAATCAAAAACTTGCATATGATAATTACGAAAAAGCATGTGACTTAGGCGCATTAGTTGGCTGCAACTACAAAGCCGTTCGATACCGTATGGGATGGGGTGGCGTCCAAAAAAACGTCCAATATGCAGCTAAAGAATTTGAAGAATTATGTAATAAAAATGTAGTCTGGTCATGTATCAATCTGGCTGAAATGTGGGGCAGCAACGAATTGGGTGAAATCAATCTTGAAAATGGTCAAGTGTATCTAGATAAAGCTTGCAAACTTGGGACTTGTGTCAGCTATACTACGAGTAATTAGAGTCCCAAAATTATTCGTTAATGTTCGCTGCCGTGGCCTTCTCCGACTAAAATCGACCCACGGGATCGATTTTCAGGCTGCGCCTAACGTCTTCTAAGCCCCCCAAGCGCCCAGCGAAACATTAATCCCCCCCATCACAAATCCTCCTCCCCCTCTTTCACTCCGTGCGACTGTCACGTCATGTCATCCATCGCACTTATCATACCGCAGCTTCGTATCTTGTTCACGACCTTAACCGACGCGCTTTTAGAGGCTGATTTACGGTCAAATAGAGCGCACCGCCTTGTGCGGGATATAGCGCGTGTGGCACGGATGATTATGTCGGGCGAGGTGTGGCTTTATCAAATGCGGGTGAAGGCGGCGATGCTATCTGACCCCGCGCGCCGGGCGCAGGTAATCTCCGCGCTTGGTGGTTATGCGGGGCTGATGAGATGGAATGCGCGTTACTTAGCAGGCACACCCGAGGCCGTTGACGTGGCTGAAACGGGGCATAAAACTTCACGGCCTATCCCGAAAACCCCAAACCCTTCCACCTGTCAATTTCGTCTTCCGCCGCTGCCGCGCGCGACGTCAAAACGCCACTTCCGAGAGCCGCGTGACAAGCCCTACACATTTAAGAACCCGTTTAAGGCCCCTATCATTGTCACTGTCGTTGAACTTATCGGGCGATCAGAGCTATCAGAGACAGCGCGCGAGACGGGGGCAAATACAGATAATGCGCGGTCCGCCCCCTTAAACATGCCGCCTGAAAACCCCGCGCCGAAAAACACCACGCCTAAACATACGCCGCCGACACCTTTGCCGCCTTCTGTGCCGCCCTAAACCCTATACATTGTTAAATGCCTTGCTCCCGCTGTCCAAGCGGGAGGCCAATGACGCATGGTTGGTTAAACATTAAACGCTTGGAAAATCTCTTCAAAAATTAAATTTATAGATTTGCATCCAAATCCCTCGGTCATACCGTCTTATCTGTATAACCCAACAAAAGGAGATTTGGTTATGGAAGAGATTGTAGTTCCCATCGCATTGTTTTCAATTATCCCAGTCATTGTGGGCTTGGTGGTCTTTAATCGCCGCAAAGCCCAAGAAGCGATGAGCGAGGTCATCAAAGAGATTGTGTCAAAAGGCGAGCCGTTAACGCCAGAGATTGTTCAGTCTTTGGGTGTACGGCAGAAACCAAAACACGCCGATTTGCGCACGGGCCTCATCCTGATTGCGATTGGTATTGCAACGATTTTTCTGGGCGGTGCCATCCCCGAAGACGAGGCGCAAACTGTGTTCGGTGGCCTTGCTATGTTCCCGATTTTAGTCGGTGCGGTGCTGGTCGGACTATGGGCCTTTATCGGCCGTAAATCGGACTAGCGTCATATCCGACCGCCTGATATTTGAAGCGATCGTCCGCACCCATCAGGGTGCGGTGCGGGCTTTCCTGCGGCGGTTGACGGGCAATCATGCGCTGGCCGATGATTTGGCGCAGGATTGTTTCATGCGGGCTCTGTCCCATATGAATGATTTACAAGATCCGACTAAGGCGAAAGCGTGGTTATTCACCACCGCCTACCGCATTTTTATTGATCATTACCGCAAGACAAAACGGCGCGCAGACCTAACGCCCAATCCCAATATATTCAGCCCCGATATATCCCATGCTGTGCCAAGCGCGGGACTAGGGTTGGATCTGTCAAAGGCGATGGCGGATTTGTCCCCTGATATGCGGGCGTGCCTCATGCTCGTGCTATCAGAAGGGCTGACCCATGCTGAGGCTGCGGGCGTGACTGGCTTACCCTTGGGCACCGTAAAATCCCATATTGCGCGGGGACGAAAGACACTGCAAACTGCGCTAAGCGCCTATTTAGAGAAGGCAGACAATAATGCATAAAAACGCGATTGATGAATTTCTATCTGACTATACTACCCCCGTGGATGACGGCGGGTTTACCGCGCTCATCATGGCCAAGGCAGACGCAGAGGTTGCCCGTATCGCCCGATTGCGTCGACGGATTATCAACGGCGCTTTTTTTATCGGCGGGCTAACCGCGGCTGTGCAAATGCCGAAATTATGGGGGCTGCTTGCGGGTCTAAATCTACCCACGGTGAGCCTTCCAAATATTACTCTGCCAAATATTACTTTTGTAGATGCATACATGCTCGACGCGGGCGTGATAAGTTCAAATATCAGCTATACTGTCGTGGCCAGTCTTGTCGTTGCGGCCTTTACACTCTGGATACTCGCCGCAGATCAATTGGGGTAAGTGGGGCTAAGACTTATCCAATAAAAAACCCCGCCCAAGAGATTGATCAAAGGCGGGGTGTCATGATTTAAATAGGCGGGTTTTAGTAACCCGCTTTGCCCAGTTCCGCTTCCAGTTCTGGTAACGCTTTGAACAAATCGGCGACAAGGCCGTAATCCGCGACTTGGAAGATTGGGGCTTCTTCGTCTTTGTTAATGGCGGCGATGACTTTACTATCTTTCATCCCTGCCAAATGCTGGATGGCGCCGGAAATACCAACGGCGATATAAAGCTCTGGCGCGACGGCTTTACCCGTTTGCCCGACCTGATAATCATTGGGGACAAAGCCCGCATCAACGGCGGCGCGCGACGCACCCACGGCGGCGCCCAACTGGTCGGCGATACGGTCAATCATGGCAAAGTTTTCGCCGTTGCCCATTCCACGTCCACCAGAGATAACAATTTTGGCAGCGGTCAATTCGGGGCGGTCTGATTTGGACAATTCTTCGCCGACAAATTCAGCCTTAAACGGACCAGAGGGATCCGCAATCGTCTCGATTGACGCAGAACCGCCTTCGCCTGCTGCCGCAAATGCTGTAGTCCGCACAGTGACAACCTGTTTCGGGTCGTTGGATTTGACAAAGGCCATGGCGTTACCCGCATAAATCGGACGCTCGAAAACATCGCCGTCAATACCGGTGACAGAGCTGATTTGTTGGACGTCTAATTTGGCAGCAATTCGCGGCATGTAGTTTTTATGCGTCGTCGTATCAGCGGCCAAAACGGCATCGTAATCCCCCATCAAAGGCACGATGACTTTTTCCATGCTTTCTGCGAGTTGGCGGCGCAAACTTTCGTGGTCACAGGCAATCACCTTGCGCACGCCGTCGATTTTCGCGGCCGCAGCAGAGACATCTTTTACGCCTTTACCCGCGACAAGGATATCCACATCGCCGCCCATGGCTTTCGCCGCAGTCACAGTTTTGTGGGTCGCGTCCTTCAACTCTTCATTATTATGTTCAGCAACAACAAGAATGGCCATTAGATTACTCCTGCTTCGTTTTTCAATTTATCAACCAATGTCGCAACGTCTTCGACTTTGATGCCAGCTTCGCGTTTTGGTGGCTCTGTCACTTTAATCGTGGTCAAGCGTGGGGCCGTATCAACGCCGTAATCGGCGGGGGTTTTCGCCTCAATCGGCTTTTTCTTCGCCTTCATGATATTAGGCAGCGACGCATAACGCGGCTCATTCAGGCGCAGGTCAGTGGTAACTACGGCGGGCAGTTCCGTTTTGACAGTCTGCAGACCACCATCGACTTCGCGCACGACAACCAATCCTCCGTCTTTGGCTTCTACTGTGTTGGCAAATGTGCCTTGCGGCCAATCCAATAGGGCTGCGAGCATGGAGCCCGTTGCGCCGTAATCATTATCAATCGCTTGCTTGCCAAGAATGATCAAATCAGAGCCTTCTGCCTCTGCGACTTGCTTGAGGATTTTGGCGACCGCTAGCGGCTCTAAATCCTCATCCGTGGTAATGTGAACGCCGCGTTCTATACCCATAGCGAGCGCTGTGCGGATTGTTTCTTGAGCTTTCGCGGGGCCGATGGAGACCACAACAGTTTCCGTCGCTGTGCCGGCCTCTTGCATGCGCACGGCTTGCTCGACAGAGATTTCGTCAAACGGGTTCATCGACATTTTGACGTTGGACAGGTCAACACCGCTTTGGTCAGATTTGACCCGGGCTTTGACGTTGTAATCAAGCACGCGCTTGACAGGAACGAGGACTTTCATTGGGTTCTCCACTTTTTATCCATGATAGGCTTTTATTCTGGCTCTCATATGCGGCACGGAGCCGCGAATTACAAGGTCACTCGCCTGAGTTTTTATGCAACGAATTGCATATTGCGGTGAATTAGGAGGGTGTTTCTAATTCGCCTGTTTGACTTTATCCGGGTGGATTTTATTCGCGAGCCCATAAGGCAGAAAGGTCAAAAATAGCAAAGCGCCCGCCATACCGTTTAATATTGTGAAATAGGCAACCAAAGCGACAAAAGTCGCCAAAAGCGCAAGGCCGTAACGCGTGAAAATCTCGCGCTTCGTCACAGTTATCTCGTAATCGGATAATTGCAGTAGCTCTCTATTTTTCAGTGCGTGACGATACATCAGGGCGAGAAGAAAATGCGCAATGGCATAGGCTGTCGCGAAATAGGTGATGATGATACCCGATGTATCAAAATCCATAATGCCTAGCTCATACATCATCTGGCCATTACCAAGTTGCATCATAATAAAGGCAAAAAGACTGTCGAAGGCAAAACGCAAAGGGTAGGCCATATAAAGCACGACAAATATCAGCGCGGCATTAATGAAAATTATGCGATTATCGGCAACACCGTAGCGGCGAAAAAATGTGAAATGGCCGTGCCAGATACCTAAAAGGACAGAGAACCCTGCTGCGACGGGAATGATGGAAAATAAAAACCGTCCCAAATCTTGAAAGGTCTGCGGTGTGCCGCTGCCCGCGACGAGCATGGACAGCGCCAAAGCAAAGGCAATATCGGACAGGTTTTCAATGCGGGTGACGGCCTGCCCGCGCCAGTTGAAATTGGGGTCATGATCAAGCCCCAAACCTTCGGATTTAATTAATTCGCCCCGTATCATACCGTCCCTATCGGTTTGCCCCTGGCACCCATTTCACGTCCATTGCGCCTTGGTTATTACACCACCGAGACGCCACGAATAAAAAATCAGATAGACGGTTCAGATATGTCAAAGCATGGGGGTTGACCGCAACGTCTTTAGATAAGGCCACGGTCACGCGTTCAGCGCGGCGGCAAACTGTGCGCGCTTGATGCAAATAAGCCGCAGGGGGAGAGCCGCCCGGCAACACAAAACTGGTGAGCGGTTCGAGATCGGCGTTAAGGGCGTCAAGTTCTGTCTCTAGCCGTGTTGGCTGCGCGCCCACTATACGAAGCGCATATTCACTATCGGCGTCTCCCGGTTTGGGTAGGGGGGTCGCAAGGTCGGCGCCCAAGTCAAATAGGTCATTTTGAATACGCGATAATGTCGCGTCTAAATTTTGGTTTTGTAAGTGCAGACGCACAATGCCGATGACGCTGTTAAGCTCGTCCACATCCCCGTAAGCGCGCACGCGCATGTCGTCTTTTGACACGCGTGAGCCGTCCACCAACCCTGTGGAGCCGTCATCGCCGGTGCGGGTGTAAATTTTATTGAGCTTGACCATGGTTGATTTCGCCTGCGCTTATGCGCCGCCGTTTTTGACATAAAGCGTCAGAAATAAAAGCCCGATCGCGACAAATTGGCCAAAGACGCGGCGTTGCATCCATTTATTAGAGGCCACCCGTGTCTCGGCGGTTTTGCCGCCCATGGCTTTGGCCCCCATGATTAACGTTAGTAAGACCCACCCCACAGCGAGGCCCGTTAAAATCCATAAAATCGTCAGTAACATAAATAATCCTTTGTCTATTCCTTATACGCGTAGCCCGCCGATAGGGTGCAAAATAATTTTAACTCTTCCAGTGTAATGTCTTGGCTTTGACGGGATTGACGAAATCTCGCCCGTCAGCCTTTGATGCCGCCCATTCTTTCTTTAGCGCCTGATACCATTTGGCTTGTGTATCGGCATCCTCAATCAGCATGAGATTAGGGTCAAATTTCAAGCCCATCTGTTGCAAGTCCACCATATCCGCATCTTGGCGCAAAAACTTGCGCGCGCCCATTTTCAAGATGGGTTTTAAAAGGCGGATGGTGAGAATATCTGTGAAAAAGACTTGGCGAATATGGGTGCGGGTCGCGTCAATCGGGGTCACTGCGGTAAAGGACAAAAGCGTTTTATCGCCAACCTTGATGTTCTCCGTACGGATGCCCGGCAGGCGGAATGTAATCTCTGTCACAGGTGTCCCGCCGAGTAGCTTATAGGCAAATGAATTGGACGACGGGCTATGTGGGGCCATGGCAAAACCGCGCTCGCGGGGCTCAAATGCTTTGGATTTTGCATGCATAGATTTGGCTGACCGCCACCACCATTGACGGTGGACATAGGGGCCGTGGGCCGGATCCATTAATCCAATGACGGCATGATCGACATGACAGTTCAGCGTTAGCGCGTCGCTCATCAGGGCTTTGCGATTGGCAAAATCAAAGCGCGGGGGATCAATGGGCGGCGTGCCTGAAAAACGTTTATCAGAGGATAAATAAACCCAGATTAGCGCGCCGTTCTCGACCGTTGGGAAATGGCGGACTTTGATACGCGTTGTGTCCATCGCTTGCGCCTCAGTCAGGGCAGGGATGTCTGTGCAAGCGCCGTCAGAGACGCCAAATTTCCAGCCGTGATAGGGGCATTCAACCGCGTCATCAATGATACGCCCCGCGGACAGCGGTGCGGCGCGGTGGGGGCAAATATCGCGCAAAGCAAAGACGATACCGTCGCGTTTTCGACCCAAAGTGATCGGCTCTCCCGCAATCACAACGCGGATGAGGTCTCCCGTTTTGATATCGGATGACAGCCCAGCGAAATACCAGATATCTTGAACAAAATCACTCATGCCAATGCCTTAACGGATTACACCGCTGCTGACCATATCAAACACATGCTTTGGGGTTTTGCCTGCAGCCCGTAAAGACCGAATGGTGGTATCAAAATTTCGCTTGGATAGTTTTTTGCCGTCATCCCCCATCAGGAGGCCGTGATGATAATAGCGCGGTGTATCCCATCCCATCAGCCGTTGGATGAGCACATGAATATCGGTCTGATCCGATAAATCACGTCCACGCACGATATGGGATATGCCTTGGATATGGTCATCATGGGTGACGGCAATATGGTAGCTCGTGCCGATATCTTTGCGGGCCAGAACAATGTTGCCGTGACGGCTGGGATCGGATGATTTCAAGACGTCATTATCATAATATTGCACGGTGAAATTTTCGCCGAGGGCTGTCTTAGCTGCCGCCATGGATAGGCGCCATGCAAAGGGTTTGGCTACTGAGGGGAAGGCGTCTTCCTCTGTTTTGGACAGTGGTTTATTGGGGCCAAAATAGGGACCGTTGGGCAACTCACGACGTGTTTTATAACAGCGGTAAATCAGGTCTTTTTCGCGCAAGGCTTCTATCACACTTGCATAATCTGAAAGATGCTCTGATTGCACGCGAACTGGCGTGGGCCACGAAAAACCCAACCAGGCAAGGTCCTCATATATCGCGTCGATAAAAGCGGGCCTGCAGCGCGTATGATCGATATCTTCAATGCGTAAGAGACAGCTGCCACCTTGTTTGGCCGCAAAATCAAACGCTTCGCGCGCGGCCAAAGCATGGCCAAAATGCAAATATCCAGTAGGGGACGGGGCGAAGCGGGTTAACATAGGCGCAGACTATCAGTTCATGCCGCGCGGGGGAATGGCTTAGACCCGCATCAAAAAAAGGCCCCCGAAGAGACGAGGGCCTTTGAATTTTAGAAAAGAGGTGAGCCTAGCGCACCGCCATAAATGTTGTCTGGCCATTGCGTTCCACGGTAAGGGCTATCGCCCCGTCTTTGTCGCGTATCGCGTCTTCAAAGTCGGATAGATCAGCGACAGAGCTGCGGTCAACTTCGCGGATGATATCACCGCGCGCAAGGCCCGCGCGGGCGGCTTTCGAACCGCGTGTGACGTTAGAGACATAAACGCCTTCGTCACCGCCGCGTGTTTTTACGCTCTCTGGGATATCGGTTAGTGTTGCGCCGGAAAAGCTCTCCATAGCGGGAATATCCTCAGCCGCGTCCGCTGTTAGAACGTCGCGGTCTTCTTCCTCGACCATCTCCACATCAATGCGGGTCGTGCGGCGTTTGCCGTCGCGCAGATATGTGATGCTGGCGCGCTCGCCTGGCTCGACATAGCTAACCGCGTTGCGAATATCAGAGGAGTCGATAATTCGCTCATTATTAAACTCAACAATGATGTCGCCGTCTTTGAGGCCGGCTTTATCAGCGGGGCTATCGTCAACAACGTTGCTAACGAGCGCACCGTCTGATGTTGATAAATCAAGGGCTTCGCGCAGGTCAGGCGTAATGTTTTGGATAAGGACACCAATGCGGCCGCGCCGCACTTCGCCGTTTTCAATTAATTGTCCCATCACTGATTTTGCCATGCGCGCGGGCACAGCAAAACCGATGCCGTTATTCCCGCCAGAGCGGGACACGATCGCCGTGTTAATGCCGATTAATTCACCTTTGGAATTAATGAGCGCGCCGCCGGAATTTCCCGGATTAATCGAGGCATCCGTTTGGATAAAATCTTGATATTGGTCGGCGCTGCGGCGGCCAAATTCACGGCCCTTGGCCGAGACAATTCCTTGGGTGACCGTATGGCCAAGGCCAAAGGGATTACCAATGGCAACGGTGTAATCGCCAACTTTGACGCTTTCGCTATCGGCAAAAGGTATCGCTTTGAGGCCAGAGGCTTTGACTTTCAACACGGCAATATCGGTTTGGCTATCAGAGCCGACAAGTTCGGCCTCAAGCTCGCGGCGGTCTTGCAGGACGACGAAAATCTCGTCCGCGTCTTTGATCACGTGGTGATTGGTCACGATATAGCCGTCCCCCGCATCGACAATCACGCCAGATCCGATGGAGTTGCGCCGTGTGCCCAAATCCTCATCACTCTCATCATCACTGTCGCTACCACTATCTGGACGCATCCCTTCAGGAAGCTCGCCAAAGAAACGTTCCAGCATATCCATTTGCGCCGAGGAGCCGCGCCGAGACCGGTTGGTGATTTTGACGGCAGTTTCAATGCTGACCACGGCTGGTGTGACGCGTTCCAAAAGCGGCGCCATGGTGAGGACACCGCGACTATCAACGGTTAAGGCCTGGCTGTCACCGCCGCGCAGGAAAGACTGCGCGTCCGCTGACGGGCTGTTGATTGTGGCGGTGCCAATAATCATCGCGACGCTGGCTGTGCCGAGTAAGAGTAATTTACGCATGGCGTGTCCTTTGTTGTTTATGTCCGAGACGTTACGGATATTCATGTAGGATGAACGCGGCGCAGTGCAATCGGGTTGCGCAGAATCTAACCGCTTTTTAATTCAATTCGCAAAAAACCCGCCGCAAGAGGGTCGCGGCGGGTCTTATAAAATGGCGGTAATCGCGCTTAGTCAGAACTAGACGTTGTACCGTCAAGCGCTTTGACATTGTCATTGTATTTGCGCTCCATCAACAGCGCGCGCGGATCAATGACGATGTAACCGGGGCGCTCTGATAGGGTAAAAGACAGCTCTGTTTCGGCCTCGGTCAAGCGAACGCGTTCTAGCAACATAGGGATTTCTTCCCATTCATTGCTGGGGTCTTCTTTGTAAAAACCAATCTCAACAGGCTCATTCAACACCTCCGCGTCAGTTTCTTTACCGTCTTTTTCATCGGCATATTTTTTCGCCATTTTGGCGGTTGCCGTAACAGTGAAGGTGCCGTCTGCATTTTCTTTGACATCGACATCGCCAAAGCCCGTTTCCCAGAAGGTTATTTTCTCCCAACTATCCGTGATGAATTGTTGCAGGTCAGCGGGTGCTGCCGCGCGTAAGTAATCGACCAATTCTTTCGTCGTCGGATAGGGTGAACCCGTGGAGCCGAACGCGTCAATAAAACCCTTAATCGCGGCGTTCATCGTGCCGGGTTCCATATAATGTTTTAGACCCCAAAACACGATATTGGCTTTGTTATAGAATATATATTGTTGGTCTTCGGCCAAGGCCAAGGGTGGCTCTGGGTTCGGATCGCTCGTGCGGCCCGATAGATATTCATCACCGCGCGTTTTGCGAATGCGGCGCGTCATTGGATAGCCCTTGATAACCTCATAGGCCGTCATAGAGGCGTTCTCGGTCAGACCTTCTGAGAGAACATTATAACCCTTTACATCGGCGGGCACGATCTGGTGACCAAACCATTGGTGACCTAATTCGTGGACGGTAACATAGGTCATAAAGTCGATTTTATCGTCACCCCCACTGGCGTCGAGGACAAAGCCAATATTTTCCGAAAAGGGTATCGTGCCCGCAAAAGCTTGAGCGAAGTTCACATAGGGCACTTCCATAATCCGCGCTTGGGCATATTGGTAAGGTCCATAAGTTTCTGTAAAGGTGGTCAGCGAAGACTGCATCGCGTCCCGCATCGCCTCGACGTTAAAGGCGTGATCTTTGTGATAATAAATCGCTAAATCAACATCGTCTCCCTTCGGATTATCCCATGTATCGCGCAGCACCTCATAGGGGGCTGATACGAAAGAGAAGAAGTTCATAATCGGATTAGTCGCTTCATATTCACGGCAGACCCGGTCATCCGCGGGTGTGGTTTCACGCTTAAATTTCCCAGGCGCAATCGGGATTTGTCCTGCGTCTGTGCAGATATTAGCTTTGAAATCGACGTAATCTGCGGACTTTGTGAAAAAGTTGTTTTGACGCGCGTCCATATCATCCCGGTCGGGACGCTTGTCCTTTTCAGGCAGGTCGTATTTGCGGCGCTTATCAGGATTGCGCAGAAAGCTGTAATTGATGCCCAATTGCGGCATGCGGCTATTATTGAGGAAATTGGCTTTCTTACGAATCGGGCCGCTGTCATAAAAACGAGGTTCGTGGAAGAAAATATCAAAATCTAACGTCGTGGTCGCGCCAACGGCTAAAGGCGGGTCGAAACGATAAAGCCGTTGACCCATCTCGAGTGTGTCAGCCAGCTCAACCAAGGTGCTATCGGTCACCCGCGTTGCACCGTCTAGGTCCAATTGACGAACGTCTTCTTCATACCGTGTTGGCATGGCGATATAAAGCTCGGATACAGGCTCATCCAGCACATTTTTAATCACGTAACGGCCTTTAAGTTCCGCCTGTTGTTTGGACGGGAAAAGCTGCACATCGACCTCGACCGATTGCAATTTGGGGAGAGGTTTCTGCCAAAGCTCTTTGAAATTTTTCTCAATTTCAACAAGGCGTTTCTCTGCGCGCTTATCGGTGTAAAATGTGTTCTCTACATTGGCTTTGTAAAAGATAAATCCGCCCATGCCGAAAAAGGCGAGTACCGATAAAACGCCCAGCGCTATGCTGCCCCGTCCCATTTGCCCCGACAGGCTTTTGATGCGTGTGGCCAGCCGCACATCTGTGCCGCGCCGCCATAACCAAACGGACAGCACGCCAAAGATACCGGCAAGACCCGCCCAATAAAGGCCAAAGTGTTTGGCATTAATTAAACCCGTAGACGTGTAGCCATTCATGTCAGAGTAGTTACCAAGCGCAAGACTACCGTAACGCATTAATGGATGCTGAAACGGCAGTTGTCCGATAAAGAACAGTATCGCAAATAACAGGCCACCGCCGAGAATGATGCCAAAAATGCGGTTGGGCGCAAAGTTTTGCACAAACATAATGAGGATAACCCAAAACGTCATGACGACGCCGATTTCCAAAAACCCGCGTGCAAACATCTCAAACGGCCTAAGCGGGCCAACTCCCATAAAGGCTTGACCCGCCAAGGCCGCGATACAAGCGATAAGGATTACGGTATATACCATGGCCAGTACCGCCGCCCATTTAGACGCGAGGAGTATCCAATTTGGTACAGGCGTGCTGTCGAGAAGTTCTGATATTTTTGCCGTGCGGTCGCGCCAGATAATATCACCGCCAAAGAACACCATCATCAATAGTAGAAATAAGATGAACCCGGTCTGTGCCAAATCAAAGGCATTGGTTCCCGTCAGTAAGATGGGCTGTTCATTAAGCTCGCTGCGCAGGAATAAAACAAAGATGAATTGCATCACGGCAATCAAGAGCAAAATAGCAAAGGGGATGGATTTCACCGTCGTTAGATACTCATATTTAAAGCGTGTCCAAAAGCGCGCAAATTTACCTTTATGAGGGGCAACGGTTGCGACCGCCACCGGGGCCGTGATGGCGCCTAGCACACCATCATCTGCATCAGATTTTGATTTTTTACCGACCTTACGTGTGGTGATACCGCGCATGAATAATTTCTGTGCGTACCACAATCCCGCCAAGGTCACCGCCAACCAGAAAATGCGGTTGATTAAAATCTCGCGCGTCAGCGGGACGAGGCGATTATTGCGTTCATCCGCAGGCCAAAATTCCGTTTCATTGGCTAGAGCGACCGACCCGAACGGATCAAGAAAGGCGGCGATAGGTTTTAAATTATCAACTTCGTTTAGAAAGCCCACAAGGGTACTGACGATCAACACGCCCAACGCACTAACATAGACCAGGTTTTTATTGCGCGTCAGACCCGCCAACAAAATATATATAGTGCAAACAAATAGACAGCTTGGCAGCGCAAACAACACCAGCGGATAAAGGAAATAAAGCACGTTAATCGGGCCAAGCGTTTCTTTATCGGTATAAGGCATAAACTGCCCGGCAAAGGCGCCCAAGGTGAGCGCGAAAATACAGCCAAACACCACGAGAAAAATCCCCGCAAAGCGTGACCAAATCATGGCCCGTGTGGTTACGGGGGTGGCGTGAATAACCTCTGTCGCGTGATGTTCATCATCGCGCATCGCCCCTGTCACAGTGAACACTGTGCCAAAGAAAATCACAGCCGTGCTTAGGCCTCCGATAAGGTTGGTCAGCGTCAATGACCCATTGGCTTTGACTTTTTCGCCGACGGTAAAGGCGCTGCCAAATTCGGTGGATGTTGCAAAGACACCCAGCAACACCATGATCGCCGCTGTAATCCAAAAGCCGACTTGTTTTGTATGTAATTCCAGCTCAAATTTTAGAAGGTTCGTAAACATAACGCCCCCCTAAACTAGCTTGTAAAGATGGGCGAAATAGGCATCTTCTAGGGCGGGATCCGCGACCTCTTGGAACCCGTCTGCGGGATTGGTATCGGATAAAATACTGACGATTTGGCCCCCCATCAGGATACGCGTGGACAGCACATTATAATGTTCTTTCATCGCCTCGACCTGGTCTTTATCGACCTTTTTGCGGTACACTTTGCCGCGGATTTTATTGATAAGGTCTTCGGGTGCGCCGCGCGCCACAATCTCGCCGTCCCCCATAATGGCCATATCAGGACACAGGTCGCGCACGTCTTCGACAATATGCGTCGACAAAATGATGATTTTATCTTCGCTGGCCTCAAACAATAAATCGAGGAAGCGCTGCCGCTCAAATGGGTCAAGGCCCGCTGTGGGTTCGTCAACAATTAAAAGTTTGGGATTGCCTAACATGGCTTGCGCCACACCAAAGCGTTGACGCATTCCGCCTGAATAGGTCGCGACAGAGGCCGTTTTATGTTTAAGCAAATTAACATTAATTAGCAGCGAGCGGATTTGCGCCTCGCGTTCTTTTTTATTGGTGATCCCTTTTAATACGGCAATATGGTTTAATAATGCGACCGCGCTCATGCGGGGATAGACACCGAAGTCTTGTGGCAGATAGCCAAGGCGTGAACGCACAGCGTCGGGATTTTTTACAATATCTTGGCCCTCAAAGGTCACCGTGCCGCTGTCGGGGGCTTGGAGTGTAGCCAGCGTGCGCATCAGAGTTGATTTACCCGCCCCATTCGGGCCGAGAAGTCCAAATAGGCCCGGCTTTAAATCTAGGCTTACATTTTTAAGCGCGTGAACGTCGCCAAAGCTCTTTGAAATATTATTTATTGATAGCATCTCTATCCCCAATCTCTCTCAATTTCAGACGAGTATAGTTAGGTGTTATCGAAAAACAATAAATAAATTAAAAATCGGTTTCCCGAATGAGCACAGCCATGACAGAGCGCCATAAGGAGGTTGCGGGGCTTTCGGGGGTGGCTTTAATATGCACAAGACCGCGTTGCGCGCGTAGCCGTGCATCTGTGTTGCTGACGCTGGCATCAACCCGAAACACTTGCGTATCAGGGACAAGTTGGCCTTGGGTGTTTTCCGTGACGCCAATCGGCCCGCCTGCAATGGATGTGACGATGGGATGCTCAACAGTGCCTGTGCTGGTCGGGCTAATCGCGGTGATAGAGCCTTTGATACGGTCCCGCATCGGGTCGTCACTTATGAAGCGCAAGTCTGCGCCGTCTTGTAATCGCGCAACTTTGTAATCGGGCGGAAAGATAATTAATTGCGCGGGCTCTGGCCCGATGAGGCGTAACAAAGGTTCGCTCATGGCCACAAATCGCCCTGTATGAAGTGTCTCTGGAAGGTCTGTCACAATGCCGTCGTGCGGGGCCCGTAAAACCAGCTGATTTTCCAGTGCAGCCAATCCCGAAAGCGTTCCTATTTCCTTGGCACGCGCTTCAATCAGCGTCGCAGCAAAACGGCGCTCGTTAAGGTTCGCGGCCGCGCGGTTCATCTGCGCATCAATTAACGCCAGCCTCTGACGGGCTTGGCGCGCCTCATGGATAAGATGCGGCGCGGATAATGATATCAGCGTCTCGCCGGCCTTAACCGTCTGGCCGGATTTAACCCAGATGGTGTCAATCTTGGCAGCCGCAGGCGGGAATATTTCAGTAGACTGCGCGGGCTGCAAAAGGGCGGGCGCGCGAATAGTGCTTTGCCAAGGGATGAAAAAAGCAGCGAGCAAGAGGGCCGAAATGGCCAAGGTCGTGCGGCCGCGTGTGGTGGACAAAATACGCATATGATGGTCTCCCCAGACTTTCATCTCACGCGCGATGGGCATGACAATGAAAAATAAAATCTCAATCGTAAAAAGCACAATCCCAATCGCTTTGGGAAAAAGGTGATGGACAAGAATGGCAATCCCGATGAACAGGAAAAAGCGGTAAATCCATGTGCAATAGGCATAGGTCGTAAAGCCGATTTTCGCGCGAGGCGACAGTGGAAACGGTTGCGGTTTACCAAGCGCGAATAAGGTTTCGCGCATCACCCAACGACCCCATTCAAAGCCGCGCTTTTGCAGGTTTTGCACGCGGAAGAAATCACCCATCAGATAATAACCATCAAACCGCATAAAGGGGTTTAGGTTCACAAATAGGCTCATGACCCAGCTGGTCGTGGCCGCGAAAAAGGCCACACTGCGCAGCGGACCGTCGGGCAGAAAACTCCACGCAAATATCGTGAGGCACGCAATGCCAAGCTCCACCATCATACCGCCTGCATCAATAAATAGCCGCGCCCGCCTGCTCATTAGCCGCCAGGCGTCAGTCGTGTCGGTATAAAGAATAGGAAACATCACCAGAAAGGCGACCCCAATCACGGGCACGCGCGCTCCGAAATGACGCGCGGCAAAGGCGTGACCAAGCTCGTGCAGGACTTTAATGATCGCCAGTGTCAGGGCGTAAAAGACAAAACCTTCTAGCGTGAAGAAATATAAAAACGTCGTGACAAATTCGTCCCATTGTCGTGCCGCAAAGACAAGGCCAATAACGCCCATCACGGCAATCACCATCCAGGTCGAACGCTTGAAAAATATCTGCGCGGGGGCTTCAAACCGTTTTAAAAAACCTTGCGGGTTAAACAGAGGAATACGGAAGAATAAATAACGATGCACGAGCATTTCATGCAGCGGGATGCGCTTGGCGGCCTCTTGTCGGGCAAAGCTCTCTGTGTCATCGGCGGGCGGGTCGAGGGTCAGTTTATTTTCATATAAAAATTGCGTGACAGATTTAAGATCGTCTTCGGACATATCGCTCTCAGGGTCGGCAGCGCGTATATCGGTCAGCAATTCATCTGGTGTTTTATGTCCCCATACTGATAGCAGCGTGACCATCGTCTCGCCCAATGTATGAAAGGCGTGACGCACAGGGTCGTGTAAAAACCATTGCGGTGCACCGCTGGCAGAGCGCGGCGCAGGTAACAGGACAAGCTCTTGCCTTATCGCGGGAAGTCGCGCTTGTGGGGGTGCTGAGGGCGCGATTTGCACAGATTAAAACCCGACGAATTGACGGGCAATTGTGATAGGACGGCGCAGCAACCAAAAACCAAGCGGCGCGGTTTGTCCGTAAATCTTAGCCACACCGCGCGCACCAATACGGGCTGTGTTATCAGACGCTTCAAAACGGGCATAGACGGTATAGGCCATAGTGCCGTCAGGCTTTGGCGCGGCATAATAGCTGGCCTGGTCAATGCGGGCCTCTATGGCCGATAGCGGATCACTATCCAAAAATAGCCGAACACGCGCGCCGCTTTGCAACGTCTCACCAGCGGTGAGGGGGGCATCGATGCGCAGCAGCACACGCGCCGGATCAGCGATCTGCATGACCGCTTCACCTGTCGCGACGGGTTTCCCCATCAAACTTTGCGGGTCTGAAAATAACGCCAGCCCGTCCATGGGCGCGCTCAGCACCGTGCGCGATAGGCGGTCACGGGCATAGGCTTTGCGCGCCGCCGCCAGCTCTTGCTCTGCGCGCGCTATGGCTATTTCACGCTTGGCCGCCTCGTCCACAAAGGACGTTAAAGACGCTTGGCGTAATTTGGCCTTGGCCACAGACTCCTCACCCTCGGCCAGCAAATATTCATTGCGGTAACTGGTATCAACAAGGCGCATCAAGGGTTGGTCTTTGATCACGGCGCTATTGGCGGGCACAAGGATTTGATCAATCACCCCGTCCATGGGGGCGGTTATGACAAAAGGATTTGACGCGGTCACTTCTGCGGGGGCTAATGTTGTCATCGGCACGGGAATAAAGCCGCAGGCGACAAGGGCGGCGACAATACCAAGGAAAACCGTCTTTTTACGCGGGGTCATGCGCGCGCGTTTTTTCGCCCCCAAAGCCGCCCATTGCGTGCCGTATAGCCGCGCCAACCGCGTCGCAAGCGCGGTCTCTGATTCTGTGAACGCTGTATCGCGCGTCAGCAGCAACACCCCAAGATGCCCGTTTTGCCCAAGCGGGACAGATAAAGCATAGGGAAAAGGATAGGTGAAATTATCATCCGTACGGCGGCTTTGAAATTCAAATGTCGTCGTACTGTCTATCTCGCCTGCGCGCGCGCGACCGTTCATTTGGGCGCGCATCCATTGCACAAAAGGCGATGTGTTATCGACATCCGCTTGGGAGCTTATCGCCTCAATTTTCACAGCATTTCCCGCGCGCGAAAGCCAGATGATATGGCCGGCAGGGATAAGCTTTCGCGTGGTGTTTACTGCCATATGTTTTAGCGCCAAACGGTCGGTCGTTTTTAACGCTTCACCTTCTAATGTGACGAGGCGCTGTAGCGGTGTTGCCGGAGCCGCTTGCGGCTTTGGTGCAGGCTCTATTGTCTTTAAAGGATCAGCGCCCATTACTTCGCGCCCGTGATGTTTGTGTCAAATACGGCGTGTCCGCTCATGCCCGCGAGGTTTGGGCCGATTTTGCCGCGCGGTTTTGCGGTCAATTCTATGGTCTGGCTTACGGGATCGACCATTGCGCCAAGGCGAATAATCTCGGCCTCCATTCGCGTATCTGTTTCGTCAACATGAAACACAAAGCGTTGTTTGGGTTTCGCCCACCGCATCCAAGAGGACGGAGCGATGACGGAAATTTCTAATGAGCCTGCGCGCAGAACGGAATAAATTGGCGCGTTAAGAGCGGGCGTCTCGAAGCTGCGCATATGTTGCATTGTGACATAGCCCGCAAAGGGGGCATAAATTACGCAGTCTTTGAGGCGCGCATTAATCACCTCAATTTCCGCAGAGGCTTGGCTCATTTCTGACTCTGCAATAGAGACATCCAGTGCCCCTGCTGCGCCCGCCTTATAAAGCTCGTTTGTGTTTTCAAATTTCAAGCTGAGCGTTTTATGCGCCACGGTTAGCGCCGCCAGTTCAGCCTCTTGGCGCTTGCAATCAAAACGCGCCAAAACGGCGCCGCGTTTAAAATACTGCCCTGATTTATAAGGGACAGAAAAAAGCCGTCCGGACATCCCCGCCGCAATCTCTGCCGTTTGACCAGGTCGTAAAACGCCGCGCGCCGTCATAGAGGCGGTGTCGGTTTTAATAGGCGCGCTTGGATTATCAATATCTGCGGCCACACAGACAGGGGTCATAATGATGGCTGCAAAAACAGCGGTCAGAACGACAGTAGAACGATGATGTTTTTTGCAAATAATGGTCATATTGGTCTCTTCCTGATACACAATCAGAAATAGCAATATTAGTTTAAAGGAGTGTTAATATACACCCGTATGACGGGTATTATTGCTGCTCTTAGCTTTATTATAATCTTGAATACACTCTCTAATTGAAAAAATTCTTCGCAAATAAGGCTTCGTTTACGATTTATTCAAAGTTAAAATATAAAACAACTACAAGTCGAATAATAACAGCGAATAAAGAGAGCTACTATGTCAGATGTCACAAACACTATTCACGGCGAGGCGAGTCAAGGCCCGCTTTTCAAGTCTTTCAAGACAGCGCTTGTCTCAACGACAGTCGCTCTAGCCCTTGTGTCTTGCGCGAGTTCAGGCTCGACTGAAATGAGCGCTGACGAGCTTGCAAGCCATGCGTCAGAGATGAAAGAAACCGTGGGCGCAAGCCAAGAGGCTGTAACCGCATCAATCAATTTATATGAAGCGATGGCGCGGGCACTAAAATATAATTTGGACCACCGCGTCTCTATGATGAGCTTGGATCTGGCGCGCCGCGATTATGAATTATCAGGCTATGATATGTTGCCCAAAGTGGTGGCGTCCGGCGGATATTACGGGCGTAATAATGATGCGGGCGCACGGTCATTATCCCTTCTATCGGGTCGTGAAAGCCTAGAGCCGTCAACCAGCCAAGAGCGCGAATATCTGGCCGGAGACCTCACCGCCAGTTGGAACGTGCTTGATTTTGGTCTGTCAAAAATTCGCGCCGAACAATTGGGCGATGAGGTGCAAATTGCTGAAGAACGCCGCCGCAAAGCCGTTATTGAAATGATGGAAGATGTCCACCGCGCCTATTGGCGGGCTGTATCGGCGGAACGTCTGGGCCAGCGGCTCGGGACGTTAGAATCAGATGTCCGCACAGCTTTTGATAGCTCCCGCGCACTTTATGAAAGCCGCCGCACCGCCCCAATGCCCGCTTTGTCCTATCAACGCGAGCTGAATGACATCCAAGGCCAAGCCCAACGCATGCAGCGAGAGCTCGGCCTTGCCCGTATGGAACTGGCCGCGCTGATGGGGCTGCGCCCTGATCAAGAATTCACTCTGGTCATGCCAAGCCATACTCAACGTCCCCGCGCGCTGGCCATGGATTTGGATACAATGATTGATAGCGCATTATCGCTGCGCCCAGAAGTTCGCGAAGCGGCCTATATGGCGCGCATTAGCGAAAAAGATATCAAAAAGGCCACACTCGAAGGCCTCCCTAGCCTAGAAGGCTTTGCGGGCATTAATGCCTCGACCAATGATTTTTTGTTTAATCAGGACTGGGTGTCTTACGGCGCGAAAGCCAGCTGGAACCTCTTAAAAGTGTTTGAAACGCCAGCCCGCAAACGCAAAGCAGGCGCGAAACTCGCGCTTGAAAAACAACGGGCTCTGGCCACATCAATGGCCGTCATGACCCAAGTCAGCGTGGCCCGTGCGCGTTACGCTGCTTTGATGGATGAATATAGCACAGCCAATACGGGTGCCATGGTTCAAAATGATATTTTGGGCCAAGTGGAAACATTGGCGGCAGCGAGCAAAAGCTCGACACAGACTTTAGTGCGTGAGCGCATGAACGCCATCTTATCTGAGGCCCGCCGCGATGCGGTGCACGCAGAGATGCGAGAGGCAGCCGCCAATATCTATACGTCCATGGGATACGACCCTTATGGCTCTGATATTACGGGACGTGAAGACGTCGCGACACTGACGGCAAGCCTAGAGGCGTTATGGACGCGCCGTTCTGAAATGACCCCGGGCTAAGACAGCCCTCCATTAACTGCCCTCTGATTATATTAAAGCGCCGGTGCCTGACCTAGCAGGACTGGCTGAACCAGCCCCACCGGCGCTTTAATATACCCCAGACGGCCCTGAATTTTAATCTACGCGAGCTTTCGCGTGACCGATGAAACTTCCCTGAAATACAGGCGCAATAAGGACCTGATCATGTCAAAGACTAAGACCCCACACCACACATCAAAGCCACAGCCTAATGCAACGGACCTTAAAATTGCGCGCGATATCTCACGGCAAAAATTGGGTCTTTCCGCACTAGAGCCACGTATCTTATTAGACGCGGCCGCGATGGTGACGGGCGCCGAAATGGCGCTGGATGTCCTGTCTCAAAACGAGGCTCAAGACGGTCTTGATATGATTTTTGATCCTGCGCCAGCGGATGCTGACGCGCCGCTAAGTGAGCATGATATTAGTCTCGAAATCTTGGCCGATTTATCCGTGTCCCCAACCCAAGACGGCACGAAGCCCGTCATTGTGCCGATCATGCCGCCCACCGATATCAGCCGTAATTATAGCGTCATGCCCGACGTGACGGATGCAGATTTAACCGCGCTAGATTTGGAAAAAAATATCATTAGCACGCCAATTATGGACCGTATTGATCTCGGCGATGTCGAAGGTAAAGACACGGCTTTCGTTCCAATCTCGGAACGGCTGGATATTACCGCAATTGAAGGCAAGACACTAGCCACACCTATTGCTGAGCCGCTTAGCGAGGGCGAGATTGCAGACGTTATCATGGAAACAATGGATGCTGATACAGTGCGCGACGCTGCCGGTGACCCTTATCAATCCATCGTGTTTATTGACGGCGGCGTGGCAGATTACCAGTCCATCATTGATAGTTTTGACCCGCGCACAGAGGTTCATATCCTGAGCAGCGCAAGTGACGGGGTGGAACAAATTGCGGCCATTTTATCTGGCCGTTCTGGCATTGATAGCGTGCATATTATTTCCCATGGCCGCTCTGGCACGCTGGATTTGGGTGACGCGAAGCTGACGGAGGCTTCTATTATGGGTCGCCATGCGGACGAGATGGCAATCATACGCGGCGCCTTGGATTTAGGCGCAGATATACTGCTTTACGGCTGTGATTTTGGTGCAGGCATTCGGGGGGATAATGCGCTTACCGCTCTCGCGGCGGCGACGGGGGCCGACGTTGCCGCGTCGCATGACGACACGGGTGCAGCGGATTTGGGCGGCGATTGGGATTTGGAGGTCGTCATTGGCACGATTGAAGCGACAATTGTCAGCGCGCCCGCTTACGCTGGACTGCTCGCTCCGCCTGTCGTGGATTTAAACGGTGTAGCCGATGCAGGCGTGAATTTTGAAACGAGCTTCCAGCCCACGACGGGTAATATTTTCCCTATTTTCGATTTTGACGTAGCTATAAGCTCTGACACAGGCCTTATCGATAGTGTAACCATTGACTTTGCAGGCATTGTCGATGTGGGTAGCGAGCTAGCCTATCACAGTGGTCCTTCGGGCGGCACAGCGTTTTTCCTAACGCCAGGCACGCAGAGCGCGACCGTTGATATTGGCGGCGGGGTTCAATTATCTGTCACGCGTAACGGTAATAGTTTTACGGTCACAGGCCTTGCTGGGGCCGCGACGCCAGATGTGAATATTCAGACATTCCTCTCGCAATTCCTTTTTGGTGATTTGGCCCCGACGGCGACCGAAGGTGCGCGCACGGCCACAGTGACTGTGACAGATGCATCAGCTAGTAGCACCGCAGTCAGCACAATTAATGTCCATTATTTCCCAAATGCGGGCGATGATGTGAATAGTGTTTCTGCCAATGCTGTCGCGCCGATTACGGGTAATGTTCTGTCTAACGATACAGACGCAACCGCTGGCGATGTTTTGTCTATTTCCGAAGTGGATAGCTATAGCGCGTCCGTTGGGCAGCCCTATGTCTCGACTTACGGCACGCTGACGCTCAATTCTGATGGCAGCTACAGCTACGCTGTGGACACGCTAAACGCCACGGTTTTGGGTTTGCGTAGTGGTGCTGTGATTACGGATATTATTGCCTATACAGTTGTCGATAGTTTGGGCAATGCCGATACGGCCTTTTTAACCGTGACGATTAATGGTGTCGATGAAGTGCCGATTGCCACAGACAACACCAATAGTGTCACCCATGTTGATGCGCCCATAACAACAGGTAACGTCATCTTTGATGATGACGGAAACGGCGTCGATAGTGGTGACCGTCCGCTGTCCAAACTGGTATGGGAAAATGAATTTGGATCAGAGCAAACGGTTGGTGGCTCTGTTGTTAATATTGACGGCGTTCTTGTCACCCTGACCAGCACAGACCCGCTCAGCAATGCAGGCGGCGGCAACCATGCGGTCAGCTACGGCACGAACGGTGGCCACACGGGTTACTTGCGCTTTACCGCAGAAGCCGGCGAGGCCACCAATACGGCCCATGAAATGAATGTCGCTTTTTCTGAGCCTGTGACGAATGTCGCCTTTACTTTGGCTGATTTGGACTGGTCGCAAGCAACATCATGGCAAGACCAATTTACCATCATTGGATTGCTTGACGGGCAAGTTGTGGATTTATCTGCGCAAGTCTCTGGTACCGTTGTGCAAGTCGGTGACGGCACATTTTACGGCACAGGCCAAGTGCCCAATACCGAAGCGCATGGCAATGTAAATGTCCTGTTTAACACGCCCGTTGACGAAATTCGTATCCTTTATAATTTTGGTCCTGACGCAACCGTGCGCGACGGGTTTCAGATTGGCGCGCTATCTGACATTAGCTGGCAGAGCACCGCTGTGCCGCGCGTCGGCGCCGTTGACGGCGCGACCGCTAATGTTGGCACCCAAGTCGCGGGCACTTACGGCTTTTTCACTATCAATGGCGACGGGAGTTACACTTACGAAGTGGACGCGACCAATGCAGATGTGATTGCCCTGTCTGGCACAGGCACCTTGACTGACAGCATTCCTTACACGCTCATCGATACGGTTGATAATACGGGCAATACCGATGTTGCGAATCTGACCGTAACAATTAACGCCCAGCCCGTTGATACAGATGGTGACGGCATTAACGATGTTGACGATGTCGATGATGACAATGACGGAATTTTAGATACGCTAGAGACAGGTGATACCGATGGAGACGGCATCATCAATAGCCTAGACATTGATGCTGATAATGACGGAATTACCGATAATATAGAGGCCCAATCTACAGCGGGTTATATCGCGCCAAGCGGCACAGCTGCGGGCATCACAGATGTGAATAATGACGGGCTCGATGATAATTACGACGCCCGTAACACCGCCAATGGCGGCGCTGGCCTGACGGCAAGCTCAACGGCGGCCACAATTGCGGATGCCCTGATCACGCCTGTCAATTCTGATGCAGGGGCCGCAACGGGTGCAGACGCAACGCCAGATTATCTTGACAGAGACAGTGACGGCGACGGCGTATCTGATACCGTGGAAGCTGGCCTGACGGGTACAGCGACAGGGTTATCAAACGCAGCCAATGACGCCGATAGTGACGGGTTGTTTGATATTTTCGATGCGCAAAACGGCACAAATATATCTGACGGCTTTAACGTCAATGAAGGCATAAGCCCGCTTGACGGAACCCTGCCAGATGCGGGCGGCGATGCCTCTGTTGGCACGGCGACACCGCTGGTCAATGATTTGGACTACCGCGATATCAATGACGCGCCTGTCGCGCAAAACGATAGCCTTGGCGGCGGGGAACATGACAGCGTCACCTTTAATATACTCGGTGATAACGGCAACACTATAGATAGCGACCCAGACGGTGATAGCCTAAGCGTGAGCCGCGTTGCCACGGGGAATGCAGAAGCTGTCTTGACTGGATTGTCAAATGGTACAGGCATCGGGAGTGCAGTAGCAGGATCAACGGGCGGCACATTTACTGTGGCGGCCAACGGCACCACCACCTTTAATCCCGGCTCTGATTTTGATGATTTAGCTGTGGGAGAAACGCGCACAACAGAGGTCGTTTACCAGATTGATGACGGTAAGGGCGGAACAGATACCGCTGTCGTGACATATGTTGTGACAGGTGTGAATGACGTGATTGTCCCCGTCGTTCCGGGCGACCCCAATCCACCGTCAGACCCGAATAATTACATTCCGCCGCAGACAGGCGTGGACGGCACAGCGGTGAGCGCTTTTGACCTTACGCCTTATTTCACGGACGTCGATACGACGGATGTATTGACCCTGTCGATTACGCCGACTGATTTACCGCAAGGCCTGACATTTGACGGAACAGCGATTTCTGGCACGCCAAGTGCTGATGCCTCGCAAGGCGGGGTGGGCGGCGTTTATACCATCCCCGTGACAGTCACGGACGGCAATGGCGATAGCTTCACGACTAATGTGACTTACACGATCACAAACCCTGCGCCGGTTGCAGACAATGACGCCTTAACCGGGACCGAGGACACGGCCACCACCGCCTTTAATGTCTTTGATGATAACGGCGTCGATATTGACCGCGACCCTGATGGTGACGTGATAATTGTCACGCGTGTTGTGTCAGGCAATGACGTCACCGCTTTGTCATCAGAAACGGACGGCACAAATGTTGGGACCGCGATTGCGGGTTCTAACGGCGGATTGTTTACCGTCAATAGCAACGGCAAAGCGACGTTTCAAACCAATGGAGAGTTTGACGATTTGGCCGTAGGCGACACACGCGTGACCGAGATTGTCTACCAAATTGATGACGGGCAGGGCGGCACAGACACAGCGCTCGTGAGCTATACTGTGACTGGCGTGAATGACGTGATTGTGCCCGTCGTGCCGGGGGACCCAAATCCACCGACCGATCCGAATAATTATATTCCGTCGCAGACCGGCATAGACGGACAAACGCAGACGGCTTTGGATTTAACGCCTTATTTCACCGACCCGGATGGGGATAGCTTGACGCTGTCTATCGCGCCCGCTGACCTGCCTGCTGGTCTGATGTTTGACGGCACAACGATTTCTGGCACGCTGGATAACAGCGCCTCACAAGGCGGTATTAATGGGGTCTATACCATCCCCGTGACAGTCACGGACGGCAATGGCGATAGCTTCACGACTAATGTGACTTACACCGTTACCAACCCCGCTCCGACCGCCGTGAATGACAGTTACATGACGGCAGAAGACACGCCAATTTCGGTCAATGTGGTCACGGATAATGACACGGACCCCGATGGTGACGCGCTTGTCATTGACAGCGCAGCCTTGCCTGACGGCACGGTCATTCCGCTCGGCGTGGCGACTGTGGTGACACAGGGCATAGTGACGATTAATCCTGATGGCAGCGTCGTCTTTGACTCTGCTGATGACTTCAATGGTGATTTCGTCTTTGGCTATACGGTGACTGACAGCGAAGGCGGTACGGATGTCGCGACCGCCACGATTACTGTCACGCCTGTGAATGATCCGCCAACCCCCGTGACCCCGGGTGACCCGAACCCGCCGTCTGACCCGACGGATTATATCCCCGCACAAGCGGCTGTGGATAGCGAGAGCTTCGCGCCGCTCGATTTGCGGCCCTATTTCACTGATATTGACGGCGATCCGTTAAGCATGGTCATCAACCCCGGCGACCTGCCTGCGGGGCTTGTCTTTGACGGCACGTTTATATCTGGTACGCTGGATGCGGATGCGTCCCAAGGGGGCTTGGGCGGTGTGTATACAATCCCGGTCGAGGTGAGTGACGGGCGCGGTGGTGTGTTCACGACCAATGTCACCATTACAATAACCAACCCTGCGCCTGACGCGCTTGATAATCTTGAAACGCTGTCAGAGGACGGTACGTTATCGGCCAATGCGATTTCTGATAATGACGCCGTTAACGGCCAAGACAGTGACCCCGACGGTGACACGCTTATCGTAACCGCAGTCAACGGCACAGCCCTGACATCGGGCGCGCAAATTACGCTCCCCAGCGGTGCGCTTCTGACGATGAATGCTGACGGGTCTTATGACTATGATCCAAATGGGCAATTTGAAACACTCCGCCCCGGAGAGAGTGCCGTGGATAGTTTTAGCTACACCCTATCAGACGGTGAGGGCGGCGTAGATAGCGCGACTGTCACCCTAACGATTTTAGGCGAGAATGACGACCCAACCGCGACCACCAATGACAATACTGTGCCCGCCGATGGGTCCGTGAATGCCACGGGTGATATGATTACTGACAATGACGGCGCAGGCCCTGATAGTGATGTCGAGCCCGGCCCGCTAAGCCTTGTTGACATTAACGGTGACAGCGTCACGGCTTTGCCTGTGAATGTGTCTGGCACTTACGGCACATTAACTGTCGATAGCACGGGCGAATATATATATGTCGTTGATCCAACTAACCCCGATGTTGTTGCTTCACCTGATGGGATGACCCTTACAGAGGTGTTCACCTATACTGTGGAGGACGCAGACGGCGGCACGGATACGTCCATTCTGAGCATTACGATTAACGGAATAAATGACGCCCCAATCCCAGTTGTCCCGGGTGATCCCAATGCGCCGTCTGATCCAACGGCTTATATCCCAGGACAAAGCGCGGTGGATAGCGAGGTGGTGATCCCATTTGACCTGAGCCCATATTTTGCAGACCCCGACACGGGCGACACTGTTACTTTGTCGATTGACCCAACTGACCTGCCAGCAGGACTAAGCTTTGACGGCACGTCTATTTCGGGCACACCCAATGCGGATGCGTCCCAGGGCGGCGTGAACGGGCATTACATAATCCCAGTGACCGCAACGGATAGCTCTGGGGCAACGTTTATCACGCAAGTCAGCTATAGCGTGACCAATCCTGCCCCGATTGCGCAAGACGACGCGCTGAGCATTGGCGAAGATACGCCCACACTATCTGGCTCTGTCATGACTGATAACGGCAACGGCATCGACCTTGACCCAGATGGTGATATGATAAGCGTATCGCTTGTAAACGGTGCGGCTGGCAATGTCGGCACAGCGGTTGCAGGCAGCAATGGAGGCCTGTTTACGGTCAATCCCGACGGCAGCTATAGCTTTGCGACCAATGGTGATTTTGAGGAGTTAGACACGGGCGAAAGCACGACGACAGATATCACTTATCAGATTACAGATGGTGAAGGCGGTGTCTCGATGGCCACTGTCACGGTCACCATCAATGGGGCGAATGACGCACCGATTGTTATCGACCCGCTAGACCCGACCAATCCCAACCCTGTGGTGCCTGACCAAATAGGCAATGATAGCGAAGCGCTGAGCCCTTTTGATGCGTCGATTTATTTTACTGACCCTGATGTGGAACTGACCTTCTTTAATTTGGAAGGTCAGCCAAGTTGGATGAGCATTGATACGTTTTCTGGAACCATCACAGGCACACCGCCCGCGGATGCTTCCCAAGGTGGACCTGGCAATAATGGCAGCTATCCAATCACCATTGTCGCGCTTGACCCTGATGGGGCCGAAACCCGCGTGACCATTAATTACGTGATTGCCAATCCAGCCCCCGTTGCGGTGGACGATGCTTATACAGCGCCAGAGGACGGTACAGTGTCGGGCAATGTCATAACAGCTTCGGACTCTGATCCAGACGGCGATACGCTTAGCGTTAATCTGGTGAACGGCAACGCGGCCAATGTCGGCACAGCGGTTGCTGGCTCGAATGGCGGTCTGTTCACCGTTGAGGCAGACGGCAATATCGTCTTTGACGCCAATGGTGACTTTGAGGGCCTTGACGACGGCGAGACGGCCACGACGACGATAAGCTATCAGGTTACAGATAGCGAAGGCGGCACATCTGACGCGACTGTTACTGTCACCGTTCAAGGCGCCAATGACGCGCCGATTGTGACGGGCACATTGGCGGCGCAAACGGGCACAGATAGTGTCGCGCAGCTGCCGTTTGATGCCAGCACAGTCTTCTCTGATGTGGACGGTGACACCTTATCCTATAGCTCACCTGACCTACCAAGCTGGATGAGCCTTGACAGCACAACAGGCATTATCACTGGCACACCACCGTCTGATGCGTCCCAAGGTGGGCCCAATTCTGATGGTGTCTACACGGTCACAGTTATTGGCTCTGACGGGGACGAAACAGTCTCAACAACGGTGAGCTATAGCTTTGTGAACCCAGCCCCCATCGCCGTTGATGACGTGCTTATGGGTGATGAAAACACAGCGACCAGCTTTGACGCTTTTGGCATGAACCCGGCTATGAACGATGTCGACCCAGACGGTGATATCTTTACCGCCACACGGATTGCGACAGGCAGTGACGTCAGCGTTCTTTCAGTGCTAACTGACGGCACAGGCATTAATAGCGCGGTTGCAGGCTCAAACGGCGGCACATTCACCCTAGCGGCTGACGGCACGGTTGTGTTTAATCCGAACGGTGAATTTGATGATTTGGCCGTGGGTGAGACCCGCGTGACCGACGTTGTTTATCAAATCGATGACGGGCAAGGCGGCACAGATACAGCCGTGATTAGCTACACGGTGACAGGTGTGAATGACGCGCCCATCCCAGTGGTGCCGGGGGATGTAAATCCACCGTCTGATCCCAGTGATTATATCCCGGGGCAAGCGGTCGTTGATAACAGCCCAGCCACGCCATTTGATCTGACACCCTATTTTGGTGACCCGGATACGAGTGACACGGTAACGCTTTCAATTAATCCAGCTGATCTGCCCCTTGGGCTTTCCTTTGACGGCACGTCCATTATTGGTACGCCAGATAATAGCGCGTCCCAAGGGGGCCCTAATGGTGACGGTGTTTACACCATCGCTGTGACAGCCACGGACGGAAACGGCGGCACATTTGTAACCAATGTTGTTTACAGCGTGACGAACCCTGTCCCTGTTGTGGATACAGCCGTAGGCCCGCAGTCCGCCGTGGACGCGCAAGCCGTCTCTATCCCAACAGATTTCTCTGACCCGGATGGTGATGTCCTCAGCTACTCTGCGACAGGATTGCCGAGTGGTCTGAGCATTGACGCCGCAACAGGTGTCATCTCTGGCACGCTGGATAATTCCGATAGCCAGATTAACGGTGGTGTGTTCACGATTGTGGTCACAGCCGATGACGGCGAAGGCGGCACGGTCACAGATACATTTGATTTGACCGTCACCAACCCGGCACCGATAGCCGTTGATGACGCCGCCACAGTATCAGAGGACGCCTCAGTAACAGGGAACGTCATTGCCCCCAATGATAGCGACCCTGACGGTGACGTCCTTGTCGTGACTGAGGTTGGCGGCGGTTCGGCCAATCTATCGACCCCGATTGCGGGTGATAATGGCGGGTTGTTTACAATCAATCCTGATGGCAGCTATGTCTTTGACGCCAGCGGTGACTTTGAAGGCCTTGATGTCGGCGAGACCGCAACAACTTCGGTAACGTACCAAATCAGTGACGGTGAGGGCGGCTTTGATACCGCCACGCTGACAGTCACGGTAAACGGTGAGAATGACGCACCGACGCCTGTTGTGCCGGGTGACCCCAATGGTCCCGTCGACCCAAGCGCCTATATTCCGGCGCAAACGGTCACAGATGCGGACCCTATAACGCCGCTGGATACATCAGTTTACTTTACCGATATTGACGGTGAACCGCTAAGCTTTACCAGCCCCGATATGCCGAGCTGGATGACCCTTGACCCTGTTACGGGTATCATCACGGGCACACCGCCTGCGGACGCGTCCCAAGGCGGGCCGAACGGTGATGGTGTTTATCCTGTTACAGTCACGGTCACGGATCCTGACGGCGAGAGCTTTAGCACGGTGGTGAGCTTTTCAGCTGAAAACCCAGCCCCAACGGCTGTGGATGATGCTTTCACAACGCCAGAGGATACAGCTCTGTCGGGTAATATCGTCGCCAATGATACTGACCCTGATGGTGATGTGCTTAGCGTTGACGCCGTGTCCCTTGCGGACGGAACCGTTGTGCCGCTGGGCAGTGCGACCCTCCTTCCAGAGGGTGAGTTGACGGTGAACACGGACGGCAGCTTTGACTTTAACCCCACGCCCGATTTTAACGGAGAGCTTATCTTGGGCTATGTCGTCACAGACAGCGAGGGCGGCACAGACATCGGTGCGGTGACCATCACCGTGACACCAGTCAATGACGCCCCTGTCACCAGCGGCTTACTCCCACAAAGTGGTGAGGACGGTACGCCGCTCACGCCGGTTGATCTAAGTGCCGGCTTTTCTGATGTGGACGGCGACCCGCTGACCTTATCTGTCAATCCAAGCGACCTTCCGCCCGGCGTTAGCTTTAACGGCAGCACATTGGTCGGCACGCCTGACAACACAGCCAGCCAAGGCGGGCCAAATGGTGATGGTGTTTATACCATTGTTGTGACGGCCACAGACCCTGACGGTGAACAGGTGAGCACCTTTGTGACACTGACCATCACCAATCCTGGCCCACAAGCCGTTAATGACGGCGTTGTTATTGTCCAAGAAGACGTGCCGATGGTGATTGACGTGCTTGGCAATGACATTGACCCTGACGGCGACGCTGTCGCAGTGACCTCTGTTGACGGACAACCCATTAGTCTGGGTAGCCCTGTGACCCTAGGCAGCGGCGGGATTGTCTCGCTGAACCCAGACGGGACGCTGACTTACGCGCCGCTCGCGGGACAGTCAGGTGATGATAGCTTTAGCTATGTCGTCACCGACGCTGACGGGGCGTCTGATACGGCCACGGTTGTGATTAGCACCCAGCCTGTGAACGATGCGCCAGAATTGGTGATTGATCCTGCGAACCCGGATGTCAGCTTGCCGCCGCAGTCCCATATGGACGGAGAGTTGATTGAGCCTGTATCAATTGCGGATGTCTTTACCGATGTCGATGGTGACACTTTAAGCTTTAGCGCAACGGGCTTGCCGCCAGGCTTGAGCCTTGATTCAACGACGGGTCTTGTGACGGGCACCTTATTGCCGGGCGCTAGTGCTAATGGGCCTTATACTGTGATCATCACGGCAACTGACGCGGGCGGATTGTCTGTCAGCACAGACTTTGTTTGGGCAGTGGATAATGTTGCCCCGACGGCTGAGCCGATAGCGCCTGTTGATGCTGTGGACGGCGAAGGGGTTGTCATTCCAACGGCATCTGCCTTTACTGACTTGGACGGCGATAGCCTGACCTTTGCGGCCTTTGATTTGCCCGATGGCCTTAGCATTGACCCACAAACAGGTGTCATATCAGGCACGCTGGGCGGCTCTGCGAGCCAAGACGGACCTTATGTCATTACGGTTACGGCGACAGACGCGCAAGGAGAGACGGTGTCGACGACAGTCGAGCTTAGCATTGATAACCCCGCACCTGTTGTGGGTAATGTGGTGGTGCAGCCTGTCACATCGGGCCAAAGCGTCTTCATTGATGTTGGCGTGATGACAAGCGATCCAGACGGTGACGGCACAGTAAGCTATAGCTCGCCTGACTTACCAGAGGGCCTTTTGATTGACCCGAATACAGGCGTCATTACAGGTAGCCCATTAGCGTCAAATGCGCCTGTGACGTTCACAGTGCTTGTGGATGACGGAGAGGGCGGTGTGACGTCTGTGACGCTAAGCTTAAACGTCACCGAAGATGCCTTTGCGCTCGACCCTGTTAATCCTGACGGTAGGCTTGTCGATATGGACCGCTTTGATGACCATTCTGAGGCGCCTAGCGCGCCAATGGATACAGTCGCCCGCATTGACATGCAGCGCTGGTTTAACGACCGCCGCACTCATGACGTGGCCATAGGCGGATATCACCGAGGCGATGCGAGCTTCTTAGGCGGAGTTGTTAAGATTGGCGCGCCAGATTACGGGCCAGAGGCCGCAATTATGGTGGAGGCTGTGGCGAGCGCTCATGCGGTTACTGTGCATTTGACTGACAGTATTGGCGAAAGTGGCGATGTATCAGTGCGCTCTTGGGACGTCAGTCCCGCACGCGGCGGCGCTTTTCCGGCTTGGGTCGATTACACACGCGGCCAAGATGCGTTGATTATCAACCGTTCGTTAGAGCAGCAAACCATGCAGCTTCGGGTGCGCGCTCTGCTGGATGATGGCCGTAGCATCACAACCCTAGTGGATGTTGATTTGCACCGCGGTATTATTGAGCGGGCTGGCCCCGCGATGAGCGCGGATCAAACGCTGGATCAACAGCTGCATTTGGCAACACAAACGGATAGTATTGACCGCGAGCTTGTGAAAGCGTTTGGTTAGAACGTCTGCCTAATGTCCCGCTATGACGGCGCTATCCTCTATGGGGTGGCGCCGTCATGCCATTTAAATACGTCTAGCGTCCGCCGGTTTCAAACCCAAGGAGGTTCATTAAATGGACAAGCAGCATGAAACCCGTCGCGATACAGCCTAGAGCAATGATCATCCACGGGACCATGCGCGGTTTTAGCTTATCATGTTTGGCGAAATTTCGCTGAAACGCAACAATGCCGAGCCCTGCAACCAAGACAAGCGCAATCAGCGTATTGGTAAAATGTTGGTCTGCAAACATAGGTGACTAATTAAGACACGCCATCTTGATTGCAAGTCTTGCACTTTCAAAAAGATGCTCGAGTGCTTTGTTTGTGTCTTATTCTGCGGGGCGCATATGCGTCATACCATGGGATGTTTTGCGCCAGTGGAACGGGCGGAGGATTAAATCTGTCACAGCCATCCAGCTGGGGACAATTAAAACAAACCAATAAAGCGGCATGAACGGCACAGCCCATAGTAATTGCCGTTTGCCAGCCTTGCAAACACCAACAGCACCTATAGCTATGTTAACGCCGTAGCTAAATAAAGTAACGCCGATGATGGGCGGATAGAGTGGCGGATGTTGCCCCGTGAAAATACAGTGCAATAAGGCTCCGATAAGGGCGGCGACGATTAAGCTGTGAAACAGGCCTGATAATAGGCTCGCCCCTAGCGTTATTTGTAATGTAAATAGCTTGGCCGCCCCGCGCCGTCCGCCCGGCGCAAAGGGGGCTTTCATATGCACAATCCATGTTTGCATATAGCCTTTCATCCAACGCGCGCGTTGGTCACACCACGGGTTCCAGCAGGTCACAGCCTCTTCATCGGTTGGCATGGGAATATAACCGATTTGCCAGCCAAGAGCTGAAAGACGAAAGCTTAAATCCGCATCTTCTGTGACGTTATAACCGTCCCAACCGTTCGTGTCGGCCAAGGCTTCTGCGCGCATATGATTACTGGTCCCACCAAGTGGGAAGGGCAGGCCGAGCCGTGCTAAAAACGGGACCCAAACATGAAAGAGAGCTGCATATTCAATAGCAAATTGACGAGACAAAGCTGTCTCACTCGCATTGTAATAATCCAACGGGGCTTGCAATGCGCCCCACTGCGGATTTTTGGATAAGGCGATTGCGGCCTGTTTTAATTGTTGAGGATGGGGGTGGTCCTCTGCGTCATAAATTGTGATGATTGACCCTGTTGCGAATTGCAGGGCGTAGTTCAGGGCATTGGGCTTGGTCTTTGGGCCGCCTGGTGGGTTAATCACAGTGTGAAAAGGCGGCTTTGCAAAGGCAAGCGCTGCCTCTGTCGTGGCGCGGTCATTTGCTTCTGTAATGAGCAGGATTTGCAAGCGGTCCTGCGGGTAATCCAATTTTGACATGGCCTTTATAATCGACGGCACCATATGGGCTTCGTCTTTTAACGGGATGAGGACTGTGTAATAGGGCCAAATAGCAATTGGGTGCTCTGTCGCCCTCTGCGGTTTGCCACGCAAGCTCCAGACGCAGGCGAGGCCACGTAGCAGGCTATGACACAGTATCACTACCGTCAGAGACAAGCTCAGTATGGACAATATCGATAGCGGCGCGGCGAATAAGCTTATGACTAGAGCGGTCAATAACACCAAAACGATGATTTGTGCCCAAACGGGCCAAGCCATTGCGCGCGCGCTAAGGCGGGATGGGTCTGCACGGGGCAAAGCATTGGCAAATGATGCGGACAGTAACGCAGATTTTGTGCGTTCCGCTGCATTTTTATCACCCAAGCCCATAAGTGGCGCTCTTGCGGGCTTTAACATGGCGCTCAAACAATCCTAAATTGTAGACCCGCCTTTTGTTGGGTTGTAGACGCGGCTAGCTCGTTTTGCCCGCGGCGGGGTTTAATGCGCCCAGGGGCAAAATCTTCCGAAAAAACGGCTTTACGAAAAATGCTTTGCCTTTAGCGCAAGGCTGACTGTGACCTAAAAGACACGGTTTATTAATTATTACAGTCAGTTCACACTGTGGGTTGCTTAGTTACAGAACTGTCATTAATAGCCAGAGTCGTGATTGCTCCTGCAATAAACGAAAAATTTTCTCTGAGGGATACTATGGAAAAGCTAGACTTTAAAAAGCTGCTATTGGGCACAAGCCTATTAGTGGGCTTTAGTGCTTTTGCGGCGACGCCGACATTTGCGCAAGACACTACAATTGATGGTGAAGATTTGACTGTGCAAACAGTTGAAGAGGAAGAAGAAGAACTTTCTGGCGGCGAAGTCGTCGTTACGGGTTCACGGATTAAGCGTGACACGTTCAGCTCTCTTTCTCCGCTGCAAGTCATCGATTTTGATGAAAAGCGCGATTTGGGTATCATTGACCCTGTTACTATTCTCCAGACAACAGAATCAGCCGCGGGTCAGCAGATTGACGCGACATTCTCTGGCTTCGTTCTAGACAACGGTCCGGGTTCTGAGACAATTAACATTCGCGGCCTTGGCGCGAACCGAACATTGGTTTTGATCAATGGTCGTCGTATCGCCCCTGCTGGTGTTGAAGGCGCGCCTTCTGTGCCGTCAATCAACTTGATCCCGGGTTCACTTGTTGACCGTACAGACATCCTTCTTGAAGGTGCGTCATCTGTTTATGGTTCAGACGCGGTTGCTGGCGTGGTCAACGTCCTTTTGAAGAAAGATTTCGAAGGTTTTGACGTTACAGCGACATATAACCCAGCGCAAGATAGCGGTGGTCAGGACTATAACCTTGCCGGTTCTTGGGGTAAAAACTTTGACCGCGGCTTTATTGGCGTTGGTGCAGAGTATGATTTCCGTGACGCGATTAAGCTTGTTGACCGTGATTACCTTGGTGGTTGTGACCGTCACTACGAAGTAGACGAAAATGGCGATATCCGCACACTAGGTATTGGCGATGAAGTTGTTTTCAACGAATGGTATGGTGGGTCTATCCAGGCTGCACCATCAAGCGAATGTAAAACAGGTACAATTGCAGGCCGTATTTTTGAGCGCGGCGGTACATTTGGGTCAATTTATTACAACCCGGGCGAGTCAAACATTGGTATCCCCAATTTCGTTGACCAAAACTTGATTGTTCCTGTCGATGCTGATGGTGACGGTGTACAGGATTATGGTTTCCCTGAGTTTTCACTCAACGGTGCTGATCCGAACGAAGATTTACTTCCAGAGCAAAAGCGTATCAATTTGATGGCTTATGGTGAGTATACATTAGAAGGTGATGCAAATTTGACACCATTCTTCGAAGTTATTTATTCACGTGCTGAAACCTTTATCGACTCTGGTACATTTGGATTGGGCGTCGAAGTTGGTGCTGATAATCCATTCAACCCCTGTGGTACAAACGGATCCGATTGTGGTTCAAGCAATTTCAATTTTGACGATGCGTTCCAAGATCGTTGGAATACATATTACCGTGACCGTGACCCGAACCGTGATGGCGACAACCGTGATGCACGGGTTTGTTCAACAATCGGTGCCACGCGTGGTGCAGACGGCCAGTTTATTTTCCCAGACACTCCCGGCTTCTTTGATGGTGCGCGCTGTACGCCGTTCGCCTTTGGCTACGGGCCTGGCGATACCGTTGGCCCCCAGCAGGTTCGTCCGATTGTCGGTGTTGATGGTGACCGTACGCTCACTGATTTGACGATTGAAAATACGCGTCTTGTTGGCGGTTTCCGCGGCGATTTGCCCTTCATGAATTTCGGCGAGTTTTCCGATTGGTCATTTGAAGCGTCTTTGACACATTCAATATCCAATGGTGTTTCAAGCCGTCCAGGTATTCGTGAAGACCGTTTGTATTATGCACTTGGTAACGACCTTGTGAGTGGTCAACCTATTGCTGGTCTAGCGCCGTGTACTGCGGCACCGGGTGTTACTGTGCGGGCTGATGTCGTGGCAGGGTGTGTACCGGTGAATATGTTTGCACCATCTCTGTTTAACCTCACGAATGGTGATTTTGGAACACAAGCCGAGCGTAACTACCTCTTTGATGACCGTACATTTGACACAGAATATAAGCAGACTGTTTGGTCTGGTTTTGTATCGGGTACTGTTGCTGAAGTCCCAGCTGGTAAAATCAACGCCGTTGTCGGTTTGGAATATCAGTCTGACCAAATCTCATCAACGCCAAACGAAGTTGCCTCTGATGGCCTCTTGATTGGTTTCTTCTCCGATAGTGGTGCTCAAGGCAAAAAATTCGTCCGCTCTGCTTACGCAGAAGTTGATATTCCATTGGTCGCTGCGCAGCCTTTCTTTGAAGAGCTAGAAGTCAACCTCTCTGGTCGTATCCTAGAGGATGAGTTTTACGGCGGTGCCTCAACATACTCAGCCAAAGTCGGCTGGCGTCCATTTGAGAGCCTGTTGCTGAAAGCCAGCTACGGTACGTCATTCCGTTCACCGAACCTGCGTGAAAACTTCCTAGAGCCACAAACTGGCTTCTTGACGTTGTTTGACCCCTGTGTCGTGCCTGCGGATGCCTTTGGTCCAAACTTGTTGGATCCAAACGGTCCTGATATTTACGACCCTACATTGGATGGCCGCGAAGAAACAACGATTGCACGTTGTCAGGCTGAAGGTCTTGATCCGTTCACGCTTAACGCGGGTGGCGGCAGCAACTTCTCAACAGAAGTCGCAGCTACAGGCTCACTTGATCTTGATCCAGAAGAGTCAACATCATTTACCGCTGGTTTCTCTTTTGACCAACCGTTCACAGATGCCTTTGATCTAGAGTTTGGTGCGTCATATTATGATATTCAGGTTGAAAACTCTGTTATCAGACCGTCGGCACAGTTCATTATCAACGATTGTTATGTGAATGAGCGCGACAGCCGTAGCCCGTTCTGTGACCGTATTGGTCGTGACGCCAACAACCTTCTTGATACTGTCAACCAAGGTTTCATTAACTTGAACGAAGACCAAGTGCGCGGTATCGATTTCAATGCGCGTCTGGGTAAAGAGTTCACAATGTTCGAACGTAATTTCGAATATGATGCCAACATTCGTGCCAACCACATTTTGGAAGTGCGCAGCTTGTTCATTGGTGATGATGGTACGCCGTCAGAAGACAACAATGAAGGCGAGTTTGGTTTTGCTGAGTGGACGGGTAACCTGACACAGCGTCTAACCTATGACGACTTCTCCTTCACATGGGGCACACGTTATGTTGGCGCCGTGGAACAGGATATCGACGGCGTTGATACTTTCGCCAATGCTTTTGGTGTTGATATCGATGACAATGGCACGCCAGATGTCTTCTCTGATACTTGTGGCGGTCCGGCGGTTGGTGACGTGAACTGTCGCGACGTTGGCTTTGCGGGCGATTACTTCGTCCACAATGCTGGTATTAGCTACAATGACGATGACCAAGACTGGGGTATCACACTTGCGATGTCTAACGTCTTTGACCGTAACCCGCCAAAAGCGGATAGCTCAGAAGTCACAACCGCTGGTAACGCAGTTATTGGTCGTGGTTATGATTTCGAAGGTCGTAAGTTCTTCGTTCAGCTGCGTAAAGGCTTCTAGTCTGGCTGTAACGTTGCGCTCACGGCTTCGTGAGTGCGACAAACTGTTAAAATTAGCCCATGGCATTTGCCATGGGCTTTTTTTTGTGCTTTATCGTATATCAATAAATGAAAAACGCTTTAGGAGTTTTTATGCGTAAACTGCTTTTGTCTTGTGTCGCTGTTCTTGGAACTGTTGGTATGACCGCTCTCCCCACAACGGCTTTGGCTGTTAATGCCCCTGTTCCTATGGAATATTGGGCTGCACCCGATTTCATGAGAAATGTGTCCGTGTCCCCTGACGGCAAATATGTCGCCTTTATTAAAGCGACAAGCCAAAAAGGTGAAAACATTATTGAAGTGTTTGAGACGGCTGATTTGTCTAAAAAGCCCTACCGCGTCGGTGCCAAGAAGATGCGCCTGCGGGGCTTTCAATGGATCAGTGACGAGGAAATGATCGTCAATTTTGATCAACAGGTCAGCAAGCGTATTAAAGGCTTTAACCAAGGTGCTTTCCAGTCAAAAATCGCTCTGTTTTCGATGGATAATGAGAAATTTAAAGAACTAAGCGACGATGACTTTGTGCTGTCTGTTACGAATCCACTTGTCCATGACCCTGATCATGTTTTGATGCGCTATGCGTTTTTCGACCGTTCTAAAAGTCGTCGTGCGCCGTCCTTTTACAAATACAATGTCAAGCGTGGCACAAAGTCTCTTGTGCTAAAAGGAAATGAAGACATTGGCGGGCTGCGTTTCGATGAATATGGCAACCCACGTTTTGCGCGTAAATTTGATATGGGGTCACAAGAGTATGTTTACCTATATCGCGGACCAGAAGATAAGGATTGGAAAGAATATTTCCGCCAGCATGAGGACGACTTTGACTTGTTTCAATATGGTGGTCTTGTCGAAGGCGACGACAGCAGAATTTATGTTTTAGCCAATAACGGCCACGACAAAGTCGGTCTTTGGAAGTTTAACCTACAGACAAAATCATTCGAGAACCTTGTTTATCGCCGGAACGATGTTGATCTTGTTCGTACATTGCGCCCAGCCAATGGATGGGAAAACCCGTCTAAAGTTACAGGCGTCAATTACTACAAAGAGACCCTTCACCGGAAATTTTTTGACCCTGCCGAAGAAGCCATGGTTAATCAGTTTAAGGCTGCCTTGCCTAATGCTGGATATGTTACAATCGGCAGCATGTCGCGTGACGGTAAAACGATGATCGTTCGCAATATCAGCCCACGTGATCCTGGAACATATTATCTATATCGCGACGGTAAGGTCTCTAAATTGGGCGGTGATAACCCGTTACTTGCCCCAGAAGATTTGGCCGATGTTGAATATATTGAATATACATCGCGAGATGGTAAAAAAATATCAGGTTACTTGACGGTTCCAAATGGTCCTGGCCCGCATCCTCTTATCGTTATGCCGCATGGTGGCCCGTTCATTAATGAAATTGTAATCCATGACGATTGGGCGCAGATGCTGGCCAATAATGGCTATATGGTGCTGCAACCGCAATATCGCGGCTCCAAAGGCTATGGTCTTGAATTTTACAAAGCAGGCTTCATCAATGGCGGTGAAGGCGGCAAGAAAATGCAAGATGACAAGGATGATGGCGTGAAGCACCTGATCGCGCAGGGTAAAGTTGACCCTGATCGTGTGGCTATGTTTGGCTGGTCATATGGCGGTTATGCTGCCCTTATCGCTGCGGCGCGCACGCCTAACATCTATCAGTGTGTGATTGCTGGTGCGGCTGTTGCAGATAATAACCAACAGGTGAACTATTATCGTGACCGTATTGACGGCGCCGCTCGCATCGAGCAAGTGCCGTTTTGGGACGGCTCTATCAGCCCGATTGAGGAAGTCAGCAAGGTCAATGTGCCCATGCTTGTCATTCACGGCTCTGTCGATCAACGTGTGCCACCGCTTCACGCGAAAAAATACGTTGATGAGCTAGAGAAATACGGAAAGAACTTTGAATATGTTGAGCTTAAAGACGCCGATCACTTCTCAAACACATTGTTCTATGACCACAAAATGGCGGCCTATCCAAAAATGATGGACTTCCTTAAAAATGATTGTGGTCCTGGTGGCCTATAGGGCGCCCACGACATATTAAATATATCAAACCCCGCTTGTGAAAGCGGGGTTTTTTACGGCCTATACTGGGGTGAAGCCTTCAATGTTCTGCTCGCTTAGCTTTGCCTTCACGGCCTCAATTGACGATGGTTTATAAGCCACCATCGGCAATTTCCCCCATATCGGGCCGGGCCAAGCGGGGTCGGATTTATAGCGTACAATGTGATGAATATGTAGCTGCGGCGTCATATTTCCCAGCGCGGCGACATTTAACTTCTCTCCGTCAAACGCCGTCATAATGGCCGCAGAGAACAATTTCGATTCAGCCCAAAGCTGCGCGTGATCAACATCCGTCAAATCAATCGTATCTGAAATATCGCCGCGTTTTGGCACCATGACAAACCACGGATAAGTCGCGTCATTGATTAAAAGAACTTGGCACAGCGCAAATTCGCCCATGGGAATGCCGTCGCGTTGTAAATCGGGGTGGAGGGTAAAGCTCATGATGTTTCCTTTTTTACGGGTTTGTTTAACTGATTGCAGGCCCAGTCTGCGGCGTCTTTCACTACAGGGTCAGGGGCGTTTAAATGGGCTTTGGCTGCGGATAATAGTGACGGGTCACCGCTATTGCCAATCGCGTAAAGTACATTGCGGATAAAGCGGTCACGTCCGACACGCTTAATCGGTGAGCTTGCAAAGCGCGCGCGAAAGGCCGCGTCATCTAATGCGGCCAGCATGGCTAAATCTGGTAAGTCGGGATCGTTGGCTTTTAATTTAATCTCGGCGGATTCTTGTGCAAATTTGTTCCACGGGCAGATGGCCAAACAATCATCACAGCCGTAAATACGGTTTCCCATTTTGGCGCGTAACGCCAAATCCACGGGGCCTTTATGCTCTATGGTCAGGTAACTAATGCAGCGCCGCGCATCAATCTGATAGGGTTCTGGAAAGGCGCCCGTTGGGCAGATATCTAGGCACGCGCGGCAACTTCCGCAATTATCAATCTCGGCTATATCAGGGGTCAGCGTGGCAGCAGATAATATCACGCCTAAAAACAACCAAGATCCATAATCTCGACTAACCAAATTTGTGTGCTTGCCTTGCCACCCTAGACCCGCGGCTGCCGCCAATGGTTTTTCCATTAACGGCGCGGTATCGACGAAGACTTTGACATCGGCCTTGGTATCGCGGGCAATTAATCCGGCCAATTCTTTTAACCGGCCTTTGATGATGTCGTGATAATCGCGTCCCTTGGCATAGACTGATATCACGCCTTTGCTGGACTGCTGCAAATCAGCTAGGGGGTCATGCTCTGGCCCGTAATTCAGCCCAACGACCACAGCGGATTTGGCCTCGGGCCATAGGGATTGCGGATGGCTGCGCCGGTCTTGGGTTTCTTTCATCCACGCCATTGTTCCGTGATGACCCGCTGCAATATAAGCCGCCAACCCTTGTGCGGGCGCGTCGCCGACGTGATTTAAATCCACCACACGGGGAGGTGTAAACCCCAGCTTCGCCGCGCGTGTGATGACAGATTTCGGAAGAGGGCGCGGTGCAGTCATAAACATCTCATAAGACGAAATGACAGGTAATACCAGCGAGCAGGCGTCTATCGCCCCGCTTTCAGGACAGGCCGTATCGCATTAAAGCGCTCAAAATTTTCCCTTACATGACGGTTGTTTGGCGCCATATCAAAGGCCGTTTGATAGGCAAGCCGCGCCGCATCAAAATCAAATTGCCCTTCTAATGCCTTACCGAGCAATAGATGCCCGCGGTAGGGTTTCTCTAGCCCCCGAGCGAGTGCCGCCTGCGCAAATGCCGCTGAGGCTTTGTAATCATAACGCAATCGGGCAATTTTCGCCCGCTCAGCGAGAGGTTCAGCAAAGTCGGGATTGTCTTTTGCAAGACGCGTAAATACAGCATCGGCTGTGTCCAAATTGCCGAGACCAAAATTAATCAAGGCCCGATTGAATTCTGTCGCGATTTTGTTTTGCGCACTAAGGGCGGGATCAGCCAGAGCCGCATCGCAGACGGCTAGCCATTTCTGCTCGGCGCGAGAGAAACTTGCGAAATTTTGGCACGACTTTGCGTCTTTAGAGCTAACTTTTGTGACTTTGGTTTGAAAGTCAAAAATTGGCATCATCACAACGGTATCTTTATTGCCCAGCTTATCGGTCACGGTCCAACTCATGGCACCGTCTTGGGCGGCTTTGTCCTGAATGGCTGCTTGGCTAAGCTGTGTTTCATTGGCCGTCGATGCGCAGGATGTCAAAACAGGTAGGATAAAGCATAAAGCAACAAGATGGCGTGATAATTTTCTCATATCAAACCATACCACATCATGCGGTCTTTGGCTTATCTTAAATATCTTCGGTGATAAGGCTATGCCTGCGCCGTAAACTGACTAAAAGATAGGCTATCAACTAACAGGATTTCCATGACACCTCCCTTATCCGTCAATCACGTTTCAAAATCATTCGCAGGAAAGCAGGCTGTGGATGATGTATCTTTTACGGTAAAGCCCGGCGAGATTGTTGGGTTTTTGGGCCCTAACGGTGCGGGGAAAACGACGACCCTACGCATGGCCTTAGGGTTGGTAAAACCCGATAGCGGCCGTGTCGAGCTTTTCGGTCGCCCGCCCAGCGCGCATATCTTTGGGCGCATTGGTTTTCTGCCCGAAGAGCGCGGCCTGTATAAAAAGCAAAATGCCCGCGAAGCCATTGCGCATTTGGCGCGGCTTAACGGTATGGGAAAGCGGGATGCTTTCAAGCGCGCCGACGCCATGCTGGAGCGTTACGGTCTGGGTGATGCGCGCAAGAAAAAGAACAAAGACATGTCCAAAGGCATGGCGCAAAAAGTGCAGCTTCTAGCCGCCATTGCCCATGATCCAGAGTTTTATATCCTAGACGAGCCGTTCTCGGGCCTGGACCCTGTCAATCAGCAAGTGCTGGAGTCAATTGTCAGAGAGATTGCGGGCCAAGGCCGCACAATCATTTTTTCAACGCATGTAATGGAACATGCCGAACGGCTTTGTGACCGCATTATCCTGATGTCGGGCGGGCGCAAGGTTTTTGACGGCAGCACCGAAGCTGCGCTCAACAAAGCGCCGCGCCGTCTTGTGCTGGATTCTGATAATGACGCGCTATTGTCCACAGTGACCCCTTTTGCGGGGGAGTTTATTCGCCGTGATGACGGGGCCGTTGGCATAGTCCTTAAAGACACCGCCGAAGCCCATGACGTGCTTGAGGCCTGCGTGAATAAAGGCGTCAAGCTGAAGCGGTTTGAGCCAAAGCAGGCGAGCCTGCACGAGGCTTTCGTTGCCATGGTCGGCCAAGACGTTGTTGATACCATGGGCGATGACGCCTTTGCGGCAAACACAGGAGCAAGCACATGAGCGGCATAAGCCTTCGCCGGACGCTGCTGGTCGCGCGCCGTGATTATGTCGGATATATTAAAACGTGGGGATTTTGGCTGTCCTTTTTCATTCCCATCATCTTTGGCGGCCTTGGATTTTTATTTGGCACGGGTAACTTTGGCGATATTGAGCCCGCACGGTATGAGACAATCATTGATGATACGGGTGTAAACCGCGTCGCGATAGAGGCCCGCGCCCAAGCTAATTTTGACCGCGAGAGAGCCATAGCCTTGCGCGGCTTTGCAGGCTTTATGCTGTCTGAAGACGACATAGAGGCCATGGAGGCCATCTTAGAGGCGGACGGCGTTGATGCCGCGATGGACTTTACCAAGCGTAAAAACCCAGACATGTTTGAGCGGTTAAAACAGCCCAAGAAAAAAACGATCTTTGTTGATCCCCCCGCTGACACCGTGGAGGGGATGAAGCCCTATTTAAACGGCGAGAAAAAAATCACAGTGGACGGCGAAGCAATCACGCTAAACGGTCTTTTGCATATCCGCGATACAGACCCGATTGAGGCTGATTATTGGTCACGCCAAGTCAATGCGCGCACGGTTAAGAACCTCGCGCAACGTTATTTCCGTGACAAAGCCGAAGCCGATTATTTGGGTGAAAAAGGCCTGAGCCGCGATAGACTCGTGACAATTCGCGATACGGCTTTGCCCGTCACATTTTTTGACCCCTCTAAGGCCGTCACAGACAGTGCCGATGATCAAAAGGTTACGCGCAAAGACCGTGCGCCGTATTTAATTGCGGCGGCTATGTCTATTATACTCTGGTTCACCGTCTTTTCTGGCTCTTATATGCTTTTGACGTCCATGTTGGAAGAAAAGCTGAATAAGCTTCTTGAGATGATGCTGGCATCCACGCGGTTTTCCGAAATTATCTGGGGCAAGTTGTTGGGGGTTGCGGCGCTGACTATCACGGCGATGCTACCCTATATCGCATTGTTTGGCGTGTTTATCATTGCCCTCATCGTCTCTGGCCCGCCTGATATGGCCGAAGCGCTGACCTCGGCCTTTACGCCAAAATTGATGATATTTTTCTTTATCTTCCTTATCTTGGGTTATGTGTTTTACGGTGCCCTGTTTATTGCGCTGGGCGCTATGGCCAATAGTATGCAGGACGCGCAGACGCTGACGACGCCTATCATGTTAATCCTGACGGTCAGTGTTCTAGTCGTGCCATACGGTATAAATGCGCCCGACAGCCCGATACTGACCTTTGCGGGGTGGTTTCCTTTATCGGCCCCTTTTGCAAGCCTTGTGCGCTTGCCGTCTGACCCGCCGCTATGGGAGCTGTGTTTATCAGCGGGCTTTTTGGCGCTGCTGTCCATCGGTGTTATCTGGCTAGCGGAACGGCTGTTCCGTTACGGCGTGCTGTCGGGCGGTGGCGTAAAAGGCTTGGGCGCGTGGTTTAAACGCGCCGTGCTGCGTCAATCACCAAAATAGGCCGTCGAGACAGCTCGCAAAGAGTCGCAGCTTTTCCCCGTGACGCGCGGGCCTATCGCCCCTATATATCATCTATGTCAGACCCATCACACGATATGCGCCGCGCGATACTGGACGCGGCCCTACCCATCGCTGCCTTTGACGGCTGGACCAGCAAAACCCTGCGCGAAGCGTGCAAAGCCTGTGATTTGCCCGACGGGTCGGACGCACTTTATTTTCCTGACGGGCCGCTGGAACTTATCGGTTTTTGGGCCAGTGAATGCGACGCAGCGGTTGAAGCTTATCTAGGTGACCTTGATTTATCATCGATGAAAATTCGTGACAAAGTCACCGCCGGTGTCATTGCGCGGCTAGAAGCCATTGGCCCGCATAGCGCCGCGGCCAAACGGGCGTCTGCGCGGCTCACCTTACCTGACGCAATTGGACAAGGGCCCAAACAAATCTGGACGGCGGCCCACACTATTTGGCGCGCCATTGGTGATACCAGTACCGATTACAATTATTACTCTAAACGCACCATATTATCAGGCGTGATCGGCAGTAGCCTTATAGCTTGGCTCGGCGATAGCAGCGCGGACAAGGCGGACGCCCGCGCTTTTGTTGACGCCCGCATTGCCAATGTCATGCAGTTTGAAAAAGCTAAATGGCAGTTTAAATCAAAGACAGAAAACTGGCCAAACCCTGCGGAAATCTTAGGCGCGCTCCGTTACGGGTCAAAGCCAAAACGACGTCGCCGTGGATAACCTAGTCGCGACAATATAGCCGCGAATATGGCTGCTGATGCCGCCACTCTTTACAAGACGCCTTAAATCCATCACTATCATTCCATGATTAAATTGAAGTGAGCCACAGGTTCGCTCACTTTGTCATCGGGGCGAAAACTATGACGACACCAGCACAGGCTGCGGCCGAGGCTAAGAAATATGTGGGCTATGCCGAAAAAGGCGCGTCCAAATTATCCGAACTATCCAAAGCGGCGAATGAATTAAAAGACGCGGGCAAAACGCTTAGCGAAGTTGACGACGTGCTGACCAAGCTCGCCTTTATGTCAAAAATCGCGATTGGGCTGCAAGTGGTCTCGGTCGGCCTGTCGGTCGTGCAGGCCTTTCTGCCGATCAAAAGCAAAGAAGACCAAATCCTTGACGCCGTACAGCAAGTCGGGCGGGACGTTGCCAATCTAAAGGGCGTTGTAAACCAGCAGTTTAAAGCCATGGGCAACAAGGTTTTGGATGCAAACGCAAAGCAGACATTACAAAATCAGGTCGCCGTCATTGAAACGGCCCATTCTATTCTCAGCACCATGGCCTTTAATCGGCGAAACGGGAAAAGCACACGCTTGCAAGAAGCAGCGCTTCAAAAAATTGATTTGCTCGCGCTTCGTAAGGCGGTCGGCCAGATTGAAGACTACTGCGTTGGTACACTCTTGGCGCCAAATATTTTGCAGCTGGCTTATAATCAAAATTGGGGGAATGTGGATGAGGTCTTAAACCTCGGCACCTATCTTCTGCAATATGCGCATATGGCGGCGGCAACCCACGCGGCGGTGCAGGTCATTCATGACCGTGCCGCAAATCCAAATTTCACCGATGCGGATGCCTTTGCGACAATTGCCGCAGTCGCGGGCGACGTCCATGATCGTGGTTCTTATGAGGCCAAGTTGAAAAATATAGCGGAACAGGTTCATAAATGGGGGCAGAAATGCGTCGATGCCAAAACGCGTTATAGTTTGATTGAATCCTATTTTGGGTATTACACGGTGGTCAATAACAAGACCCTAGACGTCACGGATTTATCGGGTACGGCCACGCGACTACATAACGCTTATAAAAAGACATGGCCCATGCTGAATTTCTCCGTGATGGCCTATAAAAACCTTTCGGGTTTTAGTGAGCACGGGATGAAATATTCTGGGCCAAAGTACCGTACCAAAACCTTCTTGCACGTGACAGATAAAAACGGCGAGAAAATGAACATTGTTCTCTATATGGTCAAGCGTAAGACAAAGACGATACCGAAGCCCAAGGGATATTTAGAAGGTAACAATAAGAGTAGCCAAAACCGTATCAACGGCGTCAATACACTGTCCAGTATTCTTAATGGACATAAGCGATTTGGTATCAATTATTGGCACCAAACCAATGTCGATAATGTCTTGGACTATGCAGGGACATATGGCGCCTTTGTCAATCCGAGCCACACCACACAGTGGCATGGCGATTTTTTATGGATTGGGTGGAATGATAATGGCTGGCCCGTCGACAGTCAGAACGGAAAGCGGCTGGTTGGCCTATCGTCTGATAATCCCTTTGCATTAAAAATAGCTAAGCGCCAAAAGACCGCGAATAATGGACCCAATAATGCGTCGACGTTTTATGATGCCTATGAAGGTTATGATGTTTTGGTTATTCATGACGGCACGCATTAGTTTATGCGTGCTGTAAAACCCTAGGATTTAATGCGGTTCACATGACCCATTTTGCGGCCCGGACGCGGGTCAGTTTTGCCGTATAAATGCAGGGCCGCGCTTGGGTCTTTGGCAATCGTTTGCCAATCATTGACATCGGTGCCGACAAGGTTTGTCATCTCGACAGTATGGCGGGGGACGACATTGCCAAGCGGCCAGCCACAAATCGCGCGGATGTGAAGCTCAAACTGATCGACACATCCTGCGTCTTGTGTCCAGTGACCACTATTGTGAACACGCGGCGCGATTTCATTGACAATCAGCGAGCCGTCCTCAAGCTGGAAAAATTCTGTCGCCATAACGCCGATATAATCAAGCGCTTCTAATATTTTAATCGCGAGTTTTTGGGCTTCGCCCGTATCTCCGCGGGTGGGGGCGACACTGGTATGAAGCATGTGGTTCTTATGCACATTTTCAATCAGTGGATAGCTCGCCGTCTCGCCGTTGACACTGCGCGCCGCGACAACAGAAACCTCGCGCACAAACGGCACGAACGCTTCTAGGATTAAATCTTGGCCGCCAAGCTCTTTATAGGCGGTCTTTATAGCGCTCTCCGTTTTGACAATCGCTTGACCTTTGCCGTCATACCCAAAGCGCCGCGTTTTTAGAACTGACGGTAGTCCCAGCGACCGCGCGGCGCGGATGGCGTCAAATTCATTATTGACCGCGCGAAACCCTGTTACGGGGACGCCCGCCGTATCATGAATAAAGGTTTTTTCCGTGACACGGTCTTGGGCCACATCCAGCGCCTTGGGGCGTGGACGCACGGGACATGCGGTCGCCGCCGTACGGGCCGACATGGACGGGATGTTTTCAAATTCATAAGTAATGACATCACACCGACTGGCAAAGGCATGGACGGCTTTTAAATTATCATAGGGCGCATTCAGTTCTGCATCCGCGACTTGGGCAGCGGGGCCGCCTGCGTCTGGGCAATAGATATGCACCTTAAAGCCAAGGCGCGCAGCCGCTAGCGCCAGCATACGGCCCAATTGTCCACCGCCGAGTATCCCAATGGTGGACCCGGGCGGCAGGGGTGTAGCCCCGTGGTGGCGTGCGGCATCAGTTGTCATGCTAGTCAATATCAGGCGCGTCGGCGACACTGTCTGTTTGCGCGGCACGCCATGCCGCGAGGGCAGTTGCAACGGCGTCATCCGATAGTGCTAATATGGCCGCAGCCATTAGCCCTGCGTTCTTCGCGCCCGCTTTGCCAATGGCCAATGTTCCCACGGGGATACCGCCGGGCATTTGCGCAATCGACAGCAGGCTGTCCATGCCTGAAAGCGCTTTGCTCTCAACCGGCACGCCCAAGACGGGCAGGGCCGTCATAGCTGCCGCCATACCGGGCAGATGTGCGGCACCACCAGCGCCTGCGATAATCACGTGATAGCCCGCCTTCGCCGCGCCCTTGGCAAAATCATATAACCTATCAGGTGTGCGGTGCGCGGAAATAACCTTGACGTCATAAGCCACACCTAGCGTGTCTAGTGCGTCTGCCGCGTGAGACATCGTCGGCCAATCAGATGTCGAGCCCATAATAATCGCCACCTTGGGCGAGGGGCTTGTATTGGCATGTGCTGAATTACGGTTAGTCATGGGATCAACGAGACTTTGCTTTGGCTATGGTGAATTTCACCCTTGGAAAGCAAGAGACATTAGCCGAGTTTGTGCCCGCGTCAAAGCGTAAATATGGGCGGTATTCATCGCGCGTTGAAAGGAACTGTTAACCATAGTCACAGTCAGACGTTGGATTGCCCGTCATATTTGGCCTTTATTAAGACCCTGCATGGCAAGAGGGGGCATAAGATAAAAGGGTTTGGGTTCATGCAATCACGCGTCACAACAGTGCTACAAGACGGCGAGAAATACATCTCGGCGGACAAAGCCGTTGCAGAACGTCGTCTGCGCAATGAAAATGAACGCCTAACGCTAGAGGTTAATCGTCTGCGCTTAGAGCTGCTGGATTTGGAACGCAAAGCCGATACGGATCCGCTCGTCCCGATTTATAATCGCCGCGCTTTCATTCGTGAGGTTGACCGTGCGAAAACGGTTATGGCGCGCTATGATATTTTATCCAGCGTTATCTTTTTTGACTTGAACGGATTTAAATCCATCAATGACCAATTTGGTCATGCCATTGGGGATGAATTGTTACGCCAAGTGGGTGATGTGCTGGTCGGCGGGGTGCGTAGTTGTGACTTGGTCGCGCGCCTAGGCGGCGATGAATTTGGCGTGCTTTTGTTCAAATCCGAAGTGGCCGCCGCCAAAGCCAAAGCCGCAGCCCTCGCGTGCCGCATAAAAGACCAATGCGTCGAACTGCCAACGGGGGATATTAATGTCACGGCGGCGTGGGGTGTGGCCCCGTGCGAGGCCGAGGATACAGCAGAGCAGATTTTGGCCCGGGCTGACCGCAATATGTATGTGGCCAAACGGTCGCGTTAAAGTCATCAAGGCGATTATAGTCTTACGCAATAATGTCTGGCGTCAGCATATTTTCCAGATAGGTCACTTGGTCTTTAATCGATAACTTTATCTTTTTCATGCGTTTGATTTTCAGCATGTCAGAGACGCCATTTTCTTCCAGCGCTCTAATCTCTTTATCAATACGGCGATGTTCAGATTTAAGACGCTCGAGCAGTACAAGCAAATCGTCCTCGGACGGCTCGTCCACAAGATCATCTATATCACCCGTTATATCAGAATTATCCATCAAAGGTCCTTATCCGCATGAGCCTTTAAACAGCACCACTCTTCATATCATATGGATTACAAATAAACCATATTCAAAAGTCATGTGGGACTCGCGCGAAAACTTATGCTATGATAAATTTATCAATAACGCGAATGGAGGATCCTATGAGCGCTGCGGCCCATGTAAGAGAGTTAGAAAATAAACACGCTAAACTGGATGATAAAATCCGAACCGAGTCGAAACACCCCGCCGCTGACCCCGCGCAAATCGCAACATTGAAAAAGCAAAAGTTAATGATCAAAGATCAAATTAACGCTTTGTCTGATAACTAAGCCGCCATAGCTAGACCTTTCGGTCTGGCTTTTTTATTGGCTGCATATTTTAGACGCCTTACGGCTGTTTGTAAAAATATCTTGACGCTTGGCCCCCCACGTATGACGTTGCGGCACATTTACCGTATGCTGGCAGCGTTATCATGAGCAGCCAAGGGAGCAACTATGTCAGAAAAAGTGGTCTTGGTTACGGGCGGTGCGCGCGGCATTGGCTTTGCCTGTGTGCGGCGGTTTTATGAAGACGGCTACCGCGTGGTTATCGCAGACCGAGAGGACACCGAAGGTGCGCGCGCGCTTGATGATATTGTGGCCGATCCCTCGCGCGCGATTTACGTGCATTGCGATGTCTCTGATAAGCTAGAAGTCCATAACCTTATCGCAGAGACCGTCAGCGCCTTTGGGCGCATTGACGTGCTGATTAATAATGCGGGTATTGCCTTGCCAGGCGGGATTTTAGATCTGTCAGAGGAAGACTTTGACCGCGTCTTGGCCGTTAACCTGCGCGGTGCGTTTCTTGTCTCCAAAGCCGTGACGCGGTTTATGTTCGATGAAATTGAAAATCGCGAAGACCGATCACGCCTCACGGAACGCCCTTATTCCATTATCAATATGTCCTCTATCAATGAGGAAGTCGCCATTCCCGATTATCTGGCCTACACTGTGTCTAAGGGCGGTATGCGGCAAATGACGCGTGCTATGGCATTGGAACTTGCGCCATATGGTATTCGTGTCAATGCCATTGGCCCGGGGTCTATTAAGACCAATATGCTCGCCGGTGTTGCGGGCGATAAAGAAGCGCAAGACAAGATTTACGCCCGCACGCCGCTGGGCCGTATTGGGCAACCCGATGAGGTCGCGGGGGTCGCTGCCTTCCTCGCGTCCGAGGACGCCAGCTATATTACAGGACAAACAATCTATCCTGACGGTGGGCGATTGGCGCTGAATTACACCATGCCGCCCCGCGACGACATGATAGAAGATATTTGAGGGCTAGTTTTTACAAACGTCAAAGCTAAATTCCAGTTCTTGTTCATCATAATGATGCACCACGTCAAAACATAATCCAATCATACGCACTTTCCATGTTCCCGGTGGCAGCCCGCGGTTTATAATCACGGCATTGCGGGTCACGCAGCTTGTCTCTCCGTCAACGCAGGGACCAATGTCGCCAAAACAATAGGGGCCGACTGAATATAATTCTGATGACGGACTTCCGTCGGGCAGGCGCGGCGGGGTGCGGCCGTTCTCGTCTGTGATAACGATACCGCCAATACGGACATTCTTAAATGTCACATTATCATAGCAGTTACAGATAGAAATGCAGATTTCCTCATGGTCGTCGCCCTCCATACTATCACAAGCGCTATCACCCCATGTAATCGAGACACAGGGCTCTAATTCGGGGAGGGCGGCAGTCGTACAAGACGGCGCACTATTGCCGCAACCTTCGCAAATGGCTTGTGAAATGAGGTCAATGTAGGTTTCCTCTGCGACAGGTGCGGCGGAGAGGTCCGTTTGCGCAGCACCACCTGTTTGGTCTGCCATATCCTGATAATGGGACGCGATATCAGCTCGATTGGGAAGGCGGTTTGGGCCAATAAAATGGGTGAATAGCGTGACGCCAGCTGCGTTTGCTGCCGCGATAGCCATATCGGCCGCCGCGCGGGAGGCCGCCACAGTGCGGGCATAAACAGAGTCTAGATATTCGTCGCTGACATATAATATGGCGCGGCAATTGCCAGGCGTCCAATTGTTCAATTCGCATAAATCTTTAATGGCTTTGCCGCCTTGCTCAGACCCTAATAGGCGGTCACCGTCACTGGCAAATGGCCCACTCGCACTTGCGTTTGTTATCAAATGCTGCTCGTGGCTTTTTAGAAATAGGCTAGATGTCCATCCGCGAATATTTAGTACTCCTGATTGCGTGCCGCGATCATCGCCGTCGCAATATAGATAGGTGACAGTCGCATCCGCGCCGCAACGGTCTTTGGCGACCTCAAAGGCGCGCGGGGCAACGCGTTCAATCGTTTGGGCCGCAGCATCCATAGATCCGCTGCCATCGATTAAGACAATTAGGTCGACACCACTACTCGCGGTGCTACCGCCAGAGCCGCTGCCGCTACTTCCTGAGCACGGACAATCGCCCGCATTGCCCACAGGTGTCATAGTGTTGGCTTTGCCGTCACATTTCCAGTGCTGATAGATATTGGCTTGCTCGGCAATATAGTCGCAATAGGACGGCTCACCAGCTGGTGACGCGGTGATAGCACGCGCGGCGGGTGATTGCGCCGCTGCGTCTTTGTCTTTTGCGCCCTTTTTTGCCTTTGGCTTTGATGTTGCGTAGAAAGCTTTCGCGACGGTTTTGGGTAATTTCATGATGCGCTCCGTGATAAATGATGTTTATCCCATAGCGCGGTGTGATCGCTGGCGTCGTGACGGCTGTCACAACGACCCACTTCCCCATTTGACATGGGCTCGCGCCCCCGCTATAGCCCCGCTCATTCAGCGCAATGTCAATTTGCGCTCTGATCTGTGCGAGCCCCAAAATGATGGGATGTTGCAGACAGGGTCCTCCGGTCGACGTCTACGTCCACCGGAGCTTTTTGGCTTATGCGCATTATGGAGTGTGTATGTTCGAGGCTCTCGGCGATAAATTAACGGGTGTATTTGACAACCTGACAGGGCGTGGGGCGCTGTCGGAAAAAGACGTGTCCGCAGCCCTGCGCGAAATTCGCGTGGCCTTGCTAGAGGCCGATGTCGCCCTACCTGTCGTCAAAGACTTTATTGCGAAAATCAAAGACGAAGCCGTTGGTGACAAGGTCATCAAGTCAATTAAGCCTGGGCAGCAGGTTGTTAAAATCGTGCATGACGGTCTGGTTGAAATGCTCGGCGGGTCTTTGTCTGATGACGGCAAAGAAGCCAGCGCGATCTCCAGCCAGCTACAGCTTGCGGGGCGTCCGCCCGTTGCGATTTTGATGGCTGGTTTACAGGGTTCTGGTAAAACCACGACCTCTGGCAAAATCGCGAAATTCCTAAAAGACCGCCATAAGAAAAAAGTCCTTCTGGCGTCCCTTGATACGCGCCGTCCAGCCGCCATGGAGCAGCTTGGTATTTTGGCCGAGCAAACAGGTAATGGCTTCCTTCCGATTGTCGCGGGCGAATCGGCTGTCGATATTGCGGCGCGCGCCATGGATCAGGGGGCCAAAGGCGGTTATGACGTTGTCTTCCTTGATACGGCGGGTCGCACCACAATTGACGAAGAATTGATGGCTGAGGTGGCCGAGATTGCTGCAATCGCCAAGCCTGTCGAGACGCTGCTGGTGGCTGATAGTTTGACAGGTCAAGACGCGGTGGAAACGGCCAAACGTTTTCACGCGCAATTACCGCTGACGGGTCTTGTCCTGACCCGGATTGACGGTGATGGGCGCGGCGGTGCAGCGCTGTCTATGCGTGCCGTGACAGGCTTGCCGATTAAGTTTTTGGGCACTGGCGAAAAGCTAGACGCGATTGAGGCCTTTGACGCCGAACGCCTTGCGGGCCGTATTTTGGGTCAAGGCGATATTGTCTCTCTTGTGGAGCGCGCCTCTGAAGTGCTGGACGCCAAAGAAGCCGAACGCGTTGCCAAGAAAATGGAAAAAGGGACATTTGATCTCGACGACCTTGGCAAGCAACTTGGCCAGATGCAGAAAATGGGCGGCATGGGCGGCCTGATGAAAATGATGCCTGGCATGGGCAAAATGAAAAAACAGCTGGATGCGGCAGGCGGCGTTGACGATAAGCTGTTAAAACAGCAACAAGCCATCATCCTGTCTATGACGCCAACTGAGCGTAAAAATCCTGCACTGCTGAAAGCGTCGCGTAAAAAACGTATCGCGGCGGGGTCCGGTATGTCCGTGCAAGAGGTCAATAAGCTTCTTAAGATGCACCGCCAAATGTCCGATATGATGAAGAAAATGGGCAAGGGCGGTATGGCCGGTATGATGCAAGCTATGGGCGGTGGTATGCCCGGTATGCCCAAAATGCCCGGCGGGATGAGCGCCAAAGGCGGCCAGATGGGCGGTATGCCTAATCCTGGCGATATAGATCCGGCAATGCTCGAAGATTTGAAAAAACAATTGGGCTCCGGCTCTGGCGTCCCGAAACTGCCGGGTATTGGTGGTAAGTTACCGGGTCTTGGTGGGGGTCTCCCCGGCCTTGGCTCTCCCTTTGGTAAGAAAAAGAAATAACTGAATTACACTCGACATTAAAAGGAAAACATTATGTCACTTAAAATCCGTCTGGCCCGTCACGGCGCCAAAAAACGTCCTTATTACCGCGTTGTTATCGCCGATAGCCGCGCACCGCGTGATGGTCGTTTCATCGACCGCGTCGGGTCTTATAACCCAATGCTGCCTAAAGACTCTGAGGACCGCGTGCAGCTTGATGTTGAAAAATGTAAAGAATGGCTCGCCAAAGGCGCCCGTCCAACAGAGCGCGTTGCGCGTTTTCTGGGCGCGGCTGGTCTTTGGGATTGGAAAGCTGGCAATAACCCGTCCAAAGGTGAGCCCGGTGCCAAAGCCAAGCAAATGATCATCGACAAGAAAGAAAAAGAAGAAGCCCGCAAGGCGGCTGAAGAAGAAGCCAAGCAGGCGGCAAAAGAGGCTAAAGAAGCCGCTGACGCCGCTGCTAAAGAGGCTGCTGAAGCCGCGAAAAACGCGTCAGCTGAGGAAGCCCCAGCAGCAGAAGCCCCCGCTGAAGAGGCACCTGCCGCAGAAGACAAGCCTGCTGAAGAGTAGAGCTTATTGCGCTTAAGATTTAAAACCGCTCTCTGCTATCAGAGGGCGGTTTTTTTATGGGCGAGCCCAAATGCGCCAAAAGTTAGGACGCGCATTCTAATTTAAAGGCCTATCTATATCTCATCGAATGACCTGCTATCCGAAAGAGATACACCATGAATACAACATTTAAAAAAGCCGCTACCACATATAACGGCCTTGCTCCTGTTAAAACTGTCCGCCGTGCGCGCCGCGCCTATGTCGGTCTTCACGGCCTGATGTTTGAACGCGCGCAGATGCGTGCCGCACAAGCGCGTCAACTGACATCAGAGCTTTTTGCGGATCTGGTTGTCAAAGGCGAGCTTATCGAAGCCAAAGCGTCTGTTACGGCCAAAGAAACACAAGCCAAAGTCATTACAACGGTAAAAGATACCGCCCTTGATGGCCGCGACGCTGTTGTCGATATGTTACCATCTGCTAAGTCCCGCGTTAGCGCGTTGGAAGCCGAAGTTGACGCCTTAGAAGCCAAATTATCCAATATGGCTAAAGTCGCAGCCAAGCCTGCCAAAGCAAAGACGCCAGTTGTCAAAAAAGACACCGCTAAGGCAAAAGCGACTAAAACTGATGACAAATACGCCTCTTTCATCGCCGACGTACAAGGTTATGACGCCGATGCTGACGTTGCTGTTATCAAAAAAATCGTGAACTATTGCGGTATCGCGCTGCAAAGCCGTGACGGCATGTTTGTGGCCTGCTCAGACGAGACAGAGCGCAACACTGTTCGTGATAGTCTGTTGGTTAAAAAGTTTGGCATGACAGACGCGCAATCAGAGCTTGACGCATTGGTCATGGCCGTTTGCGAGACAATGCAAAAAGACCGCATGAAAAACCGTGTAACCTTCTATTATCTGCTTGCGAAAAACGAAGGTAAATTGGCTGCGTTTTAAGCCTGACGTCATTTAAAAAAGAAACCGCCGCAGCAATCTGTGGCGGTTTTTTTTATGGCTGAAATTATTGGGTGATAAAGGCTGCTAATGGTGCGCTTAGGGCGTCTCGCAGTGTATCTGGATCTATTCTCTTATCGCTATGGGCGCTGGGGTCATAGACCGTAGGGTGTCCGGCAATATTGTATAATTTTGACAATCGCACGCAAAGCTCCATCGGGTCGCCGCCCGTTAAAACGACGGCATGATGCACGCCAATCGTATCGCCGTTGCGCGCGCGGCACCACCGTTGCGCTGTCCCAACTAGCTTTCGCCCTTTATACAAAAGATTGTAATCCCCGTCGCAAAAGCTACCCGGTTTCGCCCCGATTTCCGTAGTAATGCTCAGCGCATTAAACCCTGTTTGCAAGGCCTGACACATAGCGTTGTAAGTCTCGTGAACGCCGGGGTGCGCTTTGTGGCGCGTGAAAAAGGTGATGTTCATTGTGCCAGGGCCTTGGGGTACGGCGGTGCCGCCTGTGCCGCGAATGGCGAGCGGCTCTGCGGTGAAGCCTTTGAGTGTAAAATCTTCCCGAACGCCTAGTTTGGCCGCTTCGCGTTTTGAGAGGGATATCGACGTGGCGGGTATCCAGCCATAAACAAGCGGACCACACGACGGGTCATCAAAGGCGGCACTTCGCATAACCGATAGGCGCGCTTCCTCCCAGCTGTAAGCCTCGCGCAAGGCTATGCCGTCACGGGGGTGGTCTTTCCAATCGGAAGCCAACGACAACGGATCATAAATATCTCCGCGCGGTGGAGCCGTGACGGATTTAAGCGTAGGATCTATCATGGAATAATTACGGGCGAGGCGGGACTTAGTTCGTTTAACTATCAAGCGAACAGTTTTTTATAACCGCAAATTGTCATACGCCTCTGGCTTTTATGCCTAGAATAAAGCGCCTTTAATGCCGTCCAATATAAATTGCGCCGCGAGGGTCGCGAGCAATACACCCAGAACACGGGTCAGTACATTGGTAAAGGTTTTGCCCATTAATTTCATCAAAAGGCCAGAAATTAAAAACGAAACTAATGTGATGATGAGGACAGCGCCTAGCGCGCTCATTATGGCGATTTGTTGGGGGAGGCCATTACCAGCCTCAGATGATAAAATCAGCAAAGACGCCATTGTGCCAGGCCCTGCAATCATAGGGATGCCCATGGGGAACACTGAAATATCTTCGGGGTCGCCAATTTCTTCTAGCAAGTCTTCGGCGCGTTCTTCGCGCGTTTCTGTGCGTTTCTCGAACACCATATTCAGACCAATGACAAAGAGCATGATGCCGCCCGCAATGCGTAGCGCGTCAAGACTAATGCCTAGCTTGGCGAAGACCCAATCCCCGAAATAGGCAAACAGCACAAGGATGACTGCCGCAACAGAGACCGCTTTGAACGCCATATCTTTTTGGTGTTTGCGCGTCGTGCCTTGGGTCAGGGTCGCAAAAATTGGCGCGCATCCCGGCGGGTCAATAATCACAAACAACACGGCAAAGGCGGCCGCGAAAAGCTCTAAATCAAAATATTGGGCGAATTCCATAATACTCTACATGTCTGAGTTGCGCAGCAAGCTGTGCCGTCTTGGCGTTCTCCTAACGCCGTGCGGCAATCAGAGCAAGCCTTGTGAAAATACAATAGCAGAAATACAGATCGTTTACCTTGTTTTCCAATTCGCACCCCACATGTTTGACAATTAGATATCAAAATGATATCAATTCATTGCAAAAAGGAGAAAAATATGAGTGATATTGCAGAACGTGAAGTAAAATCGGTCAGCGGGATACCGTTTTTGATTGTCCTATTGGGAGTGATCGGACTTATCGCTTTTGGCGTCGTTAGCCGTATGGTGACGCCCGTCGCGATTATTATCGCCGTGCCCATTGTTATATTTTTGATTGCGGGTCTTTATAAGGTCGAACCAAACCAATCGGCGGTGCTAAGCCTGTTTGGGAAATATATTGGCACAGTGCGGGCTAACGGTCTGCGGTTTAACAATCCCTTTTATACGAAGAAAAAAGTAAGCTTTCGGGTGCGTAACTTTGAAAGTGGACGTTTGAAAGTCAATGAACTCGACGGCTCGCCCATTGAAATTGCGGCCATTGTGGTGTGGGAAGTCAGCGATTCTGCTGAAGCGGTCTTTAACGTCGATGACTATGAAAGCTTTGTGCAAATCCAAAGCGAATCCGCCATACGTGCCATGGCAACTAGCTACCCTTATGATCAGAATGAAGACGGACAGATTAGCCTTCGGTCTCATCCGGCTGAAATTTCCGAGCGTCTTCGTGCGGAAATTCAAGACCGTTTGGCGCAAGCTGGGATTAACGTGATTGAATCACGCATCTCCCATTTGGCCTATTCCCCTGAAATTGCCCAAGCCATGCTGCAACGTCAGCAAGCAGGTGCGATTATCGCAGCGCGTCAAAAAATTGTCGAAGGTGCGGTCGGTATGGTCGAAATGGCGTTGGACGAGTTGTCACAAAAGGGCGTGGTCGAGTTGGATAACGAACGCCGTGCGGCGATGGTGTCTAACCTTCTGGTCGTATTATGTTCAGATCGGGCGACGCAACCTGTGGTTAATACTGGCTCGCTTTACCAATAGATAGTGGCCGATAAAAAATCATATCCCTTGCGGATCAGCGCTGAAGTGCTGACCGCGATGCGCCGTTGGTCAGATGATGAACTACGGAGCGTCAATGCACAGATTGAATATGTTCTGCGCGATGCGCTGCGTCAGTCGGGGCGGCTAAAAGACGGGTCTTCCAAAAAGAAGGATACAGATAATGCAAAATAGAAAATGGAATTATAAAGTCGAAACGATTAAAGCGGGTATCTTTTTTAGCCAAGAAAAACAAGACGCTGTTATCGAAGAGCGCCTAAATAGGTTGGGTATGGAAGGCTGGGAATTTGTGCAACTCATACATGGCTACGGCACCTATCCGCGTGTCGTTTTACGGCGCTAGAGCGCTTAATGCGGGCATAATCGGGCAGGCGATGGGCCTGCCCGACAAGCGCTTACGTCATCGAACTGAGCCCAAACATATTGCCCTCTGTATCTTTGCATAATGTGACCCAACCAAATTCCCCGATAGAAAATTTGGGTCGAATGAGCTGACCGCCCGCATCCACAATCCGGGATTGCTCAATTTCGCAGTCCGCGACAGAAAAATACACTATTGTTCCTCCGACGCCTGGTGCGGCATAGGGCGATTTGGTCAGGGCGCCAGATGCGCCATAAGCCCCCATATTCGATGGAAAGCTCATCATCTGCGTTTCACCCGATGCATCAATTAATTCTTCAAGCGTATAGCCTAGCACCGTTTCATAAAATAATACGGCACGGTCAAGGTCGTTAACATAAATATCAAACCATCCAACGGCGTTCATCTTTGTCATTTTTAAATCCTATATGTTCTATTGAAGTAAAACACTTACGGCTTTGAAGCTGTTGCGTATTGTATAAATCAGACATCAAATTTTTTAGTGTAACGCGCGGGTGTATATCCTGTTGCTTTACGAAATGAATGTATGAAGTGGGCTTGGTCGGCATAGGATGATATATCCTTGCCGCTTAGGGTTTGTTGCAATCGTATTACTTTTAAAAAGTCATGCGGTGCAAAGCCGGTCGTTGTTTTAAGTTTGCGTTGCAACTGTCTCGGTGACAGTTGCGCAAAATGCGCCATATTTGATACGGTCTTAATGTCATCTATATTTTCAAATATCTTTTGCGTTATTGGATTTGCAACAACTTGTTTATTTTCAATCAGCGTATCAACAAAGCGTGATAAAACGACTTGTTTTTCCGCAAAGTCCAAACCTGTCATCTCTTGATTTATTTGAAGCAAGGGCAGCTTACCTGCGTATGGCTTGTCTACTATTCCTGATAGAATTGCCTCATCGTGATCTTGCCACACGCCTGGTAAAAACCGAATATTCACAAAAGAAAAATTCCGACCCAAATTGAGTTCCTCAGAGGTCGCTCGTAATTTCGAAAGACCAGCGATCCTTCTATCGCGTTGGTCGAATATCACATAAGTGCAAGCATCAGGCAGGGCGTGAAAGCGGTAGTCATGCAGGAGCGTATTTTCAGTGTGGATGTCCAGATAGCGATGCACAATTGATTTCAGATGTTGGGGCGGTCGTGTTTCAGTAAACTGCACAGAGCCAACCGATTTTTCTATACCGTTTCCTTTTGGATCATACATCGTCGTGTACACCTCTGCTTTGTCAGTGTGAAAAGTAACAGTTGGTATCAGGGAGGGCAACACACTCCACCAAATCCATATTGACCCTATTCAATGCCCGCCCTAATCAGCCCTATGTCATTTGATTTATGGATAGCGCTTGTTGCTTTGTTTGGTATCGGCGGATTGACGCCGGGGCCTGCGGTGATGTTGGTCTTGGCATCAGCGTTTCGTTACGGCTTTCGTCCTGCGCTATTGCCTGCGCTGGGTGTGGCGTCGGCCAATGTATTGTGGTTAGTTCTGGCAGCATCGGGCGCGGCGGCGCTCGCAACCGCTTATCCACAAGGGTTTTTGGCCTTAAAATTAACTGGGCTTATGGTGATATTTTATCTGGGCTTAAAGACTATATTTGGGCCGTTACCCTCGGCGGATATTAGTCGCGATGACGCGCCGCGTCGCTCACGGCTGTATGCCCAAGGCTTTGCATTACAAATTAGTAGCCCTATGCCATTGGTTTTTTTCGGCCTTTTACTGCCCGCCTATTTCGATGCGTCCAAAGCCATGGCTCCGCAATTTACGATTATGTTGATAACTGTCACCGTCACAGAAATGGTCGGACTGGCGGCTTATGCTTACGGTGCGCAGTCTATTCGCAATTGGCTTCGCAGTGCACGCGCGGCAAAAGCGTTTAATATCCTGATCGGTGTTGTCATGATCGCCTCTGGCCTTTGGGCGGTAGCGTCAACGTCTGGACATTAGATATAAAAAAGCCCCGCCGAAACGACGAGGCTTAATCAAAATTTAAAACCGCTTAGCGGGATTCGTATGGATTGCTTTTATAGCATGTCGTGCTGCCATCAGCACAACCACGACCCATTTGCGATGCTGTTGGTGCCGTTGTAAGGCCCGTGCCACTGACTGGGTCATTTAGGCCATAAGCTACGCCATTGTTATAACTACGCGTCAAATCGTTATTTGTGCCCATCGTATAATCAGAGCTGTAAATAGTAGCTGATGACGCTGTTGTGCTGTCAAAGCTCGATGTTGAGTGGCTTGAACCAGAGTAGCTTGACCCTGAGGAGCTTGGCGCCACATAGCTTGAGCTAGAATGGCCAGACGTCGCGTAGCTTGGTGATGTGCTAGCGCCATAAGTTGCGCCAGAATAGCTGGAGCCGCTGCTATAGCTAGATCCAGATGTATATGACGACGCACCGCCGCTGCTATATGTGCTAGAAGATGTTGTGCTGTAATTTTGTGTGCCGGGCTTACAGACGACTTGACGCCATTCGTAACGTTCTGCGCTGATGAGAACCTTTTTGGCAACATCGGCAAATTGTGTTGGCACATTGACTTTGCGAACATCGGCTGGACGGGCAACCTCTTCTACTGTGATAGAACGGTATTGTGCAGGCACAGGAATTTCACGTACGCCACCGGGATCGGCCACAACCTGTTTCATAATAGAGCGGTATTTTGCGGGAACGGACTGGCGCTGTACTTGCGCGGGTTGCACGATAACTTTGCGGTTATATTCGACCTGTTCGCCAGGCACTTCGACAAGGCACCAAATCTCGCAGTTCTCGCCGCATTGTGTGCCGCCTTGCGCGCCGTACATAGTTGTCGAGCTATAACCGCGACCGCCAATACCCGCATCAGCGGTTGAGTGAACCTTATAGCCTTGCGCCATTAATTTCCCAGGATTACCGCGTTTCCACACAAGACGAGGCGGCCCGCAATCGACACAAGATGTTTTTGTCACAAATTGTGGGGGTGTTACCGTCAGCTTGTCATAGCTTGGGCGGACCATCACTTGTTCAGACACGGATTTAAACGTCGGCTGACGGACTTCATACCGTACGGAAGCTTCTTTAATTTCAACTTGTTCTTGGCGCGTCACTAATTCGGCTTGGTCGACAATAATGTCTTCATAGGGATCGTGAACTGCAACACGTTCGGATTCAGTGGCGTATTGCGCCGGAATTTCAACGCGGGCGTAACACATGCCAGCTTGCGGACTAGCGGGCAGCATATCCGGTGTGTAGCTTGGGGCCGTTGGGCCGCTACCTGCAAAAGCGCTCACGCTAAATGTTGCGCTGGCCAGTAATCCAGAGGCCAAAGCGCCAGTTTTTGATTTCAATTTAAGCATCGTCATATCCATACCCTTTAAAACGAATGACCGACCATCCTATTATAGGAATAAAGACGATCTTTGGCCTGTCTGTGCAAGTTCAGTGCCGAAACGCATAGGTCCCACAATAATCTCGCTGTTAAATCCCGTTACAGGGTTTAGCCTGCACGGGACATGAACATCGCGCGATACCGTCCTGACAGCCCTAAGGTTAATAAAGCGTAATAATTGTGGCGGGACTGTGGCACGCTCGCTGGGGTTGCGCGCAAATCTTCATATTTATAGAAAATAGCTCGCTTTTTTACAGTGTCTGTGGCTAAAAAGACACGAATTACTCGCTTTACCCACTCTCATAGGAGCCGCCCATGGACGTGCTTAACCCCAAAGATGTTGCCCAAGACTTGCCCGGCTGGACAGGTGGCGATGATTTTATCACCAAAGTGTTCAAATTTGATGATTTCGCCGAGGCCTTCGGTTTTATGACCCGTATTGCCATTATCGCTGATAAAATGGATCATCACCCTGAATGGTTTAATGTCTATAACCGGGTCGATGTGACGCTGACCACTCATGATGCGGGCGGGGTTACTCACAAAGACGTCACCCTGGCAGAAGCCATGGAAAAGGCCGCAGGTTAAGTGAGCGTAAGGGATACGCCGCTTTCTATCGCTATCTTTGGGGCAGGATCTATTGGACTATATTGCGGTGGGCAGCTTGCCAGCGCGGGATGCGATGTCAGCTTTATCGGGCGTGTCTCTATGGCGACGCGGGTCAAAGACGGTTTTCGCCTTACACATTTTGACCGCGACCCCATTGTCGTTAGTGCAGCGCAATTTAACTTTTACGAAGGGCCTGACGCTGACGCTTTGGCTATGGCCGATATCGTTATCATCTGTGTTAAATCCCAAGACAGCGCAGAGGCGGCGGCCTCAATTGCGCCCCACATCAATGATGATACACTAGTTATCAGTTTCCAAAATGGCCTTCGTAATAAACCAACGTTAGACAACGGCTTGGCTGGACAGGGTATCGTGCTCGGCGCTGTTGTGCCGTTTAATGTCACCCGTACAGAGGCCGCGACATGGCACTGCGGCACAGAAGGGGGCGTGACAATACAGGCCCATGATGACCGCCGCCTAACAGAGTTAAAAGAGGCCTTTGCGCGGGCAGGGCACAGTGTCACAATGTCGGACGATATCACGGCCGTGCAGTGGGGAAAACTCTTGGTGAACCTCAATAACGGGCTGAACGCCTTGTCTGGTGGCACATTGCTTTCTGGCCTGATGCAACGCCCTTACCGCCTTGTGCTGGCCGCGATGATTGCAGAGGCTATCGACATATTAAACAAGGCCGGGATTACACCGGCAGCTTTTGGCAAAGCATCGCCGCAAAAAATGCTAAAAATCCTACCTTTGCCCAACTGGATTTACGCTATTATCATGAACCGTATTGTTAAAATCGACCCGTCTGCACGGTCGTCCATGCTGGATGACCTTGATAGTGGACGCCCTTGTGAGATTGAATATTTACAAGGCGAAATCGTCGCCCTCGCGCGCAGCGTCGGCCTGAGTGCGCCGATAAATGCCCGTGTTCAAAGCTTAGTCGAAGAGGCTTTTGCGGCGGGCCGTTCCCCTAAAATGAGCGGGACAGAGATTTATAGCGCGGTGATGGATAGCGCGTAGGCGCGTTAATTCTTATATGGAATGCTCTGCTTTCATTTGCAGGGCTGTCTTAAGCTTTCGTTTAATTTATAACGCTTCCACATATGGTCTTCATAGCTTTCATACGGCTTGCCTTGTTTAGGTTTGATTAAACAATGGGGCCTATCTGCTTTCGATTGCCATGTCGCATTAAGGGTCGATTAACCATAAAACCTTATTGCGAGATTATGAAAACAATGGTCGTAGAAATGCTCACTGAACCTGGCGCAGAGGCGCTCATCGCGCAGATGGGCCGACGGCTCGGGACAAAGACACGGTCTAAAGTGATTGAAAAAACCCTGACCCTTATTCAACAGGATTTTCATATATCAGAAGTCACACAGTGGTTTTCAGAACCGCGTTTCGCCCCGACACAACGCACAACTGTGCGATTATCTGACGGTACAGCCGCATTCGCCGCCGCCCTCGCGTCTAGCGTCAACAGGGGCCGCCCGATTGTCCTCATGGAGCTTGTTTATTTCGCCGCCGCAAAGCTAAGCCGCGATGATTTAGACAGCGCGGCCTAGCTTTCCAAACTCGCGCGTAATGCGTCTTCTTGGGGCATGCCGATGGCGTGGAAGCCGCCGTCGACGTGGTGGGTTTCACCCGTGCAAGACGCGCCGAGGTCGGATAGCAGATAAAGGGCTGCGCCCGCGACGCCTTTGGCATCGGTATTGTCCTGCATCGCACTGGCGGCTTTGTTAAAGCGGAACATGTGACGGCCAGAGCCAATACCGGCCGCCGCCAGTGTTTTAATTGGGCCTGCGGATATGGCGTTGACGCGGATACCGCGCGGGCCAAGATCTGCCGCCATATAGCGGGTGGACGCCTCAAGCGCGGCTTTGGCCACGCCCATGACATTGTAATTGGGAATAACCCGTTCAGATCCAAGATAGGTGAGCGTTACCATGGCGCCGTCATCATTCATCATCTGGCTCGCGCGGCGGCCTGCGTCGACAAAGCTATAGGCGGAAATATCAAGCGCGGATTTGAAGCCGTCGCGTGTCGTATTATCAATAAAGCTGCCCGCCAGTTGGTCTTTACCCGCAAAAGCAATGGCGTGGACAAGGAAATCCATTGTGCCCCATTTGTCTTTCAGGGCGGCAAAGGTGCTGTCCATTGTGGCGTCATCCGTCACGTCACACTCTAAAAGCGTGTCAGAGCCAACACTTTCAGCCAGAGGTTTGACGCGGCGTAGCAAGTTTTCGCCCTGATAGGTAAAGGCTAGTTCGGCGCCTTGGGCAGCGAGCTGTTGTGCAATCGCCCAAGCAATAGAGTTTTTATTCGCGACACCCATGATAAGGCCACGCTTGCCTGCCATTAATGTGCCTGTTGGAAATGCGTTCTCTGCCATGACTTTGCCTTATATCTTACTAAAATTAGGCTTAAAATTAGGGGAAACCGCCCATAAAGGCTAGCGTCATTTTAGTCCAATTTTCAATAACTAAAAAAGTGAGATTAGCGCGTTTACGCCTTTAAGGTGTTGGGCTATGGTGTTGTGGGGCTGCAATAGCAGTATGTTGGGGAAATCGGTGACGTTTAAGACCTTATTGGGCATTGCGGACCAAATGTATAATGCGACGGACCCAGATGCCGTCTTTGATACTTTTTTGGACTATGCTAAAGGCCTCGGCCTTGATTTCCTCTTTATTGGGCGGTGGGGCTTTATGCTAAGCCATCCGCAAGGCGAGCCTCAATTTTTCCGATCTAATATGCCGGAATGGGCAAAGGTTTATTTCGACAATGGCTATATCCATATCGATCCCTGTATTCATCTGGCGATGCGGATTAATCGGGCATTTTTCTATAAAGAAGCCTTTGTGGATTTGACGCCTGCGCAAGAGAAATTTGTCAAAGATGCGCGTGAACACGGTATGGTCGACGGTTTTGTCGTGCCCATTCATCGTCGTCTCGGTGCACCGGGGGCGGTCACAATGGGCGCCAAGGCTCCGCTGGATATCTCTAAAATAGACTGCCTGCGCTTGGAAATGCTGTCCCATATGGCCTACGGCGTAATTGATGAATTACAGGGCACAGATCAACAGCTTCAAATAATGCGATTGACCGACCGGGAACGCACGGTGCTGACATTGGTGGCGCGCGGCAAAACCAATTGGGAAATTGGCGCGATATTATCAATTAGCGAATATTCTGTCCGTGATTACCTAAAGACCTTGTCAAAACAGCTAGAGACCGCCAACCGTACCCATACTGTCGTTCGGGCCATGCAATTGGGTTTGATTTCCCCATAGTGCGGCATTTTGGCCTATGATTGGCATGATTTGGGCGGAAAGCGGCCATCATGGACATGGACTACCCGAATGTAGGGTTTTGGAAAATTTCAAATTTCGCAATGACAGTCATGTGTGGGGTCAATGTCATACGGTTCGCTGCTGAGTTTCGGCTACAGTGCCCCGTAGTCACCTTGCTGTCGGACCGTATGACGGGTCCCACACACCTTCTCCGCCAGAACGCCATAAAAAACGCGAAACCCGAAGGTTTCGCGCGCTTATTCGTGGTATATTGTAGGGGCTAGACTTTACTAAAAATCACGCTGCCATTTGTGCCGCCAAAGCCAAAGCTGTTGGACATGATGGCGTTCAACTTTGTGTCAATTGTCTCGCGCGCAATATTGATTTTGGGCAGTTCTGGATCCAAATCAAACACGTTAATTGACGGCGCGACAAAGTCGTTTTTCATCATAAGCAAACTATAAATAGCCTCTTGCACGCCAGCCGCGCCCAGTGAGTGCCCAGTCATCGATTTGGTCGCAGACAAATACGGCCCGTCCTCGCCAAACACGCGCGCAATCGCGCCTGTTTCGGCTACGTCGCCAACAGGGGTCGATGTGGCGTGGGGGTTAATATAATCTACGCCGTTGACGCCTGATTTTGCCGCATCAGCCAAGGCCCCGCGCATGGCACGTTCTGCCCCGACGCCGTTGGGCGCGACCATATCATACCCATCTGATGTGGCTTGGTAGCCGGTGATTTCTGCGTAAATCTCCGCGCCGCGCGCCTTGGCGTGCTCGTAATCTTCAAGCACGAGCATACCCGCACCGCCTGCAATAACAAAGCCGTCGCGATTTACGTCAAAGGCGCGGCTCGCCGTTTCAGGTGCGCCATTATATTTGCTGCTCATCGCGCCCATAGCGTCAAAAAGCGCAGTCATGGCCCATTCAAGCTCTTCGCCGCCGCCCGCAAACATAATGTCTTGTTTGCCCCATTGAATTTGCTCTGCCGCTGCGCCGATACAATGCAGTGATGTGGTGCACGCGCTGGTAATAGAATAGTTCACACCTTGGATTTTAAAATGAGTGGCCAGTGTCGCTGATACCGTTGAAGACATGGCCTTTGGTACGGCGAACGGCCCAATGCGTTTGGGGGAATTATTCTTGCGCGTGATGTCTGCCGCGCGGACAATTTCAATCGCGCTGGGACCGCCAGAGCCCGCGATAATGCCTGTGCGCTCGTTGGAGACCTGGTCCTCAGATAATCCCGCATCATCAATGGCTTGTTGCATCGCGACCGCTGTCCAGCCTGCGCCTTCGCCCATAAACCGGTAGCTGCGCTTATCAATCATACCCTTGGGGTCAAGAGAGGGCCGCCCCGATACGCAGGACCGAAAACCAAGCTCTGTTTGCTTTTCGTCCCGTGTGATCCCGGATTTTCCAGCCTTCAAGCTCTCGGTGACGGTTTTGGCGTCATCGCCTATGCACGATACAATGCCCAATCCTGTAATAACAACGCGCCGCATTATGCCATATCTCCGTTTTCTGCTGCCTCGGTTTCAGGGGGTATAAACAACCCAACCCGCAAATCTTTGGCTTTGTAAATCACTTCGCCGTCGGCTTCCATTGTGCCGTCAGCAATGCCGAGCACGAGGCGGCGTCTGATGACGCGCTTCAAATCAATTTTATAACGCACATGTTTGACGTCTGGCGTCACTTGGCCTGTGAATTTCACCTCGCCGACACCTAGCGCGCGTCCCCGTCCCGGAGACCCTGTCCAGCCGAGCCAAAAGCCAACTAATTGCCACATGGCATCTAGACCAAGACAGCCTGGCATCACCGGATCGCCGCGAAAATGGCATTCAAAAAACCATAAGTCTTTGTGAATATCCAAATCCGCAATAATTTCGCCTTTATCGTAAAGTCCACCTTCGTCACTGATGTGGTTGATACGGTCGAGCATCAACATGGGCGGTAGGGGCAGTTTCGCATTGCCTGGGCCAAACAGGCTTTGTTCGCCACTGATAATCAGGTCATCATAGCTATAAGAGGATTGAATTTTTTTCACAGTATGTCCCTTTTTACCGACCTGTAATTAAAGCTCACAGTAGCGGCTTGGGGCCTAACTTCAAGGGTGATTTGTGACGATTTGAGAGCGAAAAAACCTGCGTCTAAGAAAAATGTGCCCGTTAGAAAAGCGGGTTAGCCCCCCAAAGCGTGTCTCGTTTTGCCCAGCCCTTTATTTTGCCGTCCGCTATGACGCGGCACCAGCTATCTTCACAAAAATCTAGCTGCAAAACTGCGTCTTTCTGCGCAATCGCAATTAAGGGGGCGTCGACTTTGGGGCGTTTTAAAATATCAATCTGTGCCGTGGTAATAACATTGCGTTGACCCGATAGCCCCGACAGATAGACCCAGGCTTCTTCACCATTGATGTCACGAATTTTGCGCCATTGTTCAGTCTCCGCCACAACAATCACAGGCAAGCCCCGCTTGCGATATTGCCAGAGTACAGAATGTTCCATGCTGGGCCCAGAACGCCCGTTAGTTTTTGAAAATTTAAGCGAGACATAACGCGGCACTTCAAAACCTGAAGGTGTGTTGGCTGCCCCAACGCGGTAAATCGCGCGGTGGGTCTTGTGCGTGTTCACGGTGTTTGTGTTGGGCAGGGGTTTAACGACACGCTTCATGGGCGGTGTCGCTTTTTCCAAGGTCGTATGGGACTTTGCATCTTGGGCGAGTGCTGTCCCTGATACGGTCAATGCCGCTATAAGGCAAAAAACGCCTGCCTTTATCTGAAAGTCCCACATGATATCGTCACAGTATAATTAATGAAAGATGACCCCTGTTTGCGCCCAAAGCTTAAACGCACTGTTAAAACGGTCTAAATTAATCAGACTTTTTGGATGAATATCCCGCCAGACGTCCCCTCGACGATAAAATCAGGGCGTCTTGATAATCGGCTCTTGAATTTGTGCCCTTAAAGGCGTCAAATCCCTTCATGACACTACCGACAACACCTCCCATCTCTGCCCGCCCGTCCGTCGTTGTGACACGGCGCCTGCCGCGAACGATTGAAACGCGGTTTACCGATTTATTTGAGACGACCTTGGGCGCGGATGATGACCGCCCTATGACCAAGGCGGCTTTGATGAAAGCGGTCAGCTCCTGTGAGGTTTTAGTACCGACTGTCACGGACAAGATTTGCGCGGATATTATAGCCGCGGCCGGGCCGAACTTGCGCCTGATCGCTAATTTCGGGGCAGGGTCTGACCATATAGACGTGGCGGCGGCTCATGCGCGCGGTATCATCGTGACCAATACACCCGGTGTTTTGACTGAGGATACAGCCGACCTTGCTATGGCGCTTATTCTGGCTGTGCCGCGGCGTCTTGTGGAAGGTGACAGGTTGACCCGTGCGGGCGGCTTTACCGGATGGGCCCCGACCGCGCATTTGGGGCACCGCGTTCGCGGTAAAAAGCTCGGCATTATTGGCATGGGCCGTATCGGACAGGCTGTTGCGCGGCGGGCTCATGCTTTTGGCCTGTCAGTGCATTACCATAACCGCCGCCAAGTGCCTGCGCCCATATCGGACGCATTAGACGCAACCTATTGGGAGGACCTGGACGCGATGCTGGCCACGGTTGATATTGTATCAATTAATTGCCCCAGCACGCCCAGCACAAAGCATCTGATTAATGCGCAGCGCCTATCAAAGATGTCCGAAGACAGCTATATTGTGAACACGGCGCGCGGTGACGTGATTGACGAAGCGGCACTCGCCGATGCCTTGGCCGACGGCCGTATTGGCGGGGCAGGGCTGGACGTGTTCGAGGCGGAACCCAAAGTTCATCCCAAGTTGATGAACCTGCCTAATGTTATTTTGGCGCCGCATATTGGCTCTGCGACACATGAATCGCGCCGTGAAATGGGTGAAAAGGTCCTGATTAATATTCGCGCTTTGATTGACGGCCATGTTTGCCCTGACCGTGTTTTGCCGCCGCGCGAGACCGTATCGCTTGCCTCTTAATGTTTTTGCCTCTTAACCTTCAAGGATTTTTATGCCTCGTTTTATCACGCCTTCCCTCATAACTCTGGCTGCATTACTGACCGCGTGCTCTGGCCAAGAGACATCTGCTGCGGCGCACGCTGAGGCACAAGCAAAAGCAGAAGAGACACAAGAGGCGCCAAAGCCTGTTCTGTCTTTTGAGACGATTGGTGAAAACCTTCATGTCATTTTTGGCTCCGGCGGCAATGTCGGGGTTAGCACAGGCGAAGACGGTATCATCATCATTGATGATAAGTTCGAACGTAACGCCGAAGAAATCCTCTCGACACTCAAAACGCTGTCTGATCAACCGCTACGTTATGTGCTGAACACTCATTATCACGGCGACCACACAGGCTCTAATATACAAATGAAAGAGACGGGCGCGACGATTATGGCCCATGATAACGTGCGTAAACGCATGGGCATGACGTTTGAGAATAAAGTCTTTGGCCGCGTCACAGAGGCGCGCGACCCAGAATCTTGGCCGACATTGACATTTTCTGACACCGCGACGCTGTATTTTAACGGCCACCAAGTCAATGTCATTCACGCGCCTAATGCCCATACAGACGGTGACAGCATTATTAAATTTGTCGAGGCCAACGTCATTCACATGGGTGACAATTATTTCAACGGTCTGTTCCCTTATGTCGATGTTGACGGCGGCGGCTCGCTTAACGGTATGATTGCGGCTCACAGCGCGGCGCTCGATATGGCCGACGGCAATACGAAGATTATTCCAGGTCACGGCCCCATGGCGACAAAGGCTGATCTGGAGGAAGCCCGCGCGTTATTGATGACCATCAAAGAGCGTGTTGAGTTAGGCCTTAAACAGGGCAAAAGTGCTGATGATTTGGTGAACGAGAATATTTTGCAGGATTATTCAAAATATGCTAGCTTTATCAATGAAGAGAACATGATCCGTATCGCATATCGGTCTTTGTCTGAACAATAGACAGTGATTTCGATTTCAACGGGGCGAGTACTGTGAAGTGAAATTCCTCCCCCAATTGGGATTTCTCTGGCATGGTGCACGACGACCCTCCCTCGCTTTGCGGGGGAGGGTCACGCATTTTACGGGGGTGAAATTTCCTTAAATCAATTTGATAACAGCAATATTGTTGCGCCGTTTTTCCTTCATCTGTCTCGCCCTATAAGCTAGTTCTGATTTTGAACTAAAATAAAGGGTCAGCACTATGTCTTTTGGATCGCATGCTTATGTCGCCGATGCGCGCAACGATACGGTTTTGTTTAACGTCAACGGTGAATTAAAAATACGCGCGGATGCTGTGGTTAATGTCTTTGATAGCGGTTTCATGCTCGGTGACGGTATTTGGGAAGGGCTTCGCGTCCACAATGGTCGTGTCGCCTTTATGCAAGACCATCTTGACCGTCTATGGGAAGGGGCCAAGGCGCTGGATATCGATTTAGGGCTGAGCCAAGATGATTTGCGCCAGCGGATTTACGATACGCTCACGGCTAATAAAATGACAGAGGACGTGCATATCCGCCTTATGGTGACGCGCGGGCTTCGTTCGACCCCTTACCAAGACCCGCGTGTTGTGGTGTCCGAACCGACCATTGTTATTGCGCCTGAATTTAAAAAACCTGACCCTAAAACGGCGGAACGCGGCTTGGCGCTTTACACCGTCGCTGTGCGCCGTGGTCGGGCTGATGTGCAAGATCCGGGGCTTAATTCTCATAGTAAAATTAACTGTATCACGGCCTGTATCCAAGCCATAAAAGCGGGCGCAGATGAGGGACTGATGCTCGACCCACAAGGGTTTGTCGCGACTTGCAATTCCACGCATTTTTTCATTGTGCGCAAGGGTGAGGTCTGGACCAGCAGCGGTGATTACTGCCTTGACGGTATTACGCGCGGCAAAATCGTTGATTTGTGCAAGGCTAATGACATCCCAGTCTTTGAGAAAAACTTCCGGCTGATGCAATGCTATAGTGCGGATGAAAGTTTCACGACGGGGACATTTGCAGGCCTTGCGCCCGTGAAATCTATTGATGGTCGTACAATTGGTGACGGCAAGCGCGGGCCGCTGACTAAACGTTTGCAAGCGCTATATTTGGCCCATATCCATGCAGACACGGCCGCCTAGTCATGAGTGTAATTGCGATGTGGTCCGGGCCGCGAAACCTGTCGACGGCCATGATGCGCAGTTTTGGCGCGCGGGCGGATACAAGCGTTTGGGACGAGCCGTTCTTTGCGCCTTTTTTGGCCGCGACAGGCAAAGTCCACCCTGGACGGGAGGAGACACTGCTTGCGCATGAAACAGATGCCGCCCGAGTTGCTGCGCGCTGCGTCGGTGTTGTGCCCAACAATAAGACCTATTATTTTCAAAAACATATGCCCCATCACATGCTGGCTGATTTTCCGCTGGAGTGGGCTAAGTCGGCCAAGCACTTCTTTCTTATTCGTGACCCCGCCCGCGTTATCCAGAGCTACGCCAAGGGGCGTGCCGCCTTTGATCTGGATGATTTGGGCTACGGCGCGCAACGGAAACTGTGGGATCACTTATCAGATATGACGGGCACGCCTCCGCCTGTTGTGGATAGCCAAGATATTTTAGATAATCCGCGCGGCGTGCTGTCCGAACTCTGCCAGCGATTGGATATTGCGTGGGACGAGGCGATGTTGTCATGGCCAGCGGGCCAGCGCGAGACGGACGGTGCATGGGCCCCCTATTGGTATAAATCTGTTGAAAAATCGACAGGGTTTAGCCCGCCGCCATCGGACACGCCTGTCGTGCACGGGGATTATCAGGCTATTCTGGCCGCCGCCCAAGCGGATTACGATGTCCTCTATTCCCGCCGTTTGACGGTTTAAAATAGAATAGAGCCATGATGTTTCGCCCAACAGGGGCAGGCGCTAGAGATTTTTCCGAAACCGTATTATGGTCACCATAGGAGGCCATGATGCGCATTTTTTCTTTCTGTCTATTCGGTGTTTTAATCTCTGCCCCCGTGAACGCATTTGCATGCGGGCATCATCATCAGTGTCAAAATCATAAATCTGCGTCCCATCATCATCACGCCGTTAAATCTGTTCATGTCACACCCAATGCCATGTCAGTTAGCAAAACAGGCAGTGTGACGATTTACCGAGGTTCAGCGGCCAAGCCTGACCTTCGCGCCATTGCCGCGATTAACGCGCGCAAGGCTCAAGTGGAAATCGATGAGGCCCGCGCAACAGACGCGGCTGCCCGCCAGTCTCGGATTGAAGACCGTTTGGATGCAATCGAAGCCGCGCAGATTAAGCAGACACGCGCCACACAGCGCAGTGAAAGACGGCGCAACCCTTATGGTTATGGCCGCACATATCGCGGTAATAATCGATTTTTTGGCCGTAATGGCTTTATTGGAAATTCCAATTTTTCGGGCGCGAGTGTTCAACTGTCCCGCCCCGTCAGACGCCCGACTAGGCGAGTAAAGCACTAACCAGAATTGTTAGAACAGGCTGGACAGGCTGCATCTTTGGGTAGGGTAATTGTACGCGATTCTGCGGCCAAGCCGTCATAAAGCCATAAGCGCCCGGCAAGGCTGTCGCCCGCGCCCGTGATAAGCTTAATCACTTCTAACGCCATGACAGATCCGATAACACCAGCCAAAGCGCCGACGACACCAACCGCCGCGCAGGTTTCGCTATCGGGCGGAATGTCTGGCACAAGGCAGCGGTAACACGGCGCGTCAGCATCTGTGTTAAACACGCTAACCTGTCCTTTAAACCGCCCCAATGCACCCGAAACCAAGGGCAGGCCGAGCCGCAAACAGGCATCATTGGTGATAAACCGCGCTTTGAAATCATCAACACCGTCAATAACAATATCAGCCCCTTGCAGCAAAGCGTGGGCATTATCCGCATTGAGCCGCTGGACGATACCGCGTGTGGTCACGTCAGGGTTTAAATCATCCAGTGTGTCGGCCATGATCGTGGCTTTATCCATGCCGATATCGCTGCTGATGAATTGGACTTGGCGTTGCAAATTGGATGCATCGACTTTGTCGTCATCAATGATGGTAATATGGCCCACGCCTGCCGCTGCTAAGTATAAGCCAGCTGGCCCGCCAAGTCCGCCGGCCCCAACAATCACGACGCGCGACTGTAACAATGCCTGCTGCCCCGGCCCGCCAATCTCTTTTAAAACCAAGTGGCGTGCATAGCGGTTAATCGCATCAGGGTTCACGGCAATGTCTTCTCGATAAGAGGGCTAATTAAAACACTGCGGGTAAGGTCAGTGAAATCGCCGGGATAAAGGTAATCATCATAAGGGCTAATATCAGCGCCAGATAAAATGGCCAAATGGTTTTGACCGCTTCCTCGACAGGAATTTTACCCACAGCGGCCCCAACAAATAAGACTGAACCGACGGGCGGCGTAACACAGCCGATACCCAAGTTAATCATCATAATAATACCAAAGTGAACCGGGTCCACGCCGACCGCCATAACAACAGGCAATAGGATCGGCGTCATAATCACGATCAGCGGCGACATATCCATAAACGTGCCCAACACCAAGAGCATCACATTGACAATCAACAGTACCGCAATCGGATTGTCCGTCACTGATGTGATCAGACTGGCAAGCTGTGTTGGCGCTTCTAGCACAGCAAGCGCGTAGCCAAAGGCTGTGGCGGACGCGATGATAAGCATCACCATAGAGGTGATTTTCACCGATTCTTTGGCCGCCTTGAATAAGGATTTCAGTCCTAATGTACGATATGCAAATAACCCAATAAGCATTGTGTAAATCACAGCAATGGAAGAACTTTCTGTGGCGGTAAAGATGCCTGATAAAATGCCGCCCATGATGATAATGGCTGTCATTAATCCGGGGATGGCAAAGACAATCGCTTTGATAAACGTGCGCCATCCTGGAAACTTACCCGCGGGATAGCCGCGCTTGACGGCAACACGCCAGGCGACAATCATCAAAAGACCAGCGGTTAATATGCCAGGCATGACACCCGCCAAGAACAAATCCCCGATGGACACACCGATGCCGGATGACGCGGAATAGATAATCATATTGTGGGACGGCGGTATCAATAGGCCAACAATGGCCGCTGTGACGGTGACATTAACCGCGTAATCGCCGTCATAGCCGCGCTCTTTCATCAGCGGCATCAGGGTCGACCCCATAGCAGAGGCACTGGCAATCGCAGAGCCTGACACAGCCCCAAAAAGCGATGACGCACCGACATTGACAAGACCAAGCCCGCCGCGCGGACGGCCAAATGTACCTTCGGCAATTTGCACTAATCGTTCGGCTATCCCCGATCGGTACATGAGGTCCCCGGCGAATATGAAGAACGGTATCGCCATTAATGAGAAAACGCTAACCCCTGAGGCCATGCGTTGAAACGCGACAATCAGCGGAATATCAAGAACAAAAAATGTGACCATCGCAGATCCCAAAAGGGCAAAAGCAACAGGAACACCCATAGCCAGCAGAACCAGCAACAAGGCAAGAAGGATGAAAATTTCCATTATATATCTCCGCCTTTACCTTGAATGTCTGCGATAGAGGCTTTCTCTGCCGGGTCATCTAATATGCGTTCTAATGAGAACAGCGCCGTTAGCAGTCCTGCAATCGGGATGGCCAGATAGGCCATACCGCGCGGAATACCCAGCGACGGAATAACGTGGGTCCATGTGCGAATAACCAACTCGCCGCCCCACCAAAGCATCGCCAAACCACAAAGACCGACAATGGCATTGGAAAGAACGCGCATTTTTTTACGCTTGGATTGCGAGACTAAATTTTCAATGGCAATAATGCGGATATGGAAACCGTCGCGTACGCCAGCGGCCCCACCAAGGAAGATAAACCAAATCATCAGGGTCAGTGCCGCTTGTTCGGCCCAACTAGGGCTGGACCCTAAGACATAGCGGCCAAACACTTGCCAGCCGACAATAAAGGTCATGAATAAAAGTCCGATGGCCGAGACGACGAGAAGCGCGTCGGCCGCTTTTAGTGTAATCCGCGCGAGTTTATTATCTGACATTACAGCTCCATAGACTGGATGGATTGGACCAGTGCCTTTTGGGCATCCGACACAACGTATCTGTCCCAAACGGGCTTCATTAAATCACTAAAGGCGGATTGGTCTTCGACCTCATTCACTTCGACCCCGGCCTCTGCGAGTTTTTCTTGCGCGTCAATTGTGCGGGCATCCCACATATCGCGCATGACGGGTACCGAATCGCGGGCTGATTGTTTGACAATCTCGCGGTCGGCATTGGACAGTTTTTCCCAACGGCTTAGTGACATGACTAAAATCTCTGGTGCCATGACGTGACGGGTGAGGCTGTAATACGGTGCGGCTTCGAAATGACGCGTGCTCTCATAGGACGGCCAATTGTTCTCCGCCCCGTCAATAACGCCTTGCACTAGGGCTTGGTAAACTTCGCCAAACGCCATGGGCGTCGCATCCGCATCAAGGCCTTTGACCATAGAGACATAAAGATCAGAATTTTGTACCCGAATTTTCAGACCCTTTAAATCCTCTGGCGTGTAAATCGGGCGCTTTGTGTTGTAAAAACTTCGCTCGCCAGAATCGTAAAAACACAGCCCAACCAGACCGTGGGGCTTTAACGCATTTAAAATAACGTCACCGGGTGCACCGTCCATTGCGCCGCGCATATGGGCAGTCGAGCGGAATAAAAACGGCAGGGCTGGAATAATCGTCAGCGGCTCAAAGGTATTAAGCGGCGCGATGGCGATGCGGTTAATATCCAGCCCGCCAAAAGACGTTATCTCTAGCGTGTCACGCTCTGATCCCAATTGCCCGCCAGAGAACATTTTCACGGACAGCCGCCCGTCTGTGCGCTCGGCCATCAACTTGCCCATATATTTCACGGCTTCAACAGTTGGGAAGCCGTCTGGCAAGATATCAGCCGCCCATAAAGGCCTGTTTAATTCCGCAGACCCGCAGCCCGCCAAGACTGTCGCCGCCCCGGCGCCGAGCAGGACATTTCGGCGTGTGGTTGTTCCCCCGTCTGTCATATTTTCCCCTGACGTCAGATTTCGTCGTGTAGATTTCATAATAGAATCCAGTTTTTATATATTTGGGGGCAAAGCGGCGCTTAAAGCTAGTCTTTTTTGTAAAAATAAGGTGCGTAATAGTAAATCATTCCATGAACTGGGGGGGTAAACCACGTTATTTATCCTGTTTTTCTCTTTACGGGCCGCGAAGTCGCACTTTTATGCTCATTTGCGAAAATAAACGCTGGCGGGCGAGCGGCCTTTTTTGGCGTACGTCTTCTACAGAGTTTCTGCTGTTGAGGTTACGGGCCGCCTCGCGTAAACCGCAATTATGAACGGATTTATTTATGTGGCAATGGGCGGCGCGATTGGGGCGTCATTACGTCACCTGCTGAGCGGGGCGATGATGCGCGCCTTTGGCCCAGATAAGCCGCTGGGATTTATGAGCGCCACATTTTGCGCCAATGTTTTGGGCGGGTTTTTGATGGGGGTTCTGGTCGGTTGGCTGGCGCTCCGTGTGTCTGGCGGAGAAGGCTTGCGGCTGTTCCTTGGTGTCGGGCTTCTTGGCGGTTTCACGACGTTTAGCGCCTTTTCTCTAGAGGCTGTGAATATGTTTGAACGGCGTGACTACGGCCCGCTTTTGGCCTATGTCAGCGGCTCAGTTTTATTATCATGTGCTGCGCTCCTTTTGGGGTTTATTGTGGCCCGGAAAGTCTTCTCCCTATGAGCGGTGTTCAGCAAATTGAAATCATTGAAACCGATGCAGGCTCGCGCCTTGACCGTTGGTTTAAACGCATCTTTCCGCATGTTGCCCATGGGCGCGTGGAAAAGCTACTGCGCACGGGCCAATTGCGCGTCGACGGCAAACGCGCCAAAGGTAATCACCGGCTAGAGGCAGGGCAGATTGTACGCGTGCCTCCGCTGCCTGACCCGACCACTGAAAAGAAAGAGGTTACCATCCACCCCGCAGATGTGCATTTTATGCGGAGCCTTGTGATTTATGAAGACGAAGACCTGATTGCGCTGAATAAGCCCTCTGGCCTTGCGGTGCAGGGTGGGACGAAAACTTCGCGCCATATTGACGGCATGTTGCCTGCGCTGGGCGAGGGATGCCGCCTCATCCACCGACTTGACCGCGACACATCGGGTGTGTTGCTGATTGCGAAATCTGCACGTGCCGCCGCTTGGGCGGGCCGCGCCTTTCAAAGCCGTCGGGCAGAGAAGATCTATTGGGGCATTTCCAACGGCGTACCAAAACCAGGCACGGGCGAGATTAAAGGTTATATTGCTAAAGGTATATCCGATGACGCCTTTGGGAAGGTCAATGAGGGCCGCGAAATTATGGTGGCTGTACGTCACGGCGCGCCAGGGGCCAAACACGCTCGCACATTATATCAAACTGTGGCCCAAGCCGGACAAAAGGCGGGCTGGGTCGTCATGCAGCCGTTGACGGGACGGACCCATCAATTGCGCTTGCATATGCAGCTTTTAGGCGCGCCGCTGGTCGGGGATCCGAAATATCTCACAGACCGCCCGATGCCCGGTGGGCTAGAGCCAATGCTGCATTTGCACGCACGGTCTATTATGATGCCGCATCCCGATGGTCACGAAATTAGTGTCACGGCACCACTGCCGGATCATATGAGCGATAGTTTTCAGACATTAGGATTTGACCGCGGCACCCATATTCCAGATTTCGAGGATCTGGATTTATGAGTATTCATCCCGACCTTCAAAAAGCCCATGCTGCGCTTAATGCGAAAGACTATACTACAGCCGACATTTTGGCCCGCGGTGTGCTGGAGACCAATCCTAAAGCGCATAAAGCCTACCAGATATTATCGGTTTCTGCCAAAGGGCAAAATAATTGGGCGGGCGCAGAAGAGGCAATCAAAGCCGCGCTAGATATAGAGCCTAATGATGCGGAATGCCTGAATAGTTACGGCAATATTCTGTATCAAACTGGGCGCGGGCTAGAGGCGCGGTCGGCGCTGGGCAAGGCGCTCGACATTGCACCAAATTATGTCGTGCCTGCTGTGACCTTGGGGCAATTACTTTTGCGCGAAAAAGATCCGATTGAGGCCGCCGAGCTGTTTCGTGCTGCCCTTGTCCATGCGCCGGGTCATCCCAGTCTGACGATGGGATTATTATTTGCGTTAAAAGACGCGCAACAGGTGGAGGCCGCAACGGCATTAATGTCGCAAATTCCGCCGTCACCTGAAACTGCGCTGGTGCGGGGGCAAATTGCGGCGATGAATAAACAAAAACCTGTCGCCGAAGCTAATTTTATCGCCGCTATTAATCATCCGCCAACATCGGATATGGGCTTTCGCAATTTGGTTCAGCTAGGCCTCATTAATCAAAACGCCGATGCGGCCGCCGCGCGGATTGCAGAGATTATCAAATCCGCGCCAGATGTGGGTGGCTTCTATTTGTCTGGCGCTGATATGCTGTCAGATATGGGACGGCGAGATGAGGGCTTAGCCCTACTTGATCAATGCGTGGCCAAATTTGGTGTGCAGACAGAAATAACAACAATGCGTGCCAAGCTGTTGATTGAGGCGGGTGACGGCGCGTCAGCGTTCGAATTGGCGGAGGCAGCCCTTCGCGAACGTCCGGGTGACCTGACCATCATGGCGCATTTCACACGATCGGCCCTGATGACAGAGCGCTTTGATCTGGCGCTACAAGCAACTAAAGCGGCGCAGCAGAGGCAGCAAAATAACCAGTTTTGGACTGCAATTGAGGCCACAGCGCTACGCGGCCTTAAACAAGACGAGGCGTTTCGCCGTCTTTATAATTATGATTTTGTTACGCCTTATGATTTGGAAACCCCGCCGGAATATACGACCCAATCAGAGTTTTTATCAAAGCTGACCGAAGAGCTAGCTGTTCGCCAAAGTGAAGGTGGGCACCCGCTGGGGCAATCCTTGCGCGGCGGCACACAGACCACACAAGACCTGCGTTTTGCCGACTCACGCGTTATCCAAGATTTTTTCCAAGCGTTATCCGCGCCGATTATGGATTATATCAACCGCATGCCAGAGGACGCAGAGCATCCATTATTTCGGCGCAAGACCAAAGGCTACCGCTTGACAGGCGCGTGGTCTGTGCGCTTGTCGGGCCAAGGTTTTCACGTCAATCACATCCATCCTGAAGGCTGGATCAGTTCGGCCTTTTATGTCCAAGTGCCCAAGGGTACAGACACGCGCAAAGACAAAGCGGGTTGGATTAAATTTGGTGAACCGCCCTTCGCTGTGCCGGGTATGTCTTATGATCACGCAGTCGGGCCAAAGGCGGGGCAGCTCGTATTGTTTCCGTCTTATATGTGGCACGGAACGATCCCAATTACCGACGGTTCGACGCGTATCACGCTGCCCTTTGATGCCGTTCCTTCAGCAAAGACTGCGCGGTAATGCGACCGCTGGCTATTTTTGACATTGACGGCACATTGGTCGATAGCCGCGCGGTGATTAGCGGGGCAATGCGAGACGCTTTCCTTGCCCACGGCTTAACCCCGCCTGCCTATGAGCAGACGCGAAAAATTGTTGGACTGTCGCTGCTAGAAGCGGTCGATAAACTCGCCCCGCGCGACATGGATCATGACGATTTATTGGTGCTGGTCGAGCGTTACAAAGATGCCTTTGTCAGCGCCCGCACATCGGGCAATGACTTTGAACCGCTTTATGCTGGGGCACTGGATGTCCTCACATCATTAAAAGATAAAGGCTGGAAAATTGGCGTGGCAACAGGGAAATCGCGTCGGGGGCTGGATGCGATTATTGACAAACATAGCTTTGAGCGTTTTTTTGACGCGCATTACTGTGCCGATGACGGCCCTGGAAAACCACATCCCTATATGGTGCAAGCCAATTTGGACGCCCTAGATTCGCGTGCAGATCATGCGGTTATGATTGGTGATACGAGCTTTGATATGATTATGGCCAAGGCCGCGGGTGTCGCGACGATTGGCGTGGATTGGGGCTTTCATACGGCGCAAGAGGTGAAGGCGTCAGGCGCGGATTACCTTGTCTCTACGATGGACGCCTTGAACGAACGGCTTTTAAATTTTGCAAATAATATCAGTGTCAGCTCATGAGTAAGACCTTTCCGAAACGCTTTTATAAAGACGTTGCTGTAACCCAGATAACTGGTGGCTACACGGTCACTTTGGACGGCCGCACGCTTAAAACGCCGGGGAAAATCGCGTTGGTCATGGCTCGCAAAGACCATGCCGATCTCGTTGCAGCTGAATGGGACGCCGTCAGTGAGGTGATTAATCCGGCCCATATGCCTATCACGCGGATGATGAATGTCGCTGTCGAGCGTACGCCCGAAAACCGTGCTGATTTAATTACGGAGGCCCGGCGTTACGGCGGCACAGATTTACTCTGCTACCGTGCGGATAATCCCAGCGGGCTTATCGACAAGCAAAACCAGCTGTGGTCCCCGTGGCTCGACTGGGCGGCCGCGCGCGGGATAGAGCTTAGGACAACAGATAGCGTTATCGCGATTGACCAAGACAAAGCAGCATTAGACGCGATTGCCACTACGGCTGAGGGCTATGATGATGTGGCGCTTACGCTGCTCGTGCATTTGACGGCGGTTTATGGGTCTGTCATTTTGGCGTTGGCGGTCATGGACGGCGCGCTGGCGGCGGGTGAGGGGTTTGATATCTCTCGGCTGGATCAAAGCTACCAGATAGAGCATTGGGGCGAGGACGAAGAAGCGGCCGAGATTACAGCGGCCACACGCGCAGAGACAGTCACACTGGCGCAATTAATTTAAAGGAGTTTTGATATGACAGAAATGGTCACAGTGAGCGAACGTGAAGGCGGCAAATATACCAATGATGTGCGCACATCGCGTCATCATCTTTATGCCGATGAACCTGTCCCGCTCGGTAGTTCCGATTTGGGGCCAACACCGTTTGAATATCTTGCGGCGGGGCTTGGGGCGTGTACCACCATTACTTTGCGCATGTATGCAGACCGTAAAAAATGGCCGCTTGAGCATGTTTCTGTCGATGTCAGCCAGAGCAAAGATAGCGACGGCAAACATGTCTTTAAACGCGACATTACGGTCACAGGTGATTTGGATGATACCCAACGCGCGCGCCTAAAAGAGATTGCCAATAAATGCCCAGTCCATAAAGTGTTGCATGCGGGCAGCGACGTTATCACAAACCTAACCTAAACCCTTAGAACGCGAGAATAATTAATCATGGACGGCTCTTTATTATTCTCTGTTTTTGTGTTTTTGGCAGCGGCGTGTTTGCTTGTGCCTTTGTGCAAATTATCAGGGCTAGGCTCTGTTATTGGCTATCTGATTGCGGGCGTCATCATCGGGCCCAGCGCACTTAAACTTATCTCTGACCCTGAAACCATTTTGCATTTTAGTGAATTTGGCGTGGTCATGATGCTGTTCCTCATTGGCCTTGAATTAAAACCCAAAAACCTATGGGATATGCGGGCAAAGCTACTGGGGCTCGGCGGGCTACAGGTTTTGCTGACCACTGTTTTGGTCGCTTTGGCTGCCACTGCTTTTGGTCGACCGCCCTATGAAGCCATTGTCATTGGCATGGCCTTGGCGCTGTCATCCACGGCGGTCGCGCTGCAAGTTATGCAAGACAGAACCATTATGGGGACAGAGGTCGGGAAGTCTGGCTTTGCCGTATTGTTGTTCCAAGACGTGATTGTCATCGCCATGATTGCGTCACTGCCGCTTATCGCCAGCTTTGCGCCAGAGAGTTTAGAGCCCGTTCAAAGCTATGCTGAGCATGGTGCAGATCATGGGTCAGACCATGGGTCTGGTCATGCCCCTATGGCGAAGCCGACGGGTCTGTGGCTACCCGTGGCAATCATTGGTGTCTTTGCCTCGATGATTTTGGCAGGGCGATTCTTACTACGCCCGCTGTTTCGCCTCATCGCGCGTAGCCAAGTGCGCGAAACCTTCACCGCTATTGCGCTCTTGCTTGTTGTTGGGGCGGCGCTGTTGATGAATTGGCTTGGCTTATCGGCGGCGCTGGGGGCTTTCATCGCCGGTGTGGTTCTGGCCGATAGTGAATACCGGCATCAAATGGAACGCGATATTGAACCGTTCAAAGCTCTGCTTCTGGGCCTGTTTTTCATGTCGGTTGGCATGTCGCTTAACATTGGCATGATTGCAGCCTTCCCTCTGCAAATCATGGGTGCTGTTCTAGGGCTTATAATAGTTAAAGCGGCTGTGTTATTCTTTATCGGTTGGATATTTAAAATCGAGCTGGGCGGGCGGATTTTATTTGCAACCATTCTATGCCAAGCGGGCGAATTTGGTTTCGTGCTGTTTCAATTTGCGTTGGCTGAAGGCGTGATTGCGCAAGATGTTGTGTCGACAATTAATACGATCATTGCGCTTTCGATGGCGATGACTCCTGTCTTGCTGATTGGGTATGACAGGCTGGTTGCTCCACGTTTTGTCAAAGCGAGTCGCGGCGGCGAAGCCCCTCATAATGAAGGCGCGTCCGTTCTGATTTTAGGGTTTGGCCGCGTTGGACAAATCGCAGCAAGGCTGCTCGCGACCCAAGATGTGTCAATTACCATCATTGATAATGACGGTGATCATATTGAATTTGTCAAACAATTTGGCCACCGTGTCTTTTACGGCAATGGTACAGATGTTGACTTGTTGCGCATGGCAGGCGCAGATACTGCACAGGTTATAGTGGTTGCGATTGATGACGTTGAGGAGTCGGTCGAGGCTGCGGAGGAAATAAAGCACCATTTCCCCAAAGCGCGTATTGTTGCCCGCGCACGCAACCGCACCCATATGTTTCGACTTCTGAATGCAAAAGTGGATTTTGCCGAGCGCGAAACGGTTCGCGGGGCGCTGGCTATGGGCCGTAAAACGCTAGAGCTTCTGGGTACGACAGAGGGCCGCGCGCAGCAACTATCAGATGAATTTCTGGCCCTTGATTTTGCCATGATCGAAGACAGCCTCGCCCATATGGATGATATGCCAAAACTGATTGAAAAGTCCAAAGCCGCGCGAGAGTTCATGCGCCGCACATTAGGCGGACAAGATATTGCGACGGACAAGCTGCCCAGTAACACATCTGATTAACCGCATAAGAGGGGCGGCATATCGCGCATAGACAATGCCCGCGCGGGTCGTTACATGACCCAAATGTCGAAAGCAAAAACCATATTTAATCTGTTTTTCAAAGCCACAGGTCATATTGACCAAAAGGCCTTTGTCATTGGCGTGGTGGGTTTATTTGTCTTTGTCGAAGTCATGAAATATGTGTTTCGAGTTATGCCCGTGAGCCTTTGGGAATTTTGGCTTGTCATCATTTATTTGCCCTTGGTGCTATATATGATTTGCTGTGTTTACGGGAAGCGACTTCATGATATTGGACGGTCGTGGTGGCCTTTGACAGGCGCGTTCACCCTAGAGTTTTTGGCGGCAATTGGCGTGATGATGGCATATGGCGGTGTCGAATATTTCGAAGCCTTTGCGCAATATGACCGCAAAGCCGAGATAGACCCCGTATTACGCGACACGATAATTGCAGAGTATCAAGCGACCCAAGCGGCCAATATAGTGCCGATATCTATTATTTTGTTGATTGTTCCCATCGGCTTGACCCTGTGGCTCGCTATCACCAAACCTAAAATTGACGGCAATCCCTACCGTAAATAGAGGTCATATATATTGCTTTTCGATAAAAATTAGTCGATTTCGCTTGAACATTTTCTAAATTGCGTCATTCTGTCTCTATAACCTCATAGGGAGAGAGACATGGGAAATTTACTATTTTCACCAAAGGGTCGTATTGGGCCGGGACCATTTATGAATGGTATGGTCATTTTAGCCGTAATTGGCGCTGTTATTAGCTTAGCGCCACTGATCAGTGTGCAACTATCCATGATTTTAGGCTTTGCAGGTATATTAATGCTTTATCCGTTATTTTGCTTGCTGATCAAACGATCCCATGATGCCGGCCGTTCTGGCTGGATGAGCTTGGCGTGGTTCGTGCTGCTTATCATTATTTCGGTCATCCTTAGTCAAATCGTCATGATGCTATTTGGCGGTGATGCGATGAAAGATATGGAAGCCGCTATGGAAGAGGCCGTATCATCAGGCGCGGGCATGGGTGACATTATGGAAATGACTGGCGATATGGCAAAGAAAACGGCCATTCCTTCTGCGGTCGCTGGCTTTATTGCAACGGTTCTTGGCGCTTACGTCATTAACATGCTCAACAAAACTGACCCGGACGCTAATCAATATGATTAGTCCTTTGGTGATTTAATGAATTAAAGCCCGCTTTTATGGCGGGTTTTTTTATGGATAGTTTTAAAGTTTGGCGTTCACTGTTGGCCCAAAGATAGCCTCAAAGGACTGGCGCAAGGCCTTATCCACTATCGCCATATCCGTTGTCTTTCCCAGCGCAGACAGGCTCGTGACCCCATGTTCAGATATACCGCAGGGCACGATGCCCGAAAAATGCGATAAATCTGGCGCGACATTAATCGCAATGCCGTGAAAGCTGATCCATTTTTTCAGCCGCACGCCAATGGCTGCGATTTTTTCCTCTCGGCCGTCATCATGGGTGACCCAAACACCCACGCGGCCTGTCTTTCGCTCCGCAACCACATCTAGCGCCGCCAGCGTATCAATAATCCACTGTTCCAATCCGCGCACAAAGGCCGATACATCCCGCCCGCGCAGGCGTAGGTCCAGCATGGCGTAGGCCACGCGTTGCCCCGGTCCGTGGTAAGTATATTGCCCACCCCGACCGGACGAAAACACATCAAAGCGCGCCGGATCAACCAGATCGGAGGGCTTGGCACTGGTGCCCGCAGAATACAGCGGTGGATGCTCCAAAAGCCATATCTGCTCTCGCGCCTCGCCTCGGGCAATGCTCGCGGCCCGTGCTTCCATCTCGCTGACCGCATCGGGATAGGGTATGGTCTCGCGTGATACACGCCATTCAATCGGCGTGTCTGATATGAGGGTCGAAATCACAATCGGTATTTATCTAAGACGTTATTGAACCTTGATCTCAACGTCGCCAAATTCTTCTTCAAACAGACTACGCAGCTCGGGGTGGTCTTTGGCGATGCGCGCGCCTTCGGCGGCCAGGCGCATTTGTGCTTTGCCAAAATCAGCCGCAACACTCATGGTTTTAAGGCTTAAACCCAACTCGGCTTGGTCAATATTTTGTAGCTTTTCGCCCATCGCTTCCATGCGCGGACCCATGGATTTAAGCTCGGCTATGACTGCGCGCGCTGTTGCTTCGTCATTCACGAGCGCCATTTTATCGGCCAAAGCATTGGAATTCACTGTGGCATATTCCATCATTTCAACCGGGGACATATCCGCGATTTCTTTTGTCGCGATTTCAAGGGCTGCTTCTGGTGTGGCTGCTGCGTTGATGGCTGTTGTGGTATCAATTGTTTTATCGCCACCACTACACGCAACAAGGGATAACGAAAGCGCCGCAACGACAGCCGATTTTTTCATGAAAGATATCATAATTGTCTCCAATAATTTGGCTTAGTTTAGCCTGCGGTTTACACAATAGCTAGGGGCGTCCTGGCGACGATAAAATGGTATAGCCCCTCAAAAAACTCCGCATTTTTTGCTTCACAAGCGCGGCGTCTATCGCTATAGCGCAATTTCCTTAATGTGCGGCCGTGGCGGAATTGGTAGACGCGCAGCGTTGAGGTCGCTGTGGGGTAACACCCGTGGAAGTTCGAGTCTTCTCGGCCGCACCACTTTCCTGACATTGCAAAGAGCGTAAGCCTTTGAAAAGTCTCGGAATATCTCTCTTTCCTGTACTTTCCATACGGTAACTCGCGCGGTTTGCCTAACTTCTTGCCTTACAATTGGCAGGACAGGAGATGGCTATATGAGGTCGATTCAGCGTCCAAACCAGTATTTAAGATTACGCCATGACGTGTGGCATTACGTGCGCCGCGTCCCGAAATCAGTTCGCCACATTGATGAGCGCGTGTTGATTTACCGCTCGCTTGAAACAGACAGCCGCAAAGTGGCAAGGCAGCGCCGCGATATATGCGCCGCCGCCGACGACCAGCGATGGAGCGAGATAACGCCCAGCCGTTTCGGAGCGCCCGCGCCCGATGCCGTGATGAAGGACTTACAGCAGCGAGCACAAGCGTTTGGCTTCACCTATATGCCCGTCTCGGAAATCGTGGAAAAATTGAACGGCGAACAGATTGTGCAGCGCGTGACGGCACTTGGCCCAATCAACGGACCTTTATCACCAAAACAGCAACGGGATGCGGATGCACTCCTCGGTTTGGCTGAAACACCAAAGGTAAAAATAAGCCAAGCCTTAGAGCTATATCTAAGCGAGATTGCGCTGGACGAGCAGACAGGCAAATCACCCGAACAGCTTAAGACTTACACCAAGGTCAAACGCCGCGCTGTGGCGAACTTCATTAAGCTAAACGGCGATATGGATATGCTTGAGATAAGCCGCGATGAGGCGCGAACAGTTTACCGCTTTTGGGCAGACCGTGTTCAGCCCAAGGGCGACCAGAAGCCTTTGAGCGGGAGTAGCGCTAACCGTGATCTAGGAAACCTTCGTAAACTCTACCGCAGATACTTTGAACACATCGGGGATGAGAATCGCCAAAACCCTTTTCGAAACCTGCGCTTTGCTTCGCCAAAACTTAAGCAAGTGCAGGCGTTCAGTGATGACTGGGTCAGGTCGAAAATTCTCGCGCCTAATATGTTGAAAGGCCTAAACCGAGAAGCAGCTTTGCTTTGTTTGGCAATGATAGAAACAGGATGCAGACCGAGCGAGCTTGCCAATATCGAGCCAGAAAACATTCGCCTAGACGATGAAATTCCCCATATTCGTATTCGTTCAAGCTCCAAGCGGGCGTTGAAGTCGACGGCATCGGTGCGCGAAATTCCGCTTATTGGCGTGTCCCTTGAAGCGATGAAATGTGCGCCAAATGGCTTCCCCCACTATCAAGACAGAGGCTATTTATTGTCGCAAACGCTCTTGAACGGCTTCAAAGTCAGAGAGCTTTTGCCGACACCTAACCACCGAATTTATAGTTTTAGACATAGCTTTGAGAAGCGTATGTTGGAGGGCGGCCTTGATTATGGCCTACGCTGCACCCTAATGGGACACCGTAACCCACGGCCTGAATATGGCGATGGAGGCTCCCTTAAGTATAGAAGTGAGCAACTAGTTAGGATTGCCCACCCAATTACCAAGCGGTTGCTTGCGGGTGAGCCCTTTTACTTCAAAAGTTAGTGAGCAATCGCAATGTATATTTAGTATCATCAATCGTCATTTACTTATGATAAATTCGTATTTAAGTGTGGTTTTATTTATCAAGCTCTATGGTAGATGCAAATAAGCCCGCTTACGCGAGCCTATTTGATTAATTATTACTGTACGTTTAAACGCCGCCATCTGTTGGGTTACGCATTGGGTTATCCTTCCTTGGTTTGAAACAGCTAAATGCTGCCTTTGGTTCTTTATACGCAGTTATAGGTGAATAGTTCCTTTACGGTCGATTCCTCTACATCTGTATTTGCCATATAGATGACGCTTCTTATCCCTTTTGGCAAGAGGGCAAGTTATTTAACTTCATCCCCAGTAACACCACATGAAGGCGCCTTAAATCGAAGTGTCACATGTTTTTGCGATGACTGAAGATTTCGAAGCCCTCCATGAGATCGTAAATCACCATAAGAAAGAGTTTCTGTACGTGGCTTAGTCATAGTTCCATCGTCGAAAAATTCAACAACGACGCTTCCTGTACTTTCATCTACAAGGCTCTCAACCTCGAACTCGGCGCACTCCGTGAAGCGCCTCGGTTCATGAGACCAAATTTCGTCTATTTTAATCCAAGACCAATATTGAGTGGTAACAAGTTCGTCGTCTGATCCTACTGAAAACTCTTCACTGATTTCAAGCCCTTCAGGCGGAATTTCGACAGGTTCCTTCATACGTGAGCGCCCATGTGGATCGGAAGCTACGCGTATAGACTTATACATACCAATTGGGGTTGGTGGGACATCAAATTTATCAGGATTGAAGAAAACGCCCATTTCGTCTTCTGCCGCGACGTCACCGAACAGATTTCGCAAAGTAAACACATTCTCTACTGAGACTCGATAAGCCTGAAATTGGTCTGACCATTCCTCAACTTTAATGCGACGCTCCAATTTATAGACATAAAAGCCTAGTGCTCTGACTTTATCACGAGTGGCCTTCATAGCTTCACTTGTGTCTCCGCCGAATAATATGGACAGTCGAGTGTCAAAGTCTTCTTGATGCGGTAATTTCAGACCTGTTAGGCTAATCACAAAACCGACTATTGTGAAAAAAGCACCGTTTGCCGTCCAAGACCAAATGAAGGCTTCAGCCATAGCATTTGGATATGCTTCATAAATCGACCAGAAAACTGCAGTGATTAACGCCATCGCCATCCATACGACAAATATCAAGGTTACCCTCTGGTCTAAGGGAATTAGCTTTGTATTGAAGAACCGGAAATATGGCGGGCCTTTGTCAATATTCGCGCGTATACGATTGAATACATATCCTGTAAAAAGGCACATAAGGGCTGTAGCCATAGCCGAAACAATAATAGGGGAAGGGTCGTCGGAAAAGGTCCATGCTTTTTCGACTTTTACAAAGAGAAACCATGTTCCCCAATATCCAACTTGGCTAGTTATTATGGGCACTATTACTAAACCGAATGAGGGTGAACGACGGAAAGCTATTAGAATTCCGACGCCTGATAACAACAGAGCGTTGAGTATTGCATATCCTAAATATGTCATATTGCAGTCCCCCTATTGATGCGTAGTCTAACCTTCCAAATGTCGCCGAGTCTATAGGCTGCGAGGCGATTGTTTTTAAAGCTGTTGCCTAATCACATAACTCTCCACAACCAATCTTACCCCGCTTTGCGGCGAGTCCAACGCCCCTGCCTCCGCTCGTGTGGGCGGCTCCGTCAGGCGCGCCGAACGGCACTGTATTGAGAGAGCGTAATTAATTAGATAGGATTGGCGCTTGGGGAGAGGTTAGAAAAGAAAAGAGCTTCAGCAAGATAAAGCGAACCGCCCTTTTAGGGGCACTTCGACGCTAAAGCTCTGTTTTTGCTACGCGAGTTGGGGTGTCACCATTTTGGCAACTCGTGTGTCATGCCTCCAAAATGCCTCCATCCCGCTAATACCTAGAAACTCTCTTTTCCCTATAATTTCCAATCGGCTTCCTTCGAGACAAAAGCCCCTAGTTTGTTCGATTATGGGCGAATGACTAATGAAGATGATTTCCGCTTAAGAGCCAAAGCCCGCAAGTCCAGCAGCAGAGCTGCCGAGGTCAGTATTCCAGCAAACTATAAGGGATTTCATCAAGGGGTTCGCGCCTCATTGGTCAGAGGCAAGGCCGTTTCAGGACGGCGGACGCTAACGGTTCCCTCCAAACCGCGCACAGGGCGCTTTAACGCGCGTGGCAGAGGCCGCGCGGCTTTGGAGCGCGGCATTGGGCCGAAGCAAGGTTGGAGAGTTCATCGCGCCACAGGAGACCGCTACCGCGCTCGTCGTGCCATTGTGAAAGTGCGCGTGGTGAAACTCCGCAATGCGAAGTCGTCTGTCTCTCGCGGCCACTTAGCTTACCTCCAGCGCGAAGGCTCAGGTGTGGAGCGAGCCGAAGTTTTAGAAGGCTCGGCGGAACTGACCCCGACACGCGGCCAGCTCTACGGCCCAGATGATGGCGTTGAGATTGACGGGCGGGATTTTGTCGCTCGCTCCCAAGAGAGCTTTGACGGACGCGGCGACCCGCACCAGTTTCGGATAATGATTTCGCCAGAAGACGGGGCAGAACTGGCCCGCGTGAATGGAAATGGAACGCCGAACCTGAAAGAGACAACGCGTGCGCTCATGGCGCAGATGGAAGAGGACTTGGGAACGCGGCTGGATTGGGTCGCGGTTGACCACTTCGATACCGCCCATCCGCACACCCACATCATCGCGCGAGGCGTGACCCATGACGGCAAAGGCTTGAACATTGCAGGCGAGTATATCTCGCGCGGCATTAGAGGGCGGCTGGAGGAAGAACTGACCCGCGAATTAGGCTGGAAGTCAGAGCTGGCCATCCAGCAAGAGATGAAGCGCGAGGTGGACGCCATGCGCATGACGACAGCGGATAGGCATATCGCAGACGGCATGGACAAAAATACGAACATCATAGACCTTCGCGCAGGGTCAGCTGTGAGCACGTTTGGTCAGCACTCACCTTTGAACCGCCACATCTTAATCGGGCGGATGAACTACCTTGAGAAAATGGGCCTTGCACAGCCCACGGACAAAGGCCGCTGGCAAATTGAAAAGGACGCCTTCAAAACCCTTGGACAGATTGAACAGCGAGAGCAGCTCAACAAAGAAATCCATGCCGCTATGGATAGGGCGAACATTAAGCGCCCTGTCCGCTTAAATGATGGCCGCACAGACTATGATGGAAACTTATCGGGTCGCCGTGTCATTGGCCGCGTGATTGCCAAGACTCTTGGCCGTGATGAAGGCATGAACCCAGACGCCAAAGGCGGCGGCAAAGTGCGGTTTATCATCGACGGCACTGACGGCTATGTCAGCACCGTTGAGACGGGCATAGACACGCGGGCGGGTGAAGCCGCGAAGGTCGGCTCTATCATCGAAGTCTCGCCGCCTAGTTTGCGGACAGTTGACCGAAACATACAGGCCCTTGCGACGGGTAAGGATTATAACGGCAAGCCTCGTAACGGGCTTGTCGGAAATTATGCGATAGCGACGAGCGGCCCTGAGGATTGGGTGGACGGCAGCGGTAGCAGAAGTGCCGCCCACATGCGGGCGCACAGGTTGCGGCTCGCCACACTGGCGAAAGCGGGCGTGGTGCAAGTCGTCAGCAAAGATAAGGACGGTGACCCTTATGAGTGGCGCGTGCCAGAGGATTTTGATGAACGGGCTATCTCTTTAGATTTGAGACAGGGCCGCGCGTCGGGCGTCAAGCTACTCTCGCGCCAAGACTTGGATGCACAACTTGAAAGCCCCGGCGCGACTTGGCTTGACCGCGCACAGGTGAGCTGGGGCAGAGGTGGACTAGGAGGAATAAGCGTAAAATCTAGCGCCTTCGCAAAAGAGCTGGACACAGCTTTCCAGCAGCGCCGCACATGGCTGATTGAGCGGGGCTATGCAGAGCTACGCCAAGACGAGCAAAAGACCTCCATTATCTACAAGCGCGGCTATGTGAAAGCATTAGAAGCGGAAGGGTTCAATGCAGCAACGGAGAAGCTGGAGAGCATGACGGGCAAGGCCCATGTTGCGGCGCAGTCAGGACGGTTGATTGAAGGCACAGTCTCGCAGAAATACGAACTCCCCCACGGCCCACACGCGATGATTGAGACGCAGCGGGCTTTCTATCTTGTTCCGTGGGAAAGCCATCACGCGCAGAAGTGGGGTAAGCGCATCAAAGGCCGCGTGTTAAGCGGCGGCGGCATTGATTGGGATGCTGGGCGGACAAGAGGGATTGGGCGGTGATCGTCACATAATATGCTTGACTTAGGTGTTACAGGACACCGTATGAATAGTCTTTTAGTAGCTCATTGATATTTTTATCGCTTAATTGAAGGGCTTCGAGAGCCTTAGCCTCTTCTTCCGTAAGATCCTGGTAAAAATTCTCTTGAGCTAACAGTTTGGAGCTTTTGTTAAAACGCACATCGTGAACACGTTCAGAAAGTTTAGATAGAATGGAGGTTTCTTGGCCTGACAAAATAAAATTAGGCCGTCTCCCTTCAAAGCGCTCAGTAAAGCATGGCTCATGTTTCAAAGCTTTTCGCCAATTCATGACTATATAGGGGTGGTATTCATCCGTCGAAGAATTCAACGTCGATTTCACATCTGTGTCATACCGAATTTCAAGCGCAGCTAAATTATCATCAACTGCTCGCACCCAAAGCTGCGGGCACTCTAAGCCTAAGAAACTATAACAGATACAAACTTCAGCGAGCAAATCGCAATCGTTATCCAAGAAAGCTAAAGCTCCCATCACTTTGATGCAATCCTCACCACTTCGTGACAATGGCCAAGAGGTGGAGCCATATTCAGTGAGAAAAAATATGATATGTGTCAGTTCATAAAAGAAAGGCTTGTTGAGACGAGAGAAACAATGCGGGTGGGCTATGAACCGATCTATGTTGTCTAATAGTCTTAACCTATGTTCCTTTTCCACCGTGTTCGGTTTCAACCGCCGTCTCAACAAGCTGAGTGTCTCAAGCCGTCGAGAGTCAGACGTGTCATAATCTAGGAAGTGATTTTCCCTCACATAGTTACACAGCTTTTTTCCAACATGTCCCGTTAAACCTAAATCTTCAAGGTCCAAACATATGCGCAGCGTGAATCTATAGTATTGAGGATAGGTCTCATTGAATGAAATAGCTTGTGAATAGAAATCTTTATAGTGTTTAAGCGCTTTGGGTTCTATTAGCATTTGCGCGGTGCTTGCCAAAGATAAAAGCTCTCCGTTCTCTTTAAGGAACGGAAAGCTCATTTCTTTATGCCGCGCCTTTGCGAAGGCATGGACTGTGTCATTCGTTAGATACAAGGGTCGGCCTTTAATCGCGATATTGGACTACAGACATCATTAGGCTTGCACCATGGCCAGCGTGCAGACTGCGCACCGTATTTTGTCGCGTAATTGATTGAAAGTCACCTTTGTAAAACGTTTTTGCAACTTGGACCGCTTGAACTTCCAAGAGAAAGTTTTCGATAGCTGGAGAAGTTGCTGAAGGGGTCTGAGCCATTGCAGGAACTGAAGACACAGATGCGAGTGAAAAAGCGGCGGCTGACATTAATAGAAGTTTTTTCATTGTAGTTCTCATCCTTGTTAGTGGGATGAGAACTGTCGCGAATAAAGGTTAACAAAAACACAACAGCAAGAATAAAAAAATTTTATCGTATAAGTAGACTACTCAACGTATTTGATAAGTTCTGCAGTGAGTTTGCTATCGAAGTTTCGGCGCTTCACATACGTTGCAAGTGACCCATCTAGGTTACCAACAAGCGTTTCTAAGTTTTTATCTGTTAAGGTTTTCCAGTTATCGTTTTTTGCTTTGTTAGCGCATGACTTAACGAGTATATTAGCAATAATTGAATTCTCGACATAGGCTAATTGGCAGATATCAATAATGCTTTGGTCGTTTTTATTCAAAAAGGCATAAGCAGCGTCAATTGCAAAGACAGAGCTATCTCGACCAGAATGGATGGTTTTAATTTGGTCGGACATCGCCTTAGCTTTTTGCCAATCACCCAACTTAAAACCTGTTCTAAGTGCTGCATTCAGCATAACTAAAGAATTATTTTGATAGCGCTGTTCAGTATTCCAAATTGTATTTCTGAGTCTATCTGCTCTGAAATCTGGTCGCTCGCTTTCATAAATAATTTTAGCAATGACCATTTCAGAGGAGTTTATCCAATCTTTGCCAATCATCTCGATAAGCTTTCGAGCAGAATCAAGTGGATCTGGAACAGTATGTTCTCGGTAACCAGCATACTGTTGGAGATAGGTTGTAGCTAAGGCGCCGTAAGTGTCGGCAGTAGCAAACCCGCTTTCAATCGCCTTTTCTAAACAGTGCAAGTAGGACTGATAAACGCTATACCGACCATCAGAATAGCCATCATACATATCAATCTGACAGGAATAAGCCTGACGCCTTTTGTTATCGTGCCAGTCAACGGTTGCCGAATAGCGTGGCAGAGTGCCATAAGGCTTTACCATGTCGACGATTGATTTGATAACATCGTTGAAAAGAATCTTATCATCATTGTGACGAGTCACGCCCAAATTTGAGTGATGAATAATATTTGTTTTGTGTTTGTGATATACACGAAAAGTGAGGCTATGCACTGAAGGAGTATTTCTTCCCTCTACAAGAACATAAAACCTTGGAGTTGTATTTGAGCACTTTGTGTCCTCTGGAACTAGGTTTACGGAACTGTGCTGGGATAATACAGATTTAATAAGGTCAAAAGTAGATGCTAAATGCTCATCGTCGATCAATTCTGTTGATACACTAATGTTTGGAACATTAAGAGAGCAGAGAGAGTAACCTAAAGCATTATGATACCCCCATAGTGACGCTAAACTTAGACATGCGGCAATTGTAGTGGCAACAAGAGTAGTTCCCCACCCAACCTTTCGTATAGAAGAACTCGACTTAGTATTGACTTCATCAGTATCAGCCCCATTGCAGGTCTCAGAAACTACAATTCTGTAACCCCCACGTGGGATATGTATTTGAAAGTACCTGGAGTTTGCATTGTATGTTCGCAGAGCTTTACGTAGGCGATGCATTTCAACCCGGACGATACTGTCTAGTTTTGGGTCGAAATCATCTGATCTTCCGAAGACGTCTACTGCAATTGAAAACTGTTTGAGGTTCCGCCAATCCTCATTAAGATTTTTTCTAAATAAATGAGTCAAGAGATCGAGTAGTCGTGGTGACTTGCCCAGAGCGTTGCTTTGAGCGACCTCGTTAAGGATAATATCAATATTGCTTTCAGACAATATGCTCAAAATCCCACCGCCTCTCATTACATTCTTCAAAGTAATAGCGCTGCATTAACCTTTTAGTAACCCCATATAACTCTTCTTACGCGAAAAAATTGGATAAGTTCTCTCTGGGTGCAAAATTTATCCAACTGGGGGGTATTAAAATGAGTAGTGCAGAAAGAGTTGAACAGAGAATTGATCAGTTATTGAAAGAGTATTTAGACATTGATGTACAGTTAAGCCATTTTGCAAAGATCGTTTCTATAGACGACAGTAATGCAGTGTTTGTTGACGAAGGGTTACTTATAGAGCGTCATATGGAAATTCTGGAAGAGGTAGCATCGCTTTATCCGCTCACCAACATTGCTGCCGAAATAGCATTATTTTTATGCAAAAAAGAAATTGACACTTCGGAGTACGGAGATTGGCCAATGTCAAAAGTTGTTGGTCATGTGCACAAATTTCTCGCAAACAAAGCAAATGTATAGCCAAAGTTTGAGTTTCACCCTATTAGGCGAGCGAAATCTGCTAGTCTAACGAGGAAATGATGGGACTGAAAATTACGCACGCTAATGAAATTGATAAAATTATTGGCGCGAATTTGCGAGCTCTACGGATAGCCAATGGGCTGTCACAAACTCAGCTTGCAGAGGCCGTTGATTTAAGCTTTCAGCAAATACAAAAATATGAGCATGGAAGCAATCGGATAGGCGCCAGCAAACTTTGGCAATTCTGTGAGATACTTAAAGTTCAGCCACAGAGCTTTTTTGAAAACTTAGAGAATGATCAGGCAGACAGTAGTGTTAAGAGCTCAGACGGTAGGCTAAAATTTTTGGTTCATCCCAAAGGACAAGCTATGGCTGAAGCATTTCTGCTTCTTCAAGACTCTAGAGCCGAGCGCGCAGTCATCGATTTGTGCAAAGCGTTATCCTCTACAAATGAATAACGTTTCAGTTTAGTCAGAGATTATTAAATATTACATTTATTTCGGACGTAGCTACTTTGCCTCACAAAACTCCCGACTCCATGCCTCACAAATGCCTTGTGCGAGTCTCTAACTCATTGTATTTATTTCTATAATGGAAAGCGCTAAGCCCTCTCGGCCGCACCACTTTTTATCTATTCATATTGTCTGTTGCGCATTAGGCTGTTCCTTAGAGCGGAGGGTTTGTGATGCGGTTTAAATTATTATTGGGGTTATCAGCAGCAATGGTCTTGCTTGGGTGTAGCGGGCCGCAAGGCAGCACCTCTGACAGAACTACGTCAGCGGATAATGGCGCTAATTCGCCTCAAAATAATAGTGAGGATACGCGCTTCAGCGATTTGCTCGACGCGCATTGGGCTTGGACACTGTCAACGGCGCCGACCTTTGCGACCTCATTAGGGGTACGTGATTATGATGACCGACTGAGCGATCCATCGCTTGCGGCCTATGACGCGCAAGTCGAGCGGCAAAAGGAATTTCTCGCGGATTTCAGAGCGGTTAACAAAGACGCGCTGAGCGCTGATAACCAGCTTAATCTAGATCTGATCACGCGTGAGCTTGAGAGCGACATCGAGGCCTCTGCTTACGGGGGCCGTTACATGATTATGACCAACCGTGCGGGGCCACATACAACGATTACGGGCCTACCCAATCGCTTGCCGTTTTTTAAGGCGGCTGATTATGACAGCTATCTGGCGCGATTATCTGCCGTGCCAGACTATATGAGCAAAGCGACCGATCGTCTGCGCGCCGGTATTGAGGCGGGATGGGTGCAACCTTGTGCGCCCATGGCCGGTTTTGAGGCATCAATCCAGACCCACCTTGTGGATGATGTAAATGACAGCGTTTTGATGGACGCATTTGACACGCGGCCCACAGCCCTGAGTGCGCAAGAGTTTGCAAATTATAAAGCCAATGCGGCTACGATCGTCAAAGGCGATGTACTGCCTGCGCTTAAGACTTTCGAGCAGTTTTATTTGGATGAATACGCCCCCAATTGTCGGGATGAGGTTGGCACATCATCTATGCCGGGCGGGGCGGACTATTACGCTTACCGCGCGCGAATGTTTACCACCACGGATATGACGCCCGATGACATTCATAATATTGGATTATCTGAGGTCGCGCGGATCCGCGCAGAGATGGCAGAGGTGCAAAAGCAAGCGGGCTTTGAGGGCACGTTTAAGGAATTTCAAAATTATCTGCGTACCAACCCTGATTTTTACCCCAAAACGGCACAAGAGCGCATGGACGCCGCCGCCGTTATTTTGAAAAAAATGGATGGGAAGCTGCCGGAATTATTTACGAAGTTTCCGCGCATGCCCTACGGGATTAAAGAAATCCCGTTGGATGTCGCGGAAAAAACAACCACAGCCTATTACATGCGGCCAGCGGGGGATGGTTCTCGCGCAGGGTTTTATTATATCAATACGACCAATCTTGATAAGCGTCCGCTCTACGAGATGGAAGCGCTATCGCTTCACGAAGCCGTACCAGGGCATCATTTTCAAATCGCGCTATCCCAAGAATTAATGCTGCCGGACTTTCGTAAATATGGGGGCTTTACGGCCTTTATCGAAGGGTGGGGTCTGTATTCTGAACGGCTGGGACTAGACGTCGGCTTTTACGAGACGCCCTATACAAATTTCGGCCGGCTATCTTATGAAATGTGGCGGGCGTGTCGTTTGGTTGTTGATACGGGTATGCATGACAAAGGGTGGACCCGCCAAGAGGCAGTGGACTATATGATAGAGAACACAGGGCTATCTGTGAAAAATATCAATAACGAAGTTGACCGCTATATCACCTGGCCCGGCCAAGCGCTGGCCTATAAAATTGGTGAGCTAAAAATCCGCGAGCTCCGTGCTTTGGCCGAGAGCGAACTCGGCGAAGATTTTGACATACGTCTGTTCCACGACACAGTGCTGGAAAACGGGGCTGTGCCGCTGTCTGTACTAGAGATAAAAGTCAAAGACTGGATAGAAACTCAAAGAGGTTAGAGGTCTTTTGTATCAATCCCAGATATATCAATTTTGAGTGATTTTAGAACCTCGATTGGATCGTTTGCGCGCATTGGGATGTCGGTATTCGTTGCGGGTTTTTTGTTACCGAAGACGGGCGCTGGACGGGCATGGGTGAACGGGCCGACAGTCGTAAATCCGCCGCGCGCGACGTTTTGCGGATGGGTCTGCGCCTCTTGATAATCCAGCACGGGCGTGACGCACGCATCAGAGCCGTCAAATATTTTCGCCCAAGCCTCTCGTGTCTTAGTGGCAAATATGGCTTCTAATGTAGCGTGTTGTGCGGCGTGTTTTGACTTATCCATTTGTCCGCCAAAACCATCCGCATCTATGTTTAAACGCTCCAACATGATTTTGAAAAATTGCGGTTCGATACAGCCGACAGCCATATATTTCCCGTCCTTGGTTTCGTAACACCGGTAAAACGGCATGCCGCCGTCAAGCAAATTTGTACCGCGTTGTTGGCTCCATTGCCCCAGCGCTTCTAGGGAATAAACAATCCCCATCATAGACGACACACCGTCAATCATGGCGGCGTCAACAACGTCGCCTTGTCCTGTTTTCGACGCTTTAAGAAGGGCTGCGAGCATACCCATGACAAGGAAAAGCGAGCCACCACCAAAGTCGCCAATAAGGTTTAGCGGAACAGGTGGCGGTGTATTGGGCGCGCCCATGGCCGCCAAAGCCCCCGTGATAGCGATGTAATTAATATCATGCCCGGCCGTTTTAGCCCATGGCCCCGTTTGTCCCCATCCTGTCATGCGGCCATAAACAAGGGCGGGATTAATGGCGTGACAGTCATCCGGGCCAAGGCCAAGCCGTTCCGCGACACCCGGGCGAAAGCCTTCAAAAATCGCGTCGGCGCTTTGAATAAGGCGCTGCATGATAACGGCTGACTCTGGCGCGCGAAGATCTAATTCTAGCACGATCTTTCCGCGGTCTGCCGTCATCGGCATGGCCTGTCCCGGGCGCCGCACAAGAATAATCCCTGCGCCCATATCGGACATTAATTGCCCTGCATAGGGCGCAGGGCCAATGCCCGCCAGTTCAATAATGCGGTATCCGTGAAGCGGGCCAGAGGACATAGCTGTTCCTAATCTATTTGGGGTCTAGCTTACCCGCCAGCGCTGTTACGTCAATCATATCGGCGGGCTTCACGCTGTCCCAATGCTCGCGCAACAGGGCCGCATTGCGGTTATTGGCTTTCCAGCCCCAGTCAAAAATATCCCCAATAATGGGGATAAGCCCGACCAGCCAGTCAAGCCCGACATTCCCAATCATTTTCATCATAGTCGACCGTGATACGCCCACCCGTGCGGCTTGCGAAATAATATAGCTAGACACCCCAAGACCGATTGTATCACCAATGCCGGGGATAAAACCGATGATGGTATCAAGACCCAAATTAATAGGAATCCTTGGAATTTTAAATTGGCTATCCATCAACCGCGCCAGGCCTTCGACGCGTTGGACATGGGCTTCTATGCGGGCGATATCTTCACGTTGCTTTTCGTCATCGAGCGCGGCGTAGGGCGGGATATAATCATCATCGTTTGAAATGGGGTTGTCCTGTTCTGAAGCGGTGTCGTGATGACTTTATGAGTAGAGCCCGCATAAATCAACGCGGGGCTTTGACAAGCTGTCTAATAAACAAACCGATAAGCAGGATTATAGTTCCTGTAATTATGACACGCCAATCAATAAAAACAGCAAGGCCAAGACACCCAATCAATCCCACCCAAGATATAATCCGAGGATATAGGCGCTGTTCATCTGATAAGCGTAGGGCGGCCCAATTGGTGATGCCGTAATAGATTAAAACCGTAGAAGCGCTGAAACTCCAGACCCATGTTAATCCGCCAAACAATCCGAGACAGGCAATAAACAGACCTATAGCCATGACGGCGATGCTTGGGTCTTGGCGCGCATTTAACCGTCCTAAAATAGCTGGCAACTCTCGGTCACGGCCCATGGCAAAGGCGACGCGTGATAGGCCCAGGATGAGGTTTAGTAGGACCCCTGCCATCGCGGTCACAGCGGCGACCGCAATAAAGCCAGCCAGATAAGGCACACCCATGCTGAGCGCGATATTGCGGAGCGGCGAAGCATCCGCCGCCGTCAACGCCGCATAACGCTCAGCGCCAATGGTGGATAGCCCAGCCCATAAAACGCCCCCATAGATTAGGGTCGATAAAATCAAGGTGATAATAATCGCGCGCGGAATAGTTCGCTGTGGGTCGGTGATTTCTTCGCCTAATGTCGCGATACGGCCATAGCCCGTAAAAGCCACAAAAATCAAAGCTGCCGCTTCAAATAAATTGGGGGCATGGAGCGCGGATAACGATACAGGCATTTTAGGATCAACCCCTATGGCTGTGATGATAAGCGTGATTAACGCAACCATAGTGACGCCGACTAAAACTGTATTGACCGCATTCGCCCGCTTTAACCCTAGCAAGACTAAAGCTGTCATCACAATCGCGACAAGCGCGGCAACGATATTAACAGCCACCGTTAATCCCAAGACATGCACACCGTAGCTGACTACGCCAATGGCGGCTGCGGCGGCACTGGTGGACTTTGCCAGCAAAAACGAAAGCCCTGCGGTAAACCCAATTTCGTCGCTAATATAATGCCGTCCATAGGCATATGTGCCGCCGCTTACGGGATGGTTCGTGGCCAGTTGCGCGCTGGATAGCGCATTACACGTCGCGAGTATGGCCGCGATGATAAGCGCGATAAGCGCCCAGTCCCCGACCACGCCAACGGCCAGACCGAGGCTGATAAATACGCCCGTGCCGAATATGGAACCAAGCCCAAGGGTAACAGCGCCCGCAAGGCCAACTGTGCGTTTTAAGGACGGCTGATTACCCATTCAATTAACGCTTACGCCCTATCGCCGCCGTTGCCGATCGGCACGTGAGGGGAAAATACGGTTACGTTCGCGTTTGGCCTCTTGCGGTTCTGGTGCTTTTTGCAACAGCTCTGAAAAGTCTAAAACGCGGTCTTCATTGCGGTCTAGCCTTTGCGCATTACGGGTCAGGACTTCGGTAAATTCTGCGCGGGTCACCACAGCGTTAAAGTCACGGTCAAATTGGGTATTGCCTGGCAATAAGTCGAGCGAGCCGAGCGCGCGAATACGCCACGCGTCCACTTCGACCAAGCTTAGACTACCGTTGCCGCTGCTATCAGCAGTGCTGAACGCGCTTGTGATACCACCCTTCACTTCAGCTTCAGTAATCTGGTAATCGCCGTTTTGATCAAAACTGGCAAATAACAACCCGCCAGAGACGAGAGACATGCGCTGGCTATTAGGGGACACGGGTCGTTGTGCGCGGTTAAGCTGCTCGACGGCTGGTGCGGCGTCAAGCTCGATAGGCGCGTCAATGGGGTCATTATCTTGCGCGAGGGCAGTGCCCGCAACGAAGGCAAAGGGAAGGGCAACGAAAAGAGCGAAATAAGTCATGCTTTGCCTTAACGGCTGAGCTGCCAAATTGCACTTAAATAAATAGACAGATGACAGCTTATGCTGTCATGGGCCTAGAAATCCAAAATCGACGGCACATCCCAGCCACGGCGGTGACAGGCGGCAATGACTGTGTTGCGCAGCAGACAGGCAATTGTCATCGGGCCGACACCACCCGGAACAGGTGTGATAGACCCCGCCACATCGCGCGCGGGCTTATAATCTACATCGCCGACAAGACGCGTTTTGCCTTCAAAACGCTGGCTGGGCACACGGTTAATGCCGACATCAATCACGCAAGCGCCGGGCTTAATCCATTCGGCTTGCACCATTTGGGGACGCCCAACGGCAGGCACTAAAATGTCTGCTTCGCGGCAGACGGAGGCTAAATCTTTTGTGCGGGAATGGGCGATGGTTACGGTACAATTTTGCTCAAGGAATAATAAGGCTGCGGGTTTTCCGACCAATATTGACCGCCCCAACACCACACAATGTTTGCCCGATAAATCCCCTAGCGTATCTTTGGCAAGCATCACGCAGCCCGTTGGCGTGCAGGGGCGCAGCCCTTTTTTACCCAGTGACAATCGCCCGGCTGACGCTTCGGTCAGGCCATCAACATCTTTATCCGGATGGATTTCTTCAATCACACGGTCAGAGTTCAACCCTTTGGGCAGCGGCAATTGTACCAATATACCGTCCACCTCGGGGTCTGCGTTTAAATCGCGCACAAGCGAGACAAGCGCGTCTTCTGATATATCGGCCGGAAGCTTATGTTCAATCGAGCGCATACCCGTCTCAACGGTAAATTTAGCCTTGGAGCGAACATAGACTTGGCTCGCGGGGTCTTCACCGACCAGCACAACAGCCAGACCGGGTTGCGCAGGCAGAGCTTTCACCGCCTGCGCAACATGGCCGCGCAAGCGTTCAGCGTAAGCTTTGCCGTCGATTTTTATGGCGCTCATGATGCTCTCCCAAACAATAACTGTGCGTGTTCTAACGGCCTTATACTTTATTTCAACGCTTTATGTCGGTGTGAATAGGGGTACGCCGTCCGTGCCGCGGGCTAAGGTTCCGCGCGTCCCGATGGGCGAGGTTTGTGGGTCGGTTAGCCATGCTAGTTTTACGCCGTTGCCCAGTATGACTTTGGCCAAACTACGCGTACCCGCGTCGGTGCGCACAACCAAAATGCCGTGCTCAGCTTTACCGCTGCGGTCATAGGGTATGGTAAATGTCTCAATTTTGGCGGGGCCTGTGGCGTCTGCATCAAAGGCTGGAATGTCCCCGCGCGCGGCATTAGCGGTGTTTGATTGATCGCTGTCCTTCACCCTGACAAAATTTGACGGGCTGCGTGATAAGGTGAGGGCGTAATGCTTGGTCACAAATTCGCCTTGGCCGTATAAAAGCCCCGTCTGTTTCCCGCCGCGAATGGCACGCACCATGGCGCAGGTGCTGTGGGTCATATAATTATTCAGCGGTGCGCCAAAAAAACTAAGCCCCCCTGTCACTGATGGGGGCAGGCTGTCGGACAAACCTAAAATCCGCTTTGCCATTTTCGGGACAACCGGAAAGCAGCTATAAAGTTCAACCGCATCGAAATCCCCCTTAACCGCTTGCAAGACTGCGGTCTGTGCGGGGCTCTCATAGTAGTTTTCGCGCGCCATGAAATTACGCGGTTCATCCGCAAAGGCACCGCCTGTGATATAAACGATCTTGGCGTCATCAACGCCCATGGCGCGCGCTTTCGATAGGCTGGTGATGATGACTGCGCTGGCTTGATTAACGGTCGGATTGGCGACTTGGGCCTTGGTATAAGGCCAAGCAATCAGGCGGTTTTTCGGGGTCGGTGTTTTAATATCATCCGCAGACCAGTCGTCCGTTTTCCAGCTATAGGGATTTGTTTTTGCGACCTTCGCATAGTGTTCCCAGAGGGCTGCCGACTCGTCTATCGCCTCCTCTGGCGTCTGGCCCCAATGATGGGCGCAGGCCAAATCATAAAAGGGATAAACATGGCTGGGGAAAAACAATCCCAACTGTAGCGCACGCGGTTCCAGAAATTGCGCCACGGCCATATAGTCGGGTGTGCCTGCGACCTTGGGCGGCCACCGCAACGTTTGCCCTATACGCATAGCGGCTCTAACGCTGTGTTGCGCTTCGGCCCCGACGACTAAGGCCAATGTGCTTTCCCCAGCTGCAATACGGTCGGCGGCGGCATGTACGGCTTTTAACGGGGTTTCGCCGCCTGTGGGTTGCAGCACGGCACGGGCGGGCGTGATAGACAGAGCCTTGCATAACTGTCCCGGCAAATCATCATAAGCCCAGCTGGCGGGATTGATAATATCCACACTGTCAAAGGCGGCATCACCGTTTGTCCCGCAATCCTGTAAGGCGATCTGCGCAACGTCGCGCATTAGGCTCAGGGGGTCGCGCGCGTCAGACGTCTGTGTGGGGCGGTCGCAAATTTCGCCAATGCCAATGATAACAGGCGTCATGTCAGAAGGGTTCATTCGGGTCTCCAAAATAACTCGCCTTGCCGCATGGGCGCAAAACTAAAACGGTGGATGGGGCAGGGGCCTAGGGTCGCAATCGCCTCGCGGTGGGCTTTCGTGCCGTAGCCCTTATGACCCGCAAAGCCGTATCCGGGAAAGCGGTCATCAGCAAGGGCCATTAAATTATCGCGGGTGACTTTGGCGACAATCGACGCGGCGGCAATGGACAGGCATTTTGCGTCGCCTTTGACAATGGCCTGTGTTTCGCAGGGCAAATCGGGGTAGCGGTTCCCGTCAATCAGTGCGGTTTGGGGCACTATTGGTAATGCATGAAAGGCGCGTTGCATCGCGATCATTGTGGACGCTAAAATATTGACTTGGTCAATCTCTGCAGGTTCAGAAATACCAATGCCAATTAGCGCATGGGCGCGTATATCATTCAGCACATGTTCACGTGCGCTTTGGGATAAAGCCTTACTGTCGTTCAAACCGTGTGGGATGTTATCCGGGTCTAAAATGACAGCGGCGGCGACAACAGGCCCAGCCAAGGGTCCGCGTCCTGCCTCATCGATGCCACAAACGGGATGTAAACTAGCGCTCTCGTAAGTGAAATCGGGAGAATTTTTCAAAGATGTCAATTTTTTTGGCATGTGTAATTTCTGGCCTGATTCCTGCATTTTTGCAGTTATAGGCCTTTTTAGAGCAAAAAGAATTTGTTAGAAGGCAACAAATTTCATGAGGAGTGAATAAATGGGTAAATTTACAAATACAGCGATTATCGCAGGCATTGCCATGATTGCTTTTGCAGGTTCTGCGTCTGCCGTTGATATCAAAGATAACGCGTCTTGCACCGCAGAAGGCGGTACAATGGTTAATGTGAAAAATAGCGACTACTGCCTCGTGCCAATTCGTGACGAAGCTTATGCTGACCCGATTTATGATGGTAATCAGTTGGGTATTGTGGATTGCCCCGGCAATAAACTTCAAGATGGTCAATATTGCATGTATCCGGTGACAATCCGCCCAGCGCCGGCCCAAACAACGGCCACAACACCATCAACATCTGACGCGCTTACGACGGCGCCTTCTATGGACTCCGCAGTTGATAGCATGGAAGAGATGGCAACAGACGTTGTTGACGATATGAAATAGGCAAACCGCCTATCACGCATAAGTGATTACACCCCGCCCCCAAAGGCGGGGTTTTTTAATGCACCGCTTTGTTTTTCCCTTGTTTTTAGAGGCTTGATTGTCAAGAACGCATCATGGAATCTCGGGCTGATATCATTGAAAATCTATGCGTGGTGATTCCGACCTTAAAGGCGGGGGCGTCGCTGGACAGGCTTTTAACGCAATGCGCCGGCTATCCCGTTATTATCGCAGACGGCGGGTCGACAGATAACACAATTAATCAAGCCGTGAGGGCAGATGCTGTTGTGGCGAGTGGCACGGCGGGTCGCGGGACCCAGCTACGGCGCGGCGTTGATTGGGCGCTTAAAACCCAAAACCCAGAGTGGATTTTAATCATTCATGCCGATTGCACCCTGCCGGAGGATTGGCAGGGCGATGTGCGTGAGCATATCAATAGCCATCCGACGAAAGCTGCCTATTTTACCTTTGGCGCCAAAGCCTCTGGCTGGCGGCCCCGTTTTATGGAATTTGTGGTCAAGCTGCGCGATATCTGGCCGCGCCTGCCTTATGGCGATCAAGGTCTTTTGATATCCAAGGATATGTATCAATCCGTTGGCGGCTATCCTGATCAAGCGCTGTTTGAGGATGTGGAGATTATCCGCGCGATTAAAAATACGTTTGGAAAGTCAGCACTGCGGCGTCTTTCTGGGCGTATCATGACAGATGTCAGCGCCTATGAACGGGACGGTTTTGCGACGCGAACTTGGCGCAATGTCATGATTATGCGGGACTATAATCGCGGTGTGTCGATTGAAGACCTGATTAAACGCTACAGAAAGCCTGCGTCCTGATGCGCGGTACGGTTATTATCATGGCCAAAGCCCCCATCATGGGTCGCGCGAAAACGCGGCTAGCGGCAGATATTGGTCTTGTTCACGCCCACCGTCTTTATAAAATGATGATGTCTCGCGTCATCAGGGGCGTTCAAGACCCGCGCTGGGATACGGTTTTGGCTGTTACCCCCGCTCCCATGATGCACAATGTACCCATGTGGCAGGGTGTGCCGCAAATGCCCCAAACAAGCGGTAGCCTCACCCCGCGCTTGCAAGCTGTTTTTGACATGAAAGGCCCCGTGGTCGTTATCGGCACAGATTGCCCCGATGTGAGCCGCACGGATATAGCGGACGCCTTTAAAGCCATTAAACGCGGTCACGCTGTGCTGGGCCCTGCCGATGACGGCGGTTTTTGGTTAATCGGCCTTCACGGCCCAGCGCGGGCTGATTTATTTGATAATGTGCGCTGGTCACACAGCCAAACCATGGCTGATATGGCCGCCCGTTTTAGTCGTCCAGTGAGGCAACTTCGCCGCCTGATTGATGTTGATGACAAAATCGCGCTGGATGGGTGGCGCGGGACATAATTTATTTTATGTCGTTGTTCTTCTCTTTTGAAATCCGCTTTTGATCGATATCGTCTAGCGTCTCTGCAGAGATACGCTTTTGTTCTTCATTCAGGCGGTTTACCTCTGTGGCAAGCGTTTGCAGCGTTTTGTCAATCAGGCTTAGGTCACCACCTTTGCCATTGGCGGGAACAATGATTTTGGCGTCTTTATAAACTGATTTTGTCCACGCAAGCGCGCTTGGCCAAGCTTTGATATCGGCATTGACTGTATTACCCAGGCCTTTCATTTCCGCCCCGACAACAAGCCCGCCCGCAAAAAGCACATTATGTGACGGCACATAGACAACCAGATTGTCAGCCGTATGCCCTGCACCGGGAAAGGCAATTTCAACAGCGCCGACTTTGCTGCGTGAACGCGGCTCGGATAAGGCGCTGACCGATGTATTGGGGACAGGGGTGCCACGTTTTGCGGCTAGGCCCGCCGTATCGGGGTGGGTGAACACTTTGGCGCCCGCGCGCTCAATGATATCGACCCCTGCCAAGCGGTCATATGTGTGCGCCGTCAGCACAAGGTTTTTAACAGGTTTGCCAATCTCAGTCTCAATTTTTTGCAACAGTGATTGTGTCGCCATTTCGCCCCATGCGGTATCGACCAATGTCAATTCCTCCCCATCCGCAACAATCAAACCGTTGCTGGGCATCGAATTGCCGCCTGGCAAAGTATAGGCCGAGGTATGCACCCAGACACCCTCTGCGATATTTTGAATGACCACGGGATAGTTGGCGGATATTTCAGCGGCCAGCGTATCTGGGGCGGTTTTCTGCGCCGAGCAAGCGGATAAAGATAAAGCTGCAAGAGCGCTCAATAAAACAGAAAGGCGAAAGGTCATAATAATCTCATCAATTGTTTTTAATTAATTAGGACGGCATCCATGCAAATTAAAGGCCGTTTTTCATATCCGCTATTTTAGCGCGCAGAGACAGCATATCGCGCCACATGTCAGCTTTCAAATCAGGCCGCCGCAGCAGGTAGGCGGGATGATAGACGATTAACGCTGGCGCGCTATGCTCGCCTGCGGCCACATCGACCCACTGCCCGCGTGTTTTGGTAATGCCTTTTAAGGTGGTCAATGCTCCCATAGACACACCGCCGACCAAGATAATAAGCTTGGGTTTTTTAAGCGCAATATGGCGCTGGATAAACGGCAAGCATAAGGCGACATCTTCGGGTGTTGGGCTGCGGTCACCGGGTGGACGCCAATTAATAACATTGGTGATATATAAATCATCATCGGTCAGGCCAATGCTGGCAAAAATACGATCAAGAAACTGCCCAGTAGGCCCAATGAACGGCTTGCCGGCGCGGTCTTCATTGACCCCTGGCGCTTCGCCAATGACCATAATATCGGCGTTCGGATTGCCGCGCGCAAACACGGCTTGGCGGGCGCTATCAGACAGCTCTCCGGCGTTAAAGGCTGAAATGGCAGCGTGTAAATCCGCAAGCGTTTTGGCCTTTTGCGCGATGCCTTGTGCTGCACTGGGTTCGACCGATGGGGCGGCTGGTGCGGGCGTGACGGGGCGCGCAGCGGCCGTTTTTCGGGCCGCGATTTGGCGGGCGCTGCCTTTGACAGGGGTTTGCGCGGGCGTGTGCGTGGGTGCAGATTTTTTGCGCTTTGGCGCAGCGGGTTTAATTTCTGGCACATCAAGACCAGAGACATCCCACCAGTTTAAAGCTGATAAAAGCGCGCGTTCCATGGTTTAGCTTTTTGGGCTGGCTTTGGTGTTTGGCTTAGCTTTGGTGTTTGGCTTAGCTTTGGTGTTTGGCTTAGCTTTGGTGTTTGGCTTAGCTTTGGCTTTTGGCTTCGTTTTGATTGGGGTTTTCCTTGCCGCAGGAGCGCGAAATACGCCGCTGACATTGGCTTCGATACATTCAATAATCTGCCCAGCAACATCAATACCTGTGGCCTCTTCGATGCCTTGTAATCCGGGCGATGAATTAACTTCCAAAATCTTCGGGCCGGTGTCACTGCGCAGGATATCAACGCCCGCGACTTTTAGCTTCAAGGCCTTGGCGGCTTTAATGGCGGCAGAGCGCTCTTGGCGCGAAAGTTTTGCTTTTTTGGCAGACCCCCCTTGATGCAGATTTGATCTGAACTCACCCGCTTGGGCTGTGCGGATCATCGCGCCAATAACTTTGCCGTCGACCACGAAACACCGCAGGTCTGTGCCAGAGGCTTCTTTGACAAATTCTTGGACAAGGAAATGCGCGTCTAATCCGCGAAAGGCATCAATCAGGGAACTGGCCGCTTTGCGCGTTTCGGCTAGCACGACGCCTTTGCCCTGTGTGGACTCGAGTAATTTTACCACGACGGGTGAACCACCCGCGAGGCTAATGATGCCGTCTGTGTCACGCGAGCTGCGCGCAAAGGCCGTGTTGGGCATGCCTAAGCGGTGACTGGCCAGCACTTGATGGGCAAGCAATTTATCGCGCGAATTACCAATCGACTGCGCTGCGTTGAGGCAAAATACGCCCATGCTTTCAAATTGACGCACAACGGCCATGCCGTAAAACGTCATGCGAGACCCGATGCGCGGAATGACCGCGTCATAACGGGGCAGGGCTTTCCCGTCGTAATAGACTTCGGGCTTATGCGCGTTAATCGACATATAGCAGCGCGATGTCTCGATGCATTCAATCACGTGACCACGCGCTTCAGCCGCACGTATCATGCTTTGGTTGGAATAATTTCGCGGCTCTTGGGTCAAAATAGCAATCCGCAGCGGTTGGGCCTTACGCGCTTTTTTGCGTGTACTTTTATAGGCCCCGTAATCTAATTCAGGCTGTAAAAAGCTTTGCGACGGGACAACGGACATATCATCGGTCAACGCTCCACGGCCAAGCAACATACGGTACCCCATAGTTTCGCGGTTGGTTAGGGTGATATCAATGTCCCATGTGCGGTCGCCCATCTTTATTGGGCTGCGGATGACAAAGCGCGATTCAGACACGCCGTTGCTGCTGACGACAGTGCGGCGGTCAACGACTTTGGCCGAACAGACGACTTCTAACTGCGGATTGCTAGGGTCGGGGTGCATGATAAAGCGCACTTGCGGATTACTATCTGACCCAAAGGGTTCAATGGCTACAGCATGAAGGGCGGATGTTTTCGCGCCTGTATCAGTCTTAGCTTTGATAGCAGGGAGGCCAAGTTCGCCAAGGCTGACCCATTCTTCCCAGCCAATTGCAAAATTATCCGACATAGTAACCCCAATGTGATTAAGTTTTAGGCCATTATGCGACCAAGCGGCGCTTTACCGCGCGGCTTCCTTACGCTAATCCAATACGAAATATATCTGATGAAAGCGAGTCCTACTCATGGCCGATACTGGATTAAATGGTGCACAAGACGCGGTAGAACGCGAAAGCATGGAATATGATGTTGTTATCGTGGGCGCTGGCCCTGCGGGTCTATCCGCAGCTATTCGCCTTAAGCAACTTGGCGGCGACGATATCAGCGTCGTCGTCTTGGAAAAAGGATCCGAGGTTGGCGCGCATATCCTCTCTGGCGCTGTGCTCGACCCAATTGGTTTGAATATGCTTATCCCGGATTGGAAAGACAAAGGCGCACCCGTTAAAACCGAAGTGACCTCGGATAAACTGTTGCTGCTCGGGCCAAGTGGGACGCTGCGGGTGCCCAATATGGTTATGCCGCCATTGATGCATAATCACGGAAATTATATTGTCTCTATGGCGAATGTTTGTCGCTGGCTGGCTGAACAGGCCGAAAGCCTTGGCGTCGAGGTTTTCCCGGGTATGTCATGCTCTGATCTGGTTTATGACGACAGCGGCGCGCTTAAAGGTGTGGTCGCCGGTGAATTTGGTTATAATAAAGACGGGTCTAAAGGCGAAAATTACGAGCCCGGTATGGAGCTTCACGGAAAATATGTGTTTCTATCCGAAGGCGCGCGCGGGTCGCTGTCCAAGAAAGTCATGGCGAAATTTGATCTAGAGGCGCATTGCCAGCCGCAAAAATTTGGCCTTGGCATGAAAGAGGTTTGGGATATTGACCCTGACAAACACGATGAAGGCGCGGTTGTGCATACGGCGGGCTGGCCCCTGGGTTGGAAAGCGGGCGGCGGGTCGTTCCTCTATCACGCGGAAAACAACCAAGTGTTCCTCGGCTATATCGTCGATTTGAATTATAAAAATCCGCACATGTATCCTTACGCAGAATTTCAGCGCTGGAAACATCATCCCGAAATCAGTGAGCTTTTAGAAGGCGGCAAACGCGTAGCGTATGGTGCTCGTGTTGTTACCAAAGGTGGCTATCAGTCTATTCCGCAAGTCGCGTTCCCGGGCGGTGCGCTGCTTGGCTGTTCAGCCGGGCTTGTGAACTTGCCGCGTATTAAAGGCAATCATAACGCCATGCTATCTGGCATTGCGGCGGCAGACGCCGCCCATGCCGCGTTAAAAGATGGTCGTGCCAATGATACACTGGCCGATTACGAGCATGAGCTTCGCAACGGCCCTGTGGGACAAGACCTAAAACCTGTGCGCAATGTTGCGCCGCTAAACGCGCGCTTTGGCCCGCTCATGGGCGGTATGATGCTGGGCGGTCCTGACATGTGGGCTGCGACAATCGCGAAATTTAATCTGTTTGGGACGTTGGGTCATAAAAAAGACGATGCCCAATCAACAGAAAAAGCGTCAAAGCACAAAGTCATTGATTACCCCAAACCCGACGGCGTCATCAGCTTTGACCGCTTAACCAATGTGTCATTTACCGCGACGAACCATTCAGAAGATCAGCCGAGCCATCTAAAGCTAAAAGATGCCTCTGTGCCGATTGATGTTAATTTACCCATGTTTGATGAACCCGCGCAGCGTTATTGCCCAGCAGGGGTGTATGAGGTTTTGCGTGATGATGACGGGTCAAACCCGCGTTTTAATATCAATGCGCAAAACTGTATTCATTGCAAAACATGTGATCTAAAAGACCCCAGCAAGAATATTGTTTGGACGGTTCCAGAAGGTGGCGGCGGGCCGAATTATCCGAACATGTAGTTGCGCGTCCTTCTACGCAGCACAATAATAGGCCTGACCCACAGGTCGCTTCATCGGAATAGGCTCTATGTCGGATTATCATGTTTCAAAATTGGCCAAGCTGGCGTGTCTATCGCTTAGCGCGCTTGCTGTTGCCGCTTGCGCTACGCCGAGCCAGAATTACGCGACAACGCTGACACCCGAGGGTAAATTATTTGGGGATTATCTGGCGGGCACATATGCGCGCTACTTGTCCGATGCGCCTGCACAGTCCAAATATTTTGGACAGGCTTTTGCGCAGAAACCAACAGATTTACGCTTGGGCCGGCGGGCTGTAGTGGCTGCGATTTCTGCGGGTGATTTTGATAAGGCTGAAACAATCGCCTCGCAGATGACTGCGACAGGGGAGAAAGAAGCACTGGCTGAAACAGTGCTGGGTGCAAAAGCGCTGCGCGCGCAAGACTATACCAAAGCGTTGAGCTATTTTGAGCAGCCTACGGCTGATTTGACCATGTCTATCATGATGAAAATCATGGCTGGTTGGGCGCATCACGGGCTAGACGATAATAACGCGGCGCGAGAGGTTTTCAAATCGCTGCCGGGTGGGTCCTATTTTGACCGTTTCGGATTGCTGCAACTCGCAAGGTTAGAGACGACCCTCGGGAATTATGCCGCTGCACGTGAAGCGCTGGCTCTGATTGAGGCGCAAAGGGCCGACGCTGTAGATCTGGAATTTCGCCTAACCCGCGCAGAGATTGATGCGCTGGACGGAAAAGCGCAAGATGCTTTGAAATCCCTGCAAGATTATTCTGACGATAACGGCACCTTTGAAACGGGCCCTGTACCCGCCTTGATTGCCGCCTTAGAGGCGGGCGAGGCTCCATTTGCAGCTTTGAGCCCTAAAGACCATGTTGCCCGCGCGCTGACAGAGGTGGCTTACGGATTCTTTGCCGCTAATCGCTCTTATGATAATACAGAATTATTTCTCTACATGGCGCTGTCCCAAGACCCTAATTATGACAAAGGACAATTATGGTTGGCTGATATTTTGGCGGCCTTTGACCGTGATGCAGATGCTCTGGCTTATTATGATGGCATTCCAACACGCTCGCCCTATTTCGTGCAAGCGCAAATGGCGAAGGGCTATTCTTTTTTGCGAGATGACAGAGACGATGAGGCGTTGGCGACGTTTAAGCGTCTAAATGATGTCGCGCCCAGCGTCATTACCCGTGACGCTTTGGGTCGTATTTATCTCTCTAAAGAAAATTATGATGCGGCCCTGCCAATTTATGAAGCGCTGGTCGCGAGCCTCTCAGATCATGAATTAGCCCAAGACCCGTCGTCGCTGTATTTGCGGGGCGTATGTTATGAACGGTTAGATATGTGGGAGAAGGCGGTAGCGGATTTCCAGCGTGTGCTGTCTTATAAACCTGATGATGCCGATACGCTGAATTATCTAGGCTATACATGGGTCGACCGCGGTGAAAATTTGACCGAGGCGTTCACCATGATCCGCCGCGCCGTTGCGCTGGAACCGAGCAGCGGTGCCATTGTCGATAGTCTTGGCTGGGCACATTATAAATTAGGGCAATACGCCGAGGCCAAAGAGCAGCTTGAATTGGCCGTGACGCTTTCGCCAAGCAGTGCAACGATTATCGACCATTTGGGTGATGTCTATTATAAATTGGGCCGCAAAACAGAGGCGCGTTATCAATGGGAACGTGCCCTAGAATTTGACCCCACGGATAAAGAGATAGAGACTATTAATCAAAAGCTGCAAGGCGGGCTCGGCGCTGTGCAAGCTGCGCCGTAAGGGCGCGAAATGTCCGTCCCTATTGCAAAAATCTCTACTGAAACCGCTAGAGCGAAGATTAATCTAACGCTGCATATTGGCCGCGTGATTGGCGACCCTTCTGATCCGTATTATGGTTATCATCCGCTTGATAGTCTTGTCGTCTTTGCTGATGTTGGCGACCGCTTGCGGTCGGAGGTATCTGATGTGACGTCGCTGCATATCGACGGGCCGTTCGGAGCAGGCCTAGAAGCGGATGAGCGTAACCTCATTTTAAAAGCCTATAAAGCTGTGGCGTTAAAGGCTGATATTCCGCCGCTTAAATTTACGCTGACCAAGGTCTTGCCTGTCGCGTCTGGCATAGGGGGCGGCAGTGCGGATGCCGCCGCCGCTTTGCGCATTTTAATGCGTCATGCAGAGCTATCGGCTGATGAATGGCAGGTTATTGCGCTGTCACTCGGGGCTGATGTGCCTGTGTGCGTGATGTCCAGCACGGCCCATATGAGCGGGATTGGTGGAGATTTACACGGCTTAACGGGTCTTGGATCGCTTCAGGCTGTCCTCGTCAATCCCGGTGTTGCAGTTTCCACGGGCGCGGTATTCAAGGCGTTTGATACAGGTCATCCAGCCTGGGGTGAGGTGCGCGAAACACCGCGCCCGCAATTAAGCAGAGGCGATTTACTAGCCCGTGCCAAAGACGGACGCAATGATTTGCAGCCCCCTGCGACCGCTCAGCAGCCGCTTATTCAAACGGTATTAGAGGCCTTGTCGAGGCAAGAGGGGTGCGCGCTTTCACGCATGTCAGGCTCTGGCGCGACGTGTTTTGGGCTTTTTTCAAATGCCGAAATGGCCAAAGCTGCGGCGAATGCGATTGCTGAAAACCACCCGGATTGGTGGGTCGTCCCAACAGTTTTGGGTGAAGGGTAATGGACGGTCTTGGGTCGTTTGTTTTATTGATTTTTCCATCGCTTGTGGCGGGGTTCACGGCCACTATTATCGCGCTGAATATGGGGCTAACTGATGTCTCCAACGCTCGGTCAAGCCATAGCGGCACAGCTTTAACGTCGGGCGGCGTTTCAATTGTTGCCGCCTTTGTCGCCATGATGGGCGTGCAATATTTTATGGGGCCGCGCGGTGTGTTCACGCCGTCTTATATCGGTTTGATTGTGCTGACGCTGGCGATTGCAGCGCTGGGGCTTTACGACGATCTAAAAGGCGCGCGGTCACGGCCAAAGCTAGTCTTTATGGTCGTGGTTGCTATCTGCGCCAGCGTGTTTCTTGGCCCGATAAAGAGCTTTATTTTACCGTTATTGGGGGTTGTGACGCTGCCTTACATCGTCGGTCTTGCGGTCAGTGTTTTGTGGATTGTTGTGGTCATGAATGCGGTGAATTTTATTGATGGGGCCAATGGTATGTTGGTGGGCACGATGAGCGTCGCCGCGATTGGGCTTCTTATCCTGACAGGCGGCTTTACCAACTCAGCAACCTATTGGGCTTTGGCGTTGCTGTTGGGACTAATTTGTTTTGCACCGTTTAATCTACGCCACAAAGCGGTGATATTTGCAGGGGATGTCGGGGCCTTAACAGCGGGTTTCATCATTGCCATCAGTAGTCTTTGGATCATGCAAAACCTGCAAAATGTGAATATAGTTTTCATCATGCCGCTACTGATATTACCGATCTTAATCGATGTTTTTATGACCTTGATACGGCGCGCGCGAGCGGGTGAAAATCTGATGCAGGCACATAACCAGCATTTATTCCAACGCCAAATACAAGCGGGAGCTAGCCATTTGCGGGTGAGCTTCGGCTATGCGCTCGCAAGCACACTCACAACCGCTGTTGCTATTTTAGGAATCTATCAAGCGTGGCCGACATTCGAAATTTTTGTCATTGCTGTGGTCAACGGGGTAATCATTTACATCCCGCTTTACCGCCGTGCCATGGCCGCAATCAGCCGCGCTAGCTGATCCGTTCGACTACGTAATCAGCGAGGTCTTGTAGCGTATTGCGCCATTCATTATCTGGGAAAATCGACAAAGCATCGCGCGCGTCAGCCGCAAATTCACGCGCCATATCAAATGTACTGTCGAGCGCGCCTGCTTTGCGGATAAGGGACACGGCCTTTTCAAAGTCCAAATCGCGTTGGTCGTGGTCAACAATCACCCGTTTCCAAAACGCTTTGTCCGTGTCATTGGCGCTGTGATAGGCGCGAATAACGGGCAGTGTTACCTTACCTTCGCGGAAATCATCGCCTACAGATTTACCAAGCGCGGATTCAAATCCGCCGTAATCCAGCGCGTCATCGACCAGTTGGAACGCAAGCCCCAGTTTCAGGCCGTAATCGCGAAGTGCTACGCGCTCTGCCTCTGGGCGCCCAGCGATGACAGGCGCGACCTCGGTCGCCGCCGCAAAAAGCGCTGCCGTCTTGGCGCGAATGACCTGCATATAGGCCTCTTCCGTCATCAGAATATCGCGCAGTGCAGCGAGTTGCTGCACTTCCCCCTCGGCAATGACAGAAGACGCGTTCGATAATATACCCAGCGCGTCCATATTGCCCGTTTCAACCATTAGGTTAAAGGCGCGTGCAAAAAGGAAGTCACCAACCAGAATTGACGCGCTATTGCCCCAAATAAGATTGGCGGGTTTTTTGCCCCGCCGCAGTGCGCTTTCGTCCACCACATCGTCATGCAGCAGTGTGGCCGAATGTATAAATTCAACAGCCGCCGCGAGCTTATGTGCGTTTTGCCCGTCATCCCCGCATAATTGCGCGCAAGAAACAGTCAGCAAGGGCCGCAAGCGCTTGCCACCCGCGCCGACCAAATGCTGCGCTAGATTAGGGATTAAGCCCACCGGGCTTTGCATACGGTCTAATATAATTGTATCGACCGCCGCCATAGGCTCCGCCGCCATTGCCCACAGGCGTTCTGCTGGGGAAATGGTCTTGTCTTTGCTTGATATTTTCGCGGGTGCGTTCACAACTGTCCTTCAGGTTAATATATAAACTACGCCTCTTATGGCGAAGCGGCAAGACCTTATCACGGTTACAAAGTCGCATGAAGAAAGATAATTCGCATGAAGACCATTCTTAAAACCACAAATCCCGCAACGCTGAGCTTTGCCGAAGCGGTGCTTAAATCCGAAGATATTCCCTGTTTTATCATGGATCAGCATATGAGTGCGGTCGAAGGGTCTATTGGGATTATTCCGCGCCGCATTATGGTGGTCTCTGAAGATGTTGATGACGCGCGCAAGGCGCTCGCCGATAACGGCTTAAAAGACGAGATTTACTGGAAAGACTAGCGCAGTTTTGACCCATATTATAACTTGAGTTTTGCGCCGCGCGGATTAGGTTGCGCGAGACTTAACACGCTGGACATCATCATGGCCAAAACCGAGCCCAAAACGCTTTCTTTCCAAGACCTTATCCTCACACTGCAAAGCTATTGGGCGAAACATGGCTGCACAATATTGCAGCCGTTTGATACCGAAGTTGGCGCGGGCACACTCCACCCCGCAACTGTGCTGCGCTCTTTGGGGCCAAAGGATTGGAATGTCGCCTATGTGCAACCGTCTCGCCGTCCGGCCGATGGGCGTTACGGGGACAACCCCAACCGCTTACAGCATTATTATCAGTTTCAAGTCATCATGAAACCGAACCCGAAAAACTTGCAGGACCTTTATCTCGGCTCGCTTGATGCCATTGGGATTGACATGGACTTGCACGATATTCGCTTTGTCGAAGATGACTGGGAAAATCCAACGGTTGGCGCTTGGGGCCTCGGCTGGGAAGTCTGGTGCGACGGGATGGAAGTTAGCCAATATACTTATTTCCAACAAGTTGGCGGTCTGGATGTGTCGCCCGTCTCTGGCGAACTGACCTACGGGCTAGAACGTCTGGCCATGTATGTGCAGGGCGTGGATAATGTCTATGATTTGGTATTCACAGATGCCACGGATAACACACCCGAGGTGCTTTACGGGGATGTGTTCCACCAAAACGAAGTGCAGCAAAGCACTTATAATTTTGAGCATTCCAATACTGAATACACGCTTGATAAGTTCATCAAGGCCGAAGCAGAATGCAAAGCGCTACTCGCGCTCGACCCGCCGCTACCGCTGCCCGCTTATGAACATGCGCTCAAGGCCTCACATCTGTTTAACCTGCTGGATGCGCGCGGGGTTGTCTCTCCGACCCAGCGTCAAGAATATATCAAACGCGTGCGCGACCTTGCCAAAGGCTGCGCGGAGAAACATGTGCAGATTGAAGCCGCGATGATAGAGGCGGGCCAAGACCGTCCGTGGCAAAATGCGTCCGTGAAAGTGGGGAGCTAGTCATGGCCGAGCTTTTATTTGAAATACTCTGCGAAGAAATCCCGGCCCGTATGCAGGACAAAGCGGGTCGTGATTTGACCACTTTGATGACGGACGGGCTAACGGCAGCTGGGTTGACCGTGGACAAAGTGCAGAGCTTCACCGGGCCGCGCAGACTTGTCTATGTCGCCGATGTGCCGCTGCGTAGTCCTGACGTATCTGAAGAACGCAAAGGCCCCCGTGTGGGTTCGCCCGAACAGGCGCTGGCGGGATTTATGCGCGGCGCGGGGCTGTCCGATATTTCAGAGGCGCAAATAAAATCGGACCCGAAAAAGGGTGAATTTTACGTTGCTGTTATTGAAAAATCCGGCGCAGACACATCTGCCATTCTGGGCGATTTAATTCCTGACATTATGAATAATTTCCCCTGGCCCAAATCGATGAAATCGGGACGGACCAGCTTTCGTTGGGTGCGGCCTTTGCAGTCTATGATTTGCTTGCTCGACGGGGCCGTCGTGCCTGTCACGGTCGGCGGCGTGGAGAGCGGCAATGTCACCCATGGTCACCGCCGCATGGGGCCGGGGCCGTTCACCGTCACGGGGCTATCCAATTACAGCGCGCAGTTAGAACGCGACGGCCATGTTGTGCTATCCGCCGCCCACCGCAAAGACACAATTTTGACTGACGCGCGAAAGGCCTGCGCGGATAAAGGCTTGGAACTGGTCGAGGACGCAGGGTTACTATCCGAAGTCGCTGGGCTGGTCGAATGGCCTGTTGTTATTTTGGGCGATATGGACCCCAGCTTTTTAGAGCTGCCCGGTGAAGTGATACGCCTGTCTATGCGAACGCACCAAAAATATTTCGCCGTGAAAGACCCCAAGACGGGCGCGCTTGCCCCGCATTTTATCGTGGTGGCTAATCAAGACGCACCCGATGGCGGCAAAGCCATTGCAGAGGGTAATTCGCGGGTATTGTCTGCGCGTCTAGCGGATGCCAAGTTTTTCCAAAGTGAAGACGCGAAGAAAAAGCTGATTGATTATTACGATAAGCTCGACACGGTTGTGTTTCATAAATGGCTCGGTTCTATAGGGCAAAAGTCAATACGTGTCGCGGCACTTGCACGTGAGCTTGCACCTGTATTGGGTGCAAATCCTGACGCATGTGAGTATGCCGCAATGTTGGCTAAATGTGATCTGGTTACCAATATGGTGGTGGAGTTTACTTCCCTCCAAGGCCAGATAGGCGCCAATATGTATAGGGCCGAAGGTGGCGATAAAGATATCGCGCTCGCTATAGAGGAACAGTATAAACCTCAAGGGTCATCCGACTCAGTTCCAACAAACTCCGTCGCGGTCGTAATAGCGCTGGCCGATAAACTCGACACGCTCGTAGGATTTTGGACCATTAATGAGAAGCCCACAGGTAGTAAAGATCCCTTCGCGCTTCGCCGAGCAGCACTAGGTGTTGTGCGGATTTTGCTTGAGAATGAGGTGCGATTGAATGTCGCCTCTGCGGGGTGGGCTTCATACAAGGAATTGATTTTCCAGAGAAACAATACGCCAGAAGAGTTTTTTACGACTAATGATATTAGGAAAGACTCCTATCCATTGTGGGATAAATTTGACATGGAGGGTGGTATTTTTATTCCCAACCAAGACTTTGATATTGATAGTGTTGTTGTTGACTTGCAGCATCGTCACTTTAAGAAAGAAACCGTCGGTATTTGGCCATCCTTCAGAGAGGTTTCAGCCGACCTCCTTACCTTCATCCTAGACCGCCTGCGCGGTGACCTGCGCGATAAGGGCTTCCGTCACGATATTATCGATGCGGCTTTCGCGACTGGTGGTGATGACCTTGTCGCTATCACCAACCGCGTTTCGGCGCTGCAAGATTTCTTATTGTCCGAATCAGGGACAGATTTGCTGGCGGGTTACAAACGCGCGTCCAATATTTTAAAGGCCGAAGCGAAAAAAGGCGAGCTGCCGAGCGGTGAAATTTTGGGCGGTGTTGAGGCCCTCACCAACCCCCTTGCGCGCGAATTGGAACAGGCATTATCGAAAGCGCGCATCGACATTGAGAGCGCGTTAGCCACAGAGTCCTATGACACCGCCATGACAGCCTTGTCAGCGTTACGTGTTCCAATTGACGCATTTTTTGACGACGTGATGGTGGTTGATGATGACCCGAACATTCGGGCAAACAACCTTAGACTCCTTGGCATGATACGTGATACGGCAGCCCAAATTGCTGATTTTGACCAGATTGATGGCTAAAATTAGAGGGTTTAATTGACGTCCGTGTGGGGCCAAAAATAGGGACCGTGAAATGACACAATGGGTTTATAATTTCGGTGGCGGTACTGCCGAAGGCAATACAACAATGAAAAACTTGCTGGGGGGCAAGGGTGCCAACCTCGCGGAAATGGCCTCACTCGGCTTGCCTGTCCCGCCCGGTTTCACCATGACGACAGAGGTCTGCACGACCTATTACGATAACGGCGAAGTCTACCCCGACGGTCTTGATGATGATGTCGCCAAAGGTATTGCACATATTGAAACGCTTACAGGCAAAGCCTTTGGTGATCCGAAAAACCCACTTTTGGTATCTGTGCGCTCTGGCGCGCGGGCCTCTATGCCCGGCATGATGGATACGGTGCTGAACCTTGGCCTGAATGACGACACAGCCGAGGGCCTTGCGAAACTGTCTGGTGACCGTCGTTTTGCGCTCGATAGCTACCGCCGTTTTATCACCATGTATTCCGATGTTGTGATGGGCGTTCACCACCACACATTCGAAGACATTTTGGACGAATATAAAGACAATCAAGGCTTGATGCTGGACACGGATATCACCCCCGATGGCTGGGCGGAAATTATTGGCCTGTATAAGGATGCCGTGCGCGACGCGCTGGGCCGCGATTTTCCGCAAGACCCGCGCGAGCAGTTACAAGGCGCGATTGACGCTGTGTTTGGCTCTTGGATGAATGACCGCGCCGTGGTCTACCGCCGCTTAAACGACATTCCCGCCGCATGGGGCACAGCCGTGAATGTGCAAGCCATGGTCTTTGGTAATATGGGCGATACATCGGCGACGGGCGTCGCTTTTACCCGCGATCCAAGCACGGGCGAAAACACCTATTACGGCGAGTTTTTGATCAACGCCCAAGGCGAAGACGTTGTGGCGGGCATCCGCACACCGCAGACGCTGACCAAAGTCGCGCGCGAAAATATGGGTGATAATGAACCCTCCATGGAAGAAGCCATGCCAGAGGTTTACGGGCAACTGGCCGCGACATTTGCCAAATTGGAATCCCATTACCGCGACATGCAAGACATTGAATTTACCGTCGAGCAAGGCAAGCTCTGGATGCTGCAAACGCGCACGGGTAAACGCACAGCGCGTGCGGCGCTTAAAATCGCCGTGGATATGGCCGAGGCTGGGCAGATTACGAAATCAGAAGCCCTGATGCGCATTGAACCGCTATCGCTGGATCAACTGTTGCATCCGACGCTCGATGCTGACGCGCCGCGTGATTTGATTGCCATGGGCCTGCCCGCATCACCGGGTGCCGCCATTGGCGAAGTGGTCTTTGATAGTGACAAAGCAGAGCTGCGCGCCAAAGCGGGGCACAAAGTTATTTTGGTGCGGACCGAAACCTCACCCGAAGATATTCACGGCATGCACGCCGCCGAAGCCATTGTGACGGCCCGCGGCGGTATGACATCGCACGCCGCCGTCGTGGCGCGCGGCATGGGCCGTCCTTGTGTGTCCGGCGCAGGGTCTATCCGTATCGACGAAGCGGCGGGGCAAATGTCCATCACGGGCCGCATCGTCAAAGAAGGGGACATCGTCACGGTGGACGGCGCAACGGGACAAGTGTTCGCGGGCGAAGTGGATATGGTGCAGCCTGAACTGTCTGGTGATTTTTCAAAAGTCATGGCCTGGGCGGATGAGCTTCGGACGATGAGTATCCGCACCAATGCCGAAACACCTCTGGACGTGCAAACCGCGCGCGATTTCGGCGCCGAGGGTATTGGGCTGTGCCGCACTGAACATATGTTCTTTGAAGCCGACCGTTTGGGATATTTCCGCGAAATGATTCTCGCGCAGGACAAAGCAGGGCGCGAAGCGGCGCTGGCTAAAATCCTACCTGTGCAGCGCGCAGACTTCGCCGCGATTTTCCGAATCATGGCGGATGAGACGAAAAGCTTGCCCTGCACGATTCGCTTGCTTGACCCGCCCCTGCACGAATTTCTGCCCCATTCAGAAGACGATATCCGCAAAGTCGCAGAAACCATTGGTGTGCCCGCAAGCGAAATGATGGCGCGGTCGCGCGAGTTGGCGGAAAGCAATCCAATGCTGGGCCATCGGGGCTGCCGCCTTGGGATTTCCTATCCTGAAATTTACGAAATGCAGGCGCGCGCGATTTTTGAAGCTCAAATTGAGGTGGAAAATGAGACAGGCGTCATGCCCATCGCTGAAGTGATGATACCGCTGGTTTCATCGGCCAAAGAGCTGGAAATCTTGAAAAAAGCGATTGAAGGTGTCGCCGAGGATATCGCCTCCAAGGGGGTCGCGCCTGAATATATCATTGGTACAATGATAGAATTGCCCCGCGCCGCCCTGCGCGCTGGGGATATCGCCCATCACGCCGAATTTTTCAGCTTTGGCACGAATGATTTGACCCAGACCACATTTGGCCTCTCGCGCGATGATGCGGGACGGTTCCTGCCAGATTATGTCGCCCAAGGCATTGTTGAAAAAGACCCCTTTGTGACGCTTGACCAAGACGGCGTGGGGGATTTGATACAAATTGCTGTTGAACGCGGTAAAGCCACACGTCCTGATATCAAGCTTGGGATTTGCGGCGAACATGGCGGCGATCCGGCCTCTATCGTCTTCTGTCACAATGCGGGGTTGAATTACGTCTCTTGCTCCCCATATCGTGTCCCAATCGCGCGATTATCCGCTGCCCAAGCCGCCATTATGGCGTCTGAAGGCTAATATCGGGTCTTTACACGATTGACGCATATTAAGGCTCGGTTAACCATAAGCACCGAGTTTGTGACAGATTCGTCACAGTGCGCATGTTATTTGCACTGTGATACGGCCCAGGGCTGGAAAATTAGGTTGAATACCTAATCGCTGGGCAGTAGGAGGCGCGCATGACGTCGATTAAGACTATATTAACGGGCTGGACCGTGACTTTGGGTGTGTTGGGCATGGCGGCTGTCGCTATTCCGGCTATCGCTGCTAAGGCCGAAGCGCAACGCGCAGATGCCCATTGGGAAAACCGCGCTCAGGCTCTGTCTAGTGATATGGCAGAGGATACGGGCGCGTTGCCAAAGCGTCTTGCTGAGACCTTCCTAGACCCAGAAACAACAGATCCCATTTTTCGCGATTTAGCGTTAAATGACGACCTCACGGGTCGGGCATTGGTGAATTACAAACGCTCCAAATCCGTTATGGCGCAGCACCGCTGCTTGTCAGAAGCCATTTATTACGAAGCTCGCTCTGAGAAGCTCGCGGGGCAAAAAGCGGTGGCAGAAGTGGTGTTTAACCGCCGTAAGTCAAAACATTACCCCAATACGCTTTGCGGTGTGGTCTATGAAGGGGCCGAACGCACAACGGGTTGCCAATTTAGCTTTACCTGTGACGGCTCTACGGCAAAAGAACCAAAGGGAAAAACGTGGGAGCGCGCACAACGCGTCGCGACCCTCGCCATTACCAACGGGTTTAATCCCGTGACTGACCGCGCTACACATTATCATACGCATAACGTAAATCCGCCGTGGTCCGATACACTCAAGATGACCAAAACAATTGGTAGCCATAAGTTTTACCGCTTTCGTTGGCGTGAACGCGCTGTACCAGGCGCTAGCACTGTGGCCGTTGCGCCGCCAATCTAGCAGGGCGACCCACCGCCGATAGACGGGTCACGTTTTCGGCTTCATTGACACGGACTTATATTTACGCCTCTTGTTAAGGCTATGGGCCGTTACTTCTTTCTCGCACTTTTGTTTTGTGGCTTATCTGTGCCTCACTTGGCCTATGCGGGCGCATGGACATTGCCAAAGGGCGATGGGCAACTCATTTCTACTGTTGTCTATTCAAACGCTGCGCGCGCTTTTGATGCAGACCGGGGGGCAGGGGCGGTCGTTGATTTTCTTAAGACTGAGCAAAGCGTTTATCTGGAACACGGCTTAACGTCGCGCGCGACAGTGGTCGCTAGCGGGGCGCTACAAGATATTAGTTATATCGCGCGTGACGGGCGACAACAATATTCTGGCCTTGGGACGAGCCGCATTGGCTTGCGCTACGGGCTTAAACCTCGGGGGGCATGGGTTCTATCTGTTCAGCCCAGTGTTGTGATACCAGCGGGCGGCGAGTCTGTGCCTGACGCAGATTTGGGGCGTGGTGGTCTGGGCGGGGAACTTCGTATGCTTGCCGGGCGCAATATCAAGGTCCTAGGGCATGACGGCTTTATCGACATACAAACCGCCTTTGATTACCGCAGCGGCGATGCGCCTGAACAGGTGATGATAGACGGCACATTAGGTGCGGATATCACGCCAAAACTGCAAATCCTCGGTCAAGCGTTTGCGCAATATACGACATCTGGGCAGTTCGGGGCTGATCAAGTTTTAGAGAACGATAGCGTGCGTCTGCAAGGCTCGATTGTTTGGCGCTATAGCGAAACATCATCCCTGCAACTCGGCGCGTTTCAAACGGTGATAGGCCGCAATACAGTGCGCCAACAAGGGGTGTCGCTTGGTGTTTGGCAGCGGTTTTAGGCCGTTATTTCGCGTCCATGCCGATGTCAAAGTTTGGTGCGCTATGGGTCAGCGCCCCAATTGAAATCACGTCAATTCCAGACTCTGCAAGGCCGCGAACTGTCTGCAAATTAACCCCGCCAGAGGCCTCCAAGACAGGCCGGTGTCCCGCAAATGTATCTACAATCGCCACCGCTTTTTTCAGCTTAGCAGCGTCCATATTATCGAGCAAAATCACATCAGGCGTAAACTTTAGCACGGTCTTAAGCTGGGCGAGTGTGTCCACCTCGACGCTGACGCGGGTCATGTGATCGGCTTTTTTGCGGATCGTTTTTAGCGCCTTTGTGACACCGCCCGCCAGTGCAATATGGTTGTCTTTGACCATAATGGCGGCAGATAGGCTTTCTCGGTGCGTATAGCCTCCGCCCGCAAGGACGGCTTGTTTCTCAACCGCGCGTAGTCCGGGTGTCGTCTTACGGGTTGCGGCAATCCGCACATTTGTGCCCTTCACAAGGCGCACATAATCCGCCGTTAATGTCGCAATGCCAGACATACGGCCGAGAAAATTAAGGGCGACTCGCTCCGCCGATAGAAGCGACCGCGCAGGGCCGCTGACTGTGGCGATTAACGTGCCCTTAGACAGCTTATCGCCGTCTTGTTTCTTGGCGGTGAATTTTACGGCATTATCAACAAGGGCATAGGTCATTTGCGCGGCTTGCATACCGGCCAGAACGCCGCTCTCGCGCGAGCGGATATAGAGCGTGGCTTTGGCGCTTTCAGGCACCAAAAGGTTCGCTGTTAAATCACCGCTATTGCCAAAATCCTCATCCAAAGCACGGCGCACCATGGGGTCTATGACGGTCGGGGGAAGGGGCGGAAGTTTGCTCATAATTCAAGGCTCGTAAAATAAAGCTTTAATCCAGCATATCATAGGTCAGATAGCTGCTGATGGCGGTGTGTTTTGTTTTTGGGAAATCATCACGGAAATGACCGCCGCGCGATTCTTCGCGGGCCAGCGCCGCTGATGCAATCATACGCGACGCGATAAGCGGGTTGGCGCGGCCGACACGTTCAATCAAGGCGTCAATTAATTCGATTAAGGTGTTAAGCTTCACGGCGTTGCGACGGACTCCGCAATTGGCTGTCATCGCGTTTCGTAAGGTCTGGCTGACATCCGCGCCCATCGATAGCCAGGGCTGCACGCGAATGGTACCAGCACGTTTCTCAGAAAACGTATTGCCCAAAATATAATCCGCAGCTCGTCCGCCAAAGACTACGGCTTCTAGCAATGAATTACTGGCCAATCGGTTGGCGCCGTGGACGCCCGTGGCTGAACATTCACCTAGTGCAAATAGACCGTCAAGATTTGTCTGCCCGAAGCTATCTGTCGCCAGCCCGCCCATATGGTAATGGACCGCGGGCGCGACGGGGATAAGACCGATACGGGGATCAATCCCTGCGCTCATACAACTGTCAAATACCGTTGGAAAATCTTCTGGGAAATGGCTTCCCACCGCCTCGCGGCAATCCAGATAAGGCGTACGACCAGACTCAATCTCGGCAAATATTGCGCGGGCCACATCATCACGCGGGGCCAGCTCGCCCTGGGCGTGATAGCGCGGCATAAAGCGCACGCCGTCGGAATTTACCAATGTCGCCCCGTGACCCCGTAGAGCTTCCGTCGCCAGTGGTGCAGGGTCGCGGCCAATATCAATGGCTGTGGGGTGAAATTGAACAAATTCCATATCGCGCATTTTCGCGCCAACAACAGCGGCCATACCCAGCGCGTCACCGCGCGCGGTGCGTGGGTTTGTGGTAACAGCAAATAATCCGCCCACGCCGCCTGTGGCCATAATGGTGATGTCGGCTTCGATACCCAGTAAAGTACCCTCATCATTACGGGCCAAAGCGCCTGCAACAGCGCCGTTATTATCAGTCAGCAAGCTTTCGGCCCGCCATCCAATCAGGCCTGTGACATGGTCAGATTTTTGCACGCGTTTGACCATGACATTGATAATTTCGCGTCCCGCCGTGTCGCCCTTGACCCGCGCCACACGGGGCAAGCTATGGGCAGCCTCTAATGACAGATAAAGCTCGCCTTTGTCGTTACGGTCAAAGGGCACACCCAGCGCATCAAGGTCATGGACGCGTGCCGCGCCCTCGGATGCCAAAATGTAGGCGATATCGGGATCGACAAGGCCGTCGCCTGCTGCAATCGTGTCGTGGGCGTGGCTATCGGGGCTATCATCCGCTGACAGGGCTGCGGCGATACCGCCTTGCGCCCAAGCGCTAGCCGAGCCTTCTTTGGAGCGGCGCGACGTAAGGACAAAGACCTGCCGCGGTGCAAGCTTTAACGCCGTATATAAGCCTGCCAAACCCGCGCCAATGACGAGCACAGCACCTGCGGGCAATCGTTTTGTTTCTAAGTCGCCAAGCGCCATAGGCGGTGATTAAACAATCGTGCCCAATTTGACCAGCGATAAAAGCAAATCTGGGGCTTATACTGGCCGTTTTGAAACAGGGTGTGATGTCGCATGCGCAAAAAATACTGGAAATTGTATAATTTTAAAGACTATGGTAACCTTAGCATACTGGAGGGATAATATTATGACAATGAACACGAAACAGAGCTTTGTGAAAATCGCGCTTGTGAGCGCGGGTTTGGCACTTATGGCGACACCGGCCCAAGCCGCAGATTACCAAATTAACGTAAGAAGCTGCCCCAATGCAAAGGGTAGCGTAACAATTGAACCTGCCAATGCCATGGCGTGGGACAGTGTTAAGAGTAACAATCCGACTGAAGTTATGAATTCGATGGTCTCACAGTCCAATTGTTTCACTAATGGTAATTCTGGCATGCGTTATATCTTGCGCTACGGGCCTTTAACACAGGCGGAATTTGCAGCTGGCCCGTCGTCCTTTTCAGGACGCAGCGTCTTAGAGCCCGCCCCAGCAGTTCAGGGTGGTATCCCGCAAGCGGGCGGTGGTATTCCGCAATCCGGGGGCGGTATTCCACAAGCGTCTAACGGGTCATCCCAAGGCGGTGGTTTCAGCCTTGGCTCTGTCGATCAAATGCTAGGCACCGCACAACAGGTTGAGCGCGGCGCCAATAGTGCAGAATATTACGCTAAAAATGTTGGCAATGGTTATAATGACATCGGTGATGTCCGGGGTGGTCTTCGCAGTGTCGATGGAGTGATGAATACATTGGGTGGTCTGGGCGGACTGATGGGGTCGTCCAACAAGGCGCCTAAAGACCGCTATGCTTATGTCGAGGTGGTTAACAGTGCGGGACAAGTCCTCGCGCGTGGTTTTGGCCATAATGCACGCGCGGATTTAAGCTTTGCGAGTTTCTCTGGTGCGAAGTCTTTCGCGAAAAATAAAAAGTCGCGTCGTCAGGGCGGCGCTCTCTATAATGCCTTTAACGACGCGCAAAACCGTATCATGTCACCCAGCTTTGGTGTGCCCATTCAGTAAAACGTCTTAGACGTTATATAATATTGAAATGAGAAAGGCTGGATCATATCCAGTCTTTTTTTGCGGGTGGGTGGTCGCTATCGCCAGAGTTTGGTGCGCCTGTAGGCTCTATTAACAGAACTTTGGCTTCATGCTCTGCTCTTGGGCGGTGAACAATACCTTTGGGCACAATGACCATTTCGCCAGGACCAAAGGATACACTCTCGGCTCCCTCGTAATCCATCGTGACATGGCCGTCTATGACCAGAAAGAAATCATCGCTATCGTCATGTTTGTGAAAAGGAAATTCGCCTTGGAATTTCACGACCATGATGTCGTTATCATTATAGGTTGCGATAACCTTGGGATCCCAATGGCTATTAAAGCGTGATAATTTTTCGGTGAGATTTATTTTTTGCATTTAACTATCCCGAGCGGCGCACAAATATGGGCTCAGGGTGCACCTATTTACGGCCCTTCTCGGTGAATTTCGCTTTGCGGAATTCACCTTAAATCACAGTCACATCAACCTCTGGCAGGTCGGGGTTAAAGTGCCCTTTGACAGGGTCGAATTTAACGTTGATCATATCCATCACGGCCTTATAGGCGCGCTTTCGCACGTCCTCCGGTACCAAGACTTCATTGCTCTCATTCAAAAGGCATTCATAGATGTTTTCTAGCGTGATGCGTTTCATATGCGGGCATAGGTTACAGGGGCGCACGAAATCCACGGTTGGGTTTTCCATGGCGACATTATCTGACATGGAACACTCGGTCAGAAGGATTACGTTTTTGGGTGACTTATCCGATACATAATCAGACATGGCCTTGGTCGAGCCTGTGAAGTCAGACTCCGCCACCACTTCGGGCGGACATTCGGGATGGGCCAGCACAACAACACCGGGGTGGGCCTCTCGCATATCGCGTACATCTTGGGCGGAAAACCTCGCATGCACCTCGCAGCGGCCATGCCATGCGATGACCTCTATCTTGGTTTGCTTAGCGACATTTTTGGCCAGAAACTCATCGGGAAGCATGATAACTTTATCCACGCCCCATTCCGCGCAAATATGCTCGACAATGGCGACGGCATTGGATGATGTGCAGCAAATATCGGACTCAGCCTTCACATCGGCTGATGTGTTGACATAGGTCACCACGGGAATACCCGGATAGCGTTGTTTAATTAATTTAATATCTTCGCCTGAAATTGAAGACGCGAGAGAGCACCCCGCGCGCATGGACGGGATAAAGACGCGCTTATCAGGACAGAGAATTTTGGACGTTTCAGCCATGAAATGTACGCCGCCTTGGATAATCATTTCGGCGTCTGTCTTTGTCGCCTCAATCGCAAGGCCAAGGCTGTCACCCGTATAGTCTCCAACAAGACCAAAGATATCGGGCGTCATATAATTATGGGCGAGGATAACGGCGTTCTTTTGCTTTTTTAGCGTGTTAATCGCGTGCACGAGCGGCGCATAGGCGGGCCATTCAAATTCGGGAATAAAGTCTGCAACCTCTTTATAAAGATGATCTGTCGCGGCCTTGACGGCGTCATCATAAACAAGGCCTTTGGGCATACTGTCCAGATCATTGCCAGGCACAGCGCAGACGCCATTTTCAACCTCAAGCGTTTGGCCGATCCAGCGTCCATTTTCCCAGTTGATTAATTCCTTACCCATCTGCGGTTCCTCCATAGTGTTACTTACACTATATAGGAAGGAAACGCACCCAGCGCCAATGGTTTAGTGAAATGATGCAGCCGTCTGCCCCTCGGCTGGACGAGCCTTAGGTGAGGGACGAGTTCAATAAGTCAAAGCGGTCAAGGAAGGCTTTTTCGGCTGCTACGACGGACAAAGGATTAATCGCCACGTCAATATCTCGGGGCGGTGTTATGAAAAACTGGTCAGCTTCGACGGGGTCAAAGCCTGCGATTTGTGTTGCCTCAAACCACGCGCAGTAAAGATCGCATTGTTTGATTTTCTTCTTAAGGCTCGGCGGCATTTTGGGCGGCAGGCCGAAACGGATGTGAATGGCCTCTTCTAACCGCGCCTCAAAGGCTTTATAATCTAGTCCCAGCGCTGTTTTAAACGGCGAAATCATATCGCCAATAACATATTCCGCCGCATCGTGCAGTAGCGCGGTTAATTGCTCAGACGGGGTGCATCGCGGGTTTAAGGTTGTGAATAAATGCTCGACGACAACGCTATGCTCGGCCACAGAAAAAGCATGGTCGCCAGAGGTCTGCCCGTTCCACCGCGCGACACGCGCGAGGCCGCGCGCAATATCTTCAATCTCGACATCAAAAGGCGACGGGTCAAGAAGGTCAAGACGACGCCCTGATAACATGCGTTGCCATGCGCGGCTGGGAGGGGATTTGGCCATTACAGCGCAAAGCCTTTGCCAATGTCCTTATAAGTCACAAAAACAAAAACAGAGAGCATTATCAGCAGGGCTATTACGACAATCAAAATCACGCGCAATATTTTTGATTTACGCGTCAGATAAAAAAGACCCGCTATAAACGCCAATACCAAGACCGTCTGTATGACAATCCCGAATAAGGCCAGCGGACCATTTCCTCCCGCACTTTCCAACGTTAGGCAACTTTACGCACAAATATCGCGCCAGCCGAATAGCCCGCGCCAAAGGAACAGATTAGCCCTGTTTCGCCGTCGCTAAAGTCGTCAGAATATTTATGAAAGGCGATAATAGAGCCAGCAGAACTGGTATTGGCATATTCATCCAGCACAACGGGGGCTTTATCCAAATCGACGTCTTTACCGAGCACTTTTTTGGCTATCAAATGGTTCATTGATAAATTGGCTTGATGTAGCCACATGCGTTTTAGGGCGTGGGGGTCAAGGTTGTTGGCTTCGCATTCTGCGGTAATCATCTTGGCGACCATAGGCACGACTTCTTTGAAAACGCTGCGGCCGTTTTGGACGAATAACTTATCGGTCAGACCCTTAAGTCCGCGTTGGCCGTGCAAACCGTCATCTTCAATTTCGCAGTGATTAAGGAAGCCGAAATTATTGCGAATATTGTTTGAAAACTGCGTGACAAGTTTAGAGCCAATAACCTCCCAATGTGCGGCGGGTGCGACATCTTTATGTTCTAGCAATATGGCGGTCGCAACATCGCCAAAAATGAAATGGCTGTCGCGGTCTTTGAAATTTAAATGCGCCGTGCAAATCTCTGGGTTCACGACCAGCACAGATTTTGCTTGCCCGCCCATGATTAACCCGCGCGCGGTTTCAATCCCAAATGTGGCCGAAGAACAGGCGACATTCATATCAAAGGCAAATCCAGACGTGCCGAGGATGTCTTGGACTTCCACGGCAACGGCGGGATAACCGCGCTGCAAATTGGAACAGGCCACAATGACGGCGTCGACGTCAGCTGCGTCCCGCCCCACCGCGTCCAGCGCATCACGCGCGGCGTTTGCGGCAATTTCGGCCAGGATGCTCGGCTCTTCATTCGGGCGTGCGGGGATATGGGGGCGCATCACATTGGGATCCAAAATAGGGCCTTTTGAAATGACAAAGCGCGATTTAATGCCAGAGGCCTTTTCGATAAAGGCCGCATTAGAGTGGTCTAGTGGTAGCTTTGCACCCGATGCAATTTCATCTGCGTTCTCTGCGTTCCATTTATCGACATAGGCGTTAAAGGCGACGACAAGTTCTTCGTTTGAAATACTGTCTTTGGGCGTCCAAAGACCTGTGGCACTGATTACGGCTGTCACGGGCTTCCCTCTTTTATGTTTATTTTAGCTATAACGAGGGGGATCGTTTCGCGCTAGTGATTATTCATTACGCCTGAAGTGCGGCGCCTATCGCGCGGCGTCTTTGCACGGGCCGTAGGCATGGCAACTAACCGCGTGATCATTGACCATACCAACCGCTTGCATGAAGGCGTATAGGATAACAGGGCCAACAAATTTAAAACCGCGCTTTTTCATATCTTTGGACATCGCGACCGATTCGGGGCTTTGCACGGGGGCGTCTTTAAAATGCTCCCACGCATTGATGATGGTTTTACCGTCCGTGAAAGACCATAAATAATCAGAAAAATTGACGCCGTCTTCGTCGCGCATTTTAATATAGATTTGCGCGTTGGAAATGGCGGCGTTAATCTTGGCTTTTGACCGAATTATCCCAGCATTATCCAGCAACCGCAGACGGTCGACATCATTATAGGTCGCGACAATATCAGGGTCTAACCCGTCAAAGGCCGCGAGGATATTATCGCGTTTACGCAATATGGTAATCCAGGACAATCCCGCTTGCATACCGTCTTGAATAAGCTTGGAAAAAAGCGCTTTGTCATCTGTGATGGGGCGACCCCATTCTGTGTCATGATAAGCACAATAAAAGGCATCCGCCGCTGGCACCCATCCACAGCGCGGCAGGGACGGATCATGGGCGCTATCATCAAAATCGCGGTAATCAAAAAAAGCGTGCTTGGTCATAAAATTTCTTTGTAAAGCGATGTTCCACCAATTTTCGACCCGCCAGCGTTTGAGCGGTTTAGCCACTGCCAATTCATATGCATGGTCAGGCCCTGACTATCGTCATTTTTGAACTCAACCGTGGCTTGCCCCGCTTCTAATGCTCCGTCCTGCGACCGGCTGTGGTAAACGATGTCCGCCGTGACGGGCCCCGTCATTTTACCTATGATATGACCGTGACTGACGCCGTGGCCGCTATAATTTGCGATGAAATCTATCCCAGACTGTTCATAAATAAAGAGAGTTCCATTTTGAACGCGCCCACCCTCAGAGTTAGACCGCGGAGTAAATGTGCGGCCATCAAGATTAATCACAGAACCACATCCATTATAAATGCTTTTCCATGCCAATATTGGCACGCGCGTAAACGGGATGCGGCCCCTCGTGATTGACCGTCCAACCATTGCGCGCATAAAGGCGCAGCGCGGCCTCGTTTCGCGTATTGGATAGCAGAAATAGATAACTCAATCCCATGGTGTTTTTCGCAAAATCCTCTGTCGCGGTCATTAGTTTTTGTCCAATACCGTGCCCGCGAAAATCGGTATCCACCGCCATTTTCGTTAGCTCATACCGTCCGTCATCATGTTTTTTAAGCGCAACCGCGCCCGCGACCTGCCCGTCAATATGGGCGGAAATAACGTGATTGCCGTTTCGGATGTAAATTTCGGGCTGTGCGACCATCAACTTGTCTGACTCTTCTAAGAAATGAAGGTCCTCTATCCACTGCGCGTTTAGCGCTGCAAAACGGGGCAGGGCGGCTGTGTCGTCAATATGAATGTCTACTTTACCGACTGCCATCAACGCCTCCCATAATGCTGACCCGCTGCTCATTTATCGTTGGGCTTTCTTCGCCTGATTGCCAGCGGTCAAGCCGGATAAGGCCCATCGCCATTGTGTCATGTACGGACATTACCTCGCCAATCACGCGGCTGCCCATCATGATTTTATCTCCTGCCGCCGCGTTTCCCGACAGCACAAGCCCGCGCGCGCGTTTTTTAACCGTGGTCATACGCTTCATGCGGCTGACCACCTCTTGGCCGATAAAACAACCCTTTTTGAAATCAACGCCGTTCATTAATTCCATATTGACGTCGGCGGGAAACATCGTCGTCATCTCAAAATCCCACATACTATCGACCACACCAAGGGCCAAGCGGTGCGCGTTGTAATCCCCTGTGTCGTCAAAATAATCAGCCGTGATAAGCCGCCGTCCCAAGGCGCCGTGACGGGGGTCATCATGACCCAGCTCACCGTCGCCATCCCAAAGGGCATAGACATTTAAATCTGGCTCTGGCGTCATCTCAATCGGGGCGCGCAGGCGGTACATTTTTAGGCGCTTGAACAGGTCATCAAAAAACTTTGTCGGCGTATCAATGAATAAGTCATCACCGTGTTTGGTCACAAAAAAATCAGCAATGATTTTACCCTGCGGGGTGAGCAGCGCCGTAAATGTTATCTCGCCGCCCAGTGAATTGGTCACGAGCTTGTCCAGCCAAGCCGTCACATCGTCGCCAGACAGGCGCAGCACAGAGCGGTCTAATTGCGCGATCGGCATCTTACGCGCCGACATATGTCCACGGCAGGGTCTCGCCTGCGTGGAACGGGATAACGGCACCGTCTGGCGTTTCGATGCTTGGCCCTACAGATAAGGACGCGCGTTTGATGGTCACGCGCTCTTCATTAACGGGGAGGCCGTAAAATTTTGGTCCGTGGAGTGAGGCAAAACCCTCGAGCTTATCCAGCGCGCCCTCTTGCTCAAATGTCATAGCGTAGCTTTCCATGGCGACAGGGGCGCAGTACACGCCCGCGCAACCACAGGCGCTTTCTTTAGCAGTTTGCGTGTGGGGCGCGGTATCAGTGCCGAGGAAAAATTTATCAGAGCCCGACGTTGCTGCGGCGCGTAGGGCCAAGCGGTGAACCTCGCGTTTGGCAATCGGCAGACAATAATAATGCGGACGAATACCGCCTTGGAAAATGGCGTTGCGATTATATTCTAAATGATGCGGTGTAATCGTCGCCGCAATATTTGGACCAGATGCGGCGACAAAATCGGCGGCGTCTTTCGTGGTGATATGTTCAAACACAATTTTAAGGCCCGGCATATCGTCGACGACATGGCGCAAAATTGTGTCGATAAATACGGCTTCGCGGTCAAAAATATCAACATGGCTATCGGTCACTTCGCCGTGGATTAAAAGCGGCATGCCCGATTTTTGCATGGCCTCCAGCACAGGATAAATCCCCTTAATATCTGTCACGCCGTGGGATGAATTGGTCGTCGCATTGGCCGGATATAATTTCGCGGCTGTAAAAACACCGTCCTTATGTCCCCCGACCAAATCATCCGCGTCAATTGTATTGGTCAGATAAGCGGTCATTAACGGTGTAAAGTTCAGCCTTGGGTCAACCGCGGCCATAATCCGGTCGCGGTAATCTCTCGCGGCTTTTGTTGTTGTCACAGGCGGTGATAAATTGGGCATGATAATGGCGCGCGCAAATTGCCGCGCCGTGGCGTTCACAACAGATTTTAGCATCGCGCCATCACGCAAATGAACATGCCAGTCATCAGGACGGCGAATAGTAATTGTGTCGGGTGCGTTGGATGACATGGAGCGGCCTTTAAGATTTTTAAGTCACTCAAAGCCTAGCGCGTGGCACGCCGCTGCGCAACATAAAGGCAGGGCCTACCCCCGTTGGCGCAAGCCTAAAATCCAGCGGCCATCAACATTGTAAAACCGCATATCGGTGCCAACCATATCGACACGGTGTGAGCCGCGTAGGCCGTCGAGAAAGGCGGCTTCGGCCCCGTCCATGCCGTCACAGCGCATTTTTGTGACGGATAAATTGGTCACGGTTAGGCGGTCGCTTGACTGGGTATAATCACCGATAAATGTGTTGCAGCCCGTAAAGCCGAAAACCTCTCCGCCCGACTTGAATTGAATATATTGCCCCATGCCGTTTTCAGGGCCCCATTCTGTGCCTTCTAAGAGGGGAATAGATGTGGCCCAAGCGGTGCTTGTGACGAGTAGAGCAAAGAGGCCGAGTGATAGTCGTTTCATTCTGCGTCATCCTCATAATGCACGCTAACTAGATATAAGCCGTCGGAGGGCGCGACTTGTCCGCACGCTGTGCGGTCTCGAGCCCTCAAGGCCTGTTTTATATAATCGGCACCCCGATATCCACGCCCAATATCAGCCAACGTGCCAACAATAGAGCGGACTTGTTTATGCAGGAAAGAGCGCGCGCGCAAATGCACATGGATTTCTGCGCCTGCGCGAATAACGGTGATAGCGTCCAGTGTTTTCACGGGGCTTTTGGCTTGGCACTGCGTATCGCGAAAGGTGGTAAAATCATGTTCACCGACAAGGTCTTGGGCCGCGTGGTGCATAAGCTCCGCATCGAGCTTCATGGGCAGTCGCCAGACCCGTCCCGCGTCCAGCGCTAGTTTCGGACGGCGGTCAATTAAGCGGTAAAGATAACGCCGTTCACGCGCATCAAAGCGCGCATGCCAATCATCGGCGACGTCCTTTGCGTCCAGCACGGACACAGCCTCATTGGCGAGATGATAGTTTAGCGCGTCACGCACTTTGTCAGAACGCAGCGGTTTTTTAAAATCAACATGCGCCGTCATCGCCAGCGCATGAACACCGCTATCGGTGCGGCCCGCGCCGTAAACTTCCGTCGGTTCGCCGTTAATGCGCTCGGCGGCACGCTCTAACGCGCCTTGGACGGTGGGCGCATGGTCTTGCCACTGCCACCCCTGATAAGGCGCGCCGTCATATTCGATTGTGAGTTTATAGCGGGACATTAGGTGATGTTTAAGCGCTCTAACGCCTCTACAACTTCATTGTGCATTATCCACTCATTTGACTCTTTTTCAAAATCCGCCAGGGCTAGCGTCCAAGGGGCGTCTTCGAAATCAGGAATTTTCAAACCAATATATTCAGCAACTTGCTTTGCCAAATTTCCATAATGAGCATTGGCAGAGCTATAACTCGGCCAGCCCGCTGCATTTGCTAACTGCGTTGCGGTCAACCGATGCAACTCAGCATTTTTATGAGCAACGAGCATTTTATGCAAGTGTTCGCCAAGCGTTATGGATCTCAGAGCGTCCACGCAATCGTCAACTGTGCCAATGTATTCTTTTCGCCTATTTACGCGGCGTTCTGCATATTTTGAATCTATCCACTCCTTCGCAAATGATAAGCTTTCAGTCATTTCCGTTGCTTTAATGAAATGCTTTTCGGGATAAATCATAGCACCAGTCTTATTTGCGATAATTTGATGCCCGCGATATAGAAGTGTTTCGCGTTCTAGAGCCATTTGAAAATCCTTATAAAAGCTTTTTGCCAGCGGGCAGGGGGCGGCCTTTGGCGTAATCGTCAAAGCTCATTTTACCTTTACCCGCAGGTTGCACAGTGATGAGCCGTAGCGCGCCTTGGCCACACGCAATCAGGCCCTTATCATCTAGGGCGGTTCCCGCACCGCCCTGTCCATCCTCAGGCTTGGCCATATGAATTTTCACGCGCTGTCCGCCGATCTCGCACCACGCACCGGGGAAAGGGGCGAGGCCGCGAATGTGGCAATCTAAATCACGCGCGGGACGGGTCCAATCGATGCGGGCTTCAGATTTATCAATTTTATGGGCATATGTCGGCTCTCCCGATTGCGGGGTCGGGGTCAGGCCGCCGCGGTCAAGCGCCGCCAACGCGCGCGGCCACATGCCAGCCCCAATACGCGATAAACGCTCAGAGAGGGTCGCGGCTGTGTCATTATCTGCAATCGGCACGGTCTCTGATAGCAGGACATCGCCCGTATCAAGGCCCGCTGCCATTTGCATAATCTGTACGCCTGTCTGCGCGTCGCCCGCCATAATGGCGCGCTGCACAGGGGCCGCCCCGCGCCACCGCGGCAGCAGCGATCCGTGTAGATTAAGGCATCCCAAGCGCGGCGCGTCTAGCGCACGTTGCGGAAGAATTTGACCATAGGCGACAACACAGGCGACATCAGCGTCAAGCGCCGCTAGTCCGTCAATCACGCGGCTTTTACGAAATTTTTCAGGGGTCTCAACAGGGATGCCCATAATCTCTGCAAATTGATGCACGGGCGATTTTGTGAGTGATTTTCCCCGACCCGCTGGGCGCGGCGGTTGGGTGTAAACCCGCACCACATCATAACCATTGGCAATTAATTCTGACAAAGACGGCACGGCGAAATCGGGCGTACCCATAAAAACGACGCGGAGGTTCATGGCTATCCCGTCGCCTTTAGTCTCTCTTGCTTTTGGACTTTTTTGACGGCGCGATCACGTTTCATACGCGAGAGGTAATCGATAAAGACGACGCCTTTTAAGTGGTCCATTTCGTGCTGGATACAGACGGCATAAAGGCCTTCGGCCCATTCTGTTACGCGCTCTCCGTTGTAATCCAGATAAGTCAATTTCACGCGTTTCGGGCGGTCAATAACATCAAATACATCCGGGATAGACAAGCAGCCTTCTTCATAGGGCGTTAAGTCGTCAACGACTTCTAAAATTTCTGGATTGACGAAATATTGCGGGGCGGGGTCTTCACCCTCACGGGCTAAATCCATCACGATGACATTAATCGGCTCGCCCACTTGCACAGCCGCTAGGCCAATACCGGGCGCGGCATACATCGTCTCTAGCATATCATCCATGAGAGTTCGGATGTCATCTGTCACCGCATCAACGGGTTTTGATACCTGCTTTAGGATCGGATTAGGGACAGTTAATATGGGTCGTATGGTCATGGGGAGTAAGTAGGGAGAAGAGCCGCATTGGTCAAGGTTAGGCTGCGCCAGACTTTAGGTCATATCACCCAAAAAGGCGGTGATATCATTGGTGACGAAATCCACCCAATCGGCGCGGGTTGTACTGCCTGCGGGGCGGGTTATCTCTGGTTCGTCAGAAAAATCTGCTTCGGTCGTAACGAGGACTGTGACCATGCCCATGGCTTTGGGGACTTCGAGGTTACGCACGCTGTCTTCAAAAAATACCGCTTTTGTCGGATCAATATCATAAACGTCATTAAAAATATCATAGCCAGGCTGTTTTGGCTTGGGTTGATAATTGGCATCTTCGACCCCGAAACTACCGTCAAATAAATCAAACAGATTTAAGTGACTGGCGACATTGCGCGCATGCCCTTTGGAACCATTGGTGTAAATAAATTTGCGGCCAGGCAGCGCGCCGATACGCTCACGCAGCACAGGGTCGGGCTTTAGCATGTCCAAATCAACGTCATGCACGTAATCAAGAAACTCTGCTGGGTCCATGCCGTGCACCGCCATCATACCCGATAAGGACGTTCCGTATTCGGCCAGATATTCTTTTTGTAAATGCCGCGCGGCTTGCGGTTGCAGGGTCAGGTAGCGCGAAATATAGGCCGTGATTTTCTTGTCAATTTGCGAGAAAAAGGCTGCATCGCCACGGTATAGCGTATTATCCAGATCAAAAATCCAGTTGGTAATATGGGAAAGCTCGGGCGACATTAGCGGCGAAGTCCTATGGCGTTAGGTGTTGTGAAATCGGCATCAGTGAGTGTGATGGTCGTGCCGTCAATATCAGTTGGCATAGGCCGAAAGCTGACAGCACGGTAGCCCCGGTCTTCGCAAAATTCATTGCCCATGGCCGAAAAGACGCCTTCGCCGACACAAAACTGCACAGGCTTGGCTGTGACTATTCGAAGCTGTTTATCGGGTGGGGGGAGTGTGTCAGGCTCTGGCGCGACTTGTTCTTGGGCGGCGTATAAGTGGGCGTCTTGGCCTGATAGACTATCGGTGATAGGGCGGGCGCAATCATTGACTTCGATGGGCCACCATCCGCGTGATTGCCATTCCGTTGCGTCGCGCGCCGCTGTTGCGACCCAAATACGGTTGGTGGAGTTATTACAAATTTTTAGCCCGATGCTCTCTTGGCGTTCTTGCGCTGCCGTGATGAGCGCGTCAAAGGTCTCCCCATCACTCATGGTTTTAGGCAAGTCTTTGTCTTTGATAAATTGAGATAATGTACGGCTTGTGCGTCGTCCAGGAATGCCGTCAATGCGTGAGATTTTATAGCCATTATCTCGCAGCAAGCGTTGCAGACCTGCTGTGTCGGCGTTCTCGCCAAAATTATCCGCTTCAATAAAGGTTGTGTTCCGCTCTGTTGGATTGACGTGCAAAAACTCACGCGTTTCCAGATCTTGTAGGGCGCAGCTGCGTGTAGCGTCGGCTGTGAAGTCATCACGGCTGGCGCATAATTTAACTTTGCCTGTCCATTCCCGGATACGCCCCAAATGGACAGGAGCGCTTTCCGCAAAGACATAACGGGGCGAATTAGGCGGCGGCGTTTCGGAAATGCAGGCGCCAGAGCGCAATTGTTGCCAGCCGCGAGGCGTCATTCTGCCGTCCATCATAGTGCCCACAGCTATGCGCAACACATAGGATGTCTCGTTACAAATATTCCAAACATTAGGATCAGAATTGACAGACGCTAGCGGGTCATTGTCCTGCGCGGTCGCTGGCGATACAGATAAAATTCCGATGACAAGGCTTGTGATAAAACGCTGAGTTTTCATCGCAGCAGCGTTCCTGCACCGTCATCAGTAAACAGTTCTACCAGCAAGCCGTGAGCGCGGCGACCATCAAGAATGACCACAGCGCGCACACCCGCCTCGACCGCATTAATTGCGGTTTCAATTTTGGGAATCATGCCGCCCGACGCGGTGCCGTCTTTAATAAGGCCGCGCGCATCACCAACAGACAGATTGGTCAAAAGGTTGCCAGACTTATCTTTGACGCCTTCAATATCGGTCAACAGCATCAGCCGCGACGCACCCAGCGCCCCCGCAATGACGCCTGCGGCTGTGTCGGCATTGACGTTATATGAGCCGCCTGTCTCGCCCGCACTAATAGGGGAGACGACGGGGATGAAGCCGTCGGCTGATAAGGTGTTCAGCACTGATATATCAGTTTCTACGGGTTCACCCGCAAAGCCCAGATCTTCGCGCAGCTGGCGGGCTTTTATAAGGTTTGCGTCTTTGCCTGACAAACCAACCGCGCGGCCGCCGGCCTCATTTATGGCCTGGACAAGGGCTTTGTTAATTGCGCCAGAGAGCACCATTTCGGCAACGTCTACGGTTTCAATATCAGAGACGCGCAGGCCATCAACAAATTCACTTTTGATATTGAGGCGACCAAGCATATCGCCAATCTGGGGTCCGCCGCCATGCACAATGACCGGGCGAATGCCAAATTGGCGCAGCAGCACAACATCATTGGCAAATTGACGGGTCAGCTCTTCTGACCCCATGGCATTGCCGCCAAATTTAATGACAATCGTTTGATCCGCATAGCGTTGGATAAAGGGCAGGGCCTCTGACAAAGTCTGGGCGCTTGTCCATCCATTTTCATTTTTGCGGCGCGTTAACATGGCTATCCCCGTAATTTTCTCGACTATACGCGGTGGTCTGGCAAAGCCAAGCTGGCAATTTCACCTTGCAGAATATCAAGCCCCGTTTTCTTCACCGATGATGTCGGAATAATGACGGGAAAGGCGGCAGGGCGTTTCTTTATCTGACTTTGCGCTTTCGCGACAGCTTTGACGACGGCTGGCGGTTTGATCTTATCGGCCTTGGTCATGACAAGCTGATAGGTGACTGCGGCCTCATCCAGCATATCCATCAACTCAAAATCAGACTCTTTTAATCCGTGCCGACTGTCAATCAGAACAAAGACGCGGCGAAGCTGCGCACGACCCCGAAGGAACGCCCGCGTTAGCTCTGTCCATTTGGCGATATCGACTTTGGACGCGCGCGCATAACCATAGCCGGGCAAATCAACCAGCCAGATACGGTCATCCATATTAAAATAATTCAGCTCTCTTGTGCGGCCTGGTGTATTGGATGCGCGCGCCAGTCCGTTCACATTGGTCAGCGCGTTAATCAGGCTGGATTTACCAACGTTTGAGCGTCCTGCAAAACAAATTTCCGGCGGGCCGGGGTCAGGGAGGGTGGCCAAGCTGACGGCGGAGCGCATGAAGGTGACGTCGCGCGCAAATAAAAGACGCCCTTGTTCCACATAGGGGTGTGGGGCGTCTTCATTATTACTTTGCGTAGACGTGTCCATCCCTAGCTGCCGTCTTCTACGGGATCAGGCTTGCCTGTGATTTTACGGAAGAAGGCATCAATCGGTGTATCGACCTTAAATTTCCGCGTGATGATATATTGCTGGAGGAAGGACAGGATATTGTTCCACACCCAGTAAATCAAAAGACCCGCCGCAAATGGTGCGAGGATGAACATGAAAATCCACGGCATGAATTTCATCATCTTGGCCATCATTTCGGCTTGCTCGCCGCCGCCTGCATTTTGTGGGGTCAGTGAATACATCATCGCCATAGTGATACCGTAAAGCAGCGCCAGCGGGCCAATCGCAAAGAACGATAAAAACTCAAGCGGCACAGCGGGCCAAGGCAGCGCGCCAAATCCGTTAAGAATGGACAAGGGGTCTTTGGCAGACAGGTCACGGATCCAACCAAAGAACGGTTCGTGGCGTAAGTCGACGTTGATAAACACAGTTTTATAAAGCGCAAAGAAGACAAAGATCGTTGGGATAATCGGCAGGCAGCCGCTCATCGGATTAACGCCTTCTTTTTTATACAGCGCCATAATCTCTTGCTGCAATTTCATGCGGTCGTCTTTGTAAAGCTCTTGCAGTTTCTTCTGCTTAGGCTGCACTTTTTTCATTTTCGCTTGGCTGGCATATTGCTTGTTAAATAGCGGGAACATCAACAACTTAATGACAAAAGTCATGATGAGGATGGCAACGCCGTAATTGCCGACCTGCTTGCCCAGCCATGACAGCACCGATGACATGGGCCGCACGAGGATACGCATGGCACCCCAATCAATCGCGCGCTCAAATTGGGCAATGCCTAACTCTTGCTCATAATCGACCAAGACAGCGCGGTCTTTCGCGCCGACAAACACACGTCCGATACTTTCAACTGAACTACCTGGTGTGATGGTAACAGGTGTGGTCACATAGGCGGCCTCGTAAACCTCCTCGCCGTTGATTTCGCGGTAGCCAAATTTGGCTGTCATGTTTTTGCCCTGGGGGGCAATGGCAGCCGACAGCCAATATTTATCCGTCAGGCCAACCCAACCGCCTTCGCCAGTTTCTAAAAGCTCGCGCTTTTTAGATAGCTTTTTATACTTCATTTTAACCAATTCATTATCGACAATGGCAACAGGGCCTTCTTGAATAATAAAGAAATTGGTCAAATCATCGGGCAGGCCGTGCTGGCGCGAAATACCTTTGCGGACCAAGTTAATCTCGGCCCCTGATGTATTGGTCACAACATCAGAAAAGGTAATCAAATAACGCTCATCAACCGTAACTGTGCGGGTGACAGAGTAACCATTACCGTTAAATTCCATGACAATTGGTGTGGTCGGCGTCAGCATATCGCCAGACACCACAGCCCAAGGCGTATTAATGCCAGAGCCTGCGTCGGTCGTTGTCCAATTATCAAAAATATAGGCAGCATGTTCTGCGCCGCGCGGGGTCAACATGATGACGGTGTCGCTGTCGGCCTCTAATGTGCGATTATATTGTTTCAGACGGACATCATCAATCATGGATCCTGTGACAGAAAACGATCCAGACAGGGACGGTGTATCGATCTTAATACGACCGCCTGTATTGGCATTGCTGCTGATGGCGGCGTCGCGGGTGACAAGTGGTTTAGGCTCTGGTGCCGTGATTTGTTGCTCGACGGCCGCGCGTTCTAAAGCCACATTTTTGCGGGCTTCTTCGGCCAAAGGTTTTCCAAAGAAAAACCAATAGCCCAGCATAACAATACTAGAGAGCACAATGGCGAGAATGAAGTTCTTTTGATCTTCCATGAGAATTCCTGATATTACGGCGTCTTGTTGCGTGTCGTCTTTATGTCTGTCTTTTGCGCATAGTCACGGAGGCTTAACAGGGCTTTGGAACAATCGTCAAGCAGGGCGTCATAGGCGCGTGTATGAGTATTATTGCGGGCAATAAACACATAGTCGTAACCGGGCAAGCCGTATTGCGGTAAAACGCAGCGGGCAAGGGCGCGAAGACGCCGTTTTGCGCGGTTTCGAACCACTGCATTACCAATACGCTTGGTCGCGGTGAAGCCCACGCGAATCAGAGGTTCACCGCTGACCGTGCCGCTTGCTTGATGCGTTTCAGGGGGCGTTTCGGGGGGCGTTTCGCGCATTTGCACCACAACGCCGCCTTGGGCTTTGTAACGGCCATCGCGCACATACAAAAACTCGGACCGCTTTTTTAGCGACCCGAGTTTGTTATTCTTATCCATAATAACCGCTATCACAGCGGATATGTCTACTTACGCAGACAAGACCTTACGGCCTTTGGCGCGGCGACGGGCTAGAACCTGACGACCTGCTTTTGTGGCCATACGTGACCGGAAACCGTGGCGACGCTTGCGAACAAGGACGGATGGTTGAAAAGTACGTTTCATTTCGCTCTCCAAACCCAATAATGGGGCTTTTAATTCAAGATGGGTCGTTTAAGCGGACGTCATAGCCAAGTCAAGCGGTGCATGCGTGAAAACTGACATATATATCGCGTGATTGTGCTCAAACCCCACCGTATCACATATCAGCGCACAGACTCACACTATTTCGTGACAGAGCGTGAGTTCATAATGCTTTAATCTATGCTATCAGGGCGGTGAAATAGGATTATGAAGGATAAAAGATGACTTTTGCGACCATGGCGACAAAACTCGCTGTTACAAGCCTTATGGGGGCCGCTTTGATGGCATCTACAGTTGTGCCAGCCTTCGCGCAAACTCAGCCAACAGACGGGACTGCAGCTATGACGACAACTCAGGCGAGATTGGACGCTCCCGCGGCACGGTGGAACACAGTGCTAGGAACTTACGTTAAACCGCTTAATACTGACGGCGTGGCGTTGTTTGATTATGCCGGGTTAAAAGCCAGCCCAGAGGACCGCGCGGCGCTTACCGCTTATATTGACTATCTTGCGGGCCAGACGCCGTCGACAATGGACGCACCGCAGGCAACAGCATATTGGGCGAACCTTTATAATGCGCTGACTGTGGATGTGGTGATCGACAATTATCCTGTAAAATCGATTAAGGATATTAAATCAGGACTTTTCACGCCGGGACCGTGGAAGAAAAAACTGGTGACTGTTGAAGGCAAAAAATTGACGCTAGATGATATTGAACACGGCATATTGCGCGTAAAATATCCTTCGCCGCTTATTCATTACATGGTCAATTGCGCCTCTATCGGATGTCCGAATTTAAAAGACGGCCTTTGGACGGCTGACACGTTGGAGGCTGACCGCGAGGCGGCGGCGCGTGATTTTATCAATGCGCCCAACGGCGTCACGATTAAGGGTGATAAATTGACTGTGTCGTCCATTTATAATTGGTTCAAAGAAGATTTTGGCACGACCGACGACAATATCCTCGCGCATTTAAGTGATTATGCAGGGAATGAACTCAAAGCCGCAATTGAGGGCGGAGCCAGCATTGCGCGTGATGATTATAATTGGTCGCTTAATGATGCGCGCAACAAATAAGAGATAAACATGTCAGATTTAAACCTTCCCGAGGCTGGTGAAGTCGCCACGCCAAAATCAGCCGTGAAACGCTTTGCACCGCTTGCGATAATCCTGATTGCGCTGGCCGCCTTTTTCGCTTTGGGCGGGCCGAAATATGTTAATATCGATACGTTGCGCGATAATAGAGACGCCCTAGCCGCCTTTGTTGACGGGAATTTTGTCATGGCGATTGCAGGGTTTATCGCGCTTTACGCGGTGTTAGTGGGCATATCTTTTCCAGGGGCCAGCATATTATCAGTCTTTGGCGGGTTTTTATTTGGCACGTTATCGGGCGGGCTTGCTATTGTTGTCGGGGCCACGATTGGTGCGACGCTGATATTCCTCGCCGCGCGATATGCCATTGGTGACGCGCTGACGAAAAAAGCGGGTCCTTATATGCAAAAGTTTGAGGCAGGGCTGAAAGAAAACGAATTTTCTTATATGTTTATCCTGCGCCTTATCCCGCTCTTCCCGTTTTTCATTGTTAACATCGTGCCCGCTTTGTTTGATGTGAAATTGCGCAATTACGTCATCACGACGTTTTTTGGGATTATGCCGGGCAGCCTCGTTTACGCCTCTGTCGGGGCCGGTGTTGGCGCAGTGTTTGATGCGGGTGAGGACGTAAAATTATCGGGTCTGATGACGCAGCCCAAAATCCTGCTGCCGATTGTTGGGTTGATTGTCCTGTCGCTCATCCCGATTGCTTATAAAAAATTTAAAGCCAAAGCGGCTTAACTTTCCCCGTATTTAAGAGAGACCTATGACCAAACAATATGACGTTGATTTATGCATTATTGGCGCGGGCTCTGCCGGGCTGTCTATGGCGGCGGGCGCGGCCCAACTTGGTCGGTCTGTTGTCCTTTATGAGGGCGAGAAAATGGGCGGCGACTGCCTTAATTACGGTTGTGTGCCGTCAAAGGCCCTGATTGCGGCGGGCAAGCACGCCCATGCGCTGGGTGCGGGCGCTGAATTTGGCGTGAAACCTGCCAAAGCCACAGTGAATTTTAACACGGTTAAAGCGCATATCCAGGGCGTGATTAATCATATCGCCCCTGTCGATAGCCAAGAACGCTTTGAAGGCTTAGGCTGTATCGTTATTCGCGAACATGCGCGGTTTAAGGATAAAAACACGGTGGTCTCTGATACCACCGAAGTGCGCGCGAAACGCTTTGTTATCGCAACAGGTAGCCGCGCTTCGGCCCCGCCCATCCCGGGTCTGTCTGATACGCCCTATTTAACCAATGAAGACATTTTCTCGGTGAAAACCCAGCCTAAGCATTTGCTAATTATTGGGGCTGGCCCGATTGGTCTGGAATTGGGGCAATCATTTTTACGGCTTGGGTCCAAAGTCGAGATTATCGACATCGCAGCCCCACTGGGCCGCTCTGAACCTGAACACGCCGATATCCTCGTTAAAGCCCTCACTGAGGAAGGCCTTATATTCCACACGCCCGCCAAGACTAAACTCATCCGGAAAACCGACACAGGTGTGGCCATCGATTTAGAAGACGGCCGCACATTAGAGGGCACGCATCTGCTCGTCGCGGCAGGACGTTCGCCAAGTATTTCTGGACTGGATTTGGATGCGGGCGGCATTAAACATAGCCGTGCAGGCATTGAGACCGATGATTGCCTGCGTACGTCAAACCCCAAAGTCTTTGCGGCGGGTGATGTGGCGGCGGGCAAGGGCGGTCTGACCCACGCCGCTGGCTTTCACGCAGGCATTCTAATTAAATCCTTTTACTTCTTGCCGCCTGGACTTAACCGCATCATGGGCAAGGCGACAACGGACCGCATGCCCGCCGCAATTTATACGCAGCCAGAGCTTGCTAGCATTGGCATGACTGAAGCCCAGGCCAAAGAGGCGGGACATAGCGTCAAAGCCTTGCATTTTGAATTTGATGAAAATGATCGTGCCATTGCCGAGCGTTCAGACGTTGGCGGGGTTAAAATCATCGCGACAAAACGCGGCAAAATCCTTGGTGCGTCAATCGTCGGCGAAGGGGCCGGTGACCTTATTCAAATGATATCGGTGGCGATGACCAATAATGTCAAAGTCATGGGGCTCGTGTCGATTATCGCGCCTTATCCGACACGCGGAGAGGCCGTGAAGCGCGCCGCAAGTTCTATGTATAAAGAGGCGTTTGGTAGCTCTAAGACCCAAAAGCTTGCGGGTTTTATGAGCAAGTTTCACTAGCCCTAAATAAAGTGACAGACGCCTGTTCGCTTGGTAGAACCCGCCCATGACTAGTCGTGACCACTTTAGGCCCGTGAATGATTGACCGGTTAATTACGCGCGGGCTTTCAGGCAAATTGCTTTTCATGACAATTGGTTTTGTCATGCTGGCCGAGCTTGTTTTGTTTATTCCCTCGGCCACTTTGTTTCGTCAAGATTATTTGCAAGAACGCGCCGAACGTGCGGGGCATCTGGCGCTCGCCCTAACGGGTGTGCCTGATTATGACGGTAGCGAAATACTGTCGCAAAAGTTCATGGAAGACACAGATGTTGTCATGGTCGCGGCCAAACATGACGGCATGACAGAATTAGTGTTGGGCGCGCCGCCAGCCTCGTCAGAGTTTGAGCTGGTTGATTTGCGCGATGCACGTCGGTTACCGCTTTTTCGAAATGCCTTCTCGACATTTTTTGGCCCTGATGCGGGTTACTTGCGCGTGATTTCAGAGCCCGTAATCGACAGCCACGAATCGATTGAAATTATATTGCCGCGGGCTTCTGTGAAGGCCGCTATGCGAGATTTCTTTGAACGTATTTTTTGGCTCTCACTTGCCATTGCGCTGATTACGGGTGGCCTGATTTACCTCGCGCTTAGCGCTATGATAGTGCGGCCCATTCAAAAGCTCGCCAAAGGCCTTGGTGATTTTCGAGAAGACCCGAACAAGCGCCGTAATGTCCTAAAACCCAGCAACCGCCGTGACGAAATTGGGCAATTGCAACGCGAATTTTACGATATGAAACAAAGTGTGCGTACGTCATTTCGCCAACGCGAACGGCTGGCGTCACTCGGAATGGCCGTGGCAAAAATTAATCATGATCTGCGTAATGTACTGACCTCTGCACAGCTTGTGTCAGACCGCATCGCGATGGACAAAGACGAACGCGTTGCCGTCATGGGCGAACGCCTTGTGCGCGCCGTTGACCGCGGGATACGGCTTTGTACGGATGTGCTGAATTTTTCCAAGGCCCAAGACGAGGTGCTGGAGGTGGAACCGATTCGTTTGGCTCTGTTGGTCGGCGAAGTGGCGGGCGATACGCTCGGTCAATTTGGGCGCGGGCCAACGGCGATTGATTTTGTCAATCATATCCCTAGTGAATTGACGGTCTATGCGGATGCGGACCACAGCTACCGCATTGTGCATAATCTATTTCGCAACGCGGGGCAGGCTACGGCCAGTATGACGGGTATTGATATCGACCGTACCATCACAGTCACAACACGGGCAGAGGGGGATAATATTTTACTCTCTATCCGCGACACAGGTGGAGGGCTTCCCAAACGCGCAAAAGAAAACTTGTTTGAAGCCTTTGCCAGTTCAAGCGGTCACGGCAGCACGGGTTTAGGCCTAACCATTTCAAGGGAGCTCGCGCGCGACCAAGGCGGGGATTTGACGCTGGCGGAAACGGGCGAAACGGGCACAGAATTTGTCCTGAGCTTACCGGCTAAAGCGCCTGCGTCCTAACTAAGAGCAGGCCTTTATTAGCTGTAATCCTTAGTCCTTATGCTTATGGACAACGCCGCCCTTCATCACGAAATCCACATCGAGTAGCTCTTCGATGTCTTGCAGCGGATTGCCGTTTACCGCAATCATATCAGCCAGTTTGCCGGTCTCTAGCGTGCCGATTTTATCATCAAGCCCAATGTGCTTGGACGCAACAACTGTGGCGGCTTTAATCGCGTCTTGCTCGCTCATGCCTGCTTTGATCATATAGATAAATTCCTGCGCATTATCACCGTGTTTGCTGACGCCTGTGTCTGTGCCAAAGGCAATATTGACGCCGTTTTTCCACGCGATTGATAGCATGTCTTGCATCTGCGGCCCTACTTCTAGCGCCTTTTTGGCGGAGGCTGGCGGCAAAAAGCTTTCATTAGTTGCCCAATCGACGACGGTCATACCAGCCAACACTGTGGGCACTAATGTCGCGTCATATTTTTTAAAAAGCCGCGCTGTATCTGTATCCAGATATGTACCGTGTTCAATGGATTTTACGCCTGCTTTTAATGCGCTTTCAATGCCGCCTTTGCCGTGCGCATGGGCGGTGACTTTGCGGCCCATTGTGGCGGCGGTGTCAACAATGGCTTCTAGCTCATCATCAAAAAACTGCTGCGCTGTGCCTGCATTGGTATTGGATAGCACCCCACCTGTCGCGGTGATTTTAATCACGTCAGCGCCCGCCTTGATTGCGGCGCGTGTGGCGCGGCGACAATCGGCGGGGCCGTCACAAATTGTCTTTGATTTATTCAAATCTAATATGTCTTCAATATAGCCGTGGCTATCGCCGTGCCCGCCTGTCACAGACACCGCCCGACCCGAAGCCATGATATGTGGCCCTGGCACTTTGCCCGCGTTAATGGCGCGTTTAAGGGCGAAAACCTCTTTTGGCCCGCCGACATCTTGCACGGCGGTAAAGCCCGCCATAAGCGTTTTGCGCGCATTATCAGCAGCGTCAAAAGCCACATCGCCCGCCTCTTTCGTGACGCCATCAAGACGAATATTGGGGCTCCATTCCATCGCCAAATGCACATGGCTATCGATCATACCGGGCAGCACAAATTTGTCTTTCAGATCAATAATGGTCGCCTCGTCACTGCCGATATAGCCGTCCGCAATAGCAATGATTTTGCCCGCATTGACGATTATTGTCTGCTCGGCCATTGCGGGCTTTCCGGGAACGGGCAAGACTGTGCCCGCGTGAATCAGCGTATAGTCTTCAAAACTATCAGGAAGGACTTGTGCGTTTGCAGTACTCGTCAGGCTAAGGGCCATCACGGATAGGGCTGCGCCTAAAAATTTCGACTTTTTTGTCATGACCGTCTCTCCGTTTTCTTTATTATGCTTTGTTACGTTTTTTTCAGGGTTACGTCTTTTTCAGGGCGTGATGGGCTATGTCTCGACGGACGAAGCCGTCGGGCCAATCAATCGCCTCGTCAACCGCCTTATAGCCTTGCGCGACAGCCGCTTCTAATGTTTTCGCCTGTGAGGTGATGTTCAGCACTCGCCCGCCAGCCGATAACAACGTGCCGTCATCCCCGCGCGACGTGCCCGCATGAAACACGGTCACGCCGTCCATGGCGTTGGCCGTCTCTACACCTTTAATCACAGTGCCTTTGTCATAAGATCCTGGATAGCCTTTGGCGGCCATGACGATATTGACTGTTGGTTCTGAAAACCAGGCGGGCGCAGGGCAGGCGGCAAGTGTGCCAGCTTCTGCATGCAGCAAAATATCCATCAGATCAGACTGTAACAGTCGCATGATCACTTGGCATTCCGGGTCACCAAAGCGCGCATTATATTCAATCAGCTTTGGCCCGTCAGGCGTCATCATCAGTCCCGCGAACAGAACGCCGACAAAGGGATTGCTGTCTTTGTGCATCCCAAAAACCGTCGGCAGAATGATATCATTCATCACAGTTTCCATGGCCTTTTGGGTAAATACAGGCGTCGGGGAATAGGCCCCCATCCCGCCTGTGTTGGGGCCATTGTCCCCATCAAAAGCGCGCTTATGGTCTTGCGCCCCAATAAGCGGCATGGCGGTTTTTCCGTCTGATATAGCAAAGAAGCTGACCTCTTGCCCGGTCATGAATTCCTCAATCACAACCTTGGTCGACGCATCGCCAAATTTACCAGAGAAAAACTCTTCTAGCTCGGACTCAGCCTCGGAGAGGGTTTCTGGGATGACAACGCCCTTACCGGCCGCCAAACCGTCAGCTTTTAGAACATAAGGCGCAGACATAGTTTTAAGATAGGCTTTCGCCTCGGTCAGCTCTGTAAACACGCCGTAAGCCGCCGTGGGGATATTGTAACGCGTACAAAAATCCTTGGTAAATGACTTGCTGCTCTCAAGCTGCGCTGCCGCTTCTGTTGGGCCAAAGACCCGCACGCCGCGCTCTTGTAATGCGTCGACCAATCCCAGCGCCAAGGGCTGCTCTGGCCCAACCACAACAAAGTCATAGGCTTCGCGCTCAATTAAACCCAAGAGGCTGATAATATCATCCGCTTTAATGGGCACACAGGCGGCGACTTCGGCTATGCCCGCATTGCCTGGCGCGCAGTGAAGCTCGCTCACTTGTTCGCTCTGGTCGATTTTCCAGGCCAGCGCATGTTCACGCCCGCCTGATCCGATAAGTAAGACTTTCATATTTGGCCCAATAACTGATTCCGTTTTGCGGTCTTTAGGCTATAACGAAGCCGAATCCAAGGAAACCATATTTGTGTCTGATACCCTCTCTGATAACGCGGCCTCTAATGTGCATGAATATTCCGTCTCTGAACTGGCGGGCACGTTAAAACGCACAATTGAGGATACCTTTGGCTATGTCCGTGTGCGCGGGGAATTGGGTCGCGTGACCATTGCCAAATCAGGTCACTGTTATCTGGATATCAAAGACGACCGTGCGGTGATTAATTCTATCATCTGGAAAGGGCAGATGAACGGCCTGACCATGCGCCCCGAAGAAGGCATGGAGGTTATTTGCGAAGGCAAAATGACGACCTATCCTGGGCGTTCAAACTACCAGCTGGTCATTAGCAAGATGGAACTGGCGGGCGCTGGCGCGTTAATGGCGCTGTTTGAAAAGCGCAAAAAAATGCTGGCGGGTGAGGGATTGTTCAGCGAGGACAGCAAGCGCGCGCTACCCTTTATGCCCAAAGTCATCGGTGTGGTGACATCGCCCACAGGGGCGGTCATTCGCGATATCCTGCACCGCATAGAGGACCGCTTTCCCGTCAATGTTATCCTTTGGCCTGTGGTTGTCCAAGGCGACCGCGCGGCGGGCGAAATTGCGGCGGCCATCACGGGGTTTAATCACGCAGACGGATTCCCGCGGCCCGATGTTTTGATCGTGGGTCGCGGTGGGGGTTCGCTGGAAGACCTCTGGTGCTTTAACGAAGAAAATGTCGTGCGCGCCATTGCAGGCTCTAAAATCCCTGTGATTTCTGCGGTGGGCCATGAAACGGATTGGACACTGTCGGACTACGCGGCCGATCACCGCGCGCCGACACCCACGGGCGCGGCCGAAGCCGCTGTGCCCGTGCGCGCCGATTGGCTCGTGACGATTGCGGATTACGGGGTGCGCTTAACGCGCGGGTTAAAACGTAATGTTAGCGAACGCCAAAGCCGTTTGTCTGCGGCGCGCCTCCCGCGTCTTGACGCTGTGCTGGCATCGCCGCAACAAAGGCTCGACTTAGCGACCGCGCGCTTGCCTAATGCCGCGCAGCTCTTTGCCCCGCAATCCCAACGCTTGGCGCTTGCGCGTATGCCCGCCTTAAAACAGCTAACAGATCCATTGCGGGCACGGCTAAGCCGTTGGGCGGACCGATTGCCGTCTGCGCTTAATGTCAATCTCGCGCGGTCTCAATCCCGGCTTGAACGGGCTGTGCCGCGTTTGCGCGTAAAACCGCTAGAAGCTGATTTAACCCGCAAGTCTGAGCGTTTGGACACGCTGGGCGGCACAGCGTCGCGCGCCATGACCCGCCACATAGACATACAATCAGCAAGGCTTGAACGGGCGGGAAAACTACTCGAAGCGCTCTCTTATCAATCGGTACTGTCGCGCGGCTTTGCGGTTGTTACTGACGATGCTGGCCATGTCGTGAAACAGGGTAAGGGCCTAAAAGCGGGGGAGGCTGTCTCTTTACGTTTTGCCGATGTTGAGCGGGCCGCGGTTATTGCGGGCAAGGCGACACTAAAGGGCAAAAAACCGACTAAGCCCGCTGTAAAACCATCTGATAAAAAACAGGCTGACCTCTTTTGATTTCGCTACGCTTGCGCTAAGTCACCCCTTAAAGGGGCCACCCCTAAAGGAGCCACAATGGATTCATATTTTGAAGGCGAAGCACAGCTGGATTACAAAGCATCCGATTTCGAGATGATTTTGCCAGGTAGCTATGTGATTTGCGCGGTCACAGGCGAGCGTATCCAGTTGGAGCGCCTACGTTATTGGAGTGCCGCGCGCCAAGAAGCCTATGTCGATGCGCAAGCAAGCTTAGACGCATGGAAGAAGGCGAACGCTTAATGCTGCGTTTTGGGCTTTTTTTGCTCCTGCTCATTGGACTGGCGGGTTGTGCAGAGGCGCAGACCCCCGCGACTGCGCCAGAAACACTGACCGCCCCAACCCCTATCGCGAGCCAGCCTGCACCGCCGCGCAACATGCCGTTGGAATGTGAGGGCATTTTTGAACAAGGGGGCCTTGCGTCCTGCCGCACTTTGCCGAACACAACGGTGAAAATCGGGCGCAGCGATGATGATTATTATACAGAGACATCCAATGATGACGGTATCATCATTATTGGCTTTGACCGTGACGAAAGCCGCGCTTTTGTCCAAGCCGTGCCGCCAAAGGATGCGGAGTTTGCGCCGTCTGACAAGCTGTCGTTTGACTTTACCCCGCGCGATTGGGATACCTCGCGCATTGACGGCTTACCGCCCAGCCAAGTCTCAACTTTTACTGAGGCTCAATTAAAACGCATTCGCGCGTCATCTGCCAAGAAAAAGACCGGCTTTGCCAGCCGCGCAGAAACCATGGGATTTCTCGACGGCTTCACCTTGCCCATAAATGAGTTTCGCAAGACGACAAATTTTGGCGCGCAGCGCATTTTAAACGGGGAGCCGAAGAAGCCGCATTACGGTGTTGATCTCGCCGCCCCCATCGGCACGCCCATCATGGCCCCCGCTGACGGTATCGTAAGCCTTGCTGATAATGATTTATATTTTGAAGGGGCTATGGTGCTGCTTGATCACGGCCAAGGGCTAATTTCCATGTATCTTCATGTGAACGATATTTTGGTGGAAGACGGCCAAGCGGTCAAACGCGGCGAGACGATTGCCACGGTTGGGTCAAAAGGCCGCTCGACAGGGCCGCATTTATGCTGGCGTCTCAAATGGCGCAACCGTAACCTCGACCCTGAACTGATAACGAAGTGGACAGAGCGTGCCCAAACTGCCCGATAATATTATCTTGCCTGATGACTGTCAGACCATGACTGACGTGCGGGCCGGGGTCGATGCGCTTGACCGCGAGCTGGTGCGGCTTTTGGTCGTGCGCCAAGGTTATATGGCAGCAGCCGCGCGGATTAAACCAAGCCGCGACGCCGTTTATGATGAACCCCGTATCGAGGATGTGGTCGCAAAAGTCTTAAAGACGGCCAAGGCCGAGGGTCTATCCCCCGATATCGCTGAGCCCGTTTGGCGTAAACTGATAGAGCGCTGTATTGCGCATGAATTTGATGTCTGGGACGACACGCGCGACTAGGTTTTTTTATAGAGGTCTTTTGGCCAACGCCTATGCATCCAAAACCATTGTGCGGGGCTTTTGCGAATATGATCTTCGGTCCACGCCACAATTTTCCTTAAGCCCGCCTCAGTGTCCAATTCGCGCTCGCCAGTATCATCAATCTGAAAGGGCGGTTCAATCGTGACCGTGAAATGGGCTTTGTCACGAATGACCGAAATGGGCAGCACAGATGCGCCCGTTTTTAAGGCCAGACGCGTTGGCCCCGTGGCGGTCATGGCGTGTTCTCCAAAAAACGGTACTGCGAGGCCTTCGTTGAATTTTTGATCGTTGAGGATCGCAATGCTTTCGCCCTTATCAATCGCCCCCAGCAATTGCCGCGCGCCAGCATGGGTCGATTTGGGCACCAGGAATTTGGTGCCATAAGCCCGGCGTTGTTCGCGCACGCGCTTGTCCAAATGCGGGTTGTTAATCTTGCGGTAGGTGATGCGAACAGGCAGGCCAGATTGGGTGAGGGCCGCGGCCATCACTTCCCAATTGGCAAAATGCCCCGTGATAATAATTGCGCCGCGACCCGATTTGCGCACAGCCTCCAGATGCTCTTTGCCTATCACAGTCACGCGGCTGTCTTTTTGGTAAACGCGCACACGGCTCATGATTGGAAATTCTGCAAAGGTGCGTCCGATATTATCCCACGCCTCACGGCTTAGGTCTTGGCGCGCCTTGTCATCCAAATCAGGAAAGGCAATATCAAAACCTGTCTGCATAATCTTGTGCTTAGACGTGAGCGGGCCAATTTTACGCAAAAGCCAACCGCCAAAGCGCGAGATTTGATCAAATGAAAACGGCTTTAATAGCAGGCAAATAAAATCATAAGCCAGCACTTCCATGCGCCAAATAATCCGTTGTCCTAAGCCTGCTTTTTTCACTTCGGTGTCGTCCGTTGCACAATGGGATGGAGCAATCGGCGTAGGGTGAGCTCGTCCTCAAACACAACCGACACAGGCCAGGGCGTCACGCCTTGGCAGTAACCCGCAGGCAAACGGACATAATCTTTTTCCGTTGTAATTAATCCTGCGCCATATTCAGAGGCGAGCATAAACAGGTTTTCAATATCGCCGTCCTTATATTTATAATGATCGGCAAAGGATATGCCCTCGACCAATTCTCCGCCGTGACGGCGCAGCGCATCAAAAAATTTATTTGGTCGCCCGATACCAGCAAAAGCAAAGAGCTTACCTTTTGGTGCGGGGTCTTTAGGCGCGAGATAGGCGGGGATGACGATTTGCCCTTTTAGATCTTCGGCTAAATCATCATTAATTTCATAAGCGGGTTCGGGCTTCATCAAAATAACTGCATCAGCGCGGGATAGCGACGCTTTTAGGTTTTCCCGCAACGGCCCTGCCGGGAACACACATCCATTGCCAAAGCCAATTTCTGCGTCCACGACAAGAAACGATAGCGTCTTTTCGACCTGCGGATTTTGGTGACCATCATCCATGATAATCATATCTGCCCCGTGGGATTTGGCGGCGCGCGCGCCCTCGTCACGGGCCTCTGATACCCATATCGGCGCGTGACGCGCAAGCAGTAATGGCTCGTCCCCGACATCACCCGCACTGTGTTTATCCGACACAACAATCGGACCTTTTAACTGCCCGCCGTAGCCGCGCGTAAGCCCCACAGCATTGACGCCAAGACGGCGAAAGCTTTTAAGCAAATAAATCGCGACAGGGGTTTTGCCCGTTCCGCCCATGGTGGCATTGCCCACACAAATCACGGGAATTTTGGGGTCATAGCTCTGTGTCTCTGAAATACGTTTGGCAACCGCGCGCGCATAGAGCCATGAAAAGGGTTTTAAAAAGGTGCGAATAAACGGCGCGCCGTTGCGGCCTTCTCGGTAGTTCCAAAATTCCGGCGGTCTCATGTTATGCGTTCCGGCAATAGCGGGCCAAGCTGATCCCAGACATAGGCTAGAACATCATCGCGCCCTGTCGCGAAATGCTGCCCTTGTTTTTGCAAAGCGGTCAGCGCAGCCCTGTCCATCATGATATCAACGATTTCTCGCGCAATGGCGTCTGGCGACATGACGCGTTTGGCCGCGCTATATTTAAACATGGACATATAGCTTTCCGCAAAGCTTGCGATATGCGCGCCTGTCATGACCGCAGAACCAAGCCGCGCGGGTTCCAGTGGATTATGCCCTGACAGTCCCGCAATCGTCGAGCCGCAAACAAATGTCATCTTCGCTAGACGGTAAGCCAGCCCCATATCCCCAATGGTATCAAGCAGATAGACTTGCGTATCCGCTGTCGGCATTTCGGCCTTGGAGCGTTGCGCAAAGGATAGCCCGTGGTCTCTGATTAGGGTGATAATATCATCTGCACGTTCAGGGTGGCGTGGGGCCAGGATAAGCACCGCGCTAGGGCTACGGGCGAGTAAGGTTTTATGCGCGCGCAGCATAATGTCGTCTTCGCCGTCATGAGTGCTGGCCGCGCACCAGACTTTGCGGCGTGGCAGCGCTTTTTTAAAGGCCGCCAATTCAGCCTTGTCGACAGGCAGGACAGGGGCGGCGTCTTTTAAATTACCCGATGTCTCGACGTCTTTATCCAAAATCCAAGACAGGCTATTGCCTGTCATTTCATCAGCAGCAAGGATAAGGTCAAATTGAGCAAAAATTGCCGCTGCGCTGGCTTTGCGTTTCGTCCAGCCTTCAATGGACTTCTCGCTCATCCGCGCGTTAAGTAGCGCCAGTTTCGCGCCGCTGTCTTTCGTGGCCTTTATCAGGTTGGGCCATATTTCTGATTCTGCCCAAATCGCGACATCGGGTTTCCAATGGGCGATGAACCGCGCAACATATTTGGGATGATCCAGCGGCACATATTGATGCACGGCATTTGCGGGGAGGCGCGTCTCCAGCAGTTTCGCCGCCGTCATCGTGCCGCTGGTGATCAGCATATTTATATCGGGACGTTCCGCCGTTAGTTTCGCAATCAGCGGCAGTAACATCGTGCATTCACCGACACTGGCCCCATGCATCCAGACGAGTGAACCATTGGGCCTAGGGTGTGAGGCAATACCTTCGCGCTCAGCCGTGCGGCTGGGGTCTTCTTTGCCGTGTTTACCGCGCCGTTTAATCCACAGCGGCAAGACAGGGCCAAGCGCGCGCGAGGCCCCGCGGTAAGCTTTTAGGAGCGCCGTATCGCTCATGACTTAGGGTCCGCTGGCGGCATTGGGCTATGTCCCATGTCCTGATCGGCCTGTGATAATAGCGTGTTCATTTGGGTCTCTAGCCTCTCGCGGATAGCCTCTAATTGGGTATCATCCGCGCCCGGGTCAAGGGTGATTGGCAGTCCCCAAATAATACGCCCCCGCCCAAAGGGCAGCGGCAAAACAAAGCGGTCCCAAGAGTTAAAAACTTTGCGATTTTTGACAGCAAATAAGCACGGCACAATGGGGGCCCCCGTGGCCCGGGCCAGACGAAGCGCGCCCAGGCTCATGCGTTGACGCGGGCCGCGCGGGCCGTCAGGGGTGATGACAATACAGCCCCCCGATTTAAGCGCGCGCGTAATCTCTCGCCCCGCTGTCTCGCCGCCTTTGGCTTTTTGTTTTACCGCTGCTTTGGCCGAACCGCGTATGGTTTTAAGACCTAAAAAACGGCTCGTATGGGCCACAACCTGACCGTCGCGAGAGCGCGATATGAGCACATGCGGCAGCTGATAGCGGCGTTTCCACGCGGCATTTAACATCAGAAATCGCGAATGCCAGGTGAGCGCGATAAGGCCTTGGTCTGTGCCGATTAAGGCGCGCGTGGCGTCCGGTAAGGTGACGTCCCACCGCGTGGTATATTTCACGATCACCATATAGGCTGCGATCAACCAGCCCGCACATAGGGCGATAAGATTTGACCGCATGAAGCGTTTGAACAAAGCGGTCTCTCCTGTTAAGCGGTGATGCCCCGCGTTGGGGGCGGTAATATGATAGGCATAGTCCGAATGGCGTCTGACCTCAATAATCCATTTAATCTGGATGACCCCAAAGACCGTGCGCGCGCATATCGCGATCTGACATGGGGGGATCACGGATTTCTTCGCGCGCGCTTTGCGAACCATCATGATATTGGCGGCGGGATGAGCCGTGAAAACCAACCCTCGCCAAAACGTATCGCGCAACTCGCGAAAGACGGTATAAAGACAATTATTAACCTACGCGGCGAAAGCCCAAAGGGGTTTTACTGGCTTGAAAAACAGGCCTGTAGAGACCACGGCATCACCTTAATTAATTACCGTATGTTCTCGCGTGACACTCACACGGTCGAGGCGATTAAAGGCGCGCGCGATTTATTTAACGCCATTGAATACCCTGCCATGATGCACTGTAAATCTGGCGCAGACCGCACGGGGATGATGGGTGTGCTTTACCGCCATTTTAAAATGGGCGACCCGATCGAAGTAGCGGTCGAGCAGCTATCGCTAAAATACCTCCATGTCCGCCAAGGCAAAACGGGTATGCTCGATTTCTTTTTCAATGACTATTTGAACTACGCAAAAGACAAAGACATCAGCTTCATCGACTGGGTCGAAACCGTCTACGACCCCGCCGAAGTCAAAGCGCGGTTTCTAGAGCAGTGGTCAGGCAACCCGATTACGGAATTGGTGCTAAGGCGGGAGTAGTGATCTTGATTTTGGACCAAATTTTGTCCCGCTACACCGCAAAGTTTACAAAATTGTCGTGATAGTTTTGTAATTTGTTATCGGTATAAGAAAACCCTAGTTATCCATGAAAAGGTAAGTGGGTGAATTCTTAATGAAACAGAGTCTATTTTTGGTTTTTGCTGCGGCAACTTGTCTGGTGAAGGGCTGTCATAATAACGCATCTCATGACCATTCACACCACTCTCAAGAACAGAAAACGGACACGTCAACCGTTCTGCCAGATTGGGTTGATTATATTGACAAAGAGACATTTATTGGCTCGCCTAGCATTGTAAATTGTACGCTATCGGGTGGCGCGCAAACCCAATGCTTGTCTGTTACGCTACAACCGCAGCCTGCCTCTATGACAATTGGCCCGTGGTGCCCACGGAGTATTGATGACGGCGCAGATATGGCGGGACTGTGGTTGGATGAAGGCAAGGTCTACGATGTTGATGGTGAATTTATTCAAAATTTATCAACATTCTATAGTGATGATAAGTGGCAGTTATTTGACCCGAAGACAGGTAAGGTAAATGTAACTGATACGAAGCTCTCCTGCGAAGCTGCGGCCCGCCCCGATGTTGATCCGGCTTATCAAAATCATTGCGTCGAATGCCAGATGTCATATTTGCCAGATAATAAAAACATAACTTATGTCATTCCGATTAAGCCTCAGTTTTCAGACTCTGTCGCACCGCGCGTTGATCACAGCGGTGTCGGCCTTGCCTATAGTGGGGCGCGATTAGATGCTTCGGCGCCACTAGACGCTATTCTGGCAGCCTACACAATTGCAGCATTTGATGATTGCGGCGGACACGTCAATCCTGCTGTCGGTTATCATATCCATGCAGTAACAGAGAAGTGCCTTGTCAAAGCTAATCAAACCCGTAATCACGCCGCCGAAATTGGTGTGGCAATGGACGGGTATAGGATACACGAGCGACTAAACCCTAATGGCGAGGAGCCATTAGATTTGGATATGTGTCGAGGCCATATAACGGAAGTAGGCTATCATTATCATGTTGATACAGCTGGCTCAAACGCCATATTGCCCTGCCATAGCGGACAGACAGGATGCGCGTTAGAGGACGGCGGCTCTTGCGACGCATCACAGCTTAGGTCTCGACCGCCACGGGGGCAGAGGCCACGGCCAATTGGTAAAGCGCCCCCAGGCGACCGACCACCGCATTTGGATAAAAAATAAACGTCTATTTGCTGCAACAAGATTACAGATTTTCACACTTAATGGATACGGATTTCACTATGACACATTCAATCTATCAACCTGCGCGTTTTATATTTGTTGCAGGGCTCTTAACGGCGATGACGTTGTCAGCATGCGCGACGAAACCTGACCGGAGAGGTCCTCCGCCAGAGGACATCAGATCAGGGCAAAAACCTAAAACATCTGGGACATTTCTGCATCCTATTGCCGCTTTATTTGTCAGCATGGACACTAACAATGACAGGATGACTTCGCGCGCAGAACTCGAGAGCGGCACTGAGCAAGAATGGGCAGGTTTTGATCGTCCGCCAAGCGCGGTTTACTTCGCCCCTTGGGTTCGCCAAAATCTGGGCTCCGTCGATGCGTCGCCAAACTTCATGAGCTTTGATCGCGATTTTAACGGGGTTGTTACGGAGCAAGAATTTACAGAGGGTTTAAGTCAGGAATTTGATAAACTTGATAAAAATAGAGATGGTCAACTAACACGGTCAGAAATGATTGTCGCTTTTGCGGCACCCCAAGGACAACGTTCTCGTGGTCGGGGTCAAGAAGGACGCCCTGAAAAAGGCAGCCGCGGCGGAGGGCGCCCATCTCGGTAGCCCTTCGCCCATATACAAAGGCGCAGAGGTTCCCCTACTGACTTTCAGGCGTACTCACCACAATCCCGTCTAACTCGTCACTCATGAGTATCTGGCAACAGAGGCGGGAGTTGGGTTCGACGTCGTCAGCAAAGTCGAGCATGCTGTCTTCCATGTCGTCTTTGTCTTTGAGCTTTGCAAGCCATTCGTCTTTGACATAGACGTGGCACGTGGCGCAGGCGCAGGCCCCGCCGCAATCGGCGTCAATGCCGGGAATCATATTTTGGACGGCGGCTTCCATGATGGATGTTCCGGGTTTTGCGTCTACATCGCGCGATGTGCCAGCGGCGTCAATGAATGTGATTTTTGGCATGATGGCTCCTTAAATATCGTCAATAACATGTAAGGCGTTGCAAAGATTTTTCAAGCGCTTATCACGGTTCTCATGTCGCATGCGCCTGCCATTTCAAATCAAACGATTACCTTGCCCGATACGGGGGCGAGCTTGGCGCTGGGCGGACGTCTGGCTGCGCATTTAAAGCCGGGGGATGTGGTCGCGCTGCACGGTGATTTGGGCGCGGGTAAAACCACGCTGGTGCGCGGGCTATTACAAGCGCTGTTGGGGGCCGCGGTCGAGGTGCCGTCCCCGACCTACACGCTGGTTCAAATTTACGACACTGATATTGGCGAGGTTTGGCACGGCGATATGTACCGATTAGAGCAGCCAAAGGACGGCGAGGAGCTTGGCCTTTGGGACGCGTTTGAAGACGCAATATGCCTGATTGAATGGCCGGATAAGCTTGGCGGATTTTGGCCGCGTGACGCGCTGTCTATCACGCTGGGTTTTGACGGCGAGGGACGGGTGGCGACCCTCACGGGCCAGAGAGACTGGATTAAACATGTCTGAGCGTGAGCGCATTATAAAAGCCTTTATCGGTGGTGCTGGATGGGGCGATGCCTTGCGGGCCGCTGTGCCAGGTGATGCCTCTGCGCGCCGTTATGAACGGCTAACATTAGGGGACAGACGCGCGGTTTTAATGGACGCTCCGTTAAGCTCTGATCTGCCGCCTGAACCAGACGGGGCGACAGCGGAGGCGCGCGCCGCACTCGGCTATGTCGCACAGGCCCGTTTGGCGGGCGCTGACCCCGCCGCATTTTTATGTATCGCGAGCGAGCTATCCCAGCGCGGGTTCTCCGCACCGAGGATTTTGGCGGCCGATGTAGACGAAGGCTTAATCCTGCTGGAGGATTTAGGTGCGGATTTATTCGCCCCGATTGTGACGGGTGAGCGCACGATGGAGCGCCCGCTCTATACAGCGGCGGTTGACTGCCTTGCCTCGATTTACCGGTCCAGCTTTCCGCAAGATTTCGCCTATGGCGATACGCGTTGGCGGGTGAAAGATTATGACGAAACCGCACTTCTCGCGGAAATGAGTTTGATGACCGATTGGTACGCACCTGATACGGGGGTGGTGTTATCGGATACGGCCATGGATGAATGGACGCAGTTGTGGTCACAGGCGTTTACGCAAATCTCAAACCACGCGCCGGGTCTTGCCCTGCGTGATTTCCATGCGGAAAATATCTTCTGGATGCCAGAGCGCGCGGGCACGGCCAATGTCGGGTTGATTGATTTCCAAGACGCCCTCATGACCCACCCGTCCTATGATCTGGCGTCCTTGATCGAGGATATTCGCCGCGATGTCAGTGCCAATTTAACTGATGACTTAATCGCGCGTTTCTGTGGGCAAGCGGGCCTAAAATATGATGACGATTTTCGCGCGGCCTATGCGGTGATGGGCGCCCAACGCTCGACAAAGCTTTTGGGTTTTCCTGTGCGGGCCGATAAAGCTTACGGCAAACCGCAATACCGTGCGCTTCTCCCGCGCGTGAAACGCCATTTGAACAATAGCCTCGCTCATGACGTTATGGGCGATATTCGGGATTGGTATGGCCGCTACGTGCCAGAGGTGTTGTCGTGATTAAAACAGCGATGATCATGGCGGCGGGGCACGGGACACGGATGCGGCCGCTAACCCATGACCGCTCAAAAGCGATGGTGGAGCTAGCCGGACGCCCTCTCATTGATCACATGATTGACCGCTTGCTGGCGGTGGGTGTCACGCGCATTATTGTTAACGTCCATGCCTTCGCTGATCATTTGGAGGCACATCTTAAAACACGACAGACCGATTTTGAATTAATTATCTCGGATGAGCGGAATGAACTTCTTGAGACGGGCGGCGGCGTCGTTAAAGCTTTGCCACTGCTGGGGGATGGTCCCATATTTATTTGCAACATTGACGCGGTTTGGCTGGAAAAAACAGAGACGCTGGCAGCTATGATAAAGGCATGGGACGCAGATGTGATGGACGATTTGCTCCTGCTCGCGCCGATTGGTGACACCATGGGCTATAACGGCAAGGGCGATTTTTCTATGGATGCTGACCGCAGTATTGCTTGGCGCGATGGTGACAGTGCGCCTTATGTCTATGCAGGCGTTCAAATCGCGCGGCTAGAGCCGTTACGCGGTTATAAGGTCGAGCCATTTTCGCGCACGAAAGTCTGGCGTCAATCTGTGCCTAATAATCGGGCTTTCGGCCACATCCTCAACGGCTTTTGGATGCATGTCGGCGACCCGCAAGCTCGCAATGTGGCCGAAGGTATTCTGGCGGATGAATGGGAAAATTGGGCGTGAGCGATTACGACCCAGCGGATAAATTACCTGTTTTTACGATGCCGTCTGGCGTGGACTTCCTTGGCTCTCTCGCGGCGGGACTGCGGGCGCAATACGGCGAGGGTTTATCAGACGCGCTGATACTATTGCCGACGCGTCGTGCTGTGCGGGCCTTGGGCGATGCCTTTGTTGATCTCGCGCGCGAAGACGGAAAAGGCGTGACACTGCTGCCGCGCATGCGTCCGCTGGCCGATATTGACCCGGACGAGCCACCCTTTGAAATCGGTGATTTGGCCGCCCGTGTGCCGCGCGAAATATCAGGTATGCAGCGCCGTTTTGATATGGCCAAGATTGTTACGGCCTATCATCATAAAATATCATCTTTGCCGATCACACCTGCGGGTACGTTGGCGATGGCCGATCAACTTCTGATGATTTTAGATGACGCAGATATGGAAGAGGTTGACCTCTCCAAAACGGGCGCGCTGACAGACATTGCAAAAATGGCAACAGAGCATTACCAAAATGCCGCTGAATTATTTAAAATCATATCGGACTATTGGCCAAAATATCTAGCCGAGCAAAACGCTATTGGCCCTATGGCGCGCAGGGTGGCGCTACTGAATGCTTTGACAGAATTATGGTCTGAAACTCCGCCTGATTATCCTGTGATTATCGCAGGCTCCACGGGTACACTCGGCGCAACAGCGCGATTGATGGGGTGTGTCGCGCGACTGGCGGACAGCCAAATTATTTTGCCCGGTCTGGACGTCAATTTGCGTACGGCAGCGTGGGACGCGATTGGCGCCGAGCATCCGCAAAATGCGTTGAAAAATTTGTTGTCTGTGATTGGGATAGACCGCGCGGATGTGCGTGACTTCACGCCGCTGATTGGCCTCACGGGCTCGCTATCGGGTCGTCGCCGCGTCATATCCGAAGCTCTCGTTCCCGTGCCGGAAACCAATGACTGGCCGACGCAAATCAATATCGTCCGGCATGAAAAAGAGGGTTACGACCCGTTCGAGGTTGCGTTTAAAGGCCTGTCACTCATAGAGGCTGAAACCGATGATGAAGAAGCGATGAGCATTGCGCTTATCATGCGCGAAACATTGGAGGCGCCTGACGCCACCGCAGCCCTTGTGACCCCTGACCCTGCGCTTGCGCGGCGCGTAAAAGCCAAGCTGCGGCGGTGGGATGTCAATGTCGATTATTCCCAAGGCGAACCGCTGGAAGAAACCCAAATGGGGGCCTATTTGGCGGGCCTCATGCGGGTGATTATTGACCCAGAGAACCCCGTGCACTTGGCGTTTATTGCCAAACATCCGCTGAGCGCGATGGGATGGGATGGGGGGCGGCTGTCGCAGGCTTGGCGACGGATAGAGCGCAAAGCGCTACGCGGCCCGCGTCGCTCTATCAAAAATATTGACGCGATGCGCTTTGATAAAAACCATTATGGGCGTGATATATTTGATGATGACGACCGCGCGGCCATTGATGATTTAATTGCCTTTGATAACGTCATTAAACAGACAATTGACGCTCTATCGGGGCCCTGTCACGCCGATGTCTGGGCACGCAATTTAACGACCCTTGCCGAAACACTGGCAACCACTGATGACACCCCTGGTATGGCTCGATTATGGCTGGGCGAGGCGGGTGAAAAAGCGGCCTTATTGCTGACCCAGCTGATTGAACACGGCGGATTATTACCCGCCATGGACGCAGGCCATTTCGCCGATGTGTTTGGGAATCTCATGCGCGGCCAAGTCGTGCGCCCGCGCTACGGCACCCATCCACGACTACAAATTCTAGGCCCGTTAGAGGCGCGGATGCTCTGGGCGGATACGGTTGTTCTGGGCGGCCTAAACGAAGGCATCTGGCCCGTAGCTCCGACTGTGGAGCCGTTTTTATCCCGCTCTATGCGGCGCGCTTTGGGGTTGTCCTTGCCTGAACGCCGCTACGGATTATCGGCGCATGATTTTGCCGAGCTTGCCAGTAACCCCAAAGTTATTTTAACGCGGTCAAAACGCACTGATAGCGGGCCAGCAGTGGCCTCGCGCTGGCTCTGGCGGCTGCAAACGCTGGCGCGCGGGGCGCATATGAACGCTGACGGCATGGATATGTCCCGTGACATGTTTAAGCCTGATCAAGATTACCTTGGCTGGGCGCGCGCCGTTGATGCGGTGGACGCGCAAGCGGTGAGCGCGATAGAGCGTCCTGAACCCGCCCCGCCGCTGGATGCGCGGTGGCCCAAAGGGCGGCAGATTTCTGTCACCCGCCTGACCACCCTTATCCGTGATCCTTACGCCCATTATGCCCGCACGATTTTGGGGCTGGAACCGCTGGATAATCTTGACTCGGGTCTTGATGCGCGGGTCTTGGGTACCTCTATTCATGGCGTGCTGGAAGATTTCTCTAAGCGCTTTGGCGATACCGTGCCGGATGACGCGCGCGAGATTTTGGCGGGTGATTTGGCGGCCTCGCTCAGCGCGCTTAATGTGCCTGACGCCACTGTCTATGCAGAGCGGCCAAGGCTTGAACGCATTGCGGGGAAATATCTGGATTGGTTTTCCAAATCTCGTGCGGACGGCTGGCACACGGCAGGGCTTGAAGTCTCTGGCAAAATGAGCGTCTCTGCCAAGGGTGGTGAGTTTCAAGCCACCGCCATCGCCGACCGTATTGATTATCGCAGCGGGCAATACCGCTTGGTTGATTATAAAACCGGAAAACCGCCATCGACTAATGTCATTAAGGCGGGCTTTGACGCACAACTCCCGCTACAAGTCGTGATGATTGACCAAGACGGGTTTAAAGATATGCACGGCACCGTTGGCGATATGAGTTATCTATCGCTGCAAGGCTTTAACGACGACCCGCCGTTTCATTCGCTGCAAACGGGACGCAGTGTTTGGTCACCCGAAGACTACGCGCAAGCGGCTGAGGAGGCCTTGCAAAAATTAATTGATTATTTCGATACTGACGGGTCAATTTATCACGCGCAGCCGCGCATCCAATATGAAAATATTTACGGCGATTATGACCATCTGTCGCGCCGCGCAGAATGGGCCAAGGCGGGTGACAATGACACTAACGGAGGCGAGGGATGAGCGCCGTAAAACCTCCGCAACCCGATTATGACCGCGCCGTGCATTACCAAACGCTGGCTGCGGATCCGTCGCGCAGTGTCTTTGTCTCGGCCAATGCGGGGTCTGGTAAAACCCATGTCCTGGTCAATCGCGTGTCGCGTATATTACTGTCCAATAGTGATGTCACACCGCAAGATATCCTGTGTCTGACCTATACAAAGGCGGCGGCGTCAGAAATGCAAACGCGGCTATTTCAAACACTGGGTGAATGGTCTGTTATGCCAGAGGCGGCTCTGCGTGAAAAATTAAACACGCTTTATAACCGCCCTGTTGATATCGATTTGGGTGAAGCGCGGCAATTATTTGCTAAAGCGCTAGAGACGCCCGAAGGCCTAAAGGTGCAAACCATTCACGCTTTTTGCGAACGTGTTTTGTCGCGTTTCCCAGTTGAGGCGGGAATCCTACCAGGGTTTGAGCCGCTGGATGATAGCGAGGCCAGCGCGTTATTTGGCCAAGTTTGGCAGGGATTAATTGAACGCGCATATGCCAATCCGCATTCTGATTTGGCGCTGGCGTTAAACGATCTGGTTGCCAATGACGCCCCCTCCACGGTCGAAGCGCTGCGCAATTGGATGGCCTATAATGTGCCCAAAATAGAGGATTGGGTTAGCGCGGGCGGCGTGGAGCCATTGCGCGCACGGTTAGGGATTGCTGCTAGCGAGACCGAAGACAGCTTGAAAGCCAAAGTCTGGGCGGCGGTGGATAAGACCTTGTTAAAACCTGCCGCGACAGCACTGGTAGCTTCCGGTAAAAAGCAAGCGGAAAAAGGTCAACTGTGTCTTGATGCGCTGGCTGAAACTGACCCTATAAAAGCCTTTGATCTATATGCCCGCGCGATTTTTAAAAAATCTGAACGCACGCCGACAGGTCAAATTGGCGGCAAGACAATGCCAGACGCTGTCACAGAATTTTTCGGTGATTATAACAGCGTCGACAGCGCGGAAATGCAGGGCATGGCGCGGGCGGGACAAGACCTCTCGGCACTGACAATTTTGCGGCGCACGGAAACGGTGTTCATCATCGCCAAAGATTTTGCGGCCACTTACAAAGTCGCCAAAGCTAGCGCACGTGTTCTCGACTTCTCTGATCAAATCTTGCTCGTGCGTAATCTTCTGACCCGCTCAGAGGTATCAGAGTGGGTGCGCTATAAAATGGATATGGGGATTAAACATATCCTTGTGGACGAAGCCCAAGACACAGCCCCAGAACAATGGGATATTATTGACGCGCTGGCGGACGCCTTTGAGCATGACGAAAAAGACCGTCACTTGCCCCGCACACTTTTTGCGGTGGGTGATGAAAAGCAATCGATTTATTCTTTCCAAGGCGCAGACCCCACTGTCTTTATTGGCAAGTCGCAGTTTGAGACAGAGCCTGATAATGCCATTCGGATGCGCATGTCGTTTCGCTCTGCGCCGGCCGTGCTAGAGGCTGTTGATGCAGTCTTTGTCGGGCAAGGCGGCTTGCAACAGATGTTTGGCGCAGATTATGTCCCGCCCGCCTCTGACCTGATTACCCATACGGCTAAACGCGAAATTCCAGGGTTGGTCGAATTATGGCCGCTGTCCCCGCCGCCTGTGACCACAGAGGATGAAGTTCCTTATGACCCGCGCCCTGTTGATACCGAAGGCCAAGACGGCGCGAGGGAGAAACTAGCGCGCGCCATTGCGACCCAAGTCAAAGACTGGATTGATAAAGGCGAGCTAATTACCAAATTTGATAAATCAGCCGTGGGCGGTGCGCGCGAAGTGGTGCGCCCCATGCAAGCGGGTGATGTTTTGATATTGGTGCGCAAACGCTCAGGCGCGTTTTTCAACGCTGTCATCCGAAATTTAAAACGTGCTGGTGTTCCTGTCGCGGGGGCTGACCGGTTGATATTATCAGACAGCATCGCGGTGCAGGACCTTATGTCGCTCGCGCGATTTGTTTGCTTACCCGAAGATGATCTCGCCTTGGCTGAAGCGTTAAAAAGCCCGTTGTTTAATATTTCAGAGACGCAATTGTTTGAGGTGGCGGCGGGACGAAAAGGACGTTTATGGCCTGCGCTTAAACACAGCGATCAGCCTTGGGCAAAAGATGTGGTCACTGCGCTGACATCCATTTTATCAGCGTCACGACGGCTTGCGCCTTATGAGTTTTTTGAAACTGTTCTTAACCGCCTCTTGCCTGACGGTACATCGACAGTGCGCCAGTTTTACGCGCGGCTATCTATGGAGGTCGAAGACCCGATTGCGGCGTTTCTGGCCAAGGCGCTGGCCCATCAACGCCAAAGCGCGCCGTCGCTTCAGCATTTTGTGCATAGCTTTGGCGGTGATACGGGCGAGCTAAAACGGGAAATGGACGGCAGCCATAACCAGGTCCGCGTCATGACGGTCTACGGCGCAAAGGGCCTAGAAGCCCCCGTCGTCATCCTGCCCGATACAACGCAAATACCCGGCGCGCGTGACGCCACAGATAATGGCCTACTTAATCTGGATGATAACACATTTGCGCGCCTTGGCGGCGGGGCCGATACGCCAGAGGTGCTAGAGACGATAAAAGAGGCGCGCGTCAAAAGTGCGACCGAAGAATATTTGCGGCTTTTATATGTGGCCATGACCCGCGCGGAAAGTCGGCTTCTAATCTGCGGTTATAAATCAGGGCGCGTCCCAAAAGACGACCTCTACCCGAAAGCGCCAGAGGGGAGTTGGCATGATTGGGCGGCGCGTGCGCTGATGTCGCTAGACGGATGTTACCGGGTAAAGACGCCGTTTGACGTCGAGGGTGAGGGCGGCATTGCGGGGCTGGCTTATGGCGCGCGACCCGTTTTAGGCGGGACAGATGAAACCGTCGATAATGTGAGTGTTACTGCGGATTTGCCGTCTTGGATTACCACGCCCTGCGAGGCTCCACGCCTGCGTGAACGCCGCGTAACGCCGTCCCATCTGCTTGCGCCGCCGCCGGGTCTGGACGCGCCGCTACGCTCGCCCTTGGAAACGCCTGTGCCTGTTTATCGCCGCGGTATGCTTATCCATAAACTACTTGAACTGCTGCCCGATGTTACGCCTGATGCGCGGCGTAATGCTGCTGCGCGGTTCTTGGACAGTCACGGGGACCTGCCGCAATCGTTGCGGGATGACATAGAAACCGTCGTGTTTTCTGTGCTGGACAACCCCGCGTTTGAGGCAATTTTCGCGCCGGGCACACGGGCAGAAATATCGCTTGCGGGCCGCGCCGATAGCTTGCCTGCCTCTGTTTATCTCAACGCGCAAATCGACCGCCTGTCAGTCAGTGAGGCGGAGGTGTTTATTGTGGATTATAAATCCAACCGACCGCCGCCGACCGACCCGCATGATGTTTCGCCAAGCTATCTTGGCCAAATGGCGGCCTACCGCGAAATGGCGCGCACGCTTTACCCGACTAGAACGGTCACTTGCGGTCTGTTGTGGACGGACGGCCCGCATATGATGATTTTGCCAGACGCACTTTTAGATGCGGCTTTGGAGCAGATTCCAAAATAGAATACTGAATAGATTCCCAACGTGCTGTCCTTGACGGGGTCGGGCGCGCTTCCTACCTACAGTAAAAGTTAATCTAAGGAGTTCCCATGGCCACCGTAAAAGTCACAGATAGCAGTTTTAAAGACGATGTTTTGGGCAGTTCTTCGCCCGTCCTTGTAGATTTTTGGGCGGAATGGTGTGGTCCCTGTAAACAAATCGGCCCAGCGCTGGAACAAATTTCTGACGAAATGGGTGACCGCATTAAAGTTGCTAAGGTCAATATTGATGACGACCCTGAAACACCCGCGAAATTTCATGTGCGAGGTATTCCGACGCTCATGATTTTCAAAGACGGTCAGGTCGTGGCAACGAAGGTCGGTGCCATGACCAAAACCAAGCTAGAAGAATGGGTATCAGAGCACGCCTAGTCGCGCTGATATGTGTTTTTAAAGCCCCTCCATCGTGAGGGGCTTTTTTTATGGTCAGTCAGCGCTGACGTCTGCCTTATTCTTCCTATTCCAATCCGCGCAATAGCTGCGTTGGTTTGGCGTATTATAACCGGGGGCTCTGGCGCATATTTCTTTGGCGGTTTTCGGTGTTGTTTGCTTTCGCGCCCGACTATCGCGAAGTTTTTGCACCTCTGGGTCGGGCACGACCTCTGTGCCTTTGGGGACCATGGTAATGACAAGCGGATTAGGCGACAACTGCATGGCTGCGCCAGACGCGGCATCGACCAACATAAAAGACCCGCCGACACCAACGGCCACAATCGCGGCAGGCCCCGCCACTGCGGCAAAACCAAGACTGGTCGCGCCGAGCGAGGCCCCAACACCTGCGCCAACCCCTGCCAAGGATAGTCCAGTGACGGCACCCCCCGTCGCGGACGGTGCAAGGTTGCGACGGCTGAGGCCGGACGTTATCGCAAATTCCAAAGGTTCCATTCCGGGATAGGTCAATGTCGCAATTGTATTCGTTCGGCGGCTGAGTTTTATTTCGCAAGGTGTGGGGGAACAGCTAAAATACTCTGGCTCCAGTGATTTATCTTTGCGGCGCGCAGCTTTGCTCGCCGTTGTCTCAATATCTGTGGTTACGGTAACCCCGGGCGGTACAGTTTCAAAACGCACACGCTCTGTTGTGCCTTTGGAAATCGTTGCGCAAGCTGGCAAGGACAGCATGCAAAATAAGATTAATAGGGGCCGCAAAATCGATGTCATGGATTGCTCTCACTGTTTGGCAACTCTGCCAGTGGCGTCTTTAGTGATGGTTTGCGCCGTCTTTGCCGCACACCGTCAACATTGGGGTCAAGGGTGTATTGCGCTCTGTCTTTGGCAAGGCGAACAAAAAGGGGATTGGGATAAATTGAATGATCGGCGCCTGTCACGGCGTCGGTTGTATCGGCGGCTAGCGTATAGGACGCCGCCCCAAATAAAATCATCCCGCCCCCGATTAAAGCTCCTCCCGCGAGCGGCGCGACAAGCACTGTGCCTGATTCAAGCACAGCGGTTCCAGCAATAAGCCCCGTGCTGGCGGCAGTACCAAGAGCCACATTGCCTCGGATCAGGGGGTCTTTGATATCCGCAGGGTCTGCGAGTGAGACGGCTGTGCCGCTTTTGACGGGCGCATCGGTCGTGGCCGCTATGGGCGAGCGGCTATCGCGCTGTCGTGCGGCGGCTTGTTTTTTTAGCCGCGTTTTCTCGCGGTATCGCCGTTCGCTACGGTGATCTGAAAATACAGCAGCTTCATAGGGCGCGTAATCCTTATGCTCGATTAAAACAACGGCTTCCGTGCGGCGCGGCAATTTGAAAGAACAGGGCGTTGGCTCGCAGCCAATATAGGCTGTCTGAGTATCGCGGGGCATTTTTACTATATCGGTATAGGCCCGCGCGCCGGGGGGCTCGGTAATGACCTTTATAGTTTCATGCGTGCCTTTGGTCACCGTCGCGCAGGCGCTCAGCAATATTAGAGGCAATCCCACTAAAATATTAAAGCGCGCCCTCTGATATGCCTTGGTTTTAGCCATGAAAAAACCGTGCAGAATGCCCGCGTCAAAGACAAAACATCAAAGGTTTCACTCTATTTCATATCATTTCAGCATGTTTCAAAGGGCATTTGGTGCACTATTTTGATTTGTTAGGCCACATTGCCGTTGTGTTACAAAGATGAACGCACTGTTAACATGACTTTCAGCTTGGCCTCAGTCTTGCTATGGTAATAGGGCTTATGACACATCTTATACGAACGCCTGTAAAAACTTTGATCACCGCGCTTTGCTTATCAGCCGCCTTTAGCCTGCCAGCCCTAGCTCAATATAACCCAGAGACGGGTTATTACGAAACAAATGAGCGGGTCACGACAAATCCGCAGGCCTTGGGCGCGACAACCGAAATTCGCGGGGCGTTGTCCCTACCAGAGATGAGCCCAGAGCAAATCGCGGCGGACATTGTGCGTGAATTTGACCCGCAAACAGGCCTTCGGGTCAGTATCGCGCCGACATTTGATCCCTTTGAAGCCGACCCTAATTTGGCGGGGACAGCCAATCTGCGGACGGGTGCCTCTTCTGTTACGCTTGACGGGCAGCGGGTCATCGGCGGGGCTTATCTTGATTTATCGATGATTTATTCAACGGCCACTGACGATCCGTTTGATGTTCGCGGTTATGACCGTGCGGTTTATGTGTCGGGACAGCCTGTGTCGCGCATATTGCAAGACGCGCAGACATTGGATTGTTCAACGAATACGACCGAAGTCGTTTATGACGAAGGCTATAACCGGGGGTCATCATATGGCTATCTCGGCGGACTTTATGTGCTTTTCCCGCGCTACCGTGGGCACCGCGGTTATGGTCGGGGTTACGGCCATCACCGGGGTTATGGCTCATATGGTTACGGACGTGGCCGGGGTCGCGACTATGGTCGTGGCGGTCGGGGTCATGGCGACGGATTTGGTCGCGGTGGTCGTGGTGGACATGGATCTGATGGCGGGCGTGGCCGGGGATCTGACGGTGGCCGTGGTGGTCGCGGATCTGATGGAGGTCGCGGCGGCCGGGGATCTGGCGGTGATAAGGGCTACAAAAAACACAACGGCAAGGTAACACCTGTTACGGATTTACCGAGCAATCCAGACCGTGTGCGCCGTATTCGCGACGCCACTGGAACGCCGACGCGTCGGACCGGCAATGGTACAAGAGGTCGGTCGAGTGATCGTCCCGTTACGCGTCCCAGAGTTGAGCGTCCCGGAACCGAGCGTTCAAGAGGAAGCCGCGGCACATCGCGCGATCGCATGAATGCCAAAAAAAGCAATCAACGCTCTGTGCCTGTGTCAAAGCGCATAAGCACTAGCGGCACGAACAGTCCTGTTTCGCGTCCAAGCTCTCGGCCAGCGACGCGTCCTTCTGTGTCGCGTCCTGTGTCCCAGCCCAGAGCTGTATCAAAGCCGCGTCCACAGTCGCGCCCGGTCTCCAAACCAAAGCCGCAGTCCCGTCCAGTGTCAAAACCGCGCAAGGTTGACCGCTCAACGGATCGCGAGTTTAGAAATCATAAATCATCCAAGTCGCGCAAGCATATGAACTTCTTTGCCAGTCCCGCGATTGTTGCCCCCGTGATGAGCGCCAGCGGTTACGCCCGTACAGATGTCTATCAAGACACACGCTGTATCCGTGAAGAAAAAGTCACGCTTCACATCCCGCAAGAACGCTTGGATGCGGCACGGTTTGATGGGCTGACGATAATTTTGCTTGATAGCGCAGGGGCTGAAGTGCCTGTTTATCTGCCCCCTAATTATATCGAAGGGTTCCGCCAAGCAGTCTCTGGCTATAGCGGTACGGTTACGCACTCTGGTGGCTATGCATCGCAGCCGCGCGTTATCCAACCCGCGCTTGACAGACCCGGCTATCCGCTGCGTGACCGCGCACCAACGCAGGGTGGGTATCCGCAGCAATAGCGTTCTCCCTGATGTGCCGTATTGAGACATATTTGTATCAAAACGGCACAGTGTCCGTGCGGGGGGCCCATAAACCCGTCATAATCTCGCCATTTTGGGGAATTATGACTTGGCATAACGCTTGCAACGATAATGTTGAACAGATGGTGTCATCACTTTTCTGATCCCGACCTCGCCACTCCCACATCCGGCGCGGTCAACTTTTAGTCAAAACCACCTTCTCCCCGTCTTTATGGCGGGGATTTTTTTGACTTGATTTTGCCCTATCGCCGTCATCTTTTTATGGTTTTAAACCCTTTGGTAAGGGGGCTTGCGGCAAAGCTGATCTATGGCACATGCACTTATATTTGATTCCGGCGTTGGCGGGCTTTCCGTTTCACGCGAAATCCGTGACCTGCTACCCGCTCTGCGCCAAAGCTATGTCGCTGATGATATCTTTCGCCCTTACGGCGAGAAGACACCTGCGCAATTACAAGCCCGCTTGCCAGAATTACTTGCGACACTCGAATTAATGCTGTCGCCTGACGTCATTGTCATTGCGTGTAACACGGCCTCGACCACCGCGCTTGACGCTATTCGTGCTGCGGTGCGTGCGCCCGTGATTGGCGTCGTGCCGGCGATAAAACCCGCCGCGCAGATGACGCGCACAGGCACGATTGCGGTGCTAGGAACACCCGGCACGGTCAAGCGCCGCTATGTTGACGGTCTTATCCGCGACCATGCCTCTGACTGTCACGTTATCTTGCAAGGCTCTGTCAACTTGGTCGATATAGCCGAAGCGAAATTAGCTGGCGGCGCCGTCGACCTTGCCCGGATTAAAGCCGAACTGGCCCCGTTGTTTTCAGGCAAACACGGCGCTGATATTGACGCGGTCGTTTTGGCTTGTACCCATTTCCCACTCTTAAAGGACGAGTTAAAAGCCTCGCTTACCCAGTCTGTAAGGTGGATTGATAGCGGGGCCGCCATTGCGCGGCGGGTGAAATCTGTTCTTGATGACAAAGCTGTGGATATCGCCAAGGGGTTTAACAGCGCTGATAATGCGTTTTTGATCGGCCCTGATACGGGGGCCGCGCGGGCGGCGACGTTTCAAGATTTTGGTTTTGCCCGCGTTATCGGGCTGCTCTCTTAAGGGTACAGGCTTAGTGCATGAAATGCATATAAGCCCAATACATCCCCGCGAGTAAGACAAATAGGCCGATTGAAAAGAGGCCAAAATGCTTTTTCATAATCTCTTCGGCTTTGGGTCCCGCAAGGCGAATAATGCCTGCGACCAGGAAAAACCGCAACGAGCGCGCCATAACACTAGCAGCGATAAAAACCGCAAAGTTAATCTTAAGCGCCCCGCTCATGATGGTGATGACCTTATAAGGAAACGGCGTCAGTCCCGCGCCAAAGACGGCGAGGCCGCCGTACTGCGCAATACGCGCTGAAAACTCGGCCATTTTATCTGTTTTGCCCAAAGCCTCCAAGACAGGTACGGCCAAAGCGTCAAAGAAGAACAGGCCAAGGAAATATCCCGCAATACCGCCCAAGACAGAGGCGACAGTGGCAACCAAAGCAATTTTCCACCAGTTTTTAAGATTAGCCTGTACCATCGGAATGATCATCAAATCAGGCGGGATCGGGAAAAAAGAGCTTTCAATAAAGCTGATAAATGCCAGCCACCGATAGGCCAAACGGTGCCGCGCGAGGGCTTTGGTATCTTCATACCACTTATCTAGAAATGCGAGTTTTCCTTGCATGGACGCGGCTTTAGCAGAGATTGTCTTAAAGTCACCTTTAAATGCAGATGAAAAGCGGAAAGCTTCCCTACATTATTGCTGCACAAATTTCAAAAATCGAAAAATGCATATGGATTTTTAAAAAGGGCTCCTCTATATCACCCCTCTACTTGGTATGCGGCTGTGGCGGAATTGGTAGACGCGCGGGATTCAAAATCCCGTTCCTTTGGAGTGTCGGTTCGATTCCGACCAGCCGTACCAAGAGGCGCAAGTTCAGAGGCGTCGGTTAAGAGGCGTCCGTTAATCGCCTTATGTTACGCCGTTTTCCCGCATCCTTCCATCCAATCGACCTTTAGCTCGAAAGGGCCGTCTTGTCCGTCGGATAGGATGATGCCGATGGTGTTGACCTTGGACGGGTCAAATGTTGCGCCGCGTAAGGGGCGGCCAAAAATAGAGGCTTGTAAATCATCAAAGGGGACAAAGACGGTTTCCCATTCGCCGGGCTGAGTAGCGGCAATGGGTGCTTGGAAGGCAATAGAGCGGCGGCGGAAATAGGCATCGGTACGTAGCGATAATTTATAGCCGCGCCCGTCGGATTTCACGCGCAGATTTATACCGTCCGCACCGCCCAATACGCCAGGCTCGACAAAGCGGCGCACGGATGAAAACCCGCCGCCATTGGTATTGATGACGCCGCTAAAGACCATATGCGCGTCATTAAATGACGGGCCGCCTGATGACCGCCCGCCCATGACACCGTCATTGACTGCGCCCCATTTTTGCTGCTCGCTAGGGGTCTTAAAACTTAGTTTCATAGGGCAACTCATGGAAAGTGTGGTACGTGATTGTGCGGTCTCTGCGCGGCTTTGAATAGCCGTCGCGAGTAGTAAAAGCGTAGCAACAGCGAGCGCTGCCAAGGTAAATTTAAACTTTTTCATATTATTATTACGGGCTAGACCGCGATCGGGTTGCTACCCAACACACATGTCAAAAAATGACGAAGAATTTAGCAAAATTCTCTCTTAAACTGCGAAATATAGACTATTCTTTATCGTTTGACGGGCATAGAGAGGAACAAAGCACCGCGACGCGGTTGGTTAATTTAGTTTGAGGGAAGTCTCATCATGTCAGAACTTAATTTCTCCCAAAGTGTGGATGTCATGTTCAACCGCGCGGGTAGCTATATGGATATATCGCCCAAATTGCTTGAGAAAATCCGCGTGTGTAATGCGACTTATACGGTCCGCTTTGGCGTGAAATTACGCGGCGAAGTGCATAGCTTTACAGGATACCGCGCCGTCCATTCGGAACATAAAGAACCTGTTAAAGGCGGTATTCGCTACGCCATGAGCGTTAACCAGGACGAAGTCGAAGCGCTGGCCGCATTGATGACGTATAAAACCGCGCTGGTGGATTTACCCTTTGGTGGGTCGAAAGGCGGGCTGTGTATTGACCCGAACCAATGGGACGCGACAGAGCTAGAGCGTATCACGCGCCGCTTTACATTTGAGCTATCAAAGCGCGACCTCATCCACCCGTCACAAAATGTACCCGCGCCAGATATGGGCACGGGCGAGCGCGAGATGGCGTGGATGATGGATGAATACCGCCGCTTAAACCGTACCAATATTGACGCGGCCGCCTGTGTTACGGGTAAACCTGTTCACCTCGGCGGGATTAATGGCCGTACAGAAGCCACAGGCCGGGGCGTTCAATATGTCACGCAAGAGTTTTTCCGACACCCAGAGGATAAAAAACAAGCGGGCATGCGCGGTGATCTGGACGGTAAGAAAATCGTCGTCCAAGGCCTTGGTAATGTGGGCTATCATGCGGCAAAATTCCTGTCCGAGGAAGACGGCGCGAAAATCATCACCGTGATTGAACGTGACGGTGTTATCCGCAATGAAAAGGGCATCAATATCCAAGCCTTAAAAGATCATATGAATGCGGGTAAGCCGTTATCAGAGTTTGACGGCGGCAGCTTTAGCGAAGATTTGGACGCGCTCTGTGATAAATGCGACATCTTAATCCCCGCCGCAATGGAAGGGGTGATTAACAAAAACAACGCCCATAATATTAAAACTAAATTAATTGTCGAAGCCGCCAACGGCCCGGTCACCGCTATGGCTGACAAAGTGCTTCGCGATAAAGGCGTAATTATCATTCCTGATATGCTCGCCAATGCGGGTGGTGTGGTCGTGTCCTATTTTGAATGGGTGAAAAACGTCAACCATATTCGTTTTGGCCGTTTGCAACGCCGCCGCGAAGAGAGCAAAGCGTCGCTGCTGCTCGAACAGCTAAAGAAATCAGGCGTCAAATTTGGCACGAATTTCAAAAAAGAATATATCGAAGGCGCAGACGAAATTGATTTGGTTCGTGCAGGTCTAGATGACACAATGCGTCTGGCTTACGCCAATATCCGCGAGCAACTCAATGAAAAACCAGAACTTGAAGACATCCGCACGGCAGCGTTTTATGTCGCCATTTCCGATATTGCCCTGCATTATCAGTCTTTAGGATTGTAGGGAGCGGCAGGCTTTGGCTTAGGCGGCCTTTTCCTAATACAAACCACGCATATGCTTGTCATTCCGCCGTGGACACAGCCCACCCGAAATCTATGGCCTTGTGGTCGTTTCAAACTCCGAGATTGCATTGTCATGCATCACCTTCGATTTCCATAATCAAATCATCTGCTGCGATTTGGCTTCCCGCTTTGGCGGCGATCTCTACGACCTCTCCGTCAATTTCGGCGAGGATTTCGTGTTGCATTTTCATGGCTTCTAATATGGCAAGTCTTTGCCCTGTTTTGACGGTGTCGCCCATTTTGACAAAGACTTCCAGCAACTGCCCGTGCATCGGGGCGCGTACCGTGCCGCCGCCGCCCGCGTCCTCAAGGCTCGCTGTGCCGCCGGCGATGTTTTGAACTGTAAAGCTGCGCGCAGGTGTAATGACGTGAAGGCCTTGGGCGGACTTTACGGCTGTCACTTTTGTTTTTTCGCCGTCCATAATCAGGGTGAAATGCGGGGCATCGCGGCTTGGTACAGATACCGCAGTTGTGCTGTCGCCGATGTGGACAATCAGGGTGTCATCTGCGCCGCTTTCCACACGAACGGTGACGTCGTTATAGACAAACACACTTTCAACCCCGCGTGCATTTGACCACCCCATTAATTCACATGGCACACCCAGCGACGCGTTCAGCGCCGTGTCTTGGGCGATGAGAAAATCAATGACGGCGGCAACTGTATAGTCTTGGTCGGATAATTCTGGGCGCGCGTAACCGTCATCGCCATAGGTCTCTGCGATAAAGGCGGTCGTTGCTTCGCCCTTAATAAAGGCCTCTTGTCCCAGCGCGTCGATCAGGAAATCACGGTTGTTTTCAACGCCAACCAGTGCGGTCTGCTGAAGCGCTTTTATCAGCTTTATGCGCGCAACCTCGCGCGTGTCGCCGTGGGTGATAATTTTCGCGACCATGCTGTCATAAAACGGACTGACCATGCCGCCGCTCTCAATACCGCTATCGACCCTGGCGAGATCTGTCGGTGCAGACCAAAGTGTAATCGGCCCTGTGCTGGGCAGGAAATCATTCGCGGGATCTTCGGCGTAAAGGCGCACTTCCATGGCATGCCCCGACAGCGTGACGTCGTCTTGGGACAAGCCAAGGGCCTCCCCTTGCGCGACACGCAGTTGCAGCGCGACCAGATCAAGGCCGGTAATCATTTCTGTGACGGGATGCTCCACCTGCAAGCGTGTGTTCATCTCTAGGAAGTAAAACTCACCCGACGCATCAAGCAAAAATTCCACGGTGCCCGCGCCGACATACTCTACGGCTTTGGCGGCATTGACGGCGGCGTCGCCCATGGCGGCGCGCAGTTTTTCTGTCATGACGGGGCAGGGGGCTTCCTCGATCACCTTTTGGTGGCGGCGCTGCACGGAACAATCGCGCTCACCCAGGTGGACGGTGTTGCCGTGTTTATCAGCAAAGACTTGCAACTCCACATGACGGGGTTTCTGCACGGCTTTTTCGATAATAAGCTCGCCGTTACCAAAGGCGTTGACGGCTTCAGAGCGGGCGTCCTTAATGGCGTTTTCAATGTCAGCCGCCTTATGGACAAGGCGCATACCGCGCCCGCCGCCGCCCGCCGCCGCTTTGACCATCACGGGAAAGCCGATGGATTTGGCGGCCGTCGTCAAGGCCTTGTCAGATTGGTCTTCGTCTTGATAGCCGGGCACGCAGGGCACGCCCGCCGCTATCATCGCGCGTTTTGACCGCGCTTTGTCGCCCATGACATTAATCGCCCCAACGGGGGGGCCGACAAAGATAATGTCGTTCGCTTCGCACGCACGGGCAAAATCGGCATTCTCCGAGAGGAAACCATATCCAGGATGAATGGCGTCCGCGCCCGTTTTCTTGGCCGCGTCAATAATCGTGTCGATCAGCAGATAGCTTTCACCAACCGGAGAACCGCCAATATGAACCCCCGCGTCAGCAAATTTTGTATGCGGCGCATTGGCATCTGCGTCGGAATAAACGGCAACGGTTTTGATGCCCATCTCTTTCGCGCTGCGCATGACGCGCAAGGCAATTTCGCCGCGATTAGCGATCAACAGAGTTTTAATCATCTTCATATCCGCCTCCTATGCCCGGGCCACGGCAAAGCTATTGGGCGCAACTTTGCGCGCACGACCTTCGGCGATTGTGTCTAGCACAAAGCCCAGAACTTTGCGTGTATCACGCGGGTCAATCACGCCGTGATCCAGGCACCGCCCTGACGTGTAAAGCGCACTTTCTTGGCGCGTGAATAGGGCTGTGATTTTATCTTCTTGCGCTTGGGCGCTCGCCTCATCAACCGTTTCGCCTTTTCGGGCGGCGCGCACCTCGGCGACCATGCGCATAGTTTTGGCTGCACTGGCCCCGCTCATCACGCCTGTGCGCGCATTGACCCAGCTAAAGAGGAACTCCGGGTCATAGGCATAACCTGCCATGCCGTAATTGCCCGCGCCAAAGCTCGCCCCAATATGAAAGCTGATTTTGGGCACAGTGATGGTGGACACGGCCTGGATCATTTTTGATCCGTGCTTAATCATGCCCGCCTGTTCATATTGTGTGCCGACCATATAGCCTGTGGTATTATGCAGAAATACGACGGGGGTTTGGGACTGCTCGCAGAGCTGGAGGAAGTGGCTGACTTTATTGGCGCCGTTGGGGTCAATCGGACCGTTATTGCCAATCATCGCGACGGGGTGCCCCATAACGCTGGCTTGGATACAAACCGTGGACACACCAAAGCGCGGTTTGAAATCTTCAAAATCTGACCCGTCAACGATACGCGCCATCACTTCGCGCACATCATAGGGCGTGGTATAATCCTTTGGCACCACACCCGCGAGTTCGTCCTCGCTATAGGCTGGCATGGCGTAGGGTTTGGGCTCTTTTAAGGGCGCGTGTTTATTCCACCCCAAACGCCCCATCACGTCACGTGCCAGCGCAATACCGTGGGCGTCATCATCGGCCAGATATTCAATCAACCCCGTTGTCGTGCTGTGCATTTCTGTGCCGCCAAGCTCGCGGTCATTGGCAATTTCGCCCGTAGCCGCTTTGACCAGCGCAGCCCCCGCTAGCGCCGCCATGCCGTTATCTTTCACGCCAATCACGTAATCGGACATACCGGGCATATAGGCCCCGCCCGCTGTTGAGGCGCCGTGCAGCACAACCATGGTCGGCAGGCCTTTGGACGACATGCGGGCCAAGTTACGAAACAGCTTCCCGCCGTTCGCCCAAAGCTCGACCTCATAATCGACAAGATTGGCGCCTGCGCTCTCGACCAAATGGACCAGCGGCAATTTTTGGCGCATGCACATCTCTTGCATAATCTCTAGGCTTCGCCAGCCGCCTGTCGTGGCTGCGCCCGCGCGAATACCGCTATCATCGGACCAAACCATACAGCGCACACCCGATACAAAACCAATGCCGATAATGTTTGACCCGCCCGGAACGGATGTATCGGGGTTCTCATCATCCAGCATATAATTGGCCATATTAAACAGCGACAAAAACGGCATGCCAGGGTCGAGCAAGCGTTTGATACGTTCGCGCGGTGAAAGCTGCCCCCGTTTTTCAAACACAGGCAAGCGTTTGTTAGATGTGTCCACGGCCCGCTGTTCAAGAGCTCGTAGTTCGTCGACCATCGTCAGCATCTCGCTGCGGTTCTTTTGAAAGCTATCAGAGCCAGGGGCGATTTTGGATTTAAAAATAGGCATTTTATGTCCCGTGCGTATGTTATTAGCGTTTATTATGCTGTGTTTTATCCCTTATGTGACATTTCACTATTGCCTGTCCAATATAAAGCGTGAAATTCATCCCCACAGCGTGTGTCGTCTTGAAAGGCCGCGCTCAATCTGTCATGTGAAGACAGCCATAAGCACTAGGAAAGGGAGGACGCCATGAGCCAAAAATCACCAGTTGATAACCCTCCCTTTGCAGGCGAACGCATGTCGGACACTGGTCTTGATGCTGATTATAATTTGCTAGTTGATTTGCTTGATGGGGCTATCGGGCTTGATGATATTACAGATATTCACCCTGCTGATTTTTCAGACCAATTTGAGCAGTTAACACCCGAGCAGCGCGAGCGCCTGATTACGGGCGCGCCGCAGATTATCTCGCCCGATATTTTGTCCTATCTTGAGGACGAGGTGGTGGAAGATATTTTGCCGCTGCTGCCATCTGATCAACTCGCCCAAGCCATCTCAGAGCTTGATAATGATGACGCCACGCAAATTATCGAGGAGATGGAAGACGAGCAGCGCGAAGAAATTTTGGGTGCGCTGCCCAGTGCGGACCGAGCCCAGCTTGAAGCGTCCTTAAAGTTTGAAGACGAGACCATTGGGCGTTTGATGCAGCGCGAATTTGTCGCCTCGCCAGAGTTCTGGACGGTTGGCAGCACGATTGATCATATGCGCGCCACAGGCGAAGATTTGCCCGAAATCTTCTTTAACGTCTATGTTGTTGATCCGACGTTCAAACCGCTGGGTTATGTCAATCTCTCGCGGCTGATGCGGGCCCCTCGCGCGATGTTGCTCTCAGAGTTAATGGAGCCGCTGCTAGCGAAAATTCCGCAAGAAATGGACCAAGAAGAAGCGGCTTATTTGTTTCAAAAATACAGCCTGATTTCAGCCCCTGTTGTGGATGCCTCTGGCCGTCTTGTCGGTATGATGACCGTTGATGATATCATCGAGATTATCCAGACTGAAAACACGGAAGATATCCTCGCTTTGGCGGGTGTTTCAGATGCGGGCCTGACCGATACGGCGGCCACAGTGTTCAAAGCGCGCGCGCCGTGGTTATTTGTGAACCTCCTGACCGCGATTTTGGCGTCTATCGTGATTGCACAATTTGATTATGCAATTAACCAGATTGTTGCGCTGGCTGTACTGATGCCAATTGTTGCCTCTATGGGCGGTAATGCGGGCACGCAAGCCCTGACTGTGGCGGTGCGCGCCCTATCGGAGCGGGATTTGACGCCGCAAAATGCGTGGAGAGCCGTGCGGCGTGAAGCTGTGGCGGCGTTGTTAATCGGGATTGTGTTCGCGGTGGCCTTGGCCATTATTGCCTATGTCTGGTTTGGGGATACGCGCCTTGCGGGTGTGGCCTTTGTGGCGATGATTATTAATCATGTCTTTGCGGGGCTGGCGGGCATATTAGTGCCGCTTGGCCTCAAACGCTTTGGTGCCGACCCGGCTGTGTCTTCATCGGTCTTTGTGACAACTGTGACTGACGTTATCGGGTTTTTCTCCTTCCTCGGCTTCGCGGCGATGGTTCTTTTGTAAAACGCCCAATGGTGTAGAAATTTCCCTTTAGGCGCGTAATCGGCCCAATCTTTGCAAGTTCAAGCAAGAGAATTTCTTTTGTCCTGGTTTGGAACGATTATGCGTCACCAATTTCATATATCTGATGTCGGCCTAAAGCTGATTAAATCTTATGAGGGTTACCGTCCTGATGCGCGACAGCTTGATACGGGCCGCCGTGTCGCAGGCTATGGTCATGCGGTTGCCAAAGGTGAAAGCCTATCTGTGTCCCGCGAAGAGGCGGAGAGCCTGCTGCGGGATGATTTGGCTCCTTATGAGGCGCTTGTGAATGACCATATTTTTGCGCCGCTGACCCAAGGGCAGTTTGACGCGCTTGTCTCGCTCGCCTTTAACATTGGCACAGACGCGTTTCTCGCTTCTGACGTTGTGGCGGCCACGAATAATGGCCGTATATTGGACGCAGCTAACGGCTTTGACATATGGCGCAACAGCGAGATTAACGGACAGATTTACACAATCGACGCGCTTGTGCGACGCCGGACCGCTGAAAAGATTTTGTTTCTGCGACCAGAGAAAGCTTTGGCCCTCGCGCCGCGCCTCGACCTGCCGCCGCGCGCGGATGAAGATCTGATTGGGGCTAGCACTTACGGTCCGCTTGGTGATCATGGCAACACGGACAGCGGGGTTGTTGCAGGCGCAGCTGACGTCACCGTTTACCGCGATTTCACGCCGTCGCGCCGCCGCGAAGACGGCCCTGCGGGTGTGCTGACATTATCAGAAGTCTATGACGAGGATTTTGATGCCACTGATTTTGACAACGGTGATTTTGACAACGGTGACTTTGATGACAGTGACTATGAGCGTGATATTGAACCTCTCATCACGCCGCACTCTGATAAACCATCACCCATCGCAGAGGCCGCCGCAGAAGTCAGTGACCGTCTGGACGCCTTAATCGCGCGCCCACGCCGCAATGCAGGCCAAGATTTGCCCAAGCAACTTATTGATGCACCCGAGATAACAGAGCAACCGTCTAAAGTGGTGCCCTTCACAGGGCGTAAGGGGGCAATTAGACCTGTGAGCGCGCAAAATGATAGCCCGTTATCGCGACTGGATTATATGAAGGCTCAAGACAGTGCTAAGTCAGATGGCTTGGGCTCAGAGACTGAAGCGCAGAGCACAACGTCACAAAGCCTCGATGCCAATCCAGGATATAATGACGCAACGATTGATAACGCGGAGGCCAAAGACAGTGCAGAGCGTTTCATCAAAGCGGGTGGCAAGACGGGAACACTCAAGCGTCGCCGCAATCCCAATACAGGGCCCTTCATCGTGATGTGCCTGCTGGGTATGACCCTTATTGGGGCCAGCCTTGGCGCGATGTTCAGCGGTTTTGACAGCCAGTGGGGACTGCGCGGCGAAATGGCAACGAACCTTGGCCTTCTGATTGGTGGCTTGTTTCTTTTAGGATCTGTTTACTATGTTCTTAAAATTATCTTTCGTCGGCCCCATCACAGGCGCGCCGCCAATATTTAAGTAATCAATTTTTGCTATGCCCAACCCCTAAACGGAGCTGGAAATGACACTATTAACGAACTGGACAGAGAGCCATACGCAGAGCTTTCAAAAAGATATCATGAGCTTTGGCCATGATTTAAACAGCACAGGCCTGTTCACAGATGACGCGTTGATTGCTCTGCTGGATAAGCATCCGTCCCATATGCTTGATGTTTGCACCATGGGGGACCCCAATCACGCGCTCTATCCGAATAAATTTCGCACGGGTGATTTTCGTGATGCGGGCGGTAAAGTTATTTTAGACGCCGCCAAAGCGGGCAAAGTCTGGGTGAATGTCCGTCGGGCCATGAACGTTCATCCTGAATATAAAGAGGTGCTGGACGCGATGTATGCCGGCATATCAGAGCGCACGGGCAACAAAGCCTTTAACGCCAATGGCGGTATTTTAATCTCTAGCCCCGTTGCCAAAGTGCCCTATCATTTTGATAAGACGGAAACCATCCTGTGGCATATCCGCGGGCAGAAAACGATGTATCTTTATCCGCTGACGCCTGACTTTATTCCTGACAGGGCTTATGAGGCGGCTGTGTCCAATGCGCTTGAAGACGATTTGCCCTATACGCCGGAATTTGACGCCTCTGCAACAGTAATCGACCTAGAGCCGGGCACCGCGCTGACATGGCCGATGAACCAACCGCACCGCGTGAACAATAAGACCTTTTGCGTATCAGTCACCACGGAATATTCGACAGTTGCATCGGGTCGTCGCAATGCCGCCATGATTGCCAATGCGACTTTGCGCGCAAAATTTGGCGCCAACCCCAGCTATTGGGAGGCCAGCCCGCGCGAGCGTTATGTCAAAGCGGTTCTGGGTCGCGTGATTAAAAAAGTCGGTATCGCGCATAAGGTAACTGTACCTGACTTGGTGACGTTTAAGCTCGACCCAAGCGCGCCAGATTACCTTGTGGACACTGACCCTTATCGGCGCGATTTTTAAACTTTCACCAAGAAATTTATCACTGCGTTAAGTTGTCCCGGACAGTCTTGTTCCGAACCGATATTTATGCTTTACAAAATCATGAAAACGTATTTTGCTCTATTGCCCGCAGCATGGCTTTTTTTGACATCGTGCAGTCCGCAAAGCGCGCCCCCTGATCCAGTTGAAATAATAACAGTGTCTATCGCCGATCAAGTTGCCTCGGTTTTAGATGACGAGAAGGGTACGGTTATTGGTTTATATGTCAAACCTGAGCGCAGTACATCATGCGAACAAATGTACGTTGAATTGTCTGTTTTTGATAATCAGGCTTTGACTTGGTCTCCGGTTATTGATTTTGAAATTAAGCGTAATTCTGACAGTGCAGTGGGCGGCCCCGATATTGAAGACCAGCTTTATCTTGCCCGCATTACGCGGCGTGATGAAATGGCAATCTCCGCCATTGGATGCAAACCTTATCAAAAAGAGATGAGCCTTAACTACCAGACTTTTGCGACCTTTAAGCCTGAATATGGCAAAATAAATATTATTGGCGTAATTGAACAATACACGATCGCGGATGGTGTGAACATTTACGATTTCACCCCACGCGATACAGAAGCCCGTATTTTGTTATCCAATGACAATCCTGCGTTAGAAGATTATGTTGTCCCCGTTGATTTAGGGGTCACGCTTTGGGAGCAGTTTTTGGGTTATCAACTGACGCCGGCTGACATTGTGGCCAATAAACACGGCGCGAAAGACTATATTCTTTATCAAATTGCTCTGCGTGAGCGCACAAATCTTTTAATTGAGCAGAGTGAACTGATGCTGGACTCGTTAAAGCATGGAATTGTGAGTGCAGAGGAGATGAGCGGACTTCGGCGGGTAGCAATAAAGTTTCAGGATGAATCAGAAGAAGATATCTATCGTTTTTACGATATGCTTGACGGTAGTACGACGATTGAAAATGCTATGTTATATACAGCGGTCTTAAGCGAAATTCGCATTATTGATATGAAAAGAGCGCTATTGAAACCGATATCTAGAACCGAGAGGAGAAAGGTTATCGACCTTGAGAACCTCAAAGAAGATTTAGAGGCATCAGGCCAGTTAAAGAGTGCAAATTTAAATAGCCGCATGGCAGCAGAGAAAAACCGTCAGGCGCTACGACTTGCAATCTTTGAAGCGGAGGTCCCATATCTGGAAGAGATGTTTCCCTATCGTAAATTCCACAAAGAGAGTGATAGGGAAAAACGTATTAGCATAGGTCAAAACTATGCTGATGCACTCAAAGCGCTTGATCAATTCGATGCTAATCGTCATATTACCCGTACGGGTATGGCAGGCGATATCGCAGCGTTATATCTAGATTTATATGTTGCGAAAAGCGATGCTAGAACGGCCTTCTTGCTGGATTTCGCCGAGCGGGTCACAGAAGACGGTTATATGGCATCAAGTCAGCGTCAATCCCTGCTCGTGGCACAGGATAAAGCCTCGCAAAATATTGAAGATTTTAAACTAATATTGGTTTCAAATTTTCAGTAACGCCACGGGTACTCGGCGCTGAATGCGCGCAATTTTCAAGCTAATTTGTGCGTGTTGCCATAATTTTCCATATGCTAGAAATTTTTTCTCATTGCCCCCTTGCGTGGTTGCGCCCGTCCGCCCATATGCCAGCTATTAGCACTCGGGTACTCTGAGTGCTAAGCGTTATTATAACCCTTATTATATGAGAGAAGACCTATGAAATTTCGTCCTCTACATGACCGTGTGCTTGTGCAGCGCGTCAAAGAAGAAAGCAAAACGGCCGGCGGGATTATCATTCCTGATACTGCCAAAGAAAAGCCGTCTGAAGGCAAAGTCGTATCTGTCGGCCCCGGCACACGCGACGAGAGCGGCAAGTTGGTCGCGCTAGACGTGAAAAAAGGCGACCGTGTCCTATTTGGTAAATGGGGCGGCACCGAAGTCACCATCGACGGCAAAGAACTGCTGATCATGAAGGAATCGGATATTATGGGCGTGCTCGGATAATTTTCGCCTTGCGAAAAATATCCAAAGCAGGCGCAGAGAAAAGCGTTTGTAGCGTTTCGAAGAAACGCCGACATAACGCGGCTCGAGCACCGGCTTCCAAGTCTCAATAAAACATCACACATAAACTAACATCTAAGGAGCGCTATCATGGCTGCTAAAGACGTAAAATTCGGGTCAGAAGCCCGCGCAAAAATGCTGGAAGGCGTAGACATTCTCGCCAATGCTGTAAAAGTGACTTTGGGCCCCAAAGGCCGCAATGTCGTGATTGAAAAATCATTCGGTGCCCCGCGCACAACCAAAGACGGCGTGTCTGTCGCCAAAGAGATTGAGCTTGAAGACAAGTTCCAAAACCTCGGCGCGATGATGCTCCGCGAAGTGTCATCAAAGACCAATGACAAAGCGGGTGATGGGACTACAACCGCCACAGTCCTCGCCCAAGCCATCGTTCGCGAAGGCCTAAAGCGCGTTGCAGCGGGCATGAACCCGATGGACCTAAAACGTGGTATCGACAAAGCGTCATCTGAAATCGCTGGCGACCTTCTCGCGAAAGCTAAGAAAATCTCCAAGTCATCAGAAATCGCGCAAGTCGGCACAATCTCTGCCAACGGCGAAGCGGCTATTGGTGAAATGATCGCCGAAGCCATGAGCAAAGTCGGCAATGAAGGCGTCATCACGGTCGAAGAAGGCAAAACAGCCGAGACTGAGCTTGACGTTGTCGAAGGCATGCAGTTTGACCGCGGTTACCTGTCGCCCTATTTCATCACGGACGCTGAGAAAATGCGCGCCGAGATGGACGACCCTTATATCCTTCTGAACGAAGGCAAGCTGACATCGCTACAGCCGATGCTGCCAATCCTTGAATCTGTTGTGCAAAACGGCAAGCCGCTCTTGATTATCGCCGAAGACATCGAAGGCGAAGCCCTCGCCACACTCGTGGTCAATAAGCTCCGCGGTGGCCTTAAAATCGCGGCTGTGAAAGCCCCTGGTTTTGGTGATCGCCGCAAAGCGATGCTCCAAGATATCGCTATCTTGACAGGCGGCACTGTGATTTCAGAAGATCTGGGTATCAAGCTTGAAAACGTCTCGTTGAAAGATTTGGGCCGCGCGAAGCACGTCCACATCACGAAGGACGACACAGTCATCGTTGACGGCAACGGCAAGAAAAAAGACATCACAGCCCGTGTCGAGCAAATCCGCGCCCAAGCAGAGGCGACAAGCTCTGACTATGACCGTGAAAAGCTACAAGAGCGTCTTGCGAAACTCGCAGGCGGTGTAGCCGTTATCAAAGTCGGCGGGTCAACCGAGATCGAAGTGAAAGAGCGTAAAGACCGTGTCGATGACGCGCTAAACGCAACACGCGCAGCGGTTGAAGAAGGCATCGTCCCCGGTGGCGGTACGGCTCTCTTGCGTGCGTCACGCTTCATCAACGTCAAAGGCCTTAATGATGACGAGCAAGCGGGTATCGAGATCGTGAAAGCGGCGCTGCAATATCCTGTGCGCCAAATCGCGGATAACGCAGGCGTCGAAGGCGCCGTTGTTGTCGGGAATATCCTGGCTGAAAACAAAGCCAATTACGGCTATGACGCGCAAATGAACGTCTATGTTGATATGGTCAAAGCCGGTATCATCGACCCCGTCAAAGTGGTGCGCACCGCGTTGATGGACGCCGCCTCTGTCGCAGGTCTTATCCTAACCACAGAAGCCGCCATCGTCGAATCGCCTAAGAAGGAATCCGCCGGCGGCGGTATGCCAGACATGGGCGGAATGGGCGGCATGGGAGGCATGATGTAGTTTGTGAGAATTGGTCCGCAGGATCAATTCGCCAAACGACCGCGAGCGAGGGTTCAAGCCCTCGCGAAGCGGCTCCAAGCCAAGCCGAATAAAGAAGGGCCATCCGAAAGGGTGGCCCTTTTTTTGTTGGGTAGTCGCTTTAGTATTGCAATGCAGCACAACTAAAGGTTAATGTGGAGAAAATAGTGGGGAATATTATGAGCAAACCATTTTTGAGGTGGGCAGGTGGAAAGCGTTGGCTGGTAAATAGCCACTTTGAATTTTACCCTCAAAACTATGAAAGGTATATTGAACCCTTCATAGGTGGGGGAGCTGTTTTCTTTAATATGAAGCCTCACAATTTTATTATTTCAGATATTAATCCCGATTTGATCGATTGTTATGACTCAATTAAAACCGAAGCTAGTAAGTTTTTCGATAGATTGAAGATACACCACAGAAATCATTCAAAAGAATATTATTATAAAATGAGAGATTCTCTGCCCCGTACTAAGCACGGTAGGGCAGCAAAGTTCCTATATCTAAATAGAGCGTGTTTCAATGGATTGTACAGAGTAAATTCAAAGGGACAATTTAACGTCCCAATTGGCACGTCACAGAACATTATTCTGGCTTCAGATAACTTTTGTGAAATATCAGAATTATTATGTCGCGGTCAGATTGTTTGCCAAGATTTTGAAAAAACGATTGATTTAGCCGAGAGTGGTGATTTCATATTCATAGACCCTCCCTATACGGTAAAACACAACTTGAATGGTTTTGTGCAATATAATGAGAAGATTTTTAGTTGGGAAGACCAAATTAGATTGCGGGATGCCGCAGTTCGAGCAGTAGGTCGGGGTGCCATGATCACGATTACTAATGCAAACCACCCTTCAATACATTCGATATATCAAGAATTGCCTAATACAAAAATTAACATTGTGTCTAGGAATAGTCTGATTGCAGGGCAGTTGATTGATAGGGGCAAAACAACCGAAGTAGTTATTCGAATGGGATGGGAGGCCGCATTTAATGATTTAGGTTTGTTTGACGAAGGAAGTTTGAATGTCTTATCTTGATGGTGGGAAATTATCAGAGTTGCGCAGCAAATTAACTAGTGATGAAAAAAAACTTAAACGAATTTATAGAGCTAAGTCTGACCGATATCATAAACAATCTGTCGTCCATAGTATGGTTGATGACCTTCTAGAGGATGATTGGGAACAGGATGGTGATCCACTTAAGTACAAGACCAAACTCAAAAAGCCGAAGTCTCACAGTAGATTTTTTGAAGATCAAATTTGGTGTCAAATGTACGATCTTGGGTTTCGTACGCTTAATGTTGATGAAAACTTTCATCTGCCATTTGGTAAGGGGGCAGGGCAATCTCAACAAATCGATGTAATAGCGGTTAGCTCCGAAACCATTTTAATCATTGAATGTAAATCCAAAAGAAATCGAGCTAAATCTACTACGATAAAGAGTGAGTCCGAAGGGTTGAGGCAAAAGATAGACGGCTTTAGAAAGTCAACAACTTCTCTTTTAGGAGGTAATCGAAAACTTAAGTATATCTACGCTACTCGAAACATAAAAATTGATCCTGAAGGGACGGATGCACAAAGATTATATGAAGCAGGGGCGTTTTTGTACACCGACAGCACATACGATTACGTCCAAGGGTTAATAAAATCATATAAAAGTGCAGCGGAATATCAATTTCACGCTTTGATTTTTTCGGGGACATCTATCAGTAAAGAGAAAATAGAAGTGCCAGCTTTACAGGGAAATATGGGTGGCGAAACCTATTATATGTTTTCTATCGAACCTAGCACTCTTCTAAAATTGTCATTTGTGCTACATAGAACTCGTGCAAATGAGGCTGAACTTCCAACATATCAAAGATTGTTAGTCCCTAGTCGACTGAATGGAATCTCTAAGTTCATAAACGGGGGAGGCTATTTCCCAAATTCGTTAATTGTTAATTTCAATGAAAAAAAACATAAGTTAGAATTTCAGAGTAGTGAAAAATCAAAATCATCGAAATCAAAGCATGGAATTCTTAAAATACCCAATGCTTATGCAATTGCATATCTTATCGATGGCCAGCACAGATTATATGGTTATTCGCAATCGGATTATAAAGAAACAAATACAATTCCTGTTGTTGCATTTAAAAACTTAGACCCAACAATTCAATTGAAATTGTTTATGGACATCAACGAAAACCAAAAAGCGGTAAGTCCAACATTGAGGATTACGTTGGAGGAGGATCTATTTTGGCAAGCCGAGCGATTAGACTCGCGAATGAAAGCCCTCAGGTCTTCTGTAATAAGATTATTAGCAACTTCCGAAGGTTCGCCACTTTACCGGCTCCTATCTATTGGCGAGGATAAGGCAGAACTTTCGTCTAAGCCTTTCGCGAACGCCCTTTCTAAGTCCTCATTAATTCCAAAAGCTACCCAGAGTAAATTTGCGGAAGGTGCCGCGAAAGTGTCATTGTATAACTCCGATGACACAAACCACGACAGAGAAATGAAAAGAGCCCGTAAACGAATATACTCTTTCATCGCTCTTGCATACGATTTTGTAATTGAACAATTAAGTGTAAGGAATACTAACACTTATATTCTTTCGAACCGTGGAACTTTCGGATTTATTTCACTTATAGCTAATCTTAATAAATTTATGTCTGAAAAAGGTCTGTTATCCCCAACAAGTTCACCAGAGGAACGCATAGATGCGCAGAGAAAATACTTGAAAGCACTGTGTGAGAAATTGGATAACTTGGACGAAGAAGAGGAAAGTGAATTGACTGAAAAGCTTGGCCAAGGAGCAGATACGCTGTGGCTGAGAAAATTTCAAAGCTTCGTGAGTCAAGAGTTTCCAGATTATAACCCCAGCGAATTGACTGACTGGCGTGAAAGACAAGATGAGGTGTTGCAGGAAGAAGCCAGAAAACTAGGAACTCAAATCGAGAGAGCGCTAAAACAAAGAGTTCTTTCTAAACTTCAATGCCTTTATGGGAGTAACTGGGAACTAGAAATTGCTTCTATAAAAAGGGAGTGTGATCGCCGCGTATCAGAACAACAGGAAAAGAGCTACAAAGAAGGTCTACCAGTAAAAGACATGGATTGGACTGAACAGTTTTTTATTACCGACTATAAAAAAATTATAGAAGCGCACTGGACAAAGACTCACCCTGAAAGGCGAGAAGGATTTAAGACTTTCCAGGAAGAATTTGCAATTGATCTAGGGTTGGGAGCTTTTAATAGTAAATCGGAAAAAACAAAGTGGTTGTCACTGTTCAATTCTTGGAGAAACAGTTGGGCCCATGAGGGCACGAAAGATAAGGGGCTAAATAGCGATGAGGTCAGTATGGTAAGAAAAATTCATCGTGAAATTGTTTAGTGTAAAGGTACGTAAAAATTTACACAAAAATACCTTCGCACAATTCTCTCCCCGTCATATCGCTCGCGGCTAATGTGTGACTATGACATCCGCAAGCCCATCGCTGTCCCAATCCTTTTGCCTGATGCGTGCGCGTCTGGCGCGGGCGCTTTTCGCGCGTATGGCGCTTTGGGTGCGTTTGCTCTGCGGTGGGGTGGGTGTTGAGCCTAACACTGTTTACCCGCTGCGCCGATATGTGCCTTCGGGCCGGGCGGCGCTGCGGGTGTCCCGGCGCACTTTGCCGCCTGCGCGGCGGGGCTCTGAACTCAACGCTATTATTTACCGCGTCAAAGGGCGCGCGTCTTATCTGCGCCATATCTATGACTACGGCCTAACGGGGCGGGTGCGCTGGTGCTTTACTCCCTGGAACTGGAAATGGGCCTCGCGATTTTATTTTATGCACTGCGTAGAAACAGCGGACATAACGCGCGTTTGTCAGGCCCCTTTGCATCCGGATTAGAAAAAAATAAAAACGCGTATAAGGGCCGCAAAAAACGCGCATTATGCACATTTCACCTTTGGTGAAAAATGCATGACTAAGCGCGTTCTTTTGTGCACCGTCCTATGCACCGCCCTGCGCAACATGCCAAACACTCATGGGCGTGACCAATGACGCATGTCCGCCATAAATTTGCCTCCAAAACTTACAAAAAATCATAGTTAACAGCGGGTTAACGGCGTTCAACTCGCGTTCATGGACAATTCCCTACCAAGCATCAACATTCAATATGCTGGGAGGCCAATATGTTATCAGTTCTAAGACAGGTGTCAGACGTCACCGATACCGTGAGTGACGTCACAAAATTTTTAAACCCCGAAAGACTCGACTCTTATATGAGCACAGGTATCGCGATGGGAACCAAGGTTCTTATTGCGCTTGTTATCTTTATCATTGGTTCTTGGATTGCCAAGAAAGTCAAAAACGGCATTGTGAAGCTGGCTAAAAAAAGCCCGCAGCTTGACGAGACGCTGTTTAATTTCCTCGGCTCGATTGCGCGCTGGGTCATTATGGCCTTTGTGTTTATCGCGATCCTCGGACAATTCGGTGTTGAAACAACGTCTATTGTGGCGCTTTTGGGTGCGGCGGGTCTTGCGGTCGGTCTTGCGCTTCAAGGGGCAATGTCAAATCTGGCGGCTGGCGTGATGCTGATGATTTTCCGTCCCTATAAAATTGGCGATTTTGTCGATGCTGGTGGTCACTTTGGTAATGTCGAGGACATCACATTGTTCACAACCGATATGCAGACATTTGATAACCAAAAAATCATTATCCCCAATGGAAAAATTTGGGGCGAGAAAATCATCAACCACAGCCATCACCCTGTGCGCGGTGTGGAGATGAAATTCAACGTTGCCTATGATGATGATATCGAAAAAGCGAAAAAGGTTATCCATAAAGTCTTGGCTGACCACCCGCATATCGTGTCTGAGCCTGCTCCTTTTGTGGAGGTCGAAACCCTCTCTGAGCGCTCTGCGGAATTGGTCGTGCGTCCGTTTACAAATGGCGAGAATTATTTCGACGTCCGTTACTCCGTGCCAGAGCAAATCATGAAAGCGCTCGGCAAAGCGGGTATGACAACGCCTTATCCGGCCACGCGCGTTTTGATGCAAAAATAAATTCTTGGGACAGACCCATTGATTGAAAAAGCGAAAGCCGCCTCTTGGGGCGGCTTTTGTGTGGGCTAGGGCGCGTAGATTGTGTAGATAACGTCCGCGGATAAATTGCCGACACCCATAGAAAAGTCGTAATTATTGCCATTGATCGACGCGCCGCGCAGGTTATAGACGCTGGCAAATCCCACCGCCTGTTGCGCGATGGTGCCGGGGATGCGGGCGGTTTTGCGACCACCGTCAAAGACTTTCACCGGCCCACCCGACAAGTCGTCCAGCGTGTCATTAAAGCTATTGCCCAGCACAATGCCGGCCCCGCCGGGTATAGGGTTTTGCGAGGCTTGACCAATGGACGCGCTAGCGGGCGACCGCACGATGAGGCGGTAACGGATGTTATCATAATCAAGCCCGCTAAAATCGCCCGTTGCGACCAGATTGTTGCTTTGGGCGAAAATATCAAAGGCGGCATTGCTCGCGACGAAAAACCAGGCAAAGCGCTGTTGGTTCCCCAAAAGGTCAATGTCGGTGTCATCATCAAGGCCAAAGGCGCTATAGCTGTCATTCTCGTCCAGCACTTGGAAGGACGGGTTGGATGTATAGGTCCCGCCGAATGTCTGGCCGGTAATCTCGAACGGCCAGCCCGCCTCGCTGCCGTGGATGGGATCAAACGGAAAGTTCACGGCGTAAACATCGCCAGTAATAATGTCGTTTGCTGCTGTGCCGCTGCTGACATTATCAAGCAGGAGGAAATCGCCCACAATCGGGGCTTCGAAATCTTGTTCTTGAAAATCACTGCCGCCAAACACAATCACAACAGGCCCTGCGCGAAAATAGGGATGGTCGACGGTGGCCGCAAACGCCGTACCCGCACAGAGCGCAAGCGCTGCGGCGGCTTTGATTAAATGCGTGAACTTCATAATATGCCTATCCCCAATTGGCACGACTCTATCCAAACAGCGTTAAAATATTCTTATCTGCCCCTGTCTGGCCTGCGATGTAATCTGCTGTAAATTGAGGGCTTTCACTTTGCAAAATTGGGATGCCTGCGCTAAGCGGCAATGGTGAAAGATGCACCACATATCATCATAATCGGCGGGGGCCTTATTGGGCTCTCCACCGCTGACGCGCTGTCCTTGGCTGGGGCGAAAGTGACTGTGATAGAGGCAGGACATCAGGTCATGGGCGGGGCGAGTTTTTCCAATTCGGGTATGGTGCATTTATCCCAAGCCCGCCCGTGGGTGTCGGTCATCGGGTCTGATTATCTGGCGGATGATGCGGCGCAATCGGTCTTGGCATTGGCGAAATTTTCCGCGCCGTTGATTGCGGCAAAGTCCAAATCCATGGGTTTGCCGAGCAATGTTTCTGTGAACGCGCGCACGTCAGGATGCCTGCAATTATTTGCCGATGTGCAAAGCTGGAATGCCGCCCAAGCGCGCTATGATAGCTTGGGTATTGATTACCGCCGCCAACCTGCGGGCGGTGTGCTGGGTGACCGCCCTGCGCTGCTGTTCCCTGATGATAGCTCGGGTGATGCCTGTGATTACGGGCTTGCCCTGTCCAAGCAATTGACCAAGGCGGGGGTTGATATCATCACGGGTCACGCAGCCAAAATTCGCCGTCATCAAGGGCGGGTGATCGGCGTATCGGTCGCGGGGCGCGACATAGGCGCAGATCACGTCGTGCTGGCCGCAGGGGCGCAGAGTGTGTCAGTCGCGGCGCAAGTCGGGCTTGATTTGCCGATTAAGGCGGTGGGCGGCTACGCGCTGACGTTTTTAAAACCGGACACTCTGTCTTTGCCAGATATTCCCGTGATGGATTTTGCCACGCGGTCTTGTTTGACGGTGTTCGGAAATCAAGTGCGATTATCTGGCACTGTCGGCCAAGAGAGTGCCGATTGCCTGATTGAGATTTGGGATGATTTAATCCCTGGTTTGCGGGCGGCCTTGGGGGCGCCCATCACGCCGCCGTGGCGCGGCGAACGGCCTGCGTCCTTGACGGGAAAACCGCTCATCGGGCGCACAGGCTTGCCGGGGCTTTGGGTCAATGCAGGTCACGCTCATATGGGTTGGACGCTGTGCGCGGGTGCGGGCGCGGTGATGGCAGATATGATTTTAGATGGCTCAGAGGCTTTCGCTGGCGCGGGCTCGATGTTTTCTGTGCCAGCGCTGCCAGCGCAAAAACACTAAATACAGTCCCATCGCCATTTGGCGTAAAATTGGGACACGGAACAAAAATGCAAAATGACGAAAGCCGGGCAGGGCGCGCCAGATGCGGGCAAAGGCATCAACACCAATATGCCAGTTTTCGTCATCTCGAACATGAAACTTACCCAGCAACTCTTCGCGTGTTTTCCCATCTGGCAGCGCGCTATCAGAAAGCGGCGTGATGTTAATCCAACTGATCACATCCGCTTTGTCGATGCGCTCATAAAAGCGCACCTCGATACGACATATCGGGCAATCACCGTCGTAATAGACGCATAAAGGGGCGGGTTTGTTCATGGCTATCACATAACAATAGATGCCAAAAATACAATGCGACCGAATTGCGACTGTTTTGTCAGGACGCAAAAGGCGTCCGTCATGACAGGGTTTTGTTTGCCCCCTGTGTCGCTTTGCGATTAGCTTTCAAATCAGGAGGCCAGAGCCATGAAGAAGTCTGAGAAAATCGAAGTCCGTGTTTCGCTGGATGAAAAACAAAAACTAAGCGACATAGCCGAGAGCGAAGGGCGAAGCGTTAGCGAATTAATTCGCGGGCTTATCGAGCGCTATATGGCGCTGAGCAATCCAATAGGCGCGCGGATGCCTCTGTCGAGATCGCGACAGAGGATAGTAATTTAATTGCTATCGGACTGTCTTGGACAGCAAATCGTGCGCCGTTAAATGTTGCAAAACAACAAGCGCGGATGCAGCCTTAGGCCGCATCCTCCAAAGGCACCGCAAGGCGTGTCAGCATTTCTTTGGGCACGACTTGCCAGAACTTGCCGCGCTCTAACTCCCATTCGGCGAGAAGATTGGCGGAGAACTCTGACCCTGTCGCTTCAAAATGCTGGCGTATTAAATCTTTGCACTGCGCCTCATAATGGGCTGCGCCGAACCGCCGCCAGACGACACTATCGGGATTGACCGCTTTTTCAAATTGGTCGTCTTTATCATAAATATAGGCCATGCCGCCGGTCATACCCGCGCCGAAATTATCGCCAACTGACCCTGTAACGACGACTGTGCCGCCTGTCATATATTCGCAGCCATTGGTGCCCAGTCCTTCGACGACCGATACAGCGCCAGAGTTACGCACCGCAAACCGTTCGCCCGCGCGGCCCGCCGCCATGAGGCTACCTGCCGTTGCGCCGTAAAGACAGGTGTTGCCGATAATGGCCGATTGATGGGCGTCGATTTTTGTGCGCCCTTGTGGGGAGACCCAAATCTCGGCCCCTGACAGGCCTTTGCCGACATAATCATTGCTGTCACCGTCAACGACGATGCGCAATCCGTACATGCCAAAAGCGCCCAGCGATTGCCCCGCCGAGCCGCGAAGCCGCACGGTGAGCTGCCCAGCCGGCAACCCCTCTGCGCCAAAGGCTTTGTAGATATGACTTGAGGTACGCGTGCCCACAGCGCGGTGTGTATTTTGCACCGCATAGGTGAGTTGCGTTTTCTCGCCACGTTCAAATAATTGCTGCGCGTCAGCGATGATGGATGTGTCCAGCGTATCAGGCACAGCGACGCGGTGCTCGCGCGTGTCTTTCACGGGGCGGTTATCAACGCGGGCGAGGACTGGATTTAGATCCAGATCGTCCAGATGTTCAGACCCGCGGCTAACCTGGGCCAAAAGATCTGTGCGGCCAATAATATCGTCCAGCGTTTCCGCGCCAAGTGAGGCGAGGATTTCGCGCACGTCTTCGGCGATAAAGGAGATTAGATTAATGACTTTTTCCGGTGTGCCCGTGAACTTCTCACGCAGCGCCGGGTTCTGGACACAGACCCCAACAGGGCATGTATTGCTGTGGCATTGCCGCACCATGATACAGCCCATAGCAACCAGCGCCAGCGTGCCAATGCCGTATTCTTCGGCGCCCAGCATGGCCGCGATCACAATATCGCGCCCTGTTTTCAGACCACCATCCGTGCGCAATGTCACGTCATCACGCAGGTTGTTCAGCGTCAAAACTTGATGCGCCTCGGACAGGCCAAGCTCCCACGGGATACCTGCATATTTTAGCGAGGTGTTGGGCGAGGCCCCTGTGCCGCCGTTATGACCCGCAATCAGGATGATATCGGCTTTGGCTTTGGCGACGCCAGCCGCGATTGTGCCTACGCCTGAACTGGCGACGAGCTTAACGGCGACGCGCGCAATCGGATTGATTTGTTTGAGGTCATAAATTAATTGCGCCAAATCTTCGATGGAATAAATATCGTGATGTGGCGGCGGTGAAATCAGCGTAACACCCGGTGTGGCGTTACGGAATTTGGCGATCATTTCCGTGACTTTAAAGCCAGGCAGCTGCCCGCCTTCGCCCGGCTTTGCGCCTTGGGCGACTTTAATTTCAATCTCGCGACATTGGTTGAGATATTCAGCGTTGACGCCAAACCGACCCGAGGCCACTTGCTTGACGGCGGAGTTTGGATTGTCACCATTGGGCAGGGGCTTGTAACGCGCGCGGTCCTCACCGCCTTCGCCAGACACTGACTTTGCGCCAATGCGGTTCATCGCAATGTTCAATGTGCCGTGCGCTTCGGGTGATAACGCGCCCAGCGACATGCCGGGTGTACAGAAACGGCGGCGAATTTCATTGACCGATTGTACGCGGTCCAGCGGCACAGCTTTGCCAAGCGGTTGCACATCCAGAAGGTCGCGAATTTGAATCGGCTTTTGTCCGTTCACGACAGCGGCGTATTTTTTATAAAGCTCATAATCCTCTCGCCCCACAGCCTCTTGGAGCATATGAATCATATCGGCTTGATAAGCGTGACGTTCACCCGATGCGCGCACACGGTAAAGACCGCCCACGGGCAGGGTCACAACCCCGGGGGCATAGGCGGTTTCATGCGCCTTTAATAAGGTGCGTTCGATTCCTTTCAGGCCAATGCCGGAAATGCGCGATGTCATGCCCGGGAAATAGTTCCCGACCAAAGTGCGCGATAATCCTAGGGCTTCGAAATTATTACCGCCGCGATAGGACGAGATAACCGAAATGCCCATTTTGGAAATAATCTTTAAAAGCCCGCCTTCGATGGCCTTTTTATAATTGGCGACCGCCTCATCAACACTGCCATCAATCAGGCCGCGTTTGACGCGGTTCACAATACCGTCTTGGGCGAGGTAAGCATTGACCGCTGTTGCCCCCGCGCCAATCAAGACGGCGAAATAATGCGTATCAAGACACTCGGCTGAGCGCACAAGAATGGAACACGAACTGCGAAGTCCTTTGGTTACCAGATGCGTTTGCAGTGCACCAACCGCCAAAATCATCGGCACGCCAGCGTTATCTGCATCGACGGCTTTGTCACAGAGAATAATATTTTCAATCCCGTCCTTCACAGCTTGTTCAGCCTCTAGACGGATACGATCGAGCGCGGCTTGTAAACCTGCACCGGGACGGGCGGTGATGTCCGGCACGGGGAACGTACAATTAATGACGCGGGCTTTGGTGTTCACCAATCCCAAAAACCGGTCCATCATACCATTGGTCATGACGGGACTATCCAGCACTAACATTTCTTTTGTCTGGACTTCACCCTCGGCGAGGATATTCCGTAGATTACGGAACCTCGTTTTCAGACCCATCACCCGTGTTTCGCGCAAGGGATCAATCGGCGGGTTGGTGACTTGGGAAAAGTTCTGGCGGAAATGATGCGACAGGGGCCTATAAATATCAGACAAGACAGCCAGGGGCGTGTCATCGCCCATAGAGCCAATGCTTTCTTTGCCGTCCTCGGCCATGGGGGCTAGAATTAATTCAACATCTTCTAGGGTCTGTCCGCATGAACGCTGCCGGCGCGCCAAGGCGTCACCGTCAAAACTAGCGTCAGGTTCAGAGCCGCCCAGCGCCTCGTCAAGATTAACGACCTTTTCAAGATATTTGGCATAGGGGCGACCTTCCGCCAGCTTATCCAAAATCTCATTGGTGTCGTAAAATTTGCCTTCATCAAGATCGACCGCAATCAAACGCCCAGGTTTCAATGCACCTTTTTTGATGATGTCTTCTTCGTTCATCGGGCACATGCCGGTTTCAGAGCCGACCGCCAAAATGCCGTCATTGGAAATGGCGTAACGCAGAGGGCGCAGGCCGTTTCGATCTAGCCCCGCCATGCACCAGCGCCCGTCATAGGCCGCAACAGCGGCTGGGCCGTCCCATGGTTCCATCACAGCGTTGCAATATTCATAAAGAGAGCGCCAGCTATCAGGCATCAAGTCCCCGCGCTTTGAATAGGCTTCGGGGATGAGCAGCGTTTTCGCCATGGGCGCAGAGCGGCCCGCGCGCACGAGCAACTCAAACACACTATCAAGGGCGGCAGAATCAGAGCTGCCTTTTTGGATAACGGGTTTGACGTCACCCGCGCGTTTGCCAAAGGCAGAGCTGGCCATTTTAATCTCATGACTTTTCATGAAATTTGTATTGGCTTTGACCGTATTAATCTCGCCGTTATGGGCCAACATACGGAAGGGTTGCGCCAGCCACCACTGCGGGAAAGTATTGGTCGAATAACGCTGATGATAAATCGCCGCGCGCGAGACAAAGATCTCGTCTTTCAAATCAGGATAGAAATTATCAATATCTTCGGCGAGGAACATGCCTTTATAAATGATTGTCTGAATAGACAGTGAGCACACATAAAAACTGGGTATGGCTTCTTCAATCACGCGCTTTTCAATGCGGCGGCGCACGATATAAAGCTCACGCTCTAGCTTGTCGCCTTTGCGGCCCTTGGGATCACGGAACAGGACTTGTTCAATGGCGGGGCGGGTGGCTTTGGCTTTGTCGCCAATGATATCGACATTAATTGGCACTTGCCGCCAGCCGTAGATATAAAACCCCTCGCGCAGAAGTTCTGACTCGACGATCGTGCGCGCCGCTTCTTGGGCGTTGAAATCTGTGCGCGGCATGAAAATCATGCCGACAGCGACTTTGGCATTTTTATGCTTATGACCTGTGCGTTCAACTTGGGTTTTAAAAAACTCTTGGGGGATATCAAGGCGGATACCTGCGCCGTCCCCTGTCTTGCCGTCGGCGTCCACCGCACCGCGGTGCCAGACATTCTTTAGCGCTTGCAAGGATTTCTCCACCACGTCCCGCCGCGCCGTGCCGTCGATAGAGGCGACAAGGCCGACACCGCAATTGGCCCGCTCATGGGCGGGGTCATAGGCATGCGCTTCTATCAACGCATCGCGATCTGCTTCGTATTTTTTTAGCCAATCAGACATATTAGTTACTCTCTTCTGCACCGTAGAGCGCGAAAACTTCCGCGCCTGTCAGCTTTTGACGATCACCAGCGAGTTCGTAAAAGCTTGGTTTTTCATCAATGAAAAATTCTTTTGTTATTGTGACTTTATCCGAGAGGTTATTCACAGCGCCGGCACACACGGTCATTTTCTTCGGGTCATCAATGAGGCGATAGAACAGGCTACTGCCGCATTTGTCGCAAAAGCCGCGTTCCGCCCAATCAGAGCTTTTGTACCACTTTAAAGTTTGCTTATTCTGGAATGTGACCTGCGAGAAATCGAGACTGATATTCGGGCCGCCGCTCCACCGTCGACATTGTCCGCAATGACAGCTATCGAGATGCTCTGGCGCGTCAACGGTGAAGCTCACGCCTTTGCAAAGACAATGTCCGTTTAGCACGTCCATTACTCCGCCGCCTCTTGTGCTGCGTTTTGCAGCTTATCCACCAAATAGCCGTGAATATGTTCCGCCGCGTCGCGACCTTCGCGAATGGCCCACACAACTAGGCTCGCGCCGCGCACGATATCGCCCGCTGCAAAGACACCCTCTAGGTTTGTCTCAAAACTCACGGGGTTAACTTTGACCGTGCCCCAGCGCGATACAGATAATTCAGGGCTGAGGACATTCATGTCTTCGGGCGTAAAGCCTAGCGCTTTAATCACGAGGTCAGCTTTAACGTCAAAATCTGCGCCGTCCATGGGTTCAGGTGATTGGCGGCCAGAGGCGTCTTTCTTGCCAAGGCGCATGCGGTCTGCGCGGACACTGGACACGCTGCCGCCGTCGTCATGCACAGATTTCGGGGCGGCGAGCCATTCAAAGGTCACGCCTTCTTCTTGGGCATTGGCTGTTTCGCGGCGGGAGCCTGGCATATTGGCGTGGTCGCGGCGGTAGAGGCAGGTCACGGATTTTGCGCCTTGGCGAACGGCGGTGCGCACGCAGTCCATGGCCGTATCGCCGCCGCCAATCACGACCACGTCTTTACCGTCAGCGGTTTCGCTCGCAATATCGTCCCCAAGACCGCGTTTGTTACTATCGATAAGAAACGGTAGCGCCGCCGTTACGCCGCTCGCCCCGCCGCCAGGCACGGAGAGGTCCCGGGCTTTGTAAACACCTGTCGCAATCATAATCGCGTCGTGTTTTTCGCGTAGCTTCTCAAAGCTAATGTCGACGCCGATATCGGTGTTCAGTTGAAACTCTATCCCGCCGTCAATCAGGCGCTGTGTGCGGCGCTCTACAATGGCCTTGTCGAGTTTGAAATTAGGGATGCCGTAAATCAAAAGCCCGCCCGCGCGGTCATGACGGTCATAAACGGTCACTTGCCAGCCTTGCAACCGAAGCTGCTCTGCGGTGGCCAGACCGGCTGGACCTGCGCCGATGACGCCCACGGATAGCGGTAATTCACGGCGCGGTTTTATTGGCTCAACCCAGCCATTATCCCAAGCTGTATCGGTTAAGAACCGCTCGACGGAACCAATCGTGACTGTGCCGTGGCCCGATTGTTCAATCACGCAAGAGCCTTCGCAGAGCCGGTCTTGGGGGCAAATACGACCGCAAATCTCTGGCATATTATTGGTTGCGGCAGAGACGCGGTAGGCGTCTTCAACGCGCCCTTCGGCTGTTAATTTCAGCCAGTCGGGGATGTTATTTTGCAGCGGGCAGTGATTTTGGCAAAAGGGCACGCCGCATTGCGAACAGCGCGCGGCTTGTTCTTCGGCTTTGACCTCAATGTAATCACCGTAAATCTCGAGGAAGTCCTCGCGTCGTTCGCCCGCGTCCCGTTTTTCGGGCATTTCGCGTTCGGTGTCGACAAATTGTAACATACGACCAGCCATAGGATTCTCTTTTTCAATAGATATGGGCTTTTTCAATAGATCTGGGCTTTCGCTTAAATCTAGCCCGCTCATACGCCCCTTTTGAAGCGTGCGCAAGATGCGACAATTTGTCATCTAAAGTTACAAATTATCGTTTTGTCTGTCGGTAAAATACTGAATTTATTTACTTATTTCGACAGCGGAAAATTTGTGCTATAGTCCATACATGAAGCGCGTCATTTTATTTTTTCTATTATCTTGCCTGATAAGCTGGCCATTTGGGGCGATTATGGCGAGTCAGTCTGGCGGATTGCCGCCAATTGTTCCCGCCTTTGCCTATATGTGCGGGCCGGGGCTGGCAGGAATCATCATGGCCTTTATCTACCACCGCGGGTCTGTGGCCGATGTTTTGGGCCTAAAGTTAAAGGGCACAAAGCAGCAGTGGTTATGGCTGGGGATTAGCTACCTTATCGGCATGGGTATTATAGTGGGCGCGCTGCTTATTAGCCTTTTGGGGCCAGGGGTCGGCCTGCAAGACCCGCTGACGGGCACAGCGCAGATGATGCGTGACGCTGGCCAGAACCCAGATATGTTAAACGTGGTTCCGATGATGGGCGTGATTTTGATTTTGCAATGGGCGCTGCTGGCGCCGCTTCTCAATATTCCGCTGATGCTATCCGAAGAATTGGGCTGGCGGGGTTGGTTGTGGTCGCATCTGAGGGGGCATCCGCGCTGGGGCGGGTTTTGGACAACGTCTTTGATAACGGGTTTGCTCTGGGGCCTTTGGCATGTGCCTATCATTCTAGCAGGGCATAATTATCCCGAAGCGCCACAGATCGGGGCCGTGGTGTTCACCTTATTTTGTATCCTATACGCGCCCCTCTTCACGCTGGTACGTGAAAAAACCAACTCTGTTTGGGGGCCATGTGTGTTGCACGCCACCACGAACGGGGCGGCGGCAATCAGTATTGTGATGCTGACCAATCCACCTGTTTTGTGGAAGGGTATCGTGGGGCTTGGCGGCTTTATCGCAATGGCTGTCGGGATCGTATTTATCTGGCGATTTTATCGACCCGAAGCCGTCCTTGATAACCAAAGGGTAACACCTGCCGCCTAAGCCAAAGCCATGGATATATTACATTTGATTCTTTTGGCCCTCATTCAGGGCCTGACCGAATTTTTGCCCGTCAGTAGTTCGGCCCATCTGATATTGCCCGCTCAGGTGCTGGGCTGGCAAGACCAAGGGCCGTTGATTGATGTGATGGCGCATTTCGGCACTTTATTTGCGGTTCTGCTTTATTTCCGCCGCGATGTCGGTACGGCGATTGTCGGATTTTTTGATCTTGTGCAGCGTAAACTCAACGTCGGGTCTGTTTTGGCGCTGAACCTTATTCTGGCAACACCGCCCGCTTTGCTCGTCGGTGCAGCGTTGCATTTTAGCGGCATTGACGAGATGATACGAAGCCCGCTTTTGATTGCGTGCACCTTTATAATCTTCGGTATCATTCTTTGGATTGCCGATATCAAAGGCGCGCGCACACGGTCAATGGACACAATGACGTGGAAAAACGCGATTAATATGGGTCTTGCGCAGACCTTGGCGCTTATCCCTGGCACGTCGCGCTCTGGCATAACTATGACGGCGGCGCTGGCCATGGGGTTCACCCGGTCAGAATCCGCGCGTTTTTCGATGCTGATGTCCATTCCCATCATTGCGGTGGGCGGCGTGTTTTCCATGATAAAGCTCGCGGGCGGTGACGGCGGTGCAGCGGGGCTTAGTGACGGACTTATTGTTGCTGCGCTGTCCTTTGTGACGGCCTATGCTGCCATCGCTTTGTTCATGAAATGGGTCGCCAAGATTGGCATGTTCCCCTTTATGGTGTACCGTATCGTAGCGGGACTGGCTTTGCTGCTATATGTTGTCATGACCTAACCGTCTTATTTGACTGGAGCGCGCATGACTTTATTTTCTCGGCTACTCATCAGCGCGACTGTAACGGCAGGCTTTGTCGTCTCGCCTGCCGTCCATGCCGAGGATAAAGCGGTGGCGACCCCCGCGACTGCCACAGCCCCCGCACCGTCCAAAATTGACCTGAAGGCCATTGACCGCCGCATCGCCAAATTAATGCAGCGCGACGATATGGTCGGACTGTCCGTTGCGATTATTGAAAACGGAGAGATTATCTCGGCCAAAGGCTACGGCGAGACGATTAAAGGCTCTCGCCAAATGGTCACAGCGGATACGGTGTTTCGCTGGGCGTCTGTGTCAAAAAGCGTCGCGGCGGCCACCGCAATACTACTTGTGAAAGACGACTATTTCGGACTGTCATCCCCCGTTGTGGCTCATGCGCCGTCGGTTAAATTACCGCCATCAGATCATATGATCACGCTGGAGGATTTACTGTCCCACCGTACAGGTATTGTGCGCAATGCCTATGACGTGAAAATCGAGGACGGTCGCGACCCCAAAGTTATCCGCACGAGTTTACAAGGCCTGTCGCATCTTTGTGAGCCAGGAACCTGTCACGGTTATCAAAATGTCTTGTTTGATGCTGTGTCTGAAATGACAGAAACGGCGACGGGTATCCCTTATAAAGCGGTCGTCAATGAACGCATTTTCGAGCCGTTAGGCATGAGCACGGCGTCCACAACATTAGAAGGGTTGTCGCGGTCTAAATCTTGGGCGCGGCCACATAATCGGCGCGGCGCTATGATATCATCCGTAAAGCCCACATATTACCGCGTGCCCGCAGCGGCAGGCGTGAATAGCTCTATCACAGATATGGCGAAATGGACCTTGGCACAAATGGACGGTGGGCAGGGCGGGTTGCCCGCCGATGTGGCCAACGAAATTCACACCGCCCGTGTGCAAACACCGCGCGAAAATCGCCGCATGCGCCGCCATTATTCGGCGCTGTCAGATGCGCATTACGCGCTGGGCTGGCGCAGCTATAATATGGAAGGTCACCGCGTTGTCGGGCATAGGGGGGCCGTGGAAGGTTACCGCTCCGCCGTGCTGTTTGATCCAGAACATAAAACAGGCATTGCGATGATGTGGAACAGCTCCTCCTCTCGCCCCGTCGGACTACAGCTAGAGCTGTTCGACCAAGTCCACGACAGGCCGCGCCGCGATTGGATGCGGCTGGCGCGATAGGAGATAGGCTTATGTCAGATAAAGACCCCATCGAAACGGAAGACCCCGACAAGAAGAAAAACTGGCTGTCCTATTCGAAGCTATTTGTCTGTATGGCTCTGTTTATTTATGTGGCTTACCATCTTGGACACGCTCTTGGCGGCGCCCTTGGGAACGCGACAAATTAAAAAAGGCGCGTCCGTTACGGCGCGCCTTTTTCTTTAATCTGTATCCCGCGACTAGCGCTTTTTGAACAACAGCGTCATGCGGTTACTCTCGCCAATCGCTTCCATTTTTGCTTTCAGCTCAGGATTCTCGCGCGCACCACGCAGGGACTGCGGCAAGCGCCAGACAACATCTGTATTGCTCGGCACGTCACGCGGGTTCTTATTCACATCGCTCTCGTCGACCAAATCAAAGCCTGCGGCGTTAAAGGCGCTGATGACGTTAGATTGTTTAAGGTAGCCATTGCTGCCTTGTGCCCATTCGTCCGAATTGCTCTCTGGCCCTGCATGTTGCACGACACCGACAATACCGCCCGGCTTTAGAAGCGCGTGTGTATCCGCCAGCGCTTTGGTCATGAACAAACCGTCGTTTTCAAAGCGTGATAGATTATGCATCGCGCGGATAAATAGAACGGCGTCAACTGTGCCGTCCATAGAGGCGTCGCGATTGCCAAAGGCAAAGGCGCTAATGTCGGCCTCGGATCCTGCACGCCAATCTTGTGCGCCCGCGACCCATGTTTCTGGCCATGTCTTTTTATTCTCGACAAATTCTGGTGTCGCAAAACCGCCGAACAGCGGCCACATATCCAGCGCATAATCTGCGCCAATCAGATGGCCTTCATCACCCAAATATGGAATCAGGATTTTGGAATACCAACCGCCACCAGGCAAAGCTTCAACCACGGTCATGCCAGGTTCAATACCAAAGAACATCAGCGTTTCTTGGGGATTGCGCGCATCATAACGGGCTTTGGTCGCGTCGTCTTGCATCGCCAAGACCGCCGCTAGTTTGGTGGCATTGACGGTGTTATCCGCCATATCTGCGGCTTTATCTATTGCGCCAGCGGCCGCTTGTTTCGTATCATTGGCCGCATCCGTGACCGCATCTTTCATGTCGTCCGTTGCGCCAGAACAGGCCCCTAATGTGAAGGCTGCGACGCCTCCGATAAGTAAATTTTTCAAAGTCATAGTCGTCTCCTGAGAGTGGTGAACTTAGCTTACACTTTTTTCGTAGAATTGGCCATATTTGCGGTACTTTTCCAAATATTCTGGCACAATGCTCTCGATCGTTTCGAGCTGTAATCCCAGCGCGTCAAAGCCTGTTGCGTCATCTGCAACGACATTATCGATTTTCAAATTGCGGACTTGGTCGCGGGTCAAAAACGGCGGCACAAAGGGGAGCGCCCCTGTCATTTCACCAACAAAACCCAGCGCATTGGCCCCAATCCACGGCACGGGCAACAAAAGCCGTTTGCGGTCGATCGATTTTAGCAGGAACTGCATCAGCTCTTTAAAGCTATAGACGCGCGGTCCACCAAGCTCATAGGTCGTGGCGGTGGTGCCTTGGCCAATGACTTTGGCAATGGCGTCGGCGACATCGCCGACATAAACAGGTTGGAATTTCGTATTGCCACCCCCCAACAACGGTAGGGCTAGCCCGCCGGGCATGGTTGCCATTTTGGCAAAGCGGTTAAAAAATCCGTCCTCTGCGCCAAAGATAATGGACGGGCGCATGATATCTGCGCTTGGCACTGCCGCGCGCACGGCCGCCTCGCCCAAGGCTTTGGTGCGGGCATAATCAATGTCACTGTCTTTATCCGCGCCAATGGCCGACACTTGGACAAAATTTGTAATGCCTGCGCTGGCGGCGGCTTCGGCGACATTATTCGCGCCGTTAACATGCAGCCCTTCAAAGCTCTGGCGGCCTTCCTCATAAAGGACGGCCACAAGGTTAATGACAGCGTCAGCGCCTTCGACGGCGCGCTCGACCGATTGTTTGAACCGCACATTGGCTTGGACGAGTTGGATTTGGCCGACATTGCCCATCACGCGAAGCTCTTGACCTGTATGGGGTTGGCGCATGGCAACACGCACACGCCAGCCATCACGGGCCAAAGCGCGCACAACATAACGCCCGACAAAGCCAGAGCCACCAAAGACGGTTACAAGACCTTTTTTCATCACATCACCCTTGCGTCAATTATGCGCCCCGATTAGCGGGAATTGCGGCCTTTGTCTATCGCCGAATAGACGCAGATTAGGGCTCAGAAGCAGGGGCAGGTGACGCGCCTAGTGTGATGGTTTGACCCACTCGCCGCCTGTCGCCACGGTGCTGCGGTAGGGCCCAATCGGGCCGCGCGTCCAGCAAAGCTTGGCTCTGGGGCCCCAAGCCGTATTGATAGGCGTAAATGTTCAGTGTGGTGTTACCGTCGTGCCCGTCAACTGTGACGCTCAGCGTGCGACAGGCCCGTCCCGTGCAGCGAAACTGTCTTGCACTTGGGATGATAAGGGGCAGATTGTTCATCGTCCTTATTGATGCTGCGCTGTCTCTGGGCGAAATTTCAATCTCAATTTGGTCAGCGAGGGGCGCTTTCAGGCGCAGCTCTATTTGGCCGTCTACCAGCGTTTGGGTTATCGTGACCGGCATATCAATGGGCGGCACAGGGGCGGTCTGCTGGCGCTCTCCGACCTCGAATGGCACGACCGCTTTCATGGCGGCGGGCACAGGGTCTGTGCCGCGTACGCGATATTCAAACGTGCCGCTATCTGTCTGCACATGTTCCACGCTTAGCCCGCGCGGGGCGTCCACACTATAGGCGGGGACAATCATAGCCGTGATTGCAAGACCGATTGTGATTAGGGCCGCACTCATAATCAAAGGTCGCGAAACGCCGCTATTCTGTGTTGCCGCGCTAAGGGTCAAAGGCGCCAACAGGACAAAGGCCAAAACGACAAAGGCGGTAAACGGCGCGGCGGCCTCGGCAAATAACATAATCTCGCCCAAAGCCGATGTTTGGATACCGACAGAGGTAAAGAGAGCTGCGGCAATGAACACAATGACGGCAGCGATGCGTGAGCGGCCCAATATCTGCGCGATTAAGCCAAGACTGGCAATCATAAGCGCAGGCACAAATAATATCGTTGCGCCAGGCAAGATAAAGGCCGCGCCGAGCAACACACATATCCAAATCCACCCTGACGCCATCAGTGCCGCTTTGGCCTCTGCCCGCGCGAGTAATTTATAGACAATCATTGCCCCCAAAAGCGCCGCGATATTTTGCATCCCGCGCAGGGCCCAAGGGTGGGCGGCGGCAAAATGGGCTTCGGGTCGCAGCGCGTTAATCCCCCATGACAGACCAAAGGCAAGCCCAACCCCAATCAGAAGCGCCAGCGGCGGAAAAGCAAGCGCCTTCCAACGGTGGGCTTTGTTCGCGCGCGCAAAAGCCGTAACGGTGATAATCCCCCCTAAAATAAGGGCGACCAAAGCCATGCCCTGCGGCAAAGCAATAATAAACCGTCCCCATATATCCATATAGATTTTTTGTGTTTCCGATTTGGTTTTATCCGCCTCTAGGAATGTCTCGACCCCCGCCAGCGCCGTTGTGCCCATATGAAACAGGGAGCGTTTGTCCAGCATTGCCAAATTATCGCGTGGTGTGTGGTAAAAGGCTGCGCCGCTGCCGATGGCAAGGTTTCCGACATCAATATCAAGCTCAAGATATTCTGTGACATCTGTAGCGTTCGGCATGGCTGCGTAAATATCAGCGGCCAGCGAACTGGCGACGGGTTCCTTTGTATCATTGCCGAGAATATCAATATCACGGCTATTGGGTGTGCTGGTTTCAATCAGGGCCACAGGGCCGCGTACGCCGCGCGCTTCCATGCTGATGACGGCGCCGATATGTTGCGCCAGCGGGTCTGTGTTCACAAATGATGACGCGCCAATTAATCCCATTTCTTCGCCGTCCGTTATCATGACCAGCACGGGTTTGGGTAAGCTTTTAGATTTCAAGACATTAGATCTCAAGACACGCGCAATCTCTAGGCTGGTCACGACACCAGAGCCGTCATCGGCGGCCCCTGGGCCCGTTGGGACACTGTCATAATGGGACGCAATCATAACGGCGTTGGGCGGGGCGTCTTTTGCGGGCGGTGGGCCGACCCAAAACATGATATTTTGCACGCGCGCACAGCTTGTGCGGCGCGACCCCTCTCGGCAATGAAAATCATCGCGGACAATGGGGGTAAAACCTAAGGCCTTTATCTCTGCGACGATGCGGTCGCGCACAATATCATTCGCGTCACTATCGACGGGATGCGGGGCTTCATCGCCCAAGATGTTCACCAGCCGCGCATAGGCGGCGTCGGTGTCAAAAGCGTGGTTAGGATCAACCGCAGGCGGGGTCATTAGGGTCTGGCGCAGGGTGAAAAGCGCAAATAGTGCGACGATGACGGCAAGTAGTTTTAAATTGATACGTTTCATGACGCTGACCCCATTTGCCCTATCATGAGCGAAAGAGGTCAGTTTTCAAAGGAAATTTAAGTCCCGCTATCATATGTGAGGGACATAAACACATCTTCCAAATCAGGTTCTTCGGTCTTGAGGTCCGTAATCGATAGTCCCGCGGCTTTAACTTTGGCCAGCATGTCTGTGATGGAGTCTGTGCCGCTGCGGTAATTGATAGAGATAACGCCTTTATCATTTATCTGCGCGTCGAGCCCGCTAAGCGTCTTGGGTAGCGCCGTGATGGGTGTCGTCGGCGTGATGACCAGCGTGCGTTTATCAAGGCGCGATAACATCGTATCTTTGTCGTCATTGGCGACAACTTCGCCTTGATGGATGATCGCGATACGGTCACAAAGCGTTTCGGCTTCTTCCAAATAATGGGTCGTGAGGATGATGGTCGTCCCGCGCTTGTGAAGCTCCACCACATAATCCCAAAGCTGGCGTCGTAGTTCAATGTCAACGCCCGCTGTCGGTTCATCCAAGATTAGAACAGGCGGATTATGCACCAGCGCTTTGCCAATCAGAAGCCTGCGTTTCATCCCGCCTGATAACTGCCGCACATAGGCGTCGCGCTTATCAAACAAGCCGAGCGCGTGCAGAATTTCATCAGAGCGCCGCTCTGATTTAGGCACGCCGTAATATCCCGCTTGCAGCTCTAGCGCTTGATAGGGTGTGAAGAACACATCCATGGCAATTTCTTGCGGCACAACACCAATAGAGGCGCGGGCTTGGCGGGTCTGTTGGGCGATATCATAGCCGCAGATTTTGGCGCTGCCCGATGATTTCGTGACAAGCCCAGCAAGGATATTAATCAGAGTGGATTTCCCCGCCCCATTAGGCCCGAGCAGCCCGAAGATAGAGCCGCGCGGCACAACCAAATCCACACCTTTTAGCGCTTCTTTGGCGGGGGATTTGCGCGATGCTTTATAGGTCTTTGTCAGGCCTTTAATCTCTATGGCGGGGGATGTGTCTGACATAAATCGGCTTCTTGCGGTTTGGATAATTGACGCGATAGTCATGCCCCGCTATGGGGTCATAAGAACTGCTTTCATAGGACAAGAGCCTCTAATGTCAAACCCCATCAATCCGTCAAATTCTTCCTCTGATGACGTCGTCATTGTGACGCGAACCCGTGTGGCGTGTGACGGCGGGGGCGGGGCGCTGGGTCATCCCAAAGTTTGGCTTGATATGGGGCAAGATACACAAGTCGAATGTAAATATTGCGACCGTCTCTTTAAGCTTGACCCAAAAGCGGCTGACACCGCGCATTAGAGCTTTACGCCTGACGCGGGACCGTTAATCACTCATTTGAAAACGGTAGCGTTTGACAATTCCCGTTGCAGGGCTTGCCTCTCCATTCACGACATAGGGTTCATAGCGTGTCCGCATGGCTGCCCGTTCTGCGGCGCGGATGAAATCCCGTTCATAGCGCGGGCTGTCGCTATCCACCGCAATCAACTCGGTTTCCTTAACACGGCCCCGTTTATCAATACTCAGGCTAAGCTCGACAACCGCTTCGATGCCGCGGCGTTGCGCGCGTGATGGATAGCGGGGTGTTACGTTACGCGTAATCTCTGGCACATAGGCTTGGGGGGTTGGCCGCGGGGCAGGGCGGATGGGCTGCGGTCTTGGCGCGACGGGACGCGGCGTGACGACCTTTGGGCCGCCGACCATGACGCGGTCATTTATGGTCTTGGGAATAGCGCTCGGCGTGTCTTTTAAATTCCGGTCAGGTCGCGGCACGTCATTATCCAATTGCTTTCGCAAAGCCGCTAGCTCCGCCTCGCGACTGCCTAAATAGGCGCGCCCCCATTCCGCCTCATAAGCTTGTATAGCCGCGAGTTTTTCTGGCGTGGACAGGGCGGGATCATATTGCGCGTCCAGCACTTTGGCCCAACTTTTCGTTTCATGTTGAGTGAGCGTGAGCAGTTGCGCAGCCACTGCCGTCTGGCGCGGACTTTCGGGATAAGTTGTCTGAAAATCTTTCAGCCTTGCCCTGCGCAGTGCTGCTGATGGTTCTGTGATGGCCATGTGGTAGCTCGCGCGTTCAGCTTTGACCGCCGTGGGCTGGGGCGGTTTTGTTGTGCCGCCGGGACGACCAAAGATAACCACAACGGCGAGTACCAAAACAGCGGCGATGACGCATTTCCACATAAAGGCCCGACGCTCTGATAATTCCAGCGCCTCCTCTATGTCTATTTCGTCTTGGTCATCGACCGATTGATACATGCCGCCCATACTCTTTTGACTGTCTGTCCCCATGCGTTGTTACGCAGCTTACAATAAGGCGTGTATTGCGGTAAATATAGGCCAAATTTAGGCCAAATCATAAAGGCGTGCGAAGTTGTTGACAGGCCCGTCCTATTGCCCCCTTGAATTTGTCGCGCTCGCCCCGCAAAACACGGGTCAAGGAGCCTCTATGTCAGCCGATTCTAACCCGCATAATAACGTCCCATGCCCCCATCCAGAACCCGTGGATAAAGACAGCCATGTCGTGCTGGTCGATGGGTCGGGCTATATTTTTCGGGCGTATCACGCCTTGCCGCCGCTGACCCGTAAAACAGACCGCTTGCCCATTGGCGCGGTGCACGGCTTTTCTAATATGCTGTTTAAGCTATTGCGCGAGCAAACCGACGCCGCGAGGCCCACCCATTTTGCTGTCATCTTTGATGCCTCTGGCACGACATTTCGTAACGAGATTTATGATGCCTATAAAGCCAATCGCAGCGAGACGCCCGAAGACCTCATCCCGCAATTTCCGCTGACCCGCGAAGCAACGCGAGCGTTTGGCGCTCAAAGCATAGAAATGACAGGATTTGAGGCCGACGACCTTATCGCGACCTATGCGCGGCAAGCCGAGGCCAAAGGCGCAAGGGTCACGATAATTAGTTCCGATAAAGACTTAATGCAGCTGGTCTCTGACCGCGTGCAAATGCTTGATACGATGAAAAACCGCGCCATTGGTATTCCCGAAGTGCAGGACAAATTTGGCGTGGGGCCTGACAAGGTTATTGATATCCAAAGCCTTGCGGGGGACAGTGTTGACAATGTTCCCGGTGTGCCGGGTATTGGCGTGAAAACGGCGGCGCTGCTGATTAATGAATATGGTGATCTTGATACGCTGCTTGCCCGCGCCGGCGAGATTAAGCAAAATAAGCGGCGTGAAAACCTGATTGAATTTGCAGAGCAAGCGCGGATTTCGCGTGACCTTGTGACGTTAAAAACGGACATTAATGTCGAGGTGCCGCTTTCCGATTTGGCCTGTTGTGATCCTGAGCCTGACGTTTTGTTTGAGTTTTTAGACCGTATGACCTTTCGAACATTGACCAATCGTGTGCGCGCAGCAATTGGCGCGGGTGATGATGACGGGCTGCGGGGGAATGATACTGTTGTATCAGCCCCACTCCCTGGAGCTGATCCGAGGCCTGCCATGGCCGAGACCCCCGCCAATGTCGTGTTTGACAAAGACAAATATGAATGTGTGCAGGACATAGAGCGGCTCACCCATTGGATAGAGCGCGCCTACGCCACAGGCATTGTTGCGGTGGATCTGGAAACAGACGGGCTGGACAGTCGGGCGGCCAATATGGTCGGCGTGTGTCTGGCGGTAGACGATAATGAGGCGTGCTATATCCCGCTCGCCCATGTCGGCGCGGACGGCGGTGATATGTTTGGCGGGGCGGCCCCCAAACAAATTCCGATGGACGCGGCATTAAGCGCGTTAAAACCCATGTTGGAAGACAAAACTATTCTAAAGGTCGGGCAGAATTTCAAATATGATTTAGGCGTTTTCGCCCGCCACGATATTCACCCCGCGCCCTATGACGATACCATGCTGATGAGCTACGCACTTTATGCAGGGCTAGAGAGCCACGGTATGGACGCGATGAGCGAGCGCGTGTTTGGCCATAGTCCGATTAGTTTCAAAGACATTGCCGGTACAGGGAAAGCACAAAAAACCTTTGACCAAATCGCACTGTCTGAAGCCACGCCCTATGCGGCGGAAGACGCGGACGTCACGCTGCGCCTGTATAAATTTTATAAGCCCAAGCTTGGCCAAGACAGAGTGGCGACGGTTTACGAGACGACCGAGCGCCCGCTGCCCGCTGTTATTGCGATGATGGAAAATAACGGCATCAAAGTTGACCGCGCTGTGCTTGCGCGACTGTCATCGGATTTTGCGCAGAAGATGGCGGGGCTAGAGGACGAGGCAACAGAGCTCGCCGGGGAGAAATTTAATCTCGGCTCGCCCAAACAACTCGGTGAAATTCTCTTTGGTAAAATGGGCTTAGAAGGCGGTAAAAAAACTAAAACTGGCGCGTGGCAAACGGGGGCAGGGGTGCTGGATGATTTGGCCGCGACAGGTGAAAAACTGCCGCAAGTGATTTTGGATTGGCGGCATTACGCCAAGTTAAAATCGACCTATACGGACGCGCTTGTTGCCCAAATTAATCCAAACTCTGGCCGTGTGCATACGTCTTATTCGCTCGCCTCGACCACGACGGGGCGGCTGTCATCCTCTGATCCAAACTTGCAAAATATCCCTATCCGTACAGAAGACGGACGCAAAATTCGCGACGCTTTTATCGCAGAGGCCGGGCATACGCTGGTGGCGGCTGACTATAGCCAGATTGAACTGCGGCTGCTTGCCCATGTCGCGGATTTACCGACGATGAAACAAGCGTTTTCCGACGGTGTGGATATTCATGCCCTCACCGCGAGCGAGATGTTTGGGGTCGCGCTAGCCGATATGGACGCGGCGACACGGCGTCGAGCCAAAGCGATTAATTTTGGAATTATTTACGGTATTTCTGCCTTTGGGCTCGCCAATAATCTGAACATCTCGCGCAGTGAAGCGTCAGATTACATCAAAAGCTATTTTGAGAAATTCCCGGGCATTAAAGCCTATATGGAAGACACAAAATCAGAGGCCCGCCAATACGGCTATGTCACCACTTTATTTGGCCGCAAATGCCACATAAAAGGCATTACTGACCGCAACCAAAATGTGCGCGGCTTTGCTGAACGCCAAGCGATTAACGCCCCTATTCAAGGCGCCGCCGCCGACATTATGCGCCGCGCCATGATCCGTATGCCAGAGGCGATAGCGGATATTCACGGCGCGAAAATGCTCCTGCAAGTCCATGATGAATTGGTTTTTGAAGTGCCCGAAGGTAATGCGGATGACTTAATTAAAATCGCCAAAACCACCATGGAAGGCGCCGCCATGCCAGCGGTCAATATCAGCGTGCCGTTAGTGGTCGATGCCAAAGCCGCGAGCAATTGGAACGACGCGCATTAATAACTGCCTGCAAAACTGAAACCATAAGTGAGCGCGGCGCTCTTGCCTCTTTACGTTACTGTCCCCTAGTCTGTTAGATAACCGCGGGAGAGTATTATGGCCTATCAGATTACGAAGGGGCTCATTGGGACCGTGCTTTTGGGTGCAGTCAGTTCAACGGCCTTCGCCCAAGACAGCCTGTCGCAATTGCGCGGCGATGATTTGTCTGTGCGGGCCTCTGTCGGGTTTTCTATTCCTTTTGGCCATAGCGGGCCAAGCACAGATGAGAGCCAAGCGCGGTTCGGTGTGGGCTTTACGATGGACCGTTACCAGAGCGGCCCGCGAACTGCTGTGCAAAATTTAACCAGTATGAACATCATCGACGTGGGCTTTTTTGAAACAGCAGAGCCGAGCCTTCAAATTTACGGGCAGGAATTTTACCGCCCATTATTTGACCCGCTCTACGCGGATGACACGGACGAGCCGACACCAACAGGGTTGGAAACGCCCATTGATCGGGGGCGCGGCGCGGGGCCGTCTATTTTACTCATCGGCGGTTTGGCCATTGCGGGCAGTTTGGTTCTACTCAACGAATCCGAAGACGCTTTTGAGGATTGCGTCGAGAGCCTTTTCTCATCTGATAGCTGTTAAGCCGTAAGCCAATCCTGCCTTGAATTTGCGCTGATTTACCGCTAGGCCAGCGAGAGTAAATTACGCTCAGTCAAAGGCCAATCATGACAAAACTCGTTCTCGTCCGTCACGGGCAATCGCAATGGAATTTGGAAAACCGTTTTACGGGTTGGGTTGATGTGCCGCTCACCGCGCTGGGCGTGCGCGAGGCGAAAAAGGCGGGTAAACTCTTGACCAAAGAAGGCGTCGAATTTGACATCGCCTTTACCAGCTATCAGCAGCGCGCGATTAAAACATTGTGGTTGTCGCTGGAGGCGATGGAGCAAATGTATATTCCCGTCACCAAAGACTGGCGTTTAAATGAACGTCACTACGGCGGCCTAACGGGGCTGAATAAGCAAGAAACGCGCGAGAAGCACGGCGATGAACAAGTGCATATTTGGCGCCGTAGCTTTGACATACCGCCGCCACAAATCGATGTGGACAGCGAATTCCACCCTAGCCATGAAGCAAAATACGCCGCGATTGATCCCGCGCTATTGCCCACGGGTGAGAGCTTGAAAATCACAACTGAACGCGTGCTGCCTTATTTTGAAGATCAGATCATGCCGTTCATTCGCGCATCGGCGAATACCATTATCTCAGCCCATGGAAATTCTCTGCGGGCGTTGATGAAGCGTTTGTTTGATGTCGACGATGCCGATATTCCCGGGTTTGAATTTCCAACGGGAAATCCGCTTTTGATTGAACTTGAAGACGGCACGACGAATATTATCTCTGCGCGTTATCTGGATAAAAAACGCGCCAAAGAGCTGCCCCCCGTTCCAAAGAAAAAATCGTAAGTTTTATGAAGTCCCATGCCGATTATATGGGCCGCGCGCTCGCGCTCGCATGGGAACATAAAGGTAAAACGGGCGTGAACCCATCAGTGGGCTGCGTGCTTGTGAAAGGCGGTCGGGTCATCGGCGAGGCCGCCACAGCAGAAGGCGGGCGTCCCCACGCCGAAAGCCAAGCGCTCATTATTGCGGGCGCACAAGCGCGGGGCTGTGACGCCTATGTCACACTAGAGCCGTGCAGCCATTACGGACAAACTGCGCCTTGCGCCAATGCATTGATTGACGCGAAAATCGCGCGCTGTTTTATCGCTGTCATTGACCCTGACCCGCGTGTGCATTGGCGCGGCGCGGCGCTGTTACAAGAAGCGGGGATTGACGTGAGGATTGGGCTATGTGCTGATGAGGCCTTTCAGCTGAATGCTGATTTTTTCGCGCGCGTTACGGGTTAGATTTGATAGGACGACAGATTTTATCCTGCCGCCATTGTGATTTAACCGACAACATTGTGGCCGCGGCCCGCCATGCAATTGCGCACAATATCTTTGCGTTCGCCGCGCGCTTCAAAGGCTGTACCAGCCCCGCCAATAGCCCCACCAACCAGCGCCCCAGCGAGAGCGTTTTCCGCGTCATCACCCGGTTCAAATAAACCTATGATACCGCCAAGCGCAGCGCCTATAAGGGCATCATTTTTCGTATCAGCATTAATGTAATTGCGTTGTTTCGCCAGTGCCTGACAGCCTTGTAAATCTGCGCTGTAGGTTGCCCCAATGGGGCCGTCGATAATAGGATTATAATTGGCCCCACTGCCCGCGCAGGCGCTCAGCCCGAAGGCAGCCGTTGCGGCCAATGCAATCGGACGCATTTTGAGTTTATAGTTTTCTTTTAACCTGAGCATGATTTGGGACATCTCCGTTATGTGATACGCCTTAAAGCCTAGTAGGCTGTGCGGTCTTTCGGTAGACTTACAGTTCGATGACATTACGGTTAGATAAAAATCGCTACCATCTGCATGCCCTCACAGACAAGCTCGCCGTCGTAGTTATAAATCCGCATCACTTGACTGCTATAGCCATTTTGCGCGGCGGATAATGATGTTTCGACTTGCCACCAGCCGTCGGTTGTTTTGGGCGCATCGACCAGAAAGTTCAGCAAGAAATTCACAGAACTTACGGGCCCCATTTTTTTAAACATGGGCAGCGCGGCGGGCGGCAGTACATCTGATAAGGTCATGAGCGACGCGATGCCTTCGCGCGAGTTCACATCCGAATGGCGGCTCCAGGCGCGGATATAGCCTCTATCTGCGCCGCTCATCGGACGGGCGCCATCGATAAGCTTTGTTTCAAAGCGTAGGAAAAACTTCGGCACAATGGGTTCTGCGATTTTGGGCGTGAAGCGTTTGCAATCCTGCGGCTTTGGCGCGTCTATTATGGGATAATCCACGGTCAAATCGGATTTGCGTGTGACGCCAAATGTAAAGACAATATCGGCAGCGGTACCCTTGTCCGTCGTTGCCACGACTTTGACGGTTGTGACATTGCGGCCTTTTCGCAGGACGGTGGCGGTAAATGTCGCGCGGTCGTCAACGGGGCCGATGAAATTAATATTGGCACTGCGCAGCGGCGGCAGGTCGGAGACGCTTTTCTGGCACGCGGCAAGAGCCAATCCAGAGGTCAGGCCGCCGTAGGCTGTGCGTCCCTGTTTCCATGCAGGCAGTATGTCCACGTTAAATCCGTCGCCATCAGGCGTCATGGAACCTACAATGGCGTCAAAGCCGGGCTGTTTTTTAAATATCATAAAGCTCTTACGCGGGTGAAGTCTGCCAGTTTTGAATGGCGGTCATGCAGTAGGGGTTCATAAGGCGTGTATCAGACGCCCTTAAACGGCTCATCAATACTGTGGCTGGGCTGGGTAAACCAAACGGGACCGTCAGCTGCCATATAAAAATGGTCTTCTAGGCGCACACCAAATTCACCGTATTTGCAAATCATCGGCTCGCTTGAAAAACACATGCCAGGCGCGAGCGGCGTGTCGTCGCCCCAATTAAGGTATGGCCATTCGTGAATATCAAGCCCAATGCCGTGCCCCGTACGGTGGGGCAGGCCGGGTGTTTTATAGCCCGGACCAAAGCCGTCCGCCTCTAGTGATTTTCGTGCGGCAAGGTCGGCGTCACCGCACCGCACTCCGATTTGGGCGGCTTCAAAGGCGGCGATTTGCGCGCGCTTCTCAGCGTCCCAAACTCGGCGTTGCTCTGCGCTTGGGGTGCCAAATACATAAGACCGCGTCATATCAGAGATATAATCATGACACTGACACCCTGTATCAATCAGGACCATATCACCGTCTTCCAACGGTTTATGGTGGCGAACACCATGCGGGTAACTGCTGTCGGGGCCAAAGAGGACAATCTTGAAATAGCTACCTTTGGGCGCGCCGACCTTGCGGTGGGCGGCGTCTAAAAAGTCGCCAACCTCGGCACTGGTAATGCCTTCGCGCAGCATCGCCGCCGTGGCTTTATGAACGGCCAACGTCATTTCCTTGGCGCGCGTCATTAAGGTGAGTTCGTGCATCGATTTTTGCTGGCGACATGTGCGGGTCACAGCTGTCGCGCTGTCAAATGTCAGGGCGGGCGCAGCTTTCGCAAGGCCGTTGCTAATGAAAAACGGTGTGTCCTCTGATATGCCAACGACGCCGTCATTCATGTCGTGTTCGCTTAAGATTTTCACGGATAAAGCATAGGGACATTCATGTTCTTCCCAGCCGTGGACGGGGCCTTGGACCTCCATGAATTGTTCCAGCGTCCCAATTTCAAAGGTCGGCGCGATAAATTGCGGCGGCCCGCTTTGGACAATGAAAGCCCCGACCATGCGTTCTGATTTTTTCCATTGCATGCCCGTGAAATAACGCAGGTTTGACCCTGCATCCAAATAGATAGCCGATAGACCTTGCTCTGCCATCAACCTTTGCGCTTTTTGGATACGGGATTGATATTCATCCAAAGTAATCGGCGAGGTGCCGCCCGTCATATCGGACAGCTTTGCTAGTTCAATCTCGGCCGTGGAGCCACCTACACCGATTGTCATTACATGACCCCTTTTGTGTTTTGTCCCGCTTTGCCGATTATTCTGTCTGCGACAAAGGCATTATCAATCCGTTCTTGGCCAAAGGTGCTCATCGGGCCGTGGCCGGGGACAAAGCGCATATCGCCGCCCAGCGGCCAAAGCTTTTCTGTGATACTGTCGAGCAAATCTTGGTGATTGCTTTTGGGAAAGTCTGTGCGCCCGATAGAGCCGCGAAAAATCACGTCACCAACAAAGGCAATTTTCATCGTTTGGTTATAAATCACGACATGGCCCGGTGTGTGTCCTGGCGTGTGGGCGACGTGAAATTCGACCCCTGCGAGGCTCAGCACATCGCCGTCTTTTAAGTATCTGTCAGGCACAATATTTTTGCCCATACCGGGATGCCCATATTTCGCCCAATGCGTTTCAATCTCGTCCATCCAAAACTGGTCATCTTTATGGGGGCCAATGACAGGAATATCCAAGGCGGCGCGGATGTCTTCGGCTCCGCCCGCGTGATCCAAATGGCCGTGGGTCAGCCAGATTTGTTCAATCTCCACGCCCAGCGTTTTGGCTTCGTTCATTAATTTATCGGCCTCGCCGCCCGGATCGACCAGCACGCCTTTTTTACTGACTGTGTCAAATAACAGGCTGCAATTTTGTGAAAGCGGTGTCACGGGTAAAATGCGAAGGTCAAGCTGGGCCATAATCTATCCATAAGTTTACGGCCTAGACCTGTGGTTTGAACGACCAAAGGTCAAGACCTTAACGCGGATTAATCAATCGTGCGTGCCCGTTCAGGTCGCGTTCAGGGCGATGTGTTACTTATAGGTCATAGCTTAGTTGCTATCTCTCTCTTTCAAACTTCCTTCATTGGACGGCCCGGTTTATCCGGGTCTTTTTTTGGCTCACGCAAACCTCACAATCTTGTCATGAACTGTTCATAGTAGCGTCACATGGCCATGCCTATAAGAGGATATCTTAGTTTTTCTGAGATATCCCCTTCGAACTGGCGACCACCCGCACGGATAGTGCTGGGGTCGCCCTTTTTCGTTAAAGCCGCCTGTTTTAAACAGCGCGTCGGCTCAAATCTAAACGCCCCGTTTACCATATGCACGCTACATCTGTGTCATGAGCAAAGCGGCCCTATCACAGTTAAGCGAAAACGATATTCGTATGCTCGTGCGTCATCCTGATAATGAGATGCGCGCGATGGCTGCGCAGCGCCTATGCCGCACAGTGCGCGGAGCAGAGCTAAGCGAGGGGGAGCGCGAGATTGCGGGTGAGCTTCTGACCTATATGGCCAAAGACGCAGCCGCCATTGTGCGCCGGGCTTTGGCTGTGACGCTAAAAAATTCGCCGAAGCTGCCGCATGATGTTGCTGTGATGCTGGCCAAGGATATCGACAGCATTGCTGTGCCTGTTCTGAACTTTTCGCCCGTCTTTAATGATGATGACCTTATTGAGGTTCTGAGGTCCAAAGCCGCTGCTAAAGTGGCCGCCATCGCGCGCCGCCCATCTGTCAGCGGCGGTTTGGTGAACGAGATTATACGCTTTGGTGATAGCAAAGCGGTAGCCGTGCTTGCGGCCAATGACGGGGCGGATATTTCGCCCGACCAAGCGGGGGAGATGCTGGCGCGTTACCGCAGTAACGATTTGATCGCAGAAGCTTTCATCCGCCGCCGTGATTTGCCAACCGCTATCATTGAACGCCTCATCACTCATATTAGTGAGGAAGCAGCCCTTGTGCTGACCCGCAAACATGCTGTGCCTGTAGATATTGCCATTGATCTGGCTAATCGCAGCCGTGAACGTGCGACGATTGATTTAATCGACCAAAGCTTTCGTACCCGTGACCTTGCGCTATTTGTTGCGCGGTTAAAGGATGAAGGACGTTTGACGCCCACTTTGATTTTACGCGCGGCAGGATGCGCGCGTATGCGCTTTGTTGAACACGGCCTTGCGGCGCTTGCGGGTATTCGCGTATCCAAGGCCGCCCTGATGGTGCATGACGCTGGCCCTTTTGGGTTAAAAGCGCTCTGTGCGCGGGCAGGACTAACAGACGCCCAAGCTAAATTTGTCCATGCATCAGCGGTCATTTTTCGCGACCTTGAGATGTCAGGTATTAGCTATGACGCAGAATATTTCCAAGAAATGATGATTTTGCGTGTCCTGACGTTGCCGCTTAAATTGTCTGACGCAGATCAGATTTATTTCTTGGAAAAGCTCGATGGCTTGGGTGAAGGCGACATATTTAACGAAGGCTGGGGCTAACACGCGCCAGATTTATGTCGCGAATTGCTCTCGCAGAATTTTCTCATCCAGCGCATGGTCTTCGTCAAATAAGACAGTCAGCGATGTGTCTAGGTCTTGAAACACTTCTACACGCGATACATTGCGGTGTTCGATATTGTCAGCCGTAGCGCTGACGGGGCGTTTTTCACCGTCTAGCACATCAAACACAATCCGCGCATTAGAGCCAATGATCGCACCGCGCCAACGGCGGGGTCGAAAGGCGCTAATGGGGGTGAGCGCCAGGATATCAGATGTCAGCGGCAGCACGGGGCCATGGGCAGATAAATTATAGGCGGTCGAGCCCGCAGGTGTCGCGACCAAAACCCCGTCTGCGATAAGGCGTTCCAGACGCTCTGTGCCGTCCACAGAAATTTTAATATGGGCGGCTTGGCCGGTTTGGCGAAATAGCGAGACCTCATTAAACGCGAGTTCCGTGAATGGCCCACCGGGGGCATCGGCAATCATCTTTAGCGGATGGATAATCGCCGCTTCGGCGTTATTTAACCGCGCGGGTAAATCATCCAGCGCATAATCATTCATTAAAAACCCGATGGTGCCGCGGTTCATACCATAAACAGGCAAACCGCGCCGCACGAGCGGCATATGTGCCGTCAACGTTTCGAGCATAAAACCGTCACCGCCGAGCGCGACGATGGCGTCGGCTTCCGCTGGATCGTGATCGCCGTAACGCTCAATCAGGGCGGTGCGTGCCTCTTTGGCCGAGGGTCTGGAGCTTGCCTTGAACGCAAGTTTTTTAAAGTCTTTAGACATGATATGTCTGGCTTATCATTTGCGCCCCCGCATTCAAGCATTCATTTATCAAGCATTGACTTTGTAAATCACACGATATGCCCTAAGGCGCAGGCGTTGTTTGTGCTTTAATATAGGCCAGTATGGCGTCGCGATCCTCTGCTTTGCGCAGACCCGCAAAGGCCATTTTGCCGCCAGGTAAATATTTACGCGGGTTTTCAAGATAGCCCGACAGCGTTTCGTCATTCCAAACTATATCCATAGATGACATGGCGGCAGAATATTTAAAACCTTCTTTGGATCCCGGTACAGCCCCGTATATTGCCCATAGGTTAGGCCCGACTTTGTGACGCCCGCCTTGCTCAAGCGAATGGCAGCTTTGACAGCGTTTATAAAGCTTTGCTCCGCGTGCCATGGGGTCAACAGCTACGGCAGCGGCTGTTTGTGTTGCGGCTGTCTTTGTTGCGGCTGGTGCAGAGTTTATAGGCGTTGTCTGCGCATCTGGCGTTTCCGCACCGCCGCAGGCTGTTAACGTCAAAACCGCGACTGGCGCCAGACAAAAACCTAAAATTTTCAATGTGTTAGCTTTCATAAGAGTGTCTCTTTAGTCAGAATTCGGCCCAGAAAAGGCTTGCACCTTGCCTGATTTTCTCCAATAATGACGTTAGGAATTCATTAATGCAATGAGTTTCATCAACGCAAAGGTCCAAAAGACCAAAGGGGAAAATTATGGAAAATCTACTACCACTTTTAATTGGGCTCGCGTCTGGTGCAGCGGGCGGTAACGTCGCCGGCAAAGTCATGAACTCTAATATGGGCACGCTTGGTCGTTCCATCACGGGTATCGTTGGCGGCACGGGCCTTGCGGCCTTGGCGCCTATGATTCCAGGTTTGGCAGGGCTATTTGGCGACCCAACTGCGGGTGCTGGTCTTGATATTGGTGCAATTTTGGCAAGCGTTGCCTCTGGCGGCGTTGGTGGCGGCATTTTGACCGCTATTTTGGGCAAGGTTATGGGCGGTAAATAAGCTCACCCACTCTGCGGTTTTGCCGCATTAAATTGATAGACGCATCCAGCCACGCTGGGTGCGTTTTTTTTGGCGGTCGTGTCATATGTCGTGAGCAGGGACGGGCCTTTATTCTGCGTCAATTGGCTCGCATGTCTTGCGGGCTATTTTCTTTTACCCATATGCAATTTGTGGCATAAGGCCGCTAAATTGATGACATGTAATTCTGACCGGACGTTTCTATGACCTATGCCGCCCCTGTTAAAGCTTTTCACTACCTCTTGCGCCACGCCGTCGACGTAGACTCCATTATGGCAACAGATGCCCATAGCGAGGTCAGCCACGACCTTATCTCTGACATCTTAGACGGTGCGGCGAGTTTTACCCAAGACGTGCTCGCGCCGCTCAATTGGACGGGCGACCAAAACCCCGCGCAATTAAACGGCGATGACGTGACGGCGTCGCCCGGCTTTAAAGAGGCTTATGCCCAATTTGCAGAGGCCGGATGGCAGAGCCTACCGATGAGCACCGATATTGGCGGCATGGGATTGCCAAATGCCCTGGCCGCGGCGACGTCGGAAATGATTTACGCGTCCAACATGGCCTTTGGCCTTTGCCCGATGCTGACGTCATCAGCTGTCAAGGCGATTGACGCCCATGCCTCTGATGAGTTGAAAGCCAAATATCTGGACAAAATGGTGACAGGCGAATGGTCGGGCGCGATGGACTTAACAGAGCCGCAAGCTGGGTCCGACCTTGGCCCGCTGACCACCAAAGCCGTCCCCAAGGGTGACGGCAGTTATAGCATTACGGGACAGAAGATTTATATCACCTGGGGCGATCACGATTGCGCGGATAATATTATCCACCTCGTGCTCGCGCGCCTGCCCGACGCGCCTTCCGGATCGCGCGGCATATCGTTATTTCTGTGTCCCAAATATATGGTCGAAGACGACGGCACGCTGGGGGCGCGTAATAGCTTTAAGCCCATTGGGCTGGAGCATAAATTGGGTATCCACGGCAGCCCAACCTGCGTGATGGAATTTGACGGGGCCACAGGCTGGCTCGTCGGCGAAGAAAATCGCGGCCTTGCTTGTATGTTCACGATGATGAACGAAGCGCGGCTTTTCGTGGGTGTGCAAGGTGTCGCGATTGGCGAGCGCGCTTACCAAGCTGCATTGCAATATGCGCATGACCGTGTGCAAGGCAAAGTGATTAACGGTGAGGCGGGTGCGCCGATCATCGGTCACCCTGATGTGCGGCGTATGCTGATTGATATGAAATCCCGCCTGATGGGCGCGCGCGCCATTTGCATGGCGACAGCGGCGGCCTCTGATATGGCGGCCTGTGCGGCGGACCCGGATGCGCGCAAAGCCGCCCATGCCCGCGAAGCCTTGCTAACCCCGATTGCCAAAGCCTATTCTACAGATCTTGGCGTCGAAGTGGCCTCTATCGGGGTGCAAGTGCACGGCGGTATGGGCTTTGTCGAAGAAACAGGCGCAGCGCAACATTACCGCGACGCCCGTATTGCGCCGATTTACGAAGGCACGAACGGTATCCAAGCGCTCGACCTCATCGGGCGTAAACTGCGCCGTGACGGCGGCGAAGCAATGCAGAGCTTAATCGCGGAACTTGTCTCTATTCACACTATGGTTAAAGACGGCGACGTTGCGCAGCTATGTGAACCCGCGCTGCGTGACGGCGTTGAGACGCTGAAAACGGCCACAGATATCATGCTCAACGCATCAGAGATCGACGCCATGGCGGCGGCCTCTGATTACCTCGCCTTGGTCGGTGATGTGGTCGCAGGGGCATATTTGATTAAAGCCGCCGTCAAAGGCAAAGCGGCGGGCGACAGCCTCGCAGATAATATGCAAGCGCTCGCTAATTATCACGCCCTATCCGTCATGCCCCGCGCTGGCGCACGCCTCGATATCATCCGCAAAGGCGCCGATGTCGTGTTTGATTTCCCCGTGGGACAATTGGCGGATTTGTAGGAGGAAGGCTAAAAAGCAGCCAAAATTTTATGTGCCCAAATCCCAATAAGACCACCAATCAAAAGTCCCAGGTGGACGGCTAGTTTGTAGTGTTTATCGTTCGGGTTGCGTTTCCACTCTAAGATTGCTGCGGTAATTGCGATGAGTTCTAATAGGCCTAAAGCTAGTCCGGCAAAGATATAGGATTGAAGTTTTGATAGTGCATAAATTGCTGAAACATGGTCAACGATTTTATACAATATCAAAATATAAAAAATACCGAAGGCTATCCATCCCGTTGGAATGACAAGTGTATTATGCGCTGTTGGCTTCATAATTAAATTTCTATTTTTGCGTGTTTTTAGAGTCAAGGCTTTACATGGTCTGTTACGGCTAGCTTATAGCATCTTGCCCCACACCTCGCGCGCCTCTATATCACACCCCTAACCATCAAGGGGCCTCCTATGTCTGCACAAAATACCATCCACCGTATGACTGCGCCGCAAATCACGGCGCGTAAGGGCGGGGAGCCGATTGTTTGCCTGACGGCCTATGACGCGCCGACAGCGGCGATTTTGGACGCGCATTGCGACTTAATTCTTGTTGGCGATAGTGTCGGCATGGTGGTGCACGGCCTGACCACGACGGTTGGCGTGACGCTGGATATGATGATTATGCACGGACAGGCTGTGATGCGCGGCGCACACAAAGCCCTTGTCGTGGTGGACCTGCCTTTTGGGTCATATGAAGACAGTGTCGAGACCGCGTTCCGCTCTGCCTCGCGCGTGATGATGGAAACGGGCTGCCAAGCGGTGAAGATTGAAAGCGGGTCATATGCGGCGGAAACTGTGCGTTATCTGGTCGAGCGCGGTATTCCCGTGATGAGCCATGTCGGCCTGCGTCCTCAAAGCATGAATGTGCTGGGCGGGTTTCGCGCGCGTGGCCGTACCCAAGCGGTCGAGGACGAAATTATCGCCAACGCTATCGCGGCGGCGGAAGCGGGCTCTTTTGCTGTTGTCGTCGAGGGCACATCGGTCGAGATTGCCGATAAAGTCACCAAAGCGGTAGGTATTCCGACCATTGGCATTGGCGCGTCGGCGGGCTGTGACGGACAGATTTTGGTCACCCCTGATATGCTCGGCATGTTTGACCGTGTCCCGAAATTTGTGAAAAAATACGGCACGATGAAAGATATGGTCGAGACCGCAGTTAGTGAATACCACGCAGAGGTCACTGCGCGCACGTTCCCTGGCGAGGCCAATACCTATAAATTCAAGTAAATTTCGCTCTTAATCTCTCAAAACAGCTCTTAAATTATTGACGGTTTGTCATGTCCTTTGCGGTTGCGATTGGGGCGTTGTGGCGATAGGTTCAGCCAAATATTTCAGGCCACCCTATGATGTGGCTGCTTAAGCATAAGGACCTGCCGTGGTCGATTTTATCAATGAAGTCGAAGAAGAACTTCGCAAGGACGAATATAACCGTCTTTTAAAAAAATTCGGGCCGCTGATTGTGGCTGTCATTGTCGCGATTATTGCGGCAACGGGCTATATGGAATGGCAAAAATCATCCGCTGATCGTATGGCGCGGGCCGTCTCTGTTGCTTATGTTCAGGCTGGTGAAAAAGCCAATGCAGGTAATACCCAAGGCGCAATTGTTGATTTTATTGCTATTTCTGAAAAATCCCCCGCTGGTTACGCAGGGTTGTCGCTCATGCGTGCCGCCGCATTGGAGCTTGAAGCGGGCAATCGTGACCGTGCGGTTAGCTTATTTGATCAAGCCGCCAGCGTGTTTGAAAAGCCGCGCCATAAACAACTTGCGCAGCTAAAAGCGGGTTATATCCTTGCAGGTGATGGGCGTTATGATGACGTGCGCTCGCGCATGGCACCCCTTGCAGCGCAAGATCAACCTTATGAAGATTTGGCACGTGAACTGCTCGGCTTTGCGGCGATGCGCTCAGGCGATATGGGCGCGGCGCGCGAGCAATTTTCCTATCTAGACAGTATTCCCGGTGTATTAGACACGGTGCAAGCGCGGGCGTCGCAATATCTCAGCCTGATGAAAACCGATGATGCGGCCAAGGCGCCTGCGCCGACGGACACAACTGTGACGCCGCCGACGGAAGAGACATCAACATCAAATGAAGGTGACCAATAATGAATAACCCTATGGTCAAAATCCTCACACTCGGCCTAGCGGCGACATTTTTGCTATCTGGATGTGCTACGATTAGCTCCGCTGTTGATGCCGTAAATCCCTTTGATAAGTCCGAAGAACAAAAGCGCAAAGAACAGGGCGATGTTGCGGCAGATAGTGAACGCATTTCAATCTTGTCCTTGGACGATACCTTGCGCGTCTCGGACACCGCGACACCCGATCAAATTGTTCTGCCTGCGCCATATGTGAACGCTGATTGGCCGCAACCGGGCGGATCTGCGACCCATGTTGTTCAGCATACGGCGGCTACTGGCCCGCTGGAACGCGTGTGGTCCAAAAATGTTGGCGACGGATCTGGTCGCAAAGGCGCTGTTGTCGCCCCGCCAGTGATTTCAAGTGGCAAAATGTTTGTCATGGATAGCGATAACACAGTGCGCGCCTTTGACGTAAATTCAGGCGATAGCCTTTGGGCGCATAAAATGACCGTGACCGCCAAGGGTAAAACCCGCACGGGCAAAACGGGAATTTTGGAACGTGTCGCTGACCCGCTATCCTTTACCGATACGGGTGGTCGAGACAAAGAAAGCGTTGGCGGCGGCGTCACGACAGGCAATGATTTGGTCTTTGCGACATCGGGTCTCGGCGTTGTTCGCGCGATGATCGCGGAGACAGGTGAAATTGTATGGCGCAAGAAAATGATTGTGCCAATCCATTCTGCCCCGACCTATGCCGACGGACGATTGTTTGTTGTTACGGATGAGAGCGAACTTATCGCTATGAACGCCTATACGGGTGACGTTTTGTGGACATATCAAGCGATTGTTGAAACTGCCCGTATGTTAACCGCGCCCGCGCCAGCCGTAATTGACGAGGTCGTGATTGCGCCGTTTGCGTCGGGCGAGCTTGTTGCGCTGCGTGTGCAAAACGGGTCAGTGCTATGGCAAGACGCGCTGTCGTCTACGGGACGTTTGACGCCGCTGGCCACGCTCAACGATATTGCAGCTGGACCTGTGATTGCTGATGGTTACGTGATTGCCTCTGCGCAAAGCGGGAATATGACCGCCTTTGATTTACGCACAGGGTCGCGCATTTGGACACAGCCCGCGGGCTCACTGGGCTATCCGCTGGTCGTAGGGGATGTCATCTTTACCGTGACAACTGATGGACAAGCGGTAGCGATGTCAAAGCTTGACGGCCAAGTCTTGTGGATGACACAGCTTGAGACCTTTAAGAATGAAAAGAAGCGTAAAAAACGGATTGCATGGGCTGGGCCTCTGCTTGCGGGTGAACGGCTTGTGATGTTTTCCTCTCGCGGGGCTGGGATTGAAATGAACCCTTACACGGGTGCGATTACGCGCGAATTTAAAGTGGGTGATACCGTCTATGTGCCGCCGATTATCGCCAATGAAACGCTCTATGTCTTGACCGATAGCGGCAAGATTGTGGCTCTGCGCTAGGCGCTTTGCTTTACAGGCGCCGTTACGTCGGCGTCTATGACCAGATAGGATAAACCGTGGCAGACCATAAAAAACGAAGAGGCCGCGCATCTGACGATTGGGAAGACGAGCCCTTAGAGCAAGACGGTGCCGATGAAAATGCGCCGCGTATCGCCAAAATTGCCATTGTCGGACGACCCAATGTCGGTAAATCGACACTGTTTAACCGCTTGGTCGGCAAAAAACTGGCCATCGTTAATGACCAACCGGGTGTGACCCGTGACCGCCGCGAAGCCATGGGCCGGTTGCGGGGGCGCGACCTTCAAATGATTGACACGGCCGGGTTTGAAAATGAGACGGGCGATAAGTTAGAGGCGCGTATGCGCGCGCAGACAGAGCAAGCCGTACGCGATGCCGATGTGTGTTTATTTGTCTATGACGCGCGCGCAGGTGTGACGTCACTGGACGAAATCTTTGCCGAATTTGTGCGCCGTGCCAATGTGCCCGTCGTGCTGGTCGCCAATAAATGCGAAAGCCGCGCGGGCGATGTTGGCCTATCCGAAGGCTACAGCCTCGGTCTTGGCGACCCCATTGCGGTGGCGGCTGAACATAATATCGGCATGGTGGAACTGGACGAGGAAATCGATGACCGCCTAGAGGGTGTGGACCTCTCGCCAGAACCCGACCCGATTGACCGCTCTGACGCGCCTGTGCGGATTGCCATTGTGGGTCGTCCCAATGCGGGTAAATCGACGCTGATTAACACGCTGATTGGGCAAGACAGATTGCTGGTCGGGCCAGAGGCAGGCGTGACGCGCGATTCCATTACGATTGACCACATGTGGCAAGACCGCCGTATTCAGTTGCACGATACAGCCGGCATGCGCAAAAAATCCAAAGTCCATGACACGCTAGAGAAAATGTCGGTCAGCGATAGCCTCCACGCTATTCGCTTTGCTCAGGTCGTTGTTCTGTTGATGGACGCGCAAAATTGTTTTGATAAGCAGGATTTGCAAATCGCCGCCCTGGTCGAACGCGAAGGCCGCGCGCTGGTGCTGGGTGTGACTAAATGGGATACGGTGTCCAATAAATCAGAGGCCGCCAAAGCCATTCGCGCCAAAGCCGATCACCTGCTGCCGCAACTACGCGGCCTCCCTGTGGTCATGTTCTCTGGCTTGACCGGTAAGCGCGTCGATACATTACTGCCTGCGATTGAGAAAATACAAATCGATTGGTCTGCCAAAGTTAAAACATCAGAGCTGAACGAATGGCTGGGCGAGAAAATCCGCCGTCACCCACCCCCTGCTGTGGCGGGCCGTCATATTCGCCCCAAATATATCAGCCAGACAAAAACACGCCCGCCGACATTTGTGCTGAAATGTTCGCGCGTGAACTCTATTCCAGAGAGTTATAAGCGCTATCTCGTCAATGGTCTGCGCGAAGATTTTGACCTGCCTGGCACACCGATACGCCTTATCGTGAAAGCGGATAAAAACCCTTATATCGACGAAGGCGGAACAAAAACGCGCGGCGGGAATAATGACTAATAGGATTATTCATTAAAACACACAGGACATAATATGACAGATTTCAACGCCTATGCCGCCACAGAGGCCGGTGCAAAGCTCACCCCATTTTCATATGACCCTGGTGCGCTCGGTGCGCATGAGGTTGAAATTAAAGTGAGCAGTTGCGGGCTCTGTCATTCGGATCTGTCGATGATTAACAATGATTGGCGCGCGAGCCAATATCCGCTTATCCCAGGCCACGAAATTGTCGGCACAGTAACCGCCGTTGGGGATCACGTTAGCCATCTTAAGGTCGGCCAAACCGTAGGCGTTGGCTGGTCATCGCATAGCTGTGGTCATTGCGGGCAATGCCTGTCGGGTGCGCAGCAACGCTGTCCGAAACTCACCACGACCATTGCAGGTCACGGTGGTTTTGCGGACCGTGTACGCGTGCAGGGTATTTGGGCGATAGCTTTGCCAGACGGTATGGACGCGCGCGGTGCGGGGCCACTGTTTTGTGGCGGTATTACGGTTTTTGCGCCCATGATGGATTTCGGCCTCAAACCCACAGACCGCGTCGGTGTTATCGGTATCGGCGGGCTGGGACATCTTGCGCTGCAATTTGCCCGCGCCTGGGGATGTGAAGTCACAGCCTTTACCAGCTCGACGGATAAGATGGACGAACTCTCAAGCCTCGGCGCGCATAATGTTGTGAACTCCCGCGATAAAGAGGCGTTAAAGCCGCTTCGCGGACATTTTGACATGATTATTTCGACCGTGAATGTCAGCCTCAACTGGCCGGCTTACCTCTCGACCCTCGCGCCAGAGGGCACATTGGTGACCGTCGGTGCGGTGGACGAGCCCATGGGTATCCCCGCTTTCAGCCTTATCGGCGGCCAAAAATCCGTCGCCGGATCAGACACAGGCGCGCCGCATATGGTCGCGAAGATGCTAGAGTTTTGCGCACGCCACGATATCAAACCCATGGTCGATTATTTCAAAATGGACGATGTGAATAAGGCCATAACTCACCTCAAAGACGGGAAAGCCCGTTACCGCGTTGTGCTGGAAAACTAACGATATGAGCCAGCCGCGCACCGCCTCACGATTGTGGATTTTATATGCTGCATGGGGCTGCGCACTCGCGTCTCTCTTACATATTGTTACCATCATCGCGGGGCCAGATTGGTTTGATTTTCTCGGCGCGCCGCCCGAATATGGGCAGATGATGCGCGACGGTGACTGGGTCTTTCCCGTCGCTGTCACACTTGGCATCGCCGCCATCCTCGCCATCTGGAGCGCCTATGCCTTTGGCGCTGCGGGGGCCATAAAACGCCTCCCGCTCACCCGCATCATATGCTGGGCCGTTGCCGCGATATTCCTGCTGCGCGGCGCAGGCGGCATCCCGCTCATGATTTTTGTCATGCTACAAACGGGGTTCACAGCACTGACAGCGTTTCACCTCGCGGCGTCGGTTTATATCCTAAGCCTCGGCGTGGGATTTGTGTTTGCGGCGCGGGCTCGGCGATAGATGTAAAAAAAACTGGGTATTATATACGAAACTAGACAAGGTTTTGCCAAGGATATCCCTGCCCCGCCGAAAAGATATCGAGGGGTATATTTCATTCAGCGGATAAGAAGATACCGAAACGGATTACGAAACCTGCCAATTAGTAGAGGTCAAACCATCCCTTTTTGTTTAATGAGGTGTCAAATCCTAGCTCTGCAACACGTTTCATAAATTGTTCGTGTCCCTCTGGAACGATACCGTCCCAATTACCCCCTGCGCATATATCACAGAAGAACATATTGAGTTTCTCTGACCTTTTCAGTTCGTATCTACCGAAGCCGTAATGAAATGGTAATTCGCACAAATCACAATCTTTGAATTTTTCTCTAACATTTCTTTTCATCGTTTGAGCAAATCCCGATTCTTGTCGATTGTCTAGTTTCGTATATAATGTAAAAAATACTTTACACGCACTCATGCTCTCGCTATGTAAAAAATAGTTTACAACGAGAGGAGGGGCTGTGCCAAGCCCAAATGCATATGAGTGACCATACAAAATTAGAAGATATGAGTGAGACGGAGCGCCAGAGCTGGGCGACGTTGATTGTGGATGTTTGTGTTTTCATCTGGTTTCTAAAACAGACGACGACGCATATAGGGTCTTTGGCTCTGCGAGAGATGAGTGCGAGTGATTTATTTGGTGTCTATGTCGGGTTGATTATCGTGACCGTGATTTTGCACGCTATTATCGCCGCTGTGTTTGAAACCCGCAAACGCAAAGACCACACCACGGCCAAGGATGAACGCGACATAGAGATTGAGCGGCGCGGGTCGGCGAACGGGTTTTGGGTGCTGACCATTGCGGTGAATATCATCATCTTCACGCTATTGTTTGAACATGCGAGCGCACAAGGGGCTGATGTACTGGCTGGTTACGCGCCGCCGTTTTCAGTGCTGGCCCCGCCCGCCATGTTTTTTGCCCTAATGGCTGTCATCTTCATCGGCGATATTGTGAAAAACGCGACCATGGTCCTCGCCTACCGCGGGCCATAAGTCATGGGCGGTAAAAAGACATCGATTACAAATCATATGCGCCGCATTCGTGTGGCGCGCACGGATTTGACCCAATCAGAACTCGCGCGGCGTATTGGCGCCACGCGGCAAACTGTAATTGCGATAGAGGCGGAAAAATATGCGCCGTCACTGGAACTGGCCTTTCGGATTGCTCATGTGCTCGATACACCGATAACGGAGCTTTTCATCTTTGACCCGTCTACCATGGACGCGTGAAGACCGCTTATTGCGGCGGCCCTGTGGGGGACCACGCGTCAAAGGCATCATCATTATCTGTGTTAGGATCAAAATTTCCTGTCTCGGGATCAAAGGTCGAATGATCCTCAATACCGACAATATCCTCTGGCAAATCTTCATCCCAATCGCCTGATAAGATGAAGGATAGTTCTGTCATTGTGTCGCGTGCAATTTGTTCTTGGATGGTGAAGCCGTCGGCCAGTCGCCCCGTGTAGCTTTTGCTCCAAAGTTGGCTGGCGTCTTGGGCGTTAATCAACTGCGTTGACACCCGCACCAGATCCCCATTAGTGCGCACCGACCCCGCGATAATGTGGGACACTTGTAGTTTACGTCCAATCTCTCTGGGATCAACGCGCTGGCCTTTGAAAGCAAAGCTAGCTTGGCGGCTAATCACGCGCAGGTCGGGAATGGTATAGAGCTGGGTCAGGAGTTCCTCGGCCATGCCGTCCGCGAAATACTCCTGATCGCCCGACAGGCTCATGTCTGAAAATGACAGCACTGCCACGGCATTCCCAAACACCAGCCCCGTATCCACGGTCAGGGGACGCACCGACGAAAGGGCGGAGTTGGGCGCCTGTGTCTCTAATGTTGGGGGCGCAGGTTGAGCTGTTGTGACAGGTGTCGGTGTTTCGACTCTGTCGCCCAAAAATGCTGCTGCCGAGACGCCAACCACGCCGAGCGCGGTCAGGCCGAATAAAGCGGCCGGCAGGCTACGGTTTTTGCGCGGTGCAGCTGCGGGCTCTGCCTTGGTTTGATAGGCGCGCGGGCTGCTCGGTGTCGGGGTGTTTATAATGGGTTGTGTTGTTGGGGTAACAATCGCGGGTTCGGATGTGCCAACGGGTGTTTGTGTCGCTTGGGTCGTGACGGGCTGTGGGACCGGGCGCGATATTGGCGTGTTCGGGGCAGGGACATGATCGGGTACGGCGGTGATACGGCGCGCAATGGGTTCATCCCACGGACCGACATGAGCGATCAGCCGGTATCCAACTTTGGATATGGTCTCGATGTATTTTTCTGTCTCGCCACCTTTGCGAAATGTTTTGCGCAAAACGGATACGGCTCGGGTCAGGCTCTCATCCGCGCCGTAATCGACTTTCCAAATGCGTTTAATTAAATCAAAGCGCGATATGACGTCGCTGGGGTGGGATGCCAATTCACAGAGAACGTCCATGATGCGCGGTTCGAGCGGAAAGGTCTGGCCGTCTTTTTTCAATAAATTACGTGTTGGTTCGACCCGAAAGGCCCCAATACGGAACGTATTTTTTCTGATGTCATCATCATTCACGAATAAAACGCTCCCAATCTCTTTCTTTATAAAGCGGAAAAATATGAGGGCAATCGAATAATTGTCACAGTAAAATTGTGAAAATAAGCCTAAAAACCGTTTAAAAACAATGACATCATATTTCCATCAGAAAAATTTCAGCAAAGCTTTAGGCGGTCATCAGGACGTTTGTCAGCGTTTCTGCGAGTTTGAATTTGCGGCAGGGAGCTTAGCTTTCATCCCCAAGATTAGCCCCGCCGCACCGAGTAAACAAAAGAGTAAAACCGCGACCCATATATTTAGAGAGAGACATTATGACACGCACTTTTAAAATCGCCCTGACCGCCGCCGCCTTTATCACAGTTGCAGGTTCAGCCACTGCGGGTGACACATTCACAGCGACATTTAATTACGACAATACAATCAGCGCTTCAGCCAATTTGGAAAACTTTCAAACGACAGCGACAGATGCTTGCCGTGAAGAGATGACCCGCGCGGGATTTCGTATCACAGAGGGCCGCCGCGAGATGCGCCAATGCGAGCAAGAGCTTATGAAGTCAGCGGTTCGCAGCACAAAAAGCCGTGCCCTTGTCGCCTCTTATGCCGCGCGTACTGTCAATGCGGTTTATAAGCCAAAGCCGTCTGTTGCCGCCCAAACAGCCAAAAACCTGATTAAGGCGTCTCGCAAAGACACCGTCAAAATGGCGAGCAACTAAGTTCCCTTTTCCATCAACCCTAACCCAAACCCAAACCCAAACTAACAGTTTTAAAGAGAGAGAAAACTATGACACATTTTATTACAAAAATCGCAATCGCCGCTGCAATCACAATCGGTGCAACATCTACGGCGCAGGCTAGCGACACATTCACCGCACGTTTTGATTATGACGCCACGGCCTCTGCTGCGGACAATCTACAAAGCTTCTCAGCAACAGCGAAAACGGTTTGTGCTGACCAGATGGCGGCTGAAGGGTTCCGCCCCACAGAAGGCCGCTTCCAGCGCCGCAAATGTGAGCGTAACCTGTTAAAGCAAGCCGTAAAAGCCACACGCAATGACGCGCTAAGCTTGGTCTATGCAGAGAATACACGCAAAGCCCCGCGCAGCAAAACACCGTCGACCCTTTTGGCACAAAACTAGGGACGATATCGGGCGCCCTCCCTCGGCATCTGTTTCCCCTCAATGCCGACAGGCGGGGCGCCCACATCAATCCGCGAACAATCCCTCAGAGCTTTTGCCTCGCGGCGACCTCTTCTTGAAAAAGAAGGGGTCATTTTGGCGTTTAAGGATAGGCAGGAACTGGCTTTAATCGCCGCTAATGACCAGAATAATAAGCACTCTCTCTAAAGCTTATTATCTGGTCATTTTTGTTATAATCGGGCGATAACATGTCTACGACTAACGGCGCGACATCGCTGGGGGCGGGCAGGGTGGACGGGTCTTCGCCGGGCACAGCTTTGCCGCGCATATGGGTGCGCACGGCCCCAGGGTTTAAAAGGTTTACCCGCATATCGGTAATCTCAACTTCTTTGGCGTAACAGGACACATAAGCCTCCAGCGCGGATTTGGACGCCGCATAGGCACTCCAATAGGCACGGCGGCTCTGCGCGACGCCCGATGTCACAAACAGGGCTCGCCCCGATGGTGACGCACGCATTAGCGGATCCAGGGCGCGTATCAGCCGGTAATTGGCCGTCATGTTAACCGCAAAGACTTGGTCAAAGACTTTGGGCGTGACTTGCTGCGCGAGAGTCATTTCACCTAGCACACCAGCATTGGCAAAAACACCGTCAAGGCGCTGCCAGCGCTCCGCAATGGCGACGGCTAAATGATCCAGCCCATCTGGCTGCATCAAATCCATGGGCACTAATGTGGCCTCGCCGCCGACGGCTTTAATCGCGTCGTCCAAATCCTCAAGCCCGCCTTGGGTGCGCGCGACCGCGATAATGTGACTGCCAGCTTTGGCGAGCGCCAGAGCCGCCGCATATCCAATACCGCGTGATGCACCGCTCACCAATGTGACGCGCCCAGACAAGGGTTTATTATCATTCATAAGACAATCCTTAGACTAAGCCGTAGCTGCGACGCAGAGGTGCAAAAGCGCGCTAGGCGACTTCGACAAGAAATGAGAGTTGCTTTGACCCGTCCGCCATTTCGCGGTCACGATCAATCAGCGGCGTGGGGTAATGGCCCGTGAAACAGTGATCTGTATATTGCGGGGCATCTTCACGGCGGTACTCTTCGCCCATCGCCCAATAGAGCCCTTCAATGGACAGAAATCCGAGGCTATCCACTTCCAGCATTTCGGTCATGGCCTCTAAGCTATAATTGGCCGCAATCAGTTTTTCTTTATTAGGCATATCAATGCCGTAATGATCGGGAAATTTAATGGGCGGGGAGGCAGAGCGGAAATGGACTTCGGTTGCACCCGCCGCCTTAATCATCCGCACAATCTTGGTTGATGTTGTGCCGCGCACAATCGAATCATCGACCAGCAGAACCCGCTTGCCTTCAATCATGGCGCGGTTGGCACTGTGCTTTAGGCGCACACCCATATCGCGAATTTGTTGTGTGGGTTGGATGAACGTTCGCCCGACATAATGGTTACGGATAATGCCAAGCTCAAACGGGATGCCCGTTTCTTGGGCAAAACCAATGGCGGCGGGGACACCGCTATCGGGGACGGGGATAATCACGTCAACATCGGCGGGTGTTTCCTCGGCTAATCGTTGGCCCATACGCTTACGCACGTTATAAACGCTTTTGCCGCCAACAATGCTGTCGGGTCGTGCAAAATAAACAAATTCAAAGACGCAGGGACGCGGGGCAATCTCGGGAAAGGCGCGAAACGACCGAATACCGTCTGCGTTAATTGCGACCACTTCGCCGGGGTCAACTTCTCGGATAAACTCAGCCCCCACCATGTCAAAGGCGCAAGTCTCTGACGCCAGAATATAGCTATCGCCCAAACGCCCAATCAAAAGCGGACGAATGCCAAGGCGGTCCCGCGCGCCGATAAGGGTTTTATCCGTCAGCGCGACAAAGGCATAACCGCCGTCAACTTGGCGAATGGCATTGATAAAGCGGTCAATAAATTCACCGCCTTTGGCGCGTGCAATTAGGTGGATAAGAACCTCTGTGTCTGATGTGGACTGGAACAGCGCGCCTGCTTCCACCAATTGCTCGCGGATGGTATAAGCGTTCGTCAAATGGCCATTATGGGCAATGGCAAAACCGCCCGTATGCAGCATAGAAAATAGCGGCTGTACATTGCGCAGGATTGTTTGCCCCGCCGTGGAATAACGCACATGGCCAATGGCCATATAACCCGGCAAGCGCTCTGATGGATCGTCGCCCGTGAAATTATCCCCGACCAAACCGAGATGACGCTCTGTATGAAATTTTTCGCCGTCAAAGCTTGCGATGCCGCAGGCTTCTTGGCCTCGGTGTTGCAAAGCATGCATGCCCAGCGCAGTCAGGGACGCGGCGTTTTCAAGACCGAAAATACCAAAGACACCACATTCTTCGCGGATTTTATCAGACGCAGGGTCGAAATAATCAGTGGTAGGATCATCAATGGGGCCGCTCGCAGCCATAGTCTGAGCCTTTTCCGTGTTAAACGTGTGGGTCATATCGGGCTCCGTAAACTGGACTCTTTTGAGTTGTGCGCGGCTTAATTGTTTTCCAACACTTTGGCAATGTCTTCTAGGTTTTCACCTGATTTTAATCGGTCAGCAAATGTTTCCATACGCGAGAAAGGCAGCCCGCGAATAAAGCTGCCAATTTTATCAAGGGTTGGAAAAAAGACAGAGTCTTTGACAATATTAGGCAGTTCTGGATCATCGGATAAAAACATATCACGCACAGATTTTGGGGCATTGCGGAGCATATCATCGGTGATTTCTGTGCCGTTATTGCGCAAGGATTGTTTGAACTCTTGCGCGGCTTTGGCCTCGTGATAGCTGGCGGTAAAGACCATGGTCGCCAGGGCGCAGACAACTAGCCCGCGAAAAACACCAAAGCCAGCCCCCGCGAGGCGGTCAAGCAGCCCGACTTCTTTCCCGCGCAGGTTTTTCACCACACCGCTGAACAAAAACACACAGAGCAGATAGGTCATCATGAAGGTGCCAAGCCCAAGGGCAGCATCAGACAGCCATTGCGGGCTGATAATGTCGCGTGCAGCAAAGCGAAAACGGCCATAAACGAAAAGGGACGCAATACCCGCGATAGACAGGGCCGCGATAGAGATTAATTCGCGAAACAGACCCCGACTGGCGGCTATAAGCAATGATATGATGATGACCAGAAGGACAACAATGTCAAAGCCGGTAAAATCCCAAGGACCAATACTCACGATAAACACCTCGCATCATATTATGCGGCCCAGCTTTTATCTGAACAACCGCCTGCTTCTGCGCTACGCTCTACACGGGTCACAAGGTCAGTTAAAGTCTTTATAGCAATTATTGGCAGTGCAGCATTGTCATTCTTGCTACCGGCTTTAAGCGGCTTGGCCGAAATGGCGCGCTTAAAGCCCAGTTTCGCCGCCTCTTTCAGCCGCGCGTCCATGCGGCCCACGGCGCGCACGTCCCCGGATAAGCTAATCTCGCCAAAAACAACGGCGTCAGACGGCAAAGGAAAATCAAAGGCAGAGGACACAATGGCGGCCGCCACGGCCAAGTCAGCGGCAGGTTCATTGATTCGCAATCCGCCCGCGACGTTAAGATAGACATCTTTGCCTGCAAAGCTGACCCCGCAGCGCGCCTCTAGCACCGCCAATACCATAGCGAGCCGTGAATTATCCCAGCCCACAACGGCGCGGCGCGGCGTACCAAAGGCGGCGGGCGCGACAAGCGCTTGTATTTCCGTCAGCATCGGGCGTGTGCCCTCTAGCCCCGCAAAAACGGCTGCGCCAGAGCTTGCCTCGTCCCGACCATCAAGGAACAGGGCGGACGGGTTTGGTACTTCGGCCAGGCCGCTTTCGCGCATTTCAAACACGCCGATTTCATCCGTTGGGCCAAAGCGGTTTTTATGGCCGCGCAAAATCCGAAATTGATGGGCGCGGTCGCCTTCAAAATAAAGCACCGCATCGACCATATGTTCAACCACGCGCGGGCCAGCGATTTGCCCGTCTTTTGTGACATGACCGACCAAAATCACGCAACAGCCTGATTTTTTGGCAAAACGGGTCAATTCCTGCGCACAGGCCCGCACTTGGGCGACTGTGCCAGGCGCGGCCCCCAGTTGATCCGTCCATAATGTCTGGATAGAATCGATAATGACCACATCGGGTTTTTCAACCATCAACGCGTCCAGTATCGGGCCCAGCGATGTTTCCGCCGCCAGTGACACGGGTTGTTCCGATACGCCAAGGCGTTTCGCGCGCCTTCGCACTTGCCCCACCGATTCTTCGCCGGAAATATAAGCGGTCTTCGCACCGCCCGCCGCAAGCTTGCCTGTTGCTTGCAACAGTAGTGTTGATTTACCGATACCGGGGTCTCCGCCGACCAAGATGGCCGAGCCCGCGACCAGACCGCCGCCCGTCACACGGTCAAGCTCCGCGATACCGGTCTTAAGGCGCGGCACAGCGCGGCTCTCCCCGCCCAAATCCACAAAATCTAGCCCGCGCCCTTTTTTGCGGCGCTTATGCACAGGCGTTGCATTATGGGCGATCTGTTCTTCGACCAGTGTATTCCACTCCCCGCAACTATCACACCGCCCCGCCCATTTAGAATGAACAGAGCCGCAGCTTTGGCAAGTAAAACAAGACGTTGGCTTAGGCATAGGCGCTCTCCAATTGTCGTGAACAATCGCAGAACATGATGAAGGTGTCAATTATTTTGTTGTTGGTTTGTTCTGTTGCTGTGAACACTCTAAAATTATAGTCATGGCCAAAGCGTTGTGAGGCGGGTTGACGGGGTACGGTTCTGGCAAATTTGCTTAGTATTTAACGTTAACATTACGGCTGTATTCATTCACCCGTAGTTCACTCCCGCCTAGATAGCAAATTGTATGCGTTATCTTATGGTTTTAGTCGTTTTCTTAGTTAGCTGTGGCGAAACAGCTAAGCCACCGACTATGCCTGAAAAAATTGACAATTTAACGTGGGTGAGTGGCGATAGAGGCACCTTTAATAATAACTTTAACTTTTATTTGTTCGAATATGCTGCACCTAGTTTAGAAAGTGCGCAGTGCCCCGCTGAGTTTGAAAGCGGAGCAAGGGCGCGTGATTTTATGGTATTGCTGACACAAGATCTATCAACAATAAAAATAGAAAGTGTTCATGAAGCAAACCTAAGAGGGGAGTATGGTGTCACGCTTTCACAAGAAGGACATGATTTAGGTGTTTTAGGAGTTAGCTGGGGGCATCTTAAACCGCGCCTGACTGATGACGCGCTATCGGTCGACTGGTGTAAGGGAGTTATGGCCGAATAAGACTGCGTGCTTAATACAATCTATGCTTTTGATATCATCTCCTCCTTACATCAAGGAGACTTTCCTTTAGGCTGTAAACCCGCTACACGCCGCGCATGAGTGGTGATGCTGACATAACTGAGCCCAAATCCGGCCAAAATCCATGGCGCGCGACGGTTTTGACGCTGTTTCCTGATGCCTTTCCGGGCGTTTTGGGCACATCCGTCATTGGCACAGCTGAAAAGAATCACATTTGGGCGCTAGATTGTGTGGACATCCGTGATTTTGCTGCTAATAAGCACCGCAACGTCGATGACACCCCTGCGGGGGGTGGTCCGGGCATGGTTTTTCGACCAGATGTTTCGGCCGCAGCCATCGACAGTGTCCTTTGTAAGAAGGACAGTGTCGCTCCGGAGGAGCGTCCGCTGATATATTTGACCCCTCGGGGTGCGCCTCTGACCCAAAAGCGGGTAAGGGAGCTTGCATCCGGGCCGGGTCTTATTGTGTTTTGTGGACGGTTTGAAGGGCTCGACCAACGGGTGATTGAAAGCCGCCAGATGGAGGAAATCTCTATTGGTGACTTTGTATTAGCCGGCGGAGAGGTCGCGGCGCAAGTGATGATAGAGGCCTGTGTGCGCTTGCTGCCTGGAGTATTAGGCGCGAGCGAGAGTATAGAGGCCGAGAGTTTTGAAGACGGATTATTAGAGTATCCACTCTATACCCGTCCAAGAGAGTGGGACGACCGGCATATTCCGGATGTCCTGTTATCCGGGAACCACAAGGCGATTGCCGCGTGGCGAGCGGATAAGCAAAAAGAGATTACAAAAGCCAGACGGCCTGATTTATGGGACGCTTGGAACGCCGAAAATGGGCAAGCCGAGAACGGCAAAAAAGGAGACGGTCATGAACGTGATTGAAAAGCTGAATAAAACTGAAGAAGCCCGCTTGCTTGAAGGCGGCAAAGTCATTCCAAACTTCTCAGCTGGCGATACGCTTGTTGTGCAAGTCCGCATTACCGAAGGTACGCGCACACGTTTGCAAGCCTTTGAAGGCGTATGCATCGCGCGCGCAGGCGGCGGCATCAATGAGAGCTTCACCGTTCGCAAAATCAGCTACGGCGAAGGTGTCGAGCGTGTCTTCCAAGTCTACTCCCCGCTTGTCGAGGAAATCGAGATCAAACGTAAAGGCCGCGTCCGTCGCGCAAAGCTTTATTACCTGCGCGATCGCCGTGGTAAATCGGCCCGCATCAAAGAGCGGACAACAGGCCGCGCATAGTCTTTGCGTGTAGCTAAGAATAACAGAACCCGGCCTAATGGTCGGGTTTTTTGTGGGTGGAGCATATCTGCCCTATTAACCCGCTGCTAACCCTTTTCTTTCGCTGGATTGCAAGAGTTTTGCGTTAGCAAATGACCTATGAAGACTATTTTGGGGCACATGAGGCGGGAGTTAAGCTGTCCATTATTGACGGCGCTGACGGCTTTCGGCGTAGCGGCAAGCGCTATGCCTGCCTACGCCGCCACAACGGATCGTCCTTATTTTCGCGCCCAGTCACTCGTCATTGTCATCGGTGCGACAGAGGATGAAGCCAATGGCGGCGTTGCTCCTGTGGCCGTGGATTTCAACTTATTAACGCCCGCCTCATCAGGCACCGCTGCGCCAGACTTAATCGCGGGCGACGGCTTTGTGTTTAATTCAAATGCGGGCTTTGATCCGGGCCATGATTTCAGCGGCGGGGCGACACGTCTTATTTTAGAGGACGAAACATCAGGCGGCAATTTTGGCAATCCCGGCGGCGGCGATATTGATTATCTGGAGGCCAGCGACACGCTGACGTCCTTTGGGTTGGACAACATGACAGACCTTAACCTGCGGCAATCACGCCATGTTTCGCGCTTCCTTGTTGTGTCTAACGCCGCTTTTGACATGTTTGCCCAAGCCAGCAATCTGTCGACCACGGGCGATTTTACGTCGATGGGATACGCCAACATAGGCTTTCGTGCGCTGATTAACCGCTCTGGCGGGTCGGGCGCGGGGCAATGGGGCAGTGCAGCACAAAATCCAGCCATTGGCGGTTCAGGCCTTGTCACGACACTCAATGATTTAGGCGATATGAGCGCAGGGCCCACTAAAATATTTGACGGGGGTCGCCGCACAGCGCGATTTCCTGGGACACTTTTGGAACAAGCGGTGTCCTTTAATATTCGCTACGCGCTCAGCGGCTCGCCTGATGCGGGCATCGATAATGACTATGACTTTTCCATGGGTGTCGGCACCATAGGCGCGGATGTAACCTATACGGTTTATACGCCTTAGGCTGATAATTTCTGTAACTCTGGGCGCGGCGGTAATTCCGGCGGCAAGACTAGACTTCTAACGATGCCTAATTTTGCCAATATTATAAGCACCCACCACCCTGGGTCGGCTTGACCCGCCTGTAACCCAAGCTTTGCAGAGCCTGGAAAGGCATGGTGATTATTATGCCAGCATTCGCCAAAAGTAATCAGCCCGCAAAAGCGCACATTGTGACCTTGAACAGCGGCGCCCTTAACATGCCAGTCGCGATGGCCTGTATTATGGGCGAAATATCCAATAAACCAATGACCGAAAATCGAGATAACGACCCGCCCGCATATACCCCAAAACACAAATCCCCATCCGCCCATAAGGTATAAAATAATCGCAAGCGGTATCTGTTGGAACATTGATGTTACTTGGAGGCATTGGTAAAATTTGTCAGACTTAATACTGGGCGAATAGGAAAATTGCGGCGCGTGTTTGAGGTGTAATTTGCAGTGAATTTGCCACCAAAAATCCTTTAACATTGAACTTTGGTGAGAGAAAAAAGGATGGCAGACAGCCTGCCTTTGTGCCCAATCTCGCATGTCATGGGTGTAAACCATCGTCAACGGCCCGCCCAATCCAACAAGTGTTCCTAAATAAGCACCGATATATTCAACCCATTTAGGGCAATCAAAACTGTCATGGATAAGCTTTCTATGCATACCCAGTGAATGCCCCAAGCAAAGAATAATTGCGCTTAGCCCGAAGAAAACGGCGACAGCGGCCCAAGAGAAATACACAGCGCCGCCAATCAGCCAACCGAGCGCCATCGTGCTAAACCAAAGGGATTTGACAGCGCTCCAACGAACATTACCGTCACAGGCGTTACTGTGGCCTGTATTGATTACCCGCTCATTGCGGTAGGGCTGCGCGTTAGCCTTGATCATGGTCGCGCGCGATAACGGATTTAATCAAGTAATCTGCGCTTTGCTCTATGGCAAAATTTTGTAACGGCGCAAAATACCAAGCAGGGTCAAGCTTGCGGTCATAATTAATGGTCAGGGCGACTTCTGTTTGATTGGGGCCAATGGGGCGAAAATCAACTTCGGTGCCTTTGACATCCAGATAGCTGGCAAGATAGCTTGTGTTTTTGACGACGGACGTGGTGACTTTATTTTCGCTGACGGTGTCGATTTTTAAATGAAATTCACCATGCTTTATGTTGGTAAAAAACCAGCGCTTATAAACAAAATCAAGCGTGTGAATATCACCAGCGTTCAGCGACCCGGCCGCAACGTTAACCGGCAAAGGAAAGATTGATAGAAACCAATGGCGTGATTGTGGCAGGCGCATGGGCGCGGCCATATTGGCTTTTAACGCGGCAATGTCAGCGTCAATTATGACTGTTCTTGTGACGCTACTTTCGCGTTCAAATGTCGTTGACGGGGACAGGCCTTCGACGGCCAAGATCATAACGGCAAGTGGCCAAATTGCGGATTGTAATTTTGAATACCGTTTTGCTTTTCTCTTTTGACCCCAAAATCTGAACAAATATGTCAGCGACACGATGATAAAATAAATCGGGGCAAAAAATAGGACACAGATAAAGCCTTCAAATAGCACGGCCGATGTGGCCAGCATGATGATGGTCGCAACTAATAAATGCCGCAAATAAGCGGGTCCTAATCTCTCGCCCTCTGGGGTAGGGCTGAGTTGAAAAATGGCAAAGGATACCAAAAACGGAATACCGACATAAAGCAGCGCGCTATTGGCAAAGACTGAGTTCATCAATATCCGCGTTAGCAAGGCAAAAAAGCCGATAAGAAAAATCAGATAAATCCAATAAGGTTTTTTCGCTTTTATCGCCACATCCTACCCAATCAAATCATCGCAGGTCGACAGCTCACCTCGGATCACGGTTTTGGCGCTCCATTGGTTATTGTCTATGGGCTGACCGTCCTGCACGCGGGATGGGTGAAAACTGTAAAGGCATGTGCCTTCGATAAAGACGGTGAAGCAACTGACCCCGCCCGCCAGTGGTCCGTCATAGCGAAAACAGATGACATCGTCGCTCACCAATTTCCATTCGCCTGTGTCGGTGATTGTGCCCTCGCGGTAAATCGTTTTACCGTCTTTGGTGAAGGTTTCAGTAAAATGCGATGTGCCAGAGCGTTGGCGAAATTCTTTATATGTCCCGTCCATCGTCCGCCCCGCAAAGGCGTCACGCAGGCTATCACCCGACAGCAGGGTCAAGACCGTTGGCCCTGTGTCTTCAATCAATTGCGCATGGGCGAGCGGGCTTAGCCACAGGGCGAGCGTAATAACAGCAGCCCGCATCATGATATTAAGATATCACAGCTTGGCCCGTCCTCGCGGTTGGCCCCTTTGGACCGCCAGCCTTCGGGGATGATATTTTTGACATGACCATAATAACGCGACGGATAACCATATAAACACCGTCCATCACGAAAGATAAAAAAGCAGTGCTGCCGCGTCTCGTCCAGTTGTGGGTAACGGTAACAAATTTGGTCTTCTAATCCGGGGGCGCCGACTAATTTCCAATGACCGTTGAGGCGAAATTCACCCTCGCGGTAATCGGTGCGACCATCAGGGAAATGCATTTCCGTATGATGGGCGATATTGGTAAAGCCCTTGTCATTATACACCAGATCGAGCGTTTGCCCGCTATAGGCTTCGCGCAGGGCGTCACCTTTTAACTGCACCCACCTTGTGCTGTCCTGGGCATAGGCTGCCGTGCTACATGCGGCTATTATTAGGGCGGCGAGAACACGTATCATGATATCATGTCCTCACATGTGGCGCGCTGCCCTTTGTGCACGCTTCGCGCTGTCCAGTAATCAGTGGACAGCTCATCATCGCGGGCCAGTAAGCTGCTGGAATAAAAGTAGTGGCAAGAGCCGAGCTTATAAACACGGAAACAACCGCTGCCCAAAATATTATTGTTATAGTCATAGCATATCATGTCATTACGGGCTGCCCAACGGCCTTTAGCCATAAGGTCGCCTTCGCGGTAAATGATAGCCCCGTCATCCCCGTGCCATTCGGTATAACGGTTCCCGGGTTCACCGCGCGGATTGAAGTTATAGGCCCCCGTATGGGTCATACCTGTAAAGCTTGATGTCAAAGCCTCCCCCATCAGGCGCGAAGCCTCTGGACGGACGTCATAATCTTGGGATTGTGCGAAAGAGGGCGGCGGCGTCATCGTCAGCGCGCCTAACGTCAGAAGTGTAAATATCAATATGCGACCAAACATAGCTGAACTTTAGCATGAAAAACGCATTTGACCATGCTACATGTCAGCCTATGACAGATGAAAATCCAAATAGCCCTGAAACTGAAACCTATGTCCCGCGCAAAGACAGACGGCCTTCTCGCTATGTCAAAGCGCAGCAACGCCGCGACGCGGCCAAAGCGAGAGATAACAAATTTTACGCAGCAATATTTTCGCTGATAACGATGGTCGTGTTGGTCGCGCTATTGATATCGGCGGTCATGGTCAATGGCGGCGCGGTTGATACGTCCGCCATGGGCGGTTGGGCCTCACCGTGGGTGATGGGGCTGTCAAAGATGGAAGTTGTGGGCTTAGCCTTCGTCGGCCTGGTCGGTTACGGCATGTGGCGCAAAATGAAGAAGTAAAGGCCTTTAGGTCCCTTTCTGTCAGCTTTTTCTTCAATATCAATTCTGGATATGGGTATTATCCCACGGGGCATATAATTGGAAACATGATGTGACCAGCTGGCGGCTTGTTCATAGCGTCAACCTCGGCAATGCTAATCGCATGGCAGGGTATTTTCGATCATGTGTTTTATGGGGGCTGGTGATTATAAGTGCGGCCCTGTCAGGATGCGCCTCGGCGGCGCGCGGGGCGAATATTGATTTTACCGTTAGTGCGCCGCAAAAAGACGTGTCTATCCTATTTGACTTAGAGACGGTTGAAAGCCGCAAGGCCTATGATTGGCGCGTCCGGCGGGATGCTCTGCAAGCGGATAGAGAGACCCCCGATTTTGAATATCATGAGTGCGAAGCCTTACCCTGCACACTGAATATTCCAAAGGCCCGCACATTTTCCGTTGTCGCGCATAAGGATGGTTATAAGCCAAAAATATATCATATTGCCCATGTGCATAAAGATAATCTCGAAACCGTTAGTAATGCAGCCGCTGTGGGGGCCGTTTCGGCAACTGTCGGCAGCACATATGTCATAGCTGCCAATGTATCCCCATTATTTACGCTGTCAGGACCCGCCACGTCACTGGCGGCTGTGACCACGGCGGCGTCTGTTTTACTGGTGGCCTTGCCCGCCAGTGTTTTCTTGCTGGGGTCTAATGAGGTGGATAAAGACAGTAAGGCTAATTATTTGTTTTTCCCAAATCCGCTAGAGATTACGCTCGACCCGCTGGGTCCTGACGATCCGCCCGTAACAAAGGCGCAGATTAAATCACAATTTGACAGCCAACGTATTGCCGCTTCACTCGATCCCGTCAAAAGCGATATGTGCTATATCGGGGATGAACGCATGGGATGCTGGCGCTATCAAAAACTGAAAAAGCGCCGAGAAAAGGCTGCGCGTTAACCCGACTAGCTTTTGCGTTTCTTCCGCGCGAGTTTCGGACCTGACGGTGGGCGGCTTTTACTGCCCGCTTTTCCGCCTGTTTTACCCTTTGACTTGGTTGATTTATGCTTGCCACGGGCAGCCTCTTCTGCACGAGCCTTGGCACGGGCAAGCTTTTTCTTATGCGGCTTTTTTGGCTTACCGTCTGCACCGACGCGGGGGACATCGTTAAAGAAATCATCTTTGGCGGGGTCATACTCAGCAGCATTGGAATTGGCGTCGTCAAAAGTCTTGGCGCGTTTATCTTTGAAATTATCTTTCGCAGGGCCAGATTGTTTAGACGCGCGTTTGGGGCGTTTGTCCCAACCGCCGTCATCGCTGCCTTTTTTATCCCAGCTTTTTTTGCTGCGTGGTTTATCGTCTCGCGGTTTATAAACGGGACGGTCATCAGAAAAATCAGGCGTGCCGTCAACGCGGGTTGCGGTAATGGCTTTTTCGATTTTCCCGTCAGGACCGATGGCGGATAAAAACCGCTCTATGCCTTTGGGATGAATTTCGACATAAGTCCGCGTCTCGGTGATTTTAATCGCGCCAATTTCGTCTTTCTTTAGCTCGCCTGACTTGGATAACATGGGAAGTATCCAGCGGGGCTCTGCCTTTTGTTTGCGTCCCAAGTTCAGCGACACCCAAACGCCGTCGTCAAAGTCCTTGCGGGGACTGCGTTCTTTACGGTGTTTTCCGCCCTTACCGCTATCATCAGACGGGTCGTAAGCAGCCGATGACAATTCTTCGGGTGCGCTATGGGTGTTGCGGTATTGGCGAATGAAGGCGGCCGCAATTTGGCCCGGATCATATTGCTTTAACATGCGCTCGACCATTGTGCGTTCTTCGTCGCTGACGGGCGTTTCAAGCACCATAGCGTCCAACATGCGTTCATTGTCTTTGGACTGCACATCTTGCGCGCTGGGCGGGTTTGTCCACTCGGGTGTGACTTTGGCATCTTTTAAGACGCGTTCGGCTTTGCGGCGACCTTGCTGCGGCACAATCAAGGCAGAGACACCCTTGCGTCCCGCGCGGCCCGTCCGACCAGATCGGTGCAGTAGCGCTTCGGCATTTTTGGGAATAGAGGCGTGAACAACCAGTTCTAAGTCCGGCAAGTCCAGTCCGCGCGCGGCCACATCGGTCGCGATACAGACCCGTGCCCGACCGTCCCGCAGCGCTTGCAGTGCGTCAGAGCGTTGCTTCTGATTAAGTTCACCGGAAAGGGACACAACACTAAAGCCGCGATTGTTAAAGCGCTGCGTCATGCGGTTCACCGCCATGCGCGTATCGCCAAAGACAATTGCGTTTTTGGCATCATAAAACCGCAGTACATTGATGATCGCGTTTTCAACATCGTTTTTGGACACGACCATCGCGCGGTAGGTAATGTCCAAATGCTGTTTAGAGTCTGAGACGACATTGACGCGCATACTGTCGCGTTGGAATTTCTTGGCCAGTGTCACAATGGTTTTGGGCACAGTCGCAGAAAATAACAATGTGCGGCGGGTCTCTGGTGCGGCGTCGAGGATCAATTCAATCTCTTCGCGAAACCCCATTTTCAGCATTTCATCCGCCTCGTCCAGCACAACGCAGCGCATATCAGACAGGTTTAAAGATCCACGTTTAATATGATCACAAAGGCGGCCAGGTGTGCCGACCACAATGTGCGCGCCGCGCGACAGCGCCCGCCGCTCGTCGCGCATATCCATACCGCCGACACAGCTTTCAACTTTGCCGCCAGCGGGTTTATAGAGCCACATCAGTTCTTTTTTGACTTGCAGCGCCAGCTCTCGCGTCGGTGCGATAATTAGGGCCATAGGCGTATCAGCGGGCGGCAGCATCGCGTCTTCGCCCAACATGGTCGACGCCATCGCCAAACCAAAAGCCACGGTCTTACCAGACCCCGTTTGCGCGGACACCAGCAAATCGCGGTGGTCATATTTGGGATCAACAATCGCCTCTTGCACGGGGGTGAGCGAGGCATAGCCTTTGGCAGATAGGGCTTTGACAAGGGCAGGGTGAACCGCGCTCATGCTATTGTTATCTGTGTCAGTCTGTGTGTCTGTTTGTGTCTCAAGCTCTGCTTTGGCCTGTGTGTCGGGTGTATCGGTCATGAAATCTCTATAGTCGCCAAATGCATTGGCTATGTTGCGCGGTAGGTCTTCGCGTCTGATATGAATAGCGCTGGGCATCGGGCCGCGCTTTGGCCGCCTCTTAGGGGGTAATGGGGCAAAGGTATAGCGGCAATTACGCTTCTGACTGATGATAGGCGCATTAGAGCGGTGCTAAGACTTGCGCCGCGCCAGTAAAGGGCGTAAATCCCGCGCTGTTTTTAATATCCATATCGGAGACTATCATGGGTTTTTCTTTTGCAATCGTCGGGGCCACAGGCAATGTCGGGACAGAAATGCTCACGATTTTATCAGAGAGCGACATCGATATTGATAAAGTTTATGCCGTCGCCAGCCGCCGCTCTGTCGGGCGCGAAGTTAGCTATGGCGACACGACGCTAAAATGCGTTGATTTGGAAACCTTTGATTTTTCCAAAGTTGACATCGCGCTGATGTCGGCTGGTGGGGATGTGTCCAAAGTCTGGTCACCAAAAATTGCCAAAGCAGGCGCGGTGGTTATCGATAATTCATCCGCTTGGCGTATGGACCCAGACGTGCCGCTTGTTGTGCCAGAGGTCAATGCCGACGCCGTTTCGGGCTACACAAAAAAGGGCATTATCGCCAATCCCAACTGCTCGACCATTCAAATGGTTGTGGCGCTTAAACCACTGCATGACCGCGCAGTGATTAAACGCGTTGTTGTGTCGACCTATCAATCTGTGTCAGGTGGCGGGCGTAAAAATATGGACGAGCTTTGGCTGCAAACTAAAGGCATCTTTACCAATGACGAGCTAAAGCCGCATAATTTCACTAAGCAAATCGCCTTTAACGTCATTCCGCATATTGATGTGTTCATGGACGGCGGCGACACCAAAGAAGAGTGGAAGATGAAGGCCGAGACGATGAAAATCCTCGACAAAAAGGTCAAAGTCACGGCCACCTGTGTCCGTGTCCCAACCTTTGTCGGTCACGCCGAGAGCCTGAATATCGAATTTGAAAACGAACTATCCGCTGATGACGCGCGCGACCTACTACGGGAGAGCCCCGGCATTATGGTTGTCGATAAGCAAGAAGACGGCGGCTACGTTACCCCCGTGGAATGTGTCGGTGAATTTGCGACCTTTATCTCGCGCATCCGCGAAGACAGCACGCAAGACAATACGCTCAATATGTGGTGCGTGTCCGACAACCTACGCAAGGGTGCCGCGCTCAATACCGTACAAATCGCAGAATGCCTCGTAAACCGTGGTCTGCCAGCGAAAAACGCGGGGTAGTTCGTTTGACACAACCGCCATCGCGCCATATGTTTACACTGTAAACAATTGTGGAGCTTGCCATGTCATCTGTCCCATTTTCTTTTCGTATGTCGCCAGAAACCAAAAAGGCGCTGGAGGATGCGGCTGAGTCGATGGACCGCACGCCCGCTTATTTAGCGGGCAAGGCGGTGGAGGCGTTTCTTTCTGCACGCGAAGAAAAGCGCCTCGCCATAGAGGCCGCCATTGCGGAGGCAGATAAAGGTTTGATGATTTCGCGCGACTCTATGCATGCTTGGATAAAAACGCTTGGTACGCCAGACGAGACACCGCACCCAGTTATTGATGTTGACCGTAAGAAAGACAAAGCGGTCTAGTGCGGTTAAATTATGCGTTCAGTGCATCACCAGACATTCGGTGGTTGCTGGATTACTACAATAAAATTTTTCCAAGTGGACGCAAAAAAATGGAAGCGACAATTGTCGCAACTGAAAACATGATTATGGAAAACCCTTATATTGGGCGCCCCTATAAACATTGTGATGACATTCGTTATATTGCGTTAGCCCGTAGTCCCTTCGCATTCATTTACCGCATCAATGATAACGAAATTGAAGTGCTGCGCGTTTGGGACTGGCGCAAAGACCACGCTGCTTTGCGATTGGAATAGCTTATGCCTCCGATTAATTATTCTCGAAACGCGTCTGTTTACGACAAGCGGCATTTGGATATTCCGAGTGCTGTGATCTTTGACATACTGGAATTGGCGGGCGCAGAACCGGGTGCGCCTATGTTGGATATGGCGGCAGGGACAGGGCGCGTCAGTGTGCCCTTTGCCGAGGCGGGCATGAGCGTCACGGCCTGTGATATTGCAGATAAGATGCTGGGCCAAATTGCGGCCAAAACTGACCGCCATATAGAGACGATTGTGGCGTCGGCGGACGCGCTACCCTTTGCAGATGATAGCTATGATTATATCGTATTGGCACGGGCGCTATATTTGATTGAAAACTGGCAGGGGGCGTTATCGGATATGGCGCGGGTGTTATCGCCCCAGGGTTATTTCATCCACGAATGGGGTAGCGGGGAGCCGGGGACGGTTATCGTGCGACTGCGCGAACGTTTGCGGGAAAGGCTTCTAGAGATGGGGGTGAAGCAAATTTTTCATCCGGGAGCGCGGTCTGAGGCGGATGTCATCACGGCGCTTCAGGCTTTAGGTTTTAACGAGCGAGGCGCCGTCAAAACGGGGCCGGGGGTTGAGATGACATTGCAAGGCTTTATCGACAAAATTGCCAATCGCGAATGTTCATATTTATGGGGCGTTAGCACAGAGATCAGCGAGCAGGCTGTGGCGGAACTTACGGCTTGGGCGCAGGCGGAATTTGGTCCGCTGGAACAGCCCATTGGCGTTCCCGGCGATACATTTTGGCGCGTCTACACACGCACATAAAAGCCGCCTTTGGTTATCAAAGGCGGCTTTGAACTTTACACGGTAAGACCCTAGAAACGGCGGCCTATGCCGACACCAACAATCCATGGGTCTATATCAACATCTGCGCCGACAACACCCGCCGCGCCTGCGTCAACAGTGACGTCGGTGGACAGGAATAATTTCTTCACATCAACGTTAAAGAAATATGTGTCATTAAACGGAATATCAACACCGCCTTGTAGGGCGAAACCAAAGCCGTTGTCATAATTCACGGACACGACGTCACCCGGGTCATTGTCATAAAAGAAGGTGTAATTAACGCCGGCCCCGACATAGGGACGGACCGCGCCGCGTGGGCTGAAATGGTATTGCGCAAGCAGTGTTGGCGGCAAGAGTGTCACGTCGCCCAAATCAACATCCCCTAACGCTGTATCAACCGCGCTTACATTATGCGGGTTTGTCGCAAGGATAAGTTCCGCTGCAAAGTTTTCAGAAAAGAAGTAAGAGATATCAAGCTCTGGTACGATACGATCAGAAATTTTGGCGTCACCACCAATGGCTTCGATGTCTGCACCCTCATCCGGGATGACATCAATCACGCGCAAACGGACCAACCAAGGATTTTCGACCTCTGATGCATTGGCAACTGTCGAAATGCTGGCCGTGCTGAGTAAGGTGGCAGCAAACAAACAGGCGCTGCTGAGCACAGATTTTTTAATGGACATGGATACTCTCCCAAAGAATGGGCTCCTCTGGCCCATATGGTTATCTCGCCGTCTTGGCGAGCCCACTTTTGCGGCGGGAACGGGGGGATAGATAAAATGGCGTCGGTATAGAAATTTGACCACGGACAAAAACTACCCCGCAGTTTTGCATGGCTGTCACAACAATTATGCGTGCTTTGACAGCCGTCAAATTAGGTCTTGCGCTTTGTCAAAACGAAGCGCTGCTGAATGGATGTCCGCGTCTTAGTCTTGTTGTCGCGTCTTAGTCTTGTTGTCGCGTCTTAGTCTTGTTGTAATAACAGCCGCGCATCTGGAACTGTTAAGTCACCTGTTTGCGCTGTGCTTCCACGTGGAACAAACAAAAACTCTATGCTTTCTGGCTCACAATTTAGCTTGTTCGATAAAAGCTTCAGGAGCTTTTGTTTCGCAATATCTCTTTGCATTGGCATGGAAATGTCTGTGTCAGAGCCCATTATTGTGATTTTTCATATTGCGGCGTGAACTGACACGATCAATAAATGTGCCCGCGGGTTTAAAGCTGACGACGCGCCGTTTGGACACGAGCGCGGGCTCGCCCGTTCTTGGGTTGCGCCCGATACGCGGTTTCTTATCAGACAGTTTAAAAGTGCCAAAATTGGTAAGCTTTACGTCTTGCCCCTGCACCAAAGCCTCGGTGATATGATCAATAGCACTGTTGATAAGCGCGCTTGACTCTGTCTTTGATAGGCCAATTTCGCGGTGTACCGCCTCTGTTATATCGGCGCGCGTTATGGTTGGAGTGTCCACGGCTAATTTCGCTTTACGTGTCATGATGACCGTCCTTCTTTGCGGTAACGCGCCGGAGTTTGTCCATACCAGCGTTTAAAGGCCGCGATGAACGGTTTATCCGTGGCGTAATCCAGTAGCAGTGCGATGCGGGTCTGCGGAATATCGGAATCCAGCAAAAGGCGGCTCGCCAAGTTTTTGCGGACATCATCCAGAACTTGGGAATAAGATGTCCCTTCATCGGCCAAGAGGCGCTGAAGTTTTTTCGGCTTCATATTCATGGCTTTTGCGATTGTACCAATATCGCTTTGGCGCACACCTAATAAAGACGGCAGCAATTCAGCCAATGTCATAGCCACAGTTGCTTGGTGTTGAATGTTTTTCTTAATCTGCCAATTTACAAAGGTTTTCAAAAGTGGCTGCACGACTCGATTGGTGAGGCGTCTATTTTTGAACTTAAGTTTTGTATTATCAATGGCAATTAAATTGGCTTCGCAATTAAAGTGGACAGGGCACTTAAAGATTTCATTGTAAACTTCTAGTGATGCGGGTGGGCTATGTTGAAACTGCACGTAGCTAACTTCGAAATCAGGAATAAAACGTTGTCCGAACAAGGCGGCAACGGCCATGATATGTTCGCAAAGTTGACGTGAATATTGTGCCATAGGGTGAAATTGGGCGCGCCCAATCAATGTGCTTTCGGTTTCATCAATCCAATAGTCATAGCGAACGGCATTATTGTGCAGAGCTTGAAACTTTGTCATCAAGTTAAGAAAATGCTCCATTGTTTTTGAAATGCTGAAGAGGAACATAGACGGTCCGCCGTTTCGAAAATCACGCGGAAGTGCCAAGGCCCAGCGCATTCCAAAATAAGGCTCATTAAGGTCACTAGCCGTGGTATCATAAAGCTGAACCATGGCAGACCAGGGGATGAAGTTTAATTTTTCTTTGCTCTCAAGTCTTTCGCTATAAGCTTCGCGCAAAAGCAAATCAGAGTCGCCGCCCAGTTCATCAATGAACGTGGTAAATTCGGGAATATTATTCATAGACCGACAATAAAGATATGTGTCCTGTATGGTCATAGCATCGCCAGACCATACAGTCATGGTCGTCCTAGGATAAGGCTAAAATCGTTGGGTCTTCTAAAGCGCGCCAAGCTTCATCGCGTTTTTCGCGAGAAGGTAATAAAACGTCACGCGCTGCTTGTTGCGGTCGGCTTTCATCGTTTGGCAAACGGCCTCAATCGCGGCGTCAGCAGCGCTGGCGTCCATAGCAAGTTTCTTTGCACAATATCCGTCACGTACACGGTTACGCTCAGTCTCGTCAGAACATGATACTAATGAGGCGTCGCGGCTACGCAGAGCAATGCCGCAATAATTCACAATCTTTTTAACATGGGCCAAATCGGCTCCGCTATCATAACGGCGCACGTCTTCGATATACTCATTCGGGTCAGCCATATCTCTCTCCAGTTCTGGCATGGGGAATAGGTGACAGTGATGCCCATTCCTCCCCCAGCAAGGAATGGGCGGGTTTCTGGCGAACGGGGCATTGTTATCCAAAAACCGTGCGTCTCGAAAAGGAGAACACACGCTATAATTTCAGAGAAGCCGCACGTCTAATAGTGCGGAGTGTCCTCTATTATGACTTTTGATGTTTAGAGCAAAACTGGATTTTGACTCTTGGTATCGTCATTTGGTAGTCTGTTGATGGAACCGGGGAAACGCCATGATCAGGGATGAGAAGATAGAAGTTGAAAATATCAACACGCCGGGACGTGTAACGCGCGTTAATCGGGCGAAATATGAGGCGATGAAAATGGCGATGTTGAAAGCGCTGCCAAAGACTGCGCCCGGCCTATCTTTCAAAGACGGAGTCGAGGCCGTGAGGGTGTATCTAACCGATGACCTTTTCCCAGGTGGGGACACAGCAGGCTGGTGGTTCAAATGCGTGCAGCTAGACCTTGAAGCCAAGGGCATAATTAAGCGTACATTGGCAAAGCCGCTACGGTGGTGGGTGCGTTAAGCAGCTGTCGCGGTAATGCTTATGTTGTGGGCACAAAAAAAACCGCCCATCCGGGCGGCCTTCTTGAATTGTTTTGTTGGGGTCTAACGACGCGGCTTGCGCGGCTTGGACGGGATAAGACCTTCCATTTGGGCGCGCTTGCGTGCCAATTTACGGGCGCGGCGGATGCCTTCTGCCTTTTCACGCACGCGGCGCTCGGATGGTTTTTCAAACGCCTGACGGGCTTTCATTTCGCGCAAGATGCCTTCGTTTTGAAGTTTCTTTTTCAGCGCGCGGAGAGCTTGGTCCACATTGTTTTGGCGTACGTAAATTTCAACCATGAGTTACCTTCGTTTCAAATTGTGTTATGCTGCTTAAAAGCAACAGAGGCCCTGCACGGCAGAGCCTTCTTAAATCTTGGGCGGTCTTTAGCGACCTTTCGCGCCGCCGTAAAGCCGTATCGCTGAAAATAATACGTGTTTTTCACCGATTTTGTTCCCAATGTCTGCAAACTGTGGCACAAATAACGCAATTATGGACTTTCCTGACCCGCATTATATTTCCCATGACGGCTTATCGCTTGCGACCTATGCGCTCGGACCACAGGACGGGCCGCCGATTCTGCTGGTGCATGGTTGGCCAGAGCTGGCCTATAGCTGGAAAAACACCATGGGCCCGCTGGCGGAGGCCGGCTACCGCGTTATCGCCTATGATTTGCGCGGCTTTGGCCAATCATCGGCGCCCAAAGACGGGCCGTCCAATGGCGCACGTCACTACGGTATTGCCAATCAGGTCAGCGACCTTGAGGCCGTAATGGACGCCTACGGCATCGACCGCGCGGTTATATGTGGTCATGACTGGGGCGGAATTATTGTCTGGCACGCAGCCCGTATGCTAGAGGCCCGCGTCAGCGGCGTGATCTCTATCTGCACACCCCATGTCGGACAGTCGCCTGTTGACCCCATTCAGATATTTAAAAAACGCCACGGTGATGAGCATTACTTTGCGCATTTCACAGAACGCCCTGGTGTGGCTGATGCCTTATTTGCGCGCGACCCCGATGCGTTTTTCCGCCTGATGTTTCGCACCACGCCGAAAGGCTCCACGCCCAAGCCGGGCCAAGCCTCTATCCCGCAAAAGTTCAAAGCCTTTTTGGATGCGGGCGCGCCAGATTTGAAGGGTAAGATTTTAACCGATGCTGATCACGCCGTTTATGTCAACGCCTATGCCCAAAGCGGCTTTCACGGCGGTATTGGGCTCTACCGTAATTCATCCGCGAATTGGGAGCTGACACGCGGGCTTAACCAATCTGTGCGGCAGCCGTGTTTAATGCTCTGTCCCGAAGATGACGTGTTTCTGCCGCCAAATTTTTCCGACGGCATGGAAGCCCTGGTGCCAGACTTAACCCGCGTCATTATCCCTGATTGCGGGCATTGGGCGATGTGGGAACAATCAGGTGCCATTAACCGTGCCATATTAGCGTGGCTGGAGACGGCTTAGGTTGAGGACACAATTCGCGGTTCCCAGACGAGCTTGCGCGGATTGACGCGCGGGGATTTATAAATTGGGGGCGCTTCGGGCTGTGTTTCATGTTCTTTATCAAAAGCACGAATATCGCTTTGGATAAGCGTTAGAATATCGGGCGCTAGCCTATAGGCCAAATGGCGGGATTTAGCGGGGTTGGTTTTCACCGCTGATAAGATAGCGTCGCTGATAGCTTTGGGCATATCGTTATCACCGCCTTGGGTCTTTTTAAATATCACAAACCGCACGATTAACACTGAAATGGCGACGGCCCAGCCCGATTCGCGCTTGCCCATATCGCGCATCTCAGATGGGTAGCGGATATAAATTTCGCGTAACAGCCGGCGATTATGTTCAAAAAACTGTTGCGCCAAAGCGCGTGTTGCGCGGCGTGTTTTTGCTGCCTGGTAATCCGCAAACCAGCCCAGGGCCGCTGCAATCGCCAGCGCCAATGCGGTAATACCGCCAAACACGGTGAAGGCTGAAAATCCAGTCTTTGCCTCCGTCGGGACAACTATGGGCGTCGCAGTTATGGGTGTCGCAGTTATGGGCGTCACAGGCGTTGAGGTCGTGGCGGCAGGCGGTGCGATATCAACCAAGCTGTCATAATTACGTGTGGCAGCCGGCAGCAGGGGAGAGTTAGGCACATATATATTACGGGCTATAGCAGCCGGTTTTGGCAGGGCGACAAGCCGCTCTTTTATAACGGGCGTTGTTTTGGCTTGTGGCTTGACGGGCAGGCCAAGGCCTTCACTATCCATAAAAGCCAGATTTTGCGCTGCGGATTTATCGCCCGCTTGGGCGGCTTTTTCATACCATGCGCGCGCCGCTGCAAAATCGCGCTCGACGCCTTCACCGACAAAATAGAGATAGCCGAGATTAAGCTGTGCGTCGGTACTGCCCGCATTCGCAGCACGTTCATAATAGGCGCGGGCTGCCTCAAAATCTTGCGCCACACCAATGCCGTCGTGATAGGCTTTGCCCTGATTAAACAGAGCATTGGCGTTGGGCGAGGTGGCAAAGGCCGTTTGGCCCGCCAGACCGAGCGTTATGATGACTATCAATGTCCGTAATAAATGCCCCATTTTCGCACAATCCTTGCCTTTGGCGCGCAAATCATTCGCGCAGCAGGAGAGACGAAGCAAAAATTACACCAACTTCTCGGTGCGGGGCGTGTAGCGCAGCCTATTTACCGCTTGCTATTGTTGGGGTTTAGCAGAGGGTTAGCTCTACGCGCAGTTTACCTATCTGGTGACTGCATCCGATAGAGCGCAATATTGCGCGTCACGGCGCGTGGTTTAAGAGAGATCCGTCATGGCCAAAGGCAGTAATTCACGCAGTAATAAAGAAGCCAAGAAACCTAAAAAGGATAAGTCCAAAGCCAAGGGTAACGCGGCCTTAGATGCTAACAAGCCTGCTGTTAAGATTGCTGGCAAAACAATGAAATAGTGGCCCTAAATATGCTGTTTTTACAAACAGTCATACACCGCATCAATCAGGCCGACAGGGCGGGCATCGCCAAGCAGTGTACCGTCTTGGCGGGTCATGGCATAGGCGCCAGACAATCCCGTAACAGGGTCGGCGAAAACACACGACCCACCCCATCCGCTATGACCGACTGTGCCCGCGTTCGGACCAAAGAAAAAATTGGGTTCATTGAGCATAACGCCTGCTGCAAAGGTCAGATCAAAGGGCAGGACAAGGTCTTGTCCTGATATACGCGGGCTTCGCATTCGGGGCACAATATCGGGCGCGACGACAACATGGTCACCGACTTTTCCTGCATTGAAAGCTTGCATTAATGTGGCAAGGCCGTGTGCGCTAGCGTGGCAATTTGATCCCGCCAGTTCTACCTTGCGCCATTTCGTGATATCTGTGCCGCCTGCGGATGAATGCTTTTGAAAAAAGGCGGCCTGCACGGCAGGGTTCATATCGCCAAATTTAGCCATACGCTTAGGTTTTATCATATCAGCAACGCGGTGATGCTCGGTTTCGGGCAAGCCTATCCAGACATCAGCGCCCAAGGGTGCGGCGAGCTCGTCGCGCAGGATTTGCCCTAATGTGCGGTTATCCTTATCGGCAAGCCGCGCAATTTCGCCCGCTAAAAACCCGTAAGTCACAGGATGATAGCCGCTGGCGCTACCCGGCGGGAACAGCGGGTCTTGCGCGGCGAGTGCGGCGCAGACTTTGTCCCAATTAAACCAATCGTCACGTGTAAAGTCGGGATCGGTGATGCCTGATAATCCCGATTGATGGGACAACACTTGCGCGATTGTCAATTCGCCTTTGCCCTTTTGCGCGAAATCTGGCCAAAGCGTCGCTGCAATTTGGTCATAGCCCAAACGGTCTTCATCCGCGAGCCATGCAATGACCAGCGCCGCGACGGCTTTGCCAGATGAATAGACAGGGATGAGCGTATTATGGCTGACCGCTTTGGTCTGCGCGTCATCTGCCCAGCCGCCGCACATATTTATTACGGGTTTTCCGTCTTTCAGGACAACAAATTGCGCGCCGCGCTCTAGCCCGTCCGCGAAGTTCTGGCGAAATTGATCAGCCACCGCGTCAAATCCGGGGGCATTATCAATGGTAAACGGATAATCAGTCATAAGGCGGCTTTCGTATCGGGAGCGGCGGGGCGGCAGTCAGCGCGTCTTGCAAACGCACCAGCGGCAACTCGCCAAGGTCTTCATCATTGGCGGCGGTTATAATCGCAAAAATACTGGCCGTCGCGCGGGCGATAGCGTCTGTTTCCGCCACATTATTGAGGATATGGGCTAGAAATGTCCCTGCTAAACTGTCGCCGCCGCCATTGGGCACCTCGGTGAATTTTTTGTGGGATATATACAGGTTTTTAGCGCCGTGATAATATAGCGCGCCAATTTGGCTTTCTTCTTCGACCGATGTCACGATTGTGGCACAGGGCAGGGCCGCCGCTGCCGCTTCTGCGTTTTGCAGGCTTTGCGCTGATAGCCCCGTGATAAATTCCAACTCCCAACAATTGGGCGTAATCGTATCAGCCAAGGGCACTAATGTGTCTTTAATCGCGGTAGCTATGCCCTCGCTTATATAAAGACGCCCGTGGTCGCCCATAACGGGGTCGACCAAAATATGGGCCTCTGGATTTTCCTCTTTCACATGGGCAATAATGTCTGCCGCCAAAGCGACATGATCGATATCGCCCATATAGCCCGTCATAACGGCGTCAAAACGGATGTTTTGGGCTTTGATACCGTCCCACATATCACGCAGTAAATCAGGCGGTGTTTTAACCCCGCCCGGTGCGCCCCATCCGGGGTGCCGCCCAAACAGCGTTGTCGGCAGCACAGCCGTCTCTATCCCCAAACGGCGCAAACAAAATGTGCTGGCTGTTGCGCCGACATTGGAGGCTGATACAAAAGAGGATATAATCAGGGCTGTTTTCATAAACGTGTCATGGCTATAAAGTTGGATAAAATCAATAAAAGACCGATAGGATAAACCTTGCCCCTTACTATTTATCACAATCCCCGCTGTTCCAAATCACGACAGACGCTCGCCCTTATAAATGAGTATGGGGTCACGCCCGATATTGTGCTTTATCTGACGGATACGTTGTCAGAGGCCCATATCCGTATTTTGCTTTCGCAATTGGGATATACGAGCGCGCGCGAGATGATGCGCACGGGTGAGGCTATATATAAAGAGCTTGGCCTGAAGGACGTTACCGATGAGACCGCCTTGATAAGTGCAATGGCGTCCTATGCTAAGCTGATAGAGCGTCCGATTGTCAGTAATGGCAGTCGCGCCGTTATGGGCCGTCCCCCTGAGAATGTGCTGGAATTGCTGCCCAGCGCATAAATCCTTCAAAAAATCATCCGTATAAACGCCTTGTTAAGCAAAGCAGGGGATACCCGTTATTAACCATAGTTCCATTTCGGGACTATTTGTCTAATGCCGGAGTGTTTTATGCGGATTGCAGTGTTGGCCCTATCAACCGTTTTACTATCTGGGTGTTCATGGCTCGGGAATATGACGGGTGGGGCTTTTGGCCCGAACGCCCAAAATGCTGGTCATTACGGCGCGAAAAAAATGAACCGCTGCCAAGTGCCGCATGCCCAAGCGCCTCTGCCGCGCGGCTGTCATCCGTCGCAAGTCACGATTGGCATGGCGCAGGGTGGCAACAATCAATTCGCGGGCGGTTTTTCGCAAACGCCACAATTTGGTAATCCTCAGCAATTTGGCGCGCAAGACGTAACAGGTGCCTACGGCTCTCACGCGCATAATGCAGGCGCGATTAATCCCGGCGCTAATAAGCGCAAACGTAAGCCAAAGCTTCGCGGGTCTTTGTCGCTGGGTCTGGAGAAAAGCAATGCGGGGGATTATCTTGATTTTGTGAAAGCGGGAACGTTAGATCCGTCCAATGGTTATGACCCGTCACTCACAGGTCCATTTGTGGAACAGCGAACTGAAGGTAGCCCAACCGAAGGCGAAGTCACCACGCGATTATATTCTGCCGAAATTGAAGAGATCTTACGTCCTACTGTTTCATTTGATGACGTTCACAGCACACCTCTTAGTCTCAGAGGCGGGCTTGAATATATTGTCAATCCTAAGACAACGGTCTTTGCCAATGCAGGCTATACCTATGCAGAAGGTAATTCGGGCCCCGTGGCCCGCGTTATCGGAACGCTTCATGAAGATACAATCACGCAGTTCTACGACGAGGAAACTTTGGCCTTATTGGCGACAGGTACTAGCCGGGGCTTTATCCCTAACAATGAAGTCGCGACATTTGATTACAATTTTTCAGATATGGAACGTATCGACCTAGAAGTTGGTGCGCGTCGTTATTTCAATCCCATTATGAAAAACTCGATGAGCCGTACAGTGACTCCATTTGTTGGCGCGAGCATCGGTGCAAGCCACCACAACTCTCAATCTTTTGACGTGACCCAGCGTCAGGTTTTCTTTGAGCGTGCCTACCTCGCAGGGGGTACAGAATTTGTTGAGGACCGCGCCTTTTACAGTGTTCCAGATGCCAGCCCACAGGTCGAACTCTACGACAGCCAATGGGTGCCATCAGGTCAACTTAATGCGGGCCTAGAGTGGCAAGCGACCCCGAAAACCGCCATCGCTTTTGAAACCGGATTGCGGTTTGAGGGCGCGCGCGATTACGCCAACGGCACAAAGGGCGACGATAACATCGCCATACCTGTCACTATTCGCGGTAGCTATAATTTCTAGCCACCTAATTGAAAAACTTAAGGTTTTGTTACGTCTTTGGAAACCGTTTCTTAAACAAGATATGTTCTAAGTCGAGATAGCAAAAAGCTAACTAGGAAAAAGGGAGACTGATATGCGTCTTGCAGTTTGCGCATTGTCTGCGGTTTTATTGTCGGGTTGTTCATGGCTTGGCATGGGGGGGCATTCAGGCTCGTCATATGGAAATTCTGGCGTCTACGGCGCTAATTGTGGGGCTGGTTACGGCGCGCAAGGTTTTGGGCAAGGATATGGCCAAGGGTTTGGCGCACAGGGATGCGGCGGCGCAGGCGGTTATAATGTCGCCGGCGGCGGTGTAGACGGCTTCGGTGCTGGCGCTGGCTACGGCCAAGCAGGATATGGGCAGGGCGCAGGTTTCGGCCAAGCCGGATATGGCCAAGGCGCAGGTTTCGGTCAAGCTGGCTACGGCCAAGCCGGATTTGGTCAGGCAGCTGGCGGATATGGCTACGGTCAAGGTTTCGGTGGTGATCCCCGTGTTGGCTTTAACGGCGCATATGGCACAGATATTTACGGCCAAGGCGGTGCAATGGCCGGATACGGCGCAGCAGGCGGCGTTACAACGCTCGGTGCAAACGCTCCCTTCGGTGCGGCTGTTGGCGGCGTCACAGGCGCTACACAATATGCACAATCAGGATTTGCGGGCGTCAACGGCGCTAACGTCACTACGGTTCAAGGCAATCCAATTTACGTGCAGCAACCTTACCCTAGCTATTACGGTGTTCCGCAACTTCGCGCGGTCAGCGGCGGTGGTTTTGGCGGCGCTTTACCCTTCGGTTTAGAGGCTGGCGTTGGCACTGATTTCTTCATTGATGGTGATTTTGTCACAGCCAAAGAGGCTGGTGTTGCCACAGGCGGCACACTGAACGTCTCAGCGACTGATGCAATCTCTTACAAAGACGCGTTTGATAACGGCGTCGGCTATGATTTGGCCACGACATATGATTTGAACCAAAGCACAACTGTGTTGGGCCGTATCGGCTACAACAAAGCAGATGGTCAACGTCTCCTCACGGGTACAGTGAACGACGGTACAGATACAGAAAACCTCTACGCAGAGTTCTCTGATCTGGAACAAGTCACACTTGAAGGTGGTATCCGCAAATATGTTGGCGGTTGGAACAACCCTGTATCGGGTCTACGTCCTTACGTCGGCGCAACAGCAGGCTTTACGCACACAGACAGCATCACAATTTCACAAGACGCAGGCTCGCTACTGCCCGCTGGCTCTAATGTGCAGCAATATGTTGACGGCGGTTGGACACCAACAGCGTCAGGCGTTGTCGGTGCCGAATGGCAAGTCGGTGGTCGCACGGCCCTCGGTCTTGAGACAGGTATCCGCTGGTCAGATGATCTGAACACCTCGGGTAAGACGGACGATGCGTTTTCTATCCCTGTGCGTTTGCGCGGACGCGTGTCCTTCTAAGGCAAAGAACATTATTAAAGAAAAGCCCGGCTGTTTAGCCGGGTTTTTTTATGGGCGATTGTTTAAATAAATGACGCTCTCTCACGCTTTTGGCCCGTGCTTTGCAAAGCTTTCCTCAAATAACTGGAGATGTTGGCAATTGTGCCACTTCAGGACACAGAGGACAAAGATATGCGGATCGTATTATTGAGCGCAGCAGCCGTCGCCCTTTCAGGCTGTTCATGGTTAGGATTAGGCGGAAACAGTGGGTCATATGGCCACGACATTGGCACATATAAAGCTAGCTCCCATCATAATCAGGGTGGGTGTTCAGATTGCCAACTGTCACGTTGGAACATGGAAGGCGGCGTTGGCACAGAATTCGTGACTGGCCCTAATTTCTTACGCGCATCACAAGCCAACGCTATTGCGGGCACAACGGTGCGCTCCACATCTATGGAAGACGCCTTTGACAAAGGCCTACGCTATGAGCTTGGCGGATCATATGCTCGTAACCCGAACCAGAAAATCTCTGTAACGGGGTATAATACGCAACATAATGGTAACCGCGTTAATCTCGGCACGACAGCTGGACAAGCTGTCTCTGGTGACGTGTCTGATTATGACAGCTGGGGTGTCGAGGTCGGTCTACGCCAATATGCGCTACCGATTAAAGCGCCGCTTGTAAAATCTGTCCGTCCCTATGTCGAAGGCCGCTTGGGTGCTGCCCATGTCGATGATATCGGGCTTAGCAATGTCACACGCGGGAACGCTGCCGGTGCAGATATTGCGCTTTATGACAGCACATGGGTTCCCACAGCTGCAGGTCTTATCGGTGTTGAAACACCTGTTTTCAACCGTTTCACAATGGGCGTCGAAACAGGCATTCGTTATAACGGCAAGCTAGATAGCGCCGACACAGGCCTATCTGCGGGTCAACCCTTTGCGGGTCTGAACAATGGTGGTGATAAGTGGTCAGTGCCGCTTACGCTGCGTGGCCGTTACCGGTTCTAATTCCCTGTATTAGGGTTGGTAGGAACAGTGAAAGCTGGGCCTGCCTCTGAAGGGCAACCCTGATGCGCTTGTCGTGTCAGGGTTTCTTATGTGTAGGTGTAATAATGATGATGAAAAAGACCCTTATTGTGTCGATAATGACCTTGCCGCTTGCCTCTTGCGGCTGGTGGGACGGGGCCTTTGCGCCGTATTACGCCTTTCCCGCTCAAACTGCCTCATACGGGACGTATGCCTATGCCCCCACGCCGCAAACTGCGCCGGGGCAGATTGATCGTCGCCGCGCCAAGGGCGTGGTCAGCCTAGAGGGTGGTATTGGCGCCGATTTCATTGCGGGTGGGCAGTTGATTGACGCCGGTAATGCCCGCATCGCGACGGGGGCCGTGCCGCAAAACCTGGCGATGAGCGACGCCTTTGGCACGGGCACGCGCTTTGACGCGACCGCCACCTACCCAGTCTCTGAAAACCGTTATTTTACAGGCACAGCCTACCGCACGACCCATGACGGCAAAGCCGTTAATCTTCGGACACAGACAGGCACGCCCTTGGTTGGGCAATTATCTGATTACCGCGCGCACGGCGTTGAATTTGGCCTGCGCCAATATGCACCCAACCCGCGCTATGTCGTCCACCCCTTTATTGAAGGCCGCGTTGGCGGGGCCTATGTTGACGGGGTCAGCCTTGATCAAGGCGTGTCCCGCACGGCGTTATTTAATAGCGGTTGGGTGCCAACAGGGGCAGTAGTTGTCGGGTTTGAAGCCCCAACATCGAACCGCTTCACCGTCGGAATGGAAACGGGTATTCGCTACCAAGGACGGCTCGGCGCAACGCCGCAACCGCTCAGCCGTGACGTCACAGGGGCCGCCCGCGCATCAGGCAGCTTGATTAGCGTACCTGTTGTGTTACGCGGACGTTACCGATTTTAGGGTGTCAAAGTCAGAGCTTAGGGTGCTTTGACCGTATTTACCGTCTCTGATTTTTCAGAGGCTATCCAGCGGTCAATTTTCTCTTCCAGGATTGCAAGAGATACACCACCGTCAAGCAAAACAGCATCGTGGAAATCCCGGATAGAGAAATCATCCCCAAGCGCGTCTTCGGCGCGTTCACGCAACTCGACAATCTTAAGCTCGCCAATTTTATAGGCCAGCGCTTGCCCAGGCCAACTCATATAACGGTCGACTTCGGTCTTGATATTAGCTGGCGCGAGGGCGGAGTTTTCAAAGAAACAAGCCTCGGCCTGCTCGCGCGTCCAGCCTTTGTAATGCATGCCTGTATCGACAACCAAACGGCAAGCGCGCCACATTTCATAAGTCAGGCGGCCAAAATGCTCATAGGGTGTTTTATAAAGCCCCATTTCTTCAACTAAGCGCTCAGAATAAAGCCCCCAGCCTTCGCCAAAGGCATTGGGATAGAGGCTCTGGCGGAAGCGCGGGACGTCCGTCATTTCTTGGGCGAGGCTAATCTGGTGGTGATGACCGGGCACACCTTCATGGGCGGTTAGGGCCGGCAGATTATAAAGCGGGCGCTGGGGTAGGTTAGACGTGTTGACCACATAATGCCCCGCCTTACCCGTCGTCGGATTACCGTTCCAATACCGACCCGTTGTGTAGTTTTCTGCAATCTCTTTGGGCACAGGCATGACGCCGTAAGACAGGCGCGGCAGCGTTCTGAAAAACTCTGGCATTTTGCCGTCAATTTGTTTGGCGAGCCAGGCCGCCTCTTTTAGCAGTTCTTCCTCAGAGGTGGCGTAAAATATCGGGTCATTGCGCAGATAATCGACAAATTCAGCAAAGGTGCCGTTAAAGCCGACGTCCTCAATAATGGCGTCCATTTGCGCGCGAATGCGGGTGACCTCGGATAGGCCGATATTGTGTACCTCTTCGGGCGTAATATCTAGCGTGGTAAAATAACGGGTCAGCGCTTCGTAATAGGCGCGCCCTTCGGGGGTTGTGCCAACCCCCGCAACGGTGCGGGCCTTGGGCATATATTCATTTTCCAAAAACGCGGCCAGATCTTTATAAGCGGGAATAACCGCCATATCGATAGCCGCTTTTCCAAGGGCTTTCAGACGCTTTTGCTCTGCTGGCTCGATGCTGTCAGGCATGGATTTAAAGGGCTCGTAAAAGGAATGACGCTCGGCAGAGCCTTTGGCATAGGTTTGGACGGTCTCTAGGATGCCCGGCATGATGTCAGCGGACGCCGTTACGCCCGTCTCAATACCGCGTTTCATATTAGCCCTGTGCTGGCGAAAATAGCGCGGGATATCGGACAGACGCGCGGCATAGGCCTCGAAATCATCGGATGTCTCGAAACTCGTCTGACGGCTAATATAGCTCATTTCGTTAAAAAAGCCGCTGTCATTGGTGAACGGGATGCGGGCCTCGTCAAAGTCAGCCAGCAATAAACGCTGGTCAATCACAAAGCCGAGCAAGTCAAAATTCATTTGTTGTTTGGCGTCCATAGGCAGGTCAGCTAGCGCGCTATGGCGGCCTTTGAAACGGCGGAATTTATCAAAGCCGATTTCGATTTGCTCTGGGCTAACATCGGGCATACGGCGCAGTGCATCACGGTCGCCTTCTGATCCTGCGCTGATGGGGTTACCCATCGTCATAGCTTGTTCAAAATCTGCGATTAATTTATCCAGCGTATCAGAAATGCGGCATTCGCGTTCGCCGTCGACAATAATCACAGCACCTTCGGGACAGAACGGCATTGGCATGGTGGTTGTTACGGGCGCTTGTTGCGCGGCTGCAAACGGCGCGCTCAGAAGCAAAGTCGCCGACAGCAAAAGATAGCGCATAGGGGATTGAAGAGACAAAGGAGAGGAAAAAAAGGTCACAATATATCCAAAGGTTTATTGTTAAGGCTAAGGGCTTCTAAGACGCTTGCCTTGCGACAACAAGCCTTTCCATACACAAGGGAGGAGAGAACCACTCAAATTTTGTTCTTTTATGCGATTTGCTGTAAAATCAAAAAAAAATGTTGATTTATATTTAGGGGGGGGGGGGGGGATAAGTTGTAGTTATCTTGTTTGCTCGGAGTTTATTATGATGGATGCGTTCGATAGTTTTTTTGGTGACATAACAGATCCCGATGAATGGCTGGACTGGGGTGGTCAACAGTGGGAGTGGGAATGGATGCAGAATGATCAGACTGTCGCAGATAATATGCTAGAAGCGGGGCATATCACAGATGGTTTCTACGATTTGATCAGTAACCCCACTGCAACAATGGATGTAGTCATAGCTGAGGCCTGTCTCTGCCCTGACTTCGCTGATTCAATGAGAGATTTTTTCGACATCAATGACAATGGCACTGACCTGGATGAAGCCGCTACAGTCTTACAAATAGTATCGTTGGTTGGCCTGGCCTTGACTGCATCAAACCCTGTAGGACTAGGTATATTCGTAGCGATTGGCATCTTGGGCCTCATTGCTGAATACGTGGCCGAGAGTTAGCTAGAAAGAAGTAATAGTGAAAAAGGAAATAATTGTGGGACATCGCGGAAGTTTCGATAAAGTCAGCCTAACTTTATTCTTAATTTGTTTTTCTATTCTGTTGTACAATGCCATCAGACGTTATGTTGTAGGGGCTGAGGGAGTACCATTTTTTATTTTCGCTATTTTCTTTTTATTTTTTTGTCTTTACAAAATTTATCGCGTTTTTGCAGACCGCAAGAAAAATATACAAAAGTTTAATGAACGTTGAATGCATATTAGGTTTTTAAGCTAACGATATCAGTCCGGCAGTTCAAATCTTCCCTATTATTTAATGATAGACTTCCCAATAGGTGGTCTAAACTCCTTTATTTACCGTTGACTCGGTCACGCGTGGGGCTAGTTTGCGCCCAACGTCGAACCCGACAAAAATAAAGGACTTCCCCTATGGCTGGACAATGGAATGATAAGCGCCCGATGGCACCTCACTTGCAAATCTGGCGTTGGCATCCCGCGATGCTTAGCTCTATTTTACACCGCGCAACGTCTATGATTTGCTATGTAGCCCTGATTATTGTGGGTCTAGCGATGCTAAGCTTGGCGCTGACAGGGTCATTACCGCTGTCTAATTTGATTTATTCGCCATTGGGCGCGATTGGACTTTTCGTTTTTTTATTCTCGTTTTTATTCATGTCTTTGGCCCAATTACGGCATTTGGTTTGGGACCAAGGCTTGATGATGGAACCAGCCAGCAATAACCGTGTGTCATATCTGATGATACTCCTTAGCATTATCGGTGCGGCGGTGTTGACACTCGCAATTTCAGGAGGCGTATAATGGCTCACGGTAAAGGAACAAAGCATCACAAGCTGCACAGCTATGTTGGCGCGGGTACAATTATCGGCCTCGGCCCTGTTATCATGCAAGTGTCTATGGCGGCCCCACGGCGCGAGCGCGGCTTTACAGAGTGGTTATCGACCCCTGCGGGTGCACTAGGGTTCCTCGCGTTTTTCACAGCGGCCATTTGGTATTGTAAGTTAGAATTTGACGAAGTGATTATGGATTACTTCGACGGTGGGACGCGCGCTTTTGGCCTATTGGCGAACCGCATCGTGCCCTTTATCGTATGGGCTGTAACGGTTTACGCCGTCGTTAAAATGGCATTTTTGGGCTAAGCGCTTAAGGGAAATAATATGACTGAATGGATTGATCATACATATGACGTTGTCGTTGTCGGTGCGGGTGGTTCTGGCCTTCGCGCCACACTGGGTGCGGCGCAAGCAGGCTTAAAGACGGCCTGTGTCACCAAAGTATTCCCAACGCGCAGCCACACAGTCGCAGCCCAAGGCGGCATCGCGGCCTCTCTTGGCAATATGGGCCCAGATGACTGGAAGTGGCATATGTATGACACGGTCAAAGGGTCAGATTGGCTTGGTGACCAAGACAGTATTGAATATCTTTGCCGTCACGCGCCTGACGCGGTCTATGAGCTAGAGCATTGGGGTATGCCGTTCTCTCGCACAGAAGAAGGCAAGATTTATCAGCGTCCCTTTGGCGGTATGATGCAAAATATGGGTCAAGGCCCCGAAGCCCAGCGTACATGCGCGGCGGCTGACCGTACGGGTCATGCTATGCTGCATACGCTTTACGGCCAAAGCCTGCGCCGCCAAGCGGAGTTCTTCATTGAATATTTCGCGCTTGATTTGATCATGGAAGACGGCGTCTGTCGGGGTATTACAGCGTGGAAATTGGATGACGGCACATTGCACCGTTTCCAAGCCCAAACGGTAATCCTCGCAACAGGCGGTTATGGCCGTGTATTTTTCTCTGCCACATCTGCCCATACTTGTACGGGTGACGGCAATGCTATGGTGCTTCGCGCAGGTCTACCCGTCCAGGATATGGAGTTCATTCAGTTCCACCCCACGGGCATTTACGGTGCGGGTTGCCTGATTACCGAAGGCTCTCGCGGGGAAGGCGGCTACCTCACCAATTCAGAGGGCGAGCGGTTCATGGAACGCTACGCCCCGTCGGCCAAAGATCTCGCCTCGCGCGATGTTGTCTCGCGCGCGATGACCATTGAAATTCGCGAAGGTCGCGGTGTCGGCCCTGACAAAGACCATATTTACTTGCATTTGGATCACCTCGATCCGCAAGTGTTGGCTGACCGTTTGCCAGGTATCTCTGAAACGGCGCGCATTTTTGCGGGTGTTGACGTGACCAAGGAACCCATTCCCGTCTTGCCGACCTGCCACTATAATATGGGCGGTATTCAGACCAATTATCACGGCGAAGTCTTGACCAAAAAAGGCAAAAATCCAGACGCCGTTGTGCCAGGCTTGATGGCTGTTGGCGAAGCGGCGTGTGTGTCTGTGCATGGTGCGAACCGTCTGGGCTCTAATAGCCTGATCGACTTGGTTGTTTTCGGCCGCGCAGCAGGTCTTCGCGTCGGCGAAATCCTAACCCCTAACGCGCCGCAAAAACCGCTGGCCGCCAATGCGGGTGAGGCCTCGATTGAGCGTATGGAGCGTTTCCGTAACGCCAAAGGCGCGAATAAAACCGCTGATATCCGTCTAAAGCTACAGCGCGCGATGCAAGATCACTGCGCCGTCTTCCGCACAGAGGACAGCCTGTCTGAAGGCGTCAAGAAAGTGACGGAAATCGCGGGGCTGATTGACGATGTCTCTGTGACGGATACTACGCTGGTCTGGAACACTGACCTGATGGAAACGCTGGAGCTTGATAACCTTGTCTCCCAAGCCATGGTTACAATCGCATCCGCCGACAACCGCAAAGAATCGCGGGGTGCCCACGCGCATGAGGATTATCCAGACCGCAATGACAAGAAATGGATGAAGCACACGCTCGCGTGGTATGATGATAAGACCAACACTGTCAAAATTGATTACCGCCCCGTGCATGACTTCACCATGTCCGACGCGATTGATTATATTCAGCCAAAAAAGCGGGTGTATTAAATCATGCTCAGCGGCGCGGATTTATATCTTGCCGCTGCAACCATCGTTATAATTATTCTGGCGCTCATCCACTCTATTGTGGGTGAGCGTCTTTTATTTAAGCCCTACCGTACACATCCGCCTGGCGGTATGCCGAGACGATATTGGGGTATTATTTGGGCCAGTTGGCACGGTGTCTCACTTTTCGCATTGGCTCTAGCTGGGGTCGTATTCAGCTATATTGGCGCAACGTCCACGCCTTTTGTGCTCATGTTTTTTGCTTTTACACTGTGCGTGTTTAGCGGTTTGATTGCTTTTGGCACGCGGTTTCGTCACCCGGCATGGGCTGCGTTTTTGGGTCTTGCGGCGCTTTTACTGCTGGCGCTGCGTTAATCATTCTCTCCCAATCATGACAGTATCGTCATAATTTGTGACACAAAGTTGCCATGATATAGGCTATATCTAGGGCATCAACTTCATGGGAGATACCATTATGAAACATCTTAAAACCCTTACAATGCTAAGCGCTGCTGTGCTTATAGGCTATAGCGCGCCGAGCTTTGCGCAAGACACAGACATGATCAAAGACAAAGCCATTGATATGGCCAAGGACAAGGTCAAGGACAAAGCCACCAATATAGCGACCGAAAAAGCGGGCGATATGGCCGGGACTGCCGCTGGTAAAGGCGTCGATATGGGCGCTGATATGATGAAAGGTAAATCCGCCAAAGACGCCGCCATGGACGCTGCGATGGACAGCGGCAAAGACAAAATGAAATCAGAGACGGGTATGTCTGGTGATGTGATGGGCGCCGTTTTGGGCACGTCATCAACCACTGATATGGCGACGGATGCTGTTGGCTCTATGTCGACAGACGAAAAAATGAAAGCGGGTAAAATCATGTTAAAAGGCGGGTCTGCCCAAGACGCCGCCAAAGCCGTCGCCAAAGACCGCGCCAAAGATAAAATGATGGATACCGCCAAAGGCATGCTGAGCAAGCAGATGAGCAGCGAGACCAGTTCTACAATGGAAACAGCCCCCATGGTGGAGACCGCTCCTGCATCGACGACTGTCATGGTCAGTTGCCCCAGCGGCACCACGGCCCAACCCAACGGCACTTGCATGATTACGGGTGACTATGAGGGCGGCAACTAAGGCTCCCATCCTCAAAATTTAAATCTATTGAATGCCGTTCCTACACAGATGGGGGCGGCATTTATTGTTTGTCCATTTATGAAGCGTGAAGGCGTTTGTTCTTCGCGCTCAATAATGAAAGCTGATCAACAATCGATAGTATTTGCGCAATCTCGTCTCGCAGCGACATTAATTCGGTCTCGTCTGTCGCGGGAATGTCGATCTTGGCGGGCTCAAAATGATTGGTGCTGCTTTCAATTAAAATCAGCACGTGATCATCGTAAAATGACGCGGTCAAGCTGTCGCCATTAAACTCGCCTTGCATGACTTTTAGGTTTTCCATAATCACAGGGTCGATCAAATAGCGTGCCTCTGTTTGGTCTGTGGTGAACACATCAAACATCCGCTCAAACTCTAGATCAACAAAGTTTGCACGCTTCAGGCCTGATATTTTTGCCTTGGCCCATGCGCCGACGGATGTTTTGTCTTTGACGATGATTGTATGCCCTGAAAAAGGTTTGGTTCCACCGCTAAGAAGAACGGCCAAACCGTTAAAGACTGTGACTGTGCGTTTGCCTGATTTTTTGGTCAGTTTAATCTCTGATAAATCAATCGACACGCCCTTATAAAGCCCGGAAAAATGATCTTCGGAATTATAGCCACTATGGCCGGGCACAATGCCCGACGGCTTCATCGCCCGCATCGGGATTTTGCCTTTGACGTCATAGGTGAAGTCGCCAAACAGCCGCGCAATCTCTGGCAAAATTTTGGTTTTATAGGCTTTGGCATATTGGCGTTTGGGAATGGTGACCCAAAACCATAGCGCGCCAAGCACGACCAATGTTAACCCCGCCGCTCCGTCATCGCTGCTGCGTTGTAGCATCAACAGCCAGTAATCAATGAAACCGAGCACGGGTGTCAGGATAGCCGCCGTCGGAATGGCGAGTTTTTTACGGCGTTTAAAAACCGCGAATTTTTCAACTCTAATATCCTCTAACGCGTCCAGTTTTGGACGACACCGCGCTAAAAAGTCTGCTTCGGACAGTGTATTGGAACCCACATCTGCCTCTACGGGCGGCACTTTTGATGACGTAGGCGGGTGGCGCCGTTTTCCAAAAGTTTTCCTCATAAAGACATCATAGCGGTAATATCTTAAAACGACGTTGCCTCGCCCCCATTATTCACAAAAGCCGTAGCCCCAGCAACGCCGTTTTGCTAGGAAAGGGCATGACCGATTTAAACATAACCCACACCCCGCTGACCCCATGGCCCGTGCGCCCTGTCGCTGACCCGCGCCGCGCAAAACAACCGCAATTTATGGACGGCATGTGCGAAATTTTAAAATATGAAGGCCCAATGCAGGCCCTGCACCTGTTCCAAAGCTATGCCAAGGCAGGCGGCTTGATGAAGGTGACGGCGGGCACACGCTCACTCTTTGTGCGCGCGTTAAAACAAGGCGTCAAAGACGGGCTTATCGCGCTAGACCGTGAAACAGATTCTGAAGTATCGGACGACGATGACCCCGTCGGCTGGGTCCTGCGCTTGCCCGACACGCCCTTGGTCATTGTGCGCACATTAGGTGACCGCAGCTTTGCTGAAATCCCGACAAGCGAGCTAGCCGCGTTAATCCTCGACATCCGCGCACAAGACGACATGTTGGGCCGCGAGGACATTTACCGCGCTGTGCTGGAACATTACGGATTACAGAAGTTGACGGCGCTTGTACGGCGCAGACTCGATCACGTGCTGGCAGCGTATTTTTAAGGAGCTATAGGGCAGAGCGATAGCATGAAGGCTCTAGGTCAGGGGAGGGGGGCTAGCATAAGTTTGGTGTTTTAAGTTAGCTGGGATTAAGTCACGATAATCCTCATTGCGGACATTAGCCTCACAGCCTAGAACGCCAAGGATTAGACATTTTTCTTTTCGACGAGGAGGTGAAGGGAAAACAAGTTACTTACTAAGAGTTCAATGATATGGTTAGAGGCAAACAAGAAAAGAAGATTAGATGACCGAGTTAAAAACAGTTGATGAGGAAACAACCGCCCCTCCGCCTACTATAAAATTAGCTGAGGAGTTTTTGGAATCCTATAAGGTTATCGAAACAGAAAGTGGTGCAGATATATTGCTGCACAGGGATGCCAAAAGCAATGCTTTCTACATAACTTGTCACCTCTACGGAAACGATATAGCAGAATCGTCAGACCTAAATGCTTCTATCGACGCAGACGATGAAAATAATTACAAACTAAACAGAGACCTGCATAGAGATAAGTCAGCATTTGTTAAAATGAAGAGTGATGCAACAGCGGGACGTAGTTTTGAAGATTTAGTTCTTGAATATGACCCTTCGTACAATGAAGGCGAGCCGTTGAAGGTATATGGCGGTCAACATCGAGTAGAAGCTATTAAAGCTGCTTTTTTAGAAGATATATCAGTTCCTCACGGAGTTCGAGTGTACTTTAACCTAACTCAGGAACAAAAAGTAGAAATTGCTCTAATAAATAACACTTCAATTGCAGTCTCGAATGACCTTCTTGATAGAATGAGTGAGCATTTAGCCGGACCAGAGTTAAGGGATTGGTGCCATAAATCTGAATTATTGCCTGATGGAATGGACTTCAAAGATAAAGGCGACGCAGTTTACCCCACCGTAAGAATAGCAAGAACTCTCATATTGAATTTTGAAAAAGGCAAGCATGGTGATGCTACTGGAATTAACGAAGCACGACTAGCTAAAGCTGGAGGTACGGATGACGAATTTGATTCTATTAGAGAGAATATTGTGTGGTCCGATAAAAAGCTTCTCGAGATGGGAAAGGCTTTCGCCAAATTACATAATTCTCAAATGAATGCGGTTAAACAATCCGATGGAAAACTGGCCGCACAATATAGTAAGAAAGCTTTATCGCTGTCTGTAGTCGCCAGCTGGGCATTTGCGGCGGGGCTCTTCCAAAGCTCTCCCAAAAACTTAAAAACTTTATATAATTTACCAGAAAACTCACCTGTTAAACTAGATCCACTAAATGCTAAGGCGTTATCAGAGGCTAGGTTATCTGGTGTAGACCCGGATAATTATCGCGGTCTTGGTACACGTGTAAGCTCTACAGAGATTGGGCGCATGCTCGAGGTTTTCATTTTATTATGCGACAAAGATAAAACAAAAATCTCTAAAGACTTAGCAAATGCTGCAATTTCGAATTTTGAATTCAAGAGAAATAAAAAATCAAACGAAGAACGTTTGAAGAAATTGTAATCAACTATGTTTGAGGATTACCTTGCAGATGCTCGTTTCTTTATTGACAATTCACCGAGAGAATCAACTGTAGAAGAAGTTTTTTATAGATATCGACGTGCCGCAATATTTGCGACAGCAAGCGCTTTTGAGGGGTACGTAAACCACATCGCTGAAAACCATGAAACAGCCGAAAGTTTTGATTCACTTGGTTTGGATTTCCTAAATGACAAAGTTACCAGAATTAACCCTAAAAATTCCAAGCAGGAAAGAGTTGATCATTTCAACACTATTGAAAGCAAGATCAATTTACTAATTTTCATTTCAGGTGCTGATAAAAGTAAGATCAAAGGTAGCTTGCCGTGGGAACAATTTTCCGCTTTCAAACGATTTCGCAACGACTTAGTTCACCCCAGAATAAAGGCGAATGAATTTGACGTACAATTATATGAAACTGCTAGCAAAGATGGCTTATCTTCAACCATTTATTTAATAAACGAAATTTCTTTGTCGTTGTATGGCCGAAAAATTCGTAGGAAAATCTTCGAACTTGGTGAAGGTCTGTGAGGTCAGGCTATCTCGAATATTTCTGCTAAATTACACAGGAGCTAATGTCTGCAATGCCCCCATGGCAGAAACAGCTACCTGTTATATTGCTTCCACTATCTGCCTTTGCGTTTGCTCCCACCTTCACCCACCCACCTATTCGCACCCTATCCACTTGCCCAAATCCGCCTGTGCCGCTAAAGCCCCCGCATGAATGTAGACCAGTTTGATTTTGAGCTTCCGGATCGTGCGATTGCGCTTCGGCCTGCGCGTCCGCGTGATAGCGCGAAGCTGTTGCATGTGGCCCCGGACGGTGCGCTGTCTGACCATATTGTGCGGGACTTAGCGAGCCTTCTGAGTGCAGGGGATGTGCTGGTGTTAAACGATACGCGGGTGTTGCCTGCGGCGATGACAGCGACCCGTCCTGCGCGCGAACACGGCGGCGGGGGTGACGTCACGGTGGGCGTAAATTTGCATAAATGCGAAGCACCGGATCGCTGGCGGGCGTTTGTGCGTCCTGCAAAACGGTTAAAAAATGGCGACATCATTCACTTCTCTGACCGCCTGTCTGCGACCGTATCGGACAAGCGCGACGGCGGCGATCTGGCGCTGAGCTTTAATGCCTCTGGCGAAGCGCTGACCGCCCAAGTTGAGAGCCTGGGCCATCCACCCTTGCCGCCCTATATCGCGCGTCAACGTGATCCCGATGCCCAAGATGTGGCGGATTATCAAACGGTTTACGCCGATGAAACGGGATCCGTGGCGGCCCCGACCGCAGGGCTACATTTCACGGATGCATTACTCGCCCAGCTTGACGCAATGGGTCTGCAGATTGAACGACTGACCCTCCATGTTGGGGCCGGGACGTTTCTGCCCGTAAAGTCTGGCTCGACCAATGAACACATCATGCATAGCGAATGGCGCACAATTTCAGAGGCGACCGCCGCGCGGATTAACGCTGCCAAAGATGAAGGTCGCCGCATCATTGCGGTCGGCACAACGGCGCTGCGCGCGCTCGAATCAGCCGCGCAAAACGGCCGCGTTGTGGCGCAAACAGGCGAGACGGATATCTTCATCACACCGGGATATGACTTTCAAATCATCGACGGCTTAATGACTAACTTTCACCTCCCGCGCAGCACGCTGTTCATGCTGGTCTCTGCCATTTGCGGGACAGAGCGGATGCAGACGGCTTATGCCCATGCGCTGGATAGCGGTTACCGATTTTATAGCTATGGCGACTCGAGCCTTCTTTGGAGAGCAGCATGAAGTTTCCCTTCGAGATTGCCGCCTTTGATGGGCAGGCGCGCACGGGTACGCTCAAAACGCCGCGCGGGGATATCCGCACGCCGGCCTTTATGCCTGTCGGTACTGCGGGCACGGTCAAGGGTGTTTATATGGACCAAGTCCGTGCGGCAGGCGCGGATATTATCTTAGGCAATACCTATCATTTGATGCTGCGGCCTGGGGCGGAGCGAGTGAAACGCCTTGGCGGACTGCATAAATTTGGTGGATGGGACGGGCCAATTTTGACAGATAGCGGCGGCTTTCAAGTCTGGTCATTATCAAAGCTTCGTAAAATGAGCGAGCAAGGGGTGGAATTTCAATCCCATCATGACGGGTCGAAACATATGCTGTCGCCCGAACGCAGCATTGAAATCCAAGCCGATTTGCTCGGCGCGGATATTTCGATGCAGCTTGATGAATGCACAGAGTTCCCGTCGCCCTATGACGCGGCAGCAAAATCGATGGAGCTATCCTTACGTTGGGGCCAACGCTCGCTCGCAGCCTTTGGTGAGCGGGACTCGCAAACGCTGTTCGCCATTGTTCAAGGATCGACCTTTCCAGAGCTTCGCAAAATGAGCGCAGAGGCCAGCGTGGCGGAGGCAACAGCGGGCGGCTACGGCGGTTTTGCGATTGGCGGTTTGGCGGTCGGCGAAGGGCACGACGCCATGTGCGAAACGATTGACGTGACTGTGCCCTATCTGCCCAAAGACCGTCCGCGCTATCTCATGGGGGTCGGCAAACCCGTTGACCTCGTCGAAGCGGTCGCGCGCGGCGTTGATATGTTTGATTGCGTCATTCCCACCCGCAGCGGCCGCCACGGCCAAGTCTGGACGGATGCAGGGCCGTATAACATCAAACGCGCCGAATTCGCCGAAGACCAAAGCCCGCTCGACGCCAGTTTTAATGTGGCCTGTTCAACCGATTATTCCAAAGCTTACGTCCATCACCTGATCCGCAGCGGTGAACTGCTCGGTGCGATGCTCCTGTCGTGGCACAATATCGCCTATTTCGAGGACCTCATGGCCCGTATGCGCGCCGCCATTGCCGCTGGCGAGTTTGAGGCGTTTCGCAAGACCTTTCACGCGGGGATGGTGAAGTCGTAGGATATGGTGTCGCTTTGGGCTGCTTTGGGGTAGGCAGAATTAAATATTAAGAGAGAGGCCTAAAACGCCCAAAGAAGGCCGCGGGTAATGTTTGAGGATACGGAAGTATTCGTCTAAAATAAGAAAGTGATCTAGTAACACTAATGTCTACCCTCGCTGAGGTCAGCCGTTAGGTCATGTAGGCTTGCGCAGCAAGAGGCATTTGCTACCGATTAAAGACATAGATTTCATCGCGGGTATTTTGACAGGGAATTATTCAGGCCAAAATCCAGCGTGGCGAACCTTTGTATAAAGCGTGTTGGATTGGTCATCTAGTACGCCCAAAAACAGAGCGCTCGGCCTCGGCTCGACTGGCGTGTCTTTGCATGAGGCAACCTCAAAGTCTTCTGCACGCCACGTTGACTTGTCCCTGCTGGCTTTTCCTTTTACGCGCCTGATGACATAGCAAAGGATAAGTCCTCTCTCGGCCGAGGTGCGGCCCAACTCGTCATAATATACTGGCTTCTCGCTTACATGGTTCCAGCCATCTGATTGTGGGATGGACCGAGAGATCTCTTGCCATGATTGCAACGAACTAAGGTGTGTTCGGCCAACGGGGACAGAATTTCGACTCAGGGTCAACGGCTTCCAAAGCGACGGATCAATTGCCGCCTTGCGATAGGATGAATAACCTTCCGGTGTAAATTGAACGGTGCCCTCCACAATGATTCCAGCTGTGTAGGCGTGAGGTCGAATAATATCAATAAAGCGGGCTGTATCCGGTACACGAAAGGTCTCGCGCATGACGGTCTCTGCGGCCTTTGTCTTTCCACCGGGAATAACGAAAATAATGACCAATAGAAAACCAGCCACAATGACAAAACCCAATGGTCCCGCTTTTCGCATGGCACTGAAAACGTCACGAGCGTGCATCATGACACTAAATTTGTCATAGACAATAATTTACGCGTAAACTTAACGATGAGTGACAGTACAGGAATGGCAAGCATGGAGAAAAGAAACGCGAAGATGAAGGCAAAGCCAGCCTCTTCATTTCGACCGATCAGAGCCAAAAGCCCCAGCCCGCCATACCAAATAATGCACGCGATACCAGTGGATCGCCAATCGCCCCAAGACGTCAAAAGCCCCAAAATAATTGGAATGACTAAAATGAGCACAATGAACCCGCCCAAGTCTCCCATGGGGGGTAAGGGTAGCTTCAAGACAAAATCCCATAAGGCGTTAAAGAAATCGCTAAACATAATATTAGCTCCCACGCAACTTTACACTATGAAGCCTTAATGAATAATTGTGAAATTCGAAGCGCAAATAATTGTCATCAATATACCAAACAGTTTTCAAGTACCCTTTTACTTTAATGAAATCAAATCGCTCAATTGTAAAACTCACTCCGGCTAATAGCGAACACCCCTTGAGCACCTTAAAATCGTACAATAAATGAGACACATGCTATTGTCCACAATACCCGTCGAACTGCCGAAACTGAGCGGCTTAAAATCGCCTCAAGTAAGACACCCATGAATACTCGTCTTTCACTAACGCAACCGTCCACTCGCCTTAAACCCGGGGCAACCGTTGGCGCTGCCCACACCAATCAAGAACCCCATACGTTCGCGGCCACGCTTGTCAGCCTCTAGCGCCTTTTTATCGCGGTAGGTCGCGCCGCTGGCAAAGCGGACGACGCCGCGAAAAGGGATAAGCGACGTGGCGACAGCTTTGGTGCCAACGTCGAGCGCATTGCCGACATTGCCGGCGCGTGTATCGCGGCGGTGGATTGTGCCGGGATTGCTACGTTGGTTTCGCTGTAGTGCTTCGTCTAGCGCGCGAACTTCCGCTAGGATGGCGGCGCAAGAGCGGTGCGTATCTGTGCCGTAGGGATTTTGCAGTGTCGCAAGTTGGTCTGGGATGCGCTTTGTCCCGATATTTAAGTCACGCATCGGTGTGGCTGCGGCATAGGGGACGTTGCGAATAGATTGTTTATACTCACTGTCAGGCATTGTCGGTAATTTAGGAACGGAGTGGCAAGCCCCCACCGCCAAAAGGACGGGCATTAGACCTAAAACACGAGCTAAATTTCGCGTTTTTTCAGATAAATCACTCATTGACTGCGTCTCTTCGTGTCTGTTTCATATTTAGGCTTGACCTGCTGTGCGCGCGCCCCTAGATACGCGCCTCAAATGGGAGCCTGTAGCTCAGCTGGTAGAGCAACTGACTTTTAATCAGTAGGTCCAGGGTTCGAATCCCTGCGGGCTCACCATTTTTACCGATTCACGACCTACCCACCAACTGTGCCAATATCGGGCCAAATTTGTGTCCAAATAATGGCGCAAATGCGACCTTTTTTGTGCCCTTTTTCAAACAGTGATGTATTTTCGCCACGCCTTTGATAATATTGTAAATTTTAAACAAACTTTGCGAATGCGGACTAGATTGTCGGAACATATTTCTGTATGAGGCATTCAGTAACAACAAGACCTTTGTGTCTGGTTAAACAAGAACAATGCGGATTTCCGCAAAAGGAGAATTCATCATGAAGCATCGTCTTCTACTCGCGCTTTCAACAGCCGCCCTTATGACTGTCCCGTCTCTTGCGTCTGCGCAAGATGATGCGGGTTGGTATGTCCGTGGTAATGTGGGTTACGGCACACATACTGATATTGACCTAACAGGCGACCTTGTTGGTGATGTTGAATCAGAAGGTAACATCGCGGGTTCCGTTGGTGTTGGTTATGATTTTGGCAACAACTGGCGTCTTGAAGGCGATCTAGCGCAGCTTTGGACCGACCTCGGCGCGATCAGCCAGCTTCCAAACACATCTGCCAAGTTAGAAACAAAGACAGCGTTTATTAACGCGATTTATGATTTCTCTGAATTTGGCCGTTGGGAACCTTACATTGGTGCGGGTCTTGGTCTTGTGCGTGGTAACACGACATTGACAGCCCATGACTTCCCAAGTGCATCACTGGGCACAGCGGGCGTGCAAAACGTCTCTAACCCTGCCTGTGTTGGCGCGGTTGCGTGTTCGTTCAAAGACGGTGACACAGGTCTTGGCTGGCAGTTGCTAGCGGGTCTTGGTTACCAGATCAGCGATAGCCTGACATGGGATACGCATTACCGTTACACAAATTCAAACAATCTTGATTTTGTTGGTACGAAAGCCCCGTCACTGGGCTCGACCTCTGCGGCTGCGGCGACAATGGAAAATGTTGGCGCACACGCTGTCATGACAGGGTTCCGTTACAAGTTCGGTCAAACCGGAACAAAAATGGTAAAAGTGCCGCTGCCAGCAGCGCCGCGCTCATACACATGTTGGGATGGCTCGTCTGTTCTGAACGCGGCAAACTGCCCAGCAGAGCCGCGCCCACAAATGCAGTGTTGGGACGGAACTATGGTTGAAGATGTTGCGCAGTGTCCAACACGCGAAACCTTTACATGTCCAGACGGTACATTGGTCTATGATCAAAACGAATGTGTCGCAACGCGCTCACTTCAAACGATTGGTGATCTTTGCGGTGCAGACCGTATGGAAATCATCTATTACGAGTTCAACAAAGCACGTTCAGCTGAAACACAGAATACAATCAACCGTATCCTTGATATCGGTGAATTCTGTAACGTCGATTCTGTTCTCGTAACAGGCCACACAGATGCCTCTGGTTCTGCAGCTTATAACTTGCGCTTGTCAGAGCGCCGCGCCAAAGACGCGCGCGATGAGTTAGTTGCCGAAGGTGTAGACGCCGCTAAGATTACATCACAAGGTATGGGTGAAACACAATTGTTCATCCCAACAGCCGATGGTGTGAAAGAGCAGCTTAACCGCCGTACAGAAGTGCTGATTCGCCTCAGCACGACTGGCGGAACAATGATGAGCAACTAAACGCTGTTTCTTTGGCCAATTAGGCCGATGTATAAAATCAAAAACGGCTCGCATTAGCGGGCCGTTTTTCTTTATGGGGATGGTGTGAAATTCTAAAGTCCCACACACGCGTTGAGTACAGCGTTCAAATCCTGCCCTTTTTTTAAATGAACCTAACCTAAACTCTATTTAGGAAACTGTTAACGCAAATTAATTTTGCTTGAAATGCCTCTTTAAGTGGGTATAGATGTTCTAGAATTGTGGGTTCAAGACTGTAACCCGATGACTTTGGGGAGATTTCCAATGAAAAACCGTCTTTTCGTCGCTGCCGCAACGGCAGCATTACTTGCGGCTCCGTCTCTTGCGTCTGCGCAAGATGATGCGGGTTGGTATGTCCGTGGTAATGTGGGTTACGGCACACATACTGATATTGACCTAACAGGCGACCTTGTTGGTGATGTTGAATCAGAAGGTAACATCGCGGGTTCCGTTGGTGTTGGTTATGATTTTGGCAACAACTGGCGTCTTGAAGGCGATCTAGCGCAGCTTTGGACCGACCTCGGCGCGATTAGCCAGATTCCAAACACATCGGCTAAGCTAGAAACAAAGACAGCGTTTATTAACGCGATTTATGATTTCTCTGAATTTGGCCGTTGGGAACCTTATATTGGTGCGGGGCTTGGTCTTGTGCGTGGTAACACGACATTGACAGCCCATGACTTCCCAAGTGCATCACTGGGCACAGCGGGCGTGCAAAACGTCTCTAACCCTGCCTGTGTTGGCGCGGTTGCGTGTTCGTTCAAAGACGGTGACACAGGTCTTGGCTGGCAGTTGCTAGCGGGTCTTGGTTACCAGATCAGCGACAGCCTGACATGGGATACGCATTACCGTTACACAAATTCAAACAATCTTGATTTTGTTGGTACGAAAGCCCCGTCACTGGGCTCGACCTCTGCGGCTGCGGCGACAATGGAAAATGTTGGCGCACACGCTGTCATGACAGGGTTCCGTTACAAGTTCGGCCAAAAAGGCACGAAAATGGTTAAAGTGCCACTGCCAGTGGCCAAAGGGTCTTATAACTGCTGGGATGGGTCTTGCACAATGAGTGCCGCTGAATGTCCACCAGAGCCGGCGCCAGAACCCGTACGCACAATGCAGTGTTGGGACGGCTCAGTCGTTACAGACGCAGCCCAGTGTCCAGTGCAACCTGCACCACAGACATTCACATGTTGGGATGGCTCATTGGTCTATGATGTCAATCAGTGTCCTGTTCAGCAGACTGTTGTTTCACAGTATAACATCTGTGGGCCGTCACCTGTTGCCATCTTTAACGTTGACCAAACAAAGACACCTAAAAACGTTCGCCGTTTGGGCACAATGCCAGAGTTTGGTGATAGCCACGGCCTAACGCCGAACCAGTTCTTCGAGAAACTACAAGCGCGTTATGCCGCTGGTGGAACTGATCGTGCATATCTGAACTATCTGTTCAAATCTATGGGCTATACAAATGGCTTCCGTGATGCACAGAGCTACATGTTCTCAGAAGAAACGCTGCCAATGGGTACAACAGGTATCTTGGGTCTCGGCGAGCAACATCACTACGCATATTCAGTGTTGAACACGTCTGAGCGTGACCGTGAGGCATTCCGCATCCAGTCTGCAAATGGCTCTGTTGTTCACTTCATGAAAACATGCGGTAACTACATGTATGCTTGCCAATAGGCACATATCATAATCAATTCTAAAAGCGGGGTCTTCGGGCCCCGTTTTTTATGTCTAAAGCGTCCGCTATTCGCACAAATGTGGCGGTATAGAATTTCGAGTTGATACGCATATTGGGCATATTATTTCACGCCAAGGCTTGATAGCTTAGTGTCATGAAAACAGCATCACAAACACACTCTATTTCCATCTCTGACAAAGAGGCCGCGATCCTCAAAACGATTGATGACCAGCAAGGGAGCATGGTGAAGACTCTGCTCGCTTGGTCATCGCAAAATTCTGGCTCTCATAACAGAGACGGGCTTATCGCCATGCGCGCGCTTTTAATGGACGCCGCCAAGGTGTTGCCGGGTCGTTGCACCGAGTTGCCGCTCGCTCCGGGGGAATACGTCACAGCGGCGGGTGTCAAAGAGGTGGTTCACTATGAACCGGCGGTGCATATTTCTGTGCGCCCCGATGCGCCCATAAAACTCGTCCTCACGGGGCATTATGATACTGTTTTTCCAAGGAATTTTCATTTCCAAAACCCGACATATCTAGATGATGACACGGTTAATGGCCCTGGAGTTGCGGATATGAAAGGCGGTATTTTGGTGATGCTGCACGCGCTGCAAGCGCTCGAACAATCGCCTCAAGCTGACAATATTGGCTATGATATCCTGCTCAGCCCTGACGAGGAAATTGGCTCCCCCGGCTCTGCACCAGAGCTTATGCGCCTTGGCAAAGCCGCCCATGTTGGATTGACGTTTGAACCTGCATTGGCTGACGGTTCTATGGCTGGCGCGCGTAAAGGCAGCGGTAATTTTGCCTTGATTATCAAAGGCCGCGCCGCCCATGCGGGGCGAGAACACCATTTAGGACGCAATGCGATTGCCGCCATGGCCCGGTTTATAACACGGCTTGATGATCTTAACGGCACACGCCCTGATGTGACCTTTAACATCGCCAAAGTCGACGGCGGCGGCGCGTCAAATATTGTGCCCGAACTGGCCATTGGACGGTTTAATGTGCGCGTTAAAAATGACGGTGATGATGCATGGGTAATAGAACAAATTACAAAATTGACCGCGCAGATTAACGCTATGGACGGCATCACGGCTGAAATGACAGGTGGCTTCACGCGTCCGCCTAAGCCTATGTCACCCGCCAATGCGCAAGTCTTTGATTGGGTGAAACAAGCGGGGGACTTGCTGGGGCAAAACATTCGCTGGGCGCCCAGCGGCGGTGTCTGTGAAGGCAATAACCTCTGGGCGGCGGGATGTCCCAATGTTGATACGCTGGGTGTACGCGGCGGGGAAATACACTCTGATCGTGAATTTGTAAAACTGTCTAGCTTGACAGAGCGCACAAAGCTGGCCGCGCTGATTATGATGAAGCTGGCCTCTGGTGAGTTTGACGCCCATAGCGTGAAAGCGCTCGCCACGCAAAATCTTAAAGACGCCGCGAAAGGACACGGGTAATGCTCTGTGTGCGTCCGGCGAGCGCGGGTGACCTGCCTGAAATTATGCAGCTTGCGACGCTTGCGGGGCCGGGTTTTACTTCGCTCGCTGTCGGCGAAGACGCTCTGGCGGCCCGGTTAGAGAAATCCGTCAAAAGCTTTGCAGGGCCGACGGATATCACCCCTGATCACGTCTATCTTTTAATGCTAGAAAATGCCGACGGCGAAATTGTCGGGATGAGCGCGATTAAAGCGCAGATTGGTATGCGCGATCCGTTTTTTAATTTCCGTATTTTGAAACAAGCGCAAAAATCATCTGTCACCGACCGCCGTTTTGATATGGATGTGCTGGCGCTTGTCAATGACCTGACGGGCTCGACCGAAGTCGGATCGCTATTTGTTCGCGCAGATCAACGCGGGCCCAAAGGTAAATCAAGGGGGGCTGGCCGCTTAATCTCCCAAGCCCGTTATATGTTAATGGCGGCGGATAAATCACGCTTTGCCAGTCGCGTGATTTCAGAGCTGCGCGGTCATGTCGACGATGCGGGTGTGTCACCTTTTTGGGACGCTATTGGCCGCAAGTTTTTTGATATGGACTTCAACGAGGCTGATAAAATTTCGGCGGAAAAAGACAATCAATTCATCCTCGATTTAATGCCAAAGCATCCGATTTACGCGGCTCTCTTACCAGAGTCCGCTCAGGCGGTGATAGGCAAAACTCACCCGGCAGGTATTGGCGCGCGGCGATATCTGGAACTGGAAGGTTTTCGTAATGACGGCCTGATTGATATTTTTGACGGCGGTCCGTCTATGACCGCCCCGCTTGATGATATCAGAACCATTCGTCATAGCCGGGTGAAAACCATCGCTGCCGGGCGCGTAAAACCGTCAGATAGTCCGCTGACCGCGATGATTGCGCGCGACACAATTTCTGATTTCCGCTGCGTTCTTGCAGAGGTACAATTTGACGGTGATGATGTGATAACGGACCCCGCGACACTGACGCGACTAAACTTAAAGAGCGGTGATAAAGCCCGCATTTGGATAAAACGGTAGGACGTAATATGAGCTCTCTGTATATTGATGGTCAGTGGCAAGACGGTGCGGGCGACGCTTTTGATAGTGTTGACCCCGCTACGGGCAAGGTCATTTGGACGGGCAAAGCGGCGTCTGTCGCCGATGTTGATCGCGCGTTCGCTGCGGCCCATGCAGCCTTTGACAGTTGGGCGAGGATGCCTCTCTCTGAACGTTTAAAACCTGTCATGCGGTTTAAGGAATTGGCGCTTGCTGCAAAGGAAGACCTCGGCGCGCTCATCGCCAGTGAGACAGGCAAACAGCTTTGGGACGCCACAGGCGAAGGCGGCGCGATTGCGGGCAAGGTTGATATTTCAATAGCGTCCTATGAAGACCGTACGGGGACATCATCGCGTGATGTCGCCTTTGGACACGCGAATTTACAGCACCGCCCGCACGGCGTTATGGCTATCTTGGGGCCATATAATTACCCAGCGCATCTACCCAATGGACAGATATTGCCGTCTCTGATTGCCGGTAATACGGTGGTCTTTAAACCATCCGAGCAGACCCCTGCGGTGGGTGAAGCGTTAATCAAATTATACGCTGAGGCGGGGTTTCCAAAAGGCGTGGTAAATATGGTGCAGGGCGCGCGCGAAACGGGCGGTGCCTTAATAAATAACCCGCATGTGGACGGCGTATTGTTTACAGGGTCGCCGCAAACGGGGGCGTATATTCATAAACATTTTGGTGGCCGTCCAGAGGTTGTCTTGGCGCTTGAAATGGGCGGCAATAATCCGCTGATTGTCTGGGATGCAAGTGACGCCGCCGCTGCCGCCAGCCAGATTGCGCAATCCGCCTATATCACATCGGGGCAGCGCTGCACCTGTGCGCGCCGCGTCATTGTGCCGACGGGCAAAAAAGGCGACGTGATTGTTGCCGCCCTCACGGCCTTTATCGACCGCATAACGGTTGGCGCTTGGACGGATGAAACCCCCGCAACAATGGGACCATTGGTTAGTACTGACATCGCCGCGCAAGTCGTTGGAAAGGCCAAAGCTCTCGTGGATGCGGGTGCAACGGTCCTGCGCGAAACACAAATTACGCCCCGTGGTGATGCGTTTGTCTCTCCGGGTCTTTATGACGTGACGGGCATTGCCGTCCCGGATGAAGAGATTTTCGGGCCAGTACTACAGCTTATCCGCGTCGATGATTGGGACGCGGCCATTGCGGCAGCGAACAACACGCGCTTTGGTCTGGCGGCAGGATTGTTATCAGATAACGCGGCGCTTTGGGATGACTTCCGTGCGCGCATTCGCGCGGGTGTCGTGAATTTCAACCGCCCGACCACAGGCGCGGCGAGCTTTCTGCCTTTCGGCGGGCCAGGGGCGTCGGGCAATCACAATCCGGGGGCCTATTACGCGGCTGATTTCTGCGCTTGGCCCATGGCAAGCCAAGTTGCGCCCGCCTTGGAAACACTGCCTATGCAAGGCCTTAAATCATGAGCACAGCGCCGCATGCTATGGAAGCAAATTTTGACGGGCTGATTGGCCCAACTCATAATTATGGGGGCTTATCTGACGGGAACCTTGCCTCTAGCCGGCATAAAGGTCTGACGGCTTACCCGCGAGAGGCCGCCTTGCAGGGGTTACGTAAAATGCGGCACCTCCAAGATAGCGGGATTTGGCAAGGCGTCTTGCCGCCACAACAACGGCCATTTTTGCCAGCCATGCGCGCGGCGGGTTACAGTGGCCGTGACGCGCAAGTCTTTAACGCTGTCTGGAAATCTGACCCGCAATTCGCGCGCAATATAATGTCCGCCAGTTCCATGTGGTCTGCCAATGCCGCCATGGTCAGTCCTAGTGCGGATAGCAAAGACGGCAAGTTGCACCTGACCCCTGCAAATTTGTCGACGATGTTGCACAGGTCGATAGAGCACAAACAGACGGGCCGCGCGCTTAAAGCCGCATTTCCTTTTGCGTCTGTGCACCGCGCGCTGCCGCAGCAATCTGTTTTTGCCGATGAGGGGGCCGCCAATCATGTGCGGCTTTGCGCTCATCGCGGCGGGCAAGGTGTGGAAATTTTAGTCTATGGTCGTGACGGTTATAGCGCGGGCGACACGGATTTTCCTGCCCGTCAAACGCGCCAATCATGCGAAGCGATTGCTCGTGCTCATGGCCTGAAACCCGCCCGCACAGTTATCATCCAGCAAGCCCGTGCCGCCATTAACGCAGGCGCGTTTCACAATGATGTTGTCTGTGTCGGGGCGAAAGAAACGCTGTTTTATCATGAACTTGCCTTTGAAGACACAAACGCCATGAAGCGCGCTGTGCGAAAAGCTGCCAAGGGTCTTTTTGAGCCGATTTTTGTCGAAGTTCCTAATGATGCCGTGCCGATTGGTGACGCGATTGGGTCCTATCTCTTTAATTCTATGTTGGTGCAAATGCCAGGGGATGACCGCTTGACCTTGATTGCGCCGTTAGAGACACAAGAGATGGAAAGCAGCCGCGATTATTGCGCAGCAATGACAGCGGGCAATGGTCCGATTGGGCGTGTCGATTTTGTTGATGTGCGCCAATCCATGCAAAACGGCGGCGGGCCCGCCTGTCTGCGTTTGCGTGTGACCCTGACAGAGGATGAATGGGCGCAGGTCAATCCGGGACAGAAATTCACCCCTGATTTACACGACGCTTTGGCGGCGTGGGTTGAAAAACACTACCGCGAGACCCTTGACCCTACCGATGTTGCGGATCCTAAACTCATGGAAGAAAGCTTCGCTGCGCTGGACGCGCTAACGAAAATCATGCATTTGGGGGATGACTTTTATCCCTTCCAAAGAGGCTGATGTGACTGATGATAACACGGGCTCCAATGCGCAAAATTGGGGCAATTACTGGCAGGGCCGCGCAGCATCCGAAGCGGGCGCGGCGCTGGTCGGTGTGGGTGTTGAAAATGACGCGCAAATTGCCGCTTTTTGGGACGATGTTTTAAACGGACTTCCCAAGGACGCTGCTGTACTGGATTTGGCCTGCGGGGCTGGGTCTGTGCTGCGCCGGGCCAAAGCGTGCGGCTTATCAAATTTGACGGGTGTGGATATTTCGCCTGATGCAATCACCACTTTAAAAGCGGCCTTTCCCGAAGTGACGGGCGTGGCGGCCCCTGCTGATGCCACAGGTTTGAGCGACGCGTCATTTGATATGGTGGCGAGCCAATTTGGCTTTGAATATGCCGATGTATCCAAAGCTGCAACGGAGGCCGCACGGCTAATTAAACCCGGCGGGGCGTTTGTCGCTTTGGCCCATATTCAAACGGGGGCGATTGAGACTGAGGTTGCCGCCCAATTATCAGACGCGCGCGCCATTACAGATACGGCTTTTATCCCGCTGGCCAAAGCCTTGTTTAAGGTGGATATGAGCGGCGGGTCAGATGCAGATTTTGAGGCGGCCCTCGCGCGGTTTTCACCTGCCCAAGAGCAGCTTCTTACAATTGCGCGCCGTACGGGCGGGCTGGCTGAGCATTTATACCGCGGCACGCAGACGCTTTATCAGGGTCGCATTGGCTATAATCTATCTGATATTAACGGCTGGCTCGACGGCATGGCGGCAGAGATTGCTGCATTTACAGGGCGTATGGATAGTATGCGTCAAGCGGCGCTATCAGAGAGCGAGGCGCAATCTGTTTTGGATATTTTGACACGCTCTGACATGGACGTGACACCGCTCGATATTTTAACGCTCGGCACCGACAAAGTGGCTTGGATTATTCGGGCCAAGACACCTGCTTAATGAATTAAACGGGCTTTCGTCTTAGTCGTCTTTTTTCTTTTTCCCGAACAGACTGCCGAGGGCATCCTCTATTGTCGGCTCTTTCTTCGCCGGGTCTTTCTTCGTCTCATCTTCTTTTGACGTATCGGTATTTTCTGATGTTGTGTCTTTGGACGCATCATCCGCCTTTTTCACGCCGAGCAATCCGCCCAGCGCATTGCCAATGGCGTCTTCGCGCGTCGTAGGTGTTGTCGGCGTGCTCTGTGTACCATCTTGTGTTGATGTTTGATTGCCGCCCAGCGCACCGCCGATGATGCCCCCAATAACGTCGCCCGTGCTACCGCCGACTTTGTCTTTAATCGCTCCTGTTAAAGCGTCACGCGCCTTGTCTTGCGCGCGCTCTGCTACGATGCGGCCCAAAAGATCAGTATCCAACCCTGCGGAAACAGAGCCAAAGCCACCTTTTAGCTGGATGGGAATACCAAAGGCCGCGAGGCCCGTCGCGCTATCACCTGTCGCGCGGGGACGCAGGCTAAAGTCTATCGTCTGCGCGCCGAGATCAATTTGGCCTGCGCCTTCTGCGGCAATACCGTTACCTGCGAGCGTGAAATCACCAATTTTTGCGACGCCATTTTCAATTGTGAATAAGCCCATAAGGTCACTAAATTTCGTCGATTGTGTCGGGCCAATACCTGCGGGCAAACTGCGTTGGGTTAATGCGGTTTCAAGCCCTGTCATAAATTGGCCAACATCAATACCAGAGAGCGAACCGTTCAGCAGTTTGAAGTCGCCACTGCCCGATAGGGATTTCATAATGGCTGCCTGGCTATTGCCCGATCCGCGAATGGATATTTTTGTACCCGCCTCGCCCGTGGCTTTGGTGAAACCCGCGACCGCGCCGAGGAAACTATTAGCCGTCAATTTTGACAAATCAGCATCAAGCGACACCATAGGAATAGCGCCGCTGGCGTCGACTGTCGCGGTCATTCCGCCCAAGCCGCCGTAAAGGTTTATCTGCGGGAGGGTCGTCGTTAGCTTACCATTTTGCAGTGTGGCCGTCATATCTGCCGTGCCCAATTCCATGCGGTCCGTGACGATGTTAGGCGTCGTGACATTTAACGTCGCGTCCACTGTGCGCAACATGGTCAAATCAATGGGATCATTGGCCCAAGGCTGTATCGCGCCCGTTGGATTTTGCGCGGCATAGGCAGCCATATAGGGCCGCAAATCTAGCCCATTTAGGGCAAGCTTGCCTTTTAGGTGCGGTTTTGTGCCCGCCATATCGACTGTGAAATCCCCCGTCCCAGACAAGGCGTCGAGCGCGATTTTGGCTTGGTTGAAGGTGATAGCAGCGGGTGTGCCTGACACGACGCCTGAAACGTTAAACGCCTCATATATGGCCCCTGCATCCGTGCTGGCGGGCAGGGCTGTGCCTGTTGTTTGGGCCAGCGTACGCACCGACGGGATAGCCGCTGTCATTTGTCCTGTGATGTCATAATTGCCAGATGTATTGGCCGAGAGGCGACCTGTAAACTCGCCATTTAATTGGCCGCCGCTAAGGGTCGCGACAAGGTCATCCACCGCAATATCTTCGCCAGCACCACTGACACGGCCCTTAGCTTTTACCGTGCCAAGCGCAGTCGCATAAGGAATGTCTTGATTAATACGTTGCGCGATTTGGGATATCTGGGTGGCACTAGCGTCAAAGACACCTGTCAGAGCAATGGTGTCACCAATTGTGGCTGATCCGTTATAGCGACCGTTTATCATCTCGCCCGATGTGAGAATATCAAGGCCCGTTAAGGCGGTCTGCGTACCGTTGTAATCCACAATCCCCTTAGCAGATAAATCGCCTATGACTGACGCTTGCGGGATGTCCATCTTCGCAGATTGAACCAGTGTCGCGACATTGGGGCTATTGGCGTTAAACTCGCCCTTGGCAGTGACTGTGTCACCGATCATACCGATAGTGCCCACATAATTGGCAGTAATATTATCGCCTGACACATCGGCGTTGGACAGGGTCACAGCAATCGTCTTACCGTTCACTTTGACTGTGCCTTGGGCTTTGGCCGAGTTTAGGGCTGCGGCTTGTGGGACGTCCAATTTAAGTGCGCTGACCACGCTTGCGATTGTTTTAACGTCCGCTGTGAACCCGCCGTCAAGCGACAAAGTGTCATTATAGGCGCTGCTGCCAGTAAAGTTGGCGGTGACATCCGGGCCTTGCGCACTGGCTTTGATATTAGTGGCGCGAAAGCCGTCGCCCTCACTTGCAAAATTTGCGTCCAATTTGGCGGTTCGTAACACCTCAATACCGTCAATTTGTTGATCAAGCACTTTGGCCAACGTCGCCATGTCTCTAATATCAGCGGAAACTGAGCCATTTAAAACAGGTGTGTCGCTAACTATTGCGTCCCCTTTATAGCGTGCGGTCAGGGTTTTACCGTCTACAGATATGTCTGCATTGGTCGCGGATAATGTCGTGCCGTCATAGCGGTAATCACCCGACAGGGTGACAGTGTCCGCGAGTGTCGCATAGGCGGCATTGGGCAGCGTTCCCTCAGGCAATAGCTTTATCAGTGCGGGAATGTCGCTTATCTCGCCGTCTATAGCAACCGCAGCAGCGATGGCCTCTCCGGGTAAAAACGTGCCGTCCGCATCAAGGGTCGCAAAGGGGGCTTTGATGTTGGCTTTAATGTCGGCCGTGTCGCCGTTTAAAAATCCGCGCGGGGTCGATAGTGTCGCGTCAATCGACAGCGGATTACCATTTAAAATCAGTGACCCGTCGATGGATACGGGCTTGGATAGGCTCGGCACAGCAAAGGCCATATTGACCTCTTGTAAGTCAATTGTCGTTTGTGTTGTGTCATCGACATAGGTGACTGTGCCGTTTTCCAAGGCAAAGCGCCCGATTTTGGGATCAATGTCGCTGTAACGCCCGTCGCGTTTAAAGGGGCCCGTGTCCGTCGTCTCATCGGCTTGCTCAGTGTCGCCAAAGGCCCAATTAACTGTGCCGTCGCTGCGTTTTTGTAAATTAATTTCGGGGTTTTTAAGGGTAAAGGCGCTGATTTCTACGGTCTTAGACAGCAGAGGCAATAATTTGATGCGCGCGTCCAGACCGTCCATGCTGGCGAAATTTACGCTCTTAAATCCGTCTGGGTTTCCAATATCAACGCGGCCAGCTTTGGCTTTGATGACCGGGAAAACGCTTAAACTTACGTCGCCTGATACGGTCACCGGGCGCGCCAGTTCGCGGGTTAGTGTCGCCTCTATATTGTCTTTATAAACTGATGAGGGAATAAGAGACGGCAAAGCAATCAGCCCTGCGACAAGCAGAAGGATAACAACGGCTACACCTATGATAATTTTACGCATGTCATCTCACTTCAGAAAATTTAGCCAATTTTAAAACTAACGTACTTACCTATTATAGGTTCCGCTTCATGAACGGCAGGCAACGCACTGCAACTGATCATATCACTTATTTGCAGGGAGATACTGTCAATTATGAAAATTTAAGCTATAGTTAAGGCTACGGCCCCGCGTGTGGCAGGGCCAAGCGTTGGAGGACGATATGTGCAATCACCACCCAGTACCCGCGGCAATGGATGCCGAGACCAAAGCCATTCACGAACGCCGTGTCGTGATCCAAGCCTTGGCCGCAGGGGCGACCTTAACAGTCAGCAGTGCAGCGTTAGGTGGTTGTGCAACCAATCCAGAGACAGGCGAAAAGCAGTTTATTGGCCTTGCCAGCGCAGGGCAACTTAATCAAATGGCTGCGGCGAGTTGGTCTGAAATGAAACAGAAAACGCCGACATCTAATGATCCGCGTTACACAAACCGCTTGAAAAATATTGGCTCGCGTATTTCGCGCGGGGCTAATCGTGCGAACCAGCAATGGGACTATGCGGTGTTTGATGATGATCAGAAAAACGCCTTTGTCCTGCCCGGTAACCGTGTTGGCTTTTATAAAGGCATGATGGATTTTGCGGGGAATGACGACCAGATCGCGGCCGTCATGGGGCACGAAGTTGGTCATGTATCGGGCCGTCATGCGCGTGAACGTGTCAGCCAACAAATGGCAGGGCAGCTTGCCATTGGCGCGGGGACAATTATTGGCGGAAGCCAAATGAGCAAACGCTGTGATCGCTATCAAGACGCTCGCCAACGCGCACAATGTCAACAAAGCGCGTCGCGTAACACGGCACTCTTGTCCCAAGCCTTGGGTCTCGGCTTTACCTTTGGCGTTATCTTGCCCTATTCGCGCAAACATGAAAGCCAGTCTGATCTGCTCGGCGCGAAATATATGCATAAGGCGGGTTATGACGCGCATCAATCTGTGAAACTCTGGGAAAAGATGGCCGCTAATAGCCCAAGCCGTCAGCCAGAATTTATGTCGACCCATCCCGACCCTGCGCGCCGTGCGCGGGATCTGCATAATTACATCCGCTACCAAGAGAGCCTCGGCAGCCAAGGGTGGGAATCTATCCAGATGCCAAAAAGCGGCTAAGGGTCAAAAACAGGCTTGATAGGGAGGGGCAGTTCGTTTAAACGTCCCGCCTACTCTAGGGTATGCCGCCTTAGCTCAGTTGGTTAGAGCGCCGGTTTGTGGAACCGGAGGTCCTTGGTTCAAGACCAAGAGGCGGTACCATTTTTAAAACGCTCTGCGGGTTCATGCCTGCGGAGCGTTTTGCATTTTTGAGCTAATGTTCCGTTCATATAGCGTTCAGCCGCATAGGTTAAACCCTGATTAACCTTAACCATGGTGGGCATGGCTAGGGACTTTTGGTTAGGAATCGGAGGAGAGTCCTATGAGTAAACGTGATGAATTAATTGAAAAATACGCAGCAGATTTGAAAGACAAATGTGGCGTGACGCCAGATATGGATTTCTTGCGCAAAGTGACAATCGGTTGTGGCCCGTCTATCTATAACCGCGATGCATCCACTGTATCCGCGTCAGATCAATCAGAACTTGATACGGTTAAAAATAACTTCTTGATCAAGAAGCTTGGCCTATCAGACGGCCCTGCGCTTGATGACGCGATTAACGCTGTCATGGATCAATACGGCCGTTCAGAGCGTTCTAAGTTCCGCGCCGTTGTCTATTACCTCTTGGCCAAACACTTCAATAAAGAATCTGTCTACAGCAAATAGACGACTAAAAATCCCAATTGGGGGAAAACGTGAAAAACGCAGGCCTTTGGGTCTGCGTTTTTTATGTTTAAGCGCTAAGCATGGCTTTCACATGATTGATTAATTCCGCACGCGGCACAGTCACTTGGGCAGGGCGGCTTTCACGCCATTCTTCATTGCTTTCAATGGCTTTTGCCATTTCCGCACCGAGCGCCAAATCCTTTAGCGTTACTTCACCCGCGCTGATCTCGTCCTCGCCCATCATAACGGCAATGGGCGCGCCGCGCTTATCGGCATATTTCATTTGCTTGGTTACATTGCCCGCGCCGATAAAGACCTCGGTGCGAATACCAGCCGCGCGCAACTCATCGCTCATCATGAAATAGGCTGGCATTAAAGCTTTATCAAAAGCGCAAATGATGACAGGCGCGTTCACATCAACTGTGCTGTGGCCCATGCGTTCAAGGGCGGATAGAAAGCGCGAAACACCAAAGCTAAAGCCCGTGCTGGGCACCTCTTGGCCCCGGAAACGAGACACCAAGCCGTCATAACGACCGCCACCGCCAATAGAGCCAATGCGCACGGGGCGCCCTTTGCGGTCTCGAATATCAGCCAGTAATTCCGCTTCAAATACGGGACCAGTGTAATATCCTAGCCCGCGCACGATAGAGGTATCAAAGGCGACTTGTTCAGGCGCGTAACCACAGGCCGTGAGAAGCGCGTCAATATCAGATAGCTCTTTCACACCTGCCATGCCGCGCTCTGATTGGCCGACTAATTGTTCTAGTGTTTTAATGGTGTTGCCGCGGTCAGGGTCTGACGCGGTGGTAAAACCGAGCACGGCTTTGATGCCGTCGGCTCCCAGCTTTGCGCCGTCAGTATAGTCTCCGCTTTCATCCTCGCGCCCTTCGCCGAGAAGCGCCTCGACACCGTCTGCGCCTAATCGGTCAAGCTTATCAATCGCGCGCAGCACTTGGATGCGTTGCGCCGCGCCAGCCTCTGTGTTCGGCACACCAGAGGCCTCAAGAATACCGTCAAGCAGCTTGCGGTTATTGACGCGGATTTGATATTCACTGTCTTTTAATCCGACGGCGCGCATGACATCGGCGGCGACCATAATCATTTCCGCGTCTGCTGCCGCGCCCGGTGCGCCGACGCTATCGGCGTCACATTGAATAAATTCACGGAACCGACCCGGACCAGGTTTTTCATTGCGGTAAACACTGCCCGCTTGATAACGGCGGTAGGGTTTGGCCAGCGCGTCGTAATTCTCCGCAACATAGCGGGCCATGGGTGCGGTTAAATCATAGCGCATCGCCATCCACTGTTCGTCATCATCTTGCATGGCGAAGACACCTTCATTGGGGCGGTCTTCATCGGGCAGGAATTTGCCTAGCGCGTCTGCATATTCAAAGACGGGAGTCTGCAGGGGTTCAAACCCGCGCGCGTCATAGACGGCAAAAGCTTTGGCGATTAGCGCCGTTTCCGCACGTAACGTCTCGGCCGGTTTATCTTCAAATCCACGCGGGCGGCGGGCTTTTGGACGAAAAGGTTTGTTCTTCTTTTTTGACATGAACGCGGTGTAGCGGGGAATGCGGATGGGGGGAAGGGGGAAATTCGTCGTGTTCTTTATTGGCGACGTTGACAGTCATCCTTCGCTCGTTAAAGTCATCCTATGACTGTTATAAAAATGACTGCAACCTTATTGGCTTTCGCTTTTATTGTCGTTGTATGCGTTGCTGATACGGCACACGCCAAAGACGGGAAGCGCGCCCATGCCATGGCTATAAAAGGCATTGTGCCAGATGGTCTTGCGCTTAAAAAACGGACCCGCCCGTATATCCCGATTAAAGCCCGCGAAAGCGCCATGTGCTGCGCGAAATTTGCGGTGAATAAAAAAGGCCGTCCAACGGATATTGATATGCGTTGCACGGACCGATTGTTTAAAGATGTGGCTAGCAAAGCGCTGCGGCGGTGGGAATTTCGGGCGACAGATAGAGCAGCGCCGATGATTAAGCGGGACGGTGCCACGGCCGCCTTTGCATATGGGATTTACAATCGAGGTAATAAACGCAAAATCGACGACAATAAATTCCAGCTTATCATAGACGGGCAATATGATCTGAACCCCGACCGTGTCTGCCCTATGCTATTTGAAGATTAGCTTTGTTGGACGCAATCACGCCCGGTACGATTTTCGAGGCGTAGAGCGTTGATAGGGCAAGCATAGCGACGGCGACGATAAATAAGGCGTGGCCGATGCCTGGGACATTTATGCCAAGCCAAGGCGAGAGGTGAAACCCAATCGCACCGAGCAGAACCGCAATCGCACCAAGCGCGCCTAAGGCTTTGATCTTAATATTGGGCACAAGGAGGAGGGCTGCGACGGTAAGTTCTGCTACGCCTGTCAGGCGGCGGATAAGCGGTTCAAATAAATCAATACCAGAGCGGTCAGCGATAATTTCAAAGACGGGATTGGTTGCACCGAATTTCTGAACACCGAAAAAGACGAAGCCAGCGGCGAGGACATAGGGAAGGGTTTTAATAAATTTTGACATGAGGGTCTCTCTTTTTAATTTTGAATAAACATACAAAACAGGCGCAACAGATGTGGGGATGTTGCGCCTGTTCTCTGTAAGGGAAGGGACGCTATAGCGCGCCGCCGCCCCACAGGATTGAGTAGGCTTCGCAGTGAATAAGCACAGAGCTGAAACTTGCGAGGCTAACACCAGCGGGCAGAACATAGTCTTGAGCCCCCTTATTAGATTTCAGCACACCCAAGAGGACTGCGCCGTCTACGGCTGTTTTACCCGTAACGCTGCCGATAGATTGTGGTGACAGGAAAATCTTAAGGTCAGGCCCGTTTTTGGTTTTAAAATCATCAGAGAAGCGAATGATGGTTTGGCTGTTTTCCTGCACAACGGTCCAATCACCCTTGATGGATTTCTTTTTCTTGACGAAGTCACCAGACGGCAGGGCTTGGGCGCTGGCGGTTATGACTGTTGCAGGGGCGGCGTAAGCAATGCTCGGCACAGCGGCGACAGCCGGAGCAGCAAGAGCAAGCGCGATAAGGGATGTTTTGATAAAGTTTTTCATGGTTTTCTTTCTTTGAAATAATGGGTTTGAAAAATAGTATGGGTTAGGGGTTGGATTTAATTCAGCGTCGCGACGCCTAGGGGGACAGAAAACTTCTCGCACCAAACAAAGACTTGCGAATGGGCGCCGGGCGTAAAGCCTGCGGGTAGTTCATAGGTCTGTGTGCCGCGCTTTTTCTTAAGCTCTGTGAATTGTGTTGAGGCGTCATATTCGCCGTTGCTGCCAAATCCGATAACGGGGTCGGGCGCACCGTCGAGGTAGAAGTCACCGCCCAAAACAAGCTCATAACCATCAGCTGTTTGGATGATTTTGGCTGTTCCTGTTGTGATGTGATCAGAGCGGCCCTCAAATTGACCTGTTTGAATGACATGATTCGTCGTCGCGAGTTCCGCCGTCAAGACACGGGCTTCAAAGGGTTTCGCTTTGATAATTGTCGCGGGTAATGTGACGCTTACGCTTGGGTTCGTTGAAAATAACGATGTGGACGGTGTCGTGGCTTGCGCCATTGTGTGAGCGCCAATCACGCTCGCCGCCACGGCGGTATAGATGGCTGTGCTGGCGATAGCTGTTTTGATGTGATGTGATAGTTTCATTTTTAATCTCTCTATTTATATTATTAACCAAATGGTCAATTACTGTTTAAATTTTTGAGCGGTCCGTCTTGAGTGTTTCAATCTCTCTTGAAAGCTTTTGTCTCTGGGCGTCTCGCTTGATCCTGTAATAGCATAGTTGACTGATAGGTCAATAACTGTATTATCACATAAATGAGAGCGTTGCGTGAGAATGACCTCAAAGCCCGCAATGACATTATAGTTGGAAGACGCCCATGGCCCGCCCCAGAGAATTTGATAATGATTATGTCCTAGATGCGCTACGTGATGTCTTTTGGCAGCACGGATATGAAGGCACGTCTTATGCTGATATTATGGCGGCGACAGGCCTTAAGAAAGGCTCGCTCTATGCTGCCTTTGGTGACAAACGCGCCCTCTATGATCTGGCGATTGCGCGTTATGACGACGGATATGTTAGCGACGGCGTCGCCATGTTGCGCAATGAGGCGGTGTCAGGCGCTGACCGCATTGCGGCGCTATTTGACAGCTTGATTGACGCCGCAGAGACAAAACGCGGGCGTTGGGGATGTTTGTTATGTAATGCTGCCATTGACCAAGCGCCCTTTGAAAAAGACGTTGAAAAATCTGTGGCGGCTTCCATGGATAGAATTAAACAAGCGATAGCGGCAGCATTAGCCGACACGGCCGCCCATGATAAAGTCGACCTTGTCTGGACGACATATTTCGGTGCGCGAGTGGTGATTAAATCAGGTGGTAGCAAAGCGGTGCTCGCCGCGCTGCGCAATCAAGTGATGGCTTTACTTTAACAACGCCATTAATGCCGCCGTGCTGGCGTCATGGTCGCCCGCATCGCCGTTTTCTATCTCGGATAAGATGGTCGTCGCGAGGACTTTGCCAAGCTCCACGCCCCATTGGTCAAAACTATTGACGTTCCAAATCACGCCTTGGACAAAGACTTTATGCTCATAAAGCGCAATAAGGTGACCCAGCGCGAAGGGGGATAGTTCGTCCAAGGTAATGGTGGTTGACGGGCGGTTACCTGGGAATGTTTTCTGCGGCGCGAGTGTGTCTACATCGTCGCGCTCGCCCAAATCTTCGCGCACTTTCCACTCTGGTTTGCCGAGCATCAGCGCTTCTGATTGCGCAAAGCAATTAGCAAGCAGCGCGCGGTGATGATCGGCGCGGTCTTCGTGGTCTTTTAATACGGCGACGAAATCAACAGGCGCGCCCGGCGTGCCTTGGTGCAGCCATTGGAAAAAAGCGTGTTGGCCATTTGTGCCTTCGTCGCCCCAAATGATAGGGCAAGTCAGCCCAGCCTCTTTACCGTCACGCGTTATGCGCTTGCCGTTACTTTCCATTTCCAGCTGTTGCAAAAAGGCAGAAAACTTCCGCAAGCGCCTCGCATAGGGAATGACGGCTTGGGACGTAAAACCAAGTGCATTGCGGTTCCAAACCCCGACCATGGCGAGCATGACGGGCAGATTTTCAGCCAGCGGTTGATCGCGAAAATGCTCGTCCATGCGCTTGGCCCCTTTTAAGAACTCAGCAAAGACTTTGGGCCCGTAAGCGATTTGAAGCGACAGGCCTACCGCGCTCCAGACGGAATAACGGCCACCGACCCAATCCCAAAAATCAAAAATTTGCGACGCTGGGATGCCGAACTCTTGCGCCCCGTCGCGATTTGCGGTCACGGCCAGCATGTGATCGCCCGCTTTATCGCCCAACGCCTCGGTCAACCATGCCCGCACGGCGTTACCGTTCATTTTGGTTTCTTGCGTGCCAAACGACTTGGATACGACAATGGCCAAAGTTTCTTTTGGGTCTAATCCTTTGACGGCATCATTCACAGACGCGCCGTCTACATTTTCCGCAAAGCGCAGCGTTAAGGCTTGTTCCGCACTTGCCTCAAACGCATCAGCGACAAGGCGCGGGCCAAGGTCTGACCCGCCGATACCGATGTGGACAATATTTTTAAACACGCCGTCTTTGCGTATTCTATTGGCAAATTTCACGATTTTTTTGCGCATCGCCTCGACGTCTTTTTGGATGTCGTGTGTGCCGCCAACCCCGCGAAGCGCCATATGCAGTACAGCGCGGTCTTCTGATGTATTGACCGTCTCGCCCGCAAATAATTTCGCGCGCCATTCATCCAATTGGCATCCCGCCGCCATAGACAAGAGCGCGTCACGCGCAGCCGCTGATATTTGCTGCTTGGAAAAATCGGCCCGCAAAGGCCCCTCACGCATGACGAAATTGTCTATGCGGTTGGGCTCGGTCTTAAATAATGTTTCAATAGAAACAGCTACGCCTGCCAATTCTTCAAGCTTGGCAAAATGTGCGTCACGGTCAACATAGGGTGTCTGATTATGCGGTGTTTGGGACATAATGGTCTCGTTATCTATTTATGCTGGCCTGTGCCGTCGCCAGACGGTTGCCAATCTCGTTTGCGGTTTATCGTCATCTTCTCATCGACAACTGCGGCCAAGTCAAACCCCAAAGTGCCGACAAGTCGGTGGAGGAGTATCATAACATCGGCCGCCTCTAGCGCGATGTCTTTATCGGCGTCTCGGTTGGTCACGGCATCGCGAAGCTCATCCATTTCAGCTTGCGCTCGGTTCAGTAGCGCATCAGACGTCGCGCGCCCAAAGGTTACCTCTCCCCAATGAGTGATGGTTGCGCTGGATTCGGTCATGTTATCCTTTAGCCTTCATTTTCACTTGTTAGCCTGGCAGCTCATGCGAGGTCGGTCTTACCAACTTATATTGCATGTAGATGAAAAATGAACCCTCGCGTCAAGCGCGAGGGTGACAGACAGTCGATTATATCTTCTGATCAAATTCGCCGACTTCATCATAGGCGGAGAGGCGGCGTTCAATCTCTCGGAACATGCCAATCATGTTTTCCTCAGATGCGGGACTTTCGACGACCACCACCAAATTAGGGGTGTTGGAACTGGCGCGCATCAGCCCCCATGTGCCGTCCTCTAATGTCATACGCACGCCGTTGACCGTGTTCACATCAACGATTTTTTGGCCGAGAATTGTCTCGCCTGCCGCTGCATCGTCTTGCACGTCTTTGATGATGCGGTCCACAACGCCGTATTTTTCTTCATCGGCGCAGAAGGGCGACATTGTCGGGCTGCCCCATGTTTTGGGTAGCGCGCGGCGCAAATCGGCCATGGATTTATCAGGGTTACGGTCAAGCATTTGCAAAATGGCAATGGCAGACGTTAACCCGCAGTCATAGCCGCGACCAATGGGGGCGTTAAAGAAATAATGTCCTGATTTTTCAAAACCGACCAATGCGTTTAGCTCTTTCGAGCGGCGTTTAATATAACTGTGACCCGTTTTGTAATAATCCGTCTTCGCGCCGTTTTTAATCAGCACCGGATCAGTATTAAACAGGCCCGTTGATTTCACATCGACAACGAATTGTGCGTTGGGGTTTAGCGCCGAGAGATCGCGCGCCAGCATCACACCGACCTTATCAGCAAAGATTTCTTCGCCTTCATTATCAACAACGCCGCAGCGGTCACCGTCACCATCAAAGCCTAGCGCGACATCCGCGCCGTGCTTTAAGCAGCTATCACGCATCGCATGGAGCATCTTCATATCTTCGGGATTGGGATTGTAATTGGGGAAGGTGTAATCAAGCTCGCACTCGACCGCGACGACCTCTGCGCCGATACCGCGCAATACGTCCTCAGCGAACGCCCCAGCTGTGCCGTTACCACAGGCGGCAACGACTTTAATCGGGTTTTTGAGTTTTACGTCTTTGACTAAATCGGCGATAAAGGCTTCGCGCACGCCGTCGACATAACGGTACGCGCCGCCTGCGCGCGGCTGGCTTTCGCCGTTTAGCACAATGTCTTTTAGGCGCGACATTTCATCAGGGCCAAAGGTCAGCGGCGGTTCAATGCCCATTTTCACCCCTGTCCAACCGTTTGAGTTATGGCTGGCCGTGACCATGGCTACACCTGGGCAGTCCAAATGAAACTGCGCGAAATAAGCCATAGGCGATAGCGCCAGACCAATGTCGAGCACTTCAATACCTGCGTTCATAAGGCCCACGGTCAGCGCCTGTTTGATCGATAATGAGTAATGACGGAAATCATGACCGACGGCGATTTTTGGGCCAACACCGCGTTCATGCATTAATGTGCCGAGGCCTTCGCCGAGCGCTTGCACGCCGTACAGGTTCAAATCCGGGTCTTTTTCATGGCCAGGAATGCCAAACCACCAGCGCGCATCATATTCGCGAAAGCCTGTTGGCTTCACAAGGGCTTGCGTCTCGAAAGCCAGAGTATTGGGCTTAATCGCGGGGAGGGGTTTGCGTGTGCTCATGATGTTATCCTATGTCGCATAGCGAAGTTTATTGTGTGGTATCGTGATATATTTAAAGTTTTATGACGGGGTTATATTAATCCTGCACGCAGAAAGTCGTGCAAATGCACAAGCCCGATGGGCGCGCCGTCTTGTAATACGAAAAGCTGCATAATCTTGTTCGGCCCTGCTGTCATATCGCGCAGCGCATCAGCAGCTAGGCGCTCGCCCGTTGTTGTCTTTGGGTCGCGGGTCATAATCGCGTCAATCGGCTGGTCTGCAATATCATCAGAGAGATGCCGCCGAATATCGCCGTCTGTCACCATGCCAATTAATGTCCCGTCTTTGACTACACCGACACAGCCAAAGCCCTTGTCGCTCATGACCTTTAGGGCTGTGGCCATATCTGTGCCTGATGGGGTCAGTGGCAAGGCGTCGCCTGTGTGCATCAGTTCTGCCACGGTCGCGAGTGTCGCGCCGAGCTTTCCGCCTGGGTGATAAGTTTTAAAATCTTTCGCGGTAAAGCCTTTGGCTTCTAGCAGCGCCACAGAGAGCGCATCGCCAAGCGCTATTTGGAGTGTCGTTGATGTGGTTGGCGCGCGGGTTTCGCGGCACGCTTCCTCCGCATCAGGCAGAAGTAAAAGATAATCAGACGCTCGACCAAGGGCGCTGTCTTTTGCGGCGGTCATCCCGATGAGCGGGATAGAGAACCGCCGGCAATAAGCAATTAGGTCGGCAAGCTCTGTCGTCTCCCCAGAGCGGGACAAAGCGATAACGGCGTCTGCGCTGGTGATCATCCCCATGTCGCCGTGGCTGGCCTCCGTTGGATGTATATAAAGAGACGGGCTGCCGGTTGAGGCCAGTGTCGCGGCTATTTTACGCGCGACATGGCCGGATTTCCCAACGCCCGCTAAAATGATGCGGCCCTCTAGAGCGCTAAGTTTATCGACGACAGTATTAAACGGCCCGCCTAACTCGGCGTGAAGCCTCTCTAAGGCTGCGATTTCAGTCGCGAGGACGCGTTGTCCAATTGTGGCGTGATCCATCATAGGGCGTCTCTCTACCAGAGGCTATTCATCAGGGGAAGTCGGATGATAGGGCGGAACGGCGCGCTTTCGTACAGGGCCAACGCGCCAACACATCATCCGCGCGACATCAGATAGGGATATTGTTCGCTTGCTTTTACGTGCTGACGGCAGGATTCCGTATTGGCTAAGACCGCCTATGCCGTCCTTTATCCCGCGCCATGTGGGTGCAAAGCGGCCCGAGCGTAATCCAGCCCAAAACAGGATGAACAGGTTCATGGCGATATGGAGGGGCAGCAGGATGATTAACAAAGCGAAGGGGGTATTTTTAAAAAATGTCCAAATCCGGTTCCGTGTGCCGTGGTAAACGGCAAAATCTGATGCGCGACCCGATATGCCGCTGCTGATATGGTCTATAATGGCACCTGCGGATTGAATACACCGCCCGCCAATCAGTCGCATACGGTAGCCCATGTCGACATCTTCAAAGTAACAAAAGAACCGTTCGTCAAAGCCGCCGAGCGAGAGGAAGGTCTCGCGGTGATAAAGCGCGCCCGCTCCGCAGGGCGCGAAAGCCTCAGACGCCTCTGTTGGTGCGCTACTCATGGGATGACCAAAGCCTGCACGCCATGCCAGACCGCTAGCGTGATAAAAATCCCCCGCACCGTCGAGTGTTTCAGGCTCTAGCGCCATATATTGCAGCGACCCCACCATAGTGACGTCTTTATGCCGTGTTTCAGACAGGAGTTTTTCAAGCCAATCAGGGCGTGCAAAAGCGTCGGGGTTGAGCAGCGCCAGCCAATCCGCTTTGGCCTTGTGCGCCGCCAGATTATTGGCCGCGGCAAAGCCGAGGTTTTCGCCCGCCTTTATGATTGTGAACCGAGCGTCTAAACCTGGTAAGCGTTCTAGTGAGCCGTCGGTAGAGCCGTTGTCGACGATAAAAGCTTCAAACCGTGCCTCTGTTTGGTTGAGCAGGGAGGCCACGCAGCGAGCCAGATACGCACCACCGTTATAGTTGACAATGATGACGCTGGCGCGGGGTAAAGATGTCGGGGTGGTGGCCATAGTGTTGTCTAGGCGAAATCGCCCTGCGCGGCTACGACGAAGTCACCAAAAATATCAGATATAATAATTTCTTTATATGTTTGTTGACGATATTTTGTTATGGCCTTACACAAAGCAGGATAACGGCCAGATGGCCCAACAACAGGATTTCCCATGAGCGCACATGACTACATTGTAAAAGACATTTCTCTGGCTGAATTTGGCCGTAAAGAACTGGATATTGCCGAAACTGAAATGCCGGGCCTGATGGCGCTGCGCGAAGAATTTGGTGACAGCAAACCACTGACAGGTTCGCGGATCGTCGGCTCTCTGCATATGACTATTCAAACCGCTGTGCTGATTGAAACGCTGACGGCATTGGGTGCGGATGTGCGCTGGGCGTCTTGTAATATTTATTCTACCCAAGACCATGCGGCGGCAGCAATTGCGGAAGCGGGCGTGCCTGTTTTTGCGATTAAAGGCCAAAGCCTGACAGAGCATTGGGATTATCTGGATAAGTCATTCCTATTCCCCGAAGGTCCAAACATCATCTTGGATGACGGCGGTGACGCCACGCTTTATATTCTTTTGGGTGCGCGCGTTGAAAACGGCGAGCCAGAATTGATTGAAGGCGAGCCCGGATCAGAGGAAGAACAAGCCATCTTCGCACAGATAAAAAAGCGTATGGAAGCATCCCCGGGTTGGTTCACGAAAATGCGTGACCAAATTGTTGGCGTATCAGAAGAAACCACGACAGGTGTTCACCGTCTTTATGAGCTGGTTGAAAAAGGCCAGCTGCCGTTCCCCGCAATTAATGTGAACGATAGTGTCACAAAGTCAAAATTTGATAATAAATACGGCTGTAAAGAAAGCCTCGTGGACGGTATTCGCCGCGCGACGGATACGATGATGGCCGGTAAGACTGCTGTTGTTCTCGGCTACGGTGATGTTGGTAAAGGCTCTGCCGCCTCACTACGCGGTGCCGGGGCGCGTGTTAAAGTCACAGAGATTGACCCCATTTGCGCCCTTCAAGCGGCGATGGATGGTTATGAAGTCACGACACTGGAAGACACGCTGGAAACTGCTGATATTTTTGTCACCACAACGGGCAATAAAGACGTCATCCGCCTAGAGCATATGCGCGAGATGAAGGACATGGCGATTGTTGGCAATATCGGTCACTTTGATAATGAAATCCAAGTTGCGGCGCTGCAAAATATGAAGTGGACGAACATCAAAGACCAAGTGGATATGATAACATTTCCCAAAGGCAACCGCATGATCCTATTGTCTCAAGGGCGTCTTTTGAACCTTGGTAACGCCACAGGTCACCCCTCATTCGTGATGAGTGCGTCGTTTACCAATCAAGTCCTCGCGCAGATGGAACTATGGGAAGATGCTCACGCGAAAACCCGTAAATATGAGAATAAAGTTTATATGCTGCCCAAGCATTTGGACGAAAAAGTCGCGCGGCTACATTTGGAGAAAATCGGCGTGAAGCTGACTGAAATGTCCAAAGAACAAGCGGATTACATCGGCGTTCAAAAAGAAGGCCCTTATAAGCCAGAGCATTACCGCTACTAGGGTCTGCGCCCGTATTTTACGGCATCGCGTTTTCGCGCCGCCAGTCTATATTCATTTAAATAATAAAAAGCCCAAGCCCGCATAACATCGGGTGAAAGAGCCTTAAAACGATAGGAGCGCGCCATGAGCCGTCAAACATATGAATTTACATCGGAATCTGTGTCCGAGGGTCACCCCGATAAAGTGTCAGACCGCATTTCGGATGAAATCGTTGATCTTTATTTTCGCGAATCTATCAAAGACGGGATGAGCCCGTGGGACATTCGTGTTGCGGCAGAAACGCTGACCACGACAAATAAAGTTGTGATTGCGGGCGAGACGCGCGGCTCTGATAAAATTACAAAAGATATGATTATAGAGCTCGCGCGCGAGGCCATCAAAGACATTGGCTATGAGCAAGAGGGTTTCCATTGGAAGCACGCCGATATTGATGTGCTGCTCCATGCGCAATCCGTGGACATTGCCCAAGGCGTTGACCAAGGCAACGGCCTTCACAAAGAAGAAGGCGCGGGCGACCAAGGCATAATGTTTGGCTATGCCAGTTCTGACGTGCCTGATTTCCTCATGCCTGCGCCTGTTCATTACAGCCACAGAATTTTAGAACGCCTCGCCAAAGCACGCAAGCATGAGGGTGTTTCAGTGCTGGGCCCTGACGCGAAGTCTCAAGTGACTGTGCGCTATCATAATGGCCGCCCGGTGGAGGCTACCGCGATTGTGCTCTCCACACAGCATCTTGATCCCAATATGGACAGCAAAGATGTCGCCGATTTGGTCAAACCTTATATCCATGAGGTTATGCCAAAGGGCTGGATTACCGAGAAAACAATTTGGCATATTAATCCAACGGGGAAATTTGTCATTGGCGGTCCTGACGGGGATGCTGGCCTGACAGGGCGTAAGATTATCGTCGATACTTATGGCGGTATGGCCCCCCACGGCGGCGGTGCGTTCTCTGGTAAAGATCCGACGAAAGTTGACCGCTCTGCCGCTTACGCCACGCGTTATTTGGCAAAAAACCTTGTCGCAGCGGGTGTTGCGCCTTGGGTCGAAATTCAAGTGTCCTATGCGATTGGTGTTGCAACACCGACGTCAATCTACGTCAATGTTGATGATAATAACCCGATTAAAGGCGGGCAGATTGAAGCGGTCATTCGTAAGGTAATGGATTTGACACCGCGCGGGATTCGCAACCATTTGGACCTTAATAAACCTATCTACGCGCCGTCTGCGGCTTATGGTCATTTTGGCCGTCATCCTGGACCTAACGGCGAGTTTTCGTGGGAAAAGGTTGATTTGGTTGACGAGATTAAAGCGGCTCTTAAATAATGCTCATTCAGATTGGTGTGATTGCGGGCGCTTTTGGCGTCAAAGGCGAAGTGAAAGTGAAATCCTTTGCCACCACGCCAAGCGACATCTTTAATTACGGCGCGTTGCTGGATCAGAGTGGCGCGCCAATTTTTTCGCCGCAAGAACACCGTCCCGTGAAAGACGGTTTTGCCGTCATCGCGCCTGAGGTAAAAACGCGAGAGCAAGCCGAAGCGCTAAAAAATACCAAGCTTTACATCACGCGCGAGAGCTTGCCAGAACCTGAAGAGGATGAGTTTTATTACTCTGATCTTGAGGGGCTGTCGGTCAAAACAGTGGACGGCAAAAATGCAGGCACAGTGGTGGCCATTCATGAATTTGGCGCGGGCGATATGTTGGAAATTAAGCCGCCCAAGAAAGACGGCAAACAAGCGCAAAGCTTTTTCCATCCTTTCACCAAGCTGGCGTCACCCAAAGTCGATATTAAATCGGGGCGCATTATTATTGACTTGAAAGCTGTAGAAGCCGAGCCTGAGCATGAGCGTAATGCGCCGGATAGGCCGCAAGACGACTAGGCCTCGCCGCGCGCGTCTGAATCTGTGATCAGGGTGAAATCGCTGTGGCTTGATAAATAGCTACACGGCCAAGCGGGATTGTTTTGACCCTTTAAAATCTGCGCGACCGCCTCCGTTTTTGACGCGCCTGTGGCCAGTAATATGACAGAGCGTGCTGAGACTATAGTGGCTAGACCCATGCTAATGGCGCGTTCGGGAATACCGTCTCCTGTGATGGCTCCGAAATTATCTCGCCGTGTTTGCTCTGATAGCTTTACGACGCGCGTGCGGCTGTCACGCGGGCTGCCGGGTTCATTAAAGCCAATATGGCCATTGGTCCCAACGCCGAGAAGTTGTAAATCTATTCCGCCTGCGGCTGCAATGGCGGCCTCATAGTCCTGCGCTGTTCGTGTTGGATCTTCGGTATGACCACAGGGGATATGAAACCGGTTTTTGTCCATATCAATATGGCGCATTAAATTATCCATCATATAGCGCGCAAACAGGGCAGGGTGGTCAGCGGGCAGTCCCAAATATTCATCCAGATTAAAGCTTGTGACATTTTTAAAGGACACAGCGCGCTGCTGGGCCGTGTCAATAAGCGCGCGGTAAACGGGGCGCATTGTATTGCCTGTCGCAAGGCCGAGCACAGCCTGTGGATTTATTGCAATGCTATCCGTGACTATGCGCGCTGTCTCTAAGGCGGCGGTTTGGGAATCAGGCGCTGATATATGCTTCATAATGCAAAAGGATAATGATTTACGGCCAGCGCACAACGGGGGGCATGGAGGATAAAATCGTTTTTACATTGCCGCCCGTTTTAAGACCAAAGGTCGTGCCGCGGTCATAGAGCAGATTAAATTCAACATAGCGCCCGCGCTGGATAAGTTGTTCTTCGCGGTCAGCATCCGTCCACGGCTGGTGCATGCGCTGCCGTGCGATGGGGGGATAAGCGGATAGAAAGGCGCGACCAACATCTTGGGTGAAGGCAAAATCTGCCTCCCAATCGCCTGTGTTGACGCGGTCATAAAATATACCGCCAATACCGCGCGGCTCGTCGCGGTGGTGCAGGTGGAAATACTCATCGCACCATTTTTTATAGGCCTCGTAATCACGCCCGTGAGCTTCGCAGGCGTCTTTATAAACGCTGTGGAAATGCTGTGCATCAGGGCTGTTTGGGTCACGGTCTTTGGCTTGGGTCGGGGTCAAGTCGCCGCCGCCGCCAAACCAGTCTTGTGTCGTCACGATATAGCGCGTGTTCATATGCACGCAGGGCATATGCGGGTTTTTCATATGCCCGATAAGCGATATGCCAGCCGCCCAAAAGCGCGGGTCTTTGTCGGCCCCGGGTTGACGGGCTTGCATCTCGGGCGTGAACTCGCCTTTAACAACAGATATATGGACGCCGCATTTTTCAAACACGCGCCCGCGTAACATTCCGCCTGTGCCCCCGCCTAAGTCCAACGCGTTGCCATCCTCTTGCTTGCGCTTCCAATCTTCAAACACAAATTTGCCGGGCTCTCCTGGATAAAGCGCGTCTGGCGCGTCGCGTTCTACCGCTTCAAATTCTGCGCAAATGTCGTCACGAAGTGTTTTGAACCAAGTGCTCGCACGGGTTTTTTTATCAGCATAAGGGTCTGTCATAGCGTTGGCTTAGACGTTTGATTTATCGCGGGCAAGATACATGACACCGAAAAAGATCGGCATGGCGATAAAGCCGTCGAGGAAGCTGTTATACCAAATCCACTGATCGGTCGTGAGCATAAAGGCCAGCGGCGTATCAACCATAATGATAAGCGCAGAGGACACCGCCATCGCCAAAGACGCAGCCCGTTGCTTAATCGCAAAAAGGCCTTCCATATAGCGCGCCATGCGTTTGCCAAGGTAATCGCCCTTTAAAATATACGCATCCGCCAGAGCAAAACAAACGCCGATGCAGCCCATGATACTGCCGCGTAATTTGATAAATAAATCGTCTTGGAAAAAATAGGCAAGGCTCGCGGATATTAACGCCATGACCACACCAAAAGCCGCAAAGCCGCCTAGCAAGTCGGGCTTCACAAAGCGGTCAATGACAGTCAGTGCAATGGTCACGCCTGCGCCCGCCAAGGCTGCTGTTATCAGGCCAAACTCTCTGGCGACAAAAAAGAATAAGATGGCCATGGCGATATCCACGCCAATGGCGGGATAAAGCGCTTTGGACCGCTCTAATTTTTCTCGGGCTTCGGCATCTTGTTCGGGTGTGGACTCTATGACGTCGTCAATCTTGGCAAAAAGGGCGCTCGTTTTACCGCCGTCATAGAAAGGCTTATTGGATGACCGCGCGACAACTTCGCCGTTTTCATAGACGACCGCCCCCATTTTCATAAGGCTGAGTGCGCCGACCTCAAAATCCAATCTGCGGCCTTCATGGTTAAGACTGGCTTTCACCACGGCAAATGCGTCTTTCAGATCAATCGGCATGTCCACTGTATGCATCAATGTGCCGTTTTTGAAAAATTCATGCCGCGTCACATCGGTCTTCATTATGGCTGTAATCACAATACGCCATTTATCCACTGGCCCCGACACTCTTGGAATAGACAATTTCACAGTCGTTTTTAGCGGATTAAACATGAGCCGTATTTGGGTGATGTGATTGATTTTCGCAAGTTTGTCCCTTGCGAGCTATATATAGCGTCCTAAGCTGGCAAGGCCCCCGTTTGCCGTAAGGCTTCAAACAGGGCAATGGCGACACTATTGGAGAGGTTAAAGCTTCGTGCGCCTGCGGCTATGGGGATAACCACGCGGGCATCGGCGGCGGTATGGACATGATCGGGAACGCCTGCGCTTTCTCGGCCAAATAATAATGTGTCATTGGCTTGAAATTTGAAGTCGGGCAGGGGTGTAGCGCCTTTGGTGGTGAATAGGACCGTGCGTCCCCTGTTTTTTCCCGCCGATTCGCCTCTATTTTGAAACGCCTCCCAGTTTTGGTGCCGTGTTAGGGCGTCTGGCGCGCCGTAGTCCATGGCGGCTTTGCGTATGCCTCTGGCGGTCAAAGGAAAGCCGCAAGGCTCTATGACGGACAAAGCCACGTCAAAACAGGCGCAACTGCGCATAATCGCCCCTAAGTTTTGGGCTATGTCGGGCTGATAAAGGGTTACGTCCACAATATTATGTCCTTTCTTGACAAGGTGCAGCTTTTTTTGCGCTTGCCTCTGGCATTTTTTTGTCAGCGCGCTATACCGCGCGGCAAAGAAAACCGTCCTATTGCGGCGTTGTGCCACTACAAAAGACTGGCATAAAGGGTTATGTTTGCGCTACACCCACGCTGAGTAGGTATATAGACTAGGAAGGGGCAGACAATGTCCGAAGCCTTAAATAAAGAGACAGCGGCTGACGCTGTTGACGGCGAAAAACGTGATTTCATCTTCATTGCGACGGGCGCAGTTGCGGCCGCAGGTGCAGCATCGCTTGTTTGGCCTTTTGTGGCGCAAATGGGCAAGGCAGCAGACACACTAGCGGCAGGCTCTATTGAGATTGATTTGACCAAGGTCGAAGAAGGCGCGCAGCTTAAGACTTTGTGGCGTGGTAAGCCGATTTTTGTGCGTCACCGCACGGCGGCAGAAATTGCCGAGGCTGAGTCGGTTGATGTTGCAAAGCTCCCTGATCCGGAAACTGATACAGACCGTTTGGTCGCAGGCCCTAGCGGCAATGTTGATCCAAAATATCTGGTCATGGTCGGCGTTTGCACCCATTTCGGCTGTGTGCCTGTGGGTGAGGCCGGTGATTACGACGGTTGGTACTGCCCATGTCACGGCTCGCATTACGATACATCTGGACGCATCCGTAAAGGTCCTGCGCCAAAGAATATGGTCATCCCACCCTATTCATACATAACTGACACAACAATTAAGGTAGGTTAATATGAGCGGACATCCCTCAACTTACGAACCCCAATATGCCGCGACAAAGTGGATAGATCAGCGTTTGCCGATCATTCGCATGGGTGCGGATTTTATGACGTTCCCGTCTCCGCGTAATCTGAATTACTGGTATACATTTGGCGGTATTTTGACGCTTTGCCTCGTGTCGCAAATCATTACCGGTATTATTCTGGCCATGCACTATGTCCCGCATGTCGATTATGCCTTTGACAGTGTGCAGCGTATCCGCCGCGATGTGCCCTATGGCTGGTTGCTACAGCCTATGCACGCGGTTGGGTCCCATATGTTCTTCTTGGCCGTGTACATGCACATGTTCCGCGGCCTGTATTACGGGTCATATAAAGCCCCGCGTGAGCTGCTTTGGATAATTGGCTGTGTGATTTATCTTGTGATGATGGCAACGGCCTTCTTGGGCTACACATTGCCTTGGGGGCAGATGTCCTTCTGGGGTGCGACTGTGATTACAGGCTTCTTTGGCGCGGTTCCCGTTGTCGGTGAGGCTCTGCAACAGTGGCTACTGGGCGGTTATGCTGTTGATAATGCAACACTTAACCGTTTCTTTGCGCTGCATTACCTGCTGCCATTTGTAATCTCGGCTCTTGTTGGTTTGCACGTCTGGGCATTGCACCACACAGGCCAGAACAACCCGATTGGTATCACGCCTAAAACAAAGAAAGATACGCTATCTTTCCACCCATTTTACACGGTGAAAGATGCCTTTGCTGTCGGCGTATTCTTGCTCATCTTTGCATTCTTTATCTTCTATCAACCCAATGTTTTGGGTCACGCGGATAATTTCATACAAGCTGATCCCATGAAAACACCTGCGCATATTGTGCCCGAATGGTACTTCCTACCGTTCTACGCTATCTTGCGGGCTGTGCCTGACAAGCTTGCGGGTATCTTGCTGATGATTGGTGCGATTGCCGTGTTATTTGTGCTGCCTTGGCTTGATACATCCAAAGTGCGCTCCATGCGGTTCCGCCCCGTTGCGCGTAAGTTTTTCTTTATCTTCTTGGTCTTCTGCTTCTTGCTTGGCTGGTGTGGTAAAGAATCGCCTGATAATCTTGTCATCGCTTTTGGCACGAATGACGCGGGCGAAGCGTTTGGTTTGACATTCTATCGTCTGTCTCAAATTTCAACGCTCTATTACTTTGCATATTTCTTGATAATTCTGCCAGTGCTTGGTCTGATTGAAAAACCAGACAACAGACCTGAATCGATTACAAAGGCTATCTTGGGTGACGGACCACGCGGTACGGCACTTGGTGCAGCTGAATAGTCGTTAGGCACTCATCTCGGCCTCGGCCAATAATAAAGGAGCGTAGACAATGGCGCTTAAATCAATGAAAATGACCCTTATGGTGGGCGCAACGCTTGCCGCTTTAGGGGCAGGTGTCACGGCTTTTGCGGCTGGTGGCTATGACTTTGACTATAAAATGGAGCATCGTCATTGGGGCTTTAACGGCATGCGTGGGGCATTTGACAAGGCAGCGATGCAGCGCGGTTACCAAGTTTACCGTGAAAAATGCTCGTCATGTCACACGCTAGAGCATCTAGCCTTTCGTCACTTGGGTGACAAAGACGGCCCTTATTATGATGAAGCTTTTAAAAACCCGAATGACAACCCTTTTGTCAAAACCTTCGCGGCTGACTGGTTGATTGCTGATATTGATGCTGAAACGGGTGATCCGATTGAACGTCCTGGTATTCCTGCAGATTACTTCCCGCCGATTTACCCCAATGATGCTGCCGCCCGTGGGTCCAACGGTGGGGCTTTGCCGCCAGATTTATCCGTGATGGTTGCTGCGCGGGGCGGCGGCGCTGATTACGTCTACAACCTTTTGATTGCTTATGGTCTGGAAAAGCCAGAGGGCATGAAACTGTCCCCTGGTGTTCATTATAACCCTGTTATGGAAGGCGGCAAAATTGCAATGGCCGCGCCCCTGACAGAGGGTCTGATTGATTATGCAGACGGCACAGAGGCCACGGTAGAGCAAATGGCCGCTGACGTCACGGAGTTCCTGGCATGGTCCGCCGACCCGAAACTTGAGCAGCGTAAACGGGCAGGGTTCGCAACGATGGTTTATCTACTCATCTTAACCGTTCTGCTCTGGTTCTCTTATAAGCGCGTTTGGAGAAACGTCGAGCACTAAGCGGCGTTACTGTTAATTTCAAAACCCGCCTTGATTCAGGCGGGTTTTTTATTGTCTAAGCATATTAAAACAAAGGCACCTCATGACAGATAATAATTGGACACTCGGTATTCTTGGCGGCTCTGGGCTTTACGACTTGGACGGGCTTGAAAACCCTGAATGGATAGAGATTGACACGCCGTGGGGTAAGCCGTCGGACGCCATTCTTTTTGCAGAACTTGAAGGTGTGAAGCTGCGGTTTTTACCGCGCCATGGTCGCGGTCATAAACTCAGCCCAACTTCGGTGAATTACCGCGCCAATATTGACGCGCTTAAACGGGCCGGCTGCACAGATATACTGTCATTATCCGCTGTTGGCTCGCTACAAGAACCCTATGCGCCAGGTGATTTTGTGATTGTCGATCAATTTATTGACCGTACATTTGCGCGTGAAAAATCATTCTTTGGTCCGGGTATGGTCGCGCACGTCTCTGTTGCGGACCCTGTTTGTGACCGGCTAGCGCGACTGGCAGGTAATGCGGCCATTGCGGCCGGCGCCCATGTCCACCGGGGCGGCACCTATTTGGCAATGGAAGGCCCGCAATTCTCAACCCGCGCAGAGAGTGAGCTTTATCGGGGTTGGCGCTGCGATGTTATCGGCATGACAAATATGCCAGAGGCGAAGCTCGCCCGCGAAGCTGAACTGCCTTATGCAACAGTTGCTATGGTGACCGACTTTGATTGCTGGCACCCCGGTCACGAAAATGTCGATGTCTTTGCGGTCATTGCGACACTGACAAAAAATGCCGAAATTGCCAAAGGCACGGTCAGAGAAATCATCAAAATCATTGCGCAAACCCCACGCACGCCTAGTCCAGCGGGGATTGAAACCAATTTAGATGCCGCACTGATTACCGCGCCTGACGCGCGCGACCCAAAGGTCCTGGCCAAGCTTGACGCCATATTGGCGCGGGTTTTAGGAGCTGACAAAGCCTAGCCTTGCCATTGGCGCGCTTTGCCCCCACATCAAAGCTATGACCCAGACCCTTCCCGCGACTGTGCCGTCCCTTGCGCGTGCTTTTGAGCCAGAGCGCGACAGGCTGCGTAACGCGCTTAGCACAGAGAGCAACACTGCGGATATCGTGGTGATAGAGGCCCGCCGTGCGCTGGATAAAGCGGGCGCGAGTTTTGCGAACACGACAGATGACCCGACACTTCAAAAAGCAGGATTATGGCTGATTGAAATGGTCAAATCTGGCGCAGCTGTCCTTGACCACGGCACAGAGGCGCGGGTGCAATGGACAGAGGTTGCGGGCCCGAAAACCTCTATTTGGACAGGTCGGGGCCTATTTTACGGCGCGGCCGCTGTGTTTGGTGCTGCGGGTTTTGTGCAGGGCTCTGCCCTTGTGATGTTTGCGGCCGCGACGCTGGCGGGGCTTCGCGCCTTTGACCCTGCCAAGTGGAAGCAGATGTTGCCGCGCTTGCCCTTTGTGAAAAAATCAACGCCCTTGCTAGAGGATGCAGCCGGCCGCGCGATGCGAGTGAACGCCACGGTCGAAGTGGACGCCGACGGATTTATCAATGCACTCACTGATGCCTTGCATACCGCTGATCATATTCTGCTGCGCTTGGCTGAACCTGTGGCCGAGACCCATTGGCGCGATGATCGGCAGTTGATGGGGATGGTGCAAAACCTGCTCGAAGCGCAAGGCGCGGGTGATGGGGATTTCGCGCTAAAAATTATAGATCAAGAGCTTGGCTCTGTTCTGGACGGGCAAGGCGTGACCCGTGTGGATTATTCGCGCAAGACCGCGCATCTATTTGATAGCCTGCCAGCGCTGGGCGAGAGCGAGACGCGTCAAGCGGCCCCTGCGCTTATGGTGGGTGATACGGTCATTCGGCGCGGCACAATATGGGCCAAGGTTTAGGGGGCGGTCATGAGCGAGAGACGCGACGCTGTTGAATTTGTTGGCCTCGATTTAGGTCACGGCGAAACCGCTTTGGGCCGTGCCTACGGGCGGTCTATGCGCGAACCTGAAATTTTAGAATATCGCGGTGAACGCAGTTTTGTGACCGCCGTGGCCCAAACGGATAAGGGCCTGAAGATCGGGGCCGATGCCGTTAATTTGGCCGCGCTTGGCGGTGGGCAAGCGCAAGTCTGGGTTAAATTTAAAGACCGCGATTTAAGCGCAGGCGACGTTGAAAAACCGACCCGTCTTTTCACGCAAGAGCTTATTAAAGGCCTATCAAAAGACGGTAAAATTCGTGGTGCCAAACAAAGCAAATTTGTTATCGGCTGCCCCTCTGGTTGGGACAAGGATACACGGGCGCGTTACCAAGCCCTGTTTGAAGATGCGGGGTTAAAGTCAGTGCGCATCGTGCCCGAATCGCGCGCGGCTTTGATGACTGCGCTAGAGCAAGGCTATCTTACGCTCGACGCCGCGCGGGCATCAGTTCTTATCGTTGATATCGGGTCGAGCACGACGGATTTTACCTATTGCCGAGATTTAGACGCCGAAGACGTGGGGCATAATTTTCTCGGCTCTGGCTTGCTCGATACAGAGATTTTTGATTTGAACCTGGCGCGTCAATCTGAACGGGCCAAGATTGAAAAACTTATCAAACGTTTTCCACATTACCGCCCCATCATGGAATATTGGTGCCGCCAAGTGAAAGAGCAGTTCTTTAACGGCGAAGGTGCAGCGGTCGAAATGATTAAACGACTACCGATTGACGGCGGCGTTTTGTTTGACATTCGTTTTGATCAAGACGACGCGGATGAGGTGCTCTCACGCCCGCTGGAGGCGCTGAACGGGTTTACATGGCCCGCCGCCTTTTCTTTTGCCCTGAAAGAAACGATCGATAATTTGGGCGGGCGCGCGCCTGAAACCGTGCTGTTAACGGGGGGCGCATCACGCTTACCGCTTGTGTTGCCAGCCTGTGAAAAGGCGTTTCCAAAAGCGCGGATTGTGCGCGGCGCAGAACCAGAATTTGCGATTGCGCGGGGGCTGGCTTGGCTAGGACGGTTTGAACATTTACATGCTAGTTTTAAATTATCAGTGGCTGAATTGATGGGTGTCGATGGCCCCGTTCATAACAAAGCTGCCGCTGCGAGCGCCGCTTTGGGCCAGAGCCTCGCCCCTGTTCTTGTGGACGCCTTGACCGAGCATTGCATTGTGCCCGCTTTTCGCGATTGGCGTCGCGGCAAAATCGACAGCCTGGATCAGGTTGAGGCCGCTTTGGCAGACCGTGTTAAATCATGGCTTTCCAGCGTGGAGGCGCAAGCAACGTTGCGGCCCATTATCAAAGGCTGGTTCGCGGGGTTACAGCGCAAAATTGAACAAGACACAGATCCCTTGTGCCGCGATCACGGATTACCCGCCATGGTTCTATCGCTTGATGACAGCCAGCATGTCAGCCGTCATTTGGAGGGGTTGACCGTGGCCGCGCCGCGTGTCGCCAGCCTAGAGTCAGACACGGCGCTACTGGGCACATCACTGACGGCCATTATCATTGGCGCGTTGCTCGCCCATGCCAATTTACTCGCGCCGCTGTTGACCAATCCTATTGGCCTTGTGGTGAGTGGGGCTGTGGGTGGGGCAGGATTTCTGTTTGGGCGCAAAGCGCTTGAAGGCAAGTTCCGTAGCGCCAATGTGCCCGTTATCGCGCGTCAGGTTATGACCGATACGCGCATTCGCAAAGCGGCGCATAAGCAACGCGGCGCTTTGATAGAGGCCGTGACAGAGGCTTGGGATAGTGCCGCGTCAGAACGCTTTACCGAAGAGCTAACCCAAACGTTATCAACCGCCCTATCTGAGCGCGCTGATGACAGAGCGATTCTATTTCTAATTTAAAGGCTCATCACGGCAGTTAAAATTCGCCGTCTTTTCTGCGTGATTCTGGCTTGTGGGTCTTGGGAACGACATCAAATTCGACATCATTATCGGCGTCAGTCTCGATGATAATGCGTGTTTTCTTGCGCCCATTTTCAATGATGGTTTCTTTTTCGATCCGCGTGTTTTTGCCCATACTCTCAATAGCTAACACGTCTTCGCCGTCCGTTTCAAAAGACCCCAGTTTCTTTCCATCAAATGACAGGCTCATTCCGTCGCCCGTATCGACAATTTCAATGTCTTCGGCCATGCCAATGACCATATCGGCCAAGCTCTCAAGCAGACCTGATTCGGCGAGCATGTTTTGAATATCTTTGGCGGCCTCACGGAGCGCTTCTGGGTCTTCGATAATCTCAATCCGTCGCGATGTCGTGCGCTCTGATGGGGCAGATTTCTGGCTACCGCGCTGCATCAAGCGACTTTCTGTCTTGGCGCCCTCTATGGCTTCGCGTAATTCCTTGGCATGTTTCTCGAAATAGGCTTCGAGGTCTAAATCTGTCTCGGTTGTTGATTGTTTAGTTTTGTCATCATGCGGATGCGGGTCTGCAAAAGCGGGCGCTGAAAAAATTGCAGTAGCAAGTAGGGACATAGCGAGCGTGCGAAACATAAAAGATCTCCAGTCATTAAACTTACATTAACCATAATCCTTGGCCTTGCCCGCGTAAACGGCTTTCCACAGTGCTCAAAGCCGCCTATTGTTGCCTTATGAAAGACCGTTTCTTTTATCCGATCGCCGCGCTGATTATTGGCGCTATGATTTATTTTGCGCTGTCATTGTCAGTCGTCTCGGCCCCTGTTGATGAAAATATATATGAGCTATCGGGGGAAACTCTTTCGCAATTATTTCCGTCACCGGGTACGACGGTGCAGCTTGCCAATGATCCCGGTGGGGCTGTGGCTTACGCCGTCATGGGCGCACATGCAGACCGCGCGGGTGTAGAGCCCTCAGCTGGTGTTTTTGGTACGTTGGGCTCTGTGCACGAAGCCAGCTTTGCGGGGCATCCCATTCGTATCACCATTCGCGCGCGCGCAGGGCAATTTGATCCAGCAGGGGCCATGGAAGCTGGATATTTCACGGCGGGCAGTGGTGACAGCCCGTGGACGTCATTCACGCTGACCTCTGATTTTTCTGATCATAGTTTTATTTTTACCCCTGGCGAGATTACACAAAAGGGCGGCACAGATTTTGTTGGTATTTGGCCTGATAAATCCGGCAAGGGCGGGACAATTGACGTCATGTCTATTCGCGTTGAGAAAATTATTGAGCCTGTTTTGCGCGGCGTCTCAAGGGCCGAGTGATTTAATGCGCACAGCTTCCGTTATCATGCCGTAGATATGATAAAATGTGCTGGTTGGAATGGTTGTCGCTATCATGCCACCCGCGCCGTCAAATTGATCATTCCATGTGCCGTTTGGGTTCAGATAGCTTTCGCGAAAGGCTGCCATAGCTGCGACGGCTTTGTCCTGAGCGTCTTTATTGCCATATTCCATCTGCGCCAGATGGGCGCGAATCACCTCGGTCTGTACCCAAAGGCGTTTTGTATCGCGGCGCACGGCATCGTTCACGTCTTCTTCGTCGTTCAGGAACACCCCACCGTTTTCAAAAGCTCTTGCGTAAAGCGCGTCAGCATAGCAACGCGTATCAACTCCGCTACGCGCTTCATATTGGCCCAATAGCCATACCCATTCACAGGCATGACCGGGTTCTGCCGTCTGGCCCAATGCACCGTCCGCATAAGTCCAGTCATTGTCAAAAAACTCGCGAATGATGTGATTGTCTGCGTCAAAAAAGTGGTCCGTGAAAAGGCGGTAGATACGCGCCGCACGGTCCATGAACCGCGACTCGCCGGTAACGTCATAAAGCGCCATGGACGTTTCAAATAAATGCATATGCGGGTTTTGACGCCGCGGCAACACAGCCGGCACGCCCTCTGTCCAGCCTGTGCAAGCCCCCATCTCGACATCAATAAAATCCAGCAGCGTATCGGTCAAAGCGGCCGCCTCGTCATGCTTGGTCGCACCATCACACCCCATCAGGCTCGCGCAGGCCAATAGATAAAAAGCGTGATCATATAAATCGCGCTTAGCATCTGTGACGGTGTAATCAGGCCCAATTCGGTGGACAAAGCCAGCTGCGCCGTCAGGGCGGTAGCCATATGTCATTAGAAAATCATAGAGCCTGTCGAGGATCGCTGTGCTGTCATACCAGCCCGCTTTATGTGCATTGGCATAGACGAAAATTTGCCGTGCTTGAACGCGGACGCGGCGCACGGCATCTGTATTGGGCGTGCCGTCCAAAGCCAGGTCTTCAAAAAAACCGCCTTTACTATCAATGGCCATCTCAGCCCAAAAGGGCAGGGCGGCATCCCGCAACCATGACAGCAGCGCATCCGTTTCTGCCGCAAACTCAGCAGATATTATCGGCACGGCTGTCACGGATTAAAAAGATTGTGCGCGGGATTTTATAAGGGCCCGCGCTTGCTCGCCAATTTCGACGTGGTCTTGCGCATAGGCCATGACGGCTTCAAAATAGCCGTATTTAGAGCCGCAATCATAATCTTGGCCAACGTATTCAAAGGCGTGGAAATCTTGCTCGCCCATCATGCGCGCCATAGCGTCTGTGAGCTGAATTTCGCCGCCCGCGCCCGCTTCTTGATCGGATAATAATCCCATGATTTCGGGCTGTAAAATATAACGTCCTGTGATTTTTAGGTTTGACGGCGCGTCTTTGACGGCGGGTTTTTCGACCATGCCTGTCATTTTAATTAATCCGTCATCACGGCGCACCGACTTTGTGTCAGGCGCAATCACGCCGTAGCTCGACACGCGCTCTTGCGGCACGGCGTCCACAGCAATGATGTTGCCGCCCACAGTGTTATAGGCATCCACCATCTGCGCGAGGCAGCTGCGGTCTGATTTGACTAAAACATCGGGCAGCAAAATCGCAAAAGGATCATCGCCAATCACGTCGCGCGCGCACCAAATCGCGTGGCCAAGGCCCAGCGCGCTTTGCTGGCGGACGAAGCTCATGGTGCCAGCTTTAGGCGTATTGGCGTCTAATTGCTCATAGATGGCTGTCTTGCCTTTTTCGCGCAGCGAATACTCAAGTTCATAAGCGCGGTCAAAATAATCCTCAATCGCGCCCTTGTTGCGTCCCGTGACGAAAACGAAATGCTCTATCCCCGCCTCAATGGCTTCATCAACGACATATTGCAGGGCAGGGCGGTCAACGACGGGCAGCATTTCTTTGGGAATAGTTTTTGTTGCCGGCAGCACCCGCGTGCCAAAGCCAGCGACGGGCAACACGGCTTTTCTAATTTTTTTCATGATCATTCCCCACAGATATAATGATAAAGCTTACTCGACAGTCACGGATTTGGCCAGGTTGCGCGGTTGGTCCACATCGGTGCCGCGTGCCACCGCTGTATGATAGGCGAGAAGCTGTATAGCGATTGACATCACGATAGGCGCGACGAAACTATCGCTATTGGGCAGGACGATAATTTCATCTGCCATATCTTTCGCACTCGCCGCCCCTGTTTCGTCGGTCACAAGAATGATGAACGCCCCGCGTGAGGCGACTTCTTGCAGGTTGGACACTGTCTTTTCAAACAAAGTATCATAGGGGGCAATTACAATGACGGGTGTACCGTCTTCAATCAGGGCAATCGGTCCGTGTTTTAATTCACCAGCGGCATAACCTTCGGCGTGAATATAACTAATCTCTTTTAACTTGAGCGCGCCTTCCAGCGCAATCGGTGTCTGCGCGCCGCGACCCAAGTAAAAGGCTGATGATTTGCCTGATAAATCTGACGCGATGGCCTCTATGCTTTCGTCAAGCAGCAGGGCTTCTTTGATAAGGCGCGGCGTCTGGGTGAGCGCGCGGGTTAAACGGATTTCAGCGTCGCGCGATATGGTTTTGCGCGCGCGGCCCGCCGCCAAAGTCAGTGACGCGAGGGCCGTTAGTTGCGATGTAAACGCTTTGGTGGATGCCACGCCGATTTCGGGACCGGCATTAATCGGTAGCGCAATATCAGCTTCGCGCGCCATAGTCGATGTCATGACATTCACAAGCGCCGCTGTACGCAGGCCTTTGTCTTTGCAATAGCGTAGGGCCGCAAGCGTATCTGCCGTCTCGCCCGATTGGGATACGGCAATAAAGAGCGAGTCTTGGCTCACCACAGGGGAGCGGTAGCGAAACTCTGAGGCAACATCGATGTCCACGGCAATGTCTGCGATTTGCTCGAACCAATATTTGGCGACCATGGCCGCATAATAGGCCGTGCCGCAGGCGATAATAATTATGCGGTCAATCTTGGCAAAGCCTAGGCCTTCCGGCGCATCGGCAGAGAGGCGAAACTCATCAACATAATTGGTCATGGTACGACCAACTGTTTCGGGCTGCTCGTATATCTCTTTAAGCATGAAATGGCGATAGTTGCCCTTTTCCGCCATGGCAGGGCCGCCTTGGATAAGGGTAATATCACGCTCGACTGGATTATCGTCCCGGTCAAATATCTTATAGCCTGTTGGGGAGAGGACCGCCCAATCGCCTTCTTCTAGATAGACAAGTTTTTGTGATAACATCGCCAATGCCATGGCATCAGAGCCGAGATATATCTCGTCATCACCAATCCCCAGCGCCAGCGGGGAGCCAGCACGAGCGGCGAAAATATGGTCATCAAAGCCGTCAATAATGAGGCCAAACGCATAAGCTCCCTTTAGCTTTTTCAGCGATGTACGAAACGCATCAATGGGTGCTTGGCCGCTACTCAGCGCGTCATCAACAAGGTGCGCGACGACTTCGGTGTCAGTTTCTGTGGTGAACTTGCGGTGGCTCATGTCTTTGCGGAGGTCGAGGAAGTTCTCAATGATGCCGTTATGCACTACACCAACGCGGCCAGCGAAATGCGGATGAGCGTTGTTCTCATTGGGCACACCATGTGTCGCCCACCGTGTGTGGGCAATGCCGATTGTACCGTCCAGAGCCGCGCCGCCAAGCTTGGTCTCTAGCGCCTTAATTTTACCTTCGGCGCGTTCTCGTTTTAATGTGCCGCCGTCAAGCACAGCAATACCAGAGCTGTCATAACCGCGGTATTCAAGACGCTTTAGTCCGTCAATTAAACGTTCTGTGACAGTGGTCGTACCCACAATTCCGATAATACCGCACATAGTTTCACCCTTTAATCACCCATGTTTGTATAGGCTAAAGATAAAAATTTACTGAAAAAACAGCCTTTTACATTGCCCCGATGTGACGCAGTCATAACGCCTGTTTTCGCGTTGACAATAGGCGAGTTTTTGACCTTATTATGGCATGGCTGACTTTCCTGATGTTCTTTTATATGCGGCCCCGTTTTTTGGCCTCGCCGTATTGCTAGAGGTGCTTTATTTGCGCCTTCGCCGCGTGCACGGGGCCTATATGGCAAAGGACGCAGCAGCCTCTATGAGCATGGGCGCAGGGCAGTTATTGTCTGATATCCTGATGGGCTTTATCAGCTTTGGAATTTTGATGTTCATTTGGCAGTTCCGCTTGTTTGATTGGGGCTACAGTCCTCTGGTATTTTTTGCCTGTTTAATCGCGCAGGACTTTGTTTATTATTACAAACATTACGCCGCACACCGTATCCGTTGGTTCTGGTCCGCCCATGTCGTGCATCACAGCTCTGAACATTATAATCTGTCCACCGCCCTGCGGCAGCCGTGGAATAATCACATTACAGGCTTTGTGCTGCTGTCGTCTCCGCTTGTCTTGCTTGGTTTTCATCCGTTGCTGATTGGATTTGTCGGGGCGGTGAACCTTGTTTATCAATTCTGGATTCACACAGAGACGATAAAGAAAATGCCGCGCTGGTTTGAATTTATCTTTAATACGCCCAGTCATCACCGCGTGCATCACGCGACCAATCCGCAATATCTAGACAGTAATTTTGCAGGGATATTTATTATCTGGGACCGTATCTTTGGGACATTTGTGGCCGAGGATGAAGCTGACCCTGTGCGTTACGGCGTGGTAAAACCGATTGAGACATTCAATCCTGTCAGAATTGCTTTTGGCGAGATGATCGGCATTTTCAAAGATAGCGCGCAAGGGGGTATTAGCCTGCGACAGCGCTTTGGCTATATTTTTGGCCCGCCAGGATATTCCCATGACGGCAGCCGCCAAACCAGTGGTGACATTAAACGCGAGGCTGGAATTAAGACGCGGCGCTAGTCCTGCTTTAACCCAAGCCAGAGAACAACGCTTTTTGCTTTAGGTTCAAGCCCCGCGCACGGCTGGCTTTTAATGTGGTCTCACCCGCGCGCACAGAGAAGCCTGCAACCTCAAAGGCGCTATAGTCTTTAGACGTCACCGTGGACAAACCCATCATACTAATATCGGCTTTGTCTTTTGTGAAACTCACCGCGACATAGCCGCATTGCAGGGCATTATAATAGCGCGCGTCTTTATTGGACTGGGTCAGCAGAAGCGAATAATCGGCTGTGCTATCGCCCATATATTTAATGAGCGTCTCTGAGCTGACCGAGGTTGTGACGCATTCCAAGCCGATTTTATCGCCTGCTTGCGTTGTCAGGTCATTGATCCAAAATTCATGCGCGTCCCCCGTTAAGACAAGCATATCATTGACACCTGCCGCATTTAAACGGTCATAAAACCGGTCTCTTGCGGCGGGGTATCCGTCCCAGCTATCGGGATAGACTGGCAGATTATATTTTGACAATTTGACCATATCGCGCACGCCAGCCCAATCTTTTTCAATGGCTTGGACTGCCTCTTCACTGACATAGGGTTCAAGGTCAGGGGTATTCAGGCGCCCCATTATCACTTGATTGGCAAGAACGCGCCATGTCTTACCGTCCGCTTTGGATTGGGTCAGCGCCTCAACAATGAAATCTTCTTGGACTTGTCCGAACATTTCGCGCGAGGGATCGCCCAGCACATCACCCTTGAACCCTTCAGGGTCGGTTTCAATAGTGTCGACATGATCCTCTAAGATTATAGGTTCTGCCCGCGCGGTCAGGCGCGTCTCAACACTCACTAGCGATAATAAATCACCGTAGTCGAAATTACGAAAAAGGGTTTCACGCGCCCGTCCGCGTTCTGGGTCACGAATGGGCATCCATTCATAATAGGCGCGCATGGCCGCTTGTTTGCGCGCGTCCCAATCCCCTTCATCCGCTTGATGGTTTTGCGCCCCGCCCTGCCAGCTATCATTTGTGGTCTCGTGATCATCCCAAATCGTAATCATTGGAAATTTCGCCGACATGGCTTGTAGGTTGGGATCTGTTCGGTACTGCGCGTGGCGTGTACGGTAATCGTTAAGCGAGATAATTTCGTGACGGGGGTCATGCAAACGTCCCTGTTGACCCATTGGCGTGTCGGCTATCCCGTCCGCGCCGTATTCATAGAAATAATCACCCAGATGGATGACGGCATCAAAATCATCTTGGCGCGCGATATGGTCATAGGCATTGAAAAAACCGTGTTGCCAATTGGCGCAAGACACCACAGCAAAGCGGAGCTTGTCTAATGGACCATCCGGCAGTGTTTTTGTCTGCCCCGTCGGAGAGGTCACATCGCCCACAATAAAACGGTAATATAGGGTTTTGCCAGAGGGCAGGGCGGTGACATCGACTTTGGCTGTCCAATTATTAGCCGCCTCCGCTTTGACGACGCCGCTCCTTAACATAGGCTCGAAATCTTCATTTTCAGATATATGCCATAGAACGCTGACAGGCCCGTCGGTCATATCATCAGGGGTGACGCGAGTCCATAAGACCACAGCGTCACGGCGGGGGTCACCACTGGCGATACCATGGGCAAATGTGCCGCGCATAAACGGGCGGTTGGATGATAACATAGGCGCATCAGCGGGTGTGCAGGCCGGGAGGCTAGTGCTTAGCCCCGTTAAGGTCGACCCTAACAGCCATTGGCGTCGTGTCATATTATGCGGCATATACTCTCTCTTGGTACCAAACACCTATGTTCCTTGTTTAAGGGTAAAAGGCAAGAGAGCTTATGACGCCATCATAGCGTTCTGTCATGACATGTTTATTTCACACAGGTGTCACATCTTGGCCGCAATAAGGTGGTGTAAATGACGCTATAAACCTGCCTATACCGATGGTGCCATATGACTGTGATAATCGAATTTATGATTGCCTGCGTGCTTTTGTGGTTTCTGGTTGCCTAGATTAGCGCCGCATAATCCCGCCCAAAATACCGCGCGCAATGGCCGCCCCATGTTTGCCGCCAAGGGAACGGCCGATCGAGCTTGCGATACTACGGGCCCCGGCTTTCATGCCGGCCTCTAGGGCTGATTGACGCTTGCGGCCGCGTGGTTTTCGCGTTGTGCGGGAGGCACGGTCTTTGGCTTTCTTGGCGGCTTCTTTTTCTTTGGCTTCGCGGGCTTCAGCTTCTTCTGCGGCTTTCGCCATGGCTTCGCGCCTCACAGCCAGCATTTCATATGCGCTTTCGGGATCAACAGCTTCGTCATACACACCAGCTAAGGGGCTAGCAGCCATGACGACTTTGCGTTCTGCTGCTGTCGCGGGGCCAAGGCGAGAGGCGGGCGGACGGATAAGGGTTTGGCCGACAACTTGCGGACGGCCTTTGGCATCCAGTACAGACACAAGGGCTTCGCCGACACCTAATTCTGATATGACGTCTTCGGTTTTAAAATTGGGGTTCGGGCGAAACGCATCAGCAGAGGCGCGAATGGCCTTTTGTTCTTTGGGTGTATAACCGCGCAGCGCATGTTGGATACGGTTGCCGACTTGACCCAAAACATCATCAGGAATATCGGCGGGGTTTTGCGTGACAAACCAAAGCGACACACCCTTGGACCGGATAAGGCGTGCGACTTGCGTGATTTTATCAACCAGTGCATCGGGCGCGTCGTCAAAGAGCAAATGCGCTTCGTCAAAAAAGAATGCCATTACGGGTTTATCGGGATCGCCGACCTCGGGTAGTTCTTCAAATAGCTCGCTCATCAACCAAAGAAGAAACGTTGCATACAGGCGCGGTGTATTAATCAGGTCATCAGCGGCCAGTATATTGACATAGCCTTGGCCAGAACCGTCGCGGAGCATGAAATCAGATAGCTTTAACGCGGGCTCGCCGAAAAATTCCTCGGCGCCTTCGCGCTCAAGCACAAGCAAGTTACGGATTATCGCGCCGACGGATTGTGTGGCGATATTGCCGTATTCCAGCGATAGTTCTTTTCGGTTTTCACCCACATAGGTCAACACGGCCCGCAGATCATTTAAATCAACCAAGGGCCAGTCATTGTCATCGGCCAAGTCAAAGGCAATATTCATAATGCCTTCTTGGGCGTCAGTCAGACCCATTAAATTCGACAACAACATCGCGCCCATCTCTGATATGGTTGCCCGAATGGGATGGCCTTTTTTGCCGTGCAGGTCCCAAAAAATGGTTGGCATGGCGCTATAGCTGTAATCATCCAGCCCAATTTTTTCAGACCGCGCGATTAATTTGTCATGCAGCTTATGCGTTTTTGAACCTGACTGGCACAGGCCAGACAAATCGCCTTTGACATCGGCGGCAAAGACCGGGACTCCGGCCTTTGAAAAGCCTTCTGATAATATTTGCAGCGTGACAGTTTTACCCGTGCCTGTGGCCCCCGCAACAAGGCCGTGACGGTTGGCGCGATTGAGCAAAAGCTCCTGCGTGACGCCGTCTGTATCTTTGCCGATAAAAATTGTGCTCATCTTTGCCTCCGTGCTGCACTTTGTTTATGGCGGGATATGTCTGAACGCAAGCTGTCAAAAATACCAACAATTCAACAGGCAATTGAAAACGAACGGCGTAAGCGTTACGGTAACGCCAAAGGGGACCAACATGGACAATACGATTCGCGCTAGCTTATTATTTCTCGCTGCTGTGGCCTTGATTTGGGGATTGCACCAAACGGCCAATATTATGGCCCCTTTTGCTTTGGCTGTGTTTTTCTGGTTGATGATTGATGCGCTGGCCAGTTGGCTGGATGACCTGTCGCCAAAATTTCCCTATTGGCTGGCCTTAACCGTCTCATTGTTGATTGTTGTCGCGGGGATTGTCGGCATCGTTCTGATTATTGCCGATACAGCTCAAGACATTGCCCGCGAGGCGCCGCAATACCAAGAACGTCTGAACGAGATATTTGTCTGGCTGAAAACGCTGTTCCGACAACCGGACTTAGAGCTGACCAAGCTGACCCAGGGGCTCGACTTGCCGAAGTTTTTCTCTGGTTTTGCCGCGTCTATTCAGGGCGTGTTGTCAGAATTTGCTTTGATTGCGCTTTATGTTGTGTTCCTTTTTGCTGCTCAGTCCAGCTTTCCAAAGAAAATGGATGATTTGTTTCCCGATGAGAAACGCCGCGCGCAAGCCAGTAAAGTCGGGAAGCGTATTCGGACCTCTGTTGAAAAATATATTGGTGTGCAAACGGTTATCTCGCTGATGCAAACCGTGGTCAGCTATATCGCCATGACGGCGGTCGGCCTTGACAATGCGCTGTTCTGGGCGCTGGTTATTTTCATCTTAAATTATATCCCGATTGTGGGCGGCCTTGCGGCTGTGGCTTTTCCAGTTCTTTTTGCGATGGTGCAGTTTAACACACCAGCCCCCATTATCATTTTGGCGAGCGCGTTATTCGGCGCGCAATTTATTATTGGTAATACAATTCAGCCTAAAATGATGGGCGATAGCATGAACCTGTCTGCCCTAGTCGTTGTCTTGTCTTTGACATTATGGAGCGCGCTATGGGGCGGGGTTGGGGCATTTCTATCTGCGCCGTTGACCGTGATAATCATGATTGTCCTCGCGCAGTTCCAAACAACGCGGTGGATTGCTGTACTGCTTTCGGCGGATGGTCATCCTGATACGGATGACGAAGGCGATGACAAGACGAAAGACCAAAGCCAACCGATACCCTCAATGTAAGGATATGCCCATCACGCAGCTGTGATGATATTGGCATTAGCGCAAAGGCCAAAGCTGTGGTTTAAACAGATATGATTTACTTAAAGCGCCCGATTACATCTGTTCTTTCTTTGCTCGTTTTCGCCTCTGCTGCGGCCTCCGCTCATGCAGGGGACGTGCCGTCGACTGTCGTGGAGTTGTTTACTTCCCAAGGCTGCTCGTCCTGCCCACCCGCCAATGCCTTTGTCGGCGCCCTGACAGAGGATACAGATAAGTTGGTTCTGTCCTATGGTGTGACCTATTGGGATTATCTGGGGTGGAAAGATACCTTTGGTGATGTGCGTTTCACAGAGCGTCAAAAGGCGTATGGCAAGGCCTTTGGCATTGGCAATGTATACACACCACAAATCGTGTTGAACGGCTCTGCCCACAGTCCGCGCTATCAACGCCGCGATATTGACACCATGCCGCTTAACGCGAAAGGCGGTCTGGATATCGACGTGACAGACGGGCAAGTCGTGATTACGGGTTTAGCTGATGTTGACAGCACGCGCCCCATTGTATTGGTCAGCTTCACACCCGGTTGGCAATCGGTTGATGTGTCCAAGGGCGAAAACAACGGGCGGACATTACGTCTCGCCAATGTCGTCACAGATGTGCAGCCTATTACGACGGACCAGACCGCTATCCGCGCGTCGGACGATACGGCCTATGCCGTGCTTGTCCATGATGCGGAGACAAAGAAAATCCTCAACGCCGCAGTTTATCGGCCTTAAAATTTATGATGCGCCAAAAATAAAGGCTCTGACGTGGGGCTGCACGCGTCCCCCCATTATCTAAAAAATAAAGGCTCTGACGCGGGGCTGGACGCGTCAGAGCCGTAAAGTCGGTCTTAATGGGGACAAGAAAACCGACCACTTTTGTCAAGAGGTTCGCCGCACGGGGGCTGGGGGGCTGATTAAAAACCGTGCTTCACATCTTGCCTCTCGACATGTTTTATATCCGTCTCAACCACGGCCAAATTGGGGCGAGATTGGGGCGTATTGTGAAACTTTCGCAACGCAGGCGAAAGGTGGTTGCTAAAACCTTAACTCACTACCCTATGCATAACGCCGCATAAATCGCGCTTGCAGCCTTATATCACGCCGCTATGATGGGGCCATGTCGTCTAAAATTGTGTCATTAAAAACGCCGAAAAATCCAAATGAGCCGCGCCGTATTTTCGCGGGTCAAAAGAACGAGCCGTCCCAAACCGCCTTTGACCGCCGAGAGCTGTCCATCATCCTGTCAGTGTACGGGCAGATGGTGAGCCAAGGCGAATGGAAAGACTACGCGATGGACTTCCTAAAGGACAAGGCGGTGTTTTCTGTCTTTCGCCGTGCGACAGAGCACCCTCTTTACCGCATCGAAAAGACGCCAGCCCTGCGTGATAAACAGGGCCAATTTAGCGTGATTGCGCCGGGCGGTCTTATCCTCAAACGCGGCCATGATTTACGCACGGTGCTGCGGGTCTTTGACAAGCAACGCTTTAAATCGGTTTAGTTGCGTCCATTAAAAAAACCGCCGTGAAGGGCGGGCTTAAACGTCATATGATGCAAGAGCCTAAGTGGCGGCTGCTGCGTTGGACATGAAGATGCGCTCGATTAATGTGCGCACGATCGCCATGACAGACGCGCCGCCAAAGACAGCACCCAGGCTGGCAAGGATTGCGGTCAGATATCCGCCAATGCCAGGAATGCCGCCTAGCGCAGCAGAGCCGCCCATCATCAAAAACACCGCCGCAATAATCGCGCCGCGGCGATGTTCATGATCCAAGAACCAACCACAGACCAACCCTAAGACCGCCAGAATGGCAGCATCATAGCCTGTGTTAATAAAGGCCAGTGCAATGGCCGCAATCAGGCCGATGAGCCAGATAATTTTTGCAAGTGACATAGTTTTCTCCCCTGTGTCGTTTTATTGCTGGCTGCGCGGTTCTATCTGGAGATGCCCCCATTGACTGCGTCAACCTGCCGCAGTTTGACTGATTTACGACGATTTTGCAATCAACTTCTAGTGGGCATAAAAAAACCCGCCATGAAGGCGGGTTTAATCGTGTTATGTTACCAACCTTATTCGCGGCCAAACAGGCTGAGCAAGATTTGGAACATGTTGATAAAGGCCAGTAGCAATGACGCTGCACCGTAAGCGGCCAGCTTGCCTTCCATCGCAGGATTACCAGCATTACCGTAATAGACCTGCTTCAGCATTTGTGTTTCCCACGCTGTAATCAGCGAGATTGCCGCCAGCGCGATAATCAGCACGACTGTGCCAAACACGCCGCCTGCAAAGGGGCTCAGCGATGGGAAGAACATGCCCAAAATGCCCAGGCCTACATAAGCCAGGAACGCCGCAAAGGCATATTTCACAAATGTCGACAGGTTACGCTGCGTTGAATAACCAAACAGGCTTAGCGCACCAAACATGGCAACTGTCATAAAGAAGATTTTGGCAATGATCATCGGATCCACGAAAGCCGCAATGGCTGACATGAAAATACCCATAAAGGCAGCAAAGCCGAAAAGAAAGGCTTGCACGCCACCAATACTCATTGTTGGCAATTTACGACCAACACCCGCAAAGATAAACGGGATGGCAAAGATAAAGCCGATAACAAGAATCGGGTTACGTAAGATGCCCATGAGTTGGGGATTGGCTTGGATTGCTTGACCGCCAAAATAAGCAACGCCAGCTGTGACAGCCATCGCCATTGCCATATAGCGGTAAGTGCCGAGCATAAAGCTACGGAGGCCGAGATCGACATCCGCGTTATTGCCAACGGCATTGTTATAATTCTGGTTCATATATCGCTCCATTCATTGTGAAGCCGGACGGATTTCTGCCCATGTCACGGCGATTACTATCAATATAGTGTAAATCGCTTGCAATACCAAGGATATCCGGCAAAAATCGGCAGTACAGGCCTGTTTTGGCCATACATTCTTCCTATAGCCCCGATAAGTTTTACCTATGACCTCTCCTTTTGATATGCGCCGATTAGGCCGTACCGACATAAATGTTACCTCTGTTTGCCTTGGCACAATGACATGGGGCGAGCAAAACACAGAAAAAGAAGCCCATGCTCAGCTGGATTACGCGCGAGGTGAGGGTATCAACTTCATTGATACCGCAGAGATGTATCCTGTGCCGGGGCGGGCTGAAACCCAAGGCCGCACGGAAAGCTATATCGGCAGTTGGATTAAGGCGCGGCGCAAGCGCGATGATTTTATCCTTGCGACTAAAGTCACGGGCCGCTCTGGCATGACATGGACACGGGACAAGACGGACGGCGGCATGACGCGTCACACGCGCGCGCAAATTGACGAGGCGGTGGAGAAATCCTTAAAACGTCTTCAAACGGATTATATCGATCTCTACCAACTCCATTGGCCTGATCGCGGTATGCCGGGGTTTGGCTTTCACAGCTATTATGATTACGACACGGACGATATGGAACCGCTGGCCGATATATTGGCCGTGCTTGCCCGCCACATAGAAAAAGGGAACATCCGTCATATTGGCATAAGTAATGAAAGCGCCTGGGGCACGATGAAATATTTGGAACTATCCAAGACCCAAGGCCTGCCGCGTATTGCCTCCATCCAAAATGTCTACAGCCTTGTCGCGCGGCGTTTTGATTACGCCCAAGCCGAAATTGCCATGCGCGAAGATGTTGGCCTGCTGCCTTATTCAATTCTCGGCATGGGTTATCTGACGGGTAAATATCGGGACGGCACCGCGCCCAAAGGTTCGCGCAAAGATTTGTTCCCGCAATTTTTGCAACGCTATCACAATCATGACGGCCCCGCTGCGATTGAAGCCTGCCTAAAAGCCGCCGATGATTTGGGCATCGACCCGGCCGTCTTTGCGCAGAAATTTACGGAAAGTCGTGCCTTTGTGACCAGCAACATTATCGGCGCGACAACGCTTGCGCAGCTTAAAGCCAATATTGACGCGCATAAGATTGAATGGACAGAGGATATGGAAAAAGCTGCCGATGATATCCACAAAAGGTTCCGCTCCCCTGTTTGTTAAATATATGTGCTAGATAGACGCCATGATTTTATTTTCCTGCCTACAACTGCCTGACAAACTTGTGCGCGACATTACCCGTGTTCAACGCGGGGTCGCGGGTGCGCGCTGGGTTGCGCCGGAAAAGCTGCATATCACCACGGGCTATTACGGTGATTTATCTGATGACCAAGCGGAAATGCTGGATGATGAGCTGGCCAAAATCCGTATCTCTGCTTTTGATTTACAGCTGGAAGGGGCCGGTCATTTCGGTAGCCTAGAGCCGCGCGCGCTATGGCTGGGTGTGAAGCACTCTGACGCACTGCACGCATTGCACACAAAATGCCGGGCGGCGGCGCGCCGGGCTGGTGTGAGCATGGAAAAACGCAAATATATGCCGCATGCGACGGTCGCTTACTTGCGTGAATTTCCGCCGCTTGACCGCGTGATAGCCTTTGAAAAACGATTGTCGCGCTTTAATACCGCGCCGTTTATTGTCGACCAAATGGTGATGATGTCGAGCCTACCAAAAGTCGGCGCGCAAAATATTTACCGCGAAGAAGCGACTTATCCGTTTCTTGGATGAAATGCCGTTTGATTAACGGCTGACCATAATCTTTTCAAACAGCTTTTGTTCGATATAGCCATCTGCCGTCAGTCCGTTCGCCGTCTGCCAATTGCGGATTGCGCGGCGTGTGTTGGGCCCGACAATGCCGTCTGCGCCCTTGGTATCATATCCCAATGCGGTGAGCTTGGCTTGCATCGCTTTCAAATCCGTGCGCCCGACTTGTTTATCACTCTTGGGCCAAGGGGCCGTGATTGTCGCGCGGTCACGGTAGGCTTCGGATAAGGTTGCAATACCGAGCGCGTAGCTGGTTGAATTGTTATACTTTTTGATAACATCGAAATTTTTAAAGGTCAGAAATTTCGGGCCTTTCGCGCCAGCAGGCACCAGCAATTTTGCTTCTAAAAAGCCTGCGTCCGCCGACCAGCGTTGTCCTGTGATCGGGGCGACGCCCAGCGCGCTCCAGTCATTGACGCTCATTTTGCGGCCGTCTGCAATGCTGTAATCAAAGCCTTGGGCTAATTTGACTTCAGTATAAATCGGTTCTTCAAGACGCCAGCCAAAGCGCGACAGATAATGCGCGGCAGAACCCAGCGCGTCAGCTTCGCTTTTCCATAAATCCTTATTGCCATTATTATCAAAATCGACGGCATAGTCGCGAAAAGTGGTTGGGATAAATTGTGTCATGCCCATTGCACCCGCCCAAGAGCCGACAAGCTGTGCAGGACGGACTTTCCCGCTTTTGACGATATCGAGTGTGGCAAATAATTGCTCTTCGCCAAATTTTGTGCGGCGACCCTCAAAGGCAAATGTGGCCAATGCGTCAATAATATAATGCGTACCAAGGATACGGCCGTAGCTGCTCTCTAGCCCCCAAATCGCGGTCAGAACATAGGGGTTCACGCGGTAGCGGGCTTCTATATCCGCGAAAAGGGCTTGGTTCTCGCTCAGCAGGGCCTTGCCGCGCGTGACACGGTCAACAGACGTTGTTTTATCGACATAGGCCCAAATCGGGCTGTTAAATTCGGGCTGCGTTTTGTCACGCTCTAGCGCTAGCGGGTTAATCTTGGCGGGGCTTATCATTGCGCGCACAATGGCCGGGTCATAGCCGCGGTCAATCGCGCGGCTGGTAAAGTCTTTTTTCCAAGCGTCAAAGCGCTGGTCTTGCGTAAGCTCCACTTTTGTTACCGTCGCAGCGGCGGTGACATTAACCGCGTCATTGGCAACGGCTTTTGGTGTTGCGCATCCCGCCGAGATGACGGCTGACGTTATGATGATAGAGCTAAGCGTACGTATCCACATGATATTAGATTACCGATTCGAGGCTGGCATCGCCAGCGCGTTTGACAGTTGAATGATCAAACCTATGGTCATTATGCTTAATAAAGCCTGACTAAGCGCGGGATAAGGCGTGAAATTATCCTGTTTAGAGGTGATTTCTGGCGTTGACTTGCGCCGTACACTTTCCTATACGCCGCGTTCAAGTTTTAACAATACGAAAGCGCGTCCCCATGAAAGTCCGCAGCTCACTCCGTTCTCTAAAAAACCGCCACCGCGATTGCCAAATTGTGCGTCGTAAAGGTCGCCTTTATGTCATTAACAAAACGGATCCCCGTTTTAAGGCACGTCAAGGCTAGCCCTCTGGCATTTAACATCACGGCCTGCGACTTTGTGGGCCGTCTAATTCTGCTAACGCCTCTTGCCAATTCTGGTCGGGGGCGTCAGTGTATCAGCCTATGAGATATTTGAGCGTCATATTGTCCACTGCGGCCTTTGTTTTCGCACAGCCCAGCTTTGCTCAATCACAGTCGGAGTCACAATCGATTGATGAGCTGCTGAATGAGGCGAACCCGCCGAGCGAAAATACACCAGTTCCAAACACACCCGGAGAAGTCCCCCAAGTTGACCCCGACGCCGATGTGCCTGATGCGCCCGATATTGCGCCCCTGCCAGAGCCTGAAACGCCAACTGATGATGATATAGAAACGCGCACGCTGACCATTAATCCGCCTGTGTCTGGCAACCTGCCAGAGGTGACCATCACAGAGCCCGATTACTCCGATATGACAGAGGCGCAAGAACGCGCGGCGCGGCTGGACGCCTTATTTGCGCGCCTAAAGTCCGAAGACAATACAGAGGACGCCGACCTTATCGCCGAGAGTATTTGGGCGATATGGTTGGATAGTGGGTCTGATAGTGTGAACTTGCTCTTGCGGCGCGGCACGGCGGCGGAAAAACGCGGCGATGATAAGCTTGCCCGCACGCTTTATGACCATGTCACAACACTGCAACCTGATTATGCCGAAGGCTGGTCCCGCTCTGCTCGTCTGGCCATTGAAGAAGACGATTTATCCCGCGCTTTATCAGAGGTGACGAAAGCCCTCATCCTAGAGGAACGCCATTTCTACGCGCTCTGGACGCTGGGCAATATATTTGAGCGTATTGGTAAAACCGATGCCGCGTTCGAGGCCTATTCCCAAGCCAACGCGCTTTATCCAGAGCTTAAAGCCGTAAAAGACCGCTTAGGCGTTCTGCGCCAATCGGTCGAAGGTGACGCGCTTTAGGGATGGTTCGAAGGCTATTTTAACAACCCTTAGGTATATCAGGTCTTTTCGATATAGTTAGTTCATAATAGTCTGAGCGTAATCCTGGGTCGCAGCTTTTGATAATTTCGCCATCTGCTATATTCTTTACAGGCCAGTCAGCCCACTGCCACACTTTACAGCCTTTAGGTATGTCAAAGTCAGATGTTTCTAGATTGGCATCTAAAACCCAATCTGGTTGAAAACCAAGATTCGCTTTTGTTTCCCTTAAGTTGGCTGAGCAAAGACGCGGTAAAGGCACACCTTCGGGAAGCGTTGGCGGATAATCGGCCCATGCCCAAACGCCTTCTCGCCACGTGTCTGTAGGTAATCCTGATGCCTGTCGCAGGTTCGTATTAGTAATATTTACCTTGTGGAAGCTCGCTCCCTGAAAACTACATTTTATGCAGGTGGAGTTCTGAAAATCTACCCCGCGAAAAACAGCATTTTTAAAATTCACACCCATAAAATGACTATTTGAGAAACGGCTGGATGTTATATTCGTATCCTCCATAGACCCTAAGTAATGAATTGTGTCATGAAGTGTTGATTGGAAGAAATCAGAACCCATAAAATTCCCACGCAGGAAAAAGACATGTGAAAAGGTAGAGCTTTCAAACTTTGCACCAGTTGCAGAAAAGTCACGTAGCTCTAATGCGTCCATGTAGTTAAACTCGAGCAACAAACGATTGGGATCATAGCCCTTGAATAAATCCGAGCGGCCAACAATCTCCCAATTTGGGAAAATCAATTCAGGGTCGCAGGCATACGTGTCTAAGAATCCACGTGACACAAGTTCTCCGTTGAATTCGTGACACGATAAATCTAATCCTGAAACTAGAGAGGTTTTATTTAGTAGATAGTTTAGCGCTTCGCCGAAGCCTCCAGATCCCATTCGTTTGTCAGAGAGTTTTGCCCACGCCTGCATTTCCCGCGCAAAGCTGGCTTCCTCGCGCTCAATGGTTTGGGCGGCACGCTCGCGTTTTAGTGCGGGGTTTTCAACAAATACCTTCCAACTTAAATCTAACCACAAAGCAAGTACGGCAAGAATAATGGCAATGACTTCGAGCCGTTTAAACTTCTCCAGCAAACCTTTCAGCCAGGTTTTCTCATTCGCGGTTGCGGAGGTTCCGTCCAAAATGTCTTTTGTTAGGTCCGTATTTTTATTATACATAGTTGCTATTGCTCTGTTTTCTATTTTCCAGCCAGACTGCTATAATTGACTTAGACGGTGCTGATAACTCAGCATCCTACTGCGGTAAATTTTGCGCAAAATAACGATACGCGTTTTCGCCCATGATTTTACGGATATCGGCCTCAGGCACATCGCGCTCCAACAGGGCATGTGTGATGGCGGCAAGCTCTGATGTGTCGAGCGAGGTGGTCACAGTTCCGTCAAAATCAGAGCCAAGCGCGACCGCGTCAATCCCCAGCACATCGACCGCATCGATTATGGCATCGGCAATGCCTGCGGGGGAGATATCACATATTGCGGGTTCAAAATAACCAATGCCGATAATGCCGCCGCGGTCTGCAATCGCTTTGGTCAAGTCATCAGGCAGGTTTCGGTTTTTACTGGCCGCGCAATGCGATAACACGCCGCCGTGGCTAATGAATATTGGCGCATCGGTAAGGTTAAGGACGTCGCGCACGACTGCCTCAGAGCTGTGGGCGACATCAATCATAATCCCTTGGCGTACCATTTCTAGTACCGCTTCGCGCCCAAATTCTGTCAGCCCGCCTTTGGCCGCGCCGTGCATCGACCCGCCAAGTTCATTGTCAAAGAAATGCTGCAACCCCATGGCGCGGTACCCCTCATTATAAAGCCGCGCGATGTTCTCTAACTTGCCTTCCAGCGGATGCGAGCCCTCGGTCAGAAGAAGCGTTGCGATGACCCCGTCGGGCGTGTCCAAATCACCCGCGCGGCGCACAATTTTAATTCCGTTTTTCGGGTCACGTTCTAGCTTTTGCAGACGCTGCGCCTGATAGGCGGCGCGTTCATAAATGCTGTTCCATGTGCGCGGCGGCCAAAGCTGCGCCATGGCGAGCAACTTTATATCATCGGGGGCGTCTTCTGCGTTTTCGCCAAAGTTCAGTCCACGGGGGGATTTGGTCACGGCGCTAAAGACTTGCAAATCAACGCCGCCCTCCCGCAGGCGCGGGATATCGACATGGCCGTAGTCATGGCGTTTTGCGGGGTTTCTTCGCCATAATAATGTATCCGTATGAAGATCGGCTATCCGTAGCGTCGGGTGAAGTTTTTGCGCCGCGATAAAAACGGGATGCGGGGGGTGCGGATTAACAGGGTTCATCTTGGCGTCTGTGCCGGGGACAAAGACGCTCAGATGATACCAAAGCCCGCCCGCTACCGCGGCCAAGAGCAGTAGTCCCGCAAGTTTTGTTTTCGTCATGACGGCTCCCCTTTATCTGGTACTGTAAATGTGGCGCAGCCATCTCATTTCGTCCACAATAAACTGCACCGCCCGTCTTTGCATTTTCAGTTCCCCGTGTAGCTTGCCGTGATAACAAGGCCCTAAAGACAAGGCTCTGACCACGCAGCTTAAGGATATGGCTATGATGACTGATGAACAACGCGCCGACAGCATGGGCGATGCCACACGCGAAAAACTAAAGCAATTTATCGCGCGCATCGAACGGCTGGAAGCGGAAAAAACAGAGCTTGCGGCTGATATCCGCGAAGTTTACGCCGAGGTCAAAACCTTTGGCTTTGACACCAAAGTCATCCGTAAGGTCGTGTCCCTGCGCAAGCAAGACGCGATGGAACGCGCAGAGCAAGAAGCGCTGCTGGATATGTATATGGAAGTCGTGGGCGACGTCGATTAACAGAACAGCCGCTTAACGCGCCAGTCGCTTAACGGGCCGCGCGGTAAGGGCGCTTAACAAAGCCTGACTTTAGGCCTATGGTCAGCGCGTGAGTGATTATGACAAACAACAGTGGCAGGCCGAACAAGCCGCCCGCGACGCCGCCCTTGAGAAGCAGCGCGATAAAGAGCGCAAAGCGCGTGAGCGCTCGGCCCGTAACGCCAAACGCAAATTAGAACGCCTCCATAAAAAGCTCGAAGAGAGCGGCGATCTGACCGATTGGGAAGATGAATTTGCGGGCAGTGTGCGCGAACGGCTTGATGAATTTGGCTCCGCCTTTAATGACCGCGAAAAAGGCCGCCCCGGCGACGCCCTATCCTTTGCGCAAAAACGCGTGGTCGCGAGCCTGAATAAAAAAGTCAAAGACGCCAAACGCGCCGCGCAAGATAGACAGGCTGAAGATGGAAACAGCGAAAGCGAGAGCGAGAGCCGCTTTAAACCCCGCCGCAGCAGTTTCAAATCCAAGAAAAACCCAAAATTTCAACCTCGCGTCAGGCACATAGAAGACGATTTTGAGGACGCGCCGCCGCCCGAATTAACACCGCCCAAAAAACAGCCTTTCATCCCAAAGTTCGCAGTCGAGGACGGGAAGGCATCAAAGGCAGAGACACCACCAGAGAAACCCAAAGCCAAACGACCGTTTCTACGGATTGTGAAAAATGACGGGGATGGGGACTAGACTGAACGACATTTTTTTGAATTCATTTAGCGTGCGCAAGCAATGATAGTAAACACCAACTGAACTCTGGAAATAAAATGAAAAGCTCCGCCCCTCTTTTTATAAACGCAATTGGTGACATCACGCCCTTCCAAAGGTTAAGTTTCACAGAGGTTGATGACCGGGTTGCTTATAATGAAGCCTTCTTAGATGAGCTATTATTTGGGACGCCAGATTTATTGCCCATAGAAGCGTTTGATAATGCTTTTAGTGGCCCTGTTCCAATCTGCAAAGAATTGCCAACATCTGCGGGCCCGCTTGATATTTTATATGTGACACCCACTGGGCGGATTGTCATTGTTGAAAATAAGCTGTGGCGCAATCCAGAATCGCGACGCAAAGTAGTGGCTCAGCTTTTAGATTACACGTCGGCCCTTAGTCGATGGAGTTATGAAGATTTACAAAGGGAAGTATCTCGAAAATTGGGGCAGGGCGGCAATGCTCTCTATGAGATTGTCAGAAAAAAGAATCCAGATTTGGACGAAGCTAGATTTGTCGATGATGTGTCGAAAACTCTAAAGCATGGCCGTTTTCTTTTATTGATATGTGGGGATGGTATCCGTGAGGGCACAGCGAACATAGCATCATTTCTCGACCGCAATACGACATTAGATTTTACTTTTGGTTTGGTCGAAATCGCGATTTATGGGTCTCCAAATAATGAGCGGCTGGTTGTGCCTAACGTCATTGCCAAAACACAAACGCTGCACCGCACAGTGATAAAATTACCCGATGGTCTCACGGTGGATGAGAGCCCTGACGCCTTAGGCCGTGATGAGGAACGGTCTCTAAACCCTAGAGAAGGTGCATTGAAAATTTTTTGGGAACAGCTTGTGACGCAGATTAACTTTGATGACCCTGCGCAAATGCCACCAAACCCAAGTTCCAAAGGCTATGTTTCGTTGCGAATGCCTTCGCCCAAAGCTTGGATATTGCTATATTTTGATAAGGCAAATGATGTGATCGGGGTGAGCCTCTCGTTCAACAGGGGCGCTGATGGGGACGCCATCTATCAATATTTGCTTCAGGATCAGTCTGCGATTAACGCCGAAATTAGTGGGGCGATAAAGTGGCAAAGCGACGGTCAGAAACACGTCATTCGTCTGACGACCAAAGGGCGTGACCCCAGCAACCAAGCCGATGCTGCAAAAGCTCAAAGGTGGTTCCAACAGGCGAGCAATAAATTCGTCAACAGTTTTCGACCTAGAATTCAAGATTGGTTTGACGAACAGTAATGGGTTAAAGATATGCCCAACTTTCACCATCCATAAAAAAGCGGCACCTCTCAATGCCGCTTTTTTGTCTGAAAGCTATAGGCGCGCCTACTCCTGACTGTCGCCGTCTTTCTCATCATCTTTTTTATCCCAGCCGAGTTTTTCTGAGATGTTCAGATCAAAGTCGGGCATGGGATCTTTGCGTGTGGCGTCTTCTGAAAGATAGGTGTCCATCCAGCGCATGAGGCGGTAGGCATAATCAAGGCGAGAGGCGGATTTGCGGTTCCCATGGCCTTCTTCGGGATAAAAGACGAGGCGCACGGGTGTATCTGTGCGCACTTTCATAGAGCGGTAAAGCTCCATGCTTTGGCTGGGGTGGACGCGTGTGTCCTTCTCGCCGTGCATGATAAGGGTTGGCGTTGTTGATTTACCCGCGTGGAAAATCGGCGAGCGTTCCAGCAAATTCATCCAGTTGTCTTCCCATGGCCAGCGGATTGAATGCACAAGATGCATTTCATTGGGAATATCGCTGGTGCCAAATTTTGAGATTTGGTTGGAAATACCGACAAACGCGACAGAGGCGGCGAAATGCTCAGATTGTGCGGTGGCACCCCACATAGAGGCATAGCCGCCGTAAGACCCGCCCGTGATACCGACGCGATCTTCATTAATGATGCCCGCTTCGGCGAGCGCGTCGACACCGTCCACAAGGTCATTAAATTCTTTGCCCGCATAGTCGTCTTGGTGTTCTTTGGCAAAGGCCACGCCGCGCCCGGTAGATCCGCGGTAATTAGGATAGAAAACGGCATAGCCGTCACCTGCACCGAACTGCCCCGCGAGGGAATAGGCGGTCATCCAGCCATCGGAATAATGCGCCTCTGGCCCGCCGTGCACCGTCAAAATTAGCGGCCAACCGCCCGCTGGCTTCGGGCCTTCTGGCGTGATCAACAGGCCTTGAATTTCGCGACCGTCACGGGCCTCATAGGTAAAGGTGGTTTGCGGCGCGAGCGTAATATCATCCAGCCAGCTATTGATATGGGTTAGCTTATCCACGCCAAACCGTCGGGCGGTAAACACTTCGCTGGGATGCTTTGGGCTATCGGCGGTAAAGAAAATCTGGCCGCGGCGCCCGACCTCAACATTGCGGGCAACAATATCGTCAGGGGTCGAGAAAGTGCGCTCTTCATTCCCAGACAAGCTATAGCTGACGATTGCGCTTTCAACGCCGCGGTGGGCGACCGTCAGGATTGAATTACTATCGAGCCATTCAACGTCGACGATATGTTGCAGCGCGTCAGGCGTTAATTGATCAAAGCTCCCGTCCGCCAGATTGGCGACCATCAGAATGCCGTCCGATGTATCGCTAATATCTGTGCCAGCTTGAAAGGCGATACGGGCATTATCAGGCGAGATAACAAAACTGCCAAGCTTGCCCGGTGTTTTAACTTCTGTGCGCACATTGCCCGTCTCCGCATCAAGGACATGTAAGCGGCTTTTCATCAGCACGTCATCAATCAGCGCCGTCGGCACAGCAGAGATAACCAAGCTCTCGCCATTGGGCGAAAGCTCTAGCCCTGTGACGTGCTTATCATCAAATAGCTTTTCGGCTTTTGCCGCATCATCTGTGAGCGATACGCGCCAGGCGATACCCATTTTAAGGTCTTCCTCATAGGCATAGGCGTTAAAGCCCTTTTTCTTTAGCTTTGATGTGTCTTTGCCTTTTTCAGTCGCCACGAAATAGGCTGTCTCCCCATCGGGCGAAATGGCGTAATCGCCAATGCTGGTATCGTGTTGAAAGACTTTTTTGGCTTCCCCACCTGCAAGCGGTATTGCGTAAAGACTATTGGTTTTATCCTCACCCCGGCGCGTACGGAAATAAATCATCTCACCGTCGGGGCTAAATTGAATGCCGCTTACGCCGTTTTCACCTGTTGTGAACAGCACAGGATCATCGCCCGGGCGCATGACATAAAGTTGACTTACGGCAGAGCCGTCTTTTTCGCCCTCAAGCAGGTCTGGATATTTCGACACGGTGTAAGCAATGGTTTGACCATCCGGCGCAACGGTCAGGTTCCCGGCGTTTTGAATTTTACCAATATCTTCAATTTCCATCGGCGCGGCCATAGCAGGGGCCGCAATCAAACAGGCCGCCGTAATGGCCAAGGTGGATACAAAACGATGTGCGCGTAGTTTGATGCTCATGAGACGTCCTTTGAAATTAAGTCAATCAATATTCAAAATACGCTAACTGAATGCACGCAGATTTCAAGGGAGAGGCCATCAACAGTTTGTTATGACGGGCCGCATAGATAGAAGCTTACGAAAGATATTGTCACCGAAGGAATTTACGAAAAGTTCAGTTTTTGCTTCATCCTCGTGAAAAAGGTTTACCGCTATGTTACTTAACGGTTGGATCTGAAGACCGACCAACCCGTTCGCTGCACTAAGCGTTCTAGCGCAATCATGCCCAGTTGTGAGTTTCCGTGGCTGTTCAGACCTGGGGACCAAACGGCGATCGATGCTATGCCCGGGGCGACGGCTAGGATTCCGCCGCCGACGCCTGATTTTCCGGGTAGGCCGACACGATAAGCAAACTCGCCCGACCCGTCATAATGTCCGCACATCATCATCAAGGCAAGAATACGTCGTGCACGCTGCTGCGATATAATGGTATCTGCTGTCCCGGGGTGCCGCCGCCCGCCGCACATAAGATAGCGTCCGGCTTTTGCCAGTTGCTGGCAACTCATGGACAAGGCGCAAAAATGAAAATAAGTCCCTAAAGTCTGTTCAACTGGATGAACAATATTGTCAAAAGCTCGCATGTAATTACCCAATGCGACATTCCGAAATCCTGTTGCTTGCTCGCTTTGCGCAACAGCCTTATCGATATGGATTGTGTCATCCCCAGCGACCATTTGCATAAAACGGATAAATTCTCCTAAAATTTCACTGGGTTTATAGCTAGCCAGCAAAACGTCAGCGACGACAATGGCGCCCGAATTTATAAAAGGGTTTCTTGGAATACCGTGTTCTGATTCAAGCTGCACAATGGAATTAAATGGGCTGCCTGATGGCTCCCTCCCAACACGTGTCCATAGCGCGTCGCCAACGGACCCCAAGGCCATCGTCAGTGAAAAAACCTTGCTGATACTTTGTACAGAAAAGGGACTGTGGGCGTCTCCCGCAGAGTAACAGTCTCCTGCGTGATCGATAATTGTTATGCCAAACTTATCCGATGAAACGGATGCCAGAGATGGAATGTAGTCAGCAACTTTCCCGCGAACGACCTCCCGCGCCATCTCGCCTGCTATGTCGTCAACGAGGCTCTGTAAATCGACGTGGGTCATTTGGAGTCTCTACGAGGTTAAGCCCAATCTATACTCAAAGGTCTTTATCGTAGCCTTGGTCCGCTACACCACCCGTTTATGCAATTGCTCAAACAGCGCTTCATTGGTCACGATTGGGTCGCATGCCTCCATGACGTCACCGCCGGATAGGCTCTCGACGCGAAGGCCGGCTTCGCGGGCAATGAAAATGCCCGCTGCGATGTCCCAGACTTGCAGGTCGCGTTCCCAAAATCCGTCGTAACGGCCCGCAGCTGTCCAGGCGAGGTCAAGCGCAGCAGAGCCAAGACGGCGCACGCCCGCAGAGGCGCCCATAACTTGGTGCAATTCTTTTAAGAATTTCGTATGACCTTTTTTGCCCAAAAACGGGATACCTGTTGCGAATAGACTTTCCGTGAAAATATCACGTTTGGCAGGCCGCAGGCGGCGATCTGCCCCGCCGAGACGACCATCATTTAAAAACGCTCCTTTGTCTTTTTCAGCAAAGAACATTTCGTCATTGATGGGATTATAGACAAGGCCCGCTACAATCACGCCTTCGCGTTCCAGCGCGATTGAAACGCTAAAATGCGGAATGCCGTGCAGGAAGTTTGTTGTCCCGTCGAGCGGGTCAACGATAAAGCGGTGGGTCTTATCCGTGCCGCGAATTTCGCCCGCTTCTTCCATTAAAAATCCGTAGCCCGGGCGGTCACGGCGCAGTTCCTCGAATATAATTTCTTCGGCCTTTTGATCGGCTTTTGACACAAAATCAGCGGGCCCTTTGCGCGCGATTTGTAAATGCTCGACCTCGCCAAAATCACGTAGCAAACTGCGCGACGCTTTGCGGGCGGCGGCTTGCATGACTGTCATTAAAGGTGAAAGCCCTGGAATAAACTCGCCAGCCATTAATCTGCTCGCTTCACATAGGAGCCGTCTTCGGTATTGATGATCAGCCGTTCGCCAACCCCGACAAAGGGCGGCACATTGGTGCGCACGCCATTTGACAGCGTCGCAGGCTTAAAGCTATTAGCCGCCGTTTGGCCTTTGACGACAGGTTCTGTGTCTTCGACTTCTAATGTGACTTGTTCTGGGATAGAGATGTTGATCGCGCGCTCTTCATAGAACTCAACATCGATTTCCATACCGTCGCTAAGATAAGCCGCGCGGTCGCCGACAAAGTCTTTGTGGAGGTGGATTTGCTCATAGGTCTCGCCGTTCATAAAGACGAGCATTTCGCCGTCTTCATACAGGTAGCTGTGTTTTTTCTGCTCTAGCCGGACTTTTTCGACCGTCTCAGCGGCGCGGAAGCGCTCATTAAGTTTACGCCCGTCTAGCAGGTTTTTAAGCTCGACTTGGTTAAACGCGCCGCCTTTGCCAGGTTTCACCGCATTACATTTGACAGCCACCCAAAGCGTGTCTTGGTGCTTGATGATATTGCCTTGGCGGATTTCATTGCCGTTCATTTTCATGGCGTGTCTCTTTTATGTGTATGCGCCGCGCTATTATATTGGGGCGCGCATGTCTGTTTGGCGCTGCCTTAACAGGCGCGCCCCAGTTTGCCAACACAGAATGGCTTTGCCAATACATCAAGCTGTATCGGGGACGCTAAATAGGGAGGGGCGGTCTAGCTAAAGGCGCGGTCTAGTTAAAGACGCTGTCTAGTTAAAGATGGGCGGCTGATGCGGGCTATCTAGTAGGAACGGCGGGATATCGACTGTGAACGTGTCACCTTCGGGGGTTTGCATGCCGTAATTGCCCATCATCATGCCCGATGGGGCCGTCAGCGGTGCGCCCGATGTATAACGGAACGTCTCGCCGGGGCGTAGCACAGGTTGTTCGCCGACAACACCAGATCCGCGCACTTCTTGGACTTGACCGCGACTATCGGCGATTTGCCAAAAGCGCTCTACGACTTGTAGGTCAACTTCGGTGCAGTTTTGTATCTCAACCGTATAGGCCCAGATAAAGCGCGACTCGGATGGTGATGATTGTTCGTCAAGGTAGTCAGGTTCAACCCGCACGATAACGTCTTTCGTGCGCTGTTCATATAACGTCGCGGGCGGCATGTTAAGCTTAACTGATGATGTGTCCATGAACCCCGCCTTTATTATAGCCACAAAATATGATCTTGATCGATTCTGCGACGTGTCTCTCTCGCCCCTTAATGCGCCGCGCAAGAGGGAGGCGCAAGCGCTTTACCCAGCTTTAGCGGTATTTTTATACGCTTTCATCTGACACGCGAAAGGCTTGCACCAGAATGGAGGCGTGATAGGACAGGCGTTAGATTTTACGTCACAAAAGGTGAGACGCGTGAGCCGCAAAAACGGAATATTACCAGAGCAAGCCATTCGGGCCTTGATTGATGACGGCGCTGTATCTGCTTCTGCCCCCATGGGCGGGGAAGACGGTTTACCAACACAAATTCAACCAGCCAGCCTTGACCTGCGTCTTGGCACTGTTGCCTATCGTATGCGCGCAAGCTTTTTGCCAGGCGCGGGGCGTAGCGTCATGGATGCCGCCAAAGATGTGGTCATGCATAAAATCGATTTGACAGCGGGGGCGGTGTTGGAAACGGGCTGTGTTTATCTGGTGCCGCTGCAAGAAAGCTTAAATCTACCCAAAAGCCTCGCGGCAAGTGCTAATCCCAAAAGCTCGACCGGGCGGCTTGATGTCTTTACGCGCGTTATTGCCGATGGGGCGGATGCCTTTGACCGTGTCGATGCGGGCTATAACGGGCCTTTATATGTCGAGATTGCACCGCGGACCTTTTCAATCCTTGTGCGGCCCGGTGACAGGCTTGTGCAAATGCGCTTTCGACGGGGCGTTTTAAAAGAACTGTCCACGCAGACTGTGTCAATTGACCTAAATGGGGCTGGCGTCATTGGTTACCGCGCCAAACGTCATGCGGGATTAGTGGACCTGCTTAAAGTTGGCGGCCATGTGGCGCTTGATTATTGGGAGCCGCTGGTGGCGCGCGGCGGCACATTAGTGCTCGACCCAGAGGAGTTTTACATCCTCGCCTCTAAAGAAGCTGTCTCTATCCCCGAAGACCAAGCGGCCGAAATGGCCCCTATCGCGCCAGAGATCGGCGAATTTCGCGCGCATTATGCAGGTTTCTTTGATCCCGGTTTTGGTGTTGATGCGGCCGGCGGGGCAGGGAGCCGCGCGGTGTTAGAGGTGCGAGGGCGAGATGTGCCGTTTATTTTGCGCGATGGACAACCCGTGGCAAAGCTCGTCTATGAGACGATGACGGAAACGCCCGCCGCATTATACGGTCAAAATGGTAGTCATTATCAAGCCCAGGGCCTTCGCCTGTCCAAGCATTTTAAGGACTAAAAGGGCCCGTCAAAAACGCTTAAATTTTTTGCCTATTATAATGCATATATAGGGCCGTGATTTTTGGCGTGATTTTCGGCGCTTTTCGACACCGGCCTATTCAGTCCGCATTCAGCGTAAATTGGCTATGACAAGGCTCACATCACAAAGGCTCCTTATGCGTATTTTTATCCTTCCTGCTTTGGCTCTAACACTCACGGCTTGTGCCTCCACACCTAAGACAGATATGCTGACGCAAGGACTGGATCAAAGCGCGATGCAGTCTGTCGTCCCTGATAAAGCTATGCGACAGTCTAGTGACCCTGTTTGCGCGCAATTTTACGTTAATGCGCAGAACTACATTCACGCGGCCAATACGCCGAGCCAAGGCTCTCGCTTTATGACCAATGTTGGTGTCAGCGTGCTGTCTGCTGTCGTGGGTAGCGGCGTGGGGGCAGGCATTGGCTCGCAAGTCGGGCGGGTTGCTGTCCAATCCGCCGCAAGCCAAGCGATTTACCAGGGCAGTGGTATTGCCTTGCAGGAATTATCCAAAGACAGCACGTCCGAGGCCAAAGTCATAGAGACAGCCGCGCAATTGCGATGCCCTGTGGCCTTAAAGGCAGGCTAAGCTGGCGGTCGTCGCGATTACGGTTATGACTATGACTAGGCTGTAAAGCGTCCTTGACATGTAAAGCGTCCTTGTCTATGACAAGGTAACTTGACATATAAAGGAGACGTCAATGACCCCTAAAGCCGCGCGGACGCGCTATTTTAAAGTATTCGTGCCAGCCATGGCTGGATATGTCGGCAGTATGTTTTTAGCCGCCGCCATTTTAGACAAAGAGGCGCCGCCAAGTGTCTTGGCTGTTATTTTGGCGCTGATCCCAGCGCTGTGTATTATGGTGTGGATGTGGGGGCAGGCGCGCTTCATATCAGAAATTGATGAGTTTCAGCGCAAAGTTCAGATCGACGCGCTACTCGCGGGCCTCGCTATGACGCTGGCCATATGCACGGGCTGGGGATTGCTAGAGATGTTTGCCAATGTGCCGGCACTGCCGATCTTCAATGTCATCGTGATTTTTGCCTTTTGCTACGGCCCAGCGTCCATCGTCATAAGCCGCCGTCGCGGTGCTGACTGCGTGGGGCTATAGTGAAAAACAGTTTAAAGGCACTCCGCGCTGAAAAAAACTGGTCGCAAGCGGCACTGGGTGAGCGGCTTGATATCTCTCGGCAGAGTGTAAATGCGATAGAGACGGGTAAATATGACCCGTCATTGCCGCTGGCCTTTAAAATTGCACGACTGTTTGGCTGCCAGATTGAAGATATTTTTGACGACGATATAAGTAATTTTGAGGTTTAGTCTGATCAATCTGTAAAAAGTTGAGAGGAATGTGTTTTATTTCAGGGCGAATGACCCATCGATTCCCGCGTGATTCAGGGGCCTTCATCCAGTTTCATCTATTGATAAATTGCTTTTTAATATTTTATGTGCTACCAGACACTTCCGGCGGAGCTAAAAAAGCACTTTTGTGGAGTTATCCACAAGCATAAACCGTTGGGACAGGTGAGTGAATAGTCCAAAAACCACGGTATTACTGGGTTTTTCGATGTTTTTTAAAAACACAAAAATTTAAATGCAGAAAAAATGCATTTTTGTGAATTTAGGTGTTGCGGAAAAAAAATCACCCGCCTATATAGCGCTCCTCGGCGGCCAACACGGTCATCGGGACGGGGCCTTCTCGGAGGCCTTTACTTTTGGAAGAACGTCAATCGACATTAACTTCCAGCTGTTTGACATTGTGAATATGGGAAGAGAGACGCAGGCGGCGTTTAGCTGTGCGCAGATGTGGTAACACACTGCACAACTTGTTGAATGACTGTTTAAGACGTTTCTCTTAAAGATAATGAAATCGCTTGGGCTTCCTTGTGAAGTCCTTGTGGATCTCGTTATTTCTTTGAAAAAACGCACAAGCGCTACATATTTATATGTAACGCCAGTGACCATCCTTTTGGATGGGTCAAAACGACAGTCAGGATAACTTTCAACTTGAGAGTTTGATTCTGGCTCAGAACGAACGCTGGCGGCAGGCTTAACACATGCAAGTCGAACGAGAAGCATTCTTCGGAATGTGGACAGTGGCAGACGGGTGAGTAACGCGTGGCAACCTACCTTTCAGTACGGAACAACAGTTGGAAACGACTGCTAATACCGTATACGTCCTCCGGGAGAAAGATTTATCGCTGATAGATGGGGCCGCGTTAGATTAGCTAGTTGGTAAGGTAATGGCTTACCAAGGCGACGATCTATAGCGGGTCTGAGAGGATGATCCGCCACACTGGGACTGAGACACGGCCCAGACTCCTACGGGAGGCAGCAGTGGGGAATATTGGACAATGGGCGCAAGCCTGATCCAGCCATGCCGCGTGAATGATGAAGGCCTTAGGGTTGTAAAATTCTTTCGCTAGGGAAGATAATGACGGTACCTAGTAAAGAAGCCCCGGCTAACTCCGTGCCAGCAGCCGCGGTAATACGGAGGGGGCTAGCGTTGTTCGGAATTACTGGGCGTAAAGCGTGCGTAGGCGGATTATTAAGTTAGATGTGAAATCCCGGGGCTCAACCCCGGAACTGCATTTAAAACTGGTAGTCTTGAGTTCTGGAGAGGTAAGTGGAATTCCTAGTGTAGAGGTGAAATTCGTAGATATTAGGAGGAACACCAGAGGCGAAGGCGGCTTACTGGACAGATACTGACGCTGAGGCACGAAAGTGTGGGTAGCAAACAGGATTAGATACCCTGGTAGTCCACACCGTAAACGATGAGAGCTAGTTGTCTGCAAGCATGCTTGTAGGTGACGCAGCTAACGCATTAAGCTCTCCGCCTGGGGAGTACGGTCGCAAGATTAAAACTCAAAGAAATTGACGGGGGCCCGCACAAGCGGTGGAGCATGTGGTTTAATTCGAAGCAACGCGCAGAACCTTACCTACCCTTGACATACTCGTCGCGATTACCAGAGATGGTTTTCTTCAGTTCGGCTGGACGATGTACAGGTGCTGCATGGCTGTCGTCAGCTCGTGTCGTGAGATGTTGGGTTAAGTCCCGCAACGAGCGCAACCCTCATTGCTAGTTGCCATCATTTAGTTGGGCACTCTAGCGAAACTGCCGGTGCTAAGCCGGAGGAAGGTGGGGATGACGTCAAGTCCTCATGGCCCTTACGGGTAGGGCTACACACGTGCTACAATGGCGCTGACAGAGGGTTAATCCCTAAAAGGCGTCTCAGTTCGGATTGTCTTCTGCAACTCGAAGACATGAAGTTGGAATCGCTAGTAATCGTGGATCAGCATGCCACGGTGAATACGTTCCCGGGCCTTGTACACACCGCCCGTCACACCATGGGAGTTGGTTCTACCCGAAGGCGCTGCGCTAACCAGCATTGGAGGCAGGCGACCACGGTAGGGTCAGCGACTGGGGTGAAGTCGTAACAAGGTAGCCGTAGGGGAACCTGCGGCTGGATCACCTCCTTTCTAAGGAAGCATTTGAAGTTCTTCTTTATCGCTCGTTACTTGTAATGGCCGATTTAACGCAACTTTTCACGCTTTTAGAAAATATTAGGTCCTAGTGCCTCTCCGGTATTTAGGATCATATAACGGCTGAACGCCGTCTTCGTTTCTCTTCCCTTTCGTTTATATCCGCTGCGCGGTGTATTTCCTTCGGAATTACACTTGCTGCGATAAGGATATAGATGTGTTGATATGGAGGCCGGTAGCTCAGCTGGTTAGAGCGCACGCCTGATAAGCGTGAGGTCGGAAGTTCAAGTCTTCTTCGGCCTACCAATTGCTCTTTTCGCCTCGCGAAAAGGCAATAACGTCGTGACAGCGATTGGCAAAGCCAAACGTGTGCGACCACCCTAATCGGATGCTAAATCGCCCGCATTTTGCTACGCAAATTGCTACACGATTTCGCATTTTCCGCATTTCTTTGAAATGCTCCAGGGGCTTTAGCTCAGTTGGTAGAGCATCTGCTTTGCAAGCAGAGGGTCAGCGGTTCGAATCCGCTAAGCTCCACCATTATCTTCCCAATAAATATCAACACACATCAAGGTTTCTTTCGTTTGATTTATCAAACGGATGGATATTTGACATCGTTTATGGAGGGCTTACCCGCCCCGAGTGGAATTCGCTAGTCTTAGGACTGGTGATGCAAACCACTCAGCATATCGCAGGGTAAGCTTATTATAGTAAAGAAATATCGTCTGGCATGCCCATGGCGGTAATACGTTACAAACCGACATTACATCAGGTCGGGGCGGGCGTGTTATTCACCGCGCATGGGCGCCAAACATATTGTTGGTTACATCTCCCTACTTCTGGTCGGGAGTGTGACCATCTCAAGAATCTGAAGAATCAAGCGTTACAAGGGCGTTTAGTGGATGCCTTGGCGCACAGAGGCGATGAAAGACGTGATACGCTGCGATAAGCGCGGGTGAGGTGCGAATAACCTTTGACCCCGCGATTTCTGAATGGGGAAACCCACCTTTACAGACCATGATAATTTATCCTCGCAAGAGGATAGGCTATCACGGTTTGTGTTAGGTATTAATAACTGAATACATAGGTTATTAAAGCAAACCCGGGGAACTGAAACATCTCAGTACCTGGAGGAAAGGACATCAACCGAGACTCCGTTAGTAGTGGCGAGCGAACGCGGATCAGGCCAGTGGCTATATGTAACTAATAAGAACAGGTTGGGAAACCTGGCCATAGTGGGTGACAGCCCCGTATTAGTATTGTTGCATATAGTCCTAGAGTAGGGCGGAACACGTGAAATTCTGTCTGAATATGGGGGGACCACCCTCCAAGCCTAAGTACTCCTGTGCGACCGATAGTGAACAAGTACCGTGAGGGAAAGGTGAAAAGCACCCCGACGAGGGGAGTGAAACAGTCCCTGAAACTGAACGTCTACAAGCTGTCGAAGCCTCCTTGCGGGGCGACGGCGTACCTTTTGTATAATGGGTCAGCGACTTAGTCTAACTAGCAAGCTTAAGCCGATAGGTGTAGGCGCAGCGAAAGCGAGTCTTAATAGGGCGACAGAGTTAGTTGGATTAGACCCGAAACCAAGTGATCTAGCTATGAGCAGGTTGAAGGTGAGGTAACACTCACTGGAGGACCGAACCCACCTATGTTGAAAAATGGGGGGATGACTTGTTGCTAGGGGTGAAAGGCCAATCAAACTTGGAGATAGCTGGTTCTCCGCGAAATCTATTTAGGTAGAGCGTCAGATGAATACCATCGGGGGTAGAGCACTGGATGGGCTAGGGGGTCCCAACGACTTACCAAACCTAACCAAACTCCGAATACCGATGAGTACTATCTGGCAGACACACTGCGGGTGCTAAGGTCCGTAGTGGAAAGGGAAACAGCCCTGACCGCCGTCTAAGGTCCCTAAGTAATGGCTAAGTGGTAAAGGATGTGAGAATGCTTAGACAACCAGGATGTTGGCTTAGAAGCAGCCATCATTTAAAGATAGCGTAACAGCTCACTGGTCAAGCGTTCCTGCGCCGAAAATGTACCGGGGCTTAAGCCATTCACCGAAGACGCGGGCGCAATTTATTGCGCGGTAGCGGAGCGTTCCGTAAGCCTGTGAAGGGGCCCTGTGAGGGGTCCTGGAGGTATCGGAAGTGAGAATGCTGACATGAGTAACGATAAAAGGGGTGAGAGACCCCTTCGCCGAAAGATCAAGGTTTCCTGCGCAATGCTAATCAGCGCAGGGTTAGCCGGCCCCTAAGGCAAGGCCGAAAGGCGTAGTCGATGGGAACCAGGTTAATATTCCTGGGCCAGTGGGTAGTGACGGATGACGTATATCGTATCTCCTTATTGGATTGGAGATGCGGTGAAGTTGTTCCAGGAAATAGCTCCCACATGAGACCGTACCCCAAACCGACACAGGTGATCAGGTAGAGAATACCAAGGCGCTTGAGAGAACTCTGCTGAAGGAACTCGGCAAATTACCTCCGTAACTTCGGGAGAAGGAGGCCCTCTATGAACGCAAGTTTTTAGAGGGGGCACAGACCAGGGGGTGGCGACTGTTTATTAAAAACATAGGGCTCTGCGAAGTTGTAAAACGACGTATAGGGTCTGACGCCTGCCCGGTGCTTGAAGGTTAAAAGGAGGGGTGAGAGCTCCGAATTGAAGCCCAAGTAAACGGCGGCCGTAACTATAACGGTCCTAAGGTAGCGAAATTCCTTGTCGGGTAAGTTCCGACCTGCACGAATGGCGTAACGACTTCCCCACTGTCTCCAGCAGAGACTCAGTGAAATTGAATTCCTCGTGAAGATGCGAGGTACCCGCGGTCAGACGGAAAGACCCCATGCACCTTTACTACAACTTCACAGTGGCATTTGTAATGTTTTGTGTAGGATAGGCGGGAGACTTTGAACCGGCGGCGCCAGCTGTCGGGGAGTCGTCCTTGAAATACCGCCCTGATCCTTATGAATGTCTAACCGCGGTCCGTTATCCGGATCCGGGACCCTGTGTGGCGGGTAGTTTGACTGGGGCGGTCGCCTCCCAAAGAGTAACGGAGGCGCGCGAAGGTTGGCTCAGACCGGTCGGAAATCGGTCGTTGAGTGCAATGGCATAAGCCAGCCTGACTGCGAGATTGACAAATCGAGCAGAGACGAAAGTCGGTCATAGTGATCCGGTGGTCCCGAGTGGAAGGGCCATCGCTCAACGGATAAAAGGTACGCTGGGGATAACAGGCTGATGACGCCCAAGAGTCCATATCGACGGCGTTGTTTGGCACCTCGATGTCGGCTCATCGCATCCTGGGGCTGGAGAAGGTCCCAAGGGTATGGCTGTTCGCCATTTAAAGCGGTACGTGAGCTGGGTTTAGAACGTCGTGAGACAGTTCGGTCCCTATCTGCCGTGGGAGTAGGAGTTTTGAGAGGATCTGCCCTTAGTACGAGAGGACCGGGGTGGACATTCCTCTGGTGGAGCTGTTGTCGCGCCAGCGGCATTGCAGCGTAGCTATGAATGGACAGGATAACCGCTGAAAGCATCTAAGCGGGAAACCCCCCTCAATACTAGAACTCCCTTGAGAGTCGTGGAAGACCACCACGTTGATAGGCTGGGTGTGGAAGCATGGTGACATGTGAAGCTTACCAGTACTAATAACTCGATTGGCTTGATTCATTTCAGATTACTTGGCGCTCATGCGCGGCGATTAATTCGCCCGCTATGGATGCCGGACGATATTTCTTTACTATAATTCGTTGATTTTTAATCACAGAGATATATGTCGCACTATGCAAGCATTTATGTTTGTTTCTGCGTCGCTCTATTAAAAACAACATCTATTTCTTGTGTTGGCCGGGTGGTTTTTGCAAGAGGTCCCCACCCGATCCCATTCCGAACTCGGTCGTTAAGCCTCTTCGCGCCGATGGTACTTTGTCTTAAGGCACGGGAGAGTAGGTCGCTGCCCGGCTTACACAGGAAATAGATTATACCCTCCATAACACTGATTTTCTTGCAAAAGCCTCCCTAGCGGGAGGTTTTTTGCGTTTTCTGTCAATGATTTTACCAAGTATAAATCGGAAGAATGCGTTCTCATTAGGGCGAAGCAATACAGGCTAGCGTTCACCGATTGAAACTTTGTTTCGCTTAATTTGCGTTTAGGCCCTGAGCGCGAGTGCCGAGCACTCTTTTCCAATAACTCTCTCGATCTTTTATTATTTCTTCGGTCTTCAAGTCCAAAGATGTGTCCAAAAGCGTAAATGTAGCGTCTTGAATATATTGACCTAAACTCTTGTCATTGGCTTCTTTCATAAGAGTGTTGCCGCCGTCTTTTGTACTTGCATAACATGACCACCGTGACCAAATCCCCTGATTACCTGATGCTGAACCGACATATTGCCGCCCATCAGACAAGGTGATTAAATAAACTCCCTGCATGTTGGAGAGCGCTGTTTTCCAATCTTGCCGGTCATTGGCTACAATGCTGCACAGTTCTGTCCAAGATAGGCTAACTTTGGCGTAGCCAGGGAAGGGCCGTCCAGAATATTGTTCTGGGATAATTTCTTGAATTTTCATGTCCGGGAGACGGTTCTCTAACTTGAATACGCGTCCGCGAACCCTGATTGGGGCATGAATTTTTAGTCGCCCAATATAGTCCGATCCATGATGGGTTAGCACGCTGTTATATGCGTGGCAGTGTCTGCTTTGACGGCTATGCCCGTCTTGGAAGCCCATGACCTCATAAACACCACCGAAAAGCCAGACATCACGCTGAGGGTAAAAGTCAATTAGCGCTAAAATGAATTGCCGATTAAACTCATGTTTCCCGCTTATCCAGCGGTTCCAATTGTGCCATGCCTCTTTATCACTGATAAAGACGTCCAGTGGCTGAATATGTTGATTATAACGAGCGGTATGAAGTTTATATGTCTCAGGTTTGCTAATCTCTAGCAATTTGGAAACACTCATAACATTCTCACATCTCTTGGTCAGTGCCTTGCGTTATTGAACCAACGCGCCGTTGCACCATATCATAGCGTCTTTACTTAACCGTGTTACAAGGCCGATGCCAACAGAGTTTGATAAGTATTGTGCATATTCGACTTCTTCTGATATTGTAATCTTATGCGATTGCTCAAAATCCATCTATTCATTGTCTCCGCTGCGGCTCTAACCAGTTGCTCTACTTCTCACTATCATGAGACCCATGCTTCCCTCCAAACCCTAACGCCCACCACATCAACCCTATCCGCAAACACCATTATGGCCCGCGCGCATGATGCGGCGGGCGGGGCGCAGTGGTCAGCGCCTACCTCCCTTTTCATGGACGGATACGGCGTGTTTTACCGCGGCGGCGAAGGCGGCACAAATGCGTCCACCCATGAACGGCACCGCATGTGGCGGGTTTATGCGGCGGAAAAATCCGACGCACACCGCGTTGACGGCAAAGTGCGCGTCCGCTCAGAAAAAGACGGCGTCCCCGTCATTGATGTGTCTTATGATGGCGCTACAACCTACACCACCGCAGGGCCGCAGCCGAAATCAGAGGCGGACAAACGTTGGGCGTCCAATTTTGGCTTTGGCGTTATTCGTCACGCCTTTGATGATGGCTACACGCTCAAACGACTGCCGGATGATTTGATTGACGGGCGGGCGGCTTTTATGATTGAGGTCATCGACCCCACAGGTGGTTCGACAATATTTGGTATAGCCCAAGACAATAGCCAAATATTAAAAGTCGGCTTTGACACAGACCGTGGTTGGCATGAACGCACCTATTCTAATTTTTTCTCAAACCCTGGTGAAGCATGGGTGCAACCTGGTCGCGTGCGTCTTTATTATAACGGCGTGAAAGCCAATGAAGTTATCTGGACATCATATCGTATCAATAAAGATATTCCTGATTGCACCTTTATTATTCCAACACTGGCAGGCTGTGAATTGGATTAAAGTCAGCTTTGCCTATGCAGCCTGATTGTTTGAGGTGACCGAGCGCATGGGGGCCCATTCATCGACAGTCTGCACGGCATCCACAAGTGGTAAGACAAGGCGCATGCCAAAGACTGTGCCTTTTCCAGGCTTACTTTTGACGTGAAGTGTGCCGCCCATATATTCAATCAGGTCTTTGGTAATTGAGAGGCCAAGCCCTGTGCCTTTGACCGTGTTTTTCTGGCCTTTTTGCGTGGTCTCGCTACTTTTTATTTGTTCAAACCGTTCAAACAGTTTTGGCAATTGGGCGTCTGGTATTCCAATGCCACTATCGCGCACAAAAATCTTTAACGTATAAAGACCGTCTGTCGCTGTACCGCCCTTGATAAGGAGATCAACAGATCCTTTTTGCGTGAACTTCACCGCATTGCTCAGCAAGTTATTTAATATCTGTCTTATGCGCCCGTCATCGCCGATAAAATGATGCGGAACGTTTTGGTCATAGAATAATTGCATCGCCACGCCTTTGGCCCGCGTCTGCGTGCCGTGTAACTCCGTCAAAGATCGGCAGAGCCGATGTAAATCAAACGGCTTTTCATCAAGAGTGAATTTGCCAGCGTCCAATTTGGATAAATCTAACACATCGTTGATAATCTCGAGCAGGTTATCGCCAGACTCTTTTATAATATCGACATATTGCTTGTGCTTTGGCGACATGTCGGCATCAGCCAGATAGCTAGACAGGCCAATGATACCGTTTAGCGGCGTGCGAATTTCATGGCTCATATCGGCCAAATATTGTGACGTAATCCCTTCGGCCCTGCGGGCGGCCTCGGCATTGGCTTCTAGCTCGTCGAATACACCATACATACGGTAGCTAAAATAGGATGTAATTACGCCGCTAACGGTTAAGGCAAGGCTGGCTTGAAAGGCGCGTACATATTGCATCATCGCAATGGTTTCGGTGATAATAAAATCCGCGCGCGAGTAATTCATGGATAACGCGTAAAAGCCCCATATGACCGCTAGGGCAGGAATACAAAACAGCAGGGGTGCGCGCCAATTATACATCATCGCCCCCATAATCGTGCCGCAAATTAATATGGGTAACATCGACGTATTAATCCCGTCGGCGAGACCAAGACGACCAAAAGGTAAAGCTGAGGAGATAACGCCAAATAATAAAACCAACCCAAATCCACAGGTCAAGATTTTGAAATTCTTTGTATAGCGTAGAGCCATCCCAAACCCGAACATCGCAACACAAGCAATAATGGAAAAGATATGGGTCGCGTGAAAATAACCAAGCATGAAATAGATTGAAATTTGGTTGACCACTTGGGTCATGAACACAATCATCGCCGTGAAATAAATGGCCCGGGCCCGCATGATATTGGCGGCACTCATTGTGCTATCAATACGCAAAAATGTCTCAATACGACTTAGCATTGCATCCTTTACCATCACTGCTAGGGGGCGCGCGCATAACCCCTCTATCGCTTTTACGGACATTAGTTTACGTTTAGATTAATTCAGGCGAGATTTTCCCTTGTCTGTTACGCAAAGGAGCGCCGATCATGATAGGTTATAAACGGGCTTTATGGGTCATCTTAGCCTGCGTTTTAACGGCTTGCGCTACTGCGCCCGAATCCTTTGATAACCGTTTTGGCTCGGGTGAAATTTCTGTTTTTATTGCGGATGATTTTGGCGCTGACCGCTCTGCTGCCGCGCGCGCCCTTCGCCCTGTTTACAAGAAATACGGCGCGCCGCATGCTTATATCTCCGGGCATATGTCATCAGTGAATAATCCCATGCTCAGCCGCCTTTATGGTAGCGGCGATGTGCGGTCTAAATTACGCAGCGACAGCCATATATTTTGGCAGCTTAATGGTGATGCGTTGTCAGGTTATTTAAGCCCAATAAGAACAGCGCATTTGGTTTATGATACGGATCGTTTAGAAGACCTGACCCAAGTCCTAAGCACTGTTGGGGCTCTCTCCAAACAAGGAAAAACCTTTACACTATTTGAACGTGAACTCGACGGCCAGATTGTCGTGACCCTGCACCGCACAGATGATTTGGCGCGCGATGCGTCCTTGCAAGACTTGATGTTTTTTCAGTAGATAGGCGTGGGGCTTATCTGGCGTGCACAAAAGAACGCGCTAAGGCTGCGCGTTTTTTGTGCCCTTTTCATTGAAAAACCCGCGCATTGCGCGGGCTTGTTCAATTGGTTGCGGGGGTAGGATTTGAACCTACGACCTTCAGGTTATGAGAAGTAAATTAGATGGGGTCTAAGGCATTGATTTTAAACGTTTATTCGTGTATGTTGTTGAAAGTAAAGCAATTATTATAGATGTAAGAAGACATGCAAAGACACCCAAAGTCAGACATTACAGCGCCCAATACGGACATGAGACGGACACGGCGCAAGACAGAACGAATAACTGACAAGCTTGTCCAAGCTTTGCCTGCTCCTAGTTCAGGCAGTAAAATAACGTATGATAATCGCATCTATGGTTTCGGCGTTCGCGTTACAGCATCAGGCAAACGATCCTATATTCTAAATTATCATTTTAAAGGTCGTGAACGACGAATTACGATTGGGCCATATCCAACTTGGAAAGTAGTTGCTGCGCGGAAACAGGCACAAGAATTTAAGGTGCAAGTTTCCAACGGTCTTGATCCCCTCGAGGCCCGTCACACGGAGTATGCGTCTCCGACAGTCCTAGAGATGTGGGAACGATATGAGAGAGACTATCTTTCCAAGTTAGCGCTTCGAAGCCAAAAGGATCAGGCGTCAATGTTTCATAAGTCAGTATTGCCAAAGCTTGGCTCAAAAAAAGTAGCTGATGTAACCTTTTCAGATTGTGAGCGCCTGCATCGTCATCTGACTAAAGATCGTCCTATTCGGGCCAATCGCGTAATTGAAGTTCTTAGACGTAATTTCAATTTAGCGCTTAGGTGGGGTTGGGTCGATCGTAACCCAGCAGTTGGAATAGAGCGAAATCCAGAGACAAAACGCGAGCGCTATTTGGACACGGACGAAATTTCCCGCTTGCTTGACGCATTAGACAACCACAAACAGCGAACGTCGTGTGATGCCATAAAATTTATACTATTTACTGGGTGCAGACGCGGCGAGGCTTTGAATGCCCGTTGGGATCAGTTTGATCAAGATTTACAGATTTGGACTAAGCCCGCAGCAACAACAAAGCAGCGCCGAATTCATCGCGTTCCAGTTTCTTCGGCAGTATCAGGCATCTTAAAGGAAAGGCTTAGTTCCTCGAACTCAGATTATATATTTGAGTCTAAAAACGGAAATCCAATCACTGACGTAAAAAAAACATGGGCTTCTTTGTTGGTTACAGCCAAAATTGAGAATGCAAGGATACATGATCTTAGGCATACCTTCGCAAGCATTGCTGTTTCTCAAGGCCAATCGCTCCCAATAATAGGAGCTATGCTAGGTCATACACAAACGCAAACTACTGCACGTTACGCTCATCTATATGATGATCCACTAATCAAAGCAGCAGAAGCGGTTAGCTCAAGTATGAGATTAACCCCACCTCCTTAACTGTATTCAAATCTAATCACACGCCGAAGAAAAGCCTGTTAATAGACAATTAAGAAAATGTATGTTATTAATAAAATATGAATAATAAGACTGAGACGAGCGTTTCGCAAAAAATGCGCTTTGGTGATCGCTTCACTGGAGACGACCCCCCTCTTTTTGTTTAAATTCTGAGTACACCCGCTTCTAACCGAGCGGGTTTTTTTTTGGAAGTTTTGAGGTTAATGAAAGTGAAATTGAATAATAAAAGTGAATTCACAACTAAACTTTCGTATGCGCAGGAGGTTGCTGAACAGCTTATTGATAGTTCTTTACCAAAACCAAAAAACATTTTTGTGGCTATGCCTTTTAATCAAAGGTTCACTGATTTCTATATGCTTGGAGTGAGGCCTGTAGCAATTGAGAGTGGACTCACATGTACTAGGGCAGATGAAGATCAGTTTAATGGATCAATAAGAGAAGAAATTATAACAATGATACGAAAGGCTGATGTAGTTGTTGTCGAAGTATCTGACCCGAACCTTAATGTATATTATGAATTAGGGTGGGCACATGCACTCGAGAAGCCAACGATTTTGTGCACAACCAATATAGAGCTTAGTCCATTTGATATCAAAGGCCTAAATCATATTGTCTACACAACAGTATTCGAGTTGAAGAAAAAATTTCGAAAAAGACTGACTAATGTTTTGGGAAATTAGTACTCGAGCATTCTGTTAGAAAGTCCCCAGTTTGATGCGGGTTTCAGTTTCTAGTAAACAAAGTATCACATTATTTCTTATTTGTTTCGATAGATTATTTTTCAAAATAACCAAGCAGAAGACAATTGATGACATATGAAGACAACTCAACAAAAGCAGTTGACTTAAACGGTCATATCCACTTTGTTATATGCGGAAACTAAGCAAATATAAAACATACATAGCGGTATTGAGGCCTAACAACAAACAAGCGTGGCAAAGGCCGCTGCGCCACCGCACCACAGACAAAACCCATCATTAGTTCCCATTTCCATAAACCGCGTCCGCGCGTACCTGAAAAGGTAGCGCGGCGCCTAGTTAAGGGAGTCTGTGATGTCACAAGCCTCAGAACAATTTCTAACGTGGCACGAAGCCGCAAAATTCATTGGTGTAACAACGCGTACACTTGCTCGCTGGTATGCGGAAGGCAAAGGCCCGCCTCGTATCAAAGTGCAGCGCCAAGTCCTCTATTCAAAGCAAAGCTTGATTAATTGGCTTCGTGAACATGAGGAGACACCATGTCGGAGCTAGCAACAATGGGGGGGAAATGCTGTATCACCCCCCCCTACAAATACATTCTTACATTTCTGGTGCGTCGTGGCTCTACTGCTACATAAAGGCTTTGACGCTCTGGACGTGGCTTTTCGTGGACAAATTTCAAAGCGCTTAACAGCTTTTCTAGACAGCAAGAAAAGTGAAGCTCAAGAAACTGGCATACCCGTACTCGCTACCTACAACGGATTAAAGTTCCATGTTGCTCCTTCAGGTGGATCAGGTGGATATGCCTTCATTTGCAATACGGGTAAAACTGGAGCCATATGGAAGTTAAAGCGTCCGTCACCTTCAGGTGATTGGGGGCTGTTTGTATCTGTCTCAGCTATTCGGATAGCTCTGCATGGTTTGGCAAAAGTTAGAGACTACCTAGTCGACACACTAAAGAAGTTTGACGTTGTTTATCTCGAAGGAAGCGAACGGATAAACCGTGTTGATTTTGCCTTCGACTTTCTGATGCCTGATTTTGTTTTGACTGAAGACCGCTTCGTTATGGGGCAGCGATTTGGCCGCTGTAAAGCGGGCATAATCGGTGAACCATATCGAGCGGACGGAAAGTCTAATAGGGTCACGGGTGTAACTGTTGGTAAGAACCCCGGTCGGCAAGTCGTGATTTACGATAAACGTCTTCAAATCATGACTGTGCGCGACAAGATGTTTTGGCTTGAAATCTGGAATGAAAATCTTGAAAGGGCAGGATTGCCGCCTATTGATATCACAGTCCCAGAAGATAGCCGTGTGTGGCGAATAGAATTGCGACTCTATAAAAATATTTTGAAGGGTGATACTTACAAAGTAACATCATTTGGAACGTTGGAGCGTAAACTTGAATTGATGTTCAACCAAGTTTTAGCGGATGTTCGATATGTTTTGCCAACTAATGATAGCAACCGCTCTCGGTGGCCTAATCATCCTATTTGGGACAGAGTTCAAACTGAACTCAAAAGCGAATTAGCTGCACAACATTCCAACTTACCAATGGGTCGTGTCGTGGAAATCCAACGAGATGAAAAGACTCAAATGCTAGATAGACAAATCTCTGGCTGCATCATCGCTTTAGCTGGCCTCCATGAAGTTAAGCCCAAGCAATTCGTGGATTATGCACGTCAAACCATGGGTCAAATTTTGGCGCGTTATGAAAAAGATCCAGCTGATACCAAGCGTAAACTGAAGTTAGCTTTAAGCCGATATGCCTGTGAGAGAATTGAAAAATAGATGGATATGAATGATATGAATAAGAAAAATATGATTGCGTGGTTCATACAAGAACTTGAGCTGTCTCATCAAGATGTGGTTGAGCTTTTTAATAGCTATCTCGACGATGATCCAGAGAATTATACTGAGGAACAAGTACAGCAAATGATGCAAGGAAAACGTCAATGGCCCGAAGGTACTTGGGACGCCCTTAGGGTGATTACATCAAATCAGATTGGAAGCGCTCAGATAGCAGCCAAGGAATTCAATAAAACTAAGGCCTCAGTATGCAGTGTCTCAGCTAATGAGCTATCCCGTCCCTTTGGTAAGTTGAAACTAATTATGATTTGTACGCTGCTTAGAGGGGATGTTCCCGTTTTGGTGGAATAATCACTGGCGTAATAACGTCTGTATACTTTCTTCGGAGCCGCCGTCGCTTGGTGATCAAGAAACAATAAATTTAGGGTGTTGCAAGGGTCTGTTGACCGAAGGCTTGCCCTTGCAATGCCCTAAATTTATTGTTTGACTCGCGGAGTGATGGTGACTTCGAAGAACTTTCTTTGGTGGATCTGAGCAGTGCGATCTAATTGATAATGTAAAAATACTTCTCTAATTCAAACCGACAAGGCCTGTTAGGTGTCAACAAAGAGGCGTTTTAAGTAAGATAATATCAAGCTTTAATGCCGTCTTATCTCAGTTTGACTTCGAGTTTACCTGATCCACTATCTAGATAAAATTCAGATGTTGTAACTTCATCATTGCCTACCATGTATAGTATCTTACAATATTGTGAAAAATCCAATTTCAGTGCGCGCTTGTTTCTATTTTTATAAGAAGAAATAAACATTGAGGTAAAGGACTCGCCATCATCAGAATGCCACTCTAGCAAGGAGCTATGAATTAGCTCACTCATTAGCTTGTCTATATTTAACTCTATTATGTTTCGGGGTTGGGTTTCAAAGTCTTGCCCCATTTCGAACCCTAGGGCGCTATGAATTGTTACGTTTGGCCGCTTTGCCGTATGAACTGACAATTTAATCTTATAGTTTGAGCAGCTATCAGTTAATTTCCTATTCTCTATAAGCTTTCTAACAATATAAGCCGAATAGAAAATAGCTCGTTCTAAATTGAACACCCATAAATTATGTTCATCTTCGGTCTGGTCTATTGAAATCAGACTTATGCTGCTTTCTATGGTTTTCAAATGAACCAGCAGCTCTTGTTTCCATGGCCAGCTTTCCCAGATCACGTGACTATCCTTTAAAAGAAGTTAGAGTATAGTAGATCCATGCTTGGGTATAGAAAGAAATCATTTCAAAGGGCTTGCGAATATGTTCAACTTTTAAAGACTGATTTATACAATCTAGATGCGCTCCTTTCATTACAAGAACTTCTTGTGAATGAGATAATGCACGCTGAGAAAAAAATTCGTACTGTAAGACTGGAACTCAAATCTCTGAGCAAGTCTGACCTTTTCATTAAGCGAGCGGATTCCCTTAAATACAGATTAGAACGTTTACGGCAAACAAAGTATGTTTGGGAGTGTTTTGGTGACGCGATTCCATTTCTATATTTGGATAGATTTACGCTTAAACACACGCACTATAACACTCACGATTTTAACGTCAAACAAGACGCGGGTTTTTTGATCGGTAAGAAAGGGCTGGATAGGGAACTTTCTATACTTCGTGCGCTTATCGATAATGGTGTCCCATGTGTGCTTACCGATCTCACCAATACTATTAGATATGGTGATATATGTGTTTTAGTTCATGATGATCCGCGTTTTATTGAAGTAAAAAGTTCAAGTACAAAAGACAGGCGGACTATAAAACAGAAACGTAGATTGAACGAATTAGCCAAGTTTTATGACGAGGATGAGGCCCTTGGATTCAGGGGAATGCACAGCGCTAGGCGACGGGTAATACCAAGAAGGTTGGTATCATACTCGAATGCTTTGAATGAGTGTATCGAAAAAGCATCAAAATTTGGAAACGGTTATATTAATCCAGAAGCAGGGTTGCATATAGTGGTTTTATGTGATGACACTAAAATTGAGAACATTCTTGGAAAAATTGATATTGCTCAACCTGCTATATTTTCATTGAATCACGCCAAATCTGAAAGACAATGGGCTCCCCTTTACCCATACACCCTACTAATAGAGGCGCAAAAGGCCTTGTACGATTTCATACGTGGTGAATTATATATTATTGTCTTACTTGATATGAAGGTAATAACTGAACTAATAACATCTGCTGGATATAATTACGAACTGAATGCAGACATCGAGACACCCATAAAATTATTTAAAGACGATCCTGAAAAATACATTTTAATTGGGCATTTGTTTGTTCGATGCGGGATGGAGGTGCTTTCACCGAAATGGCTTGTTGAGACTGCGGTGTCTGGATTGGAGGGTTTCTTAAATGAAATGGAATAACTGAGGCAAATTACAGGGTTATTTGGGATCACTGTGATAAGATAAGGCGTATGTTTTAAATACTTTGAACGGTTTGAAGTGATGCATTAGACAATCTGTATGAAGGGTCAGTTATGCAAATCATCAAGACAGGCAGTTGTACATTACAGAACTATAGGCCCCGCGCGCGCGGTGCATGCCTCATTTCCTCACGAACAGGTATTCCACCACATTCCTTTCTTGCCACATTGGCCATTCTCTTGCTGAGACTTGATGGTTTCGTTTCCTGTGTGCGGCTTCATTGAAGTTTAGCTTTGATAGAGTAGATTGAGCTAACCCCATAATGAGGATTTCTGTGCGGGGATTGATCTTCCCCCACTCACCGTAACTTCATGAGATTAGGCATCGCAGTTTGGGCCGCTAACCATAAATCTGTGAGACGCTTATCAATAATAAAAAGCCCCAATTCCTTTTCTCATCAACGGCAAAAGGCACGGATCACGAAGACGGCTTACGGTACATTGCCGCCGCAATCCCAGATAGGCTTTAAAAAAGGGGATTATTGATGAATGAAAGCGGCATCCAGCGAGCGTTTTCCGTTTCTCTTTCTTCTTCCCATACTCTTTCGGCTGGCACGACGGGACATTCTCTGCGCGCGCGCGGGGCCTATCTTAAAAAAAGATACGGACACAATACGGACACAGCTCAATTTTTGAATACTACGAAATTATCGTAGTCTAAAAAACTGTTATATTTCAGATGGTTATTGGTTGCGGGGGTAGGATTTGAACCTACGACCTTCAGGTTATGAGCCTGACGAGCTACCGGGCTGCTCCACCCCGCGTCAATTATGTTTCAAGACGTTTGCCTTGATTATTTCCGAACTTTCCTAAGTCCGGTAGCATCTTGTTTTTTCGCCTAGCGGCGAGGGCGGGCTGCTCCACCCCGCGTTACTTATGTCTCGTAGACTATTGTCTGCGAGAGTGGGGATATATGTCTCAATGCTTTGCATTTCAACCTTTAATCTCGCTTAATCTATAAATAGTGGACATTAATTTCTTAGGAGAGCCACGCGAGTTTTACTAGACAGGCTCTCGCCAAGATTTAGGGTGCAGCCATGAGCCAGTCCGCCCCCATTCAGACCCCCATCATTATCATTGGCACAGGCTTTGGCGGTATCGCTATGGCTGTGACGCTTCAAAAGGCTGGCTTTGATAATTTCATCATGCTGGAAAAAGCGAGCACCTTGGGTGGGACCTGGCGCGATAACACCTATCCTGGCGCGGAATGTGATATTCCGTCTGCGCTTTATTCCTATTCCTTTGCGCCCAACCCGACATGGGATTTCAAATGGGCGAAGCAGCCGCAAATCCTGGCTTATATAAATAAGGTTGCACGGGATTATGGTCTGGTCTCTCATATGCGGTTTGAACAAGGGGTCGTTGATGCGCGCTATGACAATGGCCGTTGGGCGGTAACCACTACGGACGGCACGTCTTATGATTGCCAGTTTCTTGTCTCTGCCGTGGGGCAGTTACATCACCCTGCCTTGCCAAATATTCCGGGCATTGATGACTTTGCAGGCAGCAGCTTTCACTCGGCGCAGTGGGATCACACGGTTGACCTTGCGGGTCAGGACATTGGCGTTATTGGCAACGCCGCCAGCGCAGTGCAGTTTATCCCCGAAATCGCCAAAACGGCGGGTCATGTCACTATTTATCAACGCAGCGCCAATTGGGTCATCGATAAGGGCGACCGCCCTTATACAAAACTAGAGAAAGCGGTGGCAGGGCGCCTGCCGTGGCTAGCAAAGCTCTACCGCTTTGGCTTATGGGGTTTAGGGGAATATGTTGTTTGGCCTGTTATCAAAGGCGCGAAAATGAGAGCAGCAATTTTGCGCGCAAAAAACCGCTGGGACATGGGTAAGCATATCAAAGACCCTGCCATGCGTGCCGCTCTAACGCCAAGCTATCCCATGGGCGCAAAGCGGATTTTATTTTCTGATAAATATTACGAAACCTTAGCCAGAGACAATGTCACCTTGGTCACAGCGCCCATAAAGGCCGTTACGTCCAAAGGCATTAAAGCGGGCGGCGATACCACGCGCGATCACGACGTGATAATTTACGGCACAGGATTTCATACTAATCCGTTTTTAAAAGGCATAGCTGTGATGGGGGAGGGCGGCGTGGCCCTGCATGAGGTTTGGGCGGATGGGGCCCGGGCCTATATGGGTACAATGATGGCTGGCTTTCCTAACCTATTCACGCTTTACGGGCCCAATACCAACACGGGCCATACCTCTATTATCTTTAAGCTTGAGGCCCAAGCGGGCTATGTCGTGCAGCTGATGAAAGCGGCAGTCGAGGGCCAGGTCAGCGTGAGAGCCAGTGCAGCGGATGCGTTCGACACGCAAACCCAAGAGCGCCTTGCCAAGCTGGCATGGGATAAGGTCGACAGCAGCTGGTACAAAGACGGCACGCGGTTGACGAATAACTGGCCAGGGTCGTCGCGCGAATTTAAACGCCGTACGGATAAACCCGTCTGGGCGGACTTTATGATTGTTCCTAAAACGCAATAATGAGGACCGTGGAGATGTCGCCGCGCTGCGCGTTTCATAAAACTGTCACAAAAGTCATAAGAAACCGTCATGCGACTCGGCCATAGGGCGCGCAAGGCATATTGCCTATAAATTCAGCCGCATTTTGCGGACATCGGTAAGAGGTTAGACGATGACACATTTTAAACGCGGTCTTTCGGCCGCAACGTTGGCTATTGCAATGGGATATTCAGCACAGGTCATAGCACAGGACGCGACGCTTGAAATGGGCGGACGTCTGATGCTGGATTATACAATCGCGGATGTAAACTCGCCTGATATTAGTATAAATGATAGTGAGGTGCGACGCGCACGCCTTTTCGCCAAAGGCAAATACGGCGACGCCGTCAGCTATAAGTTCGAATTCAACCACACAACGGGTGGCGGTATCGATTTGACTGATGGCTTTGTAAAATTTAAACCTAAGGGTCAGGCGTTGTCTCTTAAGGTGGGACACTTCAAAACGCATAATTCGCTGGAAGAAGAAACAAGCTCTCGCTTCACCTCTACCATTGCTCGCGGGGCCTTTACGGATACATTTTCACTAAACCGCCGTTTGGGCGTGTCCGTTGGGGCCGCTGGTGATAATTACACGCTTAACCTTGGCGTTTTCGGCGAGAGCGTCAACGGATCAGAGTTCGAGAAAGACGGCAATGCAGTTGCAGCGCGCGCAACTTACCTGCCTTACCAAGATGATGATACAGTGGTTCACATCGGCGGATCATGGCGTTACCGCAATAATTCCGATAGCCTAGACCCGACCGTTAATGACGGATTGCGTTACCGCCAACGGCCATATTCGCATGTCTTTAACTCTGATAACACGGGCGGATTGCTGTCCAGCGGACGTATTGTTTCTACACCGCGCTTTGCAAAATCAGATAATCTCTTAGCTGTCGAAGGATTGGCCATTCATAAGAACCTATGGGTCGCGGCTGAATATTCTATGCTAAACGCCAATGGCGCTGGTACTAATGCCGATGGTGATTTTGGTGGTGGTTATATAGAGGCTGGCTATGTTATTGGTGGCAAACGCGCCTACAAAAAATCAAGCGGGGCCTATGACCGCACAAAGGTCGATAAACCCCTTGGTGAGGGTGGTTTTGGCGCGCTGGCATTGGTCGCGCGCTATGACACGCTTGATTTGCAAGACGGCCCGTACCGCGGAAAACTTGACACAATGGTTCTAGGAGCCGATTGGATGCCAACAAAGCAGACTCGCCTACGCCTAAACTATTTTGATTCTGATGCCACAAACGGCGCAGCCGAGAGCGCAAATGGATTTATCGCGCGCCTTGGTTTTGACTTTTAAGATAAGATAAGAAAGAGGTTCTATCATGAAATTTAGCACATTCACATTGGCCGCCGTTTCAGCGGTCGCACTCGTGGCTTGCGGCGGGGGTGACACATCCACACCAACAGCCAATACACCAGCCGCCAATACAGAGGTTCCGGTACAACAAAGCGGTAATGAAATCCGCATCGTTGGATCTTCGACGGTTTATCCGTTCTCTATCAAGGTGGCCCAAGAGTTTAAAAACAAGACAGGGTATAACGTTATTGTCGAATCCACGGGGTCTGGCGGCGGTCACAAATTATTCTGCGACAGCCCAAAGCTTGGCACACCCAACGTCACTAATTCATCACGCCGTCAAAAAGCGTCAGAGTTTGGTAAATGTATGGACGCCGGCATTGAGGGCGTTGTCGAAGTCAAAATCGGCTATGACGGTATTGTTGTTGCTAATGCCATCGATAGCCCTGTGATTGATATGTCCATGAAAGACATTTATCTGGCTTTTGCTAAAAACGTGCCGATTGACGATAATTGCACAATGGGGCCAAACCCTTACACGCGTTGGAGCGAGATTGAAGACTTCTTGCCTGATTACCGTATCGAAGCATACGGACCGCCACCAACATCAGGCACACGCGACGCTTTTGTAGAGATTGCCATGGAAAAAGGGGCCAAAGAAATTCCGTGCCTTGCCGAAATGAGCAAAACCGACAAAGACGCCTTTAAGCAAGCCGCTCATATTGTCCGCGAAGACGGGTACTGGATTGACTCTGGCGAAAATGACAACGCTCTGGTGCAAACCTTGACCAACACACCCACAGCCGTTGGCGTTTTTGGTTACTCTTTCCTAGAGCAGAACTCTGATAAAGTTAAAGGTGCCAAAGTCGGCGAGGCAAAGCCCACATTTGAAAATATCGCATCTGGAGCTTATCCTGTGTCACGCTCGCTATATTTCTACATCAAAAAAGATCATGTCGGCCAAGTTCCAGGCTTGCAGGAATATGCACTAGAGTTTACATCCGAAGCTGCATCAGGTCCTGGTGGATATCTTGAAGAAATCGGCCTTGTGCCCCTTCCAGATGCCGAGCGTACAAAGTATCGTAAGGCTGTTGTGGATATGATTCCTTACAGCCAATAGGCGATTATAAATTTGCCGAGGGGGCAAAATGACAAACTTCCCAGTTTACATTCTCGCCCTCTTGGGACTCTGCATGATTGCAGGGTTCTTTGTAAACAGAAACACAGCCCGCACGCGATTAATCGCGGCGGGCGGTGGTCGTGAAGGTGGCTGGCATTCCCAGGCCAGCTATCACGGATTTTTCACCGCTTGGGGTGTGGCCATTATCGGCCTTATCATCTTTATTTTTGGCCTGAACGTTGCGCCTGATGATGCAGGCGTCGGATTTAACGTCGCGTGGTTGGCCGCATTACTTGCCGCCAGCGGTGCGGTCGTTATTGGGGCCCAGCGCTTTATTCGGTCTGATTTTCGGGCTCGCACCTACGTAGAACGCGCGATTTTAGCCGTCTTGGTCATGTTATCGATTATCGCCGTTCTGACGACCTTTGGTATTGTCATGTCCTTGGCCTTTGAAAGTTGGCGCTTTTTCCAAAAAGTGCCGCTCAATGAGTTTTTGTTTGGCTTGCAATGGTCACCGCAAACGGCGCTTCGCGCGGATCAGGCTGGCTCATCCGGAGCCTTTGGCGCGGTGCCAATCTTCGCGGGTACGTTCCTTATCATGTTGGTTGCAATGCTCGTCGCGGGGCCAATCGGCTTGATGATTGCGATTTACTTGTCAGAATATGCCTCCCCTCGCACGCGGTCTATTGTAAAACCGGCGGTGGAAATCCTCGCGGGTATCCCAACCGTGGTTTACGGTTTCTTTGCACTGCTGACCGTGGGGCCAACCATTCGAAACTTTTCTGAAAGCCTTGGTTTTGCTGTACCGACCCAAAGCGCGATTTCAGCGGGTATTGTCATGGGCATTATGATTGTGCCGCTGATATCATCGCTGTCTGATGACGTTATTTCGGCTGTGCCGCAATCTTTGCGCGATGGGTCATTAGCCTTGGGCGCAACCAAATCAGAGACAATGAAAAAAGTGATTTTTGCGGGCGCGCTACCGGGTATTATCGGGGCCTTTTTGCTGGCCATTTCACGTGCCATTGGCGAGACAATGATCGTGGTTATGGCCGCAGGGCGTGCGGCTAATCTGACCGCGAACCCCTTTGAAGCCGTGACAACGGTGACTGTGCAAATTGTGGCGCTTTTGACGGGTGACCAAGAATTCGATAGCGCAAAAACGCTGGCCGCTTTTGCTTTGGGACTTGTCCTATTTGTTATTACACTGGTGTTAAATGTGATCGCCCTGACGATTGTGCGCCGTTACCGCGAGCAATATGACTGATGACTGATATTACATCTGACATAACATCTGACGTTAAACCGGAAATTTCGCCGAATTTTCATAAATCAGCCTTTGCTGAGAAACGCCTGAAAGCGCGTTACGGCCGTGAAATGCGGTTTCGCTGGTTTGGCCGTGCCGCAATCGCAATGGCTATGGGCGCGCTTTTGTGGTTGCTCGTCAGTTTGGTTGGCACGGGATATACGGCGTTTCGTCAAAACTTCATGACCGTTGACATCACATTAGAAGAAAGCGTGCTTGACCCCACAGGTGCGCGTGACGCCCAGGCCTTGCGCGGGGCCAATTACCGCAAGATTATGCAAGACACGCTTTATGCCCAATTCCCAGACGTCACAGAGCGCCGGGCAAAGCAAGAATTATTCGGCATAGTCTCTGCGTCGGGTGCAACAAACCAAGTGCGCCAAATGGTCTTTAATGACCCGTCACTCGTCGGGCAAACCATCACCCTGACCGTGCCGACATCCGACCAAGTCGATCAGTTGCTAAAAGGCTATATTGACCGCGACCTGCCAGAAGACCGCCGAAAAGTGACCGATCAGCAGATCGAATGGGTCGATACTCTTATTGAGCGCGGTGCAATTAAGAGTAAATTTAACCTGCTGTTTTTCACAAATCCAGATAGTTCCGATCCAGAACTTGCGGGTATTGGCGGCGCGGTTGTCGGCTCTGTGATGATTTTGGGCATTGCGTTTATTCTAGCCTTTCCGATTGGTGTTGGCGCGGCCGTTTACTTGGATGAATTTGCACCGCAGAATAAATTCACAGACTTTATCGAGATTAACATCAATAACCTCGCCGCTGTGCCGTCGATTGTTTTTGGTCTTTTGGGGCTGGCGGTATTCCTGAATTTCTTCGGTATGCCGCGCTCAATCCCACTTGTCGGGGGTATGGTTTTGGCGCTGCGGGTTTTCCCGACGATTATCATTGCGACCCGCGCCTCTCTTCGCTCTGTCAGTCCTGCCATTGTCGACGGCGCGCTTAGCCTCGGCGCGTCGCGCGTACAGGCGGTGTTCCATCAAAAACTTCCGCAAGCAGGCCCCGGCATTTTAACAGGCTCTATCATCGGCATGGCACAAGCTTTGGGCGAAACAGCGCCGCTATTGATGATTGGTATGGTGGCCTTTGTTACCGAAGTTCCGTCATCCATTACAGAACCCGCCACCGCTTTGCCCGTGCAAATCTTCCTTTGGTCTGATAAGGCGGAACGGGCATGGGCGGAACGCACATCGGCTGCGATTATGGTCTTGCTTGTTGTACTTATTTGTATGAATGGGTTCGCGATTTGGTTGCGTGGTAAATTGGAAAAGAGACGGTCATGAACACATTATCAAAAGCCCCAACAATCACGCGCAGCGGCGACGCGTCGCTTGAAAATGCACGGACAAAGTTTCAATGCCGCGATGTGAAAGTGCATTACGGTGATTTCGAAGCTCTGCACGGTATTAATATTGATATCCCAGACCGCGGTGTCACGGCCTTTATCGGGCCGTCTGGTTGCGGCAAATCCACATTTTTGCGCACCTTTAACCGTATGAATGACACGATCACGGGCGCGCGCGTCTCGGGCGAAATCTTGATGGACGGCCAAGATATTTACGCGCCAAGCCTTGATCCCGTATTGTTACGCGCGCGCGTCGGTATGGTGTTTCAAAAGCCAAATCCTTTCCCTAAATCAATTTACGATAATATTGCTTACGGCCCTAAAATCCACGGCATGACCAATAGCAAAGCCGAGCTTGACGAACTGGTCGAAAAATCATTACGCCGCGCTGGGCTTTGGGACGAGGTCAAAGACCGTCTTAAATTATCTGGCACGGGTCTGTCGGGCGGACAGCAGCAGCGCCTTGTGATTGCGCGTGCCATTGCGGTATCACCTGAAGTGATTTTAATGGACGAACCCGCGTCCGCACTTGATCCTATCGCAACGGCTAAATTGGAAGCTTTGATTGAAGAGCTAAAGCAAAATTACTGCATCGTCATTGTTACACACTCCATGGCCCAGGCCGCGCGGATTTCTGATAAGACCGCCTTCTTCCATCTTGGCGACCTGATTGAATATGACACGACAGAGACAATCTTCACCAAGCCCAGTGATAGCCGCACGGAAGATTATATCTCTGGCCGCACGGGTTAATTCTGAGCCTTTTGTGGAAAGTCCCTCCGTTTTATTTGTCTGCCTTGGCAATATTTGCCGTTCCCCTACGGCGGAAGCTGTCTTTAAATCCCGCGCAAACAACGCGGGCATTGACGTCTATGTCGATAGTGCCGGCACCAGCGGTTGGCATATTGGCGAACGACCCGACCCGCGCAGTATAGAGGCAGGTGAGGCGGCAGGTTATGATTTTACGGGTCAAGCCTCGCGCAAAGTCACGCGCGCAGATTTTGGCGATTTTGATCACATCATCGCCATGGACGCGCAAAACCTCAAAGACCTCTCCGCGCTGTGCCCACCTGATTTACGGGGTAAACTGTCTCTCTTTCTTGATTTCGCGCCCAATGCGGGTGTGCGGGATGTACCAGACCCTTATTACGGCGGCGGCGATGGGTTTACGCGCGTTTTACGATTGGTGGAACAGGCCAGCGAGGGATTGCTCGCTTATATCGCAGCGCGCGGGCAGGGGTAAGCAATTCCACTTATTCATCCGCATCTGGATTTTTAACCAATGTCGTATCAATGGTTTCAATGACAGGATCGCCCATAAACGCTAGGTAGCGTTTCACCTCATATCCCCGCTCGATCAGTTGTTCTTGCAAGCTATCATCGCCCAGCAAATGCCCAACACCAATCGCCGCAAATCCTGTGCCGCTGCCCTCCATAAAACGCGTTAATTGCGCGGCCCAATCTTTATTCACATCGACATAAAGGCTTTGATAAACCTCTGGGCTTTTGGCTTTGACGGCGTTGATCACTTCATCCGTTAGGAAATTGACGTTACCCGTGGTCCAGGCTGTCGTGATACGGGTTAAGTCGCCTTCAATCGTATTAAACCCCTCCAGGGTCTCAGATAAAACCGTCATTTGTACCAATTCAGGCATTTGCGCCGCGCGGGTAATTTGCGCCTCAATACTATCCAGATAGAGCACATTTTTTTGCTGTCGCGCTGCTCGGCTTTTAAGCGCGTCATCAGCCGATAACTCTGGGGTCAGACCGACATTGGCCGCCGCCGCAATTGTCAAAAATTCACTCGCAAGCCACGGCTTCATATTGTCCAATGTCGCCAGCGGAACATTGCCATTATTGGACGCGGCTTCGAGAAGTTTGAGTTGATAACCATCCAGCCGGTCACGTAAGCGCCGTCCGTCAGAATAAAACCCCAGAGACTGTGTTAAAACGCTAGCCTTAATTTGCGCGTTAGTTTCTGTATCCACTTCAAAGAACACTGTGCCGGCCTCGGCAAAAGCCTCCCGCATATCATCGCGCATCCAATCGATGTCTGGCGATAGCAAATGTACGGTGCCGTATAAAAACAGCGTGCTGTCAAAATCGCGCACAACCCATATGGCGGGCCCGTCATTGCGGGCGCGCGCGTCGGACACTTTACCGCCCACCGTGCCGCCCTGGGTACAAGCCATAAGTCCAGCCGATATCAGGAGCAGCACATGCGTAAAAAATGAGTGTTTCATATTCCGCTTTTGACGCGCCTAGCCCCCAATTTCAACTGATGTTTTCAGCAGTCATATCAGACAGGTCGCGTGCTAAGTTTTCATTGCCTTTCCCGCCCCCCTTAACTAGAACACCCCCACGCACCCGTAGCTCAGCTGGATAGAGCGCTGCCCTCCGAAGGCAGAGGTCACAGGTTCGAATCCTGTCGGGTGCGCCATTTTTATCAAATATTTTAATAGTTTAAAGATACTCCCAAAAATTTCTTCGCGCAGATTATAATTAGGGCACCTAGGGGGCACCACAACAACCCCTAGAAGGTCTTATTCGAGATAATATGATGCACCCCTAGCAAATTACTAGATTGCAGACCTCGAACATCATAACCTTGTATGCATGACCTCAAATAAAAGTCCTTCTGCAGAACAATTTATTTCAAAAGTCTGCCAATATGGAACCAAAAACCAATACGTTTCAAAGAGTGCTGGAAAATCGATTTCAAAACGCGTCAGAACTTTTGTTTACGATGAATTACCTAAACGAAAACTAGCATCCACATACAATACAAGGCCGTTAAAAAATTGCGATAATCTGGTCTTGCATTTCGACTTAGATAGAACGTCTGCATTCCAATATGACAACCGATTGTGGGTGATGTCTCGGACACCAGACTGGACAAGAGGATTGAGAAAAAGTTTCCCCGATGACAGCATGTATTACTATATCTCTTGTTTTTTTCATTTCGCACAACAATACACTTCCCGAGCCTGTTTTGTGCAAGTAATTGGCAGCATTGCCCTTACCTACCAAATTCCGACACATTTCTATTCTGATATTTCACAATCGTACTTCACCCGGAACGGAATTCTCTCAGACACTGAAATTCGATCTAAGTATAGTTTGGATAAAAAACATAAGATGGACTCAAGCAGACAAAAAATGTTTTTGAGGCTTTGTGATCAGATAAACGGACTCGACCCTTATGTTCATAGAGCATTGTTCAATTATGTTCGCGGCCTAGAACTGAGACAATCTGGTTTTGACGAAGAAGCTATTTGTGCCTTTGACAAGGTGGTTGATGTTGTCTGCCAATTTTTTACAAACTTAAAAAAGCCTGCAACCGCTTTCTCACGTGAAGATTTGAAAATTATTCTTGAGCTCAGCGAGCAAGAGGCTACAATCGCAACAAGATTATACAAACTTCGTAACTATTTTGGAGCACATCCAGCGCAATCGAAATGGTGGGACTTTAGCGAGATTTTTGACGAAGATGAATTGGATGAATTTCAAAAATTTACCGCAAGATTGATAATTAAGTTTGTTCATTTTGAGTCTCAAAACAGAACAATAGATAAAAACCCTAATGACTGGTCGAATTGGTTTGTAATGAACTGGAATGTTCTATGGAATTCCATCTGGTTCGAAAAACTCGATAAGGCGTTGTAAGTGCAACGCACCCCCACTTCTTAACAAGTGCGGGTAACAGATTGGCTAATCGCCTTTACCACGCTCACGCTATTACCCACGGTTGCCTGCGTTTTACAAGGCGACTTTTTAGCTTTTTCCTGTCCATTTAACATGTACTGGCAATCACCACTGGATAAATCTAAAAAGTCGCCTTGCTAGCCGCAGCTACGACAACCGTGGGGAAAAAGCTCTCGGCCCCGTGGAATTTTCGAAACGAAAAATCCACCAGACCGAGGACGATTTCAACGGATTAAAAAGCCCCGCGCGTAACGCAGGGCTTCTCCAAACTTCCCCATTAAAAATGTGGGAGCGTGGCTATAATGTCTTTACTCATCGTGTCTGGTTTAATGCCATCATCCAGAGCGACCGTTTTAACGAACAAGTGCTTTGCCAGAATTGGCAAAGACGATTGGGTGCCGATACGACCCCCTTCATCCCCATCATAGATGAGGATGACGTTTTTAACGCCGTGTTTAACGAGCAGTTAGGCTTGAACCACAGAGACACTATTGCCAAATGTCGAGACGCATGGAATGTCTGCGATGTGTAAGCGCAAAACAGACCAGAAGCCTTCGATGATCACCACTGCGTCACTTCCCTTTTCAAGGACGCGGTTGAGGTTATAGAGCACTTTGCTTTTCTCAAACCCTGTGGGCAAGAGATAGCGCGGCACATCTTCTGGCAAGACGCTCTAGGTTTACGGCAAGCCGTTGAATTGTTTGCGTAATTCCATAGGTGCCATAAAAATTTAACATGGCACCAAATTGGCCCCTGCGTATTTGTTATGTTTATTATCAAAGGGATAGCTCTGCAGTAGTTCTGCACTGACGGGATGCGCTATCTTCAAAAGCTCATCTCGGCGGTAGGCGAGTGACCCTCCATCCCCATATTCAGGGCGTGGATTACGGTGTCCCATCAATGTGCAGCGCAATCCAAAGCCCAATCCTGCCTCCAACATTCTGTTCTCAAAGCTATGCCGAACGCTGTATATGCGGTGCTGTTTTGTCGGGAATAGTGCTCTCGCTTTGAATGCCTTTGTGAGAGACGCGCTCAATAAATAGCTACGGTCTCGGTAGTGCGGAAAGCCGTTTGGAGCCTGCCGCATAGCCTCCAACCCCACTCCAACAAGCGGAATATCGCGAACGGATGCACCCGATTTTAGCTCTCTATCTTTCGTGGGGCGGATGCGGATATGGGGAACCTCGGCGTCCAGTCTTATGTTCGCTGGCCTAATGTTCGCCAATTCACTTGGCCTGCATCCTGTCTCCATCAGTGCCATGCAAAGCAACGCGCCTTGTCGATTAAGACCTTCAAATACATCGGGCGCGAGCACGCGCCGCACATAATGCCATAGATCACCGCGTAGCCGTAGGTATTGGTCGGGTCGTCTAATCGCCTTCATCCTGCCATCTCCTGTGTAGCCTTTTGTAAGGCAAGAAGTGAGGTAAATCGCGCGAGTTACCGTGTTGAAAGTAAAGGAAAGAGGGATTTTCCGAGACTTTTCAGAGGCTTACGCAACTTGCTATGTTAGGAAAATGGTGCCCCACACGGACTTAAACCGCGGACCCCCTGATTACAAAGAGTTGCTACGCTTGATGTTTTTTACTGAGTGTCTTTGAATGAGTTCAAAGTCTAATATGTCCTCAGCTTTTTCGACTTCGGGATTGTTAATCGTCGCAAGAAGCTTTCGGGCTGCCCAATCGCCATATTGTTTCAGGGGTTGTTTGATTGTTGTGAAGGGTGGGACAAACATCTTGGATAAATCAGCGCCGTCAAAGCCGACAACAGAAAGGTCATCTGGCACAGATAATCCGTGCTCTCGGGCGTAGGCTATCACGCCTGCTGCCATGTAATCATTACCAGCAAAAATTGCACTGGGTGGGTTTTTATCATCGAGTAGTTCCGCGGCGGCGGCGAAGCCGGAGTCAAAAGAAGATTCGCCTTGCGCAACACTAAGATTATTTTCGGGAAGACCTGCTTCTTCCAATGCCGCGCGCAAACCATGCCCGCGCTGGTTTGCCATGCTGTGTTGCTCACGCAGTCTTATGTATCCGATGCGCCTATGTCCTTGCGCAATAAGGTGGCGGCCCATCGCTTGCCCCGCGGCGAAGTCATCAATGCCGATTTTGCTAACCCCTAGATTCGCGGCTGTAAGGTCAATCGTTGATGCGACTAATATTGCGTGCAGGCCGGCGTCTAAAACAGATTGCACCAGAGCAATATCTTCTGACAATGGCGGCAGAAAAATGAAACCGTCCACATCGCGGCGTTCGATCATTGTGTTGATACGCATCCGTGTTTCGGTGGCCGCCAATGGCTCAAGCAGTAATTTATATGATGCATCACGGCAAACGGGCAAAATGCCTTCTAATATTCCAGTCAGGAATTCCGACGCAGGGGGTTCATACACAACTGCAAGGCTATAGCTGCGTTGCCCGCGTAGCTGCCGCGCAGCAATGTTGGGGCTAAACTCCAGCTTTGCAATCGCGTCTTGGACTTTCTCGCGTGTTAATGCAGAGATAAAGGGTTCGTTATTAAGCACGCGCGATACAGTTTTAATTGACACGCCTGCGTGCGTTGCAACAGTTCGTAGCGTTATCTTTTCCGCGGGCATTTTTTTACCCGGGACAACTGGCGAGCGGGGCCTCAATTTTTTCAACGCTAACGCTGTGTAATGATATTTTCGCGCTGCCCTCGCTGATTAGGGCGAAAGGCTTTGTTACGGCATCGGTTTGCAGCCCCGACGCTGTAAAACAATCCATTGCGATATTTGTTTGCACCCAACGCGCTGTCGGAATGTTTCTAATAATTGAACTGATATCAATCTGACTACTGCATCCATCCCCACAGCCAATGTCAACATGCATAGGGCCTTCTGGCATTTCGTCGATGCGCCATTGAAGGCTAATGGCATTACCGCCTGCATTGGCAAAATCCACGGGCCTTGGGCTACGAACACTAAATGTTCCCTTGCCAGTCCATGTGACTTGCCGCGAGTCCTCTTGCGCTTTGTAATCAACACCGCGTGTCGTGACCAGGCCGCCGAGGCTGTTGCTTCGAAGGCCGCTAATGGGGGTGTTGGCATTGGAGCTATCACCGAGGTAAACTGTAAACGCTTTGGCTGCGCCGCCGCGCGCGACAATATTTCCGTTAAAAGCAGAGCCGCTCACAACGCCGGAATCTTCAGACAGCGCGGCCAAACGCCCGTCATCACCATATGATAATCCGTAACCATAGGGAAATAAAACGCCTTCGTCTGTTGGCGCGTTAATGGGATGGCCCACCCCGTTATCAGGCCAAGAGAATGAAAGGCGGCCCGTGAAGTCATGACGCGCTTTTCCTGCCGCGTCGGCGACAATCACATCCGCGATACCGCCGCCTTCAGTTCCCGGTAGCCAACCGACAACAAAGGCGTCAGATGCGTTTAAATGGGGATTCATCCAAAGAGGCCTCCCTGTCAGGAAGACTGACACAACAGGAATGCCTTTGGCTTTAAAGTCTAAAAGCTGTTTCAAGTTTTCGCCGTCTTCAAATTCATAAACAAGGTCCGATACGTCGCCAAAGAACTCCGCATAAGGCTGCTCTCCGAATACGACTATGGCAACATCAGGTTTTTCAGTAAAGGATCCGTCGGATGATAATGCCGCTGCGCCACCTTGCGCTGCTATGGCGGTCTTAATCCCGCTGTAGATTGTTTCTCCGCGCTCAAAAATATCATTGGGATTATTATCGCCTTGCCAGTTTAGCGTCCAGCCCCCTGTCTGTTGCTGCATAGAGTCAGCGCCGCTACCTGTCACAAGAACAGTAGGACTTCCTCTTAGGGGCAGAATATCCCCTTCATTCTTCAAGAGCACTAAAGATTGACGCACGGCACGCCGTGCGACATTGCGGTGCGCGTCTGATCCCAGAGCGTCAATGTCCGCGCTTGCACGGGAGGAGGGCAGGCCAGCTTCAAATAGACCCGAGCGTAGCTTCACCCGCAAAATGCGAATCACAGCCTCATCAAGACGCTCTTGTGAAATTTCGCCCGACTTGGCTTGAGCCAGCAAGGAGTCGTAAAGCCCGCGCCAGCTTTCGGGTGCCATATACATGTCGATCCCTGCCATTAAGGCTTCTGGGCAATCCGTGGCCGTACAGCCTGGTACTTCGCCGTGGCCGTTCCAGTCGCCAACGACAAAGCCTTCAAAGCCCATATCTGTGCGCAGAACATCGGTGAGGAAGCGTTTTGATCCGTGCATCTTCTCACCATTGATACTGGAAAATGATGCCATTACAGTTTGAACATCAGCGGCGATGGCAGGGCCATATCCTGCGCCGTGGAGTTTTATGAGTGCGGCTTCATTGCCCAGTGCGTCACCTTTGTCGATACCAAATTCTGTGCCGCCATCGCCGATAAAATGTTTCGCCGTTGCGATGACATTATCGCCATTTAAGAATCCGTCTGTGCCCGATGTGCCTTGTAGCCCTTTGACCATAGCGTTGGCATAGGCCGCAACAATTTCAGGCCTTTCAGAATAGCTTTCATAGGCGCGGCCCCATCGGTCATCTTGCGCCACCGCTAATGTCGGCGCAAACGTCCAATCCAGTCCTGTGGCACGAATTTCGCGGGCCGTGACGGCGCCGATCTCTTTCATCAGGGCAGGATTATTGGCCGCCCCCAGCCCCGAGTTATGTGGAAAAATAGTCGCCATTTGCAGGTTGTTGTGACCATGGACGGCATCAGTTCCCCACAAAAGCGGAATCCCTAAACCACCATCAGAGGTGTCGGTAGAGGCCGTCCAAAATTCATCGGCTAGGGATATCCATGCCGCAGGTGGCGCAATTTTTCCGCCGCCGGGCGCTGAATTACCGCCGTTTAAGACAGAGCCTAGATTATACTGCTTTGCTTCTTCTGGGGTTACGGCGGCGATATCGGCTTGAATGATTTGCCCAATCTTTTCTTCTAGCGTCATTTTTAATAGAAGTGAATGTGCACGAGCTTCGATTGTTTCGTTATCGGTTTGGGCTGCGGGCGTAGTCTTGGCCTGATCAGCGCACCCTGAAAGAATAAGACTTCCTGTGAAGGTTAAGCCTAAAATTACTGCTGTGCTTGTCATAAAGTTCTTCATTATTATAACCTTAAGTTAAAAATTTCACTAAATATGTCATTCAAGGTGGACAATATATGTCCTGTTATTGTCTTGATATGGACAATGTCAATCAAATTTCAGACAATTTATGTTTGGCGGATGGCAGTCAACGCCTTATGCGTAGTCTGAATGAATCGCAAAAGACTGAATGGAGGTGTGGCGGAATGACAACGATAACTGAAGTTGCGCAACACGCTGGTGTTTCGGTTAAGACTGTTTCGCGCGTAATGAATAATTATGAACACATTAGTCCCAAGACGCGCGATAAAGTGCGGCGGGCTATGGAAGATCTTAGCTATGCGCCAAGCTCGATTGCGCGCCAGATGCGCATGGGGGATTCGCAGAGTATTGGAATGCTCTATGGTGACCCCAGCGGGGGGTATCAATCGCGCCTAAATCATGCGGTGCTCAAAGCTTGCTCTGATGCGCGCCGCTATTTGGCCGTGGAGCTTTTTGAAGAGAGCAACCCCGAATGGCGCCGCCAGGTGGAGGCTTTCCTGGATAGGACCAAGGTTCAGAACCTTATTCTTGTGCCGCCTATGTGCGATTCGGCCGAACTTCATATGCTGCTACAAGAGCGCGGCATACGCACTGTGTTGATATCGCCGTCACGGCAAATATCTGGATCTAGCTCTATTGCGATGGACGATCGGCTCGCTGCATTTGAAATGACTAAATATTTCATAGACTTAGGTCATAACCGTATTGGCCATATATGTGGTCATCCAGGTCATGTCGCCTCACTGCTTCGGCGTCAGGGCTATGAAGAAGCTCTAAAGAATGCGGGCATTGACATCGATGAGGCTCTAATTTTGGGGGCGGGAAGCTTTTTCTTTAAGGACGCTTTGGCGTGCGCAGAGAAAATGCTGCGCATGGAAGACCGCCCGACCGCGATCTTTGCGGCGAATGACGAAATGGCGGCTGCCGTGATCATGATGGCAAACCGAATTGGTATTCAAGTGCCAGAGGATTTATCTGTTGCTGGCTTTGATAACACTGCTATCTCGCAAACAATGTGGCCTGAACTTACTACCGTTGCGCAGCCGTTTGGGGAGATCGCAAGAGAGGCTGTGCGGCTCGTGAGTGACAACGTTAAACGCGACTTAAGCGTTTCCGCGACTCGAGTGCTGCCGCATGAAATCCTTTACCGGGGGTCTACGGGACCAGCCCCGGAAAACTAAATTCACAAGATGCATATGTCATAGTCGAGATTTTTCATGTGTCTTTTAGGTCACAAGCGTTTTAAAAAATTGTCTTAATCGGAACTTTATGTTGACAATGATAGACAATTTTGACACTCAAGTTCCAGATTACAGACAGTTCATTTTCGTTGCGTGTAATGACAGCGCTGTCAAATTTAGATAAAAGTAAATATAATTGTTCAGGGGAATATCATGAATAATCAAGATCGTTGGATTAGTCGCTTGCTGCTTGGGACGTCTGTTCTAGCAATGATGGCATCGGCAACCGTAGCAGTCGCGCAGGACAATACGGACGATGGGGACGAAGTGATTGTAACGGGTATCCGCCAATCTCTTAAAGCGTCTATGGACGTAAAGCGAAATTCAAAAGGTATTGTTGACGCGATCACCGCAGAGGACATCGGTAAATTCCCTGATACCAACCTCGCCGAATCATTGCAGCGTATTCCTGGTGTTTCGATTGATCGCCAAAACGGCGAAGGCGCGACGGTCACTGTTCGGGGTTGGGGGGCAGACTATAATCTCGTGACGTTCAACGGCCGCGTGATGCCAACGTCATCAATTGGTGATGGTGCCAGCCGCTCGTTCGATTTTGGTAATTTGGCATCGGAAGCGATTGCCTCCGTTGAGGTTTACAAGACGTCAAAAGTGAATGTTGCCAGCGGCGGCGCGGGTGCAACAATCAATATCAAAACGGCCAAGCCGCTTGAGGCCTCAGGCAGGACAGCGACTATCGGTGTCAAAGGTGTTTACGACACAGGTCAAATTGACAGCAAGAAAATCACCCCAGAGATTTCAGGTCTCTACATTAATCAATTCGCCAATGACCGTTTAGGCGTCGCTGTTTCTGGTAGCTATCAGAAACGTGAAGGCGGCATCGTCCAGTCCAATGTCGGCTGGCGCGATGGCTATCTAGGTAGCGAAGATTTCGGCAATGAGTGGGGCCGCCTGCCGTCTGCTACGGGTCCGAACTCCTGGAACTTTAACGACGGTATCGTAAACCGTCCCGGCGATACAGATGTTTACGAAGTGCCGCAAAACGCGGACTATGCACTGACGGATTATAAGCGGGAACGGATAAACGGTCAGCTTGTCTTGCAGTATGATATTACTGATAAATTGCGCGCGACGGGTGACATCACATATTCCTCCAACGAAGTTGAAACAAATTCTAGCTCTGCGGGCGTTTGGTTCAACCATGACCAAACCAACAGTGCGTGGACTGACGGTCCTGTTGCTGGACCGCTGTATTATACTGAGTTTTTTGGTAATCCAACGGATCTATCTTATAGCGGGTCTCTATCTCAATCTATGAATGAGAACATCTCGCTTGGTTTCAACCTCGCATGGGATGTAACTGACCGGCTGAACCTTGCGCTTGATTACAACGATGCAAGTGCAGAGTCCAAACCCACAAACCGCTTCGGTTCAAGCATGTCGGTTGGCACGACCGTCTTTGGCATTGCTGCACAAACTGTCAATTTTGAGAATGACCTGCCCGTTATTTCGTTTGTAGACAATGGTATTGGTGCCGAAGATGCGTCTGTTCGTGAACATTCGGGCAGCACATTTTCAAACAATTACATGCGCTCAGATGTCCAGCAATTACAGCTAAATGGCGATTATGAAATCGACCGCGATATTATCGATAGCGTTGATTTTGGCTTCTCATGGCTGAAAAATGATGTTCGCTCTGATTCTGGATTCATACAAACCGACTCATGGGGCGGCGAGCTTGGCGATGCCGACGATATTCCTGATGATATCTTTGAATGGATTACGCTGCCTGATCAGTTTAGTGGTGTGTCTGGTGCAGATGATCCCAATATGCTCCAAGGTCTATACCGCTTTGACTTTGCGCAGATGGTTGATTTGCTAGAAGATCAATTCGGTATTTGTTCATCTCCTTGGGTGGGCTCAACATCTGATAACCCAGGCACATGTTTGGCGGACCGCACAAACTCACGCCAGATTGAAGAAGAAACCTTTAGTGCTTACGCGCAGTTTAACAGCTCCTTTAACTGGGGATCTGCGGATGTTAATATCACAACGGGCGCGCGTTATGAGCATACAGATGTCTTCGCGCCAGCCAGCGTTCAAGTTCCAACAGGGACGAGTTGGCCCGGTGGTAACGAGTTTTTCCTGACCTTTGATGGTGGAACGGAAGAATCAGAATTTGATGGCAGCTATGACTTCTTCTTGCCGTCTGTTGATTTTGATATCGCCTTTGCAAATAATGTGAAACTACGCGGTGCCTATAGCAAGACGATTGGACGTCATAGATATGATCAAATCCAAGGCGGCTTGACACTCGACTCCCTTTTCCGGGCCGTGGACGGCACTGGCCGGTCCGGCAACCCGTCACTAGAACCCTTCACATCGGACAACTATGATGTGTCAGCTGAATGGTATTATGGCGATAACAGCTATATTTCGGTTGGATACTTTAAAAAGAACATCAATAATTTCATCGGCACAGGCCGCTTTACTGAAAACTATTATGGTCTAACTCACCCTGGGCTCGGTGCACGTGCTGCTGAAGCGCGGGCTGCGGGGGCTAACTCTGCTGCTGAAATTCTGGCTTACTATCAGGCGAACTATCCAGAGCTTGTGGTTGACGGTGCCATCATTGGCGCGCCGGATGACCCGCTCCTGAACTTCCAGGTTGAACAGCCGGTCGCGAGCGATCGCACGGACGGTTTTGACGGCTGGGAATTCGCATTGCAGCACACATTCGGTGATAGCGGTTTTGGTATTATCGCCAACTACACGATTGCTAATACAGAGCTTGAATATGACAATACACAGTCATTCCGCGTTGATCAGCTTGCGATTGCTGGCGTAAGCGATAGTGCAAACCTTGTGGGTTTCTATGACAAAAATGGTCTTCAAGCCCGCGTTGCATGGAACTGGAGAGATGACTTCCTAGCAGGCAGTGGCCGCAACCCGTTCTACGTCGAGGCCTATGATCAGATTGACGCGAATATAAGCTATGATATTCGCGACAACTTCACGGTCTTCGCAGAGGGCATTGATATTACCGGCTCAGACCGCCGCGGACATCGCCGCTCTGTCAATAATGCGTTCTTTATGAACCCGCAATCTGGCCGTTATGCCGTAGGCGCGCGTTACAAGTTCTAATCAGGCTCTTGTGAATGATATTTAAATAAGGGCCATCCCAATTGGGATGGCCTTTTTTGTTTTATTTGGATTATTTATGACGCTTAAGCTCAAGACTTCCTTGCCAGCCGTGATTTGCATGGGAGCTATCCTCACAGCCTGTGGTGGGTCTGCGTCAAAGCCGCTCTCAACGGCTCCAACGCCGCCGCCCCCTCAAGCCGCCGTGTTACCTGTTCCCAGCGCAGCGCCTGAGGGCGATGATTTTCACCCAAGCAATAAAGGCTGGTTCTTGGCTTGGTCGGATGAATTTTTGGGTGATGAGCTTGACCGCTCCAAGTGGGAAGTCGAGAAATCCTGTTGGGGCGGCGGCAATGAAGAGCGGCAGTGTTATACTGACCGGCCTGAGAATATAGAGGTCATCAATGGCCTTTTGCGGCTGAAAGCCTACCCCGAAACATACACGGGGCCGCAATATCCACAGGGTTGGCCCGACGGCAGTGGCGGGCAAATAACCCAGCAATATACATCAGGTAAAGTGCGCACCCGCGCTCTGGCTGATTGGACATACGGCCGTTTTTCTGCCCGTATGAAGTTACCAAAAGGGCAGGGCACATGGCCCGCCTTTTGGATGATGCCCATTGATAATGTTTACGGCGGGTGGGCTGCATCGGGCGAAATTGACATTATGGAGGCTGTTAATCTGGGGGCCACATGTGGTGAATGCAGCGGCAGTGAGGGTGAGAACAGAACGCTCGGCGCACTGCATTACGGCGGTGTGTCGCCCCAGAATAAGTTTCAATCAAGCCGAAACACAATTCCCGGCGGCGAAAATAGCAAAGACGATTATCATGTTTACGCCGTTGAGTGGGGTGAGGACCAGATTAATTGGTTTGTCGATGATGAGTTATTCTGGAGCCTGGATTCCAGTGAATGGGAGTCCGGCGCGGTTAGTAAAGAAACCCATCCCCATGCCCCGTTCGATCAGAATTTCTACCTCATGCTAAACCTCGCCGTAGGCGGACGTTTATCAGAAGATAACAATGCAGGTGGCTTTGTCGCCAATAATTTTCCGGCCGAAGTTTTGGTCGATTGGGTGCGGGTTTATCAATGCGATTATGACGGCGCATCGAGCCAAAATTGTATGGCCGAAGCCAATCAATAATCTCTATTTACCTCATCGCCAGCGGCGAATAGTCTTATGACATGACGTCGATTTTCGTCTAAAAGGAACTATGACACAGCGTATTAAAAATATCGTCATCATAGGCGGCGGAACCGCAGGTTGGATGACAGCGGGCCTGCTTGCCGCCCGCCATCCTGATCGTTCGCTTGATGGGATTTCAATTACGGTCATAGAATCCCCGGATATTCCGACTGTTGGTGTCGGGGAAGGGACGTGGCCTACCATCCGCAAAACGCTTAGCCGTATCGGCATAAAAGAAGAAGACTTTCTGCGACGCTGTGATGCTTCGTTTAAACAAGGATCGCGCTTTGATGGCTGGGTTAATGGCGATGTGAGTGATAGCTATCATCATCCGTTTGAACTGCCTGTGTCCCGTAATGCCAATGAATTACTTCACGCGTGGAAGACCTATGCGCCAGATATGTGTTTCGCGGAAGCGGTGTGTGTACAATCGTCTCCGTCTCAAGACGGCCTCGCACCACGGCAAAAATCTATGCCTGAATATTTCGGCGCGATGAATTATGCTTACCACCTTGATGCTGTGAAAATGTCTGCTGTGTTACGTGATCATGCGGTACAGGCGCTGGGCGTTGTGTATATCTCTGATCATGTAACAAAGGTCATCGGGGATAAAGATGACGACATTGAAGGCGTATTGACCCGCAATCATGGACAGGTTTTGGGCGATTTGTTTATCGATTGCACGGGACAAAAGTCTCTTTTGCTTGGCGGGCATTACGGCGTAGACTTTATCGACCAAAGTCATATCCTTTTTAACAACAGAGCCCTTGTGACGCGGCTGCCTGTTGCCGCTGACGCGCCTATCACATCGCAAACGATATCAACGGCCCATGAAGCAGGCTGGATATGGGATATTGGGCTGCCAACGCGGCGTGGCATTGGCTGTGTCTATGCCTCCGATTATATGAGTGATACGCGCGCCGAGGAGGTTTTATTTAATTACGTGGGGTCAACGGATTACGAAACGCGCAAGCTATCCTTCACTTCAGGTCACCGCGAACACTTCTGGCACCGAAATTGCCTTGCTATAGGGCTATCCGCAGGTTTCCTAGAGCCGCTGGAGGCCTCCGCCATTGTGCTGGTTGAATTATCGGCTGATATGCTGGCTGATAACTTGCCAGTAACACGCGCAGATATGGACATTGATGCGCGTAAATTTAATGACATATTCAAATACCGCTGGGCGCGTATAATTGATTTTTTGAAACTTCATTATGTCCTAAGTAAACGGGAAGATCCCTATTGGATGAATAACCGCGACGCGCACTCTATCCCGCAGCGGTTACAAGAATATCTTGAAATGTGGAAGCACCGCCCGCCCGTACAAAGTGATTTCGAACACGCTAGTGAGATTTTCCCGGCGTCAAGCTATCACTTTGTTCTCTATGGTATGGGCTTTCCTGCGGTGGCGCACCCGACGCTAAAGCCCGTTTTACAAGACGCCCTTAAGCAGAAAATGGGAGCCATGATGCAGAAGCAAAAGAAATTCGCGGCGGGACTACCGACAAACCGTGCCTTGTTGGCAGGACTTCAAAAAGCGTCTACGCAGTAATAATAACAATAAGAATAGAGAGCTAAGCCATGCCAAATCATGTTGCCGTAAATCCGCGAGATCACAAAGACTTGCGTATATTAGAAGAGCGGTCAGAGGGTATGGGCGACGCAACTATGTGCTGTATTACATTCCCCGAAGAATTTCGAAATTTGCAAAATCATTACACGATTTTATTTCAACTGGATCAGGAGCGTGAAGCGTTTAATTGCTTGGCCATGTTCGGGCTTGAGAATGGCGAAAACTTGTTTTTAGACAACGGCCGGTGGGACGCGAGCTATGTCCCGCTTGCGATGGACATCCAGCCCTTCATGATTGGTCGTCCATCAGATCATGATGCAGATCGCAAAGTCGTTATCGATAGCGATAGCCCCCGCATTGGCAAAGGCGAAGGCCGCCGCATTTTTGATGATAACGGCATTCCCACCGCCTATTTGGAGAGTATTTCAAATAAGCTAAGCCATTTGGACGGCGGCTATAGAGCCTCTAGCGAATATATTGATTGCCTAAAAAAATACGACTTGCTTGAACCGCTGTCCATTGACGTCACTATGAAAGATGGAGCGAAAAACAGGCTTGTCGGCTTCCATGTTATCCATGAAGAGCGGCTTAATAAACTGAGCGCTGAAGGCTTGGCTGAATTGCAAAGCAAGGGCTACCTTATGCCAAGTTATATGGCGCTCGCGTCGTTATCAAACCTCTCTAAATTAATTGCCCGAAAAGAGGCCGCTGCTATTAATGTTTAATCATGCAGACATCTTTAAAACGATGCGCGCTTTGCCTGAGGCCTCAGGGGCAACGCTGGCCGATTTAGAGCCGCACTTCGCGGCGCGCAAGCCGTTTGTCGTGCGCGATATGGTGAAAGACTGGCCGTTGGTTAAGGCTGGGAAAACGTCGGCAAGGGCCGCCAGAGACTATTTGCTCTCCAAAGCGGTTGACCGTCCATTTCCGGTGTCTATGGGGTCTGATGAATTTAACGGCCGCCTATTCTACCGCGATGACATGTCAATGAATATTGAAATGGGCAAGGCGAAGTTGCCCTTAATTTTTGATCGTATAGACGCCGTTGAAAATACAGTCCCTGCGCCAATAATTTATCTTAGTGCGATTAACGTCACTCGTTTTTTTGATGGTCTCCATGAAGAAAATCATGTTGATTTCGGTGATCGCGTCCCGATGGAATCAATCTGGATTGGCACGAAAAGCCGTATTGCTGCCCATAACGATTTTCCCGATAATTTGGCCTGCGTCGCTGTTGGTCGGCGACGCTTTACGCTTTTCCCGCCGGATCAAATTAAAAACCTATATATTGGCCCTGTTGATAATACGCCCGCCGGAAGAGCAATTAGTATGGTTGATTTCCACAATCCCGATTTTGAAGCTTATCCGAAATTCAAGGACGCATTAGATAACGCTTTTACTGCGGAATTAGAGCCTGGCGATGCCCTCCATATCCCATCAATGTGGTGGCATCACGTCGAGGGGCTCGACCCGTTTAATGTCCTCGTCAATTATTGGTGGCGCGATACGCCGCGCTATTTTGGGGGGCCGCAGAACGCGCTGAATCACGCTATGATGGCTATTCGTGATTTGCCCGATGATGAGAAATCACATTGGCGCGACGTGTTTAACCATTATGTTTTCGATAACACAGGCGAAGTCACTGACCATATCCCAGAACATGGACACGGTATTTTGGGCCCGATGACTGCGAAGAACGCCAGCAAAATCAGATCTTTCTTAATTAAGACGCTAAGCAGTGAATAATATTATGACATCAGAAATACCCAAGAAATTTCGGCGTTATGTTGTTGCAGGCGGCGGTACGGCAGGCTGGATGGCGGCGGCGACCCTGGCTAAAATTATGGGTGATCAAATTGAGGTGACGCTCGTTGAATCTGACAGTATCGGTACAGTTGGCGTCGGCGAAGCGACGATCCCGCCATTGCTGTCATTCAACCGTATGTTGGGCATTAACGAAGCGGAGTTCATGCGAGAGACAGGTGCCACATTTAAGTTGGGTATTAATTTTGAAAATTGGAAAGATGTCGGTGAGGACTATTTTCATTCCTTTGGCCATACAGGTAAAGACCATTGGACCAGCGGGTTCCAGCATTTTTGGCTATCGGGCAAAGCGCGCGGCGTGGCCGAAAGCTTTGAAGATTATTGCCTAGAGGTCGTTGCGGGCCTCCAGGGAAAATTTGCCCAGCTTCCTGATAATGCCCTTAATTATGCTTATCATTTGGACTCCGGCCGTTACGCAAAGTTTTTGCGAAAAATTGCCGAAGACAATGGCGCTGTGCGTAAAGAGGGCAAGATTGATCATGTCATGCTTGACCCGAACACTGGGCATATTGCAGCCTTAAAACTAGAGTCGGGAGAGACGGTCAAAGCCGATTTTTTCATCGATTGCACAGGGTTCCGGTCCCTTTTGATGGGGCAGGCCTTGCATGTTGGATATGATGATTGGTCTCATTATCTTCCCTGTGATGCGGCGGTGGCTATCCAAACAAAATCTGTGGAGCCAGCGAAACCTTATACCCGCGCAATCGCGCATGACGCAGGGTGGCAGTGGCGTATTCCCCTACAACACCGCACTGGTAATGGGCTGATTTATTGTAGCCGATATCTAGACAAAGATGCCGCTTATGAACGGCTGCTCTCTAATATCGAGGGCGAGACGTTGACAGAGCCAAACTTTATTCGTTTTCAGACGGGCGCGCGGCGTAAGCAGTGGGAGAAAAACTGCGTTACGTTAGGCCTATCGGCTGGGTTCATGGAACCTTTGGAATCGACCTCAATACATCTCATACAGAGGGCGATTATGCGGTTCATGCGAATGCTGCCCGCCCAAGTCATATCAGATGCAGATGTCAAAGAATTCAATGATCAAACTTTTGAGGATATGGATAAAATTAGAGATTTTTTGATTATGCACTATTGCGTCACGGAACGGCGAGATAGTGATTTTTGGCGTTATTGCGCCAGCATGGATGTGCCAAATAGTGTCCGCCAAAAAATCGATTTATTTGAAAAAACCGGCCGCGTTTTTCGTAAGAACGATGAATTATTTGCAGAAAACTCTTGGATTCAATGTATGATGGGGCAGGGCATCATGCCGCAATCCTATCACCCGATTGCCGATAAGATGCGCGATGAGGAAATTGAATATTTTTTGCAAAAAATAAAAAGCGATGTAGATTCGACGGCCGCGAAACTGCCATCCCATGCTGATTTCATCCGGCAATATTGCGCAGCGCCAGATGCGTAAACCCGTCTTTTGACTATAATTGACGGCATAATTTTACTGGGCTTTATTGCTGTGTTTTTGGCAATTGGTCTTTTGGGTGAAAACAAGACAGAAACGACTGAAGATTACTTTTTGGCGGGCCGAAAACTGAAATGGTATCAGATTGGGTTTTCACTTTTTGCGACTAATTTCTCTGCATCGGGCCTTATTGGTATCACTGGCGCGGCCTATGTCATCGGTATTGCGATTTACAATTATGAGTGGGTCGGCATTATGGCGATTGTGTTCTTTGCACTTGTCATGGTGGGTGTCGTGCGGGGTAGCCGCGTTTATACTATCGCGCAATATCTGACAGAGCGTTATGACGAACGCGTTAAAACGCTCTATTCTGTATTTATCATTCTCTTACTCGTCTTTATTGATATGGCAGGTTCGCTTTATGCAGGGGGGCTGCTGCTCCATCAATTCATACCGGAACTTTCGACCCATGCTGTGATCATGATTATCATGTTAATGGCGGGGCTTTATTCTGTTGTGGGCGGCATGACGGCTATATCCCGCACGGATATGTATCAATCGCTAATTCTTATTCTTGGGGCGTTCTTAATCGCTTATTTCTCTCTCTCGGCCGTGGGAGGATGGTCAGCCTTCTTAGAAACCGCGCCTGAGGGCAGTTTGAACCTCATCCGAGGGCTCGATGATCGGGCTGTGCCGTGGACGGGATTGCTCACGGGAATTCCAATTATTGGTGCCTATTACTGGCTGGTTAATCAAAATATGGTGCAATGGGTGCTAAGCGCGCAGGACCAAACAGAGGCACGGCGCGGACTATTTATGGCAGGGTTTCTGAAAACACTTGCCCTGTTCGTTATCGTGCTGCCCGGGATTGCGGCCATAACACTAATACCGGGATTAACAGAAGCGGATCGTATCTATCCCGCTATGCTGGTCGAATTATTACCTGTAGGGGTGCTGGGACTGGTATTGGCTGGCTTTGTCTCTGCCTTAATGTCTAATACAGATTCGACATTGCACGCGGCCTCAACCTTGGTAACGATGGATTTTATAAAAGGACATCGACCCGATATCTCGCCCCGTCAATTGGTCTGGGTTGGTAGGGTTACAACGTTCATTATCATCGGTGTTAGCGCCATTTGGGCCCCAATGATTGGTAACTTTGGGACATTATTTGAATATGTACAGGGACTATTGTCTTATGCAGTCGCCCCCTTTGTCGTGGTCTATCTTGGCGGCATGTTTTGGCCACGTGCGACCTCAGGCGGCGCAATTGCAGCGCTGGCTGCTGGGTTAGTGACGGCGGCGTTGATCGGTTTACTTGGTGATGTCGTGGGATTATTCTACATCCATTATTTACACGTCCCATTGCCTGTTGCAGTTGTCAGCGCGGGCACGCTTTTTGCCGTGAGTTTGCACGGCGATATACCCGCGGTGGATCCGAGGTTACTATGGTCCTCGACGCGGTCTTTGGACGCAACAAAGGTAAATATGGCACGGGATCGATGGATCGCTGCACTCTTGGTTCTCATTACACTGGGAACAGTGTTTGTATTTAAGTAATCAAGCTTGGCATGGGTTCGACGAGTCGCTTAATAGCCCTCAAGCTGTATGGGGTAGTTTGTGACACATTAAAAAACTGCCATAGTCGGACCTAATATCAATGTTTCAAGTCAGCAATTTTTTAGGACTCTTAAGGTGCAATCCTATGCGTCATAATCATAGTGTTTTTTGAACCATGTAGTGGTGTAATGTTGTTTGACTGCGATGTCTGATAAATTATCCACAACAATGTGTCCAGCCCCCATTTCATGTACCAGTTTGATTTAGAGTCTCTGGCACCGGCGGGCGCATATTCAGGGACTGGTGCGGCCTGATATGATTGTACTCCTTGAGCCACATATTGATCACTGTCTGGGCTTGCCTGATACTGGTGAACCATTCGGCGTTGAGAACCTCGTAGCGCAAAGTGCCATTGAAGCGTTCATTGTAGCCGTTCTCCGAGGGTGAGCCGGGATAGATCTGTATCGGCTTGATACCGACTTTGCGTAGCCAGAGTTGGAGAGCGGCTGCAATGAACTCGGACCCATTGTCGGATCGGATATACTCCGGCTTCCCATGTTTTAGCAGAAGCCTGTACAGGGCTTCCAACACATCCGCCGAGCCCATCTTGGGCTTCACCTCAACACACAAGGCTTGACGGGTATACTCATCCAATACCGTCAGCATCTTGTAAGGCCGTCCAGAACTCAGCTTGTCGTGAACAAAATCGACACTCCATATGTGGTTCTGATGCAAGGGGCGCAGTCGTATGACAGAGCTATCCTTGTGATAAAGACGTCTTCGTTTCTTATGGCGCTTGGGGAGCTGTAGGCTTTCCTCGCGCCATATACGTTCAACCTTCTTATGATTGACCGGCCAGCCTTCCATGCGCAGGAGGGCGGCGATCTTCCGATAGCCATAACGTCCATATCGCTTAGCCAGTTTAATTAAAGCGAGCCGCAGCTCTTCATCATCATCCTTAGAAGCTGACTGATAGCGGAAGCTGCTCCGCGTCATACCGATCACATTGCAAGTCCGGCGTTCAGATGTGTTCAGCTTTTGGCGGCAGTAGATAACGGCCTGACGTAGCTTTGGAGCCGTCAGGCCTTGGGCTTTAAATAATCAAGGCTCTCCTTCAGGATAAGCTTGTCGAGTGTGAGAGCAGATACCGCTTTACGAAGACGTTGGTTCTCCTTCTCCAGCTCTTTCATACGCCGGACTTTGGACGGGCCCATGCCGCCAAACTTCTTCCGCCAACCATAATAGGTCGCATCGCTCACACCGGCTGATCGACAAGCTTCCGCTACGCTAGCACCAGACGCCGTCTCAACCTCAATCTGCCGCAAAAGCCGAATAACATCCTCATCCGAAAACCGTTTCCTCGCCATAATCATTTCCCTTTCCATCAAAATTACTAAGTAAAAGATGGTCCAGTTTTAAGGGGCAAGGACACGTCGGTTGAGCTAATCGTGCCGGCTAGAAATAGAGGTGTATCTTTTGAGGCAAGGAACAATCTGTGGGAAACAATTTGCTGTTGTCCAAAATAAGATTGAACGCCTTTAATAGGTTTTATAGAATGCTCGCAAATCGCTAACCCTTGCTCCACCAGTGGTATGTACAAGATATGGCTTTTCTCGTCCTTCCGTTTCAAGAGGCTGTCTCTATCAATAATCGGTTTGCCAGCCTCGTTTAATAAAAAGGCATTGAATTTTACTGGCGTTAAATGTCCAGCGCCATATTCAGACACTGAGAAATTGGAAAGAGAGCGGCTGATCTCTTTATATTCTGCTTCATATTCTCTGCCAGTGTTTTCGTAAATTTCTTTAAAATAATCACGAAGTAGTTTTCTGTTTGATTGGGATGTAAAGAAAAAAAATTCACTCATCGAGCAGAATTGCTTTAGTAATTCACCTGTTTCGACTATTGAATTATCAATTGTCTTTTGGCGTGCTAAAATTAAATGAATTGCTTCTATGGCGTTTAATCTTCTGTTGTCTCTGCCCTGTCGCAAAGCAATGGCTAGCTGATATGTATATCTAACAATCGCCTGCTTTTCCTGATCATCGAATTTTTTACTCTCTGGTTTCGCTATCACTACCCACCCAAGAGGAGTCTGTGATTTTTTTCCACTTTTGTTATTTTCTAAAATCACATCGAATACTGGTTCGTGGTACAAATTGTAAGAATGGTTTACTTTGTCGAATTGATTTAGAAGTTTGATAGTGATTTCTTCCATCAACGCTCTATTTGCGTCAAGGAAATCGTTATAATTGTCGCTATAATCTATAGCGGTAAATCTCTCGTGAAACACTTCATTTGCCGTATCTCTATCATCGTTTAGCGTGGAATAAGATAGTGCTAAGTATTCAGTGCCGTAATCTTCTTCTAGCAACCAGATAAAATCTACAGCGCCCTTGATTTTTGTAGCCAAGACTTGGCTAGCCATTTTACGATTTGAGGAAATACTCTCCGAATTAATTTCAGAAGTCAGTCTAGTTCTTTCTTCTTCATCAAAGCCTGTCATTATTTATCTTATATGCTCCAGCATGGATTTTAATCTTTTATTCTATATAGACTCAAAGCACAAGCCAGCCCTCAAGATCAATGAAGAAGAAAAATTTGGCAACATTAATTTTAGATTACTTCTTTATCTCCCAATACCCCGACTGCGCCCTGTTTCCCAATCAATACCACCGCCGCTAAGCACGCGGCCTTTGATACGCTTGCCCCACTTCTGCGTGTGAGTGCTTTCCCAAGGCACGAGGTAAAATGCTCGCTGCGTCTCAATCATTGCGTGGGGGCCGTGGGGGAGTTCATATTTCTGCGAGACTGTGCCTTCAATCAACCGCCCTGACTGCGCCGCAACGTGAGCTTTGCCTGTCATGCCTTCCAGCTTTTCGGCGGCGGCGTTAAACCCTTCCGTCTCTAGTGCTTTTAAATAGCCGCGCTTGTAGATGATGGAGGTTTTCTGAGCGTCTTGGCGTAGCTCTGCATAGCCCTGCTCAACAAGCCATGTACGGCGCTGCTGGAAAGCCGTGTGCAGCTCTTTTGCGAAGGCGCTAGATTTTACGCTTATTCCTCCTAGTCCACCTCTGCCCCAACTCACCTGTGCGCGGTCAAGCCACGTCGCACCGGGACTTGCGAGCTGTGCATCCAAGTCTTGGCGCGAAAGCAGCTTCACGCCTGACGCGCGGCCTTGTCTCAAGTCGAGTGCGATAGCCCGCTCTTCAAAGTCCTCTGGTACGCGCCAATCATTGGGGTCGCCGTCTTTGTCTTTGCTGACGACTTGCACCACACCCGCATCAACTAGCGTTGCAAGCCGCAATCTGTGCACCCGCATATGTGCCGCACTTCTGCTGCCGCTCCCGTCTACCCAATCCTCTGGGCCGCTCGTCGCTATCGCATAATTTCCAACAAGTCCGTTGCGAGGCTTGCCGTGATAATCCTTGCCCGTCGCGAGGGCCTGTAGGTTTTGGTCAACTGTCCGCAAGCTAGGCGGGGAGACCTCAATGATAGAGCCGACCTTAGCCGCTTCGCCCGCTCGCGTGTCCATGCCTGTCTCAACTGTGCTGACATAGCCGTCAGTGCCATCGATTATGAACCGTACTTTTCCGCCGCCTTTTGCGTCTGGGTTCATGCCTTCATCACGTCCAAGCGTCTTTGCAATCACGCGTCCAATGAAACGGCGATTGGATAAATTCCCATCATAGTCTGTGCGGCCATCATTCAAACGGATAGGGCGCTTAACGTTGGCTCGTTCCACAGCCGCATGGATTTCTTTGTTAAGCTGCTCTCGCTGTTCAATCTGCCCAAGGGTCTTGAAGGCGTCTTTCTCTAACTGCCAGCATCCCTGATCTGTTGGCTGTGCCAAGCCCATTTTCTCAAGATGGTTCATCCGCCCGATTAGGATGTGGCGGTTCATAGATGAGTGCCTGCCAAATTTGCTGGCGGTGGAGCCTGCGCGTAGGTCGATGATGTTCGTGTTCCTGTCTAACCCATCCGCAATATGCCTATCCGCTGTGGTCACCCGCATAGCGCCGACTTCGCGCTTCATCTCTTGCTGGATTTCAAGCTCGGACTTCCAGCCTAGTTCGCGGGTGAGTTCTTCCTCCAGCCGTCCTCTTATGCCGCGCGATATATATTCGCCTGCTATGTTCAATCCTTTGCCATCATGGGTGACGCCCCGTGCAATGATATGCGTGTGCGGATGGGCCGTGTCGAAGTGGTCAACCGCCACCCAATCTAGCCGCGTGCCTAAGTCCTCTTCCATCTGCGTCATCAACGCTCGTGTTGTCTCTTTCAGGTTGGGTGTTCCGTCGCAGTTCACGCGGGCCAGCTCCGCACCGTCTTCTGGCGAGATCATAATCCGAAACTGGTGCGGGTCGCCGCGTCCGTCAAAGCTCTCTTGCGAGCGGGCGACAAAATCCCGTCCGTCAACCACAACGCCGTCCTCTGGGCCGTAGAGCTGGCCTCGCGTCGGCGTCTGTTCCGCCGAGCCATCTAATCCCTCGGCGCGCTCCACACCTGCGCCTTCGCGCTGGAGGTAAGCCAAGTGCCCGCGAGAGACAGAAGACTTGGCATTGCGTAGCTTCACAACACGCACCTTCACAATCGCGCGTCTGGCACGGTAGCGATCTCCTGTGGCGCGGTGAACGCGCCAGCCTTGCTTCGGCCCAATGCCGCGCTCCAAGGCGGCACGGCCTCGACCTCTCGCGTTAAACCGTCCTGTGCGCGGTGTTGCGGGTTTCGTCAGTGTGCGCCGTCCTGAGACAGCTTTGCCTCTCACAAGCCCAATGCGGGCCTCTTGGAAAAACCCCTTATAGCTGGCGGGGATACTGACCTCTGAACCTCGGCTGCTGGATTCGCGGGCTTTGGCTCTTAAGCGGAAATCATCTTCATGCGTCATTCGCCCATAATCGGGCAAAAGAGGCGGTTTTGTCTTGAGGAAAGCCGCCCATAAAATGCAGGGGAACGGGAGCTTCTAGGTATTAGCGGGATAGGGGCACTTTGGAGGCACCGCGCATGAGTTACCGAAAAAGTAACACCCCAACTCGCGTAGCAAAAACAGAGCTTTAGCGTCGAAGTGCCCCCAAAAGGGCGGTTCGCTTTATCTTGCTAAAGCTCTTTCTTCTCCTAATCTCTCCCCAAGCGCCAATCCTATCTAATTAATTACGTTCTTTCAAAACAGAGCCGTCCGACGCGCCTGACGGAGCCGCCCACACGAGCGGAGGCAGGGGCGTTGGACTCGCCGCAAAGCGGGGAAGGAATTAAGAGAGAGTGCGTATTTCAAGTATAGAGCGGGCGTTGAAGGGGCGTCCTAAAACGCCCAAAAGAGACCTCTCGCGCTTCTTCTCAAATGGGGGCAAAGCGGACATCAGAAGTACGGCTGTTGCGCAGAACCTATCACTACCGATTGTAGGAAAGCTGCTTGGACATAAGAGCTCCAAGTCTACCGCACGCTACGCCCATTTTTACACGGATGTTATGGCCAATGCAGCAAATAAGGTAGGCGGATGATGTCGATAGGCGGAAGACCGTTGTTATGTGCGGGCCTGTACCATTTTCTAGCTTTGTTTTTTAAACATCCCATCCTGGGTTTTGTCGTTTTAATCGCCGTAAAAAAGCGGGCCATGCGAGGTTGTCACCCATGCCAGGCATAAATGCGGCCGCACCTTGCTCGCCGACTTTGGATGAGAGGTCGGGGGTACACATGAGAGGCGGCTTTGTTCCTGCTTGAGCAAGAATTTGAGTTTTACAGGCTTGCTCTAAAAAGTACATTCGCAGAAAAGCGACAGCACAATTTTCACCAACGGTGAGGGTTCCGTGGTTTCTGAGCATGAGACAACCGTGATTTCCAATGTCTCGAACTAAAACTTCTCTTTCGTCCAGGTCAGTCGCAATTCCTTCGTAGTCATGATAGGCAACATCATCATGAACGACCATTGCAAACTGAGTGATCGGCAACAATCCATCAGGCTGCGCTGATACAGCTGTTCCGTGCGGTGAATGTAAGTGTAATACGCAATGGGCATCCCCACGCGCCATGTGGATTGCAGAATGAATAACAAAGCCTGCTGGATTGGAAAAATAAGGCGTGTCACCAATAACTGCGCCGTCTTCATCAACGACGATTAAGCTACTGGCGGTCATCTCCTCAAAGCCCACACCGTAGGGGTTCAACAAGAAACGTTTCTTCCCGTCCGTATCTGGCATCCTAGCGGAAATATGCGTGAAGATATGATCGTCCCATCCAAAGAGCGAGCACAAACGATAAGTGGCCGCAAGGTCACAACGGAGGGCCCACTCTTCTTGCGAGACAACACTTCGAAGGGTTGGAATAGAGAGAGGGTCAGGAATTTCAAAGTTTGAGAATGGGATGGATGCATTGTCCGTTTGAGTAGCTTGCATGTTGAAGTCTCCTATGAGTCTAAGCCGAAATTTTCGGCGCGGGATATATCCGAAACTAAAGTGCGGGTTGCCAATGCATAAGCAGCTGCCGCAAGTACAGCTGCACATGGTGCTAGCCACAAGGCTGCGCGCAAACTATCTTCACCATAAGCTGGGCGGAGCAAGTCGCTCAAGAGGCCGATGGCAACAGGACCGAAGCCGGCGCCGATTAAGCTAATCAAAAACATTAGCACAGCGCCTGATGTCGCTCTCATATGTGGTGGGGCCAAGGTTTGGGATAGTGAGAGAACTGGGCCAATAAAGAACGTTGCCAAAAGGGCAGGGAAGATAAAGGCTGCAATCGCGAGATCACCTGTTGGAGCCAATAGCACCAATGCATACCCTGGGATTAGTAATAACTCGCCAATAACAAGGATCCAGAGCGACCAGCGCATATCTCGTCGTGAAAGCCAATCCGCTAGCAGACCTCCTAGAAGAAGAGTCCCGACGGACCCAACTATTGCAATGGCTAATCCAAGCTTGAGACCAACTTCGTCAAGAGGAAGCCCGTGTGTGCGGTCCAGCATGGAGGGGAGCCAATTTATAACGGCTGTTCCCAGAAACTGGACAAGGATTGTGCCAACCACAATCCAGACATAAGACCGTTGAGCAAACAAAAATTTTAAAGTGTCGATATAATTATCGTCCTGATGTGCGCTGTTCTTCAACCCATCCGACATGCCTCTCGCGGGTTCTTTTATCGTTAAAAAAGCTAATACCGCTACCAATAAGCCCGGCAGCCCTATGGCGAAGAATGCAATCCGCCAGCTATATTGGGCGGCAAGGTAACCTCCCAATGCAAAGCCAATTAAAATTCCGAGATTTCCGCCGACGGCATAAATGGCCATAGCTGTAGAGCGTTTGGTTTTGGAAAACAGGTCAGAAATGATTGAGTAAGATGCGGGCCCTGTTCCGGCCTCGCCAATGCCTACTGCTGCACGTGCAAAGAACAGCCCAATTAAATTTGTTGCCAGACCGCAAGCGGCCGTTGCAAAGCTGAACAGGCCAAGACACGCTGCGATTATATTTTTTCTCGGTCTTTTGTCCGCCAAACGGGCAATGGGCAAGCCAAGTGTTGCGTAAAAAAGAGCAAAGGCAAAGCCGGTCAATAGTCCAAGTGACCAATCGGGCAACACCATCTCGGCTTTAATTTCTGGTAGCAATATGCCTAGAAGATAACGATCAACAACGTTTAGACCATAAACTAAGGTTAAAACAAACAAGATCCACCAATGCCCATTCGGGGTCTTGAGGGTCACTGCTTCTCCCTGGCTTTCGGCTTTGCTCAACACGTTCCCCTAAATTATATTGCAATATTATTAATTTGGGATAACCTAAAAACGAAATAAACAAAAGCAAAATATTTTGTCGGATAAACGCATGACCTACGCAGCCAAAAGTAAAGCCTTAGAAAACCCTGTAATCGTCGTAGGTGGGGGGCTGATGGGTGTGTCGACGCTACACGCCTTGACAGAGAGTGGGATAGAGGCCGTTTTGTTGGAAGCCCGCAGCGGTGTTGCTGAAGAAACAAGTTTTGCTAACGGTGGCATGCAGACACCGTCGATGCCTGACCCGTGGAATGGCCCAGGTGTTGGAAAGCACTTACTTCAATCATTGTTCGATCCAAAATCACCCATGAAACTACGTTGGAAAGCCATACCTGGTCTGACGCCGTGGGGATTAAAGTTCTTACGAAATTCATCGCCAACACGTCACCAAGCAACAACAATGGCTAACTATACTTTGGCCGCTTATTCTACCGAACTGACAGAGCAGGCGCGAGTGGATTATGACCTTAAATATGCCGCAGCTAATAAAGGGACGCTCAAGATTTTTGAATCTGATGAGGCTATGGCGAGTCCTTTGCGACTTGCGCGTATGTTGGAAGGTAAGGGCCTCGAATTCAAGAAATTGACTACTGAAGAGACATTAGATGTGGAGCCACAGCTATATGCGATCCGTGACCGTTTGACGGGCGCACTGCAATTTCCAAATGACAAAACGGGCGATGCTCACCAGTTCAGTAAAACTCTTGCGGTATCAGCGCAAGAAAAAGGTGGGAAAATTAAGACAGAGACAACAGTTACAAAAATTCTAGTTGAGAACGGAAAAGTCAGTGGCGTCGAAGTTTTAACAGGCGAGGTGATTAGAGGTAAAGCCGTTATTGTTGCCACCGGTGTTTTACCGTCTCGGCTGTTAGCGCCTTTAGGACTTAAAATCGATATTGCACCTGCGAAGGGATATTCATTCACGGTGGACGCGACTGTCCTCGGTAATGATTGTCCGCATGTTCCTGTTATCGATGATGCGATGCATGCCGCAGTCGTGCCCTTAGGTAAACGTTTGCGATTTGTCGGGACCGCCGAATTTGCAGGTCGTAACACCACAATTGACAAGGTTCGCGTTGAAAACCTTCAAGCTTTATTTATGCGTGTATACCCTCATCTGGCAGAGAAAATAGACTTATCAACCGGCACGGCTTGGACGGGGCTGCGCCCTATGAGTGCGGATGGGCGGCCAACGATAGGGCCAACGCCCGTTGCGGGTCTCTGGATGAATATCGGGCATGGGCATTTAGGCTGGACGAATGCTATGGGGGCAGCAAAACTCTTGGTTGATCAGTTTAAGGATGAAACCCCTGATATTGACCCGGCACCGTTTCTCTATGATCGCTAGTGTTTGATGGCCGCTTTCATTAAGCGGATAGTTTCCTTACCACGCTCATTAACGCTTTGTGGATCATGGGCTGCCTTGCCCGTAATCGCTTCTATTTGTTCAGAAAACAAAACCGGTCCAAGCTGAATAAACATGAGCTCAAAAGCGAGCCATTTTTTGTTCGCGTCCGGAGCTAAAAAGCCTAACTCATCCAGCCTCTCAAAGTGCCCTTGCAAGAGTTGGTGATATGCCGAAAAAGTCTTTGTGGCAGCATCAGGCAGTTCTGCAATCAATCGGCGAAAATAAAACAGTAAACCGACATTCGGCATGAGAAGATTGACGGTACGTTCCTGAATACGATTGATGAGATCTTCGCCATTTTCAAAATCCAGGTTTTCGTACATGGCTTTAAAAAGGGCTTGTAGCTGCCTCATGACATGATCATTGGTCGCGGAGATCAAATCGTCCTTAGTGCCAAAGTAATGCCGGACCAAACCCACCGATCCTCCCGCTTTATCGGTGACGTCTTTGATAGCCACTCTTTGAAAGCCGTTTTGGGAAAAAAGATCTACCGCAGCATTCAAAATATCATTTTTTACATCGCGTGCATCCTCTTTCGTTGGACGTCCTGATCGATTTTTTTGCTTTGCCATGATGGCCTTTCACTTGGGTTGTGATGATAGCTCTACTATAGTCTGGCCTGATTTGCCATTATTATACCTGAATATAAATAACTTGATTTGCGATTGGAAATCAGTAATTATATCTTAATATTAATAAATGGACCCAATTAAAGGTCTGATCAGGGGAGTAAGGCTATGAAACGCTTCATGCTTTTAACGACATCGTTAATCTGTTCAGGATTTGCGATCAACGCTCAGGCTCAAACGGCTGGGTTTGATGAAATTATTGTGACTTCGCAGAAACGTTCTCAAAGTGTTCAAGACGTACCTTTGGCGATATCTGTTGTGAGCGCAGGCGACATTGAACGCGTGCAGGCAGCTACAATACAGGACCTACAATACTCGACCCCGAACGTGACCATTCAGGGTCAAGACCCAACTAATTTAGCATTTGGTGTGCGAGGTATCGCTGACCGCTCTCGTAATCCCGGCTATGAAAACCGTATAGGTGTTTACATTGACGGGGTATGGGTAGGTCGCTCTGTAGGCGCCAATGCTTTGACTTTAGATGTGGAAAACATTGAAATACTGCGTGGACCGCAGGGAACATTATTTGGTAAAAACACGGTCTCTGGTGCGATCAATATTACGACGCGTAAGCCCTCAGAGGAATTTGGTGCCTTTGCGCGCGGTCAACTCGGTAATTACGGACTTGTGTCCGGAACAGCGGGCATTGATTTACCCGTATCAGACAGTTTGCGGACTAAGCTGACACTTTCCAAGAGAGAACGCGACGGTTTTACCAATGATGTCGCGACAGATGTAAATTATGGAAATACCGATGAATTTGCCGCTCGATTTGGCGCGGAGCTTGATGTCTCTCCTAGCACAACCGCTAGCTTAGCGGTTGATTTCTCGGAGAATGACTTCAAACCATTAATTGCGGAAAGCACAGCTGATGCAGCCGCTCCCGAAATTTATGAAGTTTCATTGGACGCAGTCGGACAAGCCTATACAAGATCTCAAGGCGCAGCCCTGACGGTTACCCATGCGTTTGACAATGGGTATGAGCTAACTTCTATCACTGGATTAAGGTCAACCACACGTAAGGTGACCGATGTCGATGAAGACTATTCTTCATTTCCTGCAGCGACGACCGACTTTGTTACCGAACAAGCTGACAATATTTCTCAGGAATTTCGCATAGCATCCCCTGAATTTGACCGCTTCGACTATGTTGCGGGGCTTTATTACCTTAACCAAGATATCGAGGGTTCAGCGCAAGCGAGAGCCCTTCTCGCGGCTCTAAATCCCGCATTTCCAGCAATTTATCGTTCGGTGACGCACGAGGAAACACTTGAGGCTGAGACCATTGCAGCCTTTATTCATGGCAACTATGATTTAACGGACCAACTTCAAATGACGGCGGGCCTGCGTTATACTGACGAGTCAAAAGACTTTGATTACGTTATTGATGACCGAATTGGCTTGTTTACTTCAGGTTCGCTCGTTGATAGCCGTTCCGAGTCGGACTTATCATATTCCGCCAGCCTTAACTGGTTCGCGACTGACGACATCATGACATATGCTCGCTATTCGAAGGCCTTTAAATCTGGTGGGTGGAACGCCGATTTCATTGCCAATATCGAGGCGCTGCCCTTTGATGATGAAAAAGTGGATGCATTTGAATTGGGTTATAAAGCGACATTGTTTGATAGCCGCCTTCGTCTTAACGCCGCGGCTTTCTTGCAAAAACACAAAGACTTTCAGGTCTTTAGTTTTGCACAACTCGCAAATGGGGGCACACAATTAACAGTAACAAATGCAGGTGAGGTGACCTCTAAAGGGTTTGAAATCGATGCAAATATTATCGTTAATGAAAATCTGCGCCTATTCGCAAACTGGGGTTATACGGACGCAGAATTCGATGAGTTTAAAGATGGCGGCGGGCCTGGTGTGGATTTCGATGGGAATGTTCCGTCAGAAGCGCCTAAAAATTCGCTTAGCTTTGGGGCCGATTTAAATTACCCGGTCGCTAATGGTGAGTTCGTTGCACAAGCAGATTTCTCTTATCGCGATGAATATTTCTCCAACCCGAATAATGAAGCTGTAAACTTAAATGAGTCAGCCAGCTTCTTAAATGGCCGGATTGGGTATGAGCCAAACAATAATGCATGGGGAGTTTATCTGTGGGGGAAAAACCTTACGGATGAAGTCACGCAGCTCTATAATTCTCGCTCATTCTTGGGGGTTCCGCGCTCAACCTACAGCGATCCCTTAACCTATGGGGTGGAATTACGTGTTAACTTTGGCAGTGCTAAGAATTAGCCCTCGGCATATAGACGGGTCCTTACGGTGAAGATTTTTATTGCAGGATTGGCGACTGAGACCAATACCTTCTCTCCTATGCCAACGGGACGCATTGGTTTTGAAGAAGGCCTAATTGCGCATGGGGACGCGACCCAAAGCGCGCCAAATGGGTTCGGAGCGCCAATGCATGTCTGGAGAGAACGCGCAGAGGCTCGCGGATGGGATGTCGTCGAGAGTTTAGCGGCTTTTGCTCAACCCGCAGGACCGACAGTAAAATCCGTATATGAGGGTTTTGTCGAAGAAATTTTGACAGACCTGAAAGCCTCTCTTCCTGTTGATATTATTCTTCTAACGATGCATGGCGCAATGGTTGCAGAACATATCGACGATTGTGAGGGCGATCTTATGCGGCGTTGTCGAGACATAGTTGGGTCGGATGCAAAAATCGGATTAGAGATAGATCCGCACTGCCATCTTACCTCCTTAATGTTAGAGGCTGCCGACGTCATCGTTGCCTATAAAGAATACCCACATATCGATATTTCGGACCGCGCTCACGACTTATTTGCCTTGATAGCCGACGCAGCCGAGGGTAAAATCAACCCCGTCATGCGGGCTTATGATTGCCGCATGATTGAAATGTTCTTTACGCCCGGTGAACCCATGCGGTCGCTTGTTGATAAGATGATGGATGCCGAAGGAAAAAACGGTGTTTTGTCCTTGTCTTTTGCTCATGGTTTTCCATGGGGTGATACAGCGGATACAACATCAAAAATGTTGGCGATAACCGATGGCGACCCAACGCTTGCCGATCGGGTCGCGCGTGAATTCGGTGAAGAGCTATGGGACTTGCGTCACCAGATAAAAAATAGTTTCCCGACAATCGATGAAGCGCTAGACCGCGTATCGACCCTTCGTGAGGGAAAACCCGTTGTCCTTGGAGACTTTGCCGATAATGCGGGGGGCGGCGCACCAGGAGATTCCACCTTTGTTTTAAAAGCTGTTCTTGAACGGAAACTGAAAGACGTTGCTCTTGGTATGTTTTGGGATCCAATCGTTATTCGCCAATGTCAAGAAGCCGGTGAAGGTGCCGTGCTACGCTTACGAATTGGTGGGAAGATGGGAACGGCGTCCGGTGATCCTGTTGATTTAACGGTAAAAGTACACGCTATAAAGTCTGGATTATCCCAGAAATTTGGTGATTTGGATATGCCCATGGGCACGGCTGCCATATTAGAGGCTGACGGTGTATATTTACTCGTCAATGATCACAGGTCGCAGCTTTTCGATCCGCAAGCTTTTGAGCAACTTGGATTAGACCTATCCAAAATGAAAATCATTGTGGTTAAGTCTTCGAACCATTTCTATGACCGTTTCGCTCCAATTGCTTGCGAAGTCATTCATATGAAAACGCCTGGGGCCATTACACCTGATTTCACAACGATCCCCTATACGAAACGGGATAGCAACTACTGGCCAAAGGTCGAAAACCCTTTCGATCAGTCTGGTAAGAAAGCAGGGTAAAACTATGGCAATCGACCTTTCAAAAATCCCGCTTTCGCCGGCAATTCGACATAATGATACGCTTTACTTGTCGGGACAACTTGCCTTTGGGGAACCTGGCGTTTTGATAAACGGCGGCATTGAAGCACAAACCAAGCAGGTTATGCTTAATATCGAAACCGTACTCAAAAAGCATAGTATCAGTCTAAAGGACGTCATTAAAACAACTATCTGGCTGACAAATAAAAGCGATTTTGCCGGATTTAATGCGGCTTATGCGCAGTTCTTTGATCCAGGACACTATCCAACCCGCTCAACTGTCATCTCGGGACTTCTCATAGACGGCGCTCTTATTGAGATAGAAGTTATTGCCCGCTTGCCGGAATGAAGCGTAAGCTGGCAGAGAACATCGTCGTCAGGCATTTAATATGTCTATTTATATTCCTTTCTGCCCTCATGGGCCACACCACATATGCGCAGGGACAAACTGAAACATGTATAGGTTTTGATAGTATCAAAGCTGCCTCAATTGAGGAATATATAGAGCGCATTGCAACCCCGCTTATTCAATCCCAGAGCATTGTAGGGATGGGCGTTTCCGTAGTCCATTGTGGCAAAATTATCCATCTTTCTGGTCACGGCTATGCAGATTTAGATAATCAAATATCCGTTGATCCTTCTTTACATTTATTTCGCGTGGGTTCTGTAACAAAGGCGTTCACCTTTACCGCACTTATGCAATTAGTCGAAGCAGGACAAGTCAAGATTGATGCAAACATCAATGACTATTTAGGTGACTTCCAGATTCCAGATGGCCGCTTTGGTCCCATAAAGGTCAAAGATCTATTCACGCACCGCACTGGATTTGAAGATGGGGCTGCCGGCTATTTATTCGAGCGCGATCCAAAGGACCAAATTAGCCTTGAGGCTTTTTTAAAACGGCATCAACCTAGTCGGGTAAGGCAAGCAGGAAGTGTAACATCATACTCAAATTATTCTGTTGGATTGGCGGGGCGCATCATAGAGATAGTCTCAGGTAAGAGTTACGATGACTATATAACTAATCATATTTTTGCGCCGCTTGAAATGAAATCGTCAACAGCCTTGGAGCCCAACAGCCTCATTGGCGGTGGAATGTCTCCCGAGTTGGCGGCTCGCCTAGCATCCGTTTATTCGGTTGATAAGCAAGGGCCTGAATTACAGTCTTTTGAATATATTGGCCACGTTAGTCCTGCAGGCGCAATATCCTCAACGCCAAATGACATGGCGCGTTTCATGTTAGCCATAGTGAGTTCTGAACATCCGGGTAAGTTTCAGATGCTAAACCCAATAACACTTGATCAGTTCCGTACACGCCCCTATTCTAACCGCATTGGTGCAACAGATTTCGCTTTCGGTCTCCTCAATGGAGAGCTTGAAGGGTATGAAACACTCCATCACCGGGGGGCGACGCTTACCTCATTTTCATCCATGATACTTGTTCCCGATAAGCAGCTTGGTGTTTTCATAACGACTAATGGCGCTAGGAACCCATTGGCGCCACATGACTTAGCGGAACGAATTCTGACCGAGAACTTTTTAACTTCAGGTGACAATGAGCGTCCTTCAGTCCCCCTTCAAGACGTTTCACCTTACACTGGCAACTATCTTACCAATCGTAGGTCTTTCACGAAGTTAGAAAAAATTTTCTACCCATTTGCAGGGCTAGTAAAAATTAAAGCAGGGGAGAATAATAAGCTGCTAATTAGTGGCCCAAAAGTGGATCAAGGCACCTATCGCTTTCTTGGAGATCGAAAATTTGAAAACACCCAAAGCGGGAAAGTGATAATGTTCGAGAGTGACACTGGTGGATCGATGCATCGTTTCTATTCAACTGAAGGACATATAGCTTATGAACGGCAATCTCTTAGCAGCTCACTTACCTTGTTGTTTTCAATTTTTGCCTTAGCCCTGGTGGCTGCATTAACACAGCTGGTAGCAAGCCTCATAAAGTTTAAGTCTAAGGTGACATCGTCGACAGTCTGGACTGCACTAGGAATACTCAGTCCTCTTAGTGTTATTTTAGTTGTAGTTCTATTTGCTCTATCGCTCCATCAATTGGCTCAATTTGGCACTGAAATTGTCTACATTTGGCCAACGTCATTTTTGAAAATTCTTGTTATAGCCATTCTAATTTCAATACCACTTTGGGCGGCCCAGACAGGGCGCATACTGTTTTATTTGGTTAAGCGTGATTTAGCAGGCAAAGAGAACGTCATCCAAGTTTCTTTCGCATTTTGTTTAGTGCTGCTGATTCTGATTTTACATGAATGGAACATGATAGGTTTCAAATGGTAAAGATGTAAATCAGATTATAATTTCGGTCTAAACTTCTGTTTGATATATCCTTAGCAATCCACGAATACCAAACATTAGCTTCTGCACACAATCTAATGAACATAAAATGCCACCCATCAAGAAGATAGCTTATCATTTTAAATGCTCTGTGAAGCTGAGTCGCGCTTAAGGTTAAGCTGCTCGGCTAATGTCCGCTATTGGGATCATCCTGACTTCAGTAGAGGGGCTTAGCGATATCAGGGGTATGAAGAATGAAAGTTCATATAGATGTTGCTTTGGATAACGTCACATTGCCGACCGCAGATGTTTCTCAACTTTTTCCATGAGGCCAAGCATTTGATCTTGTTCCGGTTCTGTCAGCGAATTTAGCATTTCTTGCATGTTAGCTCTATCCTGGGCAAGAATTCTACCGCGCATGCGGGTGCCTTCCTCCGTCAATTTGTAAATTCTGGCACGCTTGTCCGTTGGATGACCATGTTTGCTAATGAGCCTCAATTTGCAAAGCCTATCCAAAACAGATTGAACCGTGGTTGGCGGCAAAAACAAAGCCTGGCAAATATCGGTTGGCCGGCAATCGGGGTGGTTTTCAATAAATTTGAGGCTTTGATAATCGAGCGGATTGTAGCGCATGGGTCGAGGTTGCCCGTCTGCACCAGCCAAAAGATACCGGGTAAGTAAGGCGTCAACAGCCCCTAACAATCTATCTGTATTTTTTTTCATAATCTAATCTATTGCGTAATTCGTAATATGTGTTACGTACTTCGTAACAAATTGGAGATTATTATGCGAACCCTTTTACTGATTGCCACAGCTTCTATTATAACCGCCTGCTCAAGTACGCCAGCCCCACCCGCTGTTCCACCTTCTGATTTTTCGACGAAGCCGGCTATAACTGGAAAGGGCTATGCTCAAACTGTCATCGTCCAAGATTTTCCGATGGAACGCGCTGCGCTTCGTGCATGGCTGGAAGACGGAAATAAAGTTGTCGCCGCAATGGACGGAGGTGAGGACTTTGCCGGGCCTGTGGATGCCGTTTACTTTGAGGGGGAGTGGCCCAGCACAGGCGCAACGCGCCGTGTTGAGCTAAGTGATGGTCACTTTGTATTAGAAAAAGTTTTATCCAATACAGAGGCCGCCTTTGAGTACCAAATTTGGAATGCCACAAATGAAGTTGGTAAAAATGTTTCCTATGTTCACGGCATACAGGCTTTTGAGCCATTATCAGACTCAGAAACAAGGATGACCTGGACGTATAAGGTGAAACCAAATGCTGGTTTCAAGCGGCCATTTGTTCAGCGTTTTGTTAATAATCAAATGCAACCCATGCTCTCGGGCGCCCTTACGACGCTGGCTGAAGATGCTCAGGATCTGAGCGGCGCTGCATCTACCAATGCTGAGTGATAAATTTGTACCCTCGCGAGCAATTGCGTCAGTAGCGCAAACTGTAGGCCGCGTAGCCTCCAGCGCAACGCCCACAAGCGGAATATCTCTAACCGATGCGCCTGATTTTAGCTCTCTGTCTCTCGTTGGACGGATGCGAATATGCGGAACCTCGGCCTCCAGCCGTATATTCTCGGGCCTGATATTGGCCAATTCGCTTGGTCTGCATCCAGTCTCAATAAGGGCCATGCAGAGGAGTGCGCCTTGCCTATTAAGGCCTTCAAAAACATCTGACGCGAGTATGCGTGACCTAACCCAATCGTCTTTGAAGGGCAGAACCTTCGTTATAATTTTGTCCTTGAACCGCATATTGCGAAAAGGGTTCTCACGCTCTTCTTCGCCGATGTGCTCAAAATATCGGCGGTAAAGTTTACGTAAACTGCCCAAGTCTTTGTTGCCGCTACTGCCGCTCATAGGCTTGGAGCCGTCCTTCGGATGGATGCGCTCATGCCAGAATTTACGAACAGCATGAGCATGTTCGCGGGTAATATCCCGCATATCTATATCGCCATTTATGGTCACGAAGTTCGCCACAGCGCGGCGTTTGATTTTGGAAAAGTTCTTTACTTGCTCTGGTGACTTACTGGCGAGTTCGTCGGCGACGATCTCTGACAAGTATAAATCCATGGCCTGCGTGATGGTCGCGGATGGCGTCTTAGCAACGCCTAGCAAGGCTTCGGCGTCCTGCGCTTCTTTGGGCTGCGGCGCTTCCTGTAATGGCGCTATGGCTTGCAAGCGGCTTAATAAATCCGAGACCGTATCGCGCGAAATCAAGCTATCCATTGGCTCATAGTTGAACCCTAGCGAGCGGGCATGTTGGCTTACGTCGCGGAAGTGGACTTCTCTCGGTGTTGACGTGAAACTGCTCGGCATTATCTTGTGCCAGCGTTGCTCGTCTTCATCGGCGCATATGTCCCGCCGCTGGCGGGCAACCTTGCGGCTATCTGTATCGAGGGAGCGGTATATCAATGTGCGGTCGTCTATGTGGCTGACGGCCTTGGGCACGCGCCGCACATAATGCCATATATCACCGCGTAGCCGTAGGTACTGGTCGGGTCGTCTAATCGCCTTCAACCTGCCATCTCCTGTGTAGCCTTTTGTAAGGCAAGAAGTGAGGCAAATCGCGCGAGTTACCGTATGGAAAGTAAAGGAAAGAGGGATTTTCCGAGACTTTTCAGAGGCTTACGCAACTTGCTATGATAGGAAAATGGTGCCCCCACACAGCACGATGCTAAGTGATAAAAACAATATAAAACAATATGTTAAATAGGTCAAATCCAGAATTGTGGCACAGCATGTTTCATCATTTGTGGCACGCTTCTCTAACGTATGAACACGGTTTCGCAGAGAAGTTTTTTGATTGAACATTCTTGCAAATGTGAGTCCCAATAACGGACTCATACTATGAATTTATGACGCGGGTTCTGCAGGAATCATTCAAAGAGGTTTTGCTTATCCGGTGCCAGTCTTTCCTTCCCATAGTAGCCAAAGAGAGGTCCAGGTAAGTATCGAAAGCGACATACCTTAATGGACAATTCAGGCTATTAAATAAGTTCAATGACCTAAAGAGGTCTGCGTGTGTCGTATGTGTGCACTCCGAAATAAGACATCTAGTAAATTAGGGTGATTATGGCTTGGTTGGATGAGTATTCATTTAGAAGGCTGCACTCGACAGTGATACGACTTACTCCATCAGTAAGCGCGATAAAGAAAGCAAAGAGTAATTGACATGGTTTGCTCCAAAATATCTTAACTACAACCGTTTGTAAAATTCTGGTCTTATGATAAGTCTAATCGCGAAAACTGAGACCGGAATTCAGATATGAATAAAAATTTCTCAAAAGATGCCTATAACGGATATTCTATATATCAGGTTTACCCCAGATCATTTCAGGATACGACCGGTAATGGAGTAGGAGACCTAAACGGCATTCGATCGAGACTTGACTACATCGCGAAACTCGGTGTTGATATCGTCTGGATTTCTCCATTCTTTAAAAGCCCCATGAAAGACTTCGGATATGATGTGTCCGATTACGAAGAGATAGATCCGCTATTTGGGACTATAGACGATTTTAAAAGTTTATTGAAGGAAGCCCACGCGCTGGGTCTGCAAGTTATGATTGATCAAGTTTGGTCCCATTCATCAGATCAGCATATTTGGTTTGAAGAGAGCCGTCGTGATGATCAGAACCCAAAGGCAGACTGGTATGTATGGGAGGATGCAAAGCCGGACGGAAGCCCTCCTAATAATTGGCTTTCCGTATTTGGCGGCCCTGCCTGGACTTGGGATTCTGGGCGACACAAATATTACCTTCATAATTTCTTGAAATCGCAGCCCGATCTCAATCTTCATAATTCGGAGGTTCAAGACGCGATCCTTGATGTGGCCAGGTTCTGGTTTGATCTGGGAGTAAATGGTTTCCGGTTGGATGCCTGTTCTTTTTATTTTCATGATCAATTGTTGCGGGATAATCCCATCAAGGAAAACGTACCCCAAGGGCCGAAGCCACATGACTGGCAAGCTCACAAATATTGCCGAAGTCAGCCTGAAAACCTCGATTTTTTGAAACGAATCCGAACACTGGCAGATGCTTATGGAGGTAAGTTACTGCTCGGGGAAATTGGCGATGACGATGGCCTGCGTCAACAAGTTGATTATACGCGGGGTTCACACTTGCTCCAAATGGCTTACAGCTTCGATATGCTAAAGCCCGACGGCTCTGTGGAGTATCTCTATGGTCTATTATCGCGTTGGTTGAGTTATGGCGAAGGTCGGCCTGTATGGGCGCTTGGAAATCATGATGTCCCGCGACTAGCCACTCGATGGGGCGGCGCAGAACCTAATCCACAACAGCTGCGTATGTTCATCGCGTTCCTCGTCTGCTTAGATGGGCCTTTTTGTATTTATCAGGGAGAAGAGCTAGGATTAGAAGATGTTGAAATACCATTTGAGGAACTTGTCGATCCCGATGGTTTGTCCATGTGGCCAAAATACAAGGGCCGCGACGGATGTCGGACGCCCATGGTTTGGGATAACCAACAACAAAACGCTGGATTCAGCAAAGGGGAAAAACCCTGGCTCAGAGTAGGGAAGACCCATCTCTCGAAAAGCGTTGATCTACAGGAGAAAGACGCGGGATCACTTCTTAATCATTATCGGAATATGCTGGCTTGGCGCAGGAATGATGTGTGTCTTCGTCAAGGTCAAATGAGTCTGTTTCCGAAAAACAGCAGTTTCATAGCCTGGAAACGGGTGTTGGATAAAACTGGTTATGTTTGCGTTTTTAATTTTACGGATCAATCAACCACTGTTGATGCTTCGGAGTTCTGGGAGACTTGTTCTATAAAGCTGTTGAAAGGGGAATCTGTCCTCTTAAAGGAACAGTTGGAAATAGAACCATTCGGGTGGGGGTGTTTCGAGGTCGATGTCGAGACATGAGCCGTCTTTGCAGGGCATTCCGCATCAACTATTGCTTCTTCAATTAAGATGTTCACATCAGCGCTTTCACTCGATATGCCTTAACATATGCCAGAAAAAGGGAGACGATGAGAACTGTGAAAAAGTTGTGTTTGGTGTTATGCGCGGGTGTTTTTATGGTGGGGTGCGAGAGCGTTCCACAGAATAATGACGTTATGAGATGGCAGGTAAAAACGAGTTCTGGCGTGATTTCCGGCAAACAGTCGGCCAACGGCACGGAAGCCTTTCTAGGTATTCCTTATGCGGCGGCGCCTATAGGAGACCTGCGATGGCGCGCGCCTCAGCCAACGGAGCCGTGGCGTGGAGTTTTCCCGGCTACCGAATATGGTAGTGATTGCGCGCAAATTCCGTTTCCCAGCGATGCGGCCCCATTAGGAACAGAGCCTTCAGAGGACTGTCTGTTTATGAATGTCTGGCGCCCCGCAGGCGCGAAAGCAGGTGATGATCTGCCCGTTATGGTCTGGATTCATGGAGGTGGTTTTGTCAATGGAGGGGCTTCACCTGATACGTATTCAGGTGAGTATATCGCAGACCAGGGAATAATTTTTGCCAGTTTTAATTATCGTTTGGGCCGATTTGGCTTTTTTGCTCATCCCGCCTTACAAGAGGACGCAACGGACGCAGAAGTCAGCGGAAATTTTGCCCTATTAGATCAGGTCACGGCTCTGACCTGGATAAAAGATAATATAAGCGATTTTGGCGGAGATCCGGATCGTGTTACATTGATTGGCGAAAGTGCCGGCGGAATGTCGGTTCACGCTATGCTGACATCGCCTATGGCGAAAGATCTCGTCCATGGCGTCGTCATACAATCCGGGGCGGACGGTGATATTTCCGGTGAGAATGCAGACAGTGCGAAGCAAAAAGCTATAAATTTTGCGCAGTCGAAGGGCATCCACGGGGAAGGCGTTTCAGCCGCTACCGCGTTGCGTGAATTGAGTGTCGAAGATGTGATCGATGGCTTTAATCTTGACACCATGTTTACAGCCATGTTCAGACCTGATTTGGATTTGCCGCCTGGACCCGGTTCTATGGTCGCGGATAGAAATGTGGCTGTTAACATGATCGACGAATATAGACGGGGCACATTCCCAAAAGTGCCTGTCATGATTGGCCCAACAAGTGATGATATTGGCGGACCGGAAGGTTTTATGATCAAAGGTGCTCTAGACGTTGCGGACGCCATGGCAGAAGCAGGTGCTCCGGTTTGGCATTATACATATGATTACGTCGCTGAAAGTATCCGTACGCCCGAGACCAAGGGCGCAGCGCATGCCAGTGAAATTCCGTTTTTCTTCGGAACGGTCAATGAAAAATACGGGGCAGAGACGGACGATAAAGATCGCAGAGCGAGTGAAACCGTATTGAATTATCTTGTCAATTTTACCAAGAGTGGAAACCCAAACGGAGAGGGATTGGTTGAGTGGAAACGTTTCAATGAGCAACGAAGCTCGCTCATATTTGATATGGACGGTGGCGCGACACCGACCTCAAAATAGGAACAAACTCCACCAAAGGCTCGGGTCTCAAATGTTCCGTTTTACTCTGATATGGCGCTAAACTTCAGAACGATACATCGCTCTGCTTTCATAAAGGGCAGCCTAATTCCAACCTGACATAAGACGTCTCCCGAGAACTTTTTCCCTTGAGAGTCCAATGATAGAAACTCTTTTCCGGTGAAACCGTCAAACTGACCTTTTTGAGGATCGACCCTTTCAACGAAATATTGTGTCCTCAAATCGACCATTGGCAAACTGACGTAAGGGGGGAAACGTTGTTCAGTCGGTTGCATTCGGAAAATGAAGGCGTAAAACTTATCTTTATTGCCAAGGACCTGCCAGGCCACATGGTCGCCGACATTGCCTCGCCAAACCTGTCCCGTATGCGTGATGTTCCTAATATTTTTATATAGGTTGACCCAGGATTTTATCTTCTCTTTTTCGGGCTCAGGAATTTTTCGCGGGTCCAGTTCTATTCCAAAATGCCCAATAATCGCCATGGCTGCTCTGAAGTCCATATTCTGACTTCGGCCGGTTGAATGGGCAGGCGAAGCACCGATGTGAGTGCCCATTATTTCTGGCGGAAGATATTCAAGAAATCCGTCTTGTATGCGTTTTCGTGAGACAGCATCAATGCAATCACTCGCCCAAACTCTGTGAGTAAGCCGAAGGATGCCTGCATCAATCCGGCCGCCACCTCCAGCACAAGCTTCAATCTCAACGTTGGGATATGCGTCGCGGATTGTTTGAAAAAGCGCATAACTGGCATTTATCTGATCTGTGTAAACAGCGAAGCCATCAGATCCGGCTTGCGTCAGATCCCGGTTATGATCCCATTTCAAATAATCAATGGGCAGGTTTGTTAACAGGCTTTCTATTTTTTCAAAAAGATAGTTTTGAACGTCTCTATTCGTCATGTCCAAAACCAATTGGTTTCGGGACTCTAACGGGGTTCTTTGTGGTAATTGTAAAGCCCACTGGGGATGTTTTTCAAAGAGCCGACTTTTTGGGTTAACCATTTCAGGTTCCACCCATAAGCCAAATTCCATGCCTAAGCTTTTCACATGATTTGCAAGGGGCGCTAAGCCATCAGGATATTTGTCAGCATCGGCCCACCAATCGCCCAGAGATGATGTGTCGTCATGGCGGCCTGCGAACCAGCCATCATCGACGATAAAGCGTTCCACCCCCAAATCAGCGGCCGAGCTGGCAAGCTCCATGAGGTCCTGTTCATTATGGTCGAAATATAAACCTTCCCACGTATTTAGGTGAACGGGGCGAGGTGACATTTGCCCTGAAGTCCATAACGGACTTAGAGAGCGCATATGATTTATGAGGTTTTGCGCGACGCCATTTTCACCGTTTTCGGAAAAGCTTACCAACCACTCTGGGGATTTTATTTGTTCGCCTGTTGCAAGCCGGATTTCTCCCGGAGCGTACCATGCACCGCTTTGCCAGATGTAAAATCCATAGTCGCACCATTCAATCAATTGTTCGTGATTGCCAGACCAGGCGAGATGGGCCGCCATGACTGGCCCTGAGAAACCGCCCGTTGTCGGTGACATTACGCGGGCATAAGGTGGGCAGTCGTGCGAAGTCAGCCCTCTGCGGTTAATACGTTGCCAACCGGATCGGGTGATTCCATCGCTGACGGGAATAAACTCATTATTATGGCGACCGGTAAAGCTGTTAACACGATTGAAATGTGATTGAACCGGAATTGAGCCAGCCATTAACCTGTCGACATTTAAAGTTTCAGAACCCAGATTTTTTACGGTTGTCTGAAAGGCATATACATCGAATTCGGGTTCAAGTCTGATAGTTTGGATAAACTCAATCTGAGCGACCTTATCCAAGCTGACGATACTTATTTCTTTGTTAGAAGTTTGAACTCTGCATTCCGATATTTCATGCGCCCAGTCCCGGCCATGCCGATGAGCTGTGAACGCTGGCGTATTAAACCAACCATTTCCAAATAGAGGTATTGTTCGAAAGGGTTGGTTCTTATCTAGAGAAAAGCTGGCCCTCGGGGTTGTGTCTTGCCATGATGCGAAGTCTGGATCTGCCGACAATTTGGCGCCAAAGTAACGCCAAATGGGCAGTGCGTTGCCTTCAGTCTCAAGGATAAGGCTTGTGCCTCGACCCTGAAGAGAAATTATTTTTGAGATCATATGTTTGCTGGCGTTGGGGGTTGGTTTGATGTGTCTGTTTTGACCCACCATACTGAAATAGCGGCCAAGAAAAGTAAAACACCGGACATTCGCAGCACGTTTCCTGGGTCACCCCCAAGCAAACTGTTGTAGAAAAACGGCAGGGTCGCCGCAACAATCAACATTGGGATAACAATCATCATATTGAATATTCCCATATAGACACCGGTCCGATCTGCCGGGATGGAGTTTGCCAATATTACGTAAGGATTTCCCATTATACTTGCCCACGCAATCCCAACACCAATGGCCGGTAAAAATAACATCCAGCGCTCTGTTATGTTCGGTATTATGAGCATTCCTATGCCGCCGAGAACAAGGCATAGAGCATGCAGGCGGTTTGCGCCAAACCTCTTGGCCAGTGGTATCATGGCAAATGCCGCGAAGAATCCAAGCCCATTATAGAAGGCGGCCATTTCCCCGTTAGCTAGCGTTGCAACCCGAAATCCTTCGGAACTCGAGTCCGCTGTTCCGAATACGCTTCGACCGATCGAAAGTACCACATATCCCCAGTAGCAGGATATGCCATACCACTGAAAAAGGCTCATCAAGGCCAGTTTTCGCATGGCTACCGGCATTTCAATGATGGCATGCCATATTTCGCCAAACGTACCGATGAACCCCTTGGGTTTGCCTTTGATCGACTGAATTTCTTCCTCGGTTAATGGAAGTTCAGGGACGCGGCTAATTGACCATAATACGGTTGTTATTGAAAGAAAGGCACCTATGAAGAAAGCATATTTTGCGAATTTCGGGATGTTATTCGCATCGACATCATTGATGCTTATTCCAAAAACATACACCATTATTGATGGTGCTAGGAAGGCTAGCATTTGAGCGAGGCCCGTAAATGCACTTTGTGTCAAAAAGCCAAATTGTCTTTGCTCAGGCCGTAGTCGATCACTGATATAGGCTCGATATGGTTCCATTGTCATGTTGTTACCAGCATCCATTATCCATAGACAGGAAACAGCCATCATGAGACTCATACTGAGAGGCATAAAGAACAAGCCCACGGAGCACATAATCGCGCCAAGAACGAAATAGGGCGTGCGCCGTCCCCACCGGGACAGCGTTTTGTCGGACAAAGCGCCAACAATAGGTTGCACAATAAGCCCGGTAAGCGGCCCTGCCAGAGCGAGAAGCGGTATGGAGGCGTCTTCCGCTCCTAAATATTTATAGATTGGGGTGACTTGGCCCTGTTGAAGGCCGAAACTGAATTGAAGGCCTAAAAACCCTAGATTCATTTCCAGGATACGCCAAGGGTTTAAGTAAGGTTTATGCTCGTTTGTGTCGTCCTGAGACGTTGAATTTTGACTAAGCGCCATACGAATTTCCCCTTTAATTAAAACCGCCTTACAACAGATTTTTAAAAGAAACAACAATCGATTGTATTTTTCGAATTTTTATGAAATGTAAGGCTATGAAAAAATTTGGCGGGATAGATGCGGGGGGCACTACGTTTAAATGCGTTGTCGCTGGGCAAGATGGAACAATCTTTGAACAAGCTAGGTTTCCATCGCTCGACTCTGCACAAACTCTGAAAGCGTGCATTAGTTTTTTTACACGTCATCTCGATTCAATTTCCGGCTTGGGAATTGCAAGTTTTGGTCCGATTGATATTGATCCGACCTCTTCACGATACGGGCAAATACTGGAAACGCCCAAAAAGGGTTGGTCTGGCGTCAATTTAAAATCCGGTTTCGATAATGCTTTAGGAGTAAATTGCGTCGTCAACACGGATGTGAATGGTGCTTTACTGGGCGAGATGCAATGGGGACGAGCTCAGGGCGTAAATAGTGCAGCTTATGTAACCATTGGCACAGGAATAGGGGCCGGGATATTTTTGAACGGTGGATTTGTTGGCGCGCCAACACATCCGGAGTTTGGTCATATTAGACTTGAGCGTCATCAACATGACGACTTTGAAGGCATTTGCAGTATTCATCGTAATTGCCTGGAGGGTCTCGCGAGTGCTCCGGCTTTGTCCGCACGTTTTGGCCCTACAAAAGATATGGATATTAATCACAAGGGTTGGGAAATTGAATCCTGGTATCTCGCGCAAGCATGCTTATCGCTTTACCTGACAATCCGGCCTGATCGCATCATCCTCGGCGGCGGAATTATGCTCGCGAATGGTCTATTAGACAAGGTGAGAAATGAAACAGAAAAACTGTTGAATGGATATACTGACATGAAAAGTTCTGAAATTGAACAGCTCATCGTGACGCCTGGATTAGGGGACAATGCAGGGGTGTTGGGTGCAGTATGCCTTGCCATTCAAGCGCAGAGATAAATTATAACGGGGAAGAAACAGATGTCGGACCATAAACTTTCATTTCGTGAAAAGGTCGGGTACGGTCTTGGAGACATGGCTTCAAATTTCTATTTGGGGTTTTTTGGTATCTTCCTAATGTATTATTATACCGATGTGTTCGGTATATCCCCGGCTGCCGCCGGTTTTATGTTGCTGATAACAAAAATCGTCGATGCCATAAGTGATCCTGCCATGGGATTGATTGCGGATCGAACTGAAACAAAATGGGGGAAATACAGGCCATATCTCATCTGGGTGGCCGTACCTTATGCGATTTTGGGGTACCTTCTATTTTTGGGGCCTGATTTATCACCATTCGGCAAATTGGCTTTTGCCTATGTAACTTACACATTGGTCATGTTGGCTTTCACGGCGATAAATGTTCCCTATTCGGCATTACTCGCGGTTATTTCTCCGAGTGCAGAGGAAAGAGCCAAGGCAGCACAATATAGATTTGTTTTTGCATCGATCGGAACATTGACTGTTGGTGCGTTGGCGACACCATTGGTAAAACTATTAGGCGGGGGTGATGAGGTTCTGGGCTTCAGATTGACGATTATTTTGTTTGCCGTTTTGTCGATAGCATTGTTTTGGACGACCTTTTTTACGACGAAAGAGCGAATTCGTCCTCCTAAACATGACAGTAGCGTCAAGGATGACCTCAAATCACTCGCCAAGAATATATCCTGGGTCTTACTGGTATTATGCGGGATATTGACCATTATTGGTCTCGCGGGACGAATGTCATCCATCATGTATTATCTGAAATATTATATGGTGAGCGGAGTGGATGAGAGTGCTCGCGTTTTCTTGTGGATGGATCGCATGGCATTCCTAACGTCCGTGGGGATGTTAGGGCAATTAGTTGGCGCATTGTTGACGCCAAAATTGGCCAGCCTTTTTGAAAAAAGGAACCTGCTTATCATCATGAATCTTGCACATGGAGTGTTGCTAATTGCGGGCTATTTTGTAACGCCCGATCAATATTTTCTGACCGTTGTATTACAAACATTAGGGATGTTTACGTTCGGAATTGTAATCACTCTTTTATTCATTATGTATACCGATTGCACAGAATATGGAGAGTGGAGATTTGGAAAGAATACAGCGGGGTTAACTGTATCCGCTTCGATGTTTTCCTTGAAATCAGGAACTGCAATTGGCGGAGCGCTGCCTGGATTTATTCTTGCGGCTTTCGGTTTCGTTGCCAATCAGGTTCAAACCGATAGTGCTCTACATGGCGTGCGATTAATGTTCACCGTTTTGCCGGCCGTATTTTTCTTTTTGGGCGCCCTTGTGATGATGGGGTATAAAATTGACCGAAAAATGTTGAGACAGATTGAGGCGGATTTAAAGGAAAGACGGCAGACTTAGTTTGTTTCAAGTGGAAAAACCTGGCCAACAAGATTGATTTTTCCGGTGCCATTATTGGATAAAAAGAGCTGATCAAATTCTTCATCGGGGAAGACAAGATATGTCATCGCGACTTCACCATGATTGGCGATAATTTCAACGGAATATCGATCAATAAGAATGTGGAGGGATAGGCGTCCATTTTTACTTGTAATATCGATTGGTCGCGAAACATCATTAAAAGTGTCGTCGATGGAATTTTGGCGTGCCAAAGAACGATCAACGGTCATGTGTTCGACTTGAGGGTCGTAATTAATCGTGAATTTATTTCCGATTATGTTGCCGAACTCTAAAGTTAGCGTGGCATTATCCAAACCTGAAATCTCTAACTCTAACTCACCCTGAGTGAAAAGTTCTTTCGGAAGATCTAGTTTGTGCCGATCGACGAGGCTTTCATTAACATTTATTTCTTGTTTGCGGATGGAGCCGATTTGTTCGGCAAATTCGACAAACAGGTGAGGTCGTTCGTTTATAGTCCCGAGCGTTAACTCCCGGGGGAACGTCATCATACCTCGCCAATTTGCGACAGGTGTTTTATCCGCATACATCCAGTTACTCATCCAGCCAATAAAGAGTTTTTTTTCGGGTTCGTCCGCGGTGTTTTCCCAAGTCATTCCCGCATAATTATCCGGACCCCAGTCCAGCCAAACGGCTCCGTTCTTAACGAGGTAGTCTTCAAAATGACGGTCAAGTGAGAAAGAATTCCCGTCAAAATGGCCCACATAATATTGCGTTCCGCTTCCGTTTTGGGGGCCTTGCAGGGTTTGGCTTTGCAATAAAACCCATTGTGTTTCCTGCGTGTCTTTATTGCGTAATGGAAAAAGGCTGACACATTCCCAGAGGCGATCGTTTTCTACGGGGTAGGCAAAAGCGCTCAAAAATTCCCAATCTGTCAGGTTTGATGATCTATAAAAATGGGCCGAATTTCCAACGGAGAGGCACATTATCCATTGTTGGGTCGGCGAATGCCAAAAAACATTCGGGTCCCTAAAGTCCGGCGTCTCACCGGGGTTGCCTAAAACCGGGTTTCCCGGAAATTTCCTCCAGCTCTCTCCACCGTCAGAGCTTGTGGCTAGAGATTGCCTTTCATAGCGGCTGGTCTTTTGGTCAAAACCCTGACGGTCATGATGAGTGAAAAAAGCCACGAGATCATCTTTGCGAATATCCTCGCCGTAACTTTCTCTGGCTATGACAATATTGCCTGAAAAAATATACCCGAACGAATCTGGAGATAAGGCTATCGCCAGGTCTGTCCAGTGAATCAGATCTGGACTGGTTGCGTGAGCCCAATGCATGGGTCCCCAAATAATATCGTCTGGATGAAATTGGTAGAATAGGTGATAAAGGCCATCGCGATACACTAAACCATTTGGGTCATTCATCCAACCAATAGGAGGTGAATAATGGAAGCCAGGTTTTTTCATTTTCTGCTTTTCTATTACTTGGTGAACGCCTCAATCGAGCGATCGTATCCACGGATACAATCAATTGCATTTTTTTTCTAGGTTAAACTGTTACAATCCATTGCTTTTTTTGCTAGGTAAAAAGAGAGGTTTGGCAAATTATAGAAAGCTATGAATATGGCTAAGAAAATGACGATGGTAGATTTGGCAAATTTAGCCGGGGTGGATATCTCCACTGTTTCGCGTTCGCTAAATGATAGCCCTCTCGTCAAGCAACAGACAAAAGACGAAATATTCCGACTGGCGAGTGAACACGGTTATGTTATCAATGCCTCGGCGCGAAGCTTGCGAAAAAGGTCAAGTGAGACACTTGGTATCGTTATTCCGCTAGACCCGAAGTCTGGCCAAACAATATCTGATCCGTTTTTTCTTGAAATGGTTGGGGCCGTGACTCAAGCAGCCGCCAAGCGCGGCTATGATCTCATTATCAATATACCTGATTCAACATCCCAAATTGCCGAGCGGCGTCTTTTGCAAACAGGGCGGGCCGACGGACTGATCGTAATCGGTCAGGCGGGGCGCGTCGAGCGTTTAAACGCGCTGGGAGACCTGGTTAACAAAATAGTTGTCTGGGGCGGAGATAACAATGACGCGACTTATACAGTTGTAGGGAGTGATAATTTTCGCGGTGGGCGTATTGCTGCTGAGCACCTAATTGAGCGAAGGCGTGAACGGATTTTGTTTGTCGGAGACATCGCACTCCCTGAAGTGAAACTCAGATATGACGGTATGCTTGAAGCGCATCGCGCGACAGGCCTGACCCACGAGCCGGATTTGATACTTTCGGTCCCGTTTGGTGGTAAAGCTGCGTTCACCGCGATTCAGTCATTCTTGGACATCCGACAAGACTTTGACGCAATTTTTGCGGCTTCTGATGTGCTGGCCATTGGTGCCATTCATGCACTGCAAAAATATGGATTGGACGTGCCCGATGATGTTGCTGTGGTCGGTTATGACAATATCGGACAGTCCGGAATGTCTACGCCAAGTTTAACCACGATTGATCAGAATATTTCTGAGGGCGGTGAATTGCTTGTAAGGCTTTTATTGGACAAGCTGGACGGGAAAAATGTGAAATCCCTTTTGACTGAGACCCGGCTCGTTCAAAGAAACAGTAGTTAAGCCACCTCAACTTCTGTGAATAATTTTAAGTTATTTACCTTAATCGATACCGATTTCGGCCCTGAAATCGATAAAATAGATGCCTCATCTGATTGCTCTGTGACCGGACACATTAACTGTACTTCTTCTCTCTGAAAATCACTGGATAAGATACTGCATCCGAATCGATCTTTGAGTCCGGGCATGATGCTTGTTTCTGAGCGGTATGGCTCCCATGGGCCTCTAATCGTGCGGGAAACATAAAGACGTTGTTGTTTTGAAACTTCATCATCAGCTTGGCCCTCTCGCAGTCGATCGCAAGAAGCGATCATCAAATAATATAATTGCGTGGTTGGAGAATATAGAACTTTAGGAACCTCGGCCTGTGTGAATTCATGACTGTCAGGGAGTAAAATAGGTTTCATCAAATGTCGGACACTGACGTTATTTTCACTTACATCTAAAATGACGTGGGCAATGACCGGCGTTGCAGGGGTGGACTTGGCTGACCAAAGGCAGTGAAGTGTGCCATCAGGCGATTTAATGAGAAAAGGATCTCTCCAAGCCATAATCGGTCCGCCAGCTTCGCCGTTTTTGTGACCCAGCCTGTCAATGCTATCGAGGTAATATCCCCTTTCACGAATGAACTGGTAATCACGCCGAGGGTGAAGGGTTGCCCGTTCCAATGGAATAATTTCGTGTTCAGTATCAGTAGAAAAGCCAAAGCAGATGGATTGCATGAACGGATGGTTGTCATCGACACCTTCAATTCCGGTAAATCCGTGAAGTGTTTTTCCGTTTTTGAGATGAATGGCCGAACCACTCCACACATTGCCTGCATAGCTCATATCCTCTGATTCTGAGGGGCTTAGGACAGGTCCCAAATCTGACCAGTTTGTACCAGCGTCATAAGTTCGAAATTTTCGAATGTGGAATGCATGACTATTGCGTTCAGACGGTTGGATTGCCTTGCCACAATCATTTAACCTCGAAAGTGACAAGCAATAAAAGTCATACTCATCTTTGCCGTTCGATGTGGTCCAACTGTCCCACAGCCAATAATCTGGATGAACAATTCCGTTTGTAAAACAACGGTTAAATTGTTGTTTGGCTACTTCTAATTTCGTCGTCATCATAACACGTCTGATAAGAATTTACACGATACGAAGGTTTGCTATCGTTATATACAAACGATTGCAAGATTTAAAATCTGATTTTACTGAGAATGGCGTGCCATTTTTATCACGGCGGAAAAACAAAAAACAATCAATTGCATTTTTTACTTGCAATCGTTTGTTTTTTTGTTAAGGAAAGTAAAAATTTGTAAAATTCTAATTTTGAAAGGGGAGAGAAATGGCTTCGAAGAAAGTGGCATTACTATCATCAGCTGCAATATTATTAGTGGCGGGAGGAGTCACATCAGCGCAGGCTCAGGAGTCTGATCAAGTCTTGGATGAAATTGTTGTAACGGGTACTGCATCGCAAAAGTCCCAGATTGAAAGTGCCGTTGCGGTTACCCAGGTATCGGGTGACGTCATTGAGAATTTTCAACCCATTTCAGAAGCTGACCTCTACCGTTTGCTTCCAGGCATTCAAACGGCGGGCACCGCTGGTCCCGGTGGTAACGCGAACATCGCTGTTCGTGGTCTTCCGGTTGCGACGGGTGGTGCGCCATTCGTTCAAATTCAAGAGGACGGACTGCCAACAGTTCTTTTCGGCGACATTCAGTTTGGTAATAACGACTACTGGACAAACTTTGACTCGACCACGCGCGCCGTTGAAGCTCTTCGGGGTGGTACAGCGGGTACATTTGCTTCCCAGGCTCCGGGTGCGGTCATCAACTACATTTCCCGCACAGGTGAGGAAGAGGGCGGAATGGTTCGTCTTCGGACTGGTCTCGGGTTCGACGAAAAACAGATTGATTTCCGTTTAGGTGGAGATCTGAGTGATACAGTTCGCTACCATGTTGGCGGTTACTTCCGTGACGGTGAAGGTCCGCTTGAATCCGGTTTCGACGTCATCGAAAGTATCCAAATCAAAGGTAATGTGACCAAAGATTTCAGTGACGGATCTGGTTTCTTCCGCGCCAATGTTAAGTTCGCTGATACTCAGGAACCGAATTATACGGGTGCGCCATACACATTTAGTTCAGGTGGGAACAACCCTGGCGGTGCGGATACGTTCCCTGGGTTTGATGGTCTTGAACAATCTGCCTATTCAGCACTCAATCAGACGATGCTTGTTTTGGAACCGAGTGGGTTTGAGCGTGTCGAATTAAATGGTATTTCAACCAAGCAATTAGCCATCGGCTTTGAACTCGACAAAGACCTGAACGAAACCTTCTCAGTAAATAATAAATTCCGTTGGCAGGACATGGAAGGCGCGTTCGCAAATGCTTTCTTTGGGGTCGCCAGAACTGACGGATTGGTTGGGTCCACACTCAGTATTAACGGTAATCCTTACGCAACTGTAGCAGAAGTTCGTTACGCCAGTGGCCCGAACGCGGGTCAGGTTTTCAACGATACCTATTACGACAATAATGCCATTTTTAGAACGGATGTTGATGATATCGGTAGTATTGTGAATGACCTGCAATTAACCGGTAATTTCGATACAGGCGCGGGTTATTTGACTGCAGTGGCTGGATTTTTCTACATGGATCAGAAGATCGCTGCAGACTGGAAAGTCAACCGTGGTAATCGTGAAATTAGCGGCGACAATGCGGCGCCGCTGGACTTATTCGACGCGGCGGGCAATCAGCTAACACAGGCTGGTATCTCAGGTTATAACAACAACTGGGGTAGCTGTTGTTCACGGGATTATGATTTAAGCTATGCGAACAGCGCCCCTTATTTCGCTCTCGACCTTGACAATGACCGGTTCAATATCGACGGTAGCGTGCGTTTCGACACCGTTGATGCTACGGGTAACACCGTTGGTGCGGGTCAAGAATTCTTTGTCGATCCGAGTGGCGCCAATGTTGGTACAGACGTTGCCGATTATGTTCCGGGTATGGGATACATAACCGCACTTCTACCAAATGGAGGTCAAGAAGCACTGGACTATTCTGTAGACTACACATCTTGGACAGTTGGTGGTTTGTTTAAAGTTAATAGTGATACCAGCGTGTTTGCCCGCGCCTCTCGCGGAAACCGTTTCAATTCTGACCGTCAGACTTTTGCAGGTAACTTCAACGGCGACGGATCTTTGACTGAAGCCGGTGAGACAACTGCTGTTGATGAAGTCAATCAGTACGAGCTAGGTATTAAGCACCGTGGAAGCATTGGCGATGGTTCTTACTCGATCGAAGCGACATTGCTTGATGGTGATTTCTCTCAAAACACGTTTGAGATTGATGGCTCTGGTACAAGATGTCCGGGTGGGGCTGGTACTTGTGTGCTCAGCAATGATTTCAAATCCAGAGGCTTTGAGCTTTATGGGACTTTAAACGTGGGTAAATTGAGCCTTGTGGGCACAGGCACGTATACCGATGCCGAAGTTAAAGGTTCAACAGCTCCAGAGTTTACGCCTGCAGAACGGATCCCTGATTTCCAATATGCATTGGCAGCTAATTATGATGTCAATGATTGGGTCTGGGGTGGTGTCTCGCTCAATGGCCAAACCAAAATTGTCAATGGTGGCCGTACATGGGACGGTGTAAACACCTTTAGTGGTTATGTTCGCGTAAGCCCATTCGAGAATATTACGTTTGGCCTGGATGCCTATAACTTGTTCGATGACATCGCTTTCCGAGAAGGCGCATCGATTGCCGACGAGTCAGGGACGCCAATTGTTGGTACAGGCGGGTCAGTTCTTGGACGCACATTTAGGGCTTCCGTCACTTACGACTTCTAATTTTTCACGAACGGTCGAATATTTCGACCTTTTCCCCTGTGACTGGCCCGGTTCTTCCGGGCCTTTTTTCTATTTAACGGCATAACTTTCATATAAACAGGATCATATGAATATAGATAATCAGATTCGAAAAATTGTTATTGCCGGCGGTGGATCGGCAGGATGGATGAGTGCGGCCGCGCTTTCCAATTCACTGCAAGGCAAATGTGAGATCATCTTGATTGAGTCTGAAGCGATTGGGACGGTTGGGGTCGGCGAAGCGACAATCCCGCCTATTCGCACTTTCAATGCCTCACTCAATATTGACGAACGAGATTTTATCAAATCGACCCAGGCGACGTTCAAATTGGGTATTGAGTTTTCAAACTGGGCTCGAAGGGGCGAGTCTTATTTCCATCCATTCGGACCTCATGGACGACCGTTTGATATCGTCAACGTTCATCAATATTGGCTCAAAGCCTATCTGGAAGGCAAAATAGAACATAGCTTTGATAAGCATTCTATGGCGTGGCAGCTTGCCAAACAAAATCGCTTTGGCCGCCCGCTAGGTGACCCCAGAAATGTCTTATCTACATTTGATTATGCCTTTCATTTCGACGCGGGACTTTACGCAAAATTTTTACGTCAATATTCCGAGACGCGTGGTGTAAAGCGGGTCGAGGGAAGAATTGTCGATGTGAACCTGGATGGTGAGTCAGGTTTCGTCGAGAGCCTGAAAATGGATAAAGGCCAGACTATCGAAGCGGACTTATTCATCGATTGTACGGGGTTTAGAGCACTTCTTATAGAAAGGGCTTTAGGCGTCGGATTTGAAGACTGGAGCCAATGGTTATTGTGTGACCGGGCTGTTACGGTGGGCAGTCAGCAACTGCCCGATTTGCCGCCTTACACAAATTCGACCGCGCATGACGCGGGTTGGCAATGGCGGATCCCGTTGCAGCACCGCACCGGAAATGGATATGTCTATTCTAGTCAATTTGTCGATGAAGAGAGAGCGCAGCAAACGCTCTTATCTAATCTCAAAACTGAATCCATTGGAGTACCTAAGCATTTAAAGTTCAAAACGGGCCGAAGGTCAAAGTTTTGGCATAAGAATGTCATTGCCATAGGCTTGTCCAGTGGTTTTTTGGAGCCATTAGAGTCAACAAGTATTCACTTAATCCAAGCCGGTATTTCAAAATTACTGGCCTTGTTTCCCGATCGAAGTTTCGATCCACTCGTCATTGATGAATATAATCGAATTGCTTGCACAGAGGTTGAACGCATTCGAGATTTTCTTATCCTTCATTATAAACTCACGGAAAGAACTGACTCAGATCTTTGGAATTATTGCCGTCAGATGGAAATTCCCGACACCTTGTCCTATAAAATTCAACATTTTAAAAAATATGGCCGCCATATTGCGAGAGAAATGGACCTGTTTGGCGTCGACAGTTGGCTGGCAGTGCATATTGGTCAACGAAATTATCCGGACGCCGTCGACCCTCTCGCAAGTTTGCGGGGTCAAAATGGCTTGGATTGGTTAGGTAAGCTGAGAAACGCGATGAAGTCAGCCGCTAGCCAGCAGGCGACACACCGTGAGTTTATACAAACACATTGTGCTGCGCCGGCATTGAATTAGATGCTCCCATTAGCTTCTGAACTCAGGCGAAGTTATGAGCATGTCATGTCATGGCAAAAATCGGTCGGAAATCTCAAAACGCAAAAGGACAAATTTTCAATCGTTTTGAATGTCTCCGAACAATTGAAGCGGGCGAGCAGGGGGGATCTTTCGCTGGAATTGTTATTGCCTTGGAGGCCGATATTCAGAAATGATCCGAATTTCCAATTTGCCTTAGCCCTCGCTTATCGAGATGCCCAGTCTCACAAAAATGCGCTAAAGGCGATCAATCGCGTTGTTTCAAGACCTCACCCCGCAATTAATCATCTCCACACTGCGGGAAAGTTAAAGTTGGAGAACTGGCAGGAAGACGCTGCGAGGGATCTTAGAATTGCACTTAAGAAAGATCCGAATAATTTACAGATTATCAAAGATCTTGCGCGGGCTTTAACTTGTTCTGCGGAGTTTGGAGAAGCCGAAAAATTGCTGGAGGCCACGCTTGTGGATCAGCCCGATTGGATAGAGGGGTTGGAACAGCTTTCCGTTTTACGCCACACGAGTGGTCAAGAGGATTATGACCGAGCTTACGAGCGCGCTGTTCTTAAGGCACCTGATCAGATCAAATTAAGATTAGCCTGGTTTCAGAATTGCGTGAAACACAAAAAGTGGAATATCGCCAAGGATGTTTTAGATAGCGCGCTCAATAAATTTGGTGACTATAGATCACTAGTTTCGGCAAAACGCTTTCTTTTGGCGGAGACACAGTCGGACATTTCTTTCGACGATCTATTTGAGTCGGTGCAAGAGCTCGCTGATCCCGGATTAGATATTTGCAGGGTCAGATATGCATTAAAGCAGTCGGCCCCCGAATTAGCTCTCTCGATTTGTGAGCTTTACACAAAGACAGATTTTGATAGATCTTTTTGGCCTTATATTTCTTTATGTTGGCGGCTCTTGGACGATAAACGTTTTTCTTGGCTCGAGCGCGACGGTGACTTTATTAAAACGCTTGACTTGGGATTGTCAGGGCAAGAACTCGATGAGTTAAAGTCATTTCTTTTTTCACTTCACAATCATCAAAGATACTATCCGGAGCAATCTGTTCGGAAAGGAAGCCAGACAGACAGAAACCTGCTACTTGCCCACTTTCTTGAAGTCCAAAAGCTCCGAAACCGTATTGCCGATAGGGTGCGCGAATATATAAATTCATTGCCGGATATTGAGCCGGAACATCCATTTTTACGGCATGAGCGGGAGACCGTGAAATTTGCCGGGAGTTGGTCAGTCCTACTGCAGGGCGCTGGCTATCATAGCGACCATACGCATACCCAAGGTTGGATCAGTTCTGCCAGTTATTTCAATGTGCCGGACCCTGAAACAAGGGGGCCGGAGCCCTCCGGATATTTACGGTTCGGCGCCTCTCCTCCCGAGCTGGGACTCACTTTAGAACCCTACAAATGGATTAAACCAGAAGTAGGAAAGCTTGTATTATTTCCGTCTTATACCTGGCATGGCACCGAGCCTATCTTGGATGGGCAACGTCTCACTGTGGCTTTTGACGTGATGTAGGATTTATATCTGGTGTTTACTCTTAAAGAACCGCCAAGCCGTTCTGACGATGAAGTCTAAGTCTGAGTATTTTGCCTCAAAGCCTAAAACAGATTGCGCACGACTTGTATCTGCATAGAGCTGAGACAGATCGCCGTCACGCCTGGGTTCGATGTCATAGGGCATAGGAAGGCCCGTGACTTTTTCAACCGTTTTTAGAATTTCAAGATTACTGTAGCCTTTGCCAGTTCCAATATTAAGTTCCGCCTTGGTCAATCCATTTTGTAGTTTATCCCAACTCAGTAAATGAGCCTGCGCGATATCATTGACATGAATATAGTCCCGAATACACGTTCCATTAGGCGTGTCGTAATCATTCCCAAAGATTTTCATGCGTTGTCTGAGTCCTGCCGCGGAAGCCAACGCGAGTGGGATTAAGTGGGTTTCTGGGTCATGTTCTTCGCCAATTTCGCCGCTTTCATCAGCGCCCGCAGCGTTAAAATAACGCAAAGTCACATAGTTTAAATCAAAGGCTTTGTGATAGCTCTGCAACATGTGTTCGATGGCCAGTTTGGTTTTGCCATAAACGCTGTAAGGGCTTTGAACTTCTTTTTCATTGATAGGTAAGTTTGAAATCTCGCCATAAGTCGCACAGGTGGATGAGAAAATGATTTTGTTGATACTTGAATTCTTCATGGCATCCAGAAGGTTGAGTGCCCCGACGACATTATTCATATAAAAGGAGTCAGGGTGCTTCTCACCGAAGCCTACCTCAATTGAACTCGCCAGGTGAACAACCAAAGGCACATGTGAATGTTTCTCTATTTCTTCGAAAATCGTCGCTCTGTCACATAAATCTACTTCTATTAAAGGTCCCCATTTCACAGCGTGATTATGGCCGGTAGATAGATTGTCAAAGGTGATGGGAAGAATCCCTTGTTGAGCAAAAGCTTTACAAACATGGCTACCAATATAGCCGGCGCCGCCAACAACAATAACGCTAGGAGAACTGGTTTCAGCAGACATAATAGGCTTTCGGATGGTTTGATAATAGCGCTGCTGTCCAAGTCTCCACTTGATCAGCTTCAACACAAGCGACAATACAGCCGCCAAAGCCGCCTCCCGTTTGCCGTGCGCCTAAAGCCCCCAGTTTAATCGCGTCTGCGACGAGGTTATCAATTTCCAGTAGGGTGATTTCAAAATCATTTTTCATTGATTGATGGCTCTCGTTCATGAGTTGTCCGAATTCTACGAAATTGTCGTCTTTGAGCGCTTTGGCGGCCTGCTGAGTGCGTTCGTGTTCCGTTATGCAATGACGGGCACGCAAAAATAATGTGGGATCCACTAGCTTCAGCTTTTCAAGTTTTTCGAGGGGCATGCGGCATATGTCGTTTTGGTTGACGATTTCCTTGATCTCATCACATTCCTTTTTGCGGATTTTATATCGACCATCAGATAATTGCCGATAAAATCCGGAATGAATGACAACCATCCGAAATTCCGGATTAAGCGGAATATGTTCAAATTCCAGATTGTCGGTGTCCAATTTCATCGCATGACCAGATAAGGCATTGGCAATGACCATTTGATCCATAATGCCGCAGGGAACACCAATAAATTCATTTTCTATCTGCTTGGCATATTGGGCAATTTGTGTGTCCGTGATGTCTGAGGCGGCCTTATCGCGAAAGATTTTTAAGAGACCCACAGTGAGCGCCGCGGAAGACGATAGACCAGCGCCATGTGGTAAATTTGACTCAATCAATATATCTGCTCCGCCGGACGTTAAGGCTAATTCATTGGCCTTTATAGCGGCTCCTAATGCATAATCTGACCAATGTTGGCTGGCGGTGGTATCCAATTTCAGCGCAACCATTCCTTCAAAAGTGGACGATGAAATATTTATCGATGAGTCAATTCTGTTGGATATAGCGATCTTGATGCCCAGCCCTATTGTGGCTGGCAGAGCAAGGCCGCCATTATAATCTGTATGTTCCCCCAATAAGTTGACTCGCCCTGGTGTGAAGGCAGTTATTTCAGGCGCACGACCGTAAAGAGTATGAAATTTAGACTCGATCACCGATATCTCTCAATTGCTGGGCTGCAAACTCCGGCATCACATCAACTGTAAACACGCCTGTCGATTGTTCGATCGAGGCCAGATATTTGACACGATTTTTGTCTCTTAAAATTGGATAAAACTGTGTTGTGAAATGAAAGCTGCGTTCATATCCTAGTGGGCTAGCATGAAGTGACATCATAGAGGCTGTGTCTCTTTCGAAAAATTTATCATAGCGCCGTGTGACGTCCCCGAGAAGAAAGCAATAATCTTCAAGTTCAGTGTCCGAAAACGACCATGGTCCCGGGTGATGATTAAGTGGGGCGATCCAAACTTCGAAAGGGAATCTGGCAAATGGAGGGCAGAAAGCGACCATATCCCCAATCTTATTGACAATAAACGCTGATCCGTCTCCAGACAGAATGTCCCTAATATTGAAACCTTTTTCAAAAGCGGTGGCCGCTTTCATCTGTACCGTCGGGATTATAGAAAAGGCATAAATTTGACCATGCGGATGATGAAGGGTCACACCAACCTCATCGCCCCGATTTTCAAAGGGTATGACAAATTTATGGCCGTCGGACAGTAGGGCTTGATATCTGTCTATCCAGGCTGCGGCCAATAAGCGTCTTTTGGACTGCCCAATGGTATAGATATTCCCGCTGGCCTCAGGCCCGTAAACGACAACGTCACAATGACCAAGCGCTTGTGATTTTTCCAAAATTTTATTTGATGACGGATGAGGCGCGTCACGGTGAAGGCTTGTAAACTTGTTCTCGAAGATAGCGAGTTCAAAGTTTTCAAAGGGAATTTCAGTCTCGACTCCGCCAGGAAGCGTAGGCGCGAGCGGATCATCGGCTATTGAAGGTTTGAATGTTCTATTTTGACGGTGAGGCGCGTAAATATTCCATTCCTGCCGCAATGGGTGCCATCTGAGTTCGCCTCCGGCGGCAACTTCGCTTGGTGTTTGCGGTAAGGATTTATGATCATGAGGTCCGTATCCGTAAAGACGCAAGGTTCTCCCGTCGTCCTTAATGAAATCGCGCCTGAATAAATCCAAATTGCCAGATTTTAGTTGAGTTAAGTTCATATTTATTCCAAATAACAATCGATTGTAATTCGCTAAACCGAACCGCTGATTTTGTCAATTAGGTATCGAGATTACTGATCGGGCGCATTCCGAAGCCGAGGCTCCGGAACCGGGCTGGCGTGAACCGAACCTCGAATTTTGAGTTTCGGCCCTTCGGGCTTTCATCCCTTGCGCGGTTTAACATTTGTCATTCGTTGCACGGATCGCGAAAGCTATTCCCTCCGGCTTACACTTTCAGGCCCCGCCCTTACCACTGCGCTGGCCGTGAACGGCCCTTGGCGCAGAGGCGCGCGAGCGAATGAGACGCATGCGCTTTCAACTGCAAGCAGAGGGGCCGATCGCTTGGAACGGCTTTGTCACGTTAACTGAAAGAGCCGCAACTTTCTTCTGGGCGTCTTTCTTACTCGCAAGTGGATGCCGTCACGATGTCCCACTCGGTTCGAGCTCGTTGCCTGAATTTTCGAAGTGTCTTTCTTGAGATGAGATGGCGTCGGTGATTGAAGAGATTGTAGATTTGGCTGTGGGCTGAAAGCAGTTTTTGAGCTTTATGAACTGACCTGAATTTTTGTGCTTTTCGCTCTCGCCTTCGGATTGGAACGTGAGAGCATTCAGCTCGATTGTTCTTCCGTCCTCCAACGTCTTGGAGATGTTTCAATCCCAACTGTTTGAGAGCGGCTCCGTAAGATCCAAGTTTGTCCGTAACGATGCGAGTGGGCTTAATGCCCTGGTTTCTGAGGAGTTTGCGCAGTAAACGTGTGGCGGCTTTTGCGTTTCTTCTGTGTTGAACAACTACATCGAGAACAGTTCCTTCGTTGTCGACGGCCCGCCAAAGATAAACCATTTTCCCATTTATCTTGGTATAGACTTCATCCAAGTGCCAAACAGGCGAGGGGTTTTCTGATCTCGATTTTATCCGTTTTGCTTACGTTGACCCAAACTTATCAACCTATCTCCTGACTGTTTCATAGGAAACTTCCACGCCGCGTTCTATCATGAGCTCTTCGACGTCGCGAAAGCTCAAATTAAACCTGAAATACATCCATACAGCCCGACGTATAACGTCCGGGTGGAAGCGATGGCGAGTATAGATTGAGGTTTTCATCGCTAAAGTTTAGCGCATTGTCCGGAAGCCGGCATTAACGTGACAAAGCCCCCTAAAGCGTCTAAATTGGCGTTTGAGCGGGTATGAGCTAAAAAATTATGCGTACTGACACATCTCATATAGAGAATCTTTGTATAAGATTGCTTGCAGCTATTCGTGCGGAAGCTACAGTTCAAAGCATATTCAGTTATATCAAAAGACATTTGGCTTTCGTCACTTGATTGTAAAAATAGATAAAGAGCAACCATTGCTTCATATAGGTCTCTCCAATCCAATTTAATTGAAAAGTTAAATTCCGCAGGAATTGATTTCGGTGGCTTCACTCAATCCTTTCAGGTCAAAATGAACTTCAATTTTTAGTCTAAACTCAGCGAAGTCTAGAGACTTAAATAACCTCTTCCAAGTCGGTAATTTAACCTACAAACTTTGAGATATTAGGGTTTTATTTCTTAGCTATCTAAAAATTCATTTTTGCACCTATGGGCGTCTCCCTTCGCTAACGCTGCGGGCCGGGCTGTCGTAAACCAAGCCCGCTTTGAGGTCTTGGCCATTCGGCTTCCATCCCTGACGCTCCCGCTATTGCGGGTTTACTTCAGGCGTCTGCTTGTCAGCAGACAATTCCGCATCCCGAAACAGGCTTGCTCCCTTCATTTTCGCCTTTGGCGAATGTGAAGAAAGCCGATCCCGCGCCGCTCATCTCGACCTCCGGCCGAGGATGAGACGGCGCGCGCTCTAAGCCGCGTCGGGGCTGCGGGCCTGCGCAACCTTTGACCCTTCGGCCAAGGGCCGCTTGGCGCCTGTATGCGCTCGCGCGTCCCGGTCGCTTCGCTTTGGGGTCGCTCGCTTATGTGTTTGGATGAAAAAATTGGAGAATGATCAGCTTGTTTTGAAATGCCCGAAGATCATGAATACCCCAATGAGAATAAATCCTATTCCTGCAATCAATTTTAAAGGCATGGTAGATAAGTATTTATCAGCACTGGCCCCTAAGATAACAGCTAAAGCGGTTGAAAGACCAGTGCCGAGGACGCTGCTAAAAAGACAAACGCTTTATTGGATGTCCCGTCCGTTGAAAATAACACGGTCGCGAGTTGAGTTTTATCGCCTAGCTCTGCCAAAAAAAACTGTCAGAAATATTGTAAGATATACGTTCATATTATGTGGCCTTTGAATTTCATTGGGTGCGTGTCTAATCTACTTATAGTGTCTGAATCCACGTCTGAAAATCTAAAGACTTGAAAGCTCTCTATGGGCGGCCCTAGCGGGCCAACTTTATTGGTTTTGTTCCCTCCTCGGGGGACGGCGGTAAGCGGTCGGCCAATCTGGCGACGGGCAGTCCCGCCGCAAGGCCTTTGGCCAAAGTCGTCTAGGTCTCTTTACATTGTAATACCAAAAACCTTGCGGCGTGCCTTTTTACCCGTCGCCTGACTGGCCTCTTGCCGCTTCCCCCCGCCCCCTGCGGGGGAACGTGCTGCGTCCGATTGGGCGCTTCGCGCCGCATTTCGCGGACGGTTTTGGAGACAGCCCGATGACACTTTGCCAAGCCGAGAGCCAGACCCCTTTTGACCATCAGCCGCCAACCATCCCGCCACAGGGCATTGAGAGCGGAAGTGTTACGCCGCCAGACCCTAACCCTATCCGCATTTATGTGGCTTGCCTTGCCGCTTATAATAACGGCCATTTGCACGGCGAGTGGATAGAGGTCACTGACGAGGCCAGTATTTGGGAAGCGGTGCAAGCGATGCTGTTTGCATCCCCGATAGACGGGGCCGAGGAATGGGCCATTCACGACTATGAGGGTTTTGAAGGCGCAGAGGTTGGCGAGTATTACAGCTTTGCCAATGTTGTGGAGCTTGCCGAATATATCACCGAGCGCGGCGAATTAGGGGCGCAAGTCCTCAATTATTACGGCGGTAATATCGAAGACGCCAAATCCCGCTTTGATGAATATGCGGGAGAATATGATAGCCTAGAGGCTTACGCCGAAGAACTGACCGAGCAGTCAGGCTTAGAAATTCCGGAAAGCCTTGCAAACTACATCGACTATAAAGCGATGGCGCATGACTATGAGCAGTCAGGCGACTTTCTAACTTTTGAGGTCAGCGGTTCTGTTCATATTTTTTGGGCGCATTGAGATGGCCCGCTATCAAGTAAAGCCCCGCGAGGACGGGCGCGGCCCGTATCGGTGGAGCCACGTTGTCAAACGTCACGCCCAATTAAGACAGGGCACGATTTACACCCAAATGGGCGACGACTTAGACCCCCAAGACTCCACCAAATTACGCGAACTCTGCGACACCGCAGGGTTTGAGGTGCGGAGGGTTGCATGACCTTTACGCAAAAATTTGATGACTATGTTTGCATTGGCGACATCATCTCTTGCACCGTGGACGGTTACACCATAACGGCCCGTATTGCCCATGATGAGACTCCAGACGCGCCCGACGAGCGTCAGGACGGATTCTGGCCTAGCCTCTATAAAGATGATGCGGGGTTTATCGGGTCAGGCAATGGATGGCGGGATCGCTTTGACGCGGCTCAAGCCCGCGCCGAGCGCGTTATGACCGCGTGGAAAAATGACGAATGGTTTTATTGCGGCGTCGTTTTATCCGTAGCGCTTGAGAGCATCACACTCGACAGATTTGCGGCAAGCCTATGGGGCATTGAGGCGAACTATCCCGATAGGGACAACGCCTATCTTACCGAAGTCGCGAATGAACTTTTACCCGAAGCTATCGCCGAGGCAAAAGCGGAGCGGGCGCGGCAATGCTCTATCCTATGTCAAACTGAGAGCGCGGCATGACCCGCCAGTTTGAAACAACAGAGGTTGGGAGCCAGAGCCTGATTGATGGAGTTCGCCCCGTCAGTTTGGGCGAGAAACTGACCGCCCGAACCGCGCACCCCATGACTCCCAAACGCAACCCCCATGCAGGGCAGAAGTGCATTGTTTTTCCATTTTGCGACCACGGCTTCTTTGACGGCGCGGGACAAGTGAGGGCTCCAGTGGAGCGCTCACCCCCGAACGCCGTGCGCAAATTGACTTGTTAGACCTCATTTCAACCCAAACCCAAACCCAAACCAACTAAGGAGGCTCCTATGAGCAAACCATTCGACTTAAAATTCATTCCCTTCTCTCAATTGCATATCTCAAAACTAAATATGCGCCACAGCGAAACGGCCCCTGAAATTGACGACATTTTGCCAAGCGTGAAAGAGCGCGGCATCCGTCAGCCGTTAATCGTGCGGCGCGAGGGCGGCACAGCCAAGAAACCCAAATACGGCATCGTCGCAGGACGCCGCCGTCACTTCTGCCTCGCTACGCTTGCAGAGCAAGGCACGGACATCGCCGATGTGCCTTGTTGCGTCATGGACGCCAAAGATGATGCACTCGCAATTGAGACAAGCATTATCGAGAACGTGGCGCGATTAGCGCCCACGGAGATGGAGCAATATGAAGCCTTTTCAGCCCTAGCGGAGAAAGGCCAAAGCGTGGACGATATTGCCGCCGTGTTTGGCATTACGGCCAATTCCGTCAAACGCCGCTTGGCATTAGGCGCGCTTATTCCCGGTGTGCGCGAAGCCTATTCCAATCAGCAGATTGACGCGGCGTCTATTCGTGTTTTGACGATGGCGACAGAGGAGCGGCAAGCCGAGTGGTTAGCCCTGTTCAATTCAGATGATTATTGTCCGACAGGTCACCAGATTAAGGCATGGCTGACAGGCGGCGGTGTCATTACCACAGAAGTCGCCTTGTTTAATGTGGCCGAATATACAGGCACAATCCTGACAGATTTGTTCGGTGACCACGGCCAATTTGCCGATGTGGAGCACTTTTGGGAATCCCAAAACGCGGCCATCGCCAAAGAAGTTGAGACCTATAAAGCGGACGGATGGAAAGAGGTCATCTTAGGAGAGCGTGGTCGTCACTTTCCGACTTATTGCCACGTCCACCATCCCAAGGAACAAGGCGGCAGAGTCTATATCGAGACGCGCGATAGCGGCGAAGTATTATTCCATGAAGGTTATATCACCGACAAAGAGGCGCAGACCATACGCCGTGCCTTATCAAATGGGCAGAGCGAGGACGCGAAGGCGTCAAAGACAAGCAAACCCGAAATGTCAGGCCCGATGTCAGACTATATGAACTTGCACCGCCACAGTATTGCGAGGGCCGAGTTGATTAAGCGTCCTGATTTGGCCTTGCGTCTGTCTGTTGCGCATATGATATGCGGAGCGCGGAACTGGAAAATCGATGGCAAAAGCCCCCGAAGCCGCAAACCAGAAACCCAAGCCAGTGTGGAAGCCAGTAAGGCGGAAGGCTTACTGGCCGAGGAACGCCAAGCGGTCTGCGACCTGCTTGGACTGTCGCAGGAGCATCCGCAACTCTACTACCGCTATGAAAGCCCCTATGATGTTTGCGAGATATTTGCGCGGCTTTTGACTTTGGAAGATGCAGACGTGTTACGCATCCAAGCCTTTTGTCTCTGCGAGACATTGGCCGTGGATAGCAGTGAAGTGGAAGCTATCGGCATCCTGACTGCGCCAGACTTTGGCGAGTATTGGACGCCCGATGAGGCTTTCTTTGCACTTTTGCGCGACAAGCCGACGATTAATGCAATGGTCAAAGACATAGCAGGAAAATCGGTGGCTGATAGCGCTGTGACGGACACAGCGAAACTGCAAAAGCAGATTATCAAGAACCGTATGGCAGGGCATGGCGTCAAAGAGGCAAGCCCTGACTGGCTCCCAAGATGGGCCGCTTTCCCCGCCAAGCCTTATAAGGCTATTGATGGATGCGCCCCCGCAGAGCGGGCGCGGCGCATTGATAAGATGTTCAAACCCGCTTGACCTTGCGGCAAAGAGACAACTGAAAAGCCCCCGCCATTTGGCGGGGGCTTTGCTTTATGGAAGACCCAAGCAAACGTGCGGCGAGCGGCGGTTGACCGCAAGAGCCAGACTTTACGACCAAAAAAATCCCGCATCTGTGTTCGCCAAGGCGGGGTCATGCGAGGCAGGATTTAAACGGCTTGCAGGTTCCAGAGGCGCAAATTCAAAATGCCTCTTTGTCATAAGTCTGTTCAAGATTGGCAGAGAGACTTTACATTGTGCCGAAGATCGGAGGGGCAAAGGCTGGCGAGATATACGCTTTACCATACCCGTCTTAGCAGTCTTGACCCAGCCGCAGGAGCCGCCAATGTCCTATCCAAGCGTATCCACAATCCGACTGTAAAGGGCCGTGCCGCGCCCTCTCTATTGTCATAGGCGATATTGTCGACGCGGGGCGCAGGCCGGCAAGGCTAAGGGTATAAGGACAAAACTACCCGCTTCATTTTGCATATGAACATATCCAAGCGCTTGCACCATGATCCCACGCGTCTCAAAATCACATCAACAAAATGGTTGGAGGAAGCCAAATTCCCTGCTGATGTCAAAATAACCTGCCCAAAACCTGCTCTGCCGAATAGGCGTCGTGTCACTCTTTTCCTCTCGTCCATTCCGTAGGAATGAACAATTCATCGCGAAACAAAAGAGCGCCTCTTTGGCCTATCTCCACTGCGTTCCGGGACGCTTCGCGCCTCTGCAAATCAGAACTTGGGGCGGACGGTTTTTGTCAGCAGGGAGATTGGCTCCCAAGATTTAGCTGACATAATTTGGAGACTGAAACCATGGCACAAGCACTTGGATATGTAACGAAAAACGAAACGGGTAACTTTGCAGGCACCCTTAACCTTGGCGGCGCGTCCCGCATCAACATTGTCAGCAATGACAATAAAGAGAGCGAGGCCCAGCCCGACTTTCGGATTGTTGATACGCTCGGACAAGACATTGGCGGCGGCTGGTTCAAGACCGCCAAGACGAGCGGTAAAGAATATATCTCGCTCACCTTCGCCCATCCGACCCTCGGTCCGCGTAAAGTCTACGCCAATCTCGGACAGGCTTATGGCAAAGAGGCGGATGAATTTGCGATCCTCTGGAACCCGCTAGACGCTTAATCCCGCCTCGCAAGCCCCCGCATCGGCTCACGCCGATGCGGGTTTTTTGTGCCGAAAGTTGCAAATTTGTGTAATTTATTATACACTCATAGGTATTATGGGCGCGTTGAACCTGATGGAAAGCACGTCTCTGCAAAGTTATGCGGGATATGCTTGGGAGTTTTTAAGGCTAAATCCGAAGTATCGGATGAGCTTTGAACGTAGCCGCTCGGCCCAAGGTCCACCTAAAAAACTAATCAATGGCGGTTACCTCTTTCAGTCAAAGTCCACGTCAAAAGCCGCTGAAAAATGGGGCCTGCAATACTTCGCAGACCCGGCCTTAGACTATTTGCACGCACCTGTTTTTTGGACGGAAAAAGCGTTCCCTAAGAGCCTTGCCATAGGTGTAGAACCTATAAATTCTGCGAACATATCAAACAAATCTATCCAGTTTTCAGATATTTCTTGCACACGCCACCACTTGCTGACGGCGAATGGTTTACGCCAAACTGTTTTAAAATCATCTCATTATTGGCTACAATTTTTCGGATATCCCAAGATACCCTCAGATGAAAAAGGGCGCATTATTGTCCATGTTGACGGCGGCATAGGTCTGCGAAAGCGCTTGGATGTTTTGGGCTTTCTCGCAGATTTAAGAGATAAAAAGCCTGTTTACAGTGAATATGAGAATACCACGCAGAGCTATGAAAACCTCCAGTTTTACTGGGAAACGCTTGCCCTTCGGACAAAAGTCATAAGCTACCGGGGAATGGCAGAAATAATGTTTGGCAAAGACCGGGTTATGCAAGAGTGGGATAATAACGGATGTAGTTTGAAATCAAAAATTGTTCGGGCCTGTGCCAGAGGTAACGAGCTTAGTCAGCATGGCTATCTTGATTTGTTGAAAAAATAGCCTTCCATTTCTTGTGGGGTTACGAATCTCTCTGCCAAATAATCGGCACTTCCAAAATACTAAAAGCTGTGTCTCGAATCACTACACCCCGTCATGGTTTGTCCATGAAGGGGAAAAGTGAATGGAGAAAACTATGGGAGAAGCAATTGAATGCCCCTTTTTAACCGCTGAAGAGGCCGCTGTATTTTTAGGCCTTCAGAAGCGAACTTTAGACAATATGAGATGGAAAGGCACGGGGCCGCGTTATCGTAAACATGGCACGCGCGTCTTCTACCATCCTGATGATCTGACGTTTTATTCAAACTCGCGAGACTGTCATTCGGGACCAAAAATACCGGAAAAGTCGGGCCGTGACTTCGGATAAATATACATGTGTCTATCTGCATTATGTGCAGAATAGAATTAACCATCGACTGCGCTTTGGTATCCCGCAGAAGGTGGTCACGATCGATAAACGCCGCAAAATAGCCTGCTTCACTGCCGGGCAAATACTTGGGTATAGCCGTTGGTCAGGTAATAAATATGGCACGCAGGATTGGCGATTTTGCGTGGTGAGAACGGGGCAATCAGGCCCTTTAAATCTCACGGAAGGGATTAAACCTGCCGCCCAGTCATTGCTTTGCGTTACAGGTAAGGCGGCTGTGAAGCGCAGTTTAAACGCTATCGATAGTATTGAAAAACAACTTGCCAGCGGTCTTGAATCGGTTCCCGCGAGTTATTGGCTCGGGGTCTCAAATGCCTTGATGACGAAACAGGCACTGCCAAATTTACCGCGATATTTACGCAAACAGGAGGGCGTTTCATGCTGATTAAAGCCAGTATAGGCATAGTGATGACCCTGGCTGTCGTGGGAACGGCGCTACAAATTACGCTGCCGCCCCGTCCAAAAATTTTATATAATCCGAGCTCAAGTGCTGAGATTGGCTGGTACCAAGTTACTCAAAACGCTTTCCCCGAAAGGCATGATCTTATCGCAGCTTATGCGCCTGAGTGGGCGCGCAAGCTTGCGGATGAGCGGGCTTATCTGCCTTATGACTACCCCCTCATAAAATCGGTTCTGGCCATCGAGGGGGATGAGGTTTGTTATCATATCGACAGGGTGAGTGTCCCAAACGGTGCCGATATCCCGCTACTGGCGCGGGACCGTTTGGGACGCGAAATGCCTAGAAAGTTTGTAGGGTGCTATATCCTTAGCGCGGGGGAATTCTGGATCGCGTCCCCAGATGTGCAGACCGGATTTGATAGCCGCTATTTTGGTCCGATTGACCAAACTATGCTGGTTGGGGGCGTTGAATATCTCGGAAATGGCAGGTTCCCAAAATATAGAAAAACAGGGGATTTTAGGGGTGATTAGGGGGTTTTGGGAAATGCAAGATAAAAGGCTTGGCCCGTTTCGGGCTAAGCCATTGTCTGCACATCTGTTTTTCTGGCCCGCCCCTTTTATGGACTGGGCCAAGGAAATGGCGGGATCGCCGCTGTTATCGCAGGAAACTGCCGGGCCAAATGGAGAATTAGCGCATTTAAGGCTGTTGGAGCCGCAATATGGCCGATGAAAATCCGTTCACAGTAAAACTTGGGCGTATCATGTCGCCTGGAGGAACAGGACGTTTTGTCAGCTTTGCAGGACGCGTCAGGCGCGCTGCGCAAAAGTCAGGACGGCAACGGTCAGGAAAAACGCGCTCAAATGTTGTTGCAAAGCAGAGTTTTTCTCGCCGTGTTATTGTAAAATTTTCGCTAGCGAAGATGCAGGGCAATGGCGGGAAAATATTTAAAGCGCATTTAGATTATGTGGCCCGCGAGAGCGCCGCGCAGGAAAATGAAAAGGGCGGTTTATATACTGCGATTGAGCCGGAAGCGGACACAGATAGCTTTGCTGAGCGCTGCAAAGATGACCGACACTATTTCAAAATAATCATATCGTCTGAAGACGGTAAAGACATAGCCGATCTGACGCGGTTCACGCGCGACCTAATGATTGAAGTCCAGCGCGATATGGAAACGAAACTGGAATGGGTGGCGGCAGATCATTACGATACGGGGCGACCACATAGTCATATCATTCTGCGCGGCGTGCGCGATGACGGAAAAGACCTAATTATCCCGCGCGAATATATCTCTTACGGCATGCGTGATCGGGCTGAGCATTTGGCGACGCTGGAACTTGGGCCCGTGACGCAAATCGATGTCGCCAAAAAGCTTGCGGTAATGACGCGGCAAGAACGGTTCACGACGATTGACAAGGACCTGCTTTATGAAGCGTCAGAGAATGTCGTCAACTTGTCGGAAATTAAACAGGACGGCAGTGATTGGTCACAGCGTTTTAAAATATGGCGCGTCAAACATCTCGCGCGTATGGGCCTTGCTGAAAAAGTGGGGCGCGGAAAATGGAAGCTCGACGAAAAGCTTGAACGCACTTTGCGGCGCATGGGAGATCGCGGCGACATCCTCAAAGCGCGTCATAAAGCCATGACAATAAATGGCGTGGAAAGAGCGTCCCGCAGAGAGCCAATCTATGATCCGCTCGCGGGTGACGCAAAGCCAATGACAGGAAGAGTTCTGAAAGTTGGAATATTTGATGATGTGAATGACCGAAGTTTTATTGTGCTCGATACTTTGGAGGGAGAAGCCATATTTATTGAAACCGGCAAAGAGGCCAATGTCAGAGATATTCAGGAGGACATGATTGTGACCATACGTCCCCAGGCATTTCAGCCGAAATCATCCGATTACACAATTGATGAAATCGCTGCTAAGCGTGGCGGCATTTACAGCCCATCCGCGCATGAAGCCGCCGACCCCAAAGCGAGCGAAGCTTATATACAGGCACACATCAGGCGGCTCGAAGCAATGAGACGTTCTGGTCATGCCGAACGAAACAAAGATGGTACTTGGCAAGTGCCGCCGGATTATTTGAAACGGGCGCGAGTATTTGAACGAAAGAATAGTGCTGGCAAGCCCGTGCAAATTGAACTGAACTCGCGATTAACTCTAAGAAAAGCTACCGAGGTCATAGGCCGAACTTGGCTGGATGAAGAATTAGTATCCGCAAACAGTGCCGCATCACGAGAGGGGTTTGGCAATGATGTCGAGAAGGCGAAAATAAATCGTATGGCATTTCTGAAAGGCCAGCAGCTATTGGGAAAGTCAGGAGACGTCACCAAAGAGACTTTATCCGAGCTGGAGTCCTTGGATTTAAAAGCAGCAGGGGCAGCATTGAGTAAGGAGTTGGATAAGCCCTATGTTGAAGCGCCAACAAAAGGGTCTTTATCGGGGACTTTCAGAAAAACAGTCGAGCGTCCTAGCGGCAAATATGCAGTGATAGAAAAATCAAAGGAATTTACATTGGTGCCGTGGCGAGAGGCATTGGATCGAAATTTAGGTCGGACTCTTAAGGGAACTATTGGGCGGCAGACGATTTCGTGGACGATTTCAAAAGGAAGAGATATCTCCTGAGTGATACCGTTCGGCATCATCTCTTCAAAAAGTACAGCAATCTCGGATCTTATTGGTATGCGTACTGTGGGGGCAGAGCGGACATTAAAATCTACAGGGATAAAAGATTAGCGAGCCAATTCTTGTACCAACAAACTGACCTCTGAGCGCGAGGGTTGATGCCGGAAGCGTAACGCATAAACTTGTCGCGCTATTTCCATATCCTCAATGGGTAGAGATATCAGACCTGATTCTTGAGGGATAGATGTATCGGGTAAGATAACAGCGCCAGACCCATTGCGCGCTAGATCTAATAGCCAATCGACACGATTGGACCGGTAAGCTGCATAGAGCTCGTGACCTCTTTCTGAGCAGGTTGCGTGGAGAGTATCCCGCATTTCGCAATTAGGGCGGTCGAGCATATTTGTTTGGGCCAATATGCCGAGGTTTACGGCCTTCTCTTGACTCAATGCATGGTCTGAACTCACAACAACGCTATACCCTTCCTGATAGAGAGGGTCGATCCGATATAAATCCGGGCTGACATCAATTGCCGTAACCGCAATATCATAATCGCCATGCCTCAATTTTTCCAAAAGGACGTCATGACTGTCAACTATTAGCTCCACCTCGGCTTCAGGTATTTGACGGCGAAATTTTTCAAGAGCTTCGGCTATTTTGTTTTGGCCAATGGTTTCACCAATCCCGATGCTAATTGGAACACGTTCCAATCGGTTGTGCCGAGTTGCTTCGGCTTTAATTTCATGTGTCTCGCGCTGCACCTTTTCCAATCTTGGCCTAACAAGCTTTCCAAGAGGCGTAAGACTACATCCGGCGCGGTCACGCAAAAATAGCGGGCCTCCCAACTCATCCTCAAGCTTCTTAATTGCGGTTGTTAGAGACGGCTGCGAAACGTTCGAGGCCTTGGCTGCGTGCGTGAAGTTACGGTGCTCGCAAACAGCTAGAAAATAACGGATTTGGTTCATTTCCATTGAGCATTCCTATCAAACTAAAGCCTTACGAGGTTCCATCACCAAAGTAGCATAGGCAATAACTATCGTAAAATAGATTATCGGAATTGGAATAGTCGCGATCAAACGACGATTGTCTGGTCATGGAAAGCGAATGCATAGCCGCACAAGTCAACCATAAACATATCAAAACTCTAATTTGGAGAGACTTATGAAAACCACATTAATGACATTACTAGGAGCCCTTACAATGGCCACAACAACTGCCTGCGCACACCAAGCCCAATCTGAAAATCAAACTGCGAGCTATATCGAAATGAATGCCGCTGAGGGTCAAACGGATGCATTTGCTCAATTCCTGACGGGTGCTGCCCCGATGGTCAAAGAGACGGAGCCTGGAACCAAATTATGGTTCGCCCTGCAAGGCCCTAACAATAAACTCGCTATATTCGACATTTTTGCGGATGAAGCAGCACGCGGCGCACATTTCTCTGGCGTTGTCGCTGGCGCGCTGAATGAGAACGCCGATACATTAGTTGACGGCGGATGGGATGCAGGCGTTGTTGCCAACATCAACAATTCTACGGTTCTTTCTGAGAAAGCGCCTGTAGATATCTATACCGCCACTACAGCAACATATATCAAGCTCAAAGCTGCGTCAGGCAAAGGCGATAAACTGGCCGAGTTGTTGACCGCTGCGGGATCAATTGTGACTGAAACAGAGCCCAAAACTTTGTACTGGGCTGCACTACGCATTGATCAGGATAATTTCGCTATCTACGACATCTTTGCTGACGATTCTGGCCGTGCAGATCACTTTGCTGGAAAAGTAGCAGGAATGTTGAAAGAAGCATCTCCGGTTTTAGTAGAGGGCGGGTGGAATGATGGCGTCGTTGCCAATGTCAATAATTTTGACATCCTAGCCATCAAGTAAGGCACAGACAAAAACATACTGCGCTTGCTTTCGCTCGTAGCTTTGCTGCGGGCGATCTTTAGTTTGTACTTTAGTTGCTGTTAGGTCCGCAATGAGGATAAACTTGAGTTTTCTTTTGCGTGACTATCACAAAAGTAGTTGCTAACTTGCGTTAAGTTTTTGAATTTGACGTTGAAGGGTGATATATGAAGTGTGTTTTTTATGGGTCGTTGCTGCTCACCTTTACATTATTTCTTGCGAGTTGCGGAAAGCCTGTCACCGAAGAAGCAAAGGCACCTAAAATACGTCCCGCAAAGCTCCATACAGTTTCTAGTGGCACTTCAAATCGTGTTCTTAATTTTCCGGCTGTTGTCGAAGCCAAGCAATCCTCTGAACTTACCTTTCAGCTTGGCGGACAAATCACATCACTACGAGTGTTAGAAGCTCAGCCTGTCAAAACAGGTCAAATCATTGCGACAGTCGAAGAGCGAGATTATCAAAATACGTTAACGCAAGCTCAGGTCCAGTTTCAAAATGCTGAGAATGAATATCAACGCGCCAATCGTCTTTTTAAACAAGATGCGATTTCCAGGAGTGTGCTTGAATCGCGCCAGGCTTCGCGAGACGTTGCTAAGGCAGCTCTAGACACAGCACAAAAATCAAGGGGTGATACCATATTGCGAGCGCCATTTGATGGTGCGGTTTCTAGGGTTTATGTAGAGCGCTTTCAAAATATTCAGGCGAAAGAACCTATTGCGTTGATACAAAGTAATAGTGTCCAAGCCGTAGTGAGCGTTCCTGCTGACCTCGTAGCTCTGTCAAAACAGTTTACATCAAGAAACTCTTATGTCGTTTTAGATTCTGCGCCTTTGAAGAAAATCCCTGCGGAGTTTACCGAAGCTTCAGGTCTTGCAGACTCCGCGACGCAAACTTTCCAAGCCTCCTTTAGCTTTGAACCACCGGAAGAATTACTTGTCCTACCTGGAATGACAGCGACCATGTTTATGGACTTTGATTTTGAGAATGTCGGCGACGTTTTACCAACCGGCATTTCAGTTCCATTGTCGTCAATATTATCTGAAAACGCTCAACAATATGTTTGGAAAGTTGATCCCAATACGATGGTTGTCTCAAAGCAAAACGTTACGGCGGGTCGCGGTATGGACGGTGACCTCGTAACAGTTACTGAAGGTCTATATAATGGCGATGTGATTGTGGCTTCGGGCGGGTCTTATTTAAGCTCCGGTATGACCGTGAGTGCGTGGGAACGGAAATAAACCGTTATGAACCTCGCTGAGCTTTCCATTAAGAACCCCCTTATCTGCTGCATCGTAATTTTGCTCTGCTTATTTGGCGGATATTCGGCATATGAAACAATGCCAAGGTTTGAAGACCCTGAGTTTACAATACGGGTTGCTAAAGTTTTTACGCAATATCCTGGGGCTAGTCCTGAGGAGGTACTTAATGAGGTCACAGAACCCCTTGAGACAGCAATCCAATCACTGCCTGATGTAAAACTCGTCAATAGTACATCCTCCGCAGGCCTGTCTGATATTAGCGTCGAAATTAAATTTAGTGCGTCGCCGTCCAAAGGTGACTTACAGGTTGTTTGGACGAAATTGCGAAATAAGATTAATGACGCGCAAAGCAGTATTGCACCGGGAGCTGGCCCCTCAGTCGTCGCTGATGACTTTGGGGATGTTTACGGGATCTATTACCTTCTCACGGGAGAAGGTTTTACGATGCCGGAGCTATTGGATTACGCAAAAACTCTTCGCAAAGAGCTTTTGCTTGTGCCTGGCGTAGGTAAAGTTGCGCTTAACGGTGAACAAAATGAAGCCATTTACGTTGAAATATCACGCGAGCAATCAGCCAGTTTGGGTGTCTCAGTCAATAATATATACAATGCGCTTAGTCTTCAAAATGCCGTAACTGATGCAGGTGACCTACGGGTTGGATCTAATAGAATTAATATTCATCCCAGCGGAGAAATCACGACAATAGAGGCCATCGAAAACCTTGTTGTCGGCGGCAGCAATGGAAGTGTGCTGACCTTAAGGGATGTCGCCGATGTCAAACGGGGGTTTATCCAGCCACCATCGAAAATCATTCGCTATGATGGCCAGCAAGCGATTGGCATCGGAATTGCCAATGTGTCTGGATATAATGTTGTAAAGCTTGGAGAGGCGCTTGACGCAAGATTGACCGAGATAGAGACATTGCGTCCGCTAGGTATTGAATTGCACGAGTACTATCATCAGGGCAAAGTCGTCGACATGGCTATACAAGACTTTGTCGTGAATGTTTTCATGTCTCTTGCAATTGTCTTTGTAACGCTCCTGATTTTTATGGGCTTTCGATCCGGCGTCATAATGGGGCTGACGGTTTTCATTACGATGGCCGCAACTCTATTGTTCATGTGGGTTGGCGGCATACCCATGCACCGCATTTCACTCGGGGCCCTAATCATATCACTGGGAATGCTGGTTGATAATGGCGTTGTCGTCACGGACGGCATTCTTGTCGGTATAAAGGAGGGACGTAAAAAGCTTGATGTCGCTAAGGAAGTTGCGCGCAAAAATATGAAGCCGCTCCTTGGCGGTACGCTAGTAGGTATAATTGCTTTCGCCCCGATAGGTTTCGCGCCGGGTGATACAGCAGAGTTTACCAATTCACTTTTTTGGGTTGTGATGATTGCGCTTTCATTATCTTGGCTCTTTGCGTTCACAATTACACCACTATTCTGCTATTGGCTATTTCCTGAACCTAAAGGGACAACAGGTAGTGCCGCAAAAAAGAAAAGCCTTTTCATGCGGCTTTATGAGGGCATCATTCGGGCTGTCTTGAAGAATAAGGCAATCGCGATTGCAGCCGTTCTTATCGCCTTCGGCACATCAATCTGGGGTTTTCAATTTGTCAAAAGCGGGTTTTTCCCAGCCTCAGTCACGCCCCAAGTTGTTGTGAACTTTGAACTCACCCAAGGCACAGACATACGTGTAACGGAAGAAGAGCTCATTCGTCTTGAAAAATATATTCAGGGGCTTGAAGGCGTTGAGAATGTTCAAACAATCATTGGCGGTGGCACGTTGAGATATATGCTAACCTATGACGGTGGCTCGGATAATAGTGCGTCAGGCCAGATATTAGTTAAGACGGCAGACTACCGTTTAAATGATGACCTGATTGAAGATATTCAGTCCCATATCGATCAAGAATTTCCTGATGCCTTAGGGAAGGCTTGGAAATTCATTATGGGCCCAGGCGGTGGATCAAAAATTGAGGCGACATTCAAAGGGCCGGATGTCTCAGTTCTCAAAAGCCTTGCAGCCCAAGCTAAACAAGTGATGCAAGATGATGGTGAAGCCGTATTGATTAAAGATACTTGGGGCGAGCAAGTGCCTTATCTTGAACCGGTTTATTCTAAGACGAAAGGTGAGCGGCTGGGTATTCGTAGAAAAGATTTAGCCGATGCTTTGGCAACTAACTTTTCAGGCCGCCGCCTTGGCGTTTTCAGAGAGGGTGAATATCTTATTCCAATTATATCTCGCGCCCCGGAAGAAGAGCGCTCGGATATATTTGATACATTCGGCATTCAAATTTTAAGCCCAACAACCGGCGAAACAGTTCCGCTTGCGCAAGTTTTAGAAACGGGCGGTATAAAGTGGCGAGACGGGCGATTGTTACGAGAAAACCGTGTATTAACGATTACAGCACAAGGCGACCCTGCGCCAAACGTATTGACGGACGACCTGTTCCAACGCGTTAAACCTAAGATCGAAGCGATCGCTTTGCCTAACGGTTACAGCATGGAATGGGATGGAGAGTTTGGCGGCTCAGCAGAGGCTCAATCCAGCCTTGCGTCAACAATTCCGCTAGGCCTTTTGGCGATGATACTCGTGGTCGTTTTCTTATTTAACTCCATCCGTCAACCGATCATTGTTTGGTCCGTTGTGCCGCTTATGATGATTGGCGTGACATTGGGGTTGGTGCTGACCTCAACGCCTTTAGAGTTTATGGGAATCTTGGGTTTATTGTCTTTATCAGGACTTGTGATTCAAAACTCATTGGTCCTTGTTGACAATACTGATGACCTAATTGCGCAGGGTATGCCAAGGTTCGATGCACTGGTTGAGTCTGCATCATCACGTTTTAGGCCTGTCGTCATGGGAGCCTTCACCACCGTTTTAGGCATAGCGCCGTTATTCTTCGACGCTTTCTTCCGGTCCATGACGGTCGTACTTGCCTTTGGTCTGTCCTTCGCCACGATTATCACACTTCTTGTCACACCGGCTTTATATGCCATGTGGTTTAGAATTCGGAAAGATGAGGTGGCGGCATGAAACATCTTCTAGGTTCAGTTCTGTTATCTGCTTTTCTTCTGTCGGGGTGTGAAACCCTCTCTTCATTGAAACCTGTTGGCAGTTCTCAAACAGATATTTCATCGGGATTACAATCAAAAATCTCCGAAGTTCCCCAAACATGGCAAGCCTCCCAAGCCCGTCTTGGTGACGTGCAGATCGGTTGGATTGACAGGTTGAACGACCCCATCTTGTCTGGCCTTGTTAGGGAAGCGATTTTAAACAACCGAGACCTCCAAGCGGCGGCGGCCAATGTCGAAAGAGCCTATGCATTGGCGCGGCAAGCGGGCGTACCTCTTAAGCCAACCATAGGGGCTTCAGGAGGAGGCGACCGCACGCTTTTTCTAACCGGTCCCATTCCTGATACATCAGCTATGAACTGGGGCGTGTCAGCTAGTTGGGAGCCGGATATTTGGGGCCGGTTAAAAGCGACGCAGAAAAGTGCCTATGCGTCGGCGGAATCAGCAGATGCAGATTACATTTATGCCCAACACTCAATAGCCGCAGCAGTAGCGCAGACCTATTTAGCGGCGATTGAAGCATTATTGCAGATAGACGTATCTAAAAAAAGTTTAGCGACGCTTTCAGAAACCGACCGCATTGTTGACGTTCAATATGCAGAAGGTTTAGCCATGGCCCAAGATGTGGCTTTGTCAGAGTCCGATCTGGCAGGTCGCCGAGCAGATGTTGCCGTTGCAGAAGGACGATATCGCGCGTCATTGAGAGCCTTAGAGTTATTGGTGGGACGTTACCCTGCGGCTGATATTGAGACATCGAAAGCCCTACCTACGGTACCGGCTTTGCCAAACGCAGATACGCCTTTGTCGCTTATCGAAAGGCGTCCTGATATTGTTTCTGATGGATTGGCGGTCGCCGCAAGTTTTTACAATTTAGATCAAACGAAAGCGAACCGACTGCCCACGCTAAGTTTGTCTGCAAGCACAGGCTCCACCTCTGACCAGCTCAAAGACTTGCTGAATCCTGATCAGATATTCATCAATCTCGCCAGCAGTCTAACTTACCTTATTTTTGACAATGGATTTAATAAGGCTTTGGTTGAAGAGGCTACAGCACAACAACGCGCTGCGCTTTCAGCTTATGCGGGGACTATTTTGAAAAGCTTAGAAGAGGTCGAAACCAGCCTTGATCAGTTGACGGTTCTAGAACTTCAAGTCAATGCATTGCGGTTGTCGGCCAGTGAAGCCAATCGTGCGTTACGGATCGCCAATATACGTTATAATGAAGGCGAGGCAGATCTTTTAGATACATTGAATATCGAAGCGCGTGTTGTCTCCGCAGAAAGCGCTCTGGTCAGTGCGGAGCGCGCTGTTTTAAACGAATGGATCACGCTAAACCTTGCCCTTGGCGGAAGCTGGGAGTAATCTTAAATGCTAGTTCAAATTTTATTAGGTCTTGCAGTTATTGTTCTCTCTGTCGTGGTTCAAGTTATTTTCATTGAGCTTACCGCTGGCGTCTTAAAACGAAAATTTGCATCATCCACTCCAACAAAGGTCCACTTTTCCAAATTTGTTCTAACCCTATCAGCTGTTACCTTGTGGCTACTTATTGGACTCCTTGTGGTTGTTACGCTTTGGTCGGTGGTGTTTGTTCTCGTGAGTGTGTTTCCAACGTCTGAAGAAAGTTTCTATTTTTCGCTCGTGGCGTTTACAACACTTGGTTTCGGTGACGTCATAGTCCCTATTGAATGGAGAATTTTAGCCGGGTTCATTGCAACAAACGGATTTTTATTATTTGGTCTCAACACGGCTGTTCTTCTCGAAGTTATGTTAAGGTTGCGATCAGAAAACGGGCGGTAGCTAATGTCTGCTTAGAGGATCTTCGTGACTTCAGCTCGGGGGGCATTGCGGACCTCAGCAAGTCCGAAATCTCAAACATTACCAGCGGCTGTTATGAAGCGATTTTAAGACACTCCGGAATTTCCGGTTTCGAGAATTTTCGGCTGTCTGTTTTAAATCAACACTCCATTGCGGGCATACGCCCACCAGTCTACCGAAGTTGACTATCCTTGCTTCCCCGCCGATTGAAACCGGCTGCGGCGCGGTTACCGTCCCGCTCTGATTGGCAGAGGACACAGGTTTTGACACCGGGAACTGCAAGCCGTCGACGTTCAGGGATTTCGTCCCCGCACTCAACGCAAAAATTTGCACTCACGCCAGTTGGCATTTGGCCGCGCGCATGCTGTACCGCGTCAGACACAGTATCATCAATCTGATCTTGTAGCGCCCCGTCGCGTGTCCATCCACCTGCCATCATTCTACCTCAGTCATAATTTAATCAAATTTGGATATGGGATTTCCAGCTGGAAATTCAAGCTCCGTCGTCTGTTCCCAAACACACCTTTCATGAACTAGATTAAAATTTGCGCCGCCATGAAAAGGACTACTGCTGCGACAAATGCCTTGAATGATGATGGATGTTCACGCGAAAATTCCTCTTCCAGCACAACGAGTACGATGCCGCCGGCAACAAATCCTAATAGAAGCGTTACTAATACCGGGGAGACCACCGTTGTAGCCCCGACTATCCACCCCGCCAGAATAGCAGCGGTCAAGGCCCATCGTCCTATACGCTGATAGGCCCCTTTGTGAATTTCCATCATGCGGTAGTCCACGACAAGAAAGTGAACCGCCATAGTCAAAACAAAAACGACAATGGACATAGGGTTGTCCATTTGAACAATGAGATATCCGATGATGGCCTTGTAGAACGCATACGAACCGAGATGAATCCAGACCCTAAGGCCTAAGGTGTCGGGTTCACTCTGAGACTCAAGCCCGTCAACGGGCTTCTCTACCATACGCTCCATGGCGTAAAAAACGACTAATCCAAAAAGTAATGGTAGAAACGGACTTTCTTTTAAGACGCTTGCGGTACGGCCAAGTGATTCCGGTAAAGCCGCTGTACCTTTAACGATCTTCGGTAAAAGACCTAAAAAGACATAGCTGATGGAAATTCCGTCCGCGAAGGATAGCCAGTATTTTTGCGGCAACTGCCGTCGCCACCGCATCATATCGGCCAGCACATGGACAAGGCTGAGGAACACAACTGAGGCCAATGACAGGCCTAAAAAGGGAATGTCATTCATAATAAATCCGTCCTTCGGGTTCGGTTTCTATTAGCTCAAATGACTTGCGTGAAACCGCAAATGACTTTCGACAAAGCTGGAGATGAAATAATAGCTGTGATCAAAGCCTTCCCACCGGTTCAGCGTTAAAGGGTATTCACTTGCCTTTGCGGCCGCTTCCAAAGCTTCCGGTTTTAACTGCTGTTCTAGAAACTCATCGGCCAGTCCCTGATCCACAAGAGCAGGCGTAAATTTTTCGGCCATACGCATCAGCAGGCTCGCATCATAATCCGCCCATACGGTTTTATCTTTGCCAAGATATGCAGAAAAAGCCTTTTGACCCCAAGGGCAGTTCACCGGATTACTGATTGGGCTGAACGCGGAGACGGAATTGAACCTGCCAGGATTACGCAAGGCAAGAACCAGCGCGCCGTGACCTCCCATCGAGTGCCCAAATATAGACCGCTTATCAGTGACCGGGAACGTCGCTTCAATGAGCGCGGGAAGTTCGTCCATCACATAGTCATACATCCGGTAATGCTTGCTCCAAGGACTTTGAACCGCATTGACATAAAATCCAGCGCCCTTACCCAAGTCGCAGCTTTCATCATCCGCGACATCATCGCCGCGCGGGCTGGTGTCCGGGGCCACGATCGCCACCCCTAGCTCTGCAGCTACGCGCTGCGCGCCAGCTTTCTGCATAAAGTTCTCATCGGTACAGGTTAGACCCGACAGCCAGTATAAGACGGGCACTTTTGCGCCGCTTGCAGTTTGGGGCGGCAGAAAGATTGCAAACCGCATATCGCAGTTAAGCGTCTTTGAGCTGTGGCCATAATGTTTTGTCCAGCCGCCAAAGCTTTTGTAGGCGTGTGTGTTTGCAAGGGAAGTATTTGTGAGTGGCATTTTTCATCATCCGAAAAAGGTGTGGTCGCACTCTGCGTGAGAGCGGCCAACAGGTCTGTTAAAAGTAAGTTTTCCATTATTTATCAAAATGAATGACGGTGCGGATGCTTTTGCCCTCATGCATGAGGTCAAACGCGGCATTTATGTCATCAAGTCCCATCGTGTGGGTGATAAAATCACTTAAATTAAATTCACCTTGAAGGTAGCGTTCGACATAATCGGGAAGTTCCGTGCGGCCCTTTACGCCGCCAAATGCTGACCCGCGCCAGACACGGCCCGTTACTAACTGGAATGGACGGGTTGAAATTTCTTGCCCTGCGCCCGCTACCCCGATAACGACGGATTCGCCCCAGCCTTTGTGGCAACATTCAAGCGCAGAACGCATGACGTTGACATTGCCGATACATTCAAAAGAGTAATCAACGCCGCCGTCTGTGAGTTCAACAATGACATCCTGAATCGGCTTGTCGTAATCCTTCGGATTGATAAAATCAGTTGCGCCAAGCTTGCGAGCTAGATCAAATTTGCTCTCATTAATGTCGATAACGATGATGCGGCTAGCTTTGGCCATAGTTGCGCCGATGACGGCCGACAGACCAATGCCGCCCATGCCAAAGATTGCAACAGTGGAGCCTTCTTCGACTTTAGCCGTGTTCATCACCGCGCCCATGCCGGTGGTAACGCCGCAACCGAGCAGGCAGACTTCTTCAAGCGGGGCTTCCGGGTTGACTTTGGCGAGTGAAATTTCTGGCAATACGGTGTATTCAGAGAATGTAGAGCAGCCCATATAGTGAAAGAGAGGCTTCCCGTCTTTATGAAAGCGGGTCGTGCCGTCAGGCATCAGGCCTTTGCCTTGGGTTTCACGGATCTTTTGACACAAATTGGTCTTGCCTGATTTACAGAATTTACATTCGCCGCATTCAGGCGTGTAGAGCGGGATCACATGATCGCCGACAGCGACGCTTGTCACGCCCTCGCCGATGGACTCGACAATGCCGCCGCCTTCATGGCCCAAAACAACAGGGAAGATACCTTCGGGGTCGTCACCTGACAAAGTGAAGGCGTCAGTATGGCAAACGCCCGTTGCGACTATACGGACACGTACTTCGCCTTTTTGAGGCGGCATCACGTCAATCTCTTCGATAGATAGTGGCTGGTTAGGGCCCCAAGCGATGGCTGCTTTTGATTTGATTGTCTGGGTCATATTGGTCGCCTTTCTTATAGTGGAATAGTCCGCTAATGCGGTGGTTGATAAGAAGGGTTTACACTATTCCGTATTGGATATAATCGCATCATTATGTAATTTACTATTTCCATATGGTAACAATAAGGGTGGAGCCGCAAATGTTTAACTGGGAGGGCGTTTCTGAATTTGTCGCCGTGGCGGAGGCGGAGAGCTTTACGGGCGCAGGAAAACGGCTAGGCATTTCGACGGCGCAAGTCAGCCGCCAGATTAGCGCGCTTGAATCCCGGCTGGCGGTTAAACTTTTTTATCGCACCACACGAAAAGTCACCATCACCGATTCCGGGCAGATTTATTATACGCATTGCAGGCAAGTCCTGGACGGGCTGGACGAGGCAGAGCGGGCTGTTACCAACCTTCATCAAACCCCAAGAGGCCGGTTAAGTCTGACGGCGCCTGTGACATATGGAGAGAGCAGAGTTGTTCCTTTGGTCAATGACTTTGTCGCGCTCTATCCCGATCTCAAAGTCGAAATAACTCTAACCAACCAAATGCTTGACCTCGTCGCTGAAAATTATGATCTGGCAATACGTTTGGGCGAGCTCAGTGACAGCACGATGATGGCGAGACAACTGTCCTCAAGAACTCACTATGTCTGCGCCTCGCCCGGCTATCTCTCGGCTCACGGCGAACCACACACCTTGCCTGAACTGGAACAGCATAATTGCCTACAAGGCACATTAGACTATTGGCGATTTCAGGAGTCGGGCAAACCGCAGCACATACGCGTAAGCGGAAATATCCGCTGCAATAGCGGCTGGTCACTTGTGGATGCAGCGTTGAAAGGCATTGGGATTGTCCAATTACCTGACTACTATGTTCGCTCCGAATTAGAGACAGGAGCGCTGCTACCCTTATTGGAACGTTTCCGCGCGCCAGACGACGGCATTTGGGCGATCTACCCCCATAACCGTCAGCTCTCCTCTAAAGTGCGCCTCCTGATCGACCACCTCCGCCAAGGGTTCAGTTAGCCGTTTATGTTTATGGCCCATTGCAATAACCAAAGTGACCTTTGATGTAAATGTCCTGATTTGGGCGAATACTGCCTTATTGCTAAACATTACCAGCGGCCGTTTTTGGGCGACTTAAGCCACTGAGCTAAGGTCTGCAATGAGGATGTTTGCGACTTTAGTTCTGGGGATAATTTTCCAATTCAAAATTTGACATAAAAAGATCGACTTCACCCAACCCTGCCTAAACCTTCCCGACCCTGCTTATTCCTGAAACTAACACACTGGACGAAGTTTAAAAGTTTCGTGCAGCCTAAGACCGTCAGAAATGAAGGACTTAGGCCATGTCGCCACAGAGCATATTAATAGGACAAATCATCGTTGTATTTACGACGATTATCATGACGACTTGGTATGCAACTCAGTGGGTCGCCTTTCAATTTGATTATGACGCCTATTTGGGCAAAGGCCTTTTCGGATTAGGTCAACACACAGTTTACGCACCTTGGAGCTTGTTTCCTTGGTGGTATCAATTTGACGCTTACGCACCGGAAGTTTTCAACCGAGGCGGCCAAATTGCAGCGGGCGGTGGCTTTGTTGGCACAGTGTTCGCAGTTATCGGATCTGTATGGCGCGGCCGAGCTACTAAGTCGCTCAACACTTTTGGATCATCGCGCTGGGCGACACATAAGCAAATCAAATCCATAGGCTTGAACGATGCGAAGGGTGTTTTTCTTGGCTCAATGAAGGGCGACTATATTCGTCACGATGGCCCCGAACATGTCATGGCCATTGCGCCGACGCGGTCCGGTAAAGGTGTTGGGTTAGTTGTTCCTACCTTGCTGTCATGGACCGATAGCGCCATCATTCACGACATAAAAGGTGAGAACTGGGAGTTAACTTCGGGCTGGAGGTCAACATTCTCTCACGTCCTATTATTCGATCCTACAAATCCACTGAGTGCCAAATACAATCCCTTGCTTGAAGTTCGTAAAGGCACCAACGAAATTCGGGACGTCCAGAATATTGCAGACATCCTTGTTGATCCGGAAGGAATGCTGGAGCGCCGCAATCACTGGGAAAAAACGGCTCACAGCCTACTCGTCGGTGCCATCCTCCACATACTCTACGCAGAGCGCGAAAAGACGCTGGCTCGCGTAGCCTCATTCCTCTCTGACCCAAAGCGCTCGTTTGAAGCGACGCTACGGGACATGATGAAAACTAATCACCTCGGCGAAAGCGGTAAGGCGCATGTCCATCCGGTTGTAGCTCAAGCAGCGCGTGAACTCTTAAATAAATCTGAAAACGAGCGCTCAGGAGTCCTTTCAACTGCGATGAGCTTTCTAGGGCTTTATCGGGATACCACCATCGCCGAGGTGACCTCAAAATGCGATTGGAGAATTGCAGACTTAATGCGAGCCGAAAAACCAGTATCGCTTTATCTAGTCGTACCGCCATCTGATATCTCCCGCACAAAGCCACTGGTCCGGTTGATATTGAATCAAATTGGGCGCCGCCTGACTGAAAAGCTTGTTACTCGGGATGAGGGGCAATCACAGCGTCAGCTTTTGCTTATGCTAGATGAATTTCCTGCCCTCGGACGTTTGGACTTCTTTGAAACCTCTCTGGCATTTATGGCCGGGTATGGTTTGCGGTCATTCTTGATTGCACAATCGTTGAACCAGATCGAAAAGGCATACGGGCCGAATAATTCCATCTTGGATAATTGCCACGTTCGCATCGCTTTTGCGACGAATGACGAGCGCACAGCTAAGCGCCTCTCTGACGCAATAGGCTCCACGACTGAAATGCGGTCCATGCGTAATTATGCGGGACATCGCTTAGCTCCTTGGTTGTCTCACGTCATGGTTTCGCGCCAAGAGACCGCGCGTCAGCTTATTACGCCGGGTGAAATCATGCAGCTACCCCCAGACGATGAGCTGGTATTGCTCTCCGGTTTCCCGCCAATCAGAGCCAAGAAGCTAAAGTATTACCTAGACAAAAATTTCACAGGCCGTGTTCATAACCCGCCGACGCTTTCCCCTCGCGGAGGCGATTACCCAAGTCCATCGCCTTGCGACTGGGGAGCCCAAACACGGCCTGTGGATGACCGTCTCTATTCGTCTCATGGCGCGAGTGGTGACGATATCCCAGCGGAAAACCCTGGAAAGGGTATCGAGCCCAAATTGCCTGAAAAAGAGGTGAAGAAAGAACGAACTCTAGAGGACGAGCTCTTGAACGAACTAGATGATGAACAAGAGCTCGCGATTACAAACAAGCTGGGAGAGTTTGAGCGTCATACCACGCAACTCGCACGGGCACATGACATCTCAAGAACCACAGAACCGGAAATAGGAATGGGAGTCTAAGATGGAAAAATTAACACACCGAGTTAGAGGCCGCATCACCGAGGATAATTGGAGGGCACTTAAGTCTGCGGCAAGCCGTAAGGGGAAATCCCGTGATCGCCTCATCAATGCTGCTCTCTCATGCTATTTCAGTTTTGAACGCGACGACATGAGAGATGCCCGGATTATTTTGCGGCTTGATATTCTAACACGGCATTTACATCGGGTGCATCGCGACACGCATGTTCTTACAGAAATGCAGGCTTTACTAAGCCATTATTTTTTCACTTTCGCGCCGCAATACGGCGACAAAGATCAAGAGGTTCGGGCTGCTCAGGGCGTGAGCTTATTAAACGAATATATTGATGAGCTTGGAGAGCGCATGAAGGGCGGCCCCAAGTCTATCAAAAAAATTCTCGATAAAACGATTACCGTTCCCGAAGAAGAGTTTTTCACGTCGGAAGAACTAGAAAACTTTGCAGCGTTGTCGCCCAAAGACATTGGAGACAACTTTGGTTAAACTATCCACAGATGTCACTAACGCGCGCACGTTAGAAATGCTTCGCACGGCGATGGGGCCGGTGATTGCAGAGGCGCTGGATGATCCGGCTGTCATAGAAATTATGGTCAACCCTGATGGACGGCTCTGGCTGGATAAATTGGGGCAAGGACGCTTTGATACAAACAGCCGATTAGAGCCAGACGAAGCCGAGCGCGTTGTGCGCCTTGTCGCAAGTCACATCCACCAAGACGTGACAGCCTTTTCGCCAATCGTCAGCGCAGAACTGCCCGGCAATGGAGAACGATTTGAAGGCGTCATTCCGCCTGTCGTCACAGCGCCATGCTTTTCTATTCGCAAAGGCGCAGTGTCTATCTTCTCTTTAGGTGATTATGTGGACGCGCAAACGATGACGGCGGTGCAAGCGGAAGCGCTGCGTTACGCCGTATCATCGCGCCAAAATATATTGATTGTTGGCGGGACATCATCAGGCAAAACAACACTCGCAAATGCGCTGCTGGCCGAAGTATCTGGCACAGGCGACCGCGTGCTAATTTTAGAAGATACCCGCGAGCTGCAATGCAAAGCGGAAGACACAGTGGCGCTGCGCACGCATGGCCAAAATGTGAAGCTCTCCGATCTCGTCCGATCAACACTGCGCCTCCGCCCTGACCGTATAATCGTTGGTGAGGTGCGCGGCCCCGAAGCGCTGGATATGCTCAAAGCCTGGAATACGGGTCACCCCGGCGGCATCGCGACCGTACATGCCAATTCAGCAAAAGCGGGTTTGTCCCGTATTGAACAACTCATCCTTGAGGGGGCGCGGACCGTTCCGCGCGCGCTCATCGCCGAAGCAATCGACGTGATTGTCTTCATATCTGGACGAGGTTCCAAAAGACGTATCGAAACAATTGCGCGTCTCGTGGAGGTCAGCGGCCAGAGCTACACGCTCGAACCGCTAACGGCCCCGTCATTCATCCCCAAACTCACATATCACGGAGAAAACCCATGCTTAAACCACTAGCCCATGACCTTAATTCACGGTTCTTACTCGGAGCGATTATAATTGCTTCGGTGATGATATTGCTGCCGCAGACTGCACATGCGGCAGGTTCGGCTATGCCATGGGAAGCCCCGCTCACCAAAATCCTGCAATCTATTGAAGGTCCGGTGGCTAAGATATTTGGCACAGTCGTGATCATTATGACGGGCCTCGGACTTGCCTTTGGCGACACAGGCGGCGGCGTGCGTAAACTCATCCAGATCGTTTTCGGACTGTCTATCGCCTTCACTGCGACCAGCTTCTTCCTCTCATTCTTCAAGTTCTCAGGCGGAGCAGTAATCTAATGGTTGAGGGATACGCCATACCCTTACGCCGCTCGCTGACCGAGCCCATTTTGCTCGGCGGTGCGCCGCGAACGGCGGCCATCCTGAACGGTACACTTGCCGCAGCCTTTGGGCTTGGATTGCAGCTCTGGTTCCTTGGCATTCTCTACTGGGTCGTCTCTCACACGCTTTGCGTCTTTCTCGCCACTCGTGATCCAAAGTTCATGGACGTGCTGGTGCGCCACATCAAACATAAGAGTTATTTGTCATGTTAAATCTGACTGAATATCGAAACCGTCCAAATTGCCTTGCAGACTACTTGCCTTGGACAGCGTTAATCGCGCCCGGAGTTGTCCTTAATAAGGACGGCAGTTTTCAGCGCACAGCGGAGTTTCGTGGGCCTGATTTGGAAAGCTCGACGGAAGAAGAACTGGTTGCGACCTGCGCGCGGATCAATAACTCTCTGCGCCGCTTTGGCTCGGGCTGGGCGCTCTATTTTGAAGCGGCGCGTATTCCTGCGAGAGGCTATCCGCAGTCAACTTTCACAGACCCCGCCGCATGGATTGTGGAGCAAGAACGGCGCGGCGAATTTGAACAAGAGACAGATGAACGGGAACTATTTGAGAGCGTTTATTATATGACGTTTCAGTTTATGCCGCCCGCTGACCGCTCATCCAAAGTGGAGGGCCTACTGATTGAAACGCCCAAAGATGAAGTTGGCTTATCTTCGCATGACCATCTGCACAGTTTTATCAATGAGACGGAGCGCTGCCTTGATTTGCTGGCAACACAATTCCCCTTGGCCGCGTGGCTCGATGATGACGCCACGCTCACCTATTTGCACTCGACGGTTTCACCCAAACGCCACGCCGTAAAGACGCCTGACATTCCGGCCTATATTGACGCAGTTATCGGCGGCGCTGATTTAGTGGGGGGACTCGTGCCGCGCCTTGGCGAACATTCTATCCATATTTTATCTATTCGGGGGTTTCCGAGTGAGACAATGCCAGGATTGCTAGACGAGCTCAATACGCTTGGTTTTTCATATCGCTGGATGACCCGCTATTTGCCTCTCGGAAAAGCCGAGGCGACCAAGACAATCACCAAGCTGCGCCGCCAGTGGTTTGCGAAACGCAAATCCGTTGTCGCGCTTCTCAAAGAAGCCCTGATGAACGAGCAGTCTGTATTAGTTGATAGTGATGCGGATAACAAAGCGGCTGATGCCGACGCGGCATTGCAAGACCTTGGCGGTGATTATGTTGGCTACGGTTATTTGACGACTTCGATTTGTGTTCTGCACCCTGACGCAGCCATAGCCGAGGCCCGTCTTCACGCCATAGAGCGCATTATCAATGGACGCGGTTTTGTCACTATCCACGAGACGGTGAACGCGGTTGATGCGTGGCTTGGGTCACACCCCGGCAATGCTTACGCCAATATTAGAACGCCCTTGGTCTCAACGCTGAACCTCGCGCATCTTATGCCGCTCTCTGCGGTCTGGGCAGGGCCGGAAGGTAATACACATTTTAGCGGCGGTAGTGTCGTAGCTCCGCCATTACTTTACGCAACAACTGAAGGCCACACGCCGTTTCGGCTTGTAACGCACCAAGGTGATGTCGGGCATACGCTTGTCGTAGGGCCAACGGGCGCAGGTAAGTCCGTCTTGCTCAATCTGCTATCCTTACAGTTCAAACGCTATCCAAACGCGCAAGTTTTCACCTTCGACAAGGGCGCATCGTCCCGGGCAACCATTGATGCTCTGGGCGGAGATTTTTACGCACTAGGCGCAAAGGACACGGGGCTGTCGTTTCAGCCGCTACGTAATATTTTTGATGAAAACGAAATCGCTTGGGCCTTGGAATGGGTCACAGGGCTGCTCGCAGGCGAAGGCATTGAGATTACGCCCGATACCAAAGAAGCCGTCTGGTCAGCTTTGGAAAGCCTTGCTAGCGCTCCATCCAATCAACGCACGCTCACCGGATTATCAGCCTTGCTGCAAGACGGAGAGCTGCGCCAAGCCCTCAAGCCTTTCACATTAGACGGAGCTTACGGCCATATTTTGGACGGCGATAGCGATCAGATTTCAAACAACAAAACACAGGCTTTTGAGATGGAAGAGCTCATGCACAGCAAGGGTCTCGTTGCGCCGGTTCTGACCTATCTCTTTCACCGCCTCGAAGCCCGCTTTGATGGTTCGCCGACATTCCTGATTTTGGACGAAGCCTGGGTGTTCTTAGACGATCCCATGTTTGCAGGGCGCATCCGTGAATGGCTGAAAGTCCTGCGTAAGAAAAACGTGTCCGTCATTTTTGCCACACAATCCCTCGCAGACATAGCCGATAGTCCCATTGCGTCGGCTATTATTGAAAGCTGCCTCTCGCGCATCTTCTTACCCAATAACCGAGCCATGGAGCCTCAGCAGAAAGTCGCTTATGAGCGCTTCGGGCTAAACAATCGCCAGATCGGGATAATCGCCTCGGCTACGCCTAAGCGCGATTATTATTTTCAGAGTCACGGCGGGAACCGCCTGTTCGACTTACAGCTTGGCCCCGTTGCGCTCGCCTTTTGCGGAGCGGGATCAGAGCAAGACCATTGTGACTTGGATCATGTGCTGGATTCCAACGGCCCAGATAATTTTGCCGCTAATTGGCTGCGCTTTAAAGGCCTGGAGTGGGCCGCTGTTTTGATGAGCGCTGAATTTAACCTAAATGATGAGGAGTATGTCCCATGGCTCGACGTCGCGGAATAATCACACTGGCTATCGTTTTGGCAATGGGGCTTTCTCATGTGCCTGTCAGTCACGCACAATTTGGCGGGGTGGTCTATGATCCAGCCAATTTTAAGCAAAACTTTTTAACGGCGGTTCGCAGCTATACGGCGCTTCTGCGTCAAGCACAGCAACTCCGAAATGAAGCGCAAATGCTCATCAATGACGCTAAGCAATTGAGCCGCTTGGACTTCAGCGCCCAATCGCGTTTGCTCGCCATATTAGACGAGATTACATGGCTCAATCAGCAGGCTGAAAACGTGGCCTATGAAGTGAACCGCACGCGCCAGATTGTGCGCGAGACTTACCCTGAAACTTATGAAGATTTTACCGAGGACGAAATGGTCGTGCGCGCCGAAGAGCAGTGGCAGATGTCGCGCCGCGCTTACAATGATACGATGATCATGCAGTCCAAAATGGTCGAAAGCATTACAAGCGATAAGGTACTGCTTGGTCAATTAATGACGAAAAGCCAGTCATCCGTTGGCGAATTGCAAGCCACACAATCGACGAACCAGCTCCTCGCTTTGCTCATCAAGCAAATCATGCAGATGCAGCAAATGCAGGTGTCTCAAGGCCGCGCCGATGCTGTGGAGCAAGCCCGCCGCCTCGCCATTGAAAAAGAGAGTAAGCAAAAACGTCAGCACTTTGTCGGCTCTAGATCTGCCTATGCAGGGAGTGGCAAGTAATGGACGACCTTGGAATCATAGACCAATTTGTCAAAACCTTCTCAGACTATATCGAGAGCGGCTTTGGACTAATCGATGCAGATGTGCATTTTCTGACCGCGTTTATTATCGGCATCGATATAACGCTGGCAGGGCTTTATTGGGCTATGGGGTCTGATAGCTCTGTCATCGGTAAATTTCTGAAAAAGGTGCTCTATGTCGGAGTCTTTGCGCTGATCATCAATAATTTTTCAAGCCTTGCGACCATCATCTTTGATAGTTTCGGGCAGCTTGGGCTTAATGCGACAAACTCCACCATGACGGCGAAAGACCTTCTGCGTCCGGGGTTCATTGCCAATACAGGATATGAAGCTGCGCATCCACTCCTGAACGAGGTTGGCGAGCTGTTAGGGCCTGTGAAATTCTTCACAAATTTTGTGACTATATGCGTTTTAATGATCGCTTGGGTCATAACACTCTTTGCGTTCTTCTTCCTCGCGATCCAGCTCTTTGTGACCATCATCGAATTTAAACTGACTACGCTTGCGGGCTTTATCCTCATTCCATTTGCGCTTTGGAATAAGACCTCGTTTCTCGCTGAGAAGGTACTTGGTAACGTCGTATCATCCGGCATCAAGCTTATGGTTCTCGCAATCATCGTCGGTATTAGTTCAACCATATTCAGCGAGATTACGTCTGCCTTTACTCCCGGCGAAGTCGAACTGAAAGACGCAGCCTCTGTCATTCTTGGTTCGCTCGCAATTCTTGCACTCGGGCTATTTGGGCCGGGCATCGCTACGGGGCTTGTCTCGGGCGCACCGCAGCTCGGCGCAGGTGCAGCTGTCGGCACAATGGCGGCTGTTGGCGCAGGCGCATTGGCAGGCGGGGCCATGGCGAGTGCTGGCGCTAAAGGTGCCGCAGGGGCAGCTTCTGGTGCGGTTAAGGCGGGGTCTTCGCTTGCGGGTGGGTCAAAGATGGCATTTTCACTCGGTAACATGGCTTATGGCGGCGGCGTGAAGGGCGCAGCGGGCGGAATTGGCGCGGTTGCAGAAGCAGGTGTTCGTAGCGTTGCAGGAAAAGGGAAAGACCTTTTGAAAGGTGCAGGCGCTAGTGTCTCCGCTGCATACGACAGGGGCGCGCGTGGAGGTTTCGCGGCGCTCTCTAAAGGTATGAAGCCCCTGAAAGACAAAGCCCCAGGCAAAGAAAAAACAAGTCCTGATTGGGCAAAGAAAGTTCAACGCCGTCAGCAAACGCGTTCCTTAGGGCGGTCCGCGCAACAAGCGCTTAGCGCGGGCGGTGGCGGTTCGGCAAATGGCCCTCGATTAAATCCAGATGGATAATTCAGGCGGATAGGAGAAAGAATATGTGGAAACGCAGCCAATCAAAATATGGAACGACCCCAATCCCTGAAACGCCATATCAGAAAGCAAAACAGGTCGTGGATAACCGTTTAGGTTCCGCGCTCGTGCGCGGTAAAAATTGGCGGTTAGCTTTCTTTGGTCAAACTGTGCTTAGCGCAATATTGGCAGGTGGGTTTATCTGGCAAGGCGCACAAGCGACGGTCACGCCATATGTGATTGAAGTGGACAGCACAGGCGGCGTCAAAGCCGTTGGCCCTGTGGCAGATCGCTTTATCCCAAGCGACGCCCAAATCGCTAATCAGCTTGCAAAATTTATCAATAACGTGCGCTCTGTTTCGATTGATCCTGTTATACTGCGTGAGAATTGGCTGGAGGCTTATAACTATGCCACCGATCAAGCGTCCATCACGCTGAACGCTTACGCGCGAGATAATGACCCGTTTAGCGAGGTCGGACAGCGTAGCGTCACAGTCGATGTCAAAAGCGTTGTGCGCTCGTCAGCAGATAGCTTTGAAATCCGCTGGCGAGAGACATCTTATCGCGGCGGCGCGCAAGTCAGCGCGCAAACATTTACGGCCAGCCTTTCCGTTGTGTTGCAGCCGCCCACGGATGCTGAGACGCTGCACCGCAATCCGCTCGGTCTCTACGTCCACGGCCTGAACTGGTCAAAAGACTTATCCTCACAACATGCCTCAGAAGGAGATACCCAATGAAAACTTCACACCTACTCACGACCATTAGCCTTATCGTTTTTTCATCAGGGCTAACGGGTTGCGCAAGCTTGCAAGGCGCTTTGGCTAAATTCAAATCGGGCGAAGTCACAACATCCGCAGATATGTCAAAGGCAGTCTATTTAGAACCGGCAATTGAAGCAGTTGAGGAGCAGGTTGCGACGGAGCCATATGTTCAAAATCTCATCATGCCCGGTCAGATGAAAGCCAACCCCGTTAATGTTGAGTTTTACAATCCGCCAAGCCGAACAGGGTTTCAGGCGGTAAGCTATGCAAACCGCTCTGCCGTAGTTGAGCCTAACTCCGACAATTATCTGAATGCTATTCAGCTTTATCCTTATACACCGGGTTCGCTCTATCAGGTTTATACGTCGCCCTCGCAAGTGACGGACATCGCCCTTGAAAAAGGCGAAGCCCTGACATCGGTCTCCGCCGGCGATACGGAACGCTGGACAGTTGGGGATACGGTGTCAGGGTCTGGCGCAAATGAGCAGGTGCATATCCTAGTCAAACCCATGGCCCCGCAGCTTTCAACAAATGCCGTCATCACAACAACGAAGCGGACTTACTATCTGGACCTGAAATCTTTCGCAGATACCTATATGGCCGCCGTGTCGTGGCGATACCCGCATGATGCTATTCGGCAGATTAAAAGCCGTATTTTGGACGAGCCGCGCTTAACGCAAGCCAGCTTTACCAAAGCCAATCTTGAGTTTGACTCGGATGAGCTGCGGTTTGATTATTCTATTAAAGGCGATACCCCCAATTGGCGGCCTAAGCGTGTCTTTGATGATGGGCAGAAAATCTATATTGAGTTTCCTGAAGGTTTAGCCGTGTCGGAAGCGCCGCCGCTGTTTATCACGGACGGCGATGATAATATTGGCAAGCTCGTCAATTACCGCGTCAAAGGCGAGTATTATATCGTTGACCGACTGTTTGATTTTGCCGAGCTGCGCTTGGGCGAGAAAGATCAAACCATTGTCCGCATTGAGCGTGAGTCATGAACAGCGCGGCGCCAGATCTGACTATACGCGCACGTCCGCGCGCGGTGCGCCGTTTTAGCCGCAAAGCACTGATGGGCGGCGGGCTTGTCTTAGGCGTTATCATGTTCGGGGCTTTGGCTTTTGCGCTGCAATCTCCTAATTATGACGATGAGCGGGCAGATGAGCTTTATAATGTCACGCATAAGCCGATGGCCGATGGCTTGGAGCTTTTGCCAAAGTCCTATGCCGAGCTAAAGCCGAAACTTGGCCCGCCATTGCCTGGGGACTTAGGCGCGGCCTATCTGGACAGAGTGGGTGCGGTTGAAGAAATCGAACCGATTGCCACACGGGCAGAGCCAACGAGTTTGGGCGGCTATCGACCCGCACCCGTTCAGCCGCGATATGAACGGGCTACAGACTACGCTGCGCCGCCAACAGTAGAAAAACCAAATCTGTTTTTTGAATTATCAAATCGCAGCTCTGATACGCTCCCTGTGCAGACCGCAGATCTTGGACTGGATTACTTACCGCAGATGCCGAGCTATCCCGATGTCAGCGCGCCGCCATCTGCTTTTGATTTGTCGCCTGTGGCTACAGACCAAAATCGGCAGGAAGCTAAACAGGCTTTCATGGAGCGTGACACTGACGGTATTTATAACTCGCACGGTTTAGTCTCACCGCGCTCACCTTATCAGGTTATGGCGGGCAACATTATTCCAGCCTCATTGGTGACAGGCCTTAACTCTGATCTGCCGGGGCAGGTTATCGGACAAGTGACTGAGAATGTATTTGATACAGTGACGGGGCAACATCTGCTTATTCCGCAGGGGTCTCGCTTAATGGGGCGCTATGATAGTGTCATCGCTTTTGGGCAGAGCCGTGCTCTGGTCGTTTGGACACGGCTGATACTGCCCAACGGTGATAGCATACAGCTTGATAATCTGCCGGGGTCCGACAGCCAGGGCTTTGCAGGTCTCAAAGACAAAGTGGATCGTCACACTTGGCAGTTCATCAAGGGCGCAGCTTTGTCATCGCTTCTGTCCGTTGGTTCAGAGCTTGCCAGCGACGACACAGACCGACTGACGCGCGCGTTACAAAACGCCGGACAGGACACAGCCAATATAGCCGGGCAGCGGATCATTGACCGCAACCTCAATGTTCAACCGACCCTGCGCGTGCGCCAAGGATGGCGGTTCAACGTCATCGTCTCGCGCGACCTTATCCTCAAACCTTATGGAGCCAACCGATGAGCCAACCCAAAATTAAACTTGATAAACTTCCTGATACGAAGCCTGTCAAACACACGATAACGGTGATGCCTGAACTAGAAGCCGATCTGAAGGCTTATGCTAAAGTCTATGAGAAGGCTTACGGCGAGAAGCAGGACATTACCGCCCTTATTCCGTCAATGCTTGCAGGATTTCTTGCCAGTGATGCCGGTTTCAAGAAGGCCAAGCGCGAGCTGGTCTAGACCCCAAGAAGCCAGAGAAAGGAATTATTATGGCAACCATTGGAACATTCAGCCCTACAAAAGCCGGAGGCTATGAGGGCACAATCGCGACGTTAATGACAAGCCGCAAAGTTAGGTTTGTCCCGAATGATAAAAAGAAGACTGAGGCCTCTCCGGATTTCTTTGTGAAGTCAGGCCGCTGTGACATTGGCGTGGCTTGGAACGAAACGTCTGAGCCGCAAGATGATAGCGAACCCATGGACTATATCAGTGTAAAACTTGACGGCCCGGAAATGAATAAGCCCATCAATGCGGCATTATTTGACCGCGAGGATGGTGCTGACTTGGTTTGGTCTCGTCCGAAGTCTTAATAGCCCTATACGAAACGCAATTCTGCGCGTTTCCCTAAGGCACGCGCCAGTTTCTCAATAGTGGCTGGCGTGGGCCATTGTCCGCTTTCGAGCCTTGAAACTTGGGCTTGCGTCATACCGGCTTTCTTGGCGAGTTCCGCTTGAGTAAGACCGGCCTCGGCCCGCGCTTTAATCATAGCGCTGGCCACAGCATATTCCGGAGTCAGCTCATCATAGGCCGCTTTGTTTTTGGGATCCGCCAAAAACTCTGATTTCATATTTTTGAAAGCGTGGGTTTGTGTGCTCATGGTTCAAATCCTTTCATGCGGTTTTTAGCTTTATCCAGCTCCTTCTTTGGAGTCTTCTGGGACTTCTTCACGAAGGCTGAACAAACGATGATCCGTTTGCCAACAACCGTGAAGTAAATGGCCCGTGCTATTCCGCTTTTTCCTTTCATTCTCATTTCCCACAAGCCGCCTTCAAGATGGCGTACATGCGGCATCCCCACCTGTTGCGGGCCGTGTTCAGTAAGCATGTCACCAATTTGAAAGAACCTCGCTTGTAAGTCGCGAGGCAGTGATTTTACTTCGCGCCTCGCAGCGGGTAGGGCTTCGATTGTCCACTTACTCATATATCACTGATGATATAATACGTAATTCCATAATGTCAAGATTTATCGTATTATTGGTGGGCGTTGAGCATGGAGCGACCGGCTTAAATCGCACCCAAAAACAGCCGCTGGCATTGTCTGCGATTTGCTGTGAGTTTCGATTCATTTCGGGCGCTTTTAAAAAGGAAGTCGATCCTCAAACTGGACGTTAGTTTTGAATTGCTTTTTCAGGCCTGTTATTTCGTGCAAATCTCACGTACTACAATTGATATGCAACTAGAGAACTCAGGAAAAATGTCTGAACTAGAGGATGATAAAATAGCTATCTCAATTTGCGCATCTTCAATTTTAGCTTTTGAAGAATATGACGCGATGACAGAGGGTGGGTATTGGTTAGGGAGCACTCCAGAATATTGGTATACGACTAATATTGCTCAGTCTTTAAACCAGACCATGAAAAATAGATTTGTTGTGCTGGAAAATTCAGTCACGGAAATTCATGAATATGCACAAAGAGGAAAAGCCAGGTTAGCGACTAGCGAATTAAGGGCTGCGGGACGAGCCGATATTTCTCTCTGGACAAAAAATTGGAAACCAAGAGCTATTATAGAAGTTAAAAAAGGCTGGCATTGGGATGAAACTCGTTTTGCCCCAGATATCCAACGGTTATTAGAGTCATTGCGCGACCTTGGGCGAAAATCCGGCGTTGGCACTCTAAATCATGCTTACTTTGTATTGTTGACTGATACTTCGAAGAAAACAAAAAAATTAGGGTTCTCTCATTTTGAAAATCTTGAACAAACAATTGCAACAAGGATTAAAGAAAAAGCTACAAAATTTAAGGGTGAATATCTCGTACACTCTCATAGGCAGTACGGACGTTTTATCTGGAATGGTAAAAAAAGAAAGAAGGGTTCTTGCTTCGCCGCAATTGTATATAGACTAACTATCAAAGTTTGATTTTTTACGTACTTTTTAAATAATTGGAGTGTTGCTCAAGTAGAGCACGCATCAAAAAAATTAATGCCTGCTTCACTGCCTAAGCTAAAGTCGCGATAATCCTCATAGCGGAACTTAGCTTCCTTAAGAAATCGAACGCTTTTGAGTTGAGCGACATCTGATAATGCCAAGGAAAGTTGGACGAGAAACAATACAAAAGCACGAGGATGACTATCATCATATAGGCAAAGCCATCATATTATTTACAAGGAAAATGTGTATACGCGTCTTCCTTCTTTGGATTGAAGATAACACGGCAGGTCTCATTATAGGTGGACCGGTAAATAATATCTAATTCTAGCTCTCGAAATTGTTGGTACTCGTCGTCGCTTAAATCGCTTATGATCTTGAATATGTGCACCTCACTACCCGGACTGAGCACTGCCCCTTTCGGAAGGGTCGTTCGTAGAATTCTATTCCGCGATGCGTCGTCTCTTGGCCATCCTATTTTATCTAATACGATCTGTAAGTATTCTCTCTGGGGCGTTCCATCATCCTTGTATGTCTCGCGCAGAATCGGAACATCATCAAGGGTGAAATTCATACTTTCTATAAAAGCTGGCCCAAGTCCCGCATTATCAACGCGCAAACTCCGAAACGTCAAATCATTTGATCCCTTTAATGATACATCCAAATGAGGTCTCAATGCCAACCGATTATGTTCTCTCGTCTCCAGTATTTGCCATCCTGTGAAGCCAGCAGCAATAAAAGCAATAGTTATTGCAAAAACATCAAGGGTGACGCGTTTCGTTTTATCCATATTGTTTTCCTAGTATGCTCACTCAGTTTGGATTTTTGTTTTGATATACGCAACGTTAAATTTATGGTAGCCAATTATGAAAAACGGAGGCGCGCAATGTTTAAAAAATTCATGAACTTATTTCTAATTCTTGTTATTCTCGCGCTCAGTGGATGTGCGTCGATTGTTGACTTCAGCGAAGGACGCCCATTGAAGGATAAAAGTCTACCTACAGTTCAAGTTTTTTATGACAGACAAGGCGATATATACACTTTCGAAAGTCTAGCAGAAGGCGCAGAGTTAATCGATAACTCAGATAATTCACTGATATGTGCTCATGATAATTTGCTCTGCGGAAAATCTGAATTTGCGCTTGAGAACAATAAGCCACTGCAAGATAGCTATGACGACTGGCGGCAATCACAAACAGCTGAAATCAAAAAGACAGTCCAACGTATTATCGCTAAACTTGAAAATACCAAGAACAAAAAAATCGTAATGCTTATACACGGATTTAGAGTTGACGATGCTCGAACTGACTATAATCAGGTAAAAGCTCTCATTATGAATAATCGGAACGATGAAGCGTCCCCTCTATTTATCGAGGTTCATTGGGATGGACGAAAAAGCCCGACACTACCTTTGAGCGCGCTCCGAGTTTGGCCCCCGGCCCAGTGGTCTGCGCCAATAGTAGGCTTTCGTATTCGTCCCCTAATCAACGAACTAAGCACCGAACTGCAAGCCGCTGGTCAAACTGCCGAACTGCTTGTTATCACTCATAGCACCGGAGCAGTTGTGGCAGGGTCACTCTTTGGTAACCCCGAAGCAGCACTGCCTTGTTTAAATAGCATCAAAGACGCTAAAATATGTGGGCCAAATTATGCAGAATTTAAGGAAGCCGCGACCTCCTTAAATTCTGCTGATCAAGTGCCGCAGTGGAATAAATTGAGCGTAGTCATGCTAGCCCCGGCAACGACATCCACGACCTTCGTTGTACCAAACCAATCAAAGTTAGGGTTTCAAGGCCCAAGTAATGCAAACCTGTTTTTCTCGCATAGCAAGGATGATAATGCGCTTCAAAAATTTTTAAAGGTGCCACAACTTTTGGGATATTCAGGATTAGGAGCTGTTCGAAAAGATTTAGAAGATATTGAACATGGTCTGGGCGAGTTTGTTCCCAAACGCGCGAATGTAACTGTCATGGAAATGTCAGATGACTTGGGCTCCGCACATGATTGGGGCGAGTATATGCTTAGCCGGGAGTTCTATAAGGCTCTGCAATTACTTTGGGGCGATACATAAACTCAAAAGACCTGTCACTCTCCATATCAGATGGCAGCCTAGGGGATATTGTCACCTGTTGAATTTGAGATGATAACAAAATGAAGTAGCAAGGTGTCTACAAAGCTAGGGGCGTATTACCTCTAATTTAGCGCTAGTATATTACAGGACGGTTACTATAGTGGTTTATCAGTTAATTACATAGGGGCCAAATATGTATTCACTTTCAAAATTCATGGGAGTAAGTTTTGCTTGCTTAGCACTGCTTCTAGCGGGGTGTGCAACACCGCCAAAACAAAAAGACCTTACTGTAAAGAATGTATTTGGTGTTCAAAACAAACCAACATTTACAGATAAACAAGATGGAACTAAATCAATCAGTTTCGGTAACGAATTCAGCTACGATACGTTTGTTTTTAATGCCGCTTCTTTGAAGGAGCAAGATCAGATTGTCCTAGGAAGCTTAATACTCTCTGCCTCGGACGCCATGTGCTATGAATACCTCAACAAACTAACACAAACTGAGGGAACTGTTAAAACCATCTTGGGGACAACCGCTCTCGCGCTGTCAGGTGCAGCCAGTATAACGACACCTGTGGATAGCGCCAACATACTGGCAGCACTCTCATCGCTCGCGCAAGGTACGGAAGATGAATTATCAGGTACTGTTTTAGGCGGTATAAGCGGCTACACTCTTGTAGAAGCTGTGAAAAAAGGCCGCAAGCAAACTCGCAATGAGTTGATGGCTATTTGGACAGGCGGGTCAGATGCAGATGCCTCTATTAAGCAAGAGATAAGATACGGCCAATTTATGTCTAGAGTCCGAAACTATCATGATGATTGCGGAATAGCTTACGGAAATAAGGTTATTCAGACCGCTATCGCCGAGCCATAGCAGATATTTGTAGAGATCACTGTCCGTCGTCATACAAGGCGGCACAGATTTCGGCATAGGGCAAGAGAGACCTCACTCACCCCGTTGAGTGATATTAGTCTTAGCCACAGACACGTCAGGCAGAAATGTCTCGGCTACAACAGACCGTTTGAGATTGGCTCGAAGATGAATTCTTCGGAATTGTGTTACATAAACGACCGTTTGCCGGACACAAACCTAACCCTATGTCTTTGCCCCACGAGCAGCCCAAACTGAGCGGATTAAAGTCGCCTCAATTTAAGCCGCTGTTAAGCTTTATCGATACGGCAGTATTCGTTTCATGACGACCGCTTGGAAAATTTTCCCCGTGATCCAATCCAGTCACCACATATCCTCTATGGTCATCCAATCGAAATCGAGCATCATCTGCCATGGGAAAAGTTTACTGCTCGTATTTACAATTTTTTACTTCGCTTTTGAAACCGGGTTCAGAGCGACCGCTAAGATAGGGAACTTACGAATTCTTACGAAGCTTTAACGCTGCTGAAATGCACCCCAGTACTGCATAAATCACCCTCAATTGGTCCCTATTTGGTCCCTTGAGTTTTTTGCACGAAATTGACGATTACCGAAAATCGTCTAACTTGTTGTTTTTATTGATAAAAATGGTGCCCCCACACGGGGTGCCCATAGTCCTTAATTTCTAATTATTACAATGATTTAGCTCTTTGCGCAAGTCGTTTGTGAGGCAAAAAGTGCGTTAATTTGTGAGGCAGAAATTAATACTATTCATTCTTGCTTGATCAAAGTTTTCAGCGTTGAAAAAGATTTCAGAATCTTCCTACGATGAAACCAAATTTTTGTGGCGCACAGCGTTCTAATGCATCAGCGATAATGTGGGAAGTAACATAACCTTATGAGCAAAAGTTTGTGGCTTTTCAGAAGCATAAAAATACTCTACTTAGAATAGACTTGATGATCTATTGCTGAGTTGCTTCATATTTTATCTTAGATGCCTAAGTGGCAGAAGGAATTAATTGTTACTTGTCAGAACAGCAGACCTGAAAAAAATCAGTTCGTTGCGCCTAAGAAACCTCACTAGAACAGCTTTATTTTCAACTAAAACTGAACAGCTCAAGAAAGTTCTTAGATCTATTTCTAAGGAGGCTACTGCCCAACAAGCTTTTGATGTTTACTCAACATTTTTAGATGCTGGCGCAGAAGATGCCTTTATACCCACAGCCTTTCCTAAAACACCAGCAGAGATACGAGGTAACGTGGCTGGTGCACCGGGGGAGTTAGCGGTTGAGATAGCAATTCAATTAAGTAGGATCGTCAAGCATCGCGAACAACTCAATGAATACGTAATCGCAATGTCCCGACTGTCTAATGATGTTTCGGAATCAAACTGGAACAGCGTAATTAAACAAGTGAAAAACCTAATAGACTCCCATGGTGTATCCCTAGCTCTGTTTTCTAAATGTCGAAGTTTAATGGCTTTAAAGGGCAGTGAACCGATAAGAAAGGAACTGGATTCGTTAATTGATGACTGGTCGAAGCCAAGCCCTACGGTAATTTTGGCGTCTATCATTGATCTAGTGGATCGCGATGACGGCATGATCTCTACTAGAAGGCGTTTCATGTCTTACATTGATGAAGGTTTTCTTAAGTCAAGAAATTCACAAGCTTTGTTGCGGTACATCAATGAGGGTTGCCCTACATCCCCAGAAGAATGCGCAACAACTCTTCGAGGGCTTGGCATTTACAGCCTTGTGGACGTATTTTTCTTCCTCGTACAAATTCCAGACGAGTATATTTCCTTACCCGAAAACCTCAATAACTTAGTCAGTGATTTGCGCATGTTTTGGGTAGATGCTTACAATGATGTGAAAATTGATAAGCTAGGGTCAGAGTTCATGGTAGAGGAAAGCATAAAAGACTTTCACTTTCTCAGACATCTTCACCATTGGTCTGATGTTCCTAGCGTTTGGCAGTATAGAACAAAACTTGAAACGTCTCTAGGGCATCGGTTTAGTTCACGAATTTCATTAAAAATGGCTGGGTCTTCTTTTTTCAAAAGAGGTTCCAGTGCGACCCCACCAAACTTACCGACGCAACGTGAAGACTTAGGTGAAGACGTAATCACATTTAGTGATCAATCTTATTGGCGGAATACAATTGTGCTGGTGGAAAATTGGACTGATGATATTCTTCCAGCAAAAAACTCTAGGATGAGCTTCGTCGACGCATTGGAAATAACAGTCAATGTAGCGGAATTAACTACACCGGAAGAAATTGAAGCGCTTGGAGATGGATTGCCCTCTGTGAGCAAGCACTTTGATAACTATGTAATCAAAACCTTACTGGACGATGCATTGGATACAGATCAATCTGGGTTTGAAGTTAGGATGGCTGCAGAGGATTTAATTCTTGAGGAGTATGATGGGGACATTATTTCTTTTGTAGAAAACACACATGTCCAATATCCGCGCATCGCAGAGCATTTCGTTGAGAAGTCTTCGGAATTGTTTCTATCTCAATTATTTGAGCTTCTTGAGACGCCGAATGAAGTCGCTGAGGCTAAAGCGCAATTGCTGGAGTGGCAACATGCTATTGACCCCGAAGCTAATAGCTTAATTCCTTCTCTTGTTAAAAGTATCAGGTTCAGTTCAAAACTGCAGCGGCTTAAAAATGAAGTGGCGGATCGCCGACTTTTCGTAGACCCTGACCGATATTCACTTTATTTGAGAGAAAGTGTTTTGCCAATGCTGCAAAGATCAAGCGATGGTGCTATGCTGGTTATTCAACAAGCAGAAGTTAACAAGCTCAAAAACCCAGTTAAAGTAATTGAAAACCCTAGTCTTAGATTTGCAAATTTATTGGATAGTGCTTTTTCCGAATTTTATACGAATTGACATTTCGGCCTAGACTCTTACATCGGCAGACGGATTAGACATGGCACTTTGTCGCTAACAATCGAAAGCCCGATCGTGGCAAGGGTCAACAAGTTCATTGAGGAATATAAAGATACAGATTCTAAAGTGATCTCATACCTCAATGAGTGGCTAGATAGTTACCGCACGATAGTATCCGATTTGGTCAATGAATTTTTACATGTAAAGTCTACGACTAAACCCGATGGAATCTTCAACCCCTCTCTTCTTGGACGAGAGGTAACTCTATGGTTTCTTACTATGAAATCAATTCATGAGCATGTTGAGACTGGCGTAAGAGATACAAGCTTGGTCCCAGTCATAATAAATTGGTTCTGGCGGGTCGCAGAAACTGACATTGCATCTGCAACGAAGCTATTGAGTAGCTTAAAGCAAAAAAGTGTAATGCAGAATACAGTGTGGTGCTCTGATCATCTAAAGCCTGAATTCGAAAAACTCATCACTGCAATTAACAGTGAAATTGATGCTAAATTTGCAGTCGTCGCGGGTTGGCTGAAGAAGCCGCCGTCTTCTACCATAGAAGCCGATATTGATGATGTTTTTGATGTGGTTGTTGACGATATCAAAGACCTATTTCCAGATTACCGTCCAGAAATTGAAAGAAATACGACTGACCCACTTCAACTTATTGGTTTCGGATTTACGTATATTTATGACATCCTTTTTGCTCTAATTGGGAATGCTGCTAAGCATGGTAAAAGGAATGGCAGACTTGTTTTCAGAGTAGAAAAAACGGCCGACAATACGAAATCAGCTAGTTGGAAGATAACAATTGAGTTTGACCTAATTTCAGAATCTGATATGTGTAAAATCAAGACCGCGTTTGATGAAGCTAAAGCGGCAGGATTAGATAATCCTCATCAAGTAGAAGGCGGTACCGGTATTCCAAAGGTTCTAGCTGAACTCTCAGAAAATTTTGAAAACGGAGATTTAGATATATTAACCACGCCTACATCCTGCGCGGCAACAGTTAGCTTTGAGCTTCCTCTTGTCTAGTCGGCATGTTCTACTGATTGAGGATGACGCCAAGAAAGCGCAAGATATTAAGGCGCTTCTAAGTCAGCTTCTACCAAGCGCAATTCTCACCGAGGCCTCTACTATACAGGAGGCAAAGAAGCGTCTGAGAAGGCAGTTATTCGATCTGGCAATTGTAGACATGGCACTTGCTGGGAGGCCTTCTCTTCAAGGAAAGGGAAACCCTACACAGTTCCCTAATGGCGGTTTAGAAATTTTACGGACTATCGCAGCACGTAATTTAGAAACTAAAGCTATAGTTATAACACAATTCCCTACGGTTGACCTTGAAAAGGAGACTGTTGATCTGAAGAACCTAAAACAAAAAATGGAAATTCTTCTTGGCGAGCGTTTTCTTTCATCAATATTGTATCAGCCCGCAGATAAAATTTGGGAAGAACAATTTAAAAAATCGTTGGACTGCTTATGAAAATTCTATTGATAGAGGATGAAACTGAGAAGGTTAACTTGGTAAAAGAAATTGCTCTCAAAGCGCTTCCTCACCAAACGCCAGTTTTCGAGGTGGCAGCGACCTATACCGAAGGTAGGAGGGCAATTCGTGGCGGAGCTTATGACTTTATCGTCATGGACTTCTTACTACCTTCCAGTAATAGCGATGGCGAAAAAATTGATCATGGAGACAATCTTGCGCGAGCAATTCGTTCTTCTGAATACAATCAGCGAACCCCCGTGGTTGCTGTTACTCAGTACGAACAAGTCGATAATGAACGAAAGAGATTATTCTTAGAGCAAAACATTCACATCGTTTGGAACCAAGATGTCCAACTTGATTGGAAAAATGCAATTGCAACGTTTTTTAAACTTAGCGACACCCGTTTACGATCTGATTTTATTCTAATCACTGCCTTGGAAAAAGAAGGGATGGCTTTTCAAGAGGTCGATGGAGTTTCAATAGGCACACGTCGCAAGGTTAGAGGACTCAATTGTCGAGAAGTGACAGTTGGAGAGAGATCTGGTCATCTAATTATTCAGCCAGACATGGGGCCAATATGTGCGGCAACTATTACGTCACGATGTTTGATGGAGTTTGATAGTCCTCTTTATCTTATGTCAGGGATATGTGGTGGTGTGACTGGTAACGCTAATATCGGAGACGTTGTACTCGCAGATCGAGCTATCGATTACCAAGCTGGCAAACGTCAACCAGGCGGACACTTTGATCCTGATGGAAAGACGATTTCCGTTCTTCCAAGTGTCTTGGAGGCGTTCAACGACTACAGAAATGAAAAAGCAGACGAAGACTTGAGAGGTATCGCGCTACTGCATGAGAATTTTAGGAATGGCGAGACGCTTGTAGGGGCAGTTGCTACAGGTTCAGCTGTGGTGAATGATGCAGATGTTGTTAAAAAAGATATCACACCACAAGCTCGTGATGCACTTGGAATTGATATGGAAATATATGGTGTATATTACGCCATATATTCATCTGGCTGGAATAGTAACTTTGCAGCAGTCAAGACCGTTGTTGATCTAGCAGACGGGTTCAAAAATGATACTTTCCAAACTCAAGCATGTTACATTAGTGCAGTCATTTCATGCGATATAATTAGGCGACTTTTGACATGAGTTAATTTGGCCGTAAATCTGAAATGGATAATTTCTGCTAACTGCTATTTTTATATTAGAAATGACAGAACTTAGAATTCTACGAAAAATCACCTTCCAATCCCCCGACTTCGCCCTGCATCCCAATCAATCCCGCCACCGCTTAGCACTCGACCTTTGATGCGCTTGCCCCACTTCTGGGCGTGAGTGCTTTCCCAAGGCACGAGGTAGAACGCCCGCTGCGTCTCAATCATCGCGTGGGGGCCGTGGGTAAGTTCATATTTCTGAGCAACCGTGCCTTCGATCAATCGTCCTGCCTGTGCCGCAACGTGTGTCTTACCTGTCATACCTTCTAGCTTCTGGGTCGCGGTGTTGAACCCCTCCGCTTCTAAGGCTTTCAAATAGCCGCGCTTGTAGGTGACGTAGCGGCTCGCGCCTTCTTGGCTTCGTTCTGCATAGCCCTGCCTAATCAGCCATTCACGGCGCTGCTGGAAGGCGGTGTCTATTTCTCGCCTAAAAGCGCTCATCTTTGTGCTTATGCCTGCCATATCGCCTCGTCCCCAACTCACCTGCGAGCGGTCAAGCCACGTCGCACCGGGACTCGCGAGCTGTGCGTCTAAGTCTTGAACCGATAGAAGCTTTACGCCTGACGCGCGGCCTTGCTTCATGTCGAGCGCGATGGCACGTTTTTCAAAGTCCTCTGGCACGCGCCATTCATAGGGGTCGCCGTCTTTGTCTTTGCTAACCACTTCAACCACGCCTGCCTTTGCAAGCGCCGCCAGCCGTAGCCGATGTGCTCGTATGTGGGCCGCGCCCCTGCTGCCGCTGCCGTCCGTCCAATCCTCTGGGCCGCTCGTGGTAATAGCGTAATATCCGACCAGCCCATTGTGTGGCTTGCCGTGATAATCTTTACCCGTCGCAATGGCTTGGATGTTACGGTCTACAGTTCGTAAGTTAGGCGGCGAGACTTCGATAATAGAGCCGACCTTAGCGGCTTCGCCCGCTCTTGTGTCCATGCCCGTCTCAACCGTGCTGACATAACCGTCAGTGCCGTCGATAATGAACCGCACTTTGCCTCCGCCTTTTTGGTTTGCATCCATGCCCTCATCATAGCCATGAGTTTTTGCGATTACGCGGCCAATGACGCGGTGGGTTGAAAGGCTCCCATCGTAGCTTTGGCGGCCATCATGCAGGCGAACAGGTCTTTTGATTTTGGCCCGCTTCATCGCCGCGTGGATATCTTTGTTGAGTTGCTCGCGCTGCTCTATCTGTCCGAGGGTCTTGAGTGCATCCTTTTCGATATGCCAGCGGCCTGACTCAATTTGCGTTGCTAGGCCCATAGACTTCAATTGTCTCATACGCCCAATCAAGATATGTCTGTTCATAGATGAGTTAGCGGGAAACGTGGCTGCGGCTGACCCTGCGCGTAGGTCGATTGTGTTGGTGAGTTTGTCCATACCGTCCGCGATATGTCTGTCTGCTGTCGTGACGCGCATAGCGCTCATCTCACGCTTCATCTCCTGCTGGATTGCAAGCTCAGACTTCCACCCTAGCTCGCGGGTCAGTTCTTCCTCCAGCCGTCCGCGTATGCCGCGCGAGATATACTCGCCAGCAATGTTCAATCCTTTGCCGTCATGGGTCACGCCCCGCGCAATGATGTGCGTGTGCGGGTGGGCCGTGTCGAAGTGGTCAACCGCGACCCAATCCAGCCGCGTGCCTAAGTCCTCTTCCATCTGCGCCATGAGTGCTCGCGTTGTGTCTTTCAGGTTCGGTGTCCCGTCGCCATTCACGCGAGCCAACTCTGCCCCGTCTTCGGGCGAGATCATAATCCTAAACTGATGCGGGTCGCCGCGTCCGTCAAAGCTTTCTTGCGAGCGAGCCACAAAATCTCGTCCATCAATCTCGACGCCTTCGTCTGGGCCGTAGAGCTGGCCGCGCGTTGGGGTCAACTCCGCCGAGCCGTCCAACCCCTCGGCTCGCTCAACACCTGCGCCCTCACGCTGGAGGTAAGCCAAGTGGCCTCGCGATACGGATGACTTGGCATTGCGCAGCTTCACCACACGGACTTTCACAATCGCGCGGCGGGCGCGGTAGCGGTCTCCCGTCGCCTTGTGAACGCGCCAGCCTTGCTTCGGCCCTATGCCGCGCTCCAACGCCGCTCGGCCTCTACCTCGCGCGTTGAAGCGCCCCGTGCGCGGTTTGGACGGGATGGTTAGCGTTCGCCGCCCAGAGACGGCCTTGCCTCTCACGAGCGCAATGCGGGCCTCTTGGAAAAACCCCTTATAGTTTGCGGGGATATTGACCTCAGCGCCTCGGCTGCTGGACTTACGGGCTTTGGCTCTTAAGCGAAAATCATCTTCATCGGACATACGCCCATAATCGGGCAAAACAGAGGCGTTTGTCTCGAAGGAAGCCGATTAGAAATTGCAGGTAAAAGAGAGTTTCTAGGAGTTTGCGGGATAGGGGCATTTTGGAGGCGCTGCACATGAGTTACCGAAAAAGTAACACCCCAACTCGCGTAGCAAAAACAGAGCTTTAGCGTCGAAGTGCCCCCAAAAGGGCGGTTCGCTTTATCTTGCTAAAGCTCTTTTCTTTCCTAACCTCTCCTCAAGCTCCAATCCTATCTAATTAAATACGCTCTCTCAAAACAGAACCGTCCGACGCGCCTGCTGGAGCCGCCCACACGAGCGGAGGCAGGGGCGGTGGACTCGCCGCGAAGCGGGGAAGTAGTAACAGGTTTAAGCTGGACGAGCTGGTTGATTTCTGTATTCTGATGATGTGCTTACCGTTTGGGATAAGCCACGGAGTTTTTATGTCCACATTTGTGGGAAATAACTAGAGTCGAATTATCGGCTTTCTGAATTATCCAACAGGCTACATTGTAGCCTGACCATTAATGTTGGCTTGTTCACTTCTCAACTATTTTCAAATCTGAAATGGCGAGCCAGCCACGGCACGTAAGGCTGTGGAACATGAAAGATTAAACAATGAATATTAGACCTACAAAGACCCAAGACATTCCTGCTCTTCAAATTGTTCTTGAAGGCACGGAACTCTTTCCGCCTGAAATGCTGGAAGGTATGTTTGAAGCCTCTCAAGCAACCGATCCACAAGAGTTGTTCTTCACTTATGAAGATAACGGCACTGCGATAGCCTTTTGCTATGCTGCGCCCGAAGAACTCACGAACGGAACTTGGAACATGTTGGCGATTGCAGTGCTGCCGTCCCGACAAGGTGATGGAGTGGGCGCTGCGCTCGCTGCTCACCTTGAGGCTGCGTTGAAGTCAGAGGGGCATCGTATCTTGATTGCTGATACGTCTGGCACTGAAGAGTTTGCCCAAACTCGGAATTTTTATAAAAAAAATGGCTATTCCGAAGAGTCTCGAATTCGAGATTTTTGGGATTCTGGTGACGATAAAGTGACATTCCGAAAGGCTTTACAGTAACTAGGAAACAGGTGTTCAGCCTATGGCTGAGCACCACAATTCTTTTGTAAAAAATTTGCTGTATCAGCTTATGGCTTGTTAGTTTCGCCAGTGGTTGTGCGCGCAATTATTTCCCATCTTGACCCGCGATACACAAATTATCCAACTCTTTTCTTCGTAAAAATCGCGGTGATTGCGCTATAATCTCTGCGTGGATAAAGCCCAAAACATATCGAAAAATGACCTAACGGAAGCTCCTTCGCGTGCTGATATAAAGCGCGGTATGACTATCGCAGCGCAACTTGTTCAGCGATACGGAGCTAAATACTGGCCCGTTTTAGAGCGTCTAAAGCAAGAGTATGACGCGCTAGATGACCGTGAGGCGTTGCTGGCCTCGCTCCTTTTTGACGCGGACAAAGCCGCGTAAACCGATAAATTCAGCCCTTAAACGGATAGCTTTGCAATAGCGTGTCACTGACGGGGTGAGTTATCTTCAATAGCTCGTCTCGGCGGTAAGCAAGCGACCCTCCATCCCCATATTCAGGGCGCGGGTTACGGTGTCCCATCAAAGTGCAACGCAAGCCAAAGTCTAATCCAGCCTCCAACATTCTGTTTTCAAAGCTGTGCCGAAAGCTATAGATACGGTGCTGCTTTGTCGGGAATAGCCCTCTGGCTTTGAATGCTTTTGTCAGTGATGCACTTAGCAAATAACTCCTATCCCTGTAATGCGGAAAGCCATTCGGAGCCTGCCGCATGGCCTCCAGCGCAACGCCGACGAGCGGAATATCACGAACTGATGCGCCTGATTTCAGCTCTCTGTCTTTCGTTGGACGGATGCGAATATGCGGAACCTCCGCGTCCAGCCGTATGTTTTCTGGTCTGATATTTGCCAACTCGCTTGGTCTGCATCCTGTCTCTATCAAGGCCATGCAAAGCAACGCGCCTTGCCTATTGAGGCCATAAAAAACATCTGGCGCAAGTATGCGTGACCTAACCCAATCGTCCTTAAAAGGCATGACCTTTTTTAGAATTTTGTCTTTGAAGCGCATATTGCGGAACGGGTTTTCGCGCTCTTCTTCGCCTATGTGTTCAAAATATCGGCGGTAGAGTTTCCGCAAACTACCCAAGTCTTTGTTGCCGCTGCTGCCGCTCATGGGCTTGGAACCGTCCTTCGGGTGGATGCGCTCATGCCAGAATTTACGCACGGCGTGAGCGTGTTCGCGGGTAATGTCCCGCATATCTATATCGCCATTTATGGAAACAAAGTTCGCCACGGCGCGGCGTTTGATTTTGGAAAAGTTGTTCACTTGCTCTGGTGATTTACTGGCGAGTTCGTCAGCGACGATCTCAGATAGGTAAAGCTCCATTGCTTCGCTGATGGTCGCAGAAGGCGTCTTGGCTATGCCTAGTAAAGCGTCTGCGTCTTGCTCTTCCTTGGGGTGCGAAGCCTCCTTTAACGGCCCTAAGGCTTGTAGGCGGTGTAATAAATCCGTGACAGTATCGCGGGAAATCAAGCTGTCCATTGGCTCATAGTTGAACCCCAGCGAGCGGGCGTATTGGCTCACGTCTCGGTAGCTAGTCTCTCTTGGCGTCGAGCGGAAACGGCTCGGCGCGACCTCGCTCCAGCGTTGTTCGTCCGCATCGGCGCATATGTCTCTCCGCTGGCGGGCGACCTTGCGGCTATCTGTATCGAGGGAACGGTATATCAATGTGCGGTCATCTATATGGCTTACCGCCTTGGGCACACGCCGGACGTAATGCCATATATCGCCACGTAAACGTAGGTATTGGTCGGGCCGTCTAATCGCTTTCATCCTGCCATCTCCTGTGCAGCCTTTTGTAAGGCAAGAAGTGAGGCAAATCGCGCGAGTTACCGTATGGAAAGTACAGGAAAGAGAGATTTCCCGAGACTTTTCAGAGGCTTACGCAACTTGCTATGATAGGAAAATGGTGCCCCCACACGGACTCGAACCGCGGACCCCCTGATTACAAATCAGGTGCTCTACCAGCTGAGCTATAGGGGCACTCTTATTGCTGATTAGCGAGCGGGGTTTAGCGTTGTGGCGGCTGTGTTGCAAGCGCAAAAGTTCATAAAACTGCATTATTTTATCAGGCTGCTGGTCGGTCGTTTTTCCTGTTCTAGTGGCCCTATTTCGTGGTTGTGGGGCAGGGCGGGGCGTTAATCGTTTCGACTGCCGCCTGCGGCCTTGGGTGATTACCCTCTTGCGCGGCGCGCGGTTCGCGTTAGAACACGCACAAGATTTGGAGCTTTTATGTCGCGCATTTTGATTACGTCCGCCTTGCCCTATATTAACGGGGTTAAGCACCTTGGCAATTTGGCAGGATCGATGTTGCCGGCCGATGTTTATGCGCGCGCCATGCGACTGCTCGGCCATGAGGTTTTGTACATTTGCGCGACAGACGAACACGGCACACCAGCCGAGCTTGCGGCGCAGGCGGCAGAGATGGATGTCGCGGATTATTGTGCCGCCATGCATGAGGCCCAAGCCAAAGCAGGGACTGATTTCGCGCTGTCCTATGATTATTTCGGTCGCAGCTCTAGTCAGAATAATCACCTATTGACCCAACATTTTGCCCATGCGTTGGAGACAAGGGGATTGATAGAAGAGCGCGTGTCCAAGCAGGTTTATTCCAATGCGGATGGCCGTTTTTTGCCTGACCGTTACGTCGAAGGCACATGCCCCAATTGCGGTTTTGAGGCCGCGCGCGGCGACCAATGTGATAGCTGCGGAAAGCTGCTCGACCCCATTGATTTGATTAATCCATATTCTTCTGTATCGGGTAGCCATGATGTTGAGGTGCGAGAAACCAATCACCTGTATCTGAAGCAATCCGCGCTGTCGGATGACTTGCGCAAATGGGTCAATGCTGCGACTGGCTGGCCGCCTTTGGCGACATCGATTGCGCTTAAATGGCTGGATGAGGGGCTGCGTGACCGCGCGATTACGCGCGATTTGTCCTGGGGTATTCCGGTGACAAACCCTGACGGTACGGTGCGCAAAGGGTTTGAAGGCAAAGTGTTTTACGTTTGGTTTGATGCACCCATTGCCTATATCGCCTCGACCCAAGATTGGGCAGAGCAGACGGGTGGGGATTGGGAGAGTTGGTGGAAAACGGATAAAAATGATGACGTCCAATATGTCCAATTCATGGGTAAAGATAATGTCGCCTTTCATACGCTGTCTTTTCCTACCACGATTATGGGCAGTGGTGAGCCGTGGAAACTCGTCGATCAATTAAAGGCGTTTAATTGGGTGACGTGGTACGGTGGTAAATTTTCGACATCATCCAATCGCGGTGTATTTATGGATCAGGCGATATCAATCGCGCCGTCTGATTATTGGCGTTGGCACTTGATTGCCAATGCCCCCGAAGGCAATGACGCCGCGTTCACATGGGAAGAATTTCAGGCTAGCATTAATTCTGATTTGGCCAATGTGTTGGGTAACTTCGTCAACCGCATTACAAAATATACGGTCGGAAAATTTGACGGTGTTGTGCCGGGCGGCGGTGCGTGGACAGAGGCAGAAGACTGGATTGTCGCTGAGCTTGAGACACGCCTGGCAAATTTGATAGCCTTTTATGAGGCCCGCGAATTCCGCAAAGCCATGGCCGAGACTCGCGCGATTTGGGCGGCTGGCAATGAATATCTCACCAAAGCTGCGCCGTGGACGCATTTTAAGACCGATGTTGACCAAGCCGCCATTGGCACCCGTATTGGGCTTAACCTTGTCGCTCTGTTTGGGATTATTGCCCAACCGATTATTCCGGAAACGGCGGATAAAATACTCGCGGCCGTTAATGTGCCCAGTGACAGAAGAAGCTGGAATTTTGGTGATGTGAAATCCCTTCTCAATGCTTTGCCTCTGGGTCATGCGGTCAACGCGCCGGATGTGTTATTTGCCAAGATTGAAGATGACGACGTAGCCACATGGACAGAGCAATTTGGCGGGGATAGCGAAGCCTAGCTTAGAGTGTCATTGAGCCATGTGTCATTGCCCGCGCGCATCATGTGCGAGCGTTAATTAATTCAAAAAACATCTGGAATTAAGGCGGACGTTGGGGCGTAGCTTTCGCCGTATCTTGCCTTTGCGTATTCGCGTCGTCATTATAGTGCTGTTGGTGTTTTGGCCGAGGTGCAGGACGATTTGGGGTTTGAATTAATTCGTTAGGATGCAGTTCAATAGGCGGAAAGACGGGCCGTGCGGGCGTTTCCCTGATGCTGCTTCGGTCTCTATTTATGGGGCTTTGTCTCTGATTGGGGGGGTATTGCGGCCAAACGAAATTGGCCTGTACGGTCGGTTTTAAATCTTTTCTGAACCTCCTTGCGCCCATCTCGGCTTTGGTGTTTCTGCGGCGGAAGGCTCGTAATCAGCGGTGATTTCGGTTGACGTATCGGGGGACATGTCGCCGCGCGAAAGCGAAGCCGCCACCGATTAAGCGCGTGAATACCGCCAAGATCTGTAAAGACACGACCCCGCCAAATGGGATCTTGCAACATCGCACTTTTTAATGCCGCACGGTGCACGGTCAGAATGAGACGTCCTAATGCACAAATGATGATTACAATTTGCGTCATTTTGGACAAGGATAAGTCCTCATTCAATACTCTGTCAGTAAAGCTTTCCATCTGCGCATTAAGCTTTGGAATAAGCGAGGCATAGTAGCAGGGCGTATTGGCAGCTTGTGACATGGGCGCATGATAAGCCAGGTGTCGGGGAGGGAGAGCGAACAGCACGTTTAAGTCTCAAGCCTCTCTATTTTGACGTCCGATTTTCTCTGCGCTGTTCAGTAACGGGCGTGCGCGCAGATGTTGCGGGGTCGCGCTTGAATGCCTTGAAACTGTCTTACATCGGAACAGATTTTAGCACTGGGCGTTGTTTTGAAAAGGAGATTTTATGACAGATATCAAATTACCCCAGAACACATTTATTTTGCTGGCAACAGGTGAGGAAGCAAAAACCTTTTTCTACGCCAATGACAAATTGACATTGGACGCGCATTGGACGCAGGGCAATATGGCGGATGAAGGCCCGTCGGGCAAACGACCGCCAGAAGAGAGTCCGCAGGAGTCCATGGAGGCAACATTTTCAAAACAACTCGCTGAGACGCTATATTCTATGGCACATAGTGGAAAATTTGAAACCTTAGCCATCATTGCAGACCCGGAAACACTGGGTGAAATGCGGCCTTTGCTGCATCAAGAAGTGACGGATAAAATCGTTTTAGAATTGAATAAAACACTGATCAATTCACCCACGGAAGATATTGAGAAGACATTAGCCAAGGCGGCTTAATCTCGAGCCAAGGCGGCTTAACCTAGGGTTGGGCTAAAGCTCTCTCTCTGCGCGGTGTGACGGGAAATCGCCCCACTGGGGCGATTTTCATATTAAACGTTAAATTTAAACAGCATGATGTCGCCGTCTTTGACCTTATAGTCTTTGCCTTCTTGGCGCACTTTGCCCGCGTCTTTGGCGCCTGCTTCGCCGCCATGCGCAACGTAATCATCATAGGCTGTGGTTTCCGCTTTGATGAAGCCGCGTTCAAAATCGCCGTGGATGACGCCTGCGCATTTGGGGGCCGTCCAGCCGTCTCGAAACGTCCAAGCGCGGGCTTCTTTTGGGCCAACGGTGAAATAGGTTTGCAGACCCAGCAAGCGGTAACCCGCTTGGATGAGGCGGTCCAGACCCGGCTCTTTAAGGTCAAGGGCTTCCATATATTCTGTGCGTTCTTCCGCGTCCTCTAAAAGCGCTAGCTCAGATTCGATTTTGGCGGAAATAACGACCGCCTGCGCGCCCTCAGCTTCTGCATGGGCAAAGACTTTGGCTGAATAATCATTGCCAGTCGCGGCGCTATCTTCATCCACATTGGCAACATAAAGCACCGGTTTCGCGGTAAGCAGTTGCAGCATTTTCCACGCTTTCAAATCGTCATCGTCAATTTTGGCCATACGGGCAGGTTTGCCGTCCTCTAAAAGCGGGATAGCCAAATCAATCAGGCGCAGGGTCTGCACGGCGTCTTTGTCGTTTTGTTTAACTTTTTTCTCCAGCGTCACGCGGCGCTTAGATAGGCTCTCCAGATCGGCGAGCATAAGTTCTGTCTCGACGGTCTCGTAATCGGCCATGGGATCGATTTTGTTTTCCACATGGGTCACGTCATCATCTTCAAAACACCGCAGCACATAAAGAATGGCATCTGTTTCGCGGATATTAGCGAGGAATTGATTGCCCAGCCCTTCACCTTTGGATGCGCCGCGCACAAGGCCGGCGATGTCAACAAAGTTCATACGGGCGGGGATACGTTGGGCGCTGCCGCCAATCTCTGCAATAGTATTTAGCCGTGGTTCGGGCACGGCGACATCGCCGACATTCGGCTCAATCGTGCAAAAAGGATAGTTCGCCGCTTGCGCATTGGCGGTTTGCGTTAGCGCATTAAACAGCGTTGATTTACCAACATTGGGCAAGCCCACAATTCCGCATTTAAAACCCATGATAGGCTCCGTCTTTAATTAAGGGCCCAATGATTAGGGCGCTGGGGCCAGCAGGCTGACCCGTGTTTGAAATTTGTCCATCTCAGTCGCGGCCAAGTGATCACTGGCGCGCGCCAGAGCATCGTTTAAATCCTCGACCCAGGGCTGCTCAGTTTTGCTAAAATTTGATAGCACATAACTATGCACGCGGTCTTTGTGCCCCGGGTGGCCGATACCCATACGGATACGGTAAAAATCCTCGCCCATATGTTGACGAATGGACCGCAGGCCATTGTGACCCGCAATGCCGCCGCCGCATTTGACACGCAGTTTACCGGGGGCAAGGTCAAGCTCGTCATGAAAGACAATAATCTTATCCAGCGGGACTTTGTAAAAAGCGCTCGCAGATTGCACGGCTTGACCGCTCTCGTTCATAAAGGTGGACGGTTTCATTAGCAGGATTTTCGTCCCGCCAATGGTGCCAATACGGCAGAGCGCTTTATGCTGGGATTTCTCTGGCCCAAAACCATGGGTATCGCCAATGGCGTCAATAGCCATAAAGCCAATGTTGTGGCGATGGCCGCTATATTTTTCGCCCGGATTTCCAAGGCCGACCCAGATTTGCATGATGTCCGCCTCCTGTTTCGTTTTGGCTGATGTTGAATTAGCTGGTATTAAAAAAGATAGGGCGCCCCGACCGAAATGGAAGAGACGCCCTAAAAAAGACATGTAAGCGGGTCCGACTATTCGTCGTCGGATGTTTGCTCTGTTGCGGGGACGTCAGCCGCCTCTGGCGCTTCTGTTTCGTCCTCATCCGTGGTTTCAATCGCCGCGCGTGACGCAATCACTGTCGCGATCGTAAAGTCACGGTCCGTGATGGACGGCTTCACACCTTTTGGCAGTTTCACGTCAGAAATTTTCAAGCTATCGCCAATCTCGGCTTTAGAAACGTCAACGTCGATGCTGTCAGGAATATCGCCAGCCGGACATTTCACTTCAACCGCATAACGCACAACGTTAAGCGTGCCGCCTTCTTTCAGGCCTGGGCTTTCTTCTTCGCCGATGAAGTTCACTGTGACTTCGACTTCGATGATTGATTTCGCTGTCACGCGGTAAAAATCCAAATGCACAGGCATGTCAGACACAGGGTGGAACTGAATGTCCTTTGTTAGGACTTTCTGTTTTTTGCCTTCGTGGGACAGTTCGATCATATTGCCGATGAAGTTGCCAGAGTTAATCGCACGGATCACTTCGTTAAACTTAGCAGCGATTGCAACAGGTTGCTCGTCACCACCGTAAATTACGCCAGGAACTTGGTTTTGGCGGCGAGCTTCGCGGGCGGCGCCTGTGCCTGTGTTGTCACGTACGGTGACGTCTAATACGACTGAATCAGACATTGTCTTGCCTCTTATCTATGGGGGCGAGGGGATGCCTGGCCCGTTACACTCCAATAAAAAGCGCCGCCCGAACGGCGGCCATGTGTTTTTATCAGAAAAAATACAATTTCGCCGTGGCAGATAAACCAGCCCCCATGAAAACGCAAGCAAAGAATCTGTCTTAAAAGCGCCCAATTTCACATGAATAGCGCATTCATGGCGGGTTTAGGCATATCATGCTAAGGATTACCGCAATGTCACTGTTATATCATGCGCTTTGTGATATATTATAACAATAATTATAGGTCTGGAGGCTTTATGCGTCACTTTACATTATCGATTTTGCTCCTCAGCACGAGCCTCTCTTTAGGCGAGGTCGCACAGGCAGATGAGCTCTCGCTGACGATATATAATAATTCCCGCGCGCTCGTGTCTGATTCGCGTGACATTACCTTCCGCTCAGGCCAGCAGACAATTGAGCTGCCCGGTGTGTCGTCGATGATACAACCCGAAACGGCAACTTTTGTGGCAAGCGGGCTGTCAATTAATGAGCAAAATTTTGATTTTGACCTGCTATCACCTGAAAAACTGATGGAAAAAGCAGTGGGCTCATTCGTCGAGATTATCCGGACCAACCCCGGCACAGGTCGCGAAACGCGTGAACGCGCCAAAGTCTTATCGGTAAATAACGGTGTTGTTATCCAAGTCGGGCAGAAGATTGAGGTCCTGCGCGACGATGATATTCCAACCCGTGTTGTCTTTGACAGCGTGCCGACAAATCTGCGCGCCAACCCGACGCTCTCTGTGAATGTAAACTCGCAACAAAGCGGCACGCGCGATGCCAATCTGACTTACCTGACGGGTGGGCTCGACTGGCGTGCTGATTATGTCGCGGTATTTGACGAGGACGTAGGCAAGATGGATTTGCAAGGCTGGGCGACACTAACCAATAACACAAAGACCACATTTGAGGATGCCGATGTCGCCGTCATCGCAGGCACGGTTGACCAAGCGGGTCAATATGGCCGGAATAATTTCAATCCTCGTAATTTTAATCCCCGAGGCGGTAATATGCGCGGCGCAGGGACGCAACAAAGCGGGCAAGAACGCGTGGGCGATAACTACCTCTACCCACTCCCGGGCAAGATTACAGTCAAAAGCAATCAAACCAAACAAGTCGGCATTGTCGATGCCCAAGGCGTCGACGCCAAAAAAGTCTATGAATACAGAGCTTACGGCTTTAACAATATGAACGATCCGCAATCGGCTGATGTACGGATTGCCTTTTCCAATGCGCGCGAGACTGGCCTTGGCACGGCACTGCCGGCGGGGATTTTCCGTGTCTATACCAAAGATAACTCAGGTCGCAGCCAGTTCATTGGAGAGGACGCCATTGGCCACATTCCGGGTGGGTCATCTATGGCGCTTAAAATCGGCGATGCCTTTGATGTGAAAGTCAAAAGCCAAGTCGCAAGCAACCGCGAGACGGGCCGTAAAACGCGCGAAATTGAAATGGTCTACACTGTTACCAACGCGACAGATAAAGACACGACCGTCTTCATTCGCCAAAATATCGGCAGCAGCTATCAAGAGACGACAATATTATCGGAAAACGTCGAAAGCACGCGCGAGGATGCCTATACCGCGCTCTGGCCCGTAAAAGTCAGCGCCGAAGGCGAAAGTACTTTGCGCTTTAAAGTGCGTCAAAAGTCACGCTGGTAGGCCGCGCATTGATGCGCTTTATCGCGACATTCATATTCGGCTGGCTCGCCTTTATGTTGAGCGCTTCCGCCTCCGCGCAAGTTCCTGGCGGAGTGTATAAAGTCGTTTCGCCCTCTGCTGATGCGACGGCTGTTACCATCTACCCTGACAATCTGGCGCTGATTACTGAGGTCCGTACCATTGACGTACCAAAAGGGCGCTCTGTCGTGGCCTTTGAAGGCGTATCAGATTTAATCATCCCGCAGTCTATGATCTTGCGCGAATTTAGCGGCTTCACGCTGGAACGCAATTTTGATTATGACCTGATTTCCAAAGCGTCTTTGTTTGAAAATGCGGTGGGTGATGTCATCACACTGACCCGTATCGACAAAGCCTCTGGCGCGCTGCGCGATACACAGGCGCGCATAACTTCTGCACGCCCCAATGGCGGCGTTGTCATTGATGTAAACGGTCAGACCGAAGTTTTAATGTGCTCTGGCCTAGGTGAACGTACCCAATTTGAAGGCCTGCCAAGCGGCCTTAACCCCGCCCCTGTCATGAGCATTGAAGTCAACGCCGAAGCGGCAGGACGGCAAGAGGTGGTGATTAGTTACCTGACATCGGGTCTTGGCTGGCGCGCAGATTACCGTTTGGATTTAAACGCGGCGAGCGATAAGGCCGCGATGTTGGGCTGGCTGACCCTAACGAACGGCACGGCGAAGAATTATAGCGGTGTGTCGTTATCCATCATTGCAGGTGATTTAAACCGCCGTCCAGAAACCCGCGCCGTATCGCCGCCCAAGCCTGTGCAGCGCGCGCAATGTTACCCGCAGGGCAGCACAAAACGCGGTATTGCTGAACGTGTTCGGCAAGCGATAGCCAAAAGTAATTATGGCGAACCGCAAATGTTGATGCGCGCTATGGCAGCCCCCGAGGCCGAGATGATGATGGCCGATTCCGTGGTCGTAACAGGCTCGCGAAAAATGGCCGTGCAGGAAAATGTCGGCGATTATAAGCTTTACCGCATTCCAGCTGCGGTCGATGTTGCCCCCTATCAGACCAAACAAATCGCCTTTGTCGACAAAGCGGCGGTCGATATTAAGCCCTATTTTCTCGCTGAGATTAGCGGCACACAAAGCATAACGAGCCCGACGCCTCTGCAAACTTTTTATGAGGTTGATAATAGCCGAGACGGTGAATTGGGCGTGGCTCTACCCAAGGGGACTATGCGGTTTTTCAGTAAAACGGAAAATGGCCGCGTGGTTTATCTGGGTGAGGACCGCATTGATAATCTGGCGGTCGATGAACCCGTACGGCTGAAGCTTGGCACAAGCTTTTCAGTTCAAATGCAAAGCGAGTTTGATGATCGGGGCGAAGACTTTTCGCCTGCGCATGGTACCTTCACAATTTCTAACGCTTTTGCTGCGCCGATTACGGCCAAAGTCGTCTTGAAAGATGTGCGCTTACGCGGCGGAGTCATCAGTAGTGAAAACCGTCCTCGTGACATGGACGAAATTGAGCCAACATGGGTGTTCACTATACCGGGCGAGACGCGCGAAAGCTTAAGCTTCGGCATTGGCACGGACATTATTTACCGACTTGATCTAGACCCGCTGAGCGGGTTGGAAATGGGCCGCATTAATACAGGCGATGATTTTGTGGTCGAGAGCGACGCCGTGATTAAAGGCACCCAAACCCCAATAGATGCCGTTGGTCTTTACCTTGCCCCTGTTGAGGACAACCAAATTAGCGTCGCGACAACGGTTTCAAATCTACGCGAAGAAACGGTTGAAGGTGAAACATATCTGCTCGCGCGGGTCACTCATGCGATGAAGAACAATGCGTCGGAGGCCCGCATATTACGGGTCGAGCCGCGCTATGAAGATTTGGATGAAGACGATGTCAGTTTTTCAGATGCAACTCTGAATCCCGTGCGCGATCAAAATCGCTGGACTATCACGCTTGCGGCAGGACAGGATAAAGTCCTGTCCTACACTGTGCGGATTTATCAGTATTAATTAGCCGAACAGCTTTGACACCGACTCGTCATTCGCGATACGACGGATGGCTTCACCCAGCAGTGTCGCGACAGAGACTTCGCGGATTTTATCGCATTTTTGAACTTTTTCAGGTTGTCCTATGGTGTCGCAGATAACGACTTCGGTCAGGACGGATTTGCTGATGCGCTCGACTGCGGGATCTGACAACACGCCGTGGGTGATATAGGCGGAGACTGAGTTTGCACCGTGATCTTTGAGCGCCGCTGCCGCGTTGCATAATGTCCCGCCGCTATCGATAATATCATCGAGCAAGATACAGCTGCGTCCCGCCACGTCGCCAATGATATTCATCACTTCGGCTTCGCCCGCTTTGGGGCGGCGTTTATCAACAATAGCGATATCGGCGTTAAATTGTTTGGCAAGGCTGCGTGTGCGCACCACACCGCCTGTATCGGGGGAGACAAAAAGCAATTTATCGCGATCTTTTTTAGAAAAACGGTCACGAATATCAGTCTCAAATACGGGTTGCCCGAATAGGTTGTCTGTGGGGATGTCAAAGAACCCCTGTATCTGTCCTGCATGTAGATCCATGGTTAGGACGCGGTCCGCGCCCGCTTTGGCAATCAAGTTAGCGACAAGTTTGGCCGTAATCGGTGTGCGGCCGCCAACTTTGCGGTCTTGGCGCGCATAGCCGAAATAAGGAATAACGGCCGTAATACGAGAGGCCGAAGCCCGCATAAGCGCGTCGATAAGGATGAGCAGTTCTAGCAAATGGTCATTGGCGGGCGCAGATGTGGGTTGGATGACAAAAATATCTTCGCCGCGGACATTCTCATTAATGCGGACGAAGATTTCTTGGTCGCGAAACCGCTCAATATCGACAGAGGTTAGGGGGATGTCGAGCACATCGGCAATGGCGCGCGATAGGGGCTCGTTTGATGTTCCGCTAATAATCTTCACAGCTTCACCTCTGTTATAATTTTGTCACGTGATAGGCGGCTGATGCGGTCATGTAAATCGGCAAGCGCTGATTCTTTTTCATTCGTGCAGCATTATCGCAGAAATATTGCGGCCATAGTCGCTTATCCCGTTATGGGTGTTGTAGCGGTAGGAGAAATATTGCTCTGGAAGGGCGTAGGTGCAGTCCATAGACCAGCCGATTCGCTCGACCCCCGCGTTTGATAACCGAGTGGTGAGATAGCCCAAAAGGCTAAAGTAATAACTTTCCGATCCGTCATCGCGCGTCGGGCCGGGGTCAAAATAACGGCTATTGTCACTGTCGTCTTTTATAAAAGCGTCGCGAAAATCTGGCCCGACTTGGTAATGGTCGATATGGATGCACGGGCCGATGACGGCGTGGATGTCTTTGCGGGTTGCGCCCACGCTTTCCATGGCGTCAATCACAGCGTCCGTGACCCCAGACAGCGCTCCGCGCCACCCCGCATGGGCAGAACCAATCACGCCCGCTTTCGTATCGGCGAATAATACAGGCGCGCAATCCGCAGACAGCGCCGATATGCCAAGGCCCGGCGTCTTGGTCACAAGACCGTCCGCTTTTGGCTGTTCGCGTGTTGGGCTATCGATGATTAAGACGTCGCGGCTATGGATTTGTGACAGGCTTTGTAATTGCGGCTCTGATGTGCCCAGCGCGCGGGCAACGCGGCGGCGGTTCTCGGTCACATTATCTGGATTATCACCAGAGCCGCGCCCCGTATTCAGGCTGCTGTATTGACCTTTGGAGACACCGCCAACACGCCCGAAAAACCCGTGAGCGATACGCGGATGGTCAAGCGCTTCATGCGTCTTAAACGGCGTCATGATTTAAATCCCAGCGCAGCGGGCAGGCCAGGCGATGACAAACAGACCGCTTTGAAAAGCTCGCCCATTTCGTCGCTGTCCATCAACCGGTGCAATTGACGAATGATTTTGGGCTTGGCGTCTGGCTTGCCTTTGATCAGGGCCACCGCACGCATTTCAATGCCAAGCTTTGAGAGGAACTCGCGTTGGGGCACGGCTTTGGATGCGTCTAGCCCTGCCGCAGTGGCCGCCTCTGAAAGAGCCGCGAAATCCACGCGCGCGGTAAGGTCGGTATTGCCCGGATCAGAAAAGACACCCACTTTTTCGTGGCGTTTAAGGGCTTGTAATGTATCACCAAATTCTGTGACCTCTGGCCCGTAATCTATGAACAGCGCGCGACCGGGATAATCTAACAGCCGCGCGGCGATTTGGTCAACGATTTGGCGCGCAGCGATGCAGACCTCTAATAGGTCGTCTTTGCGCGCGTCTGACTGCGCGGCGGGCAGGGCGTCTTGCACAACGTCTGAAATGGCCACGGGCGATTTCACAAAACGTAATGCGCCGCCGTCCACGCTGACCATACGTTCCACCCATCCCCCGCGCCCCGCAAAGGGGTCGTCTTGGATAAATTGGCGTATAGGCAAGCAGTCTAAAAACTCGTTCCCGATGATCAAGCTCGGCCCTTCTGGCACTTTGGATATATCAGACGCCCAAGACACAGGCACGCCCGTCGCGGCCAGCGTTTGTCCTTGCACAGCCTCTAAGGCTGCGCTGGCCTCCACCAGTGTGACAGAGAGCGCGCGTTCAAAGGCTTTGTCGAGTGCCGCCGTGCGGAGTATATCAGCCATCATAATCCCGCGCCCTGGGCCAAGCTCTATGAGTTGCACAGACGGCGGGCGGCCCATATCAATCCAGCTTTGGATACACCAAAGCCCAATAACCTCGCCGAACATCTGGCTAATTTCGGGCGCTGTAATGAAGTCCCCGTCACTGCCGAGTGGATCGCGTGTGGGATAATATCCGTCGACAGGGTCAAGCAGGCATAGCGTCATATATTCCGCGACTGACATCGGGCCTTCGGACTTAATGCGCTTTATTAGACGGTCTTTTAAGGCACTCATCTTAGGCTTGCTCTGCCTCGTCGCCCATACGTTTTGGCGCGACAGGTGGGCGGCGTGATGCCCAGACAATAATGGCAAGACCAATGATGACCATAGGCAAGGAGTAGCTCATGCCGCGCGTCAGCGGGCCGAACTGCTGAATATTATCAGGTTCGCGGAAAAACTCGACGAATATCCGAAACACGCCGTAGCCTGCAAAAAATATTCCTGCGGCAATGCCAGGCTTCGTGAGCACTTTAAATTTATGCGTGGCGATACGGATAATAAACCACAGTGCGATGCCTTCTAGCGCCGCCTCGTAAAGCTGGCTTGGGTGGCGGGGGAGGGACAGTTGGTCGGTGTGAAAAATAAACGCCCAGGCCACATCTGTTGGACGCCCGTAAAGCTCTTGGTTCACGAAATTACCAAACAGCCGCACGGCAAAAATTCCCAACGGCGCACCAATGGCCGCCATATCAGCAAGCCGCCACAGCTCGACCTTACGAGAGCGCGCTAGCCACCAGACGGCGACACAAACCCCTAAAAAACCGCCGTGAAAGGCCATGCCGCCTTCCCATATTTTAAATAAAAACAGTGGGTTTTCCAAAAACCGTTCGGGCGTATAAAGCAGCACAGACCCAATACGCCCACCAACAATAATCCCAAGCAGTAGAAAGAACATCATGTCTTCCAGCAGCTTTTTATTGGGGATCAGGGCACTGCCGCGCGTGATGCCTGCGGGAATCCAAAGTTCTTTTTTTGAACAGACGTTCTTGGCGTAGAGATAGGCTGCAAATAGCCCCGCGATATAGGATAGGCCGTACCATTTGACGCTAAAGTTTCCGATGGAAAACACATTGGGGCTAATCCAATCGGGGAACGGAATGGCGTGAATGAGTGTAATAATCATGGCGCGACTTTTTATGACAGTGATAGCTCTGGAAATTGTGCTACACTGCACTTAGATATATTACCAGAATAAATGGGCCCACGTGCCTTTGAACCGAACCAAAAGCGAGCCATCATGCAAAGCAAAGCCAAACCCCTTGATGATTTATCAAATCTGATGACCAATGCCATGGGCGCCGTCAAAGGCGTCGGCGACGAGGTCAAAGCCATGGGCCGCGCCCGCGCCGAAAGTCTCATCGCCGATATGGACCTTGTGGGCCGCGAAGAGTTTGAAGTGTTCAAAGCCCTGCTTGCGAAACAGGCCACAGAGATTGAAGCGTTAAAAGCAGACATCGCGTTATTGAAAAAACCTGCGCGCAAAACAGTCGCTAAAAAGCCAGTCACCAAAAAGCCAAAACCCTCCACAATTCCCGCCGCCGCCAAAGCAGCCGCAAAGAAAGCTCAAGGGAAGAAGACGGCAAAAAAAGCTTAGACCTAGCAATTATGCTTTAGGTCGAGTTTCGGGGCATTGCGGACTTCAGCGTAGCAACTATTATACTCTCCATTTTTCGGCATTGAGCCGGGCATTGATAGCAATGGTGCTTACACTATAATAAAAGGGACGTTTATCAAACGGGTTAAGATTAAAGTTTCCGCTCGGGAGATATTTCTTAATAGCTTTTCTAAAATCGTCATTGTCATCAGGATGTAAGGTGCTGCCAAATGCGGAAGCCCATGCCATTGCTACTCTATGGGTTGTATCTGAGAAAGTAGCACGAGCTATATTGTCCATGATCTCTTGGCGTAAACTTATATCAATGCCTTTCTCTCGCAAGGCACACATAAAAGACGAGGCTACGGCAGCGTGCGTCTTTATATCTGCGCTTGGCCCACCCAGTTGGTCAATTAATAATTTGACCTCGTAAGAGAGTTTTCCGTCGCATGTTTGCTCCACCGCATCAACAAGCATAGCGCTATTAACAGGAAGAAAATCGTGTTTGCGTTCTGCAAGACCGATTGTTGCGTTTAGGTATTGTTCGTTAGTGAGTTTTTGGGACTCTAATGCGAATTGAATGCTTGCTGAAAGCCATAGCCCGTCATCGACACCAAGTTGCTTAGCAAGTTGCCTTAATGAGTTATCATCAGACAATAATGGCACGCCGTGCTTTTTTGCTAATTCTATAGGTGCTAGAGTTAGTGGCACCTGTTTTAGAATGATTTCTTCTATGTCTGTCTTATCGTCCCCATAAATGACAGGCTCGATTTCGCAGAGGTTCCTTAAATCAGAAATCGCCGTTTCCAACCATTCAATTTGGTTTTTGTGAAATGTTTTGTCTTTTTCATCACGATAGACGTCTCCTTCAACAGCAGTAAGAGAGAAGCTATCCCCCTTGGACACTTTGACTAAATCAAGATGCGCTAATAGCTGTTCAAGTTCGTTTTCGGAAAGCCTTATTGGGCCTAGTGTCTCCGCGAGCGGTTTTAATATCGAGAGTTCCAGTGCCGTCACAGCTGTAAATAAGTCTATAACGATTCCATTTTTGACGTTTTTAGCCACATTTGCGGCTTCTTCCTGAACCTCTTTAGTGCCCTGATTGGTTGGGATTTCATACCCACGTTGACGGATAGCATTAGCCAGTTTCAAACCGCACAAACCATCTTCACCTCCCATCAATGCAAGAGGCAGGTTTTTCTCGATCACTACTCGGCATATATCATCTTGGTGTTCCCCGTCTTTGCGAACCATATCGAGAATTGGCTCAACATTTTCACCATCAGTTACAATCCGATTTATAATTGCAGCGTCCCCAAAACGATCAGGGTGTTCGTTAGATAGGTATTGAGCTGCGCGAATATATTCGGGCCAGACATCTTCGATGATCCACTCAACATTGTCACCCATTTTAGATGCTGTAGAGAACGTATCGCCTATTCTTTTTCCTAAGGCGGCCTCTAGTCGTAAATCACCTTTATGGAGAACCACGCCCCAAGGCCGATGGTCATTGCCTTCAATAATGCCCTCAACAACTTCGTTCGTTCCTGATCGTCTAATTTTTACGTACTGGCCTTTTTCAACGATACGGCTTGGTGGGCCTTCTAAATTAGTTGAAAATACAAAACCTATATAACTTCCTGACACTGTTGGAGAGGCTTGTCCTTTAGGGTCAATTACAGACCTGAATGCCATCTGTATTGCTTGTTCAAGTTTCTCATGTCGTTTTAAAATACTTGCATATTGCATGGAGTCTAAAGGGCTATAGGGAAGACCTTCAACACCTTCGGTGTTAAGCAACTCTTCGATTTTTGCCTCGTCGTTTAACCTCATTGCACATCGGTAAATAGCGAGCCAATAACGCAGATGTGGATGATGATTAAAAAGCTCTTCAAAGTGCTTTTTGGCTATTAAAAAATTCCTTTGGTTGAATGCAGCAATCGCTACCAGTTCTTTGTATTCAGCCAGCTCCAGTAATGTCTCATCAAGTTTGCTGAATATTTCGATAGATCTCTGACGCATTGGCGTTTCAGTAGCAGCGACTGAAAGAAGAAGTTCTAATTCTTCAGACGGACGAGAGTAGTCTATTCGCTCCCAAAGAAGCTCTATAATTGTGTTGTCATCGTTTAAAATTTTAGCTTGGTGAACAACGCTCACAATGTCTTCAGGCTCTGCGTCATCACCTAAACAATTTTTCGCTGATGCGAGACAGGATAATGCTTGTTCGATACCTAAGTACTTGCGCGCAAGTTGGGAACGAATAGTCCACTCGCGACAGGCAACAGAACTTTCTTTGATTAGTTTTTCGACAGCCTTGCTACGGTCTTTTTCTTCCAAACTCTCTATTTGGGCCAGTGATTTTAGTCCAAGCAAAAGACCATGATCACGGTCTTTATCACCTAATCTCGCATCACATAAGGCTTCTACCGTGTTCCAATCGTTGATATCTAATGCATGTTGTAGTCTCATTTTCTGTGCATCGGCAGTCTGTGGAAGCTCCTCAACTACATCGTTGAGTTCGTCCGCCCGTCCGGATTTTACAAGGTTGATTGCGTACTCAAGCGCTAGGCTTGCATCTTGGATTTTTTCTCTGGCAATAAGACCGATTTTAATGGCTTGCTCAGATTTACCAGCAACACGAAGCGCCTGCATATAATTTACTGGTAGTGCGGGCTCATGAGATTGTTGGTAATTCCCTTTGGATTGTGTTTCGTCCCATAAAGAAGCATATACATCCAAGGCTTCTGTGAGTTGGTTGTGATTTTCTGGTGTTAAAGGATCTAAACCCGCCAAGGCAGCCTCATCTTCAAAGACGCTCTCAAGTAATGTATCAGCATAAAACTGACGAATATAGTAATCATCAGGATGGTCTTTAAGCGCTTTTAGGGTCGCTTTTCTCAGAGATTTTTTAGTGTCTGTTCGTCTAGTTATTTCTAGACGGGCCAACCAAACATGTGCGTTCCTGCGAGCGGCGTCTGGAACAATAGATAAGTCTTTAAGAAAATGCAGTGATCTCGCTATTAATGACGAGTTACTAGCGTCTTCTTTTAATGCTGTTTCAGTCAATTCGCGGAGTTCATTGAGCTTGTTTTGAAAGCCAAGTGCCAATGCATAATTTGAAATAGTAGCTGCGCGATGCGGCATATACTCATAAGCCTCAGCATATTTCTCAAATGCTAGCTCGCGCTCGTCAAGGATAAAGTGGCAATTCCCAAGACCTCCAATTATTCTCGCGTAGTCAATCGGTTCCTTTGGCTTTTCAGTTTCTAAGAGATCACAAAGTTCGGTGAAACACTCTACTGGCTCAAACGGTATTCTTTCAGATATTTCTGTTATCAATGTGGTAAGCGGAGTTTCCTTATCGTTTTCATCGATAGTTTTAATTTCTATTATCGCCAGTTTGGAACGTGATGGTGATAAACCCGCTTTAGCTATCGCAGATAATTTTTTTAACCCATCGGGGTCATTGACTTGCATATGTTCGATTAATGCAATGACGGCCGCCGATTGAACATCGAGTGCTCTAAACACCTCTGGCTTTGTTCGAGCCATATCGGTCAAGCTGTCCCAATCCCAGATTTGAATTAGAGGCGCTTTGTCACCGAGCTCTAAATTTAACGTCTTTTGAAGTTCATCTGCTGCATCCTGCAACGCCGTTTTCTTTACTGCTGTTGTTGCATAGATGAATCTTTGGAACTCAAACTTTGCAAGTGCCGCCCTAACATGTGTCTCAACATCGTCAGGGTTTTCCTCTTTACCCGGCTCTCGGCACTTACCCTGTATTACCGTTAATTTCGTTGTTTCATCATTTGGTCTGCCGCGAACATCTATACCATGTTGAGTGGAACCTTTGCGGCCATAGCGTTCAAATGTAGTGCTTTTGAAAATATGATTGGCGATATCAACCAGAGCGATCTCAAAGTCTTGATCGTTGACTGGCGGCTGTATGTGTTTGGCGGAAATCGCTGAACTTGAAATCATAGGTGATAATTGGTTATTCGCCCTTGGATTGTAAAGGGAATAAGCAGGAGCATTGGTTAATTACCCCAGATTAAATATATGCTATCAAGTAAATTAAGCTATCCCTTTATCCGCCAAAGATTATCACGCTTCTTGAAACATGTCGACTTGGGTTAGGAGTGCCCGGTTTTGGGCGATTGCTGCCGTATAAGCAAACATTACCAGCGGCCGCTTTAGGCGACTTAAGCCACTCTTCTAATGTCCCCTTTGAGGATTTACCTACCCGCCACCCCAAAACAAAACACCCCGACCATGGCCGGGGTGTTTTTATAGTATAAATTTATTGAGCGGCCTGTCTTAGACGCTTTCTGCGTTATCCGCTGGGATGCGTAGTACTTGACCGACATAAATTTTATCGGGATGTTTTAGCATGGGGCGGTTGGCCTCGAAAATCTCTTTGTAGCGCGAGCCTTTGTTATAGTAGCGTTTTGAGATCGCCCAAAGCGTATCGCCGGAAACAACGGTGTGAAATTCAGAGGCAGGGGCATCATCTGACGCCTCAATTCCGTCTTCAACCTCGCCGACGCCTTCGACATTGCCGACTGCCAAGATGATTTTTTCTTTCATTTCTTGGGTGACGCCTTTGCCTTTGACCGACACTTTGCCGTTGTCATCGACATGGATGTCAATTTCGTCTTTGGCGAGGCCTAAATCTTTGACCTCTTTTTTGAGCGCGTCTTCGGCGTCTTTGCCTTTGAAGATTTTACCAAGGCCGCGGCCTGCCATTTTTACAAAAGGAATCATTCCAAACATCTGTGTTCTCCAGTTTCTGGTGTTATTGATACAGGCCTAGCGCGCTAGACCTCTTGCCATAATTCTATCTTGATACCTTCGGGGTCGATAAACCAGCCAAAAATACCGTATTCTGTATTTTCTACCGCTCCAATGATTTTGGCACCCCCTTTACGGGCTTTTTCTATCAAGCTGGCCACATCATTGACGCGCAAATTTATCATAAACTCCGCCGTGCTGGGCGCAAGGTAAGTCGAATCGGCGGGGAAGGGGCTCATCATTGTTCGTGACTGACCGTCCGATGCCCATTCAAAATTACCCCAATCCGTAGGGTCTGCGCCCATATGGTCGCGCCACCAGTCTAAATAGGCTTTTGGGTCTTTAACCTTATAAAAGACCCCTCCCAGTCCAAGAATTTTTGCGTCTTTGTTCATGGTGTCCCCTTTATAAGGAAAGCTTAGTCTGTATTTTGTCATAATTCCACCCCATCGCGTCTTTGCATTCTGGCCAAGACAGGGTATAGCGGCCAAAATTATGGTGATGTGGTCTGCTATCCAGTCTACATCCGATTTTAACGAGGTTACTATGTTATCCGTCATCCAAGCTGGTATCAGCATCTTTGGTTTGTTTCATATGGATCCCGCTTTGTTTGCGTTTCTTTTGGTGACTATCACCTTTGGGGCTTTGAACATTTTGGAATTTAAACGCTTTGACTAATTCGCATCTTGCGAATGTAGTTTAAGCTTCAAGGACGACTGGCATGGGCCTATTGCCTAGTTTTGCGCTGTTGATTGTCGGCATTATTGTGCTGATTGTTGCGGGTGATTTGCTCGTTCGCGGGGCGGCTGCGCTTGCGCGTCATTGGGGCATACCGGCCCTTATCGTGGGCCTCACGATTGTTGCCTTTGGTACATCTGCGCCCGAACTTGTTGTCTCTATTCAAGCGGTCATGGTCGGTGCTGGCGAGTTGGCCTCTGGTAATGTTGTTGGCTCTAATATTGCTAATGTGTTGTTGGCGCTGGGACTTCCTGCGATATTAATGGCTGTGCCCACGAATATGCCGGGTGTTGGGCGTAATGCACTTATTGCAATGTTTGCAACACTGCTATTTATTTTGCTCGCGTGGCTTGGTAATCCGCTGACCGTCTGGCAGGGCGCTATCTTGTTTGGCGGTATTGTGATTTATCTTGTTTATATGGCCCGTTTGGCCAAACAGGGTGCAGAAGATCCTATCTTGGCCGAAATGACCGAAATTGACGAAGGCGAGCTTGGGCTGCCGACAAATGTTCTCTACTCAGGGATTTTTGTGGTTATTGGCCTGATCGGTTTGGCATTTGGTGGTCACCTGATTGTTGAAAATGCCGTGAATATTGCTGGAACGCTGGGCGTGAGTGAGACGATTATCGGTCTGACAATTGTCGCTATTGGCACGTCGCTCCCCGAAGTGGCGACGGTTATTGTCGCGGCTTATCGGGGTCATTCCGAAGTCGCCATCGGCAATGTGCTGGGCTCCAATATTTTCAATCTATTTGCCGTGATGGGGGCCGCATCGCTAGCGGGGCCTGTGGCGATTAACCCGACGCTGTTTGTCTTTGACTTCTGGGTCATGCTTGCGACGATGGTTGTGCTGCTTGTCTTTGTGATGCGCCGTATACCGATTGGGCGCTTGGCTGGTATTGCCTTTATGGTGGCCTATGCTCTGTATCTTGCGGCGCTAGTTGCGGGCGCAATGTAGCGCTCATGACGTCCAGGTCCACATCTGCGCCGTTGTTTGAAATTGAAAAAGATTTCCAATTTGAAGCTGCCCATTATTTCGGTCACTCCGATGCCAATGATTTATTCAAACAAGTCCACGGTCATAGCTTTCGCGGGACAGTGACCATCATTGGCGACCCCCAAGATGACAAAGGCTGGATTCGCGACCTTTGGAAAATTGAACAAATTGTCAAAGAAGCCGTGGCCCCGCTGGACCATGCGCTGCTCAACGACGTCGAAGGTCTATCCGCGCCAGCGCTAGAGCAAATCGCGCAGTGGATTTTTGACCGTCTTGCGCCGCGTTTGCCTGGCCTGTCATGTGTTGAGGTGGGACGCCCGAGTTGCGGTGAGCGCGCGCGTTACCGGGCCGCTTCATGAGCGTTCACGCCGTTTTAATTACGGGCGCAGGGGCACGCGTCGGCAAAACCTTAGCCAGAGGCCTCGCGAGTGATGGTCATGCGGTGGCCGTGCATTATAACCGCTCCAGCGACGGCGCAGAGGCCTTGGTGCAAGAGATTAAAGACGCGGGCGGGCAGGCGGCAGTCGTACAAGCCAATTTATTTGTGCCCCAAGACTTAGACACGTTAGTTGACCGTGCAGCAGAGGCGTTGGGGCGTCCGCTAACGGGTCTGATTAATAACGCGTCTACATTCGCTGATGATAGCGTGCGCGACATGACCCGCGCCAACTATGATTATCATATGGATATCAATTTGCGTGCGCCGCTATTGCTATCAGGGCAGCTTGCCCAGCAAATGGTGGATGGGGCAGACGGCTTTATCATTAATATGATTGACCAACGCGTCCTGAAACCTAATCCCACATTCTTTAGCTACAGCGTGGCTAAATCGGCTTTGCATTTTGCGACCAAAACGCTGGCCCAAGATTTGGCTCCGCATATTCGCGTCAATGCTGTTGGACCAGGGCCGTCACTCGCCTCTGTCCATCAAAACGAAGCGGTATTTCGGGCCGAAGTTGCGGCGACATTATTACAGCGCGGCTCTCCGCCCGAAGACTTACTGGCAGCGGTGCGTTACCTTATTTCTGCGCGCGCAGTGACGGGGCAGATGATTGCTGTGGACGGGGGGCAGCACCTGACATGGCAAACGCCTGATTTGATGGTCGGTGAAAAGGATATGGGGGATGGCAATGATTAAGCGGCTTAAAGGCGGGCGAATGAAAATGCGCCAACCCTCTATGCGTATCTTCGTCGAAGGTCTGCTGATACAGGCTTCTATTGGTGTGCATCCGCATGAGCATGAAAGCACACAGCCGATTATCATCGATATTGAGCTCGACATGGGCCCTATGGCTGCGCCAACGCTGGACCGTTTACACGAGACACTTGATTACGGTGTGGTCGCGCAAAAGGCCGAGGACATCGCGCTAGAAGCCCATGTGCAATTGGTCGAAACCTTGGCCGAACGCATCGCAAGCTGGGCGCTTGAGACCGACAAACGTGTGCAAGCGGCGCGTGTTAAAATTTCTAAACCACAAGCCCTTTTAAAAGCCGAAGCCGCAGGCGTCGAGATTGTGCGTTACCGTTAGAGTTTTGTGCCTGTTTCTTAAAAGAGTGTTGCGCGCGGTTTAATCAGTTTTTTATCATCTTCCTTTACACACCTTCTAAAAGATAAATGGGTGTGTGATGACAGATATTAGCGTGACGCTGGGGTCTAAGGACCGGCAAAAGCAATCGGCTCTGGCCATGATTTCAGTATTTACGCTGGCAATCTTACTGAGCGCCGTATTGCTGTTTTCTGTGCAACCGATGTTCACCAAGCTGGTTTTGCCGCTCCTAGGTGGGTCGTCCAATGTTTGGAATACCGCCATGGTATTCTTTCAGGCGGTGTTACTGCTGGGTTATATCTATGCGCATGTTATTACCAAATATCTGCCGCTAAAGGCGCAGATTATCATACATATGGCGGTGTTGGGGCTGGGCTGTTTCTTTCTGCCGTTATCCATTGCCCAAGGTTGGACCCCGCCTGACGGGGGCGCACAGTCGCTTTGGTTAATCGGTCTGTTTGGGATATCCGTAGGCGCACCATTTTTTGCCATTTCCGCCAATGCACCGCTTTTGCAACGGTGGTTTAGCCGCGTCGATCATAAAGATGCCCAAGACCCCTATTTCCTCTATGCCGCCAGCAATGCGGGCAGCTTACTCTCGTTACTCCTCTATCCGATTGTCTTTGAACCCGCCTTGCGCGTGGGCGAACAAACGGCCCTCTGGGCGGTGGGATACGGACTTTTGATGGTCATTATTGTGGGGGCGGGCATCACGGCCTTTCGTAACCAAGCGACAGTGACCTCACAAACCACAGAGCAAGAAACAAGCCGTGGTGTGGTGACAATTAATCGACGCCTATTCTGGATATTCTTGGCCTTTATACCGTCCAGCCTGATGCTCGGCGTGACCAGCCATATGACCAATAACATTGCTTCGACCCCGTTTTTGTGGGTCATGCCCTTGGCGCTTTATTTGCTCACCTTTGTGATCGCCTTTGCCAAAAACCCGCCGATTGGGTCAAAGCATTTGGGATATGTTGCCGCATTCGCGATTATGGCGTCTTTATTTTTCGGGTTTTATTATAAAGCCAATGTGTTGCTCTCTATCGGGGTCAGCCTCTCCGCCTATTTCATTATCTCACTGGCTTGTCATTCACGCCTTGTAGAGGATCGCCCCAATACCTCACATCTAACCGAGTTCTATATCTGGATGTCTGTCGGCGGTGTTTTGGGCGGCATGTTTAACGCGCTACTGGCGCCTGTCGTATTTAACGGGATTTATGAATATCTCATCGTTTTAATCTTGTCCTATTTAGTCGTGCTGCGTGTTTCTAAAATCGAGTCTGTTTCCTTCTCGCTTAAAGGCAAATTACTCGCGCTTACTTTGGGGACGGCTGTTATTGCATTGGTTTTAACGGTAATAGGCCAGCCTGCCAAAGTCGCTATCATCGCGGCGGGGTGCGCCTTTTTCTTTGGTCTGCGGATGCTCACTCAAGCCTCGCCCCGTGTGTTGGTCATGGATATATCGCTCGTCTTTGGCTTGGCTCTGCTGTTGCCAGGTCTGGCGTTGCCAAAGCTATTCCAAGACCGCTCTTTCTTTAGTCTGTTAACGGTCAAGGCCGAGGCGTCCGAGTACGGTACCGTGCATAAATTTATCCACGGCGACACGGTGCATAATTATCAATTACAAGACGACGGCCTGTCCACCGTGCCGCTGGCTTATTACGCGGCGGATAATAGCTTTGATATCGGTATGCAATTTGCGCGGAGTTTAACCCCGCAGGGTGATTTATCGGTTGCCATGATTGGGCTGGGCGCTGGGGCAATGGCCTGTTACGAGCGTCCAACGGATAATTGGACATATTACGAAATTGACCAAGCCGTTGTCGATATGGCGCGTAACCCAAAATATTTTAGTTATATTCAAGATTGCTCTTATGGCTCTGATATTGTCACGGGGGATGCCCGTTTAAAAATCGGAGACCTTGCGCCCAAATCCCAAGATTACATTGTCGTGGATGCGTTTTCGTCTAATTCAATTCCAGCGCATTTGGTGACACGCGAAGCCTTCGCACTCTACCGCTCTCGGTTAAAAGACACGGGTGTTGTGTTCTTTCATACATCTAACCGTATGCTGGATGTCGACAGCCTCGTCATCCGTTTGGCCGAAGACGCAGGCCTAAGCGCGCGGCACTTTTTCAAAAATGATTTTGACGGTGAACCCTATCAGGATTTTCAATCAACAAGTTCTGCCGTGATGATTGGCACAGAGGCGCAGATGTCCGCGCTTAGTAACTTTGATGCCCGCTGGACGGTCATGACGCCAAGCGAAGACGTCGCTTTATGGTCCGATGATTATTCCAATGTCGTTGCCACCATGCGCGCGAAAAGCCGCTTAAAGGCTGAAAAAGCTGCGAGGGAAGCTGCCGTCACGGCCACGCAAAAATAGGGATTGCGAGGCTCATAACCGCAGTTTAGTCTCTATGAATGAGCTTTAAAAATTCAAATAATGTGCTGGGCGATCCGCTTGTCCCGTGTAGTTTTGACCCGCTAACAGGATATTACCGTGACGGCTGTTGCGAAACGGGTCCAACGGATGCAGGGCGGCATATTGTTTGCGCTGTTATGACGGACGCCTTTTTGAAATTCTCCCAAGCGGTTGGCAATGACCTGTCCACGCCGCGACCTGAATACCGCTTTGCGGGACTAAATCCTGGCGACCGCTGGTGTCTATGCCTTGACCGTTGGCGCCAAGCCCACGCAGCAGGGGCTGCGCCCAATGTGGTACTAGAGTCTACTCACGAAATTGCATTGGAACGTGTGCCGCTAGAGACGCTGCGCGAGTTTGCGGTTTAACGTCTTTGGCCCGCCGCGTTAGCAGCAGGCCAATGACACGCCCCGTGTCGGGGATAAGCGATACGTGTTTGCCTTGGCCTCTGTTATTCATGAGGAGAGCCATTGGCCTATGCGCCCCGTGCATATCATCACATCGCGTTCCCAATCACAGATTAACACAACGCGCACGGTTAAATCTGTGACTCCCGTCACGGTCAGGTGAAATTACTTTAATTATTTTACGCGTAAGCAAAAATCAGGGTAACACGACTTATGGCTGACGACTTTATACACTTTCCATCAACAATAAGCGGTAGCGCAATTATACGCGAGCATATCCGTGTGCGTGATTACGGCGCTAAAGAAACGATTATCATCGAAAAAGACGACAGTGCTCAAGTCTATTTTATCCTGTCGGGCAAGGTCAAAGTGACCTCGTTTCATACCAATGGCAAGGAGGTCTGGCACGCCGCCCTGTCAGAGGGTTATACATTCGGCGAAATGGCTGCGATAAGCGGTGCCAGCCGCAGCGCGAGTGTGGTGACGCTCGCCCCGTCCCGTATCGGTATCTTACCCCAAGCGCATTTCCTAGCAGCGCTAGAGGCTGAACCAGGGCTTGCGCTCTATTTCCTCAAAGACATGGTCGCGCGGCTACAAACGACGACGCTTTATTCTAATGAACGCATCGCGCTGGATATTCCCGCGCGTATTTGCGCCGAGCTGCTCCGCCAAGCGAGTGAAAAACCAAACGCAGACGGTGGCTATCCCGTCGCACGTGACCTGACCGTCACAGCGCTGGCGGAGCGCATCAACGCGAAACGCGAAACCGTCTCGCGCCACATCTCGACGCTCATTGAGGCGGGTAGTGTGAAGAAAAAAGGACGGCAATTTATTGTGCTGGATAAAGCCGCGCTGGAGGCGAGGTCGGAGGGGTAACGTCTTTGCTTGAAATAAGCCCGTCCCTCTAATGAATAACGAGTATTATTGGCGGCGGGAGCGGTCGCGGCGTCCTCTCCCTTGCCCTCTGCTTCCTCTGGCTTCAGCCCCATGTCGCGCCCGATTGAAGTCAGCGCTCACAGTTCCGTAAAGGCACCGGGCTACAAAAGGGTAGCTGTCGGTGATAAAGTAAACATAGCGCCCCTCCAAAAAGCCGCCATTACATTCATCTAATCGGTCCTCGCCGCCAGTAAATACATAATCCTCGTTATATGTCCCGTCATAGCGCCCACCGGGGCCAGATGGGCGCTCTCCTGTTTTTAAATCCCAACCTGATTGCATTTTTGCTCCAAGGTAGTGAATTTCAAATCCATCCCCCGCATAACCGATGAGGCTATTGTGATCTGTTGCCAAACTTTCAGCGATGCCGTGATAGTGATACAGCCCGCCCCGACCAACATGCGCATTATTAAAGTCTAAGCCTAACTTTCCTGGTGCCCCGTGAATGTCCAGACTCCAATTGCGGTCTCCATTCGGACTGTGGCCACGCCGCGCATCGGCATCCCAAAAACCTGCTGTATTTGGGCGGAATTGCACGCCATTTAACGCGATGCCAACAGTGCCTCGAATTGGCGTGAGGGTCTCTTGTTTTTGCGGCACTAAGGGTACGCACACATTCACATTTTGTTTTTCAATGGCGTTGGGATTACCTCGATTAGGAAACTGTCCTGTTGGGTGGTTGGGTAAGCCGTTAGCCTGAAAGCATCTTTGCGTATCCGTGATCGTCATCTGTGCTTCACTATGATGGTGATGACCTGATGTTTCATCGGCAAAGGCAATCGATACGGGAGGGACAAACAAACACGCTAAAAGTACATGTGTTATGTTTTTGATTGTATTGACAGGCGATTGATTGTCGGGGCGTTTGTTGAACATGGGCATGATGCTTTCTATAACGGTTACATATTGTAAACGACACAGCCGTAAAAATCCTTCGGGGAAATTTCAAAATTGCCTTAGCCCTAGCGTCACTCGCTTAGACCCCCTACCTTAAGTCTGTGCAGACACCTGATTCCCATAACCCTGATTTGACGGCGCCCGATAGCGGCGAGGCGAAGCCCCTACGCGGAAATAAGGTGATTGCGGATTACGTGAAACGCTTGCCTGGGCGGCCCGGGGTTTACCGCATGTTTGATGAGCACGGGGCCGTGCTTTATGTGGGCAAGGCCAAAGATTTAAAAAAACGCGTATCGGCCTATACGCAATATTACCGCCATCCTGTGCGCCTGCAGCGTATGATCCGCGCGACCCGGACGATGGAATTTGTCGTGACCGAGACCGAGACCGAGGCGTTACTGCTGGAGGCATCGCTGATTAAGCGGCTTAAACCGCGCTATAATATCTTGCTGCGGGATGATAAAAGCTTTCCCTATATCCTTGTGCGCAAAGACCATCCCGCCGCCCAAGTGACCAAACACCGTGGGGCGCGCAATATTAAAGGCGATTATTACGGCCCCTTTGCCAGTGCAGGTGCAGTGAACCGGACGCTAGACACTTTGCAACGCGCGTTTCGCCTTCGCAATTGCTCCGATAGTATTTACGCGAGCCGCACACGCCCCTGTATGCAGCACCAGATTAAACGCTGCGCCGCGCCGTGCACGGGTGAAATATCTATTCCTGATTATAATGAGTTGATTGATGAGGCGCAGGATTTTTTGCGCGGACGGTCGGATAAGTTGCGCGTCAAGCTGACGGACCAAATGCAAGCTGCCAGTCAGGCGATGAATTTTGAAAAAGCGGCCGAGCTCCGTGACCGTATCCGCGCCCTGACCTATGTCAGCGGCTCTGGTAGCACGATTAACCCCAGCACATTTTCCGATGGTGACGTGATTGGAATTTATAGCGCGGGCGGGCAAAGCTGTATTCAAGTGTTCTTTTTCCGCGCGGGTCAAAACTGGGGCAATCACAGCTTCTTCCCGCGTCACGGCAAGGATGAGCTGCCTGCGCAAATTATGGATGCCTTTATTGCGCAATTTTACACTAATAAACCCATCCCGAAATATGTCTTCACATCAGAAGATGTCCCGAGCAAAGACCTCTTAGAACAAGCTTTATCAGAAAGCGCTGGCCGCAAGATTGAGGTGACCGCCCCCAAACGCGGCGAGAAAAAACTGCTGATTGACCGGGCCGTGAAAAATGCTGAAGAGGCACTCGCGCGCAAACAGGCCGAAAGCGCCAGCCAAGCCAAGTTGATGGCGGGGCTACAAGACACATTTGATATGGACGCGCCGCCAGAGCGCATAGAGGTCTATGATAACAGCCATATCCAAGGCACCAATGCCATTGGGGCGTTCATTGTCGCGGGCCCTGACGGCTTTACGAAACGCGATTACCGCACTTTTAATATCAAGGATTTAGACACCGCGCCTGGTGATGATTACGCCATGATGCGCGAAGTCTTTCGGCGGCGGTTCTCTCGCCTGATGAAAGATGATAGCCTAGCCTGGCCTGATTTGGTGTTAATCGACGGTGGCAAAGGGCAGCTATCTGTGGTGACGGATACGCTTTTAGAGATTGGGGCGCTGGACCGCGTCACACTCGTTGGTATTGCCAAGGGCCCCGACAGAAATGCGGGACGAGAGACGTTTTACATGAACGGGCGCGCGGATTTCACCCTGCCGCCGCGCACGCCTGTGCTGTATTATTTGCAACGCCTACGCGACGAAGCCCACAGATTTGCGATTGGCACACATCGCGCGCGCCGTAAAAAACAGATGAAGTCAAACCCGCTTGATGGTATTGCAGGAGTGGGGCCGGGGCGTAAACGGGCTCTGCTCGCCCGATTTGGGTCGGCCAAGGCTGTCAAATCCGCCTCGCGCGGGGAGCTTGCAAGTGTAGAGGGGGTCAGCGAAACACTGGCCAATGTGATTTATGAATATTTCCACGAATGAGGTTGGCACGAATAGGGCTGGCATGAATGAGTCTAGCGATACGTCTGACATGACACCGTCAAAAATGGGTGGAGCCTTTGCGGATGGTCTGACCCTTATCCGTTTTCTGCTGACCCCGATTGTTATGTTTGTAATTATCAAAATGGGATGGCCCGACCTTGCGCCAGCTGTCCTGGCAACCAGTTTGTTTATCGTCGCTGCCGTCACAGACTTCCTAGATGATATTATTGGGGGATCGAAAAAGTCAGTTCACCGCCAGTTTGGTTGGTTTGACGATATTGCCGATCTCGTGCTGATCATCGGCACGCTTATCGCGCTGGCGTGTGTGATAAATGAAGCGGGCCTGATGGGTTGGGCTTTTGCAGTGCCCGTTGTAGTGCTTATTGCGCGCGAAGTGATTGTGGGACTTGTAAAGGGCTATGAGTTTTCCCGCTACGGCTGGCCATCAACCAAATGGTTGTCTCTCAAAAATACGCTTACTTTTATCGCTGTTTGTACACTATTGGCCTCGCCGTGGATTACGGCATGGCTCAACAGTCTGACGACCGCGGATGCGGATTTGATGGCCGTTTACGGATCTAATTCTGCGGGTGTCTGGATGTTCGCCCAAGGGATGCTTTGGATTGCGGCTATTATATCTGTCCTGACAGGCATTAAGCTATTGCGCATGCCTAAAAACAAGACAGCATAATATGACCACAGAGCCCACTCGCCATGCCCTTTATTGGGTGCCGAATGCACTAACGCTCGGCCGTATTGCCTCTATTCCCGTTTTAATCGCAGGTGTGTTGTTGATGGGCGAGGGCAGTCTTAGCGGCTTTGGCAAACCTCTTTTTGTTATTGGCTTGTTTGTTTTGGCAATGATTACAGATTTTCTGGACGGATTTCTCGCCCGGCGGTGGGGGCTGGTATCCGATTTTGGGCGTATGATTGATCCGATTGCGGATAAGCTATTGGTTGCGGCTGTGCTTATCGCGCTTTGTATCGTGACAGAAGGCACATGGGTTTTGATGGTGCCCGCCATGGCGATTATCGGACGTGATATTTTGGTCTCAGGTGCGCGCGAACACGCCGCGCTGTCGGGTCGTGTCATGCCGCCGACAAAGCTCGCGAAATATAAAACAGCCTGTGAAATGCTGGGCCTTTTGGTGTTGCTGGTCTGGTTATCCAGCCGTGCATTACTGCCCGTTGATAGCTTTATCCCCGCCCTTGTGGAATATAGCGGCATAATTGGCCTGACCCTGATATGGATAGCGGCCATTCTGTCTGTCTATACAGGGTCGCTTTATTTGCGCGCAGCCTTGGCAAAAGTCGCGGATAGCTAAAGCGCAATTTTACCTCGTACCAGCGCGTCGTAATCTGCGGCCAATGTTTTCGTGATGTCACCCACTGTGTAATCTTGTCCCGCAATTTCGCGAACTGGGGTAATCTCGGCCGCTGTCCCGACAATAAAACACTCAGTGAAATGCGGCATCTCTGTGGGATATATATCGCGTTTATAGACTGTGTAGCCGCGCTTGGCGGCGAGTTTGATGACCGTGTCATGGGTGATGCCGTCTAGCAAAATATCATTCGTCGGCGTGTGAATTTCCCCGTCACGGATAAAGAAAATATGTGCGCCCGTGCATTCAGCGACGCGGCCTTTGTAATCATACATCAATGCATCATCATATCCCGCAGCAGAGGCGGAGTCTTTGGATAATGTACAAATCATATACAGGCCTGCGCCTTTGGATTTACAAGGGATTGTATCAGGGGCAGGGCGCTTCCATTTGGAAATGGTCAGGCGGATGCCTTTCATTTTATCAGGGAAATAATTGCCCCAATGCCACGCTGCGACGCCCAAATGGATACGGTTGTTCTTTGACGCAACACCCATCATGTCCGATCCGCGCCACGCAAAGGGGCGAAGATAGGCATCGCCGAGTTCTGTCTTGGCCAGCGTTTCGCGGCAGGCCTCATCAATTTGGTCGCGCGTAAACGGAATTTCAAACCCCATAAATTCAGCTGAATTGACGAGGCGCTGGCTATGGTCTGTCAGGCGAAATATTTCGCCCTCATAGGCACGGTTGCCTTCAAACACAGCAGAGCCGTAATGAAGCGAGTGTGTCAGCACGTGAACTTTCGCCTCGCGCCAATCGACAAATTCGCCGTCAATCCAAATCTGACCATCGCGGTCGTGATAGGCTTTTTCAATCATGATGTTTCTCGCGTTTAACGGCAGAGCTTGCCGCATGCCTCTTTTCAGGCCATTGTTGCAAAATGGCATTTTATGTCAACGCAACAATGCGTATTCGCGCTTATTAAATAACTTTGAGAAACCAAAATGGCCCAAACCATCGGACAGAGCAGCGATATAATGGATCATCAAGATATTCACCTGCTAGTCGTGGATGATGATGACCGCATCAGAAGCTTACTGCGCAGCTATCTCGGCAAGCGCGGCTTTCGTGTCTCGACCGTCGGCAATACAACCGAAGCGCGGCAATTAATGGGCACATTAGCCTTTGATTTGCTTATCGTTGACGTGATGATGCCGGGCGAAACAGGTTTTGAATTTACCCGGACCTTGCGCGAAAGCGACGATATTCCTGTGATATTGCTAACCGCGCGGGGAGAAGCGGATGACCGTATCGAGGGTCTGAAGACGGGTGCGGATGATTACTTGCCAAAGCCGTTTGAACCAGAAGAGCTTGTCCTGCGCATTGATGCCATTTTTCGCCGTATCGGCACGACGGCTCCCGCCTCTCAAGTTAGCTTTGGGCCTTATATATTTGATTTGGACCGCCAACTGCTGGCCAAGAATGGGGATCGCGTCAAGCTGACCACAGGCGAAGAAGTGATGCTGACAATGCTCGCGCGCCGCGCTGGGGTTGCCGTCTCTCGCCATGCATTATCAGAGACGATAAATGCGCAATCCGAACGCGCCGTTGATGTGCAGATGACGCGCCTTCGCCGTAAAATCGAAGATACCCCATCAGAGCCGGATTACCTTTTGACTGTGCGGGGGCAGGGCTACCGCCTCGTCACTGATAGTCCAGACGCTTAAGCCGTCATGAGCAAGCGCGCGACCTTAGTCCCCAACGGCCTTAGCCCGCAGATAAAGCGGATTTTGCCCAAAAGCCTGTTCGGACGCGCGATACTTATTATCATTTTGCCGATCGCGGTGATGCAAATCGCGGTCGCCTATTTTTTCTTTAACGCCCATTGGGACACAGTCACAGCTAGCTTATCAGACAGCGTTGCCGCCGATGTATCCGTCGCAGTAGAGCTTTATAAACAGTCGCCAGGGGCGGAACGAGCCGAGCGGCTGGATAATATGTTGCGCCCAAACATGGAACTAGCTGTCGCGCTGGAAATGGGTGAGAGCCTACCGACAAGCCAACGCGCGAGTTTTTTTAGCGCGCTGGATAAAACGCTGCGCCGCGCGCTGAACCAAAGCCTGACTGACCCGTTTTGGTTTGATACGACACGCTATCCCAACCACATCGATATTCGTGTCCAGGTGGATGATGATGTGCTTCGGTTTATCGCCGCCCGTGAACGTGTATTTGCCCCGACAGGCTTTGTTTTTATCTTTTGGCTATTGACCGCAACTGTGCTTTTGACCTTGGTCTCGATAATATTTATTCGCAACCAAGCGCGCCCGATTAAAGAATTATCCGAAGCGGCGGACAGGTTTGGGCGCGGGCAAAATATTTCAGGGTTTAAACCCAGCGGGGCATCAGAAGTACGATTGGCGGGGCAGTCCTTTTTAAAAATGCGCCGCCGTATTTCCCGCCATATTGATCAACGGACTGTATTTTTGGCCGGTGTTTCCCATGATCTACGTACACCGCTCACACGTCTTAAACTACATTTGGCATTACAAGACGTAAATGAGGAAACTGACGCCGCCAAGCGCGACGTCAAAGACATGGAAAATATGCTTGATGGTTATTTAGATTTTGCGCGCGGCTTGACGGGTGAGAGTGCGGTGCAAACATCGCTTGAGCCATATTTAAAAGGACTTGTTGAAAAATACACACCCGCGCCGCGCCTCTCCATTCTGGGTGATCCCGTCGCCGCCATCAAGCCTGTAGCGCTAGAGCGCGCAATCGCAAATTTAATTAGTAACGCACAGAAATTTGGCGATAAGTGCCGCGTTAGTGCAGAGGCCGCAGACCAAAATGTATTGATAAGGGTTGAAGATGACGGCCCCGGTATCTCTGATGACAATTATGTCGAAGCCCTAAAGCCGTTCAGCCGCCTTGATCCCGCGCGCAATCAAAATATCGAAGGCGTGGGGCTGGGCTTGTCTATTACGCGCGATATTATCCAAAGTCACGGCGGGTCGCTGCGTCTGTCTCGATCTGACATGGGCGGACTTTGCGCAACGATTATCCTGCCAGTTTAGGCGCTATTTTTCGGCGAGTTCTTTCGCGCGTTTTAAGGCCGCTTTGACCGTTTCGCGCATGATAGGCGGCAGTTCTGGCATCAGCACATCAAGTGCAGCTTGGGTTGTGCCGCCCGGCGATGTTACGGCTTGGCGAAGCTCAGATGCGGATAGGCTAGAACGGTCCAGAAGCGCCCCCGCGCCAACAATCGTCTGGCGCGCAAAATCGCCCGCGATAGTTTCGGGCAATCCAATTTTAATCGCGGCGGCTTCTAAGGCTTCGACCATGTGAAAGACATAGGCGGGGCCAGATCCCGATACAGCCGTGACAACATCAATCAGGTGCTCACTATCCACCGCGTGAACCGTTCCGCCAGCTTTCAAGAGGCGCTCTGCTGTGCGCTGTTGGCGCTCTGATACGCCGTTATCGCAAGTAAACGCTGTGATGCCCGCGCCAATCGCGGCGGGTGTATTGGGCATAGCGCGGATAACGTGTTGGTTAGGGAACGCGCGTCGCAGGCTATCCATGGCTGTGCCGGCTAAAATGGAAATGACCAAGGCGCCTTGCGGTAAATGCGGGGCGATTATGGGGGCAATCTCGGCAAAGCCTTGGGGCTTAATAGCGAGTAAAATTGTTTGCACCTTCGCCAATTTTTTCCCGATATCAGATGCGGTCGCGTCCAAATGCACTGCCCCGCTGGTAATCGCGTTGCGCGCATCATCACCGGGGTGAGGGTCGATAATCATTAAGCGGTCTGCGACAACGCCGCTAACGGGGTCAGCAAGCCAGCCTTTTAATAGTGCGCCGCCCATACGGCCTGCACCAATTACAAGATAATGCTCAACGGTCATTATGTGCTCTATGCTCCTGCGGCTAAATCAACGAGCGCTGCCGTTAGGGCATCTTCGGGGCTTTTGCCTGCCCAAATAACATATTGCGATGCCGGGTACCCGCGTTCTGCCGCGTCGAGTGCAAGCGCGACAAGGTCAAGGGCTTGTTCTGTGCGTAGAGTTGCCCCACCGCGCAGGGATAGCGCGTTGCGGTAAACCAGCGCCATATTTTTATTCCAAAAATCAAAATGCCCCGCGGCAAGACGTTCATTAATCAGGCTCATGAGGCGGCAGATATCGTCTGTGCGACCCCCCGGAATGCGACCTTCAAAGATGAGGAAAAGCTGCACGGCTTCGGTGGATGCATTCCACGTCAGCGAAATATCATGATCTGTCCAATGGCCGGGCACCGATAGGTGGATTTCCTGCTCATTGACCCTCTCAAAATCATAATGCTCGGCGAGGGCGATACGCTCAAACACATCCAGCGGGTTGGCCCGCATGGCATTTGATGTATGTAGCCCGGGATTGGGTCTTACGCAGCGTGTATCTGCAATATTCATCGCTATCCCACCGATTCTTATTTTATTCTTGATATAAGGCTACGAAATCAGGACGTAATTACAAGATATAGTGTGAAACCGCCTTGTGTATAACTAGGTTTAGAGCGTTTTAGCTGTGGATGGGGTGTGGAGAGGGATAGTTACCCCTTAACTTACTTTATCCAGACCGCTGGCTGGGCGCGTCACTTTTCCGCGATTAAAAACACGACCGCCCTCGCTGTGCTCAAGCATATTTGTAAACATAAAAAGACAAAGCGGCGTTGTTTTGGTTAAAGAGAGAGAGAAAACCAAAACAAACACCGCCTTGCTGCGTGTTATACGGGCCAAAGGATAAATCCCAAGCGGCCTGACCGGAAAGTGGTCGTGCGTTTCATTCTGGCCCAGGGGGAGAGAGCAAGAAAGCACGTCGTATTTGGGACGCACGCAGACTGTATATAGCAAACGGCATTGAACCTTTGCTGAACGCGGTCGTTATATTGCGTTTATCTAGCTTATATTTTGGTAATGTTGGGGCCTAGTATTGCGGCGTAGCGGTGAGCACTAATCGCGTTGTATCGCCGAGTACAGATTGCCCGTTTGTTTCAAACAAGACCACACCCTCTTGGCTGGTGATACGTCCGCCTAACCACATGTCAGGGTCTATGCGGGCAGGATCAGCGGTTGCTCGTGCGGGCGGCAGGGTAAAGGCGACGTCGCCCGATAAGCCGTCTAGCACTATTGCCCGTCGTGATATGACCTGTGTATCGACGCCGTCCATACGCTGCCAAAGCTCGACGGTCAAAACGGCACCGCGAGGGAGGCCGCGAAAAGCAGGGAAGGTCGCTTCACCCGATATTATCATAACAGGGGGCAGAGCGGTTATTGCGGACGCATTTGTTTGGGGCGGCACGGCGATAGGGGCATTATCACTAACAATATTAAAGGGCTCGACCTCAGATCCCGTTCGGATACGGTCAAGGGTCAGTCTGTAATCTTTGTCGGGGCCTGTGAACTCTTCGCGGTTGGGCATAACATGGGTCGTACGACCTGCCCAATCGGTCACATAAGCCTTTAGACCCAGCGGCATTTTAAACCCGCCCAGTGGAACACCGTAGTCAAAGGCAAATTGCACTGTGCCGTTTGTTTGGCTTTCCGCGCTGTCTATTGGCACAGAGACTTTTCCTTTGACGGGATTGCCGCGTCCGCCCGCTAGTCCCGCTTCAATCAATTCTACATGCAAAATTGCGCCTTGGAATAAGTCGCTTGCATCTGTTAACTTTACGCTACCTTGCACCGTCTCTAGCGCCGAAATGGGGCCTGGCGTTTCAGACGGCGGGACTTGGTTGATCAAACGGAGCTGCGCCGTGCCGCTGGTATGCATTATGTCAGACGCCGTGCGAGACAGTGTGATGCCGTCTGTATCAACGATGCGGGCTTTTAGCATGACAAAGCTACGGTTGGTTTGCACACGTGGTGGCGTATATAGTGATAGGCGCAGGGGGGAAACCAGTCCGTCTATTGTGAGGCGAAGCTCGCTCAAAGGGGTGTTGTCTTCCCCTGTTGCGGTGATGATTAATTGAGGGCTGAGCGTCCCTGGGGGCAGATCAAAAACGAGGCTTACGGGTATAGTGCTGGCGTGACCCGTTGCAGGCGCGGGGCTTGGAGCAATGGGACCGTTTTGAATAATATCGCGGATTATGGCACCGTAATCAGGCGTGTCTTGCGCAGAAACAGGTCGCGGCAAGAACAGCGCAACAATCGCTATGATTAAGATAAATAACCGCATGAGCATAGTTTACGGCGCTTTCTCTTATCAGGCCAGTCTGAATGTCAGGTCGCTTAACCGACTAATCCTGTGCGTCTGACCAAAGCGCGTGTTTTTTCATAATCTTTTTAAATAAGTCGCTTTCGACATGGCGGGTTAACCAGATTGATAAAGTTGGAAATCTGGCGTTGAACCAATCAGGTTCTACGGCAGCGAATTGGCGAATGAACGGAAAAATAGCAATATCTGTAAAACTTTGATTGTTCCCTGACAGATAGGGGTGGTTGCCTAGGCGCGCGTCTAAATTATCCAATATAACACTTGCGGCTTGGCGGTGGGATAAGTCGATGTCACCGCGTGCGGCATCGTCTTTGTAACGACTGGCATATTTATAACGGTCGAGGTGATGTTTAAAATCGCCGTCATTTAACGCCACTAAGTCAGCGTCGAAATTCGCCAACCAATGATGCGGGTCGTTATGATCAAGAGCAAAAAGCGCAATGGCCAAACTCTCGCCAATCACGCGGCCGTCCTGAGTGATAAACACAGGGACTGTTCCCTTGGGCGAGGCGTCGAGCATCGCTTGGGGTTTGTCGCGCAGGGCGACTTCGCGGTGCTCATAGGTAAGACCTGACACCGATAGAGCCATACGGGCGCGCATGGCATAAGGGCAACGGCGAAAGCTATAAAGAACAGCGGTCACGGCGGGCTAGGCCTTTCGCCCGATGTGGTCTTCGCCGCGCGCCTTGGCGAGTGCAATTTGCTTTTGACGCTCCGCAAACCGTGCGCGTTGATCTTCACTCATTTTATTGTGACAGCGATGGCAAGACACGCCTTTAACATAAGCGGGATGGTCTTTATCAGCCTCGGTAATTGGATAGCGGCACGCATAACACTGATCATAATGCGATTCTTCTAGCCCATGTTCGACGGCTACGCGTTGGTCAAACACAAAACACGCACCGTCCCAAAGACTATCTTCTTTGGGCTGGGTTTCTAGATATTTCAAGATGCCGCCTTTTAGGTGATAAACCTCGTCATAGCCATTTTCCATCATGAAAGAACTCGCCTTTTCACATCTGATGCCGCCTGTGCAGAACATGGCGACTTTGGGTTTTTTCAGCGTGTCTTTATTCTGGGCGACCCATTCGGGGAACTCGCGAAAGGTTTGCGTATTGGGGTTCAGCGCACCGCGAAATGTGCCTATTTCGACCTCATAATCATTGCGTGTATCAATCAGTACAACATCTGGGTCGGATATAATTGCGTTCCAATCATCGGGGTCGACATAGGTGCCCACAGTCTCTGTCGGGTCAACACCGTCAACGCCGAGCGTCACAATCTCTTTTTTTAAGCGCACTTTCATGCGGTAAAACGGCTTATCACTGGCGTGTGATAATTTGTAATCAAGTGAGGACAGGCGCGGGTCGGCGCGTAGGAACCGGATGATCTCTGTTATGGCAATCTCGGACCCCGCGATTGTACCGTTGATGCCTTCTCGCGCCAAAAGGATGGTGCCGTTAAGATCCAGATGCGCACACATATCTTGTAAGGGGCCGCGCAGATCTGCGAAGTCATTTAACCGCGTGAAATGATAAAGCGCAGCGACAGTATAATGTGAGGGCATAGTCATGGCGCGCCACCTACACCCGCGCTGACGATAGGTCAATATTGTGCGGAAAAAGAAGACTAACGCAAGGCGGTATTGGCATCCGTGGTCGTCAGTCTTTCATACATTGGAAGGTCTTCGACAAAATTAATCATGCGTTCTGAAAGCCCGTTTTTACGCATCACATTCGTCATGGCCTTTTTGATAATGTCCGGATCATTACATGTGGACGATAGCATCTTTAAATCCCGCATGCCTTGGCCTGTCTCTAACTCGCGCGTTAGGCTTTTGACGCTAGAATTAAGAGACATCAGTTGGAACGGTCCGGGCTGTTTTCCTTGTGCCCAGCTTTCAGCCGCTTTTGATAAATTTCTCAGCGCAGGTTTCGCCCGACTCTCGATACGCGATATGGCTTTGTCAGATCGTTTTGAAATCCAATCTGCTGTGCAAACTTTTTCAGGGTCTGGCGTTGTCGCGCAAGCTGTGACGATTACGGCGAAAAATCCGCCCGTGATAATGGATGATAGGCGGCGTGAAAATGTCATAGCGAGCTCCAATTGGGCTTTGACTATGTTTGTTTTCGGGCGTTGCTGCAACTGTGTATTTCAGTGACTATTGATTGTGGCCTGAAAACCGCAGCCCTGCATAAACTGGAGGAGAAATGCAGGGCTGCGGACAAACCATAACGCGATGAGTGTGGGGTCATCTGCGTTACAGCTATTGCGGGCTCGCTATATCTGGGGGTAGGGCCACAGATTAGCGGGAAGGCTGCGCTAAGGGGATGTCGCCTTAACGCATATGGCGCGCAAAAAACTGGTGTATTTGTGTCCATGCGGCGGCGCGGCTTAATCCGTACCGCCTTTGTAAAACACTGGCGAGTTCCGCACGACGGCCAGAAATTTTATCAAGATCTGTGTCACGGATTTCAGTCCAAAACTGTGTCATGGCGCGCCGCATTTGGGCCGTGTTCTCAAAGCTATCAGCGTCATTCACGATACTGCGTAATATAACATCCGCTTTTTCATTTGAAATTTCATAGCAATCCGCAATTGTATCACGCAGCGTGTCTGGCTGGCCTTTAAGGGCCGTTAAATTCTGCGCTGTTGCCAGGCAGGGCCGCTCTAACACATGGCGCATAATCAACGGCCAGTTACCAGATAGGGCATCCTCTAGGCTGTCTTTAAACGCTGTTGCGGGCATCTGCGTCATGATTATCTCCGTCGCGGCGACCTGCGGTCGTCGGGCCTTATAAAATTTACAAACGTGTGATTCAAAAATCCAACTATGGTGTTGCCAGCGCAGTCATGTCATAAGGGACAGGCTACGGGCAGTGAATCACAGTGATGCGAATGTGTAGGGACAGAGCGCGCTAAACCTTCCACCCTGGATAATGGAGCGTCTGTGGGGGCAACCAAAGACATAATCGTCGGACATAACGGCGCCCTGCCACGGTCTGACGACCCTGCGCTAGAGGCTAGTGTTCATGATGCTTTGGCCCGTATTTTAACGCATAAGCAGTTTAAAGATACGACACGATTAAAGCGCTTTCTGACCTATGTCGTGGACGAAGCCTTGGCGGGGCGTTCAGACAGACTAAAGGGATACTCCATTGGTTTAGAGGTGTTTGACAGGCCTGAGGATTTTGATCCGCAAGCAGATACAATTGTTCGCGTGCAGGCGGGACAATTGCGCCGCCGCCTTGATTTATATTATTCCACAGATGGGCGATCAGACCCGTTGCGTATATTGCTCCCAAAGGGCAGCTATGTGCCCGTATTTGAACGGCGCCAATCGGCGCTTCCAGCACCAAGCGAGGCTGAGCCAACGGACGCATCAACGCCGCGTTCGGCAGATAGTGATGCGGGTTTAGAGGCTGAAAACGTACGACCGGGGATCTATGTGCCGACGTTTTCTGATCTTTCTAAAGAGCCTGATAGTGTTCATTTTGCCGAGGGCTTAACAGCTGAAGTCATTAATGCGCTCGTGCAGTTTCGGTATCTACGGATCATTGCAGGGACAAGTCGTATTGAGACCCGTGAGAATCCAGCGCTAGAAGATATCAAAACACGGTTAAGCGCAGATTTTATTCTAACGGGCAGTGTGCGTCGTCAAAAAGATTTAGTGCGTGTATCGATAAATTTGATTGCGTCTAAAACGGGCGAGCATGTGATGAGTAAGATTTTTGACCGTGAATGCACGCCTGATAACCTTTTTGAAATCCAAGAAGAAATTGCATCCTATACAGCGGCAAGTGTCGGTGCTCCCTTCGGTGCGGTAAATCGGTACAACCGCCGTTTGCCCTCTGGCGTGGCCAATAATATGAACGGCTATGTGGCGTTACTTCAATTTTACAATATGGGTTTGACTGGCAGCGGTGCCCATGCAGCGCAGATGTTAAAGTCCCTAAAAGAGGTGACTGAAACAACCCCGATGTTTTCATCGGCTTGGGCAGCTTTGTCGCTCACCCATGCTTTTTTTATTGCACAAGCAGCCCCCAATACGGGTTATCAAGGCCATATAGACGAAGCGTTGCGCTGTGCGCATAAAGCTGTGACCCTTGACCGCGATAATTCACTAGCGTTTTTTGCGGAATTTGTAGCGGCTTTTCATGCGGGGGATTTTACCACTTATGAAACGTCTGCGCGGCGGGCTTTAACATTAAACCCCAATGACTATAACCTTCTAACCTATTATGCGATTACACGTGCGGTTCGCGGCGAAGTTGAAGTTGCTCGCGCCTATATTGCGTCGGCACGGGAGTTGATTGCGACGCCGCCTGAATGGTTCTTTGTGGCCAATGCAGTGTGTGATTTCACCGAAAAACGCTTTGACGATATTTTGTCTTATACCAAGCCCTTATCGCCAAGCTCTCCTGTTGGGCTTATTTTATTTCGCATAGCGGCGGCTGGGGCTGTTGGCCGTGTTGAAGAGGTCAAAACGTTACGGGATACATTATCGACCGCGCGCCCCAATGTCTTTGAAGGGGCATTGGAGACGTTCAGAATATGGCATCCAACAGACAGCTTATTTGACGCTGTAAAGCGTGGTTGGACTAAGGCGATGAAAAGCTAGCGGGTTAGACGCTTAAAGCAGCGGATTGCGCTGGTTTGGCGCATTTTAAATGAGTTGACGAAGTTTGGAGGCACCACCCGGAATCGAACCGGGGTACACGGATTTGCAATCCGCTGCGTCACCACTCCGCCATGGTGCCTCACTGTGGCGTGCTATAGCGCTGCCGCGACGGGGGCGCAACGGGGTATTTTATTCTTTTCTTGCGCTGTGATGCGTGACACCTGCTTTTTCAAGCTCACGCCCTAAACGGCCTGTTAAAAAGCAAAACAGCATCTTAAAATCACTGCCCAGCGACCAGAGCGGATAGGTAAATGTGGCGGGACGGTTTTTCTCTACCAGCATATGTGCCAGCCATGCAAAGGCGTAACCACAGACCAAAGCTAGCGCAATAAACGCCCAAGCACCCGTTGCCACTGCTGCGAGCAATATAATAATTGCAAGGCCAGTCCCAACGTAATGCAGCGCGCGTGTTGCCGGCGCGCTGTGTTCGCGTAAGTAATGCGGCCAAAAGGCGTCAAAGCTTGTATAATCGCGCATGAAGGCTCCTATTCTCACGCAAAGCTAGCCAAATCTGAATCAATCGTCAATTTTTATGGCTATGTTAACGCGGCATTAACCTTGTTCGTTAATATAGGTTATGTCTTCTCTTGGAGACACCCACCATTCACCTAATACCTTCGGAGCCCTTGTGGCTCCTTTTTTTTTGCTGAATGCGCAGCGTGAAATTTGATAGTTGTAGGGGAACGCTAGTCAAAATTTTTCACATATTTAGCTAAAATTACGCTTGTAACGCCTGGGGAATCTCTGCTAAAGGGCGCTCCTACCTGATATGGTCTATTCCGCAATAGCTCAGTTGGTAGAGCAGCTGACTGTTAATCAGCTTGTCGCAGGTTCGAGTCCTGCTTGCGGAGCCATCCTTTCCCTCGCGGAATTTACCTAACTCATTGAAATCGCAATATATTATAATTTGGATTAGGTCCACTTTTGCGTGAAACTGTGTTATTGTGCCCCAAAACGTGCCCCTAATCGTGCCCCAAAAGGAGCAATGATATGGCGAACTATGAGAATCGGTACTTGTACCAAAGAGGTAAGGCCTGGAACTATAAACGAAGAGTTCCCAGTAAGTATAAACACGTGGACGCACGCTCAAAAGTCAGAGCTTCCCTTGAGACTAAATCACTAGATATTGCTAGAATTCGACGCGACGCAATGGAACGCGCCGATGAGGCTTATTGGGCGGCTCTTGCCAATGATGCTTCAGCAAACCAAGGAGTCACGGAAGCCACCCTGCGTGTGCAATCTCTTCATTATCAAGCCGCCAAAGCGAAAGCTTTGACATACGGGTTCATCTACAAAACGGCTCAAGAGATTTATGATGATCGCAATATAGACGATGCCAAAGGCCGTGTTATGGCACTGGCCGAACAGTTCGACATTCCTAAAGAAAAGCCTCCTACGCTTGAAACCAAAGCGCTGCTTGGGGGGATTGAAAAACCCAAGCGCGAGGACCGCACGATTTCCCAATGCTTTACATTTTACGTCAATGAGATTGAGTTCGATGCCCAATTGAAGAAATCGCCCGCACAACGGAAGTCTTGGGAAAATTCAAAACGAACCTCTATCGATTACTTCATCAAAGTCATTGGCGATATTGGAATGACAGAAATCACTCGTGACCACGCCATCACCTTTAGAAACTGGTGGGCCGACAGAATCAAAAATGGGGACGAAAACGGCAAACGACCCACGCCCTACACGGCTAACCGGCGTATCGGAAACATGCGCACCTTATATTCGCAATACTTTACCTTTATCGGCGAAGAAGACCGCGTCAACCCCTTCCGAAAACTGTCATTCAAAGACAATGACAAAAACAAGAGAAAACGCCCGCCATTCAGCATCAATTGGATGCGAAACAATATCCTTAGACCGGGCGCTTTAGAGGGCTTGAACGCGCAAGCTCGCAATATTTTTCTGGCTATTATTGAAACCGGAGCTCGGCCAAGTGAGATATGCAATCTGCTGCCTGAAAACATCCACCTCAATCACGACGTTCCTTATGTTGAAATCAGAGAGCGGTCTAACCGAGAGGTAAAGGCCTCCGCTTCAAACAGAGATATTCCGCTGCTCGGCGTATCGTTGGAAGCCATGAGGGCTCATCCGGAAGGATTTCCTCGATATTTTGATAAAGATACACACCTATCCAATACGCTGATGAAGTTTTTTCAAGACAACAGTCTTTTAGAAAGCGAGAAACACACAATCTACTCTGTGCGCCATTCATTTGAGGACCGTATGCTGGAAGCAGGTATTGATCACGATCTGCGCTGCACGCTAATGGGTCATAAACTGAAGCGACCTCTTTATGGTTCTGGTGGATCTCTTGCTTATAAAAGAGATGAATTGTCGAAAATTGTCCATCCATATGATGATCAGTTATTCATCTAAAAAGAAAGACAACAAAATCGGAGAAATATCCCCATTGCGGACGTTAGCCAAGCTGGCGGAATGCCTTCAGATATGCACGGCTGATAGGCAGAGTATCTTTGATATCTTTCAAGTGAAGTTGCCCAGTATCATTTCTCCTCCTGTCAATGTGGCTAAGGAAGGCTAGGTTGACGATCGTGGAGCGATGAGTTTGCGCAAATGCTTTAGGGTCTAGCTGTTTTAGGAGGGCCTTTAATGGCGACCTGATCAGGCCTTCCGAATATGCCCCTGTTTGGTTGCGCCACAATACTCGTGTGTATTTCCCGTCAGATTGAAAATAGGCAATATCTTCAACGGCTATAATATGGATTTTTGCTCCCACACGAATACGTATCGAAGTGCTGTATTCTGTTGATTGAGGCTCTTGCAGTTTCTGGCGCAGAGTCTCGATCAAAGACTGACTTTTACTTTGGTTGCGTTCAAAATTAATTTTCTGTTCTTGAGCAAGGTCTTCTTTTTGCCGAACCAAAGCTCCTAAAGCGACCCAAGGCGCAACTAACAACCCTATGAAGGTCACAAAACCAAACTCCATGAGTCGGTCACCATCTCGCCAAAAATATGGCCAATCTGCGGCTGGTGTGGTGACTCCCCAAAGGATCAACGTGGTCAAGGGAACCATGCAAGCAACGGCCAGCACTTGATAAACCCAGCGCGCGCCATATCGAATTTTCACAGACGGTCGGGAAAAAGTCTCGAATGCCACGAGTGTAGTCATACCTACGATTAGCGTTCGAAAGACGAACCATGGCACGCCGTTGTTGAAGGCAATATCTATCAGATACCCTATCCCCGCACTCAATAGGGCTATGAAACGAATGTGTCTGAAAATCTTTTGGTGTGTCAGCAAGACTTCTCCATGGTTTACCGAATGAAATAAGACTTTAGAACGAAACGCCACGGAATGAACGCGAAAAAGATGACCACTGTTATACATGCCCAAATGTTCTCCCAAGAGACGCTATCGGCCGTTCCTGAAATTATCAAAGGCAAAGCAAACGAAATCATGAAGATGAACTTCCATAAAATCTCAAACAACAACAATGGTAACATTTTCACAGGCTTAAAGATGCCTATAACGGACAGTAACCCTAATGCAGCTAACATGCTCTGCGATGCTGGACCGGAGTGCGCTTGAACCAGGTCGTGTGAAATAATGTAAGGCCAAACAACCACCGCAAGACCTATTGCCATAATGATGTAAGGCACCCTCAAGACGTGTCGTCGCCGAGCGCTGATTGTAAGTTCTGCTGCAGATTCTGAAATCACTATAAATATCCTAAATTAATTACGACTGATTTTCTTAAAAAATTTACCTGTCTCAAGCCCGATATTGGTTGAATGGTGGTTTTAAGGGTATCAATGGTTTGTGGGTCGTGGCCAGATTTGGTGACGTCACAGGACCGCTCCGTTCAACCCCTCTATTCAGCCGTTCATACCCATCAGTTCTTGAGAATTATTATAAAAATCAGAAACTCGTCATATTCAAAAATGGTGATGATATGTATGAGTCTAGAAATAATTTAAAATGGGCAGGTTGGCTATATTTGGCCTTAGCTATAATTGCGCCGTTTAGTCTGTCATATGTCCCGTCCGTTATTGACGGTGCAAATGGAGCTTTCGTCGATCGGCTATCCGCACATGAACCGCTTCTACGCCTCAGTCTGGCAAGCGAAATACTCTATCAGGTGATTGAGGTTTATATCGTCATTGCCCTTTTCAACTATTTTCGGGGTGTCAATGTAAACCTCGCTAGACAAATGTTGGTGCTTGGTCTTTTGCCTCTTCCCATAATATTTTTAAATGAATTGAATCTGATTGGCGCACTTTCGTTTGTCAACGCGGATGTAACTCATGGAGGCATGACCCTTGAGCTTCGGGAGTCGATGTCGGCGCTCTTCTACACATTGCACGGAAAGGGTCTGATTCTGGCCAGTATTTTTTGGGGCTTGTGGCTCATTCCATTGGGACGGCTTGTTCTTATCTCGAACACAATACCAAAATTTTTTGGTATTTCTGTCATGATTGGCGCGGCGGGATACATCCTTCGTGCGGTCGCAATTCTCGCGCTTCCTTCTCTGGCCTCCCCACAAATGATAGAAAATCTATCCTATGTTGGCAGTCTAATGATGATAGGGGAAGTGCCAATCATCGCCGGCCTGCTGTTTGCAGCATATCGAAAGCAACCAAAATTGACTTAGTCTTTATGCTGAGCGGCGTATCCAATCTTATTAAAAAATGATTTAACTAGATCAGCGTATCATTCAAAAGGGGGGTGATTGGTTCATGCAAGAATTTTTGACCTATTCAATATTGATTCTGGTAATTCCCATTTTCATCGGCAAGTTTATTTTACGGGCAAGTTGGCAACACATTGGTATCACCTACGCTGTTTTAGTTGCAGTATATGTCCTGCTTATTATTCTCATGCGTGCAGATGGCGGCACCTGGACAGAAGCGACCGGATGGCCGGCTGTAATGTTCTTATTTTGGGGCCTGCCTGCATTTATTTTAATTATTATAGCTTTGAAGGTGAAAGACTTGATGGGTTAGGGATAGCATAATGAAGGACATTCTTCTCCTGATTCTGATTGGTATCGCAGCCGCGTTTTACGGGATCCATAGCGGCCGCGCAAAGGCAGATAGATTTCGGGCTTTCCCGGAGACGCTGAAAAGGATGCGTGTACGGGACTGGGTTATCTCAATCATTATTGTTGCCGGGATATTCATGGCGGCCTCTACCCTAAGCAAGAATGAAGAAGTCGCGCAAAAAAATTCTTTAAGAGAGCAATTCAGATTATCAGCTGACGTAAATTTGGTCGATTTTCGGCAAGGTGAAAGCGGTAGCAAGAAACCGGCCTTTAGCGCGACAGTCCACTTCACACCCCAACAATGGAAAGATTATATCAATGATATAAACGATCCAACTGTTTGGCAGCCGAGACCGCTTCGCCGTACGGCATCGATACCAATTCCATTCAAGGAAGACGACATTGATTTTAGGGGGGACATAATTGATGGTGATTACGCGGCCAATGCAAGAGTTTGGTACGAGCTACCAGAACCGCTCGAATTTAAAACGGGCTTGAGTACACTTCGCGAGTACCCCCGGCTTTATCATTACTGGTGGGATGAAGGGGAAGCCAGACCAAAAGCCGGAAGGATTATGTGCTATATATTTCATAGAGACCGCACGGAGCATGACGTTGATACCCCTCAGCGCAACTACTTAAATTATAAAGTTTCTGCCTGTGCCGATCTGACCAAGCGCGATGACGTAAATGCGTATGTATTGGGTATTCTAGATTTTGACAAAAAAACACTCCGCATGGTCATAGAATAGTTCGCTACCTTCGCTTTAAGCCAGTCACCTAACTTCCACTAAGCCACTGACATGAAGACGCGATAACCCCCAAACCGGACCTTAACTCAGTGTCTTACTTTGAGCGATTTTAAGCCGCTCAGGCAATATAGGGTTTGGCAGCTGAGGAGTCTTCAGAGCTTTAACCGCATTAGAATATCTGTCTGGGGGTCGTTCCCCAGCATAAAGTCATGTGTCGAAAACTCAGAAAGACCTTGTCGTTTGTAAAACTCAATCGCCTTTTCGTTCTGATTCCATACGCCCAGCCATAACCATTGCGCGTTCTTTTCTGATGCAAACTGTTTTGAAAATTCAAACAGGGCTTTCCCAAGCCTTTTGCCTTGATATCTCGCTAGGACATATATGCGCTCTATTTCCAGCGCATTTTCTAATTTGGATTCTGTTTGGGCATCCCCGATGTTTAGCTTCAAATATCCTGCTATCGCTTCTTCAAAATATACGAAGAAGAAGAACGAATTCTCATTATGAAATTCCTTGACAATTTGCTCTGTTGTGAAGGCCTTCGCAGAATATATTTCGATGTCTTCAGCAGTGTTCAGATGAGCAAATGTTTCAAGAAACGTGACTTCTATAATGTTCCTAAGTTCATTTGTTTGGTCATTGTTAATCTGAGAAATTTTCACTGACATACTGAAAAAGCTATGAGATGACCGCGTTGCTTGCAAGCGTGATTTTGTCATTTCCGAAGTCTGCGCTTAGGCGGTTTAAGACACTCGTCTAATGCCCGCTAAGCCCCCGATGCTGAAATAAGCCTAGAGGTCATTTCTCGGGCCTAAGCCCCTAAATCATAGCTCAATGAACGTCTTGAGGAACACGAGTTTTCTGAAAGGATGGAATGTGACTGAGCGTTTTGTTCAGTCTTTTTCGGCGTGATCTAAGTCTTTCAAGCTCTTCTTCAAACAGTTTATAGACAGGCCAGTAGTCTTCGCCGTGGTGGTTTATGACGCAGGCAACGACTGCTAGGCAGTCTTCTAATTCTCGTTCTTTGGTTGGTAAATTAGACATTGAAGAACTGGTGCGCACTCTAGCTATGCGCACCAAATCCCGAGCTTAAATTATGAACTGGATTTCGGGCGAGACCAAACAAGGTCAGCACCATCTTCACGGTGAAAAAGCGCCGCGTTAATTGGCTTTGTCATTTCAGGGCCGTCCAGTTTAACGCTGATATACTCCAGCGGCTCGGCGTCATCTTGCGGCTCTGTGACATCATTCCAGGCCACGCCAAGATCACAGCGGCCGGATTTCACAAAATAGTCTGGACTGTTTTCCGTCTTCTTCTTTTCATTCGCCACAAAGCGAACCTTTTTGTTTGTCATAAGTGTTGCAATCGTGCCTTCAAAGCCCGTTGCAGTCGGTTTGAATGTTCCAATAGTAGCCATAGCGTTTTTCTCCTGTGCTTGACGTGGTGGAAATTAGGCCAGCTCGCGCTTAGCCTTTTTGAACCCCGTATCGCCGGCAAGAAAGCTTGCGAGCATTGACGGGATGAGCGCTGAAATATCGGCCTTTTCGCCGTAAGCCTTTTCATAAACTTTGGCGTATGCTTCCAAATCAACTTCCAAGTCCGGCATCACAGAGATTGTGTGCTTGGTTGGCTTGGTATCGGGAAGTTTTTGTAATTTGATCTGAGGCTGGCTCATGGTCTTGCTCCATATGGTTTGAGAATAAGATCGCGCGAGACGATGACGTTAAAGCGCCAGCCTTGGCGCACTTTGAGTGTCGGCTGCACATTGAGGTTACGGTCAATGATCCGCTGCCCCGCGATGTTGGCTGTATCTTGTCCTGCATTTTGCAACGCGCGAGTCAGGCGGTCGCCATCATCACTGGCAAGCTCAGACCCAATAGAGAGCAATGAGGATAAGGCGGCCCCTTTGATGAACTGCCATGTGTGCTTATCGACCTTGTCTTTAAGGCCCGCAAAACCTTGGCTGTCTGAGCCAGGCAGATTATCAAGCTGAATACTGTCCCCGTTGGGCAGTATAAGCCGCGTCCAGACAACGAGCGCGCGGCTCTGTCCAAAAGCGATGACACTATCATAGCGCCCCATAAGGCGAGAGCCTTGCGGGATAAGCAGGTGCTGCCCCGTCACCGTATCATAGACGTTCTCAGTCACTTGGCCGATGACTTGGCCCGGCAAGTCTGAATTTAGCCCTGTGACCAGCGAGGCCGGAATGATATTGCCCGCCATGACCTGATAGGGCGAGCGCGGTGAAACCAGACCGTGGGAATTGTAGATGTCGTCTGCATCACGGTTTAGGAAAGCCTGCTTATCGATTTGACCGTTTGGGTCACTCTGGCCACCGCTCAAATCAAATCCTGATGGCGGTGCAGGATAATCAGGCATTTGCGGGACGGGAAACCCAAGACCTTCGCTGAGTTGATCGACGGGGCCAGCACTTGCAAATTGCTGAACCTGACCACCCGAGGCTTTACGGCCTACATTAAAGAATAAGCTCTGCGTTTTTGCCTGCTGTACGGGTGGATTATAGACAGGCGCGGCTGGCTGATATGATGACTGCGGCGCGCTATATGACACGCGCTTTTGGGGTCGCGGCTTTAATGCCGTTTCGGCGATAGGAGGTTTTGGAATAGCTTGGGCTTTCGACAGATAAGCCTCTCCAAGATCACCCGGTAAAGGCGGCCCTAATGTGGGCTTCATCTCCTCATAAGTCTTTGGCAGTAATTCGAGCCCCGCAGCCATGGGCTTATGTGTGACGTTGTATAGCTCTTCCGCTTTCTCATCATGCACAGGCGATTGAAGCGCCATTGCTAAAGCTCCGAACATCACGGCGCCTAAGACTGCTGCACCGCCCAATAACGCCTTGCGGCTAAAGCGGCGCACAGCGCGAGGCCGTGCCCGAATGGTTAAGTTTGGAGGCGTATCACTCATGATGCGCGCTCGATACGAACAACGGTTTGCTTCTTTTCGCCAAGGCGCAATTCAGCGGCGTCGAATAAGCGGTCAACAACGTAGTAGCCGTCTCTGACGCGGTAATTGACGAGCTTGCTTATGCTGCCTTTACCGTCCGTGACGAATAATGGAGGCGCTTCGGATACGGTCAGTCCTTCCGGGAACTCGATGAACACCTTTGAGCCATCATCAAAGACGCGGGTTGGCCGCCAGTGCGGCGTATCGCCTTTGATGACATAATCAAAGCGCAGCTCATCTGGGATTAGCTTGGCATCCACCCTCTCATAACTCGCCCTGGTAACGCGGGGTGTTTCCGGTGAGCTTGTGCGAATGTTTCTGATAGCGTCATACGGATAACGCCAAGATACCGCCGCCATATAGGTGTCGGTAAATGATTTCAGATCCAGATAGTAGGTGCGCCGCGTCGAGGTGATAATGGCATTGGTCGAGAGGTTGGCCGCCATGGGCTTCACCAGAATATGAACCTGCTCATTCACTCCCGATCCTGAAACTGTATCCCCAACCGTCCAGCGTTCGGTGTCACCTGCGGAGACTGTAATAAGCCCTTCGCCCTTTTCCAAAGCAATATCCGTAATCTGTGTCGGCGAGGTATAGACCTGATAGAGCGATCCTGCTGTGTAAGGGTAAAGCTGAATAGCATTGAGATAATTATCGGTCGTCGGCTTCACTATGGCCGCGTCATTGGCGTAGCTGACGGCCTGAAACCCTGACAGTGACGGTCCGCTATCAAAGAGCTCCACAGCAAGCGGCATCGGTTTCAATTGGCCGTCCATAATCAAGGTTGGCGTTTGAGAGTTTGTGTAACCTTCAGTCTCAGCCAAGACGTCATATGCCTTTGGCGGTTCGGGCACATAAAGCGCTTTGGACATCTCGTCGGGCGTGGTCACGCGCCCCGATTTTAAACCGCCCCAAGCCCCCTGAAGACTGGCACAGCCTGATAAGCTGGTAGCGAGAACCAAAATGGATGCGGTCATCAATTGGCGCGGCATGTTTGATGGTTGTCTCATTGGGAGGCTCCTGTTGCATTGAGGTCTTTTGACCAGTGAAGTCCGTGGACGTAGAGACCGAGCGGATTGCGGTGCAGCGTCTCGGCGTCCGTTGGCGGCTTTGTGATAATTGAAAGGCTCGCCGTATAAGTTTGGACGCTGAGTTGCGCGCCATTGCGGAATGATTTTTCGCGCCAGCGCACTTCAAAACTGTCCTCTGAGGAACGCACGATGCTTGTGACATCCACTGTGACGCTGCGCTGCCCAATGTCCGCGAAAGGGTCATTCTCATTGGCATAGCTATTGAGCGTAAGCGCGGCTTGATCCGTGGCGTAATTATAGGCGTTCAGCCAATTATCGCGCAGAACAACGGGATCGATTGAGACGGAACGGACATTCGTTATGAAGCGTGCCAATTGATGCGCAATCTGGGCATCCGAGGGTTTGAAATTTGTTTGCGCCGGGCCAGACGTTTTCACCGCGCCCGTCTCATCCACCTCAACAACCCAAGGCACAATGCTGGCTTGCGCGCTTTGATAAATCAGGCCGCTCGTGGACAGCGCCGCTAATCCCATTGCGCCGCAAAAAGCCAAGCACCATCTATTTCCGCGCGCATTGGCGCGGCCTAATCGGCGGTCCTCTTTTTGTCCCGCACGTTGATAAGGCGTTTCAGGGATAGGTGTTTTCCCAAACTTCGATTGGCTACGTTTCCATTTCATCGTCTTCTCCTTCTATTCGGGTCTATCCATCAGGGTTCAGGGATGGACCGCTTCCACTGCCGCCGCCGTCTCCGCCGCGAAGTGCATTTGTGGCTGTGCGCGTGGCGTGGCGCGTTTGTTGTTGGCGGTGAACTTTCTTGGCCCAATTGGGCCCTTTGCCCGTTTCGCCCGAAGTGGCCCCGCCGCCATCTTTGCGCGGCGCTTTCATCCCTTTGGTTAGCGCGGCCATCCCGCCGCGCATCCCATTGCCGTGCGCCGTGGAAACCGCACCGCCTGCCGCCAGCACTTTACGCCCTCCGGCTTTGGCGACAGACATAACGCCGGCCTGTGCCACAGCGCCCACACCTGCCGCCGCGCCTTTAATGCCGCCGCCTTGGGACATACTGCCAAGCGTGAAAGCGACTTTAGAGCCGCCCGCCATAGATGCGCCCGCTTTCACAGAGGCGGCTGCGCCTTTACCGAGACCCTTAATACCTGCACCTGCGACAGCTCCGCCTGCTAATGCGCCCGCGCCAACGGCGGCCATCGTGCCAACAGCTGCGCCTGCACCTAATTGCGGCGCGCCTGAGACTAAGCCTGTTGCAATGCCCGGCCCGAAGATACCGAGAGCCAAGAGCGCCATTGAACCAAGCATGATTGAGGCCGCATCTTTTAGCGTAATAGGCACTATCGTATCTGGGGCACTCGCAGGCGGCGCAAAAGCTGACGTAATGTCGCCAAAGATTGTCGAGCCGATGCCAATGATGATCGCAAGCACCATAAGTTTGATGCCGCTGGCCACGACATTGCCGAGAACTTTTTCCGCTAAAAAGGATGTCTTATTCCAAAGCGCGAAGGGTATCAGAATGAACCCCGCAAGCGTTGTCAGCTTGAACTCAAGAATGGTCACAAAGAGCTGTATCGCGATAAAGAAGAACGCGAACATGGTAATGATCCACGCTAAAAATAGCGCGACAATCAAGACGATGTTGTGAAAGAACTTCACAGGACCTGTCAGCTCGCCGATTTGTGTTAAAATCGGATGTGCCGCTTGAAATCCCGTATCGGCGATAAAGCCAGGGCGCAGCAAATCATTGGCCGTAAGGCTAGTGGCTGTTGCCTGAAGTCCAAGCCCGCCAAAGCTGTTGAAAACGATATTCGCAAGGCTAGAGAAATTTGTGATGATCAGCGCAAAGACGCCGACATACATAACCTTTTTAAGAAACTTCCCAATGACTGAATTATCAGACCCCATCGCCCAATAAAGGCCAGCCAAGGTAATATCGATTCCTATCAATATAGCCGTGAGATATTGAACCTCACCGCCAAGGAGGCCGAAGCCGCTATCAATATAACTTGTGAAGGTGACGACAAATTCGTCAATTACGCCGAGACTTGTTGGATCAGCCATTACGGTGTGCCTCCGTTATAAGCGTCACTGGCACGTCCCATAAAAAGCCGTCTGCGGGCACGCGCTTCTTTTTCAAGCGCCAATTGGCGGGTGGCTTCCAGACTGCTTGCCCGAGCTTGCGTAATCTGCATTTGCTGCGCTTGCATGGACTGTTTAACGAGCAATCCCATGAGCTGATTAGTGGATTGCGTGGCTTGCAGTTCGCCAACCGCGCCGTGACTACTATTCATAAGCTGGCCGAGTAAAGCCTGATCAGCCTCAAGGCTTTCCACCATTTTTGACTGCATGAGCATGGCTTCATTTTGAGCGCGCTCTGACATTTGAAATTGCGCTTCCGCCTGAACCATGAGTTCATCTTGCGACAAGCCATCATAACTCTCGGGAAAGTGCTGCCGGATAAGCTCGCGTGTCCGGTTCACATCATAGGCGACGTTCTCAGCTTGCCGATTTAAGTAAGCAATCTCATTCAGAATACGGTTCAAATCCGTGGCAGAATTTATATCCAGTCTGGATAAATGCTTGGCCTGATTGATAAGCATATTGGCCTCATTGCGAAGCTGCTGCGCTTGGCGAATAATCTGCGTGTAGCTGCGCACGGCCGTATAAAAGTTCTGAACATAATTGGCCGGGTCATAAACGACGCCGCCAAATTGGGCATGACTTGCGGGCGCATGGGCAAATCCCATTGCCGCGATTAAAGCCAGTGTAATTATTCCGCGACGTCGAGCCATGGCACATACTCCTCTTCATTAAATTGCTCAGTCATCAAATCGGCCGCCCATTCCAACCCTTTGAAACGTAGCCAATGGGCCGCAAAATTATCCTGGCCGCCCAGTTCAAGAACGCGGTCAATTTGGGTTTGGTCTTTCTCTGAACCCGCCGCGCAAAAGGCGAGTGCAACGGGACCGAGTTGCAAATCGAACAGGCGATTGCCGCCGTGACTTTGAAAATAGTAATCCCGCTTAGGCGTAGCCGAGGCGATGATTTGAACTTGGCGCTTGTTTAGACCAAAGCGGTCATAGGCCTCTTTTTGTTGCGGCTCCATTGCGCGGTTATTGGGCAGGAATATCCGAGACAGGCAGCTCTCAATAATCGCAGGCGCGATGGGGCTATTCGCTATATCCGCCAGTGATTGCGTCGCGAAGATAACGGAGACATTTTTCTTACGAAGAACTTTAAGCCATTCTCGAATGCGGTCTGCAAACATCGGATCATCAAGGAAGACCCAAGCTTCGTCCAGTATCAGGAATGTAGGCTTGCCATCAAAACGCGCTTCGAGCTTATGAAACAGATAGGTCAGCACGGGCGCAACAAGCGCCTTTGAGTGCATCAATTCTTCCATCTCAAAAGCCTGCACCGCGTTATCACGGAGCGTATCTTCATTGCCGTCAAGAATATGACCGTAAGCGCCTTCAAGTGTGAACGGTTTTAAGGCTAAACGTAAATCGCTATCTTGGATTAGAGCTGAGAGGCCTGTGAGCGTGCGTTGATCCTCGGGCGCACTGGCAAGGCTTTGAAGGGCTGACCAGACGGTGCTTTCAACTTCAGCCGTGACATTTACGCCCTTGGACTCCAGCAATCCTGAAATCCATTCTAAGGCCCACGCCATTTCATTTAGCTCATCAATCCCCCGTAAGGGCTGGAAAACCAAAGCTGAGTCTGTCTCTCCCAGCGCGTAGAAGTCACCTCCCAACGCCTCAATCATCGCGCGTGATGAAGCGCCCTTGTCGAAGGTGAAAACCTGCGCGTCCGGATAGCGTTTGAACTGCATTGAGAGCAGATTGAGCAAAACGGATTTACCTGCGCCTGTTGGGCCGACAACCAATGTGTGGCCTACGTCACCTTGATGAGTCACCAATCGAAACGGCGTGTGATCTTCTGTGGTCGCATATAGCAACGGCGCGCCGTCCAAATGCGCGTTACCTTCCGGCCCCGCCCAAACCGCTGAGAGAGGCATCATATGGGCGAGGTTTAAAGTGGAAACCAACGGAACGCGCACATTTGCATATGGATTGCCGGGATGTGTGCCGAGCCAAGCATCAACGGCGTTGACCTTCTCATGTATGGTGACAAAGCCGCGACCATTGATAATGCGCTCAACCGCTCTGATGCGCGCCTCGGCAGCCGTGGCATCTTCATCCATGACGCAAATAGCTGTCGTCAAATATCCGTAAGATACATAGTCGCCGCCTAGGTCTTGCAGAGCGGCATCGGCGTCAATGGCTTTGTTATCAGCATCGCTGTCGACCAAGGGCGTCGTCTCATTCATCAGCGCTTCTTTGAGCAGCGCGACGACTGACTTACGCTTGGCAAACCATTGCCGCCGCGTCTTAGTGATGACCTTTGAGGCTTCAGCCTTGGAGAGCGGCAAGAAGCGCGTCATCCAGCGATATGAAAAACCCAGTGTGTTTAGCTCGTCCAATATGCCCGGCGTTGTCTCGCTCGGAAATCCAAGGATCGTCACCGTATGGATGGAATGCTCACCCAATCGTGGGACTAACCCGCCCACCAAATCAGCTCCGCCAATAAAGCTATCGATATAAGCGGGTGTTTCGGGCGTTTTGATAGGATGGCGTTTAGGCGAAACCGTTGAGTGCAAATATGTCAAGGTCGCGTCATCATCCAGCCACTCCGCCATCGGGAATTGGCTTTGCAAAAGATCCAAACATCTATCGCATTCTGACATGAAGCTTTGCAGGTGGTCTTGAACCGATACGCCTTTATCATCAGAGGGCGTTTCTATAATCCAGCTTTCGGCCTTACTGGATCTGTCTGCTGGAGGAATAAACTGAAAGGTCAAGTAATAGACGCTCTCAAACAGGTCTCGCTGACCTGCCTCTTCTTCAAACTCACCTCTACGTTCCTGCTCAATGATCCAAGGTGCAGGGTCTGTGAAATCAGACACCGGATATTCGCGAGCCGGAATACGGGCGGCTTCAAAGTAAAGCGCCCAACCCGAGCCGAAGCGGCGAAGCGCATTATTGAGGCGCGCGCAGGTCGCAACTAATTCTTCCTCTGTAGAGCTTTCAAGGTCGGGGCCACGAAACTCCGCTGTACGCTGAAAACTACCATCCTTATTGAGCACCGTGCCGGGCGCAATGAGCGCTGTCCAAGGCAGATAATCAGATAAGCAATCAGGCCGCTTTTGATATTCACTTAAATTCATCATGCCAAATTCCTTAGGAGAGATAACCCTTATGTTTGATGTGACGGACAAGCACTTCCATGAACTGCGGATCACGTGAGGCGAAAAAGACGCAAAGAGTATGGGCGCAGACATAATAAATGATGCCGAGTAACCAGAGTTGGAGACCCAACCCTAGGGCCGCTGCAAGCGTGCCATTCAGGATAGCCGCCGTTCTCGGAACACCGCCTAATAGGATGGGCTCGGTCAATGAACGGCGCACCGGAATGGTGAAACCTTCGGGAAGCTGATATGCGGCCGTGTCCGTCATTAGATGACAGCCCCGCCCGTAAAGCTGAAGAATGACAAGAAGAAGCTTGTCGCGGTAAAGGCAATCGACAGACCAAAGACAATCTTGATAAGATTGCGCATACCGCCGCCTGCATCACCAAAGGCCAGGCCAATGCCCGTCATGATAATGGCAATCGTGCCGAAAATTTTCGCTACAGGGCCTTCAATAGATTGCAAGATGCTGGTCAGCGGCCCTTCCCACGGCATGGCTGATCCTGCTGCGTGCGCCGTTTGCGGCATCAACATCATAATCAGAACGACAATAGCTGCGCCGTAGAATAGCCGTTGATTTAAGCTTCCGTGTGTTAGGGGTCCGTACATGAGTTACCTCCGTCAAAAGTGAGTTTAGGGATGGAAGACGAGGCTGTGAGCGGTTCGAGCTGGTAGCCCTTGTCCGTCAGATCAATGAGGCGCGCGATGGTTTGCACGCGGCGTTGTGAGCCTCGCCCGGAAATGAAGACAATCACGTCGATGGCCTCCGCAATCAGAGCCCGCGGAACAATCGCCACGCCCTCTAAAATCAGTTGTTCAATTCGGCCCAGAGCCGCTTTCGCTGAATTTGCATGGACGGTCGCAATGCCGCCGGGATGCCCAGTCGTCCAAGCCTTGAGCATGTCGAGCGCTTCAGGCCCGCGCACTTCACCTACGATGATGCGATCAGGGCGAAGGCGCAGTGTCGAGCGCACCAAATCTGCGAGCGTGACATTCAAGCCATGCGTGCGAAGCGCCACAGTGTCCTTAGCCTTACATTGAAGCTCGCGCGTATCTTCCAGAATCAGGACGCGGTCACCTGTGTCCGATATTTCAGACAGTAAGGCATTGGCGAGCGTGGTTTTACCGCTTGAAGTGCCGCCTACGATTAAGATGTTCTGGCGAGACGTGACCGCATATTTTAGCGCTTCGGACTGGTCATAGGTGAGACTGCCCGCTTTGACGTAATCATCCAGGGTGAAGACCGCGACTGCGCCCTTCCGAATGGAGAAACATGGCGCTGAAACGACAGGCGGCAAAACACCTTCAAAGCGTTCCCCATTACCCGGAAGCTCCGCGCTGATAATCGGCGCTTTCGTTGTCACGTCTTGATTGATGTGGCTGGCAACGAGACGCACCACGCGCTCGCCCTCATCAGGCGTCAAAACACTGTCCGTGTCAAAACGGCCAACACCTAATTTATCAAGCCATAAACGGCCATCGGGATTGAGCATGATCTCGACAACTTTGGGGTCATCAAGCGCGTTCGTAATAACGGGCCCCAGTGCGGTACGCAGCATAGCAAGCGTACGGTCTGATGTAGCGGTTGTTTGAAGGCTAGACATTTGCTGTCTCCTTCTTCTTGGGCGCGGACACTTTTTTCTTCTGCAGCTTTTCGAGAAGTTGTATTTCATCGAGCCGAAAGAAGTCTTGGTCGGACACAAGAACATCAGACAGAGCTTGCTTGAAGGTTTTACCACCCGAACGCATTTTAACGCCAAGCTGATCAATGAACTGGTTCATCAATCCAACACCGCGCGCGGCGCGCGCATCAGTATCCGCTGCCGAGATTTGCGGGGCCATTGTGAAGTAAAAGTGCAGGAAGAGCGCAAAGGTCTCCGAATGCAGATTGAGGTCCCGCGAATGGCGATGATTATGGCGTATCATCATATCCAACTTTTCGAGTATACGTGCGTCCCGAGCGTCGTCGTGCTCAAACGTGAAACAGGCGGACAGAGCATCGTTTATGACGCGCGATTTTGTTTTCCCCATTGCGCGTGCCCGAACGTCCAACAGCGCTGCATTTTCCGGTGTGATACGCGCGCGAACGCGAGCTGTGAGATCGTTGCTCATAGTTACATTCCCAAATCTATGTCTGTGCTGCGGGTCAGGTCATGGGCGCGTGCAAGCGTGGCCGTGTCTCTGACAAACTCGCCCAGTTTAATTGCGGGTGTGAGTTCATCGCCCTCTGCAACATCGAGAGACTTCTCTCTGGTCTTGGCTTGAGATGTGGAAGACTCAGGAGCGCTAAGCTCGGGGCTGCGTTCTTTGCCGCCTGCGTCTTCCTCGTCTTCCATATCAGTCTTTGAATTTAAGGCTGATGCGATTTTGTTTTGCTCTGACTTTTCAATTTCTGTGTAGAGACGGTCATCCACGGGCCGTGTCTCAACACCCCAGACGCAAGGCGTATTCGGGGAAAGTCCGCCATATCCGCCTGAGGATATTTGGGGAGGGCTGGAGACACGGCCTATGAAATTCTTATCCGCATAGTAGCGAACTTTATCGGCTTTGATCGGCGAGAAACCTGAAAGAAGAATAAGCTCCTGATTGGATGGCAACTGCATGATTTCGCCGGGCGTGATCAGCTGGCGCGCTGTTTCTTGGCGAGAGACCATGACGTGGGAGAGCCAAGGCGCGAGGCGGTGACCGGCATAGTTCCGCATCGCCCGCATTTCCGTTGTGCTGCCAATAGCGTCCGATAAGCGTTTGGCCGTGCGCTCATCATTGGTCGCAAAGGCTACCCGCACATGGCAGTTATCGAGGATGGAATTGTTAGGACCGTAGGCTTTCTCAATCTGGTTGAGGGATTGAGAAATCAGAAAGGCCCGCAAACCATAGCCAGCCATGAAAGCGAGTGAGCTTTCAAAGAAATCTAAGCGTCCTAAAGCCGGAAACTCGTCCAGCATGAGTAGCAATTGACGTGTCGGTTTACACTCGCCTGAGACAACAAGCTCTTCTGTCAAGCGGCGACCAATTTGATTTAGGATGAGGCGAACCAACGGCTTCGTGCGCGAGATGTCGGACGGCGGAATGACCAGATAAAGAGAGACGGGCTTATCTGCGCTGATCAAATCGGCAATGCGCCAATCACATTTTGATGTCACCTCGGCGACCGTGGGGTCTCGGTATAATCCGAGAAAGCTCATAGCCGTTGATAATACACCTGAGCGCTCGTTTTCAGATTTATTGAGGAGTTCACGCGCTGCTTGTGCGACCACCGGATGGACTTGTGCCCCTGAACGGTCACCGAGATGATTAGTTTTCATCATGACACCAAGCGTCTTTTCAAAACTACGTTTTGGGTCAGAGAGGAATGAGGCTACGCGAGCCAGCGTCTTTTCGCGCTCTGCGTAGAGAATATGAAGGATAGCGCCGACTAAAAGACTATGAGCAGTCTTTTCCCAATGGTTGCGACGCTCAAGCATACCTTCAGGGTCAACAAGGATATCGGCAATGTTCTGAACATCGCGTACCTCGTTGACGCCTTTGCGCACTTCTAAGAGAGGATTATATTTTGCGCTCGCGGCATTAGTCGGGTCAAACAATAGGCAATGGGAGAATGTTGCTCTCCAGCCGGAGGTGAGCTGCCAATTCTCTCCTTTGATATCATGGATAACCGCGCTGTCAGTCCAGGAGAGCAAGGTCGGGATGACAAGGCCCACGCCTTTGCCAGACCGTGTTGGCGCAATCGCCATGACATGCTCTGGGCCCTGATGGCGAATGTAATCAGTCTTTGTGCGCCCAAGGAAAACACCATGGTCATCCAGAAGACCAACTTGCTTCATTTGCTTTGATGTCGCCCAGCGCGATGAGCCAAATGTGTTTAGGGCTTTTGCAGAGCGGCCGCGGAGTACAGAACCTATGACCGCGAAGACAATTCCGAATAGACCACCGCCTGCTGAAATCTGACCGCCTCTTGAAAAAATATGTGGCGCATAGGCGTCAAATTGATACCACCATTTGAAGAGGTTCCAGGGCGCATAGATTTTGTGATTGCCAAGCTTTGCGAATCCCGTTCCCAAATAAGCATCATAATCAAACTGAAGCGCGACCCACTGCGTAGCATACCATGTCGACAAAATGATTGTCGCAAAGACGACGCATATTTGTCCGATCAAGATATTTTGTGGCGACATTACCTAAGTCCTTCAATTGCGATGGACTAAGGCTGTCAGAAAAACGGATTTTTAGTCTAGTTCCTATATAGTGAATTCGCGTGACCTATTATGACTTTCTATGAAGTTCTGTGACTTTCTGTGAAAATGGCCAATTTGACCATATTGCCGGGCGGTACTTGGACTTTGGGGAATTCTGAATATTGCAGACAGATTTTACAGATGTAAGTTTAGTGGAATCCAAGACTTTTCTGAGCCGTGAGCATAGCCGGAAAACCCTTTGGCAGATATTGGCTCATGAAAGAAAATTACAGATGAAAATCCAGTTCAGTCCCATGTGACGTTCCGCTGGTGGCCTTAATGGCGTCAAGCTGGGAGAGATGGACCGCACCAGTGAGCTGGCTTAGTAAATGAGACTTCTCTAGTCGATCCATCACCGGCCCCTTTACTTCGGAGAGATGAAACTTGATGTTCGCCGTTGCGAGCCGTTCATTGATAGCCTCAAGGCTTTCCAGCGCACTGAAGTCGACATCATTGACAGCTGAGCACATCAGAATGACATGCTCGATTTCGGGCTTATTATAGATTAGATCGTAGATAGCATCTTCCATATAGCGGGCATTGGCAAAATAGAGCGACTTATCAATGCGCAACGTCAAGACTTTCGGGTTCGTAATTACATTATGGCGCGCAATATTCCTGAAGTGTTCCGTATCACGAACTTGACCGACAATGGCAAAATGAGGCCGCGATGATCTATAGAGAAAAAGCGCAATTGAGAGCACAACACCTGATAGCACGCCCGCCTCAACGCCGACAGTCAGTGTAACGATGATCGTCGCGATCATAGCGGCGAAATCTGCCTTTGAATAAGCCCAAGCTTGGCGAATATCCGCAATATTGACGAGGGATAACACCGCCACAATGATTGTTGCGGCCAGCGTCGCGATAGGTAGGAAATATAAAAGCGGTGTGAGGAATAGGGTCGCGAGTGCAATTCCAATAGCGGTCATCGCACCTGCCGCCGGCGTCTCGGCCCCGGCATCAAAATTGACGGCTGAGCGCGCAAACCCGCCTGTGACGGGATAGCCGCCAGAAAATGCCCCAGCAACATTCGCTGCACCAAGCCCGATAAGTTCCTGATCTGGATCTATCCGCTGACGCCGTTTAGCCGCCAATGTTTGCGCCACCGATATCGACTCAACGAAACCAATAACGGCTATGATAAGTGATGAGGCGAGCAGACTGCGCCATAGTTCCAAATCAAATTCAGGAACACTAAGAGATGGCAAGCCTTTCGGGATATTACCGACGATGTTTACGCCCCTATCGGCAAGGCCCAGCGAGGCAACCACGATAATCGCGATGACCACAGCAATGACAGGTCCAATTTTTGTTCCGATTGAGGCCAAGCGATCTGATAAGCCAACTTTCATTAGAAGCGGCTTCATTCCTCGACGCACCCAAAATAAAAACGCGGTTGAAACAACGCCGATAATCAGCGTTGGAAAGTTTGTTTGTGGCAAACTCGTAACAAGAGCATGCAGCATCTCAATGAGGTTATGGCCGGATGCGGAGACTCCCAGTATATGTTTCAACTGGCTAACGGCTATCAAAAGTCCCGAAGCCGTGATGAAACCGGAAATGACGGGATGGCTCAGAAAATTGGCAATGAAGCCGAGTCTAAACAACCCCATGACCAAGAGCATCAAACCTGAAATCAGGGCCAGCAGCAGCGCCACCGCAATATATTCCGGCGTCCCTTGTGCGGCGATCTTTCCCGCCGCCACAGCCGTCATGAGTGAGATGACGGCCACAGGCCCGACTGCCATGGCGCGACTTGTCCCGAAGATCGCATAAGCGACTAAGGGCAGGATGCTCGCATACAGTCCGACCTGCGGTGGCAATCCCGCCAAAAGTGCATAGGCCAAGGATTGCGGGATCAACATGATGGTCACAATGACGGCGGCAATCCCGTCATTCACGAATGTCTCGCCCTTATAGCGGCGACCCCAGTCTATGATCGGTAGATATTTTGCGAGCTTAAAGGCCATGCCTTAGAGCGTGTAGCCCGCTTGCTGGCCGATTCTGCTTATCTCTTCAGGTGACAAAGCGTCAGGGTTGGCCCTTGCCCAGAGATTAGCCGAGCGCGTGCCCGTCCGACAAAATGCCAAGATCGGCCGATGGGCCTGAGCATAGATAGTCGTAAAGTCTTCTACATTCTTAGGCGTCATTTGCCCTGAGATTACAGGCAGGTCTAAATACGCAATGCCTGCATTTTTCGCATGCGCCGCTAAAGTTTTCGAACGTGGTTGGAATGGCACTTCGCGGTCAGGGCGATTATTGATGATCGTCTTGAATCCCATCTCGGCAATCTTTGACATATCCCGATGGGAGATTTGTTCAGAAACAGACAGGGACTCCGTGAGACGTTTTATGTTCATCACAGCCCCCTTAAATACGGTTGATTGGAATTTTGAGATAATGCTGACCATCATCTTCAGCGGGCGGCATGTTTCCGGCGCGCATATTGATCTGGATTGATGGCAGGATGAGTTTGGGCAAACCGAGCGTCTTATCCCTCGCATTGCGCATCGCGACAAATTCCGCCTCGCTCACGCCGCCGCCAACATGAATGTTAAATTGTTTCTGCTCGCCAATAGTGGTCTCCCACATATAATGGTCGCGGCCTTTCGGTTTGTAATCGTGACACAGAAAGACGCGCGTTTCATCCGGCAGCGCAAAGAGCTTTTGAATAGAGCGATAGAGCGTCGCCGCATCCCCGCCCGGAAAATCACATCGCGCTGTACCGTAATCTGGCATGAACAATGTATCGCCGACGAATACGGCGTCTCCAATCAGATAGCTATTACATGCGGGTGTGTGACCGGGCGTGAAAATCACCTCTACCGCCATAGCTCCAATGTGAAACATCTCGCCATCTTTGAAGAGTTTATCAAATTGGCTGCCGTCCTTTTTAAACGTGTCGCCGGCATTGAAGATGCCGCCAAAGACTTTCTGAATATCCGGGATATGCTCCCCAATCGCAATCTTACCGCCCAATGCATCTCGCAGATAAGGCGCCGCTGATAGGTGATCGGCGTGAGCATGCGTTTCTAAAATCCAATCGCAGGTCAAATCATTGTTTTGAATATAGGAGATGACGGCGTCGGCGGAGTCTGTCCAGGTTCTACCGGCACTAGAATCATAATCCAGAACGGAATCGATGATTGCGCAATGTTTACCTTTGTGCTCACTGACCACATAGGAGACGGTATTTGTGCGTTCGTCAAAAAAGCTTTTAACAATAGGGGTCACGACAGTTGCCCTTCCTTCATCATGACATCACAAAGCATATCCACGATTGCACGAATACGATCATCCTTGAGATGATAAATAATGGACTTGGATTTTCTTCGCGTGCCCAAAATATTGCGCCTTCGAAGTTTCGATAGCTCTCGCGAAAGACGTGGTTGTGTGATGTTGAGCTTGGCCTCTATCTCTCCTACGGACAACTCGCCTTCCCGCAATTGACAACAAATCATCAGGCGCTCGGGATGGGCCAAGGCTTTCATTAGCCGTGTGGCCTCTTCGGCCTTTGGCATCATATCAAGGGACGTCATCGCCATAGGGTTTCCTTTGCAATCGACATATAACACTTTACAAAAACGTCAAGTGTTATATGGGAGACAAGTTCACTCAGAAAAAGGCTCTGCGATGGAAAACTTCACACCCCTCTCCGCACTGATAGGCGGCGCATTGATCGGGCTTTCCGCCGTGATATTGATGGTCTTCAACGGACGCATTGCTGGCATAAGCGGAGTCTTTTCAGGCGTAGCCTTCGCCGAAAGGGGCGACAAATTGTGGCGCTTGCTTTTCGTGTTAGGACTCATCGCGGCTCCTATTCTGTATCAGTTTGCGACTCATCAACCCTCCGCATTTGAGTTGTCTGCCAGTCTGCCATTCGTGGTCATTGGCGGTCTTCTGGTTGGGTTTGGCACGCGCCTAGGCTCGGGCTGTACGAGCGGTCATGGCGTATGCGGTCTCTCCCGCCTCTCGCCCCGCTCAATGGTTTCAGTCCTTCTCTTTATGGGCGCGGGAATGTTGACCGTGACGGTCGCCAGAACAGCTATTGGAGGCTAAAATGTTGCGACATTTTACTGCTCTGATGGCGGGTCTGATTTTTGGTTTGGGCTTGGTTATTTCCCAGATGGTTAACCCTGCAAAAGTTATCGCGTTTCTGGATATATTCGGAAACTGGGACCCATCACTGGCTTTTGTTATGGGCGGCGCACTGATTGTGACGGCTATTGGCTACCGCTTGGCATGGCGAAAGAGTAAGCCACTTGCCGCGCCGAAGTTTCAAATTCCCGGAAACCGAAAAATCGACATTAAACTCGCCATTGGGGCCGTTCTATTCGGCGTTGGTTGGGGCCTCGTCGGCCTCTGTCCCGGCCCTGCGATCGCTGCGCTCTTGATTGGTGGAACGCCAATTATCGTGTTCTTAGGAGCAATGATTACGGGAATGATGTTGTATGAGGGTGCGAACAGACTGAACATTAAACAGCCTTAATACGTTACGCGCTAAAGTAAGAAGCCATTAAATCCCCAAACCGGACTTAAGCTCGGTGTCTTACTTGCGGCGATTTTAAGACGTTCACTCAAGAAACATGATCGCTTTAATGAAGTAGGTTTGGCGAAAGGTTTGCTCAACCCCCATTATTCAGGAAGCCATCAATCTTGGTTGAAAGTTCCTCATGATGACCGAGCAATAAATGCCCGCCTGTATCTAATGGCAGGAGCTGTGAGTTTTCTACACGGGACGCGATGTCTTCACTGACTTCAAAGAGGTTAAGTCGATCATCACGCGCATGAATGACGAGGACTGGCGCACGAATGGCTTCCAGATTATAGGTCGCATTAGGGTCAACCGCGACGACTTCATTGCCGACGCCTTTGGCTCTCCTTGATGCAGGCAGGAAAGTATCGATAAGTTTGTGGATGAAAACCTGTTCGGAAGTGGATAAACCCGTCCGGAGGTCGCGGCGTGCATCAAAAGCCTCCTCTAAGCGGCTACGTGCTAGTTTGGTAAGGCACCAATAAATAAAATCGTTTTCAAGTAGCGCTGAGTATACCCATGTGGGAATAGGGCGGTCTTCGATATCGGGACTAAACGGCGTGAAGGGGGCTGGTGACAATAAAACCATGTGATCGATATTGTTTGGAAAGAGTTCAGCGAACTTAAGTGCGGGCGGTACACCGCCAGACATAGCGAGGATACTAACCCGCTCTATGCCAAGTTCGTCGAGAAGATCCATGAAGGCTTCGGCTTGCGCGGCAGTCGAAGGATTTTCTGGCATCGCACTCCCAAGATAACCAAAACGGGAAACAGAAATCCAATTGTAACCCTCTAAACCCATAGCTTCGACCAGTAGTCGTCCCTGGTCAAACCCACCGCCCGCTCCATGAATAACGAGGACAGGCTCTCCAATGCCCCAACGTTGGTATTCAATCTGCCCATGACGTGTTTTGGCGAAGGCATGCACCGCTTCAAGCGCAACAACTCGTTGGTGCGTATCACGCAGCGCCATCACAGTGACGATAAGGCCTCCAACAATTAGTAGGCCCGCAATTAAAAATAGCCCTCTCAATAATCCCATGATTTCCTAAAGCCCTGAAATTGAGGTAAACTTGGAATAATTATTACTTCAAAAAACTCGACCTTTTTGACCGCCATCAAGTACCAACGGCTTATTCAGTGGGTTTATTGCCAATGAGAAATCGTGGCAAGATCCCCAGAGCTGACATTAGAAAAATAAAGACTATAAGTATTGAAGCTCGTTTTATCTTTCAGTCTCCTCAATTTCCGAGGAATTCGCATCAGCCTCCATAAGTTCATTGAGTATTCCCGACAACAAGGTTTGAAATGAAGTAGGAACAGGTAGCTTGTACCGGCGAAAGGCAACAAGAGGTATTGTCCATAACATCGCCTGAACTGCGGATAAGTTCTGAAATCCATCTTCATGCTTAAGTATGCTGTTTAAGTTTGTGATGAATTCGACGGAGGTTTCATCGTCAGGCATATCTGTCATTGCACGCCCATGAACTTCGGAATTGGTCCAAAGGAGGTCTTCGCTTGCCTCATTTGGAAACCAGAGTTGTGTCGTAGTATGGGGCAAACTTTCCCTCAAAAACTTTTGAAGAGATTGGAGGTTCATGTCATTTCCCTGACGTCCAAACTCAACCAACAATGCAGCATAAAGCACATTAGCGTTCGTGAATTTTTCTCGCAGCGCTTTATCTCCGCGAACGCGGTTGGCAAGGTCTGAGTACACTGGAGTTGCCATCGGGTAGTTCCCATCCGTTTCATACGCGAACTTACAGGCGGCAAACATTTGTTGAGACCATGAGGTTATTGTGTTTTCCCAGCCAGCAGCCGTTAAAAAGGAAAGCGCTAATGATATTTCCGTATTTTGATAATCTGACACTGGCGAGTAAAATACAGGATTATTTTTGATCATTGCATCGATGATATTAGCAATATCACGGATTTCTTGTATCTCCACTTCAGAACCATAATCGGCTCCGGCCTTCATCCGACGGTATTGCTCTTGTAATCGCCAATGCCCCAATATTGCCACGCGACCTAACAGGTCAAACATCTTAAGATTGACATCAACGGATGCGGCACTTGGAATCTGAGAAGCAAGACCGTCGATAATATAAGCTGAAGGCACTATATAAGTTTCAACGAAACGACTTAAGATATTTAGATGCATATTTGCCACTGATACTGCGGCGGCTATAGCTGTATTGGCTGATTTGGATTTCACGCCCAGAGCAGTTCGGGCTATATCCCATGCATATAGTAGAGCCACTTCACTAGCTCGGTAAGCACCTTCTAAATTTTCAGCATTCCTTGCCCAAACAAAAATACTGAATAATGCTAAGTTAATCTGTCTTAGGGCTGTAATTTGATTTTTTCGTTTACTTAGATCTTTATTGGCGAGAGCGTGACACAAGTTTTCCATGTGTCGTTCGCAGACCTCAGCTTCGTCAACAAATGCGATCGCTTTTCTTAATTGTGAGCGCAATTCATTCGAGAAAACGCTTTCTCTTAAAACGCCAGACATAACAATATCAGCTAAATGATCACCATTCCATTCCTGAAAACTAATATCTTTGTGCTGGCTTTCGATAGTTGCTGTTAGGCCAGACAAGTTCTGCCGGACAGCTTCTTGAACATGACCCCCGCAGCATACGACGATGACCTTATTGGTATTCCTCAGACCGGGAGGGAGATGAGTTGGGATATATACATCCACTATATCATTAATTGACTGCCTTACGGCTTGCGGTCCTGAATCCCAATCAGACCGGCCAATATCACCGGACTTGATTGTAATCAGATATGTGAGCTTTTTAGTTTTATCATTTGGGTCTAAACCCGTTGCCAGTACATCAACACCATATTGTCGAGTTCCGCGCCCCGGACGCGAAATTACCTTCATGCCGATTTCACTTAGAATATCAGGTAAAAGCTTCTCTAAGTCTGCTCTCTCACCCAGAGAAGCAATGTATTCACGCATCAACTGTTTCATTGCTCTAGATCGTCCTCCCTAACAGAGTGAGGCGTTGATACTGATAGTAAGTTGGACAGAGGACCGACATCATGGGAACGGTTAATGAATGAGAGATAGAACTCATTGGCATAACTTGTCTCTGTGGGTTTTCGTCATCCCCTCTAAATACCGAGAATACAGTTTCAGACCCATGAAGTATATTCTTTGTAGTAAAGATGTCGGCAAAGATTGAATTCTCATTTGCGCCTTGGCGAACTTGTCGCGATTCCTCCAAACGTAAAGACATCTGGACTAACCTTTGTTCAACTTCGACAGCAAAAGCTTTTTGTGTCTTTAGGTTTGATAGTCGATCAACGAAGGGCTTTGCGTATTTGCGCAGAGCTTTTTCTGCTGATTGAGATAAATTTTTATCTTTGCCTGCTTGTAGCATTAAGTCGTAATCCCCCGGGAAGTTTCGAAGCCAAAATTCCGTAAAATCTGAGATTAATTGTGTTAGCTCGTCATCATCGAGGGCCCGATTAAACACTGCGCATGCAACGGATAACACTAATCCACGTTCAAACATGCTGTGCCCCATAGCTTTCGAGAGTAATACCGAACGCACATTCGGATCATCGAGAAGTGGATTGTCGGAGAAAATAAGAATAGAATTGTCTAGCCGGTCGACCAGATCAATTGATTGTCGCGATACGCTAGTATCGGAATTTAAAAGCAGTAGAACTAAAAGTTCAGCTAATTCCGACTGATAGTCTGCTAAAAGCTGGCTCCTAAACCATGAGAGCTCTTTATGGCTTAGCTTGAATTCGCTGCTTGCCAACATGAGGGTGGCTGCCCTCACTTTGTGAAACTCAAGACTAACCTTTTTCTGCCCTAACCACATCCCAATGCGATCCAAACACCCCAATTCATCAGTAGTGATTTCCGACATCGTTTTGATAACTTCAAATATCACCCAATCAGAGTAATATGCTTCATGCCGCCATAGCTCTTCATATAAACGATAACGAACTTCGGGGTGATTCAAATGCAAAACATGTAGAATTTTAGTTTCATGCTTTTTAGCTAGGCTCTCATGTTTACGGCGGCATAAGCGTAAAAAAGCATGAGCGAGTAAATCCTTTTCGCTAAAATTCGGCTCCACTTCCAATGCCAGAAGTTTACTCATCCAGAGGACCGCCTGCTGCTGAGACAACTTTATATTTGCGATTGCAAGAATGGCTGCACGTTTAACATCAACATTATCATGATCAACAAGAGGTAATGAAGTTACGAAAGCAAGCTCGTTGCTCGAATTCACGAGGCCGTTCAAAGTTGCAAGTAATAAAGCTTTGTCTGAGGGCGTTTTTATTGAATGCTGGATGAAATTCTCTGCTTCATTGAGTCTATTTTGTATCAATTTCTCCCAAGCTCCATAGATAGCACCTACGGTCATATCTCTGCCGCTCGTCACGGCGAAATTCTCCGCAATCCGCGCTAGCTCGAAAATATTTGCAATTGATCGAGGTATCCAACTTGCAACTATTTCTTGAACTTGAAAAAATCCGTTCTGTGAACTATTGATGAAAGGATTAGTTATGAATTCAGATGCAACATCCAATCCCGCTTTTTCCAATTGAATGAGAGCAGAAACAACTTGGTCTTTGTCTTCCCAAGAAACCCCAGAAACCCATTGGATAAGCGACCCTTGCATTAGTGCAATTCTTGCCTGTGGTAAAAGACGAACAACAAGCTCAGTACAGCTAGATACATTGGTCTGAGGGTTCATTATTTATCGCCCTTCTTCGATCAATGCCTTGAGGCTTGCAGTCTCATTTTGAATTATCTTAATTTCGTTTTGAAACTCCATATAGAATTCAAAAGCTTTGCCAACCAAATCAAGGCTCATATCAAGATATCGCCTACGGTTTGTTAGCCCATGGTTCGTTTTAGTTAAGTAAATCAATCCAGCGCCACCTGCGGCTATACCGCCAATTATGAGCGCTTTTCTGGGAACCTTTTTTATCAAATCATACGAGGTTTTAGCAGCTTCGCCCACTACATTAGTGGTAACTATCGTTCCTAGCTTACCGGCCGTCCGAATTTGGATTTCTGAATTTAAAAGGCGCGCCATGTGCTGCATTTGTCTCAGAACATCTTCCTTGAAAGTACTGACGTGATATTTTTTGAATCCTTTGTCCCAGCTCAGGATGCCTAAGGCATTAATGTCCCGAGCAAGTCTAGCATAAGGTTCATCTTTGGTATCAACTCCTTCTGGTAAGTTGTTAGCTTCCGGCTTGTCATACCCAGAAGGTATTATTATTTCTTCAAGAAGGGATTCTGCTAATCGTTCAAGTATTCTAGGAGATACCCCTTCACTCTTGTACAAGCTTGGCAGTGTGGATGTTATCAGCTCTGTTTCTATCCACTTTGGGGCGTATATCTCTCCAACGCCAGACCTATGAACTTCTTGAATAAAAGTGGGGTTTCCTACCGCTGATATATATCTGCGAATTTCATTGCGCATGACACAGGCATCAATAACAATTTTATAATTTGGTATGGAAGTCTTTTGCGCAGAAGGAAAACCTAAAGAATTCTCGTATGAAAAACCTTCTCTCAAACGAGAAGCATCTTCATTTAATAGTTTCTCCAGCAAGCTGGAAGCGAACGTGTTAGAATTACTCTGCATGATTCGAATGAGTGCATCATTCACAAGTTTTAGCAAGTCTTCCGACCACTAAGATCAAAGTTTCGATCTCCGCTTTGCCGGCTAAGACTTAGTCACAACCAGCCCTAAACGCTCCGCGGAATATTTAGGCTGACGGAAGCCAGAAGTTTTCCCAGCAAGTTGAAGGCAGTTGTTTAAAACAGATGGGGGTGAGGCGAATTTATGAGTTACACTCGGCGATTGCTTGAGCGCCATTCTTCATCAAGCTTTTTCATTAAATCATCGACCAAGCATCAGAGAAGCTTGCATCTTCGCTTGAAGGCTCAAAGCCAGCAATCGGGCGCGCCACCTTAATCTTAGTCGCTAATGGTAATGCGTCACCGAACATAACCATTTGCCCTCTAGCTAATCCAGGTATTTGGGCTGTTGCGTATCTACTGGCTTGTTCTGAACCGGAACTTACTACCGCTTGATCTCTTTCATTTGTAAGCCTGAAAACCGCCCAGGTCCCACATTGCGCGAGAACGGTGGGAGACACTTCTGAAGGACGTTGAGTGCTAATCAACATTGATACCTGAAATTTCCGACCCTCTCGCGCCAGTCTTTCATATGCAAGAGTGTGAAGGCCAGTATCAACATCACCTGGAATTTGACGAAGATAATGATGTGCTTCTTCAAGCACTAATAAAGTAGGGTAGCTCTCTCCAGCGCCACGTCTAAAAAGCTCTTCTGCATATAATTCAAGAAGTGAACCTAAAATATATGGCGTGAGATCTCCTGGTAAATTCTTTATCCCGACGATGTGAACATTCCATTCTGAATTGCCTGAAGGGCCAAAATTTTGTCAACCAAACTACGCGTTTCATTTCCATAGTTGAGAGTGCCTGGTGGGTTAAGTAAGCCACTTGGCCCAATCCCAATAATTTCGTTAAATCGTGAATCTCTGATAAGACGATTTATTCGTTGAAGCATCGGAGCAACATTCCCGTAGTCCCACGCTGAGCGCTCCATTACTCCACGCCCGTTTCTTTTTAGAGCAGCCCACTCTGCAGCCAAATGAACAAGCGCGGACATGTGTGGCCACTGTTGGGCTGGATTGGCCGTTAAATTCTTCAAGCTTTCGATGGCAGCGTGTGCTGCATCAGCATTTCCAGGCCGACCGTCACCAAACATACAGTTATGGGCTTGACCAATAAGGCGAGAGCCGTTTGCGTCTCCCTCAACAAAACGAAGCTTATCTACCGCAAAGTTTAATGCGGGCCTTTGAGTTTTCTCGCTCGGTAGAATAAGGCGACTTAATCCCGCAAGTCCTAGTGAATAGTATGGGATCCTGAAATGCTCTCGAGTATCATCAGTCCTATTTGTTCCAAGAACAGTTTCCTTCAATGTTACTTGTGGGAGGCCTCGAAACGCGCTGCCATATTCATCGTGAATATCAAAAATTACTATGCGAGCGTTGGGGCCGGCTTTCAGGAGTTTTTGCAAGATGCTAGCGACAAAATGAGTTTTTCCCTGTCCCGATGCTCCAAGTACAGCGAAGTGCCTCGTGAGTAGCGCGTCCATTCCTATGCTAATAGGTACATTAGACGCAGACACTGAATCTCCTATCAACACATCCTCACATGCAGAATCCATGGACTTTGGAGCCAATACCACTGATAATTCTGAGGAAGTAAGACCCACAACTTGAGCCCCAAGCGCAGGAAGCTTGGATCGGTCAGGATGGAAAACCATGTCTTCTCCTCTCTTGACAATTCGTCCAATCGTGACCGCCTCCAGCACCCGAACGGGCTCCAGTTCGGCCCTTCTTCCTAGCGCAAATGCCGAGTCAAACATTTGGATGGCTTCAATTCTGGCGATGAGTAGAGATGAACCTCCTTCTATACCTATTAAATCCCCGGGTTGGCCTATTGTCGAAATTCCATCGGCATGCGCCACAACTGAGCCACGAGCATAATCTTGAAGCCGCACTGAAACTTTTGTTGTACTTACCTCTGTGACAGTTCCTAGCGATGGTCGCTTCATGACGCACGATCATCTTGTTGAAGTTGCTCAGCCAAGGCTCGACCAAGTTTTCGTGCGCGGGCCGCTGGGTCATCGAGCACAGTAGGGTCAGGAAGGTGCGTTGCTAGTTTATCGAAATAGGCTTCGCTTCCTCCCCCCAAGACAGTAACCTGCGGAAGCTTCAGGCTTAATAGTCTCGAAACTGCGGAATTAAGCGGGCGTTCGCTAATAGGAGATCCATTTCCGTCAAAACTGATAATTTCCGGAAGATATATTATTAGTTGAAGTGTGGGATTGTTTAGAGCGGACAATAACACTCGATTCAGATGATGATCACCGAACCCATAACCGTTCACTATCAAACAAACATTTGGCCGAGAAAGAAAATGAGTTAAACGCCGTATCATTTCTCCATACACAAACCCCACAGTATCAACAAACTTTGCTGATGATGGGTAAATCAGCACGCTTGGAGAATCGTCAGTTGCACCGTCTGCGAAGCTAAATAATTTATTGCAGACGGCTGATATTTGCAAGGCTCGTACATTTCCATCGTCGGTTGCTTCCCATGAAAGAGAGCCATGCATCTTAGCCAGATATATTTCATATGTGCCGAATTGGGCTTCACCACGCGCTTCGGTATTGCGAAGGCCTAAATCAAAAGATGATGGTGAGAATTCCCTATTATGGAATCCTCGGAAGCCATCCCGTACATTAAGGGAAGCGTTTTCAGCAGACAGTTCAATAGCCATATCATAATTTGTGGTGAAGACCCAAGGAGATGGTTGCCCAGGCTGTCTTGTGTAAACAAGGCGAGTTAACATCTTAACATGGGCCTGAAGAGCCTCAGCTGAGGCAGCGCTTTCAGGATTGGAAAGCCATGATCTTTCTAAAAGGGACGCCCTAAGGACTGCTCTCAAAACTGATGTCTTTAAGTTTTTCAGCTCTTCGAGCGTAGGGGCTCCTATTTGAGCGACCTGACCTCGAATCAGTGAACGACGTTTTGCGTCCATTACAGCCACAGTAAGTTGATCTAGGAGGGTTTCTACATTTGGAACAACTCCAGGCAACAAGTTGATGAAACCTAACTCTGTTAAGCGTGTTACGGCGTCAGGGTTCCCAGTAGAAAAGTCGCCCCAAAGGCCTGCCATTGTTTTACCACCGCAGCCTAAAGAGGCGCCTGCGCCGAGCATAACACCAACATGTTCCAGCATAACGGCTTGGGAAAGATGCGCTGTAAAAGCCTCAATATCCCAAACAGTGTCGCCTCTTCGTGCTATGCTCACATTTTCTCCTGATCAATTCTCGCGGGGGTCGTTTTGTGGACAATAAAGTTTTTCAAACACGGTATTAGATTGCCCCAGCAAATAGTTTCATCGCTGTAGGACGTAGATTAAGTTTATCTAACAATGCAACCATAAGAATTAGTATCGCATGGAGCGATTCTTGGCAACGTGTAACAAGCTTTGTAGGGCTGTATTTACGACACTCGGGATGTCGGCTATGCCCCCATTTGAGAAGCACGGGCGTCATTTCATAACACTATGATGCACCCAGCCGTTATTTGTCAGCACCAGATCATCATCTTTGGCGATACTATCACTAGAAACTCTTTCAGATAGCCATGCAAATTGATTAGTTAGTGCCGGATCGCTCGCCCATGGGGCAACATCAACAAGTCTATATAGATATTGAACATTGCTGACCTTGGCGCCCATCGTTTCGGCTGGTTCTGTGAAGTTGACGATCTCAACCACCTGCGGCGTACCATAGCAAAGTTGACGAGCACCTGTGCTGAAAGCCCCTTTTTCAAGTTCAACAGGACGTAAGAATGTCTTGCCCTGGTCCGAAAATTTATAGCCCACCCAGTCGGCTTTCCCGGTAACTTTCCCGCTGAAGTTTTTAGTGTCCTTTTGATAGGTGACCGCTTCCAAGAGCCCTAAACTGGCGAGGCCATTATAGAATGGAGCTTGGTTATCTTGAACAGTGCCATCTGTTCGGAACTCTTGGATAATCCCGTCTGCGTTCGGCTTACTTCCAATTTTGACGCATTGTTTCATCTGCGCGTAGTAAGCATTCAAAGCCTTTTCAAAATTGACTTTATTTGGAGCTTTCGGGTCTTCGCCACAGGCCGATAGTATCGCGGCCCCTGATAATAGCAAAATTGCTTTGATTGAATTAGTCACAGTCTTCCTCCGTCTATGAAATGCTTTGTCCTCTGGTCTTTGTGAGTGTCCATGAAATCGTCTGACCTTTCATCACGCCAGAAATAGATTTGCCCAAATTCCTATCCATGGTCTCGCGCCAAGGCACGAGCGTAAATTCTTTGGACTTTTCGATAACGGCATACTTTCCGCTCGGCCTCTGAATGGCCTCGCGGTATATCCCTGAAATACGTCCGGATTCAGGCGCGGCTTTGTAAGGCTTGCCAAGTTGTTCGCTGAGCGCCTTACCCGCCGCATCAAGATCCTTTTTTTCAAGCGTATCGAGCGTGCTTTGCGTCACCCCTGATGACTTCTGAATAAGCTTTTGTGAGAGCAGGAACTTCTGGCGTTGTGCCTTTAGCGTTTCGACCTCTTGCCCAAATCCTGACGCCTCGCATTCGGCATCACTCTTCATCAACTCAGTATCAAGCCCTGTCTTGCCCATCGTCTGCGTAAGCTCCGCCAGCGGCGCGCGAGACCGAATATCTAATTTAACAGGGTTTCCGAAACTGCGTGATGTCTCATATTGCACGGCGCGTTTGAGGTAATCCCTCGGAACCTTCCACGACCCGTCTGAATTTCGCTCGGCGTGACCGGCACGACGCATAGCTTCTAACCGCCGCACATGAGCTTTAATGAATTCTTCCCTAGCGCTGGGGTCACTCATCTCGTGAAAGGATGGACTATATATGCCGCCGCGTTTAGAGGCGATGTCAGCAATAGTCCTATCTGATGCCTTAGGCGCATAGGTTTGCGGTCCTGCGGTCACGACCATACCGCGCTCTATTTGCGCGACATTCGCTTCTCTCCCTGTCTCAACAAAGAGAGCCTCGCCGTGCATCGTATCAAGGACGATATAGCTTCGGTCATTCACATCATCGAGCACGCCTTTTTCAATGACTTTGCCGGTGATGGGGCGAGCTAACTTTTCCGCCGGATCATATATCGGCTCGCTATCAAGGCTGCGGTCAAGCTTGGCGCGGGTCATGACGCGATGATAGGCTTTGAGAATATCGCCGCGATCACCCATGCGGCGAAGCGTGCGTTCAAAATTGTCATCAAGTCGCCATTTGCCGAACCCCACCTTCTCGGCAAGGCCCAGCAAGCTTAAATATTTCACGCGCCATTTTTCAAAACGCCGTGACCAGTCCGACCCATCCAGCGGCAATTTAGACAAATCAACGATTTGGCTTTGCGCCTTCGCCAGTAAGTCCCGGTCAATCGATGTGAAACGGTCATGCCTCACGGACAACGCCAGTTTTTTCGCGACATCAATTTGGGTTGTTGGCCCAAGCTCTAAGGTCGCGATATGTTCAGCCGCCTCTCTCATGCCGTGGGAGATATAGTCTCTCGGAATAATGAGCGTTGAGCCTCTATCCGTTACGCCGCGGATAACGACATGGCTGTGCGGGTTAGCGGTGTCATAATGATTGGCCGCGACCCAATCGAGCTTGGTGCCTAGGTCGCGCTCCATCTGGGCCATGACGTTTCGGGTGTAGCTGCGTAGGTCACCCAATTCTTTTCCGTCTTCGGGCGAAACGATCACGCGGAACTGATGCCTGTCATCCATGCCCCGCTCGTGAAACTCCTCGCCGTCAATCATCACCTCATCACGGCTATAGAGCAGACCCGTCTCGCCCTCGCGGGCGGCACTATCCCTTTGAATGTAGTCTAAGTGATGGCGCTGCGCATCTTTGCCATAAGCGCCCATCTTCACGAGATGCACTTTGACGATGACGCGACGCGAAAAATACTGCTCCGTAACAGCACCCTTTTTAACGCGCCCGCCCGATGAACGCGACGAGCGTTGCGCTGCCCGCCGCACTTGTCCCGCAAAGCTTACAAAGCGCCCTGTACCGTTGGGCGATAATATTCTTCCCAGCCGAACGTTGAATTGATTATCGCCGCTCATGGCCAAAGCTCCGAAACTCTCACAAAATCCGCAATATCAGTCCACGTCCCGGCCTTCTTCTCAGGTTCTATGGGGGAGTGCGCCGAATCCACGTCCCGGCCCAAACCCCTCGCGTCCCGCGAAAAAAGATGTGCAGACAATGGCTTAGGCCATTTTGGGCCGCGCCCTTTATCTTGCCCTCTTAAATTCACCCCTCAGACCCCGCTAAATCAGGCTTTTCCGATGATTTAAGATTCTAAAATCTTCTAAGTATTGAACCACGCCTAGAATATTTTCAGAACTCACAGGGCCAAAATATCGACTATCAAACCCCGTCTGCACATCGGGGGACATCAACAGATATTCATCCGATTTCAGGACAATACAGCCCGACTTTTGAGGCATTTCGCGTCCCAAAACATCCTGCCCCAGCACGGGAATATCAGGACGTTTTGGGACGCTAACCGATTGAGTATTGTAACAGACCTCATCCCCATGGACGGCCCAGACCGTCTTTATGAGAGGGTAATCATAGGGCAGATAACCCCGCTCATCGGCTAATTGGCGCGCCCATTCCGGAGCATAAGCCGCTACCTGCGCGCCCAAAACTACAGGTTCATTCGGTCTCAAACGATACCATCCGACCTGCGCGCTATAGCTGGGATTATAAAATACAATAGGCTTTGGCGGGAAGATAATCTGCCCTGCCGTTCCAATAACAGCGAGGGTCATCACGCCCGCAATAATGGCCTTAAACAACATCGCGCGCCTCCAAAGGCGAGGACTGGGGCAGTAGCCCGTTGAGAGATTGCCGCGTCGAGAGGTCATTCTGAAAAGAAATCCAATAAGCGTCTGGCAGTGTCTCAATGGGCGCAGATAGAATGTCTTGGACATCATCAAATGCGCTTAAAGCCCGCTTCACAGCTTGCGTTCCGTTAAAAGCCGCCAGCACTTTGACAGCGGGCGAGACACCCGGCACGCGGGTCAGTAGGCCTGTATTTTGTGTTTTCAAAACAAAGAAACGCCAGTCCTGCGTTCCATATTCATTAGCGCGCCAGCGAATATAGCCCAGTGTTTCGCCTGGCTTAAAGCAAGCCAATTCACGATATTTATCAAGTTTGATGGTCTTGTGAGGTGTCCCAAACCTTAGCCTGTGATTGAGCAGGCCTCTCACAAAATGGCATTGAATGACGGTAAAGCCGGTCACATCTTTGCCGCTGTGATTGTCGACCATTCTCGTAAGTCATCGCGGTGATAACAGATCGAGCCGCCATGTTTGCGATAGACGGGCCCCGTTTTATTAGACCGATAATTCGCGAGCGTGCGCTCATCCAGCCTCAAGAAAACGGCGGCCTCGTCCGGCAATAGAAAAGGACTTGGCACATCATCCAGTAGTATTTTTCGTCTCGGTATATTTTGTCTTTTTAAACTCTGTCCCATGTCAATCTCACTTCATTCATCACGTCTGCGCTTGACCGCGCATGTTAATGCAACGAATCAAGACACAACTTTGAAGCGTTAACGAGTCACGTTTTTAGGACGTTCAAAAAACGATACGGGGGCTAAATGGTCTTTTTAGGCAATAGGCTTTGGTAGTCTTGAGCGACCATTCGCTCTCCAAATTTGCACGCCCGAATGGCCCGGGCCTTCAAGAAACCACCGCTTGAATCCCAGTTCTGCTGCACATTTCTGGCACCAAACAGAGCAAGGCCAACATCTTTATATGAGCCGCCATTGGCCCGAATATCATATGCGACAAGCGCATTTCTCATCTTGGTGAACGCCTTTTGACGCCCCAATAATTTGAAATTTTCAGACCCGTTTCGGCTGAGTGATGTTAGCTGTCGAAGCGCATCAATACGACGTCTTGCGCCTTTTCCGCCGTCAATGAGCACAGAAAAGGGCTGATCTTCGCCTTCAATCTCATCGGGTTTTCCTGAAATTTGAAGCCAGAATTCAGCTGATTTAATCACACTGATACGCGTTCCATCAGCTTTGACATAATGTTGTTTATGGCAATCAAAATTGGAAAGTTTAAATGATTTTCCATCCTTATCATGGTCCAATTCATCGTGATATTGAACAGACAACGCGCCCGGAAACGCATCCTGACGCCAAATAACGAGGGCATCTAAACCATTTGAACTGGGCGACTCAAAACACTCTAAACCCCAGCGGTGAGCTTGTTTATCAACGTCCATTTCATAGCGGATTGATCTTTGTTCGGATGTATTGTCATATATATCTGACGACAGAATGCTCTCAAAATCACGGGCATAGGCAATGTTGCGCCGTAAATAATCCCACGCAAATCCTGCATAAGTCTCGGATGCAGGCCCGATTATCTCGGTCAGCCCTGTCATATTATATATACTACCGAGCGACCCATTCGGTTTCAATTCCAAATTGTGACCGTAGAAATACCCGCATCAGCGTGAGCTGATGCGGGTCGGGGCGCGACTGATTTAGTCGTCTTGCGGGTTCCAGAGGATCGCAAATTCATCCGCCTCTTTGCCATAAGCCTGACCGAGATTGGCGTAAACTTTACGCGGGCCGAGGGTCGGATGGGCGAAGGTGAGCGAGATATATTCTTTCCCGCTGACTTCGCCTGTCTTGAACCAGCCGCCGCCAAGTTCCTGACCGCGACTATCAACAATCCGAAAGTCGGGTTGTTTGTCGGTCTCTTTATTGTCATTTGCGACAATGTTGATGCGGTTTGCGCCGCCGAGGTTCAGGGTGCCTTGAAAGTTACCCACTTCAGTTTTCGTTACATATCCAAGTGCTTGTGCCATGGTTTCAGTCTCCAAATTATGTCAGCGAAATCTCGGGAGCCAATCTCCCTGCTGACAAGAACCGCCCGCTCAAGTTCTGATTTGCAGAGGTGCGAAGCATCCCGGAACGCAGTGGAGATAGGCCAAAGGGGCGCTCTTTTGTTTCGCGATGAATGTGTGATTTCCTTCAAATCACAGAGAAGAAAAGAGTGACGCTTAGTGAAACGGTGGCCTATTCGGCATAGCAGGTTTTGTGCAGGTTATTTTGACATCAGCAGGGAATTTGGCTTCCCCTATCATTTTGTTGATATGGTTTGGAGACGCGTGGGATCATGGTGCAAGCATTTGGATATGCCCTGACTAAACATGACTGGGGTCATTTGAGAGGCATCTTTACGCCTTGGCGGCCTTACTTGCCCCATCAACATTGCCGCCATGATGACAATGAAGAGAGCGGCAAACAGCCCTTACACTTGAGGTCTGTTGATAGTCTCGTTCAGGAACTTGGCACGCTTGGCGGCTGTTTTAAGACCCGCGAAGTCTGCCTTGAAAGACTCTATCTCGCCAGCCTTCGTTCATCTGGCCCTTGGCCCATTGTAAAGTTTCATTCTAATCTTGATCAGGCTTTCGGCAAAGAGGCCCTATGAATTTGCCCCTCTGGAACTTGCAAGACGACTAATCCCACCGCGCCCTGACCCGTCTCGGCTCATGCTGATGGGCGGTATTTTTAGGGGCGCAATTTACCCCTCTTCAAAGCAAAGCCCCCGCGATTTCGCGGGGGCTTTCATCTTAGCTTGGCTCAAGCTCATGCGGGTTTGAACATTTTATCAATGCGCCGCGCCCGTTCTGCGGGGGCACATCCGTTGACCGCCTTATAGGGTTTTGCAGGGAAAGCGGCCCATCTCGGGAGCCAGTCAGGGCTTGCGTCCTCCACCCCATGCCCCGCCATACGGTTCTTGATAATTTGCTTTTGTTGCTTCGCCGTGTCCGTCACCGCGCCATCGGCGCAGGATTTTCCCGCAATGTCTTTGACCATTAAATTAATGGTCGGCTTGTCCCGCAAGATGTCAAAAAACGCATCGTCGGGCGACCAGTAATCTCCAAAGTCTGGCTTGGTCAGAATGCCAATGGCTTCAACTTCACTGCTATCCACGGCCAAAGTTTCGCAAAGGCAGAAGGCCTGAATGCGCAGGACATCTGCGTCCTCAAGCGTGAGAAGCCGCGCAAATATCTCGCAGACATCATAGGGACTATGGTGACGGTAGTAGATTTGCGGATGCTCCATCGACAGCCCAAGCAGGTCGCAGACCGCTTTGCGTTCTTCAGCCAGTATGGCTTCGGCCTTACTGCCTTCCACACTGGCTTGGGTTTCGGGCTTTCGGCTGCGGGGGCTTATCCCATCAATCTTCCACTTCCGCGCCCCGCATATCATATGCGCGACTGACAGACGCAAAGCCAAGTCTGCCCGCTTTATCAACTCGGCTCGTGCAATACTGTGGCGGTGCAAGTTCATATAATCGGCCATCGGCCCTGACATTTCAGGCTTGCTCGTTTTGGATGCCTTCGCCCCCTCACTCTGCCCATTTGATAAGGCACGGCGTATGGTCTGCGCTTCTTTGTCCGTGATATACCCCTCATGGAATAGCACTTCGCCGTTATCGCGCGTCTCAATATAAACTCTGCCGCCTTGGTCTTTGGGGTGTCGGACATAGCTATAGGTCGGAAAGTAATGACCCCGCTCTCCTAAGATTACCTCTTTCCATCCGTCGGCTTTATAGGTCTCAACCTCTTTGGCGATAGCGGCATTTTGGGCTTCCCAAAAATGCTCCACGTCCGCAAATTGGCCATGCTCTCCAAACAAATCCGTCAGAATTGTGCCTGTATATTCAGTCACATTAAATAAGGCGACTTCTGTGGTAATCACGCCGCCGCCTGTCAGCCATGCTTTAAGCTGATGCGTTCCTGTCGGGCAGTAATCGTCTGAATTGAACAACTCAAGCCATGCGGCTTGCTGTTCTTCTGTCGCCATTGTCAGAACGCGGATGCTTGCCGCGTCTATCTGCTGATTGGTGTAGGCTTCTTTTACCTCTGGAATCAGCGCGCCCAAAGCCAAGCGGCGTTTTACAGAATTAGCCGTAATCCCAAAAACGGCGGCAATGTCGTCTACGCTTTGGCCTTTCTTCGCGAGGGCAGAGAACGCTTCATATTGCTCCATTTCCGTGGGCGCTAATCGAGCCACGTTTTCAATAATGCTTGTTTCAATCGCGAGTGCATCGTCTTTCGCGTCCATGACGCAACACGGCACATCGGGAATTTCAACACCCTCTGCCGCGATAGAAGAAAGACAAAAATAACGGCGGCGTCCTGCAACAATGCCGTATTTCGGTTTCTTGGCTGTGCCGCCCTCACGGCGCACGATTAAAGGCTGACGGATGCCGCGTTCTTTGACGCTCGGCAGAATATCGTCAATCTCTGGGGCCGTTTCGCTGTGGCGCATATTCAGCTTTGAGATATGCAATTGAGAGAACGGGATGAATTTTAAGTCGAAAGGTTTGCTCATGGGAGCCTCCTATTTGTGAGTTGAAATGAGGTCTAACAAGTCAATTTGCGCACGGCCGACCTCGTCGAATAAGCCGTGGTCACATGGTTTTTGCTCTGCATTTGGGTTGCGTTTGGGAGTCATGGGGTGAGAGGTTCGGGCGGTCAGTTTTTCGCCCAAAGTGACGGGGCGAACCCCGTCAATCAGGCTCTGCTCTCCAACGTCAGTCAACTCGTATGTGCGCAGCGCAGTCACGCGACTGCCTCGTTTTCACAGAGAATGGCACATTGTCGTTTGCGTTCGGCTTTCGCTGTCTCAAGCGCTTCGGGTAGCAACTCATTTGCGACTTCTGACAGGTAGGCGTTATCGCTGTCGGGATAATTCGCCTCTATGCCCCATAGGCTTGCGGCGTGGTCATCTAGGGTAATCCCATCAATCGCAACGGATAGAATGACGCCGCAATAATACCACTCGTCATTCTTCCACGCGGCCATGACCGCTTCGGCCTTGGCTTGGGCTTTGTTAAAGCGATCTCGCCATCCATTTCCCGCGCCGATGAACCCCGCGTCATTCGGGTAAAGGCTCGGCCAAAATCCGTCTTGGCGCTCGTCTGGCGCGTCTGGTGTGTCGTCGTGGCTAATACGGGCCGTGATGGTGTAGCCATCAACCTCGCATGTGATGCTGTCGCCCTCACAGACAAAGTCGTCAAATTTCTTTGTAAAGGTCATGCAACCCTCCGCATCTCAAACCCTGCTTTGTCGCAAAGGGTCTGCAAATGTGCGGCGTCTTGAGCGTCTAGGTCGTCGCCCATCTGCGTGTAAATTGTGCCTTGTCGCAAAGCGTTGTGCCGCTTCACGACATGGCTCCACCGATACGGGCCGCGCCCATCCTCGCGGGGTTTCACTTGATAACGGGCCATCTTAATGCGCCCAAAAAATATGAATGGAGCCGCTGACCTCAAAGGTCAGAAAGTCGCCAGATTGTTCATAATCATGCGCCATCGCTTTATAATTGATATAAGGCGCGAGGCGTTCGGGAATTGTCTCACCGCTTTGCTCGGTTAGTTCTTCGGCGTAAGCCTCTAGGCTGTCATATTCGCCCGCATATTCATCAAAGCGGGCTTTGGCGTCCTCGATATTGCCGCCGTAATAGTTGAGCACCTGCGCCCCTAATGCGCCGCGCTCTCGGATAAAGTCTGCAAGCTCTACGACATTCTCAAAACTGAAATACTCGCCAACCTCTGCCCCTTCAAAGCCCTCATAGTCGTAAATCGCCCATTCTTCAGCCTCCTCAATGGGTGACCTGAACAGCATCGCTTGAACCGCTTCCCAAATACTGGCCTCGTCAGTGACCTTTATCCATTCGCCGTGCAGATGGCCGTTATTGTAAGCGGCAAGGCAAGCGACATAGATGCGAATGGGGTCAGGGTCTGGCGTTCTCGCCGTCTCGCGGTTTGGCGGGGGGAGTCGTGGCGGCTCGTGGTCAAAAGGGGTTTGGCTCTCGGCTTGGCAAAAGGTCATCGGTCTGGTCTCCAATGCCGCCCCCAAAACGGGCGCGCCCCGCGCCCCCATTGACGAAAGAATGGGACGCGGCACGTTCCCCCCGCAGGGGGGCGGGGGGAAGCGGCAAGAGGCCAGTCCAGCGAGGGGCAATAAGGCGCGCCGCAAGGTTTTTGGTATGAGCATGTAAATAGACTTAGACGACTATGGCCAAAGGCCTTGCGGCGGGACTGCCCGTCGCCAGATTGGCCGACCGCTTCCCGCCGTCCCCCGAGGAGGGAACAAACAAAAAAAGCCGGCCCGTTAAGGGCCGACTGTCTGAATTAGTCGATATGTGATTTTAGTCTAAACTGATGATCAACTAATCATCCTCAAGGAAAAGAGCTAAGTCATGCGGTATAGGCATCGGTTTTAAAGCAGACACATTAGCCCCGCCCGTATTGCCCACTGGCACCCAACCAAAAAGGCTAGCGGGGAAAACTGCTATCATTCTAATTATCTGACCGAAAATTTCGCGGATGTCTTTGCGGCCAAAGCCAATTTTTAGCATCCACCAATGGGTTTCGAGATGAGTTTTGAAATGACGTTGTCCAAGAATATGGGCCCTTTCCAAATGATAGAAAGATTGATTTAGATTTCGTGCCGCATAGGCCTCACTCATCGCTCTCATTTCATTTTCGAAAGCTTTACGTAGTTTAGGTTTCATAATTAGAGATTTACCCACGCTGAGTTAAATAACGCCTACAACTAGCTTAGTATTGAAAAATTGCAAAACGTAAGCGAGCGACCCCTAAAGCGAAGCGACCGGGAAGCGCGAGCGTATCAGGCGCCAAGCGGCCCTTGGCTCACCCCTGCGGCGAAGCTCAAAGGCTGCGCAGCCCGCTACCTGTCGCCGCTTAGAGCGCGGGCAGAGCCAGCCCCGGCCAAGGGTCGGGATGGTCTGACCGTGATCTGCTTTGTGGCTTTCGTAGAAAGTCACTAAGCAAGCGTGTGACGGGTTGCGGAATTGTCCGCGGCCAAGCGGACGCCTGAAATTGACCCGCGACAGCGGGATGCGTCAGGGATGAAAGCCGAACGGCCAAGACCGCAAAGCGGGCTTGGTTCACGCCAGCCCGACCCGAAGCGTCAGCGAAGGGAGACGCCCAATTTAGTCTCTAAAAAAAGCTTCCAAAAATCACCCAACCCCAAAACCCATAAAACATAAGCGCAACCCCATAAACAGCAGGCCCATTAACCACACGCTCCATAAAGTCATCAAACTTAACCTGACGGGGAGAGCGCCTTGCCAGCGCCTCTTTAATCGCAGCTTTCGTATATCCGTCCATTCAGTCTTTCCGTTGACTCTCTATTACTTTCTCACAAAACCCAATCACAGCCTCGCGTCCGTCAAAAGTCTCAACCAAGCTAAACAGCGCCATTAGCCGCGCGCGCTGATCTATCTCTAAATCAATTTCAGTGGGCTTATCTGTATCAGGGTCCGCCATAGTGATCTCCGTATAAAGCCGGAAGTCACCAGAACGGGGAAGCGAGCCTACCCGTGCGTAGTGTTTGGGCAAGCCTTATGCCCTAGCTGCGTTCTGGCACTTCTCATCGGCTTTCAGTCTAGAATGGAAATCTGTCAGTCGTGATGAAGGAGGATAAAATGACGGATTATTTCGTAGGCTTGGATATATCGCAGAAGTCGACATCGATTTGCATAACTGACCCTGAAGGCAAAAAATTGCATGAGGGCGCGTCCCTGACGCGGCCACAAGATATTTATGGTTGGTTGAGTAACCGCATTGATGTGAAAGCCTCCGATATAAGGGTGGGTCTTGAAGCGGGAACTCTAAGCGCATGGTTACATAGGGGGCTTTCCGAACGTGGCTTACATTTGACCATGCTGGAGACCTTTCAAGCGCACAGGTTCTTGGCGACCTTCAGAAACAAAACTGATAAAAATGATGCGCATGGCCTAGCTCAACTCTTGCGGATGGGCGGCGAGGACTTCCTGCGTGTGGTCAAGGTCCGCTCAATCGGTGCACAGGAAACACGAACAATGCTGTCTATCCGCAATCACTTTGTGACGCAGAAGGTCTCTTTGGAAAATCATATAGCGGGCATTTTAAAGCCTTACGGCGTTATCGTTAGGCGCAATCATGTTAAGCCCGAGTCTTTCCGAAACCGTGTATTAATCGCTTTGAGAGAAACAGAACTTAACGGGCTAAATCTGACTCAATATATTTTACCAGCCCTCGATCTCTACCGAAGCCTCTGCAACAAAATAAAACCTATGACAGAGCGCGTCGAGACATTAGCCCGCGACATACCGATGGTAAAGCGGTTCATGGAAATACCGGGCGTCGGTCCCATAACAGCTTTGACGTTTTACTGCGCTGTTGATGAGCCTGAGCGATTTAAGAAATCGACGGATGTGGCCGCATACTTCGGACTTACGCCGCGTCAATATCAATCTGGCGATATGAATTATACGACCGGTATCTCGAAACGCGGCGATCCGACCGTTCGTAGAGCTTTAGTCACAGCGGCCACTGTGCTGCTAACTAATACGACGACATGGAGCTCTCTAAAAGCTTGGGGTATCAGGCTTGTCAAACGTATCGGTATGTCAAAAGCAAGAATCGCAGTTGCCCGTAAACTTGCCATCATCATGCACAAAATGTGGATTAAGAATGACCGTTGGAGACCAAAGCCAATTACACCCAAAGACCGCGAGGAACTGATGGGTGTAACCCTAACGCCGAGAACGCCTTTAATGGCTTAAACCGAATACTCCGGTGAGGACTAAAACCGGAGGTCCTGCGCGGGACGATGAGCGGGGTGAGTGACGTATGTCCAGGTGATTTACTGAGCCAAAATGATGGCATCAGACATACCGTGTGCCTTATTGGTCCCACCCCCTTGTTCCATTCAATGCGCATAATGTAGCTCACAAATGATAGCCCCGACACAGGTGGGCTTGTGGCTGTGACGACTACGGAGAGATTAGTGATCTCGTGAGCAGGACACATATTTTTGTCAATATCACCTGCCAATCGGCTTGGCGGAACGAACCCGTTTGCGCCGTTGAAATGTAACAAAATACTGAAGTTGTGAAAAAACAATGAGTTAGAAATGATAGATAATATCTTGACGAGAGCGCAGCTAGAGATTGGACATTCCTACGCCCTCCGGCCGAAACCGGAGACACGCAAATACAGGACGTGCCCAAGCAGGGCCGTCTCACTTCTTAGGGAGCTGGTGAACTCCACACGCTGATTTGGCAGGCGTGCCCCTTAAAGCTAAAGGAGACGCCTAAAAACTGCAATTAAAAAGGCAACATAGAGCGCGCCAAGCGCTCAGAAACAGCCCTAAACGCGGCTATCTTTATACCCCAAGAGACGCAGCGCATTAAAGACAACAATCAAGGTCGAGCCTTCATGGATCAGCACCGCCGGTCCAATGCCCAAACCAAATAATGTGGCGGGAATCAAAAAGGCCACAATGCCTAGGCTCGCCCAGAGATTCTGCCGAATAATTCGGCTGGTCTGACGGCTCAGTCCAACTGCAAAGGGCAAGGTTTCCAAATCATCCGCCATAAGCGCAATATCGGCGGTCTCTAAAGCGACATCAGAGCCTGCCGCCCCCATTGCAATACCAACTGTGGCATTTGCCATTGCGGGCGCATCATTGACGCCGTCGCCAACCATAGCGACGCCGCCCTGGGCTTTTAGCTCTGCGATTTTGGTCACTTTGTCTTCGGGCATGAGATCGCCAAAGGCGACATCGAGCCCAACTTCTTTCGCCACAGCATTGGCCACATTTTGATTATCACCCGAGATCATCATCATTCGTTTGAGACCCAAAGCGCGAAGATCAGCGATAACGGGTTTGGCCGTGTCGCGCGGCGTATCCATAAGGCCAATGGCTCCCAAATAGCGCGTGCCTGTCCGTACAATCATGGTCGTGCGGCCATTGGACGATAAGTCATCGACACGCGCCCGTAAATCATCCGGCAGAGGCGTTCCGGCCCCTTCATCAAACAGTGCCGTTTTACCGATATGGACAAGCTCACCGCCTACCATGGCTGATACGCCTTGACCGATGATATTGGCAAAGTCTGACGCCTCGCGCGGATTATCGCCAAGACGGGTTTTGACATCTTCGACCACAGCTTGCGCCAAGGGATGATCGCTGAGGGCTTCCACGGCTCCGCTGATTTCCAGCAGTTCAGTTTCAGACGTATCGCCGTAAGGCACGATATCGACCAGATGCGGCTCGCCAATCGTCAGCGTTCCGGTCTTATCAAATGCGATCGCGTCTAAGCCGCCTAAGGCTTCAAGCGGCGCGCCGCCTTTAATCAGCACACCGCCGCGCGCGGCCCGCGCAACGCCTGACAGAATAGCACTCGGCGTCGCAATCGCCAACGCGCACGGACTGGCGGCCACCAAGACCGCCATCGCGCGGTAGAAGCTTGTCGCCGGATCTTCATCCAAGACAAGGAATGAAAGACTGGTCAGAATGGCCAAAACAATCACACACGGGACGAAGATTTTTTCAAACTTTTTGGTAAAGCTCTGCGTCGGGGATTGGCGGGTTTGCGCCTCGGCCACCATTGTCATAACTCGTGCCAAAGTGGTTTCCCCGGCCAATTTTGTGACTTGGATTTCAAGGCTCCCGCTGCCGTTTATTGAGCCTGCAAAGACGCGGCCCGATGCGGACACGACTTCCGGATTTTCCAAGGCAATTGCGCTATCCTTAACCGGCATTTTATCTACCGGCGCACTTTCACCCGTAATGGGCGCTTGATTGACAGCACTTGTGCCTTTGACCACAAATCCGTCGGCAGGCAGGCGTTCATTGGAACGCACGATGACAATGTCGCCGATTACGAGGTCTTCAATCAAAACGGTCTCTGTTTTGCCGCCCCGCCGCACCAAAGCTTCATCAGGTGTCAAATCCGCAAGCGCCGCGACTGCATTTCGGGCGCGGGCCATCGCATAGTTCTCCAGCGCATGGCCAATGGCGAAGAGGAAGAGCAAAAATGCACCTTCCGCCCATTCGCCCAAGAAGGCCGCGCCCGAAGCCGCGACGAGCATCAGAAAATCGATCTGGAATTGACCTTTGAAGATTTTCCCAAGGGCTTCACGCAAGGCGTAATAACCACCGAAGAAATAGGCCGCGAGCAAGAATACAAACCCGGCTTGAGCGGGAATAAGATTAAGTTTCGGCCCGAGCCAACCTATGAGCAAACAGAGCCCGCAAAGGGCTGCAAATATGATTTCAGCCCGCCCACCCAGAAGGCGATTAAAGACGTCATCGTGGGCGTGATTATGGCCGTCATCCTGGCTGTGATCGTCGTCATGGCTCGCGTCATCGTGGTTATGTTTATCAGACATATGTCTATCCTTTTTAATCAGGCTCCGATGGCGCTAACCCATCGAAGCCATGTTTTATTCAGCGAGCGCCGGTTTGCTCTCATGTAACGTCTCAACCATGGAATGGTGCCCGCCGGGCTTCGGCGCGAACCATTTATGAAGCGCGGGCATGACAAGAAGTGTGAGCACAGTTGAGGTGACTAAGCCGCCAATGACGACGGTGGCCAAAGGCCGCTGCACTTCCGCGCCCACGCCTGTGGCGAGGAGCAATGGCGCAAGCCCAAGGGCGGTTGTCATAGCCGTCATCAAAACGGGACGGGCCCGAAGCCCCGCCGCATTAATGGCAAGCGTGTCGCGGTCTTGTCCCGCGCGGGCAAAGTCATCCATGAAGCTGACCAGCACCATGCCGTTGCCAAGCGCAATCCCGAACAAGGCAATGAAACCAACTGTGGCAGGCACCGAGACCGGCAAGCCTGTGAGCCAGAGAGCCAAGGCTCCGCCTGTCAAAGCCAGCGGGATATTGAGCAGGATCAGGATTGCCGATTTCATTCGCCCGAATGTGATGAGCAAGATGAAGAACACGATCGCCAGCGTAATTGGAATAACGACAGCAAACCGCGCATTGGCTTGTTGCTGCAATTCAAATTGTCCGCCCCACACAAGACGATACCCCGGCGGCAAGACAAGCTGGCTATCCGTTAAGGCCTGCGCGTCTTGAACGAAGGAGCCAATATCACGATCCCGCACATTTGACTGCACGGTGATAAAGCGCTCACCATCTTCACGCGTGATTTGGCGCGGTCCGATAACGGTTTCAATTTTGGCAACACTGTCCAAAGGCACGCGTGCGCCTGATGCGGATTTCAGAATAATCCGGCTAATGGCATCAGCCGAATTTCTGTCCTCAGCGCGAAGCCGCACAACAATCGGAAATTGCCGCACGCCTTCAAACAATGCGCCTGCTTCCGCGCCGCCAACCGAGGCCCGAAGCGCGTCCAAAGCCTCTTCAACGTCAAGGCCGAAACGCCCCAAAGCCGCACGATCGACGGTAAGGACAAGCTGCGGCGCACCGGTAATCTGGTCTGCTTGCACTTCCGCTGCGCCGTCCACCTGTTGCAATAGAGATTGCAGCACTTTGGATTGTTCCAACAAAACCTCACTGTCAGGACCAAAGATTTTAACGGCGAGTTCTGCGCGTGTGCCTGTCAGTAATTCATCAACAGACATAGCAATGGGCTGCCCGATATTGACAACAATGCCGGGATAGCTTTCGAGGTTTTCGGAAATCTCCGTGCGCAAATCCTCCGCCGTCATGCCGGGCCGCCAATCGGATTTAGGCTTCAATTCAACAAACCCCTCAGCGCTATTGGTCGGATCGGCATGTGCCCCTACCTCGCCGCGCCCGATACGGGTAACAATGGATTTGATTTCAGGGAATGCGGCCAGCAGACGCTTTTCAACTCGCGTTGTTGTGGCGGAGGCTTCCGTCAAAGAAATTGACGGGGCCATGGTGATACGCAACAAAACATCGCCTTCTTCCAAGGCAGGCGTAAATTCCGAACCAAGCCGTGATCCGGCCAAGCCGCCCGCCAGCAATAGAACCCCTGCCAATAAGAGCGCCGCAAGGCGTTTTTTCACAAAAAGACTTGAGGCTTTACTGACATATTTTGCCAAGCGGTCAGGCTTCTCAGTTTTGACCTTTGCCGAGCGTCGCATGACCGTATTGGCCAAAGCGGGGGCGATAAGGGCTGCATAAAACAGGGATCCCGTCATCGCGAGCGCGGCCGAGGCGGCCAAGGGCCGGAATGTTTTGCCCTCTACGCCTTGCAGCGAGAACAGCGGTAAAAACACAACGATGACGACGATGACGGCGGCGATGAGCGGCGCAATGACTTCAGCGGAAGACCGCGCAACAATTGTGCGGTTATCCAGACCCGCTTCAGTCTCACGCAGGCCTCGGTCTACGTTTTCCGTAATCACGATAGCCCCGTCCACCATCATGCCGATGGCAATGGCGACGCCGCCTAAAGACATAAGGTTGGCACCAATCCCTAAAATATGCATGGCGATAAAGGCAAAGCCGACAGAGAAGGGTATGGACAGCACAACGACCAAGCTCGGACGCCAGCCCCCTAAAAAGATGAAAACAACGATGGCGACCAATAAGGCCCCTTGCCACAACGCGGTTGTCACCGTGGCGGAGGCTTTGGTTACAAGATTGCCTTGGTCGTAATACGGAATAGCCGTCACGCCTTCCGGTAAGGTTGTGTTGATCTCATCAAAGCGGGTTTTCACGCGGTCAATCACGTCGGATGTGTTTGTCCCGTAAAGTTTCAGGACTAAGCCTGCGACGACTTCGCCTTCGCCGTTGGCGGTCGCGAGGCCTTGGCGCACACCGCCGCCAATGAGAATTTCGCCGAGATCACTGATACGAACGGGACGGCCGTCTTGGGCTTTAATGACGATGTCCGATAAGTCTTCAATGGAGCGCGCAAGACCAACGCCGCGAACGGTATATTGCTCGGCGCCAATTTCCAGAAATTGTGCACCCTCGGTTTTATTCCCGCGTTCAAGCGCACTCATCACATCACCGATTTGAAGATTATAAGCCTGCAAGGCATCAGGATCGAGCTGAACCTGATATTGTTTTTTATAGCCGCCTAGCGACAGAACTTCTGTCACGCCCGGAACTGTTTGCAGTTGATATTTGATAATCCAGTCTTGAATTTCGCGCATATCGACAAGACTACGCGCGCCCGTACCATCTTCTAATCTAAAGTAGAGGATAATGCCTAGCCCAGTCGATATAGGGCCCATTTTTGGATCGCCAAAACCATCCGGAATATTTCCGCGCGCTTCGGCGAGGCGCTCGCCAACAACTTGACGGGCAAAGTAAACATCCGTGCCATCTTCAAAGTAAATATTGACGACGGACAATCCGAAATTGGACACTGAGCGCATATTTTTCAGCTTTGGCAAACCTGCCATGGCGCTCTCAATCGGATAGGTCACATAGCGCTCGACCTCTTCCGGGGCGAGACCTTCAGTTTCGGTAAAGACCTGAACCAGTGACGGCGTCACATCCGGAAAAGCGTCCACGGGCAAAGCGCGAAAGGTATAGATACCGCCCAGGGTAATAGCGAGTGCAGCAATGGCGGCGAGGAGCCGACCCCCTGCAATGCGGTGCATAAAGTTAAACATATTTGATAATCCTAATGATCGTGGTCGCCGCCAAAGGCATCTTTTTCAAGTTGCGCTTTGAGCGTGAAAGCCCCGCTTGAGACAAAACGGTCACCCGCGCGAAGACCGGAGACAATTTCAACATACTCGCCGGAACTGGTTCCAAGCGTCACTGAACGCGGTTCAAATCCACCCTCAATCGGCACAAAGACGGACGCCTTATTTTCGACGGTTTGAACGGCCCCCAGCGGGACGCGCAAAACGGGTCGCGACTGTCCAACGCTTATGTCAGCGGTGACGAACTGACCCGGGCGAAGATTGCCCTTGGGGTTTTCCAAAACAACCCGCGCTGTGGCTGTTCGCGATGTCTCATTGATGATGGGAAGAATGAAAGCGACATTAGACTTAGATAAGACTGTGCCGTCATCCGATTTAATTACGACCGCCGCTTGTTTTTGAATGCGGCTGAGGTCTTGCTTGTATACTGCAATATCTGCCCAGACCACGCTATCATCAGCAATTGTAAATAAGGTCACGGAGCCTGCATCGCCTGCGGACACCGTTTCGCCCAAAGTGACGTCCCGGCGAACAACCGTTCCGCCGATGGGCGCGCTTAAATAGGAATTCGCGTTATCCCCATCATCAGCCGTGGCCACGCGTTCGAGAGCCGCGTCGCTAACGCCCGCCGCATGAAGCTCGTTTTCCGCCGCATCTTTGGCGGCATTAATCGCTTCAAAATTCGCGCGAGCAGCTTCGACATCAGCCTCTGCCGTAATTTTCTCGGAAAAGAGTTTTTCTTCTCGTGCCAAAGCCGTGGCGGCTAATGTGGCTTGCGTTTGCGCCTTGAGCCACGTCGCTTTCAATCCGGCCAACTCACGGCTTGATATCAACGCCAGCGTATCCCCGCGCCGCACAACGTCACCTTCGCTCGCATAGAGTTTTGCGATGATACCGCTAACGCGGGGCGAGACATTGGCAATACGGTCCGCATCAAACCTGATTTCTGCAGGCAAGCTGATAGACTGATTAAGCGGCGCAAGCTCCGCGCGCGAAACGATTATGCCCGCTTCTTGCGCAGCGGCGTCCGACATTTTGATAACGTCAGATTCGCTATCGCCAGGCTTATCCTCGTGAACATCTCCGTCATCCGTGTGTTGAGATGCGTCTGATGAGATGGCAGAATTGTTTTGTGAAACGCCGCCGTCGCAGGCAGATAAAAACATAGCTGAGGCCATTAAAGCCGTTGTAAAGAATAAAAAAGGTTTCATTGGATGTCTCCGGTAAAGGGGGCCGCGCCCGTCAGGCTGCGTAAAGTGATGTCTTGGATATTGACGGTTCGAGCCGCGTCGATGACCGCTAGTTTTGCGTCGATCAGCGCTTTCCGTGTCGTGAGGGTTGTGGTCAGGTCAAACTTACCAGCCCTATAGCCCTTCACTGAGGCGTCATAGGCAGACCGGGCGTCCTGCAAAGCGTTGGTTTCTAAAAGGCTCAACTGTTTTTGCGCCGATATGAGCTGTGCGCGGGACGCGTTCTGTTGCGAGATTAAATCCCGCTCTACAGCTACGCGATTGAGCATATCCGCCTGACGCCGAAACCCAGCCGCTTTGACGGCGTCACGGTTCTTGTCAAAGATCGGAAAGGGAACACTTACGCCAAAAAGCAGCGCGTTGTCATTGCCCTGTTCAAACCGCCGAAAGCCTGCGCTCAGGGTCACATCCGGCATGGATTGTGACTGCGCTAAATCTTGATTGGCTTCGCTGACAACCGTTTGCGCGCTCGCCATATCGAGCAAAGGGTGTGAGTCGATTTTGGTTTCGCCCGTGAGGATCGCCGAGGGTAGAGACGCGGCCTTAGTGACAGGCGCGGCGAAGTTCGGCGCAGCGTCCCCCCACATCGCCGCAAGATCATAGCGCAGACTTTGCACGCGGGCTTTCGCGCCTTCAGCCGCCGCTTGAAGGGCAATCGCATCGGCCCTCACGCGAGAAAGCTCAGGGGGTGCTGCGGCACCTGCCTTCACGCGGGTCTCGACTGTTTCCACGAGTGTCTGCGCGAGCGCGGCAGATTCGTTCGCAAAATCTGCGACCTGTACCGCCGCGCCCAATTCATAAAAGAGAATGGCCGCTTCAAGCTGGGTTTGGCGCAAGATTGCGCCGCATTCGGCAGAGGCCAGCGCCGCATTGGCGTTTGCCGCCTCGCGCCGCAAGCTACGCTTGTTGCCAAGCTCGAAGGTTTGCTCAAGAGAAAACGTGGTTTCCGTTTCTCCAAAGCCTGAGAGCGGGCCCGAGCCTGCAAAGTTCTCCAATTCAACACCCACGATAGGGTTGAGACGGCGCCCGGCTTGATCCACTTCGGCCTGACGGGCTTTGGTCTCTAAGGCGGCGCGCCTGACCTGCGGCGCAGTATTGGCAATTTCATCCATAACCGCACGCAAGGTAATCGGCGCGCCCGGCACGATAGCCGATGCAGATGAACTTGGCTCACCACAGGGAGCCGCGACCGCTCCGCCCGAAAAGGCAGCGGCGATCAGGACGCATATTGCGCCCCGTTGTAATTTTGACATTGGGTTTTATTCCTCGTGATAATCTAAAGACAGATGACCAAGCGCAGCTTGGCCGTTGACTAAAGATTAGGCACGGGGAGGACGGTAGAGCCCCATAGGGCCCGCGCGGGGCGCGGCGTCAAAGGCGTTCAGATTATATCCGAGCGTATCTGCGATAGAGGGTTTCAGCGAGGCAAAATGAAGCGTGGTCGCGTGGATATGGCAACTGCCGCAATTGTGGGCATGATGATCATGGGGGGCTTTGTTTGGCTGTTCAGGACTATGTTCATTTGAGACTTGTGCTATCCCGCCTTCATCCTGACAGGCGATTTCGTCCGGCTCAACGGGGTGAATATCAGGCGTCACCGTGGCAAAGCTCATCATAACCGCCACAAAGACGGTTAGCCAAATCTTGACAGAGGATATGAAGCGTATTGCAAACATTGCGCTTAGTTAGCACCTACAGTCACTGGAGGGTCAAGAGAATAATTTTCTAATCATCCAATTGGCGTAAATTCTTTGTGTGCATCATGTACGTCTAGGCATTGGTCATGGTTTGAGAGGGTTTGCAGCACTTTGCAGTCATCAATTACGCCGCCCTTACAGTTTGTAATCATATTTTTAAGCTCAGCCTCTAAGGCTTCGAGTTGATTGAGACGCCGCCTGACATCAGCCAGTTGGCTTCGCGCAATGCGGTCAACGCTCGCGCAGTCTGTTCCCGGGCTTTCCTGAAGGTCAATGAGTTCACGAATAGCCTCAATTGGGAAGCCAAGATCTCTCGCATGGCGGATAAAGTTTAATCGCTCGACCGCAGCATCGTCATAAATGCGTTGCCCGCTATCTGTTCTATCAGGCTCGCGAATAAGCCCGATAGATTCATAATAACGAATGGTCGTGACTTTCACGCCGCATTCGCGGGACAGAATACCAATCGTTTTTCGGCTCATAATTTTTCCCTTGCCTCTACAGTGACTGTAGACAGTAGTTTATTCTCGAAATTGCACAAGAGGACGACGATAAGATGAGCGGATGTTGCGACGATAAAGTTTTTGAAGGGATGTCGGACGGTTATAAGCGCGCCTTACTGGCGGTCATTCTTATCAATGCCGTTATGTTCTTTGTGGAAATAACCGCGGGTCTCAAATCCGGGTCTCAAGCCCTCTTGGCGGACGCGCTCGATTTTGCAGGCGATAGCGCAACTTATGCCATTAGCTTATTTGTTATCGGCGCCTCCCTACGGACGCGCGCCATCGCCTCTCTGTTCAAGGGCGGCAGCCTGGCTTTCATTGCCATTATTATTTTGGGATCGTCTTTATATCGTTTTTTGGGCGATACGGTTCCCGCAGCAGAGACAATGGGAATTATCGGATTTTTAGCCTTATTAGCCAATCTGACAAGTCTGGTGATTTTAATGCGTTGGCGTGACGGTGACTCGAATGTGCGCTCTGTCTGGCTCTGTTCGCGCAATGACGCCATCGGTAATGTCGGTGTTATCATCGCCGGAATTGTGGTCGCCATAACGGGCGCGGCTTGGCCTGATCTGGTCGTCGCTATTCTGCTCGCCACACTGTTTCTGCGTTCGTCAGTCTCAATAATTTCTCAGGCGCGAGCCGAACTAAAATCCGGAGAGGTTATGCAACATGATACATGCTGAACCATTACTAATCGGTCTTATGCTACTCAATGGATGTCTCTCGATTCCCTTTGGGATTTTTGCAAAACGCTCTTTTGCAAAGCACGGTAATCTCACGCCATTTCTTGCGGCTTGGTCGGGTGTTGCGATGCACGGCCACGCTCTAATGACCTTTGCGATGGCGTGGATAAATAAGGGTACGCTTTATACGCCGCAATATTGGACGGTTCTTCCGGGATTGCTGGTCCTCGGAGCGGGTGCATATATCATCTATTTGGGTCGGAAAGCCTATGGCGATCAATCGCGCGTCTATGGCCTGAAAGAAGACACCTTGATTACGCACGGCATTTATACGCGGTCCAGAAACCCACAATATTTTGGTTATGGCCTCATGTTTTTGGGGGCCGCGGTTGCCTCAGGATCAATCTTGGCCTTTGTCTTCGTCGCCGTGTTTGCGCTCATGGTGCATGTCGGGATAACAAAAGTAGAGGAGCCCCATTTGGCGCAGGTTTTCGGTCAATCGTATTTAGACTATAAAAAAATAGTAGGCCGATATTTTACACTTTAGGTCCGGCACTTCGCCAAACCGTTTTTTGCACAGCGGCCCATTAAGTAACACCCATTGCTTTAATTATCATCCAAACGCCCATGCCCATCATGGCGAGGTTTTCGCTGAGAGATACGAAGCCAAGTGGGACATTTACCCCGCCGCCCACACAAGCGCATTTAATATCCCGCTTATCAATGTAGACGGCTTTGATAACAGAGATCGCGCCTATCGTGCCGATGAATAGGGCAATAGGCGCCGCGATGAGTCCGAAGATACCGCCCGCAACCATGAGAATAGCGGTCAGCGCTTCCGCAAAGGGATAGACATAGGAATAGCGCACGACGCGCCGCGCGAGAATATCATAGCCGACAAACATATTTGAGAAGGTTTCCAAGTCTCGCAACTTGAGCATGGCCAGCATGCCCATCGAGAACGCAATAAACCATTCCAAAGACCGCAGGTTCAGCACGTCGCCTGATGTCGCCCAATTGGCGGCAATTGCGAGTAGAGCGGATATGTAGAAAACGACCAGAACGGGCGTGTAGGTCTTTTTATCCGGGTCTTTCACCTCATACCCTAAATGCTTGCGCAGATCGTCAAAGCCGCCAATGCGCTCACCGCCAATAAAAGTTTGCGGCGTTGTCTTCACATCATGCTTTTCCTTAAAAGCATCCGTATCAGCACGGTTTGTGAGCCAATTATCTTCAACCTCAAAACCTTTGCGTTTGAGAAGATCTACGGTCTTTATGCCAAAAGGACAGATATGCTCATCCGTGACCATGCGGTATACGATGGCTTTTTTGCCCTGGGCCGTGTCTTTCACGGCAAGTTCTTCTGCAATACTCATAACTGTCTCCTGCGAGGCTAAACCCTAAAGCTTGCCTTCAAATTCCGGCATTGGCCGCGCTGCGGCTTCGGCGTCTGTCGAAGCCGTTCCATTTTCTTTGATGTCGTTGATCAGCCACTCCATCTCTTTGATTTCGCGGCGCTGGGCTTTAATAATATCATTGGCAAGTGCCTTCACGCGCACATCGTCAATCTCGGCGCGCTCACTGGTCATGATGGCGATTGAGTGATGCGGGATCATGGCTTTCATCCAAGCTTCATCTTGGACGGTCACTTGACTACGCACCAAGAAAAGAGCGGCTATAAAAACGAGTGCGCTCCCGCCAAAAATCGCGAGGTTAGCTTTCTTGTTCTTATACATGTTGAGCATGAAACCGAGCATGATAATGGCCATGGCAGCGCCCATATATATGGCCATATAGGTCCGAGTTTCAGAAAACCGAACGTGACTGAATTGATAACTATTCAGATACATGAGCCCCAACATGACGAGGGTTGAGGTTCCAATCATTGCGAAGAATAAGCCATAATTGTTTTTGTGTTGTGAATTCATGCTCTACTCCTTCCATACCCTATGTGGGTATTTTGTTTATACCTATATAGGGTATAATGACAAGGGACGGAAATGGTTCCGAATTTCACGCAAACCATCACGAAGGGGGCTGTAATTGAAAAAACGACTGGTTGGATATACGCCGTGGAGCAAGAATGGGCGTCAGGCAGAGGCACAGTTTAGGCGGATGAAATCAATCCTGTCTCGAAAGAATAATATCTTAATGACTATGTCCATTAGGGCCAGTCACCGTTGTTGCCCATAACACACAAAGCAGAACGAATAGAAATAGTACGGCTTCAAGGCCTAGTGATTTGCGCAAGGCCGGACGTCCGACCAAAGGCGATTGTTGCAAAAGGATACCAATCCGGAATTTGTTAAAGGCTCCCGCACCCAATAAGATTAGGGCGGCCACGAGTTTGACCATAAGCAAACGCTCGTAAAGCGTTGACCCGATATCCAATAGATTGCCGTTAAGTCGCCACAACAAATACAAGCCGGTGACAAATAAAAATGGCACGGCCCATATTGCAACATGACTGAACCGCTCCGTTCTTAGGATCAGGTCTCTGTCTGACAATGTATCAGCAGGCCAGAGACTGAAGGGCGCGTAAAGCCAATATCCGGCAATAAGAATATGCGGAATGACCCATAGCGGAAGGAACGGCATGTTCTCGGCCGCTTGCGTATGCCCGGACGCCGCAAAGCCAGCGCTCAACAGGATAATCGAAAAAGCCGCAGTTATTTTTCTCAAAACACTCGGTTTTATAAAGCTGGAGAGAGTGGCTAGCCCCGCTCCAGCGATAAACGCCAAAAACTGAAAACCATTAGATTGCCAAACCCAGCCGAAAGTCTCTTGATTAAAGGCTTGCGAAAATGAGCCTGCTAATTGCCCATTGGCAATGATCAGCTTTAAGATGGCCCCTAAGATAAGCACCGCAACGAAGGTGCGTAGCCTCTTTAGTTTTTGCTGAATCCCGAGACAAAAATGCAACAAAGTACCGATTGTGACTAAAGCTCCGATATAGAGCATTAGTTTTGCAATCAGGGCCAAGGCGGTCAGCATGAAAACGCTTATTGGACTGTGAAGCTCAAGCTGCCTTTGACGACATGCCCGTCTTTAGAAACGGCTCTCCACGTCATCTCATATAACCCGCTTTTTAGCTCAGGCATTGGAATAGAGAATTTTGCTTCCCTAGATTTGGGCGGCGTGAAATCAACAACAACGGCTTTTCCCTCGCTATCTTTCAGAGAAAAAGTCGCCAGCCCTACCTTTTGCGCAAACACCAGATCAAAGACATCCGGCATCGTTTGGTAAACGCCGCCGTCTTCTAATGTAGCGGACTGGACCTTAGTGTGAGCCATAGCTGTAGGAGCCAGCAAAGACGCCATGAGAAAAGCCCCAAGCGTCAATTTTAAAACAGATCTTTTCATATGCTTATCCTTCAGCGCTTCAACTTATCAAAAAGGTCTACCAGTTCCGCGACTTTCTCGCGCTGCGCTGTCTCATCGCCCGACTGGATGGCCGCGTTTACGCAACCCGCCGCGTGATCTTTGAGAATTTCGCTTTCCGCTCGTGCCATCGCGGATTTCACGGCTTGCATCTGGGTTAAAACATCAATGCAATAGCGTTCATCTTCCAGCATTTTAATAATGCCGCGCACTTGGCCCTCGATTCTTTTAAGGCGGTTAATCGTCTTGGGAGAATGTGCAGACATTGTATTCCTCAATTTTATGAACACGAAAGCGTGACGCTTGCAGATGACAACATGCCCCATGGGGGTATTTACTTTCTTAATCTCTTTGGTCTATAATGCAAGGATGAGAGTCATTTCGACAGTCATCTGCTTATTCGCAGCCTTCATTATGATGGCCACGCCTGTCATGGCGTGCTGCGTGACAGGTCATGTTGATATGACTGTGGATTCAGTACAAGTATCTGAAACGGTATCTCCGCCTTGTCACACGGCCCCTGAAGTCAAATCAGGTGGGAGCGACACACAAACCCCTGAAAAATACTGCTCCTCTTGCGATGATTGCGCCGTGTCTTCGGCTTTTATGGCTGACAGCGACCCCGTTACCCATGCAAAAGCAGAGCTGACATTTGTAACGCTTATCAACATGCCGGCAACGCTTCCGCGCCCAGAAGTCCGCCTTTTGCGCATTACGGGTCCGCCTCCAAGGCAAGCTCACGGACGACTTGACAGCCCTTACTCACGCTTCGACGCCCAACTTATTTAATCTCCAAACAGACTGACTGTTCAGAGTTTTCCTCTGAGCCTATTCGCCTGTTTAATTGGAGATTTTCGGATGTTTATCCGCCACACATCATTTTATCAGACCCGGTTTCGCACCGTCACGCTCTCGCTTTTACTTGGCGGTATAAGCGTTATGAGCTTGCAAGCTGCCGCCTTTGCTCAGGACGCGCTTTATGCACCTGATTTACTGGGCGCAGGTCCGACAACTATCGCGCAACAGCCGCAAGCTTCGATACGGGCTATGCCCTTTTCTGAATTAGAAACGCAATTGCGCGCACATCCTTCGTTGGACGCGCTCAGCCTCAGCGCACAAGCCAATCGTCAACGTGCAGAAGGCGCGCTCGGACTGCCTGATCCCGTCGTGTCACTCCAGTTAAATAATGTGCCGCTTTTTGATCCGTCTTTCTCTGAGTACCTTCCGTCCAATAAAGCCGTTGGCATTCGGCAGGCTTTGCCGAGCCGGTCTGAACGCAAAGCTAACTCGCTCAAATCCTTAAGAAGCGCTGCCCAACAAGAGCTGGAAGCTGAACAACAATATGCGAGGTTGCGCGGTCAGCTATTGGTTTACCTGATTGAGAAACAGAGCCTTGAGGCCCAACGGGATTTGGCACTCGCGCGTCAGTCAAAATATGACGAACTTTCTGACATCATCGATATTGAAATCAATGCAGGCCGCCCATTAGTGTTCCGTCTCGCAAAAGTTGATGTGGAACGCACAGAAGTTTCCAGAACCCTGGCTGAATTAGAAGGACGCGACGCGCAGATAGACGCAGAGCTCATCAACCTCTTGGGTTTTATTCCTCAAACAGAAACGCCTGCGCTTTCCAAGACGCCTTGGACGGGTAATGCACTCGGGTTTTATGCCGTGCGCGTTGCCGATGCGAATGTTGATATATCCGATGCGGATGTTCAGCGCGCAGAAGCAGATTTTAAGCCCGATTGGGGGGTTAATCTAACCTACCAACAGCGCGAGTCCGGCCAAGGCCCGCGCTCAAATTTTGACGGCGAAGATTGGGTCTCGGGCGGCGTCAGTTTTTCAATTCCACTTTGGGCGGGCAAACGCCAAGAACCTAATTTACGTGCCGCCAAGATGGATAGGAATGCCAGCATTGCTCGGCGTACGGCCATTGCGCGACAAGTCCAATCCGAGTGGTCACGCTATGAAGCCCGCCGGGAAACAGCCGTTCAAAACATCCGCATTATTGAACAGAAAATCCGCGCGATTGAAACGCAGACAGACGCCCAACTAATCACATATGAGTCCGGGAACGGCGATTATTCGCCAATCATCGACGGCGAAATCGCCATTCTCATGCTGCGCGCGGAAATCGTCAAAGAAAAAACTCTACGCGATCAAATGATTGCAAAAATGAACAGCCTTCTGGTGACATCATGAAATATTTTAAATTCGCTTTAGTCCTCACCAGTGCCCTTATTCTGGCAGCCTGTGACCCCGCGCCAAAGATGCCCTCAGCTTTGGAAGCCGGACATGACCATGCGGCCATGCAAGCCGGACAATCTCAGTCATCAAAAACGGATATGCCAGCAGAAGAGGTGAGCTCTTATACCTGCCCAATGCACCCGCATTATATTTCGACTGATCCCAATGGGAGCTGTCCGATTTGCGGCATGGACCTTGTGCCTGTTACGACAGAGGCCAAAGGGAGTGCGGGCGTATCTGTCTCGCCTGAGATGCTCCAAACAATGGGCATCAGAACAACCGTCGTCTCTGTTTCAGACTTCAATCAAGCCTTGCGAGCTTACGGCACAGTCGAGCCGAATACACGGCTGGAGTCTATGGCAGCCTCCCGTCTTGAAGGCTGGATCAGCGGCCTGACTGTTCGGGCGGAAGGTGACAGCGTGCGCCGTGGGCAACGTCTTTATAGCATTTACACGCCTGATCTCATTGCAGCCCAAAAAGACTATCTGGCCTCACTTCAAATTGGCAATGCACGCCGAATCGCCTCGGTCCGCCAGAGGCTCATATCCAAAGGCATGCAAGAAAGCCTTGTGGAGCGATTGTCTGAGACCCGCGAGCTCATTGAGCGTGTGCCTGTTTATGCGGAAAGCTCGGGCGTCGTGACACAGCTCATGGTGCGCGACGGCGACTATCTCAAACCCGGAGATCCGATCCTGCAATTACAGGCCTATGATAAGGTCTGGGTTATTGCTTCGGTTCCGGAGTCCGACCTGCCGAAGATGGAAGTCGGCAAAACCGCCAATTTGAAATTTGAGAGCGCGCCTGACGCCGCAAAATCGGGCAAGGTTGACTATATTTATCCGACCATAGACCCTAAAACGCGAACCGCCCGCGTGCGGATCAGTGTTGATAATACCTCCGGCTCTTTACGACCAGGCGCCTATGCCGACATCGTCTTTGAAGCTGACGAAACCGAAGCCTCCGCATCGCAGCTGTCTATTCCAAGCCAAGCCATATTACGCGACTCACGCGGGGCACATGTTATCGTCGCTTTGGGGGAAGGCCGTTTCGAGCCTCGGGATGTGACCATTGGAACAAGTGTTCGTGGTCGCACGGAGATATTATCAGGACTTGCTGAAGGCGAGCGTATTGTGGCCAGCGGTCAGTTTATGCTCGATTCCGAATTTAACCTGCGCGAAGGGCTTTCAAAACTCAACGTGCCTGCCACCGATTTTGACGAAAATACGCCTTTATCCGAGCTTCCCATAGACGGCTCTACGCTGAGCCAAATTGATCATATGGTCGATAGCGCGCTATATTTTCATGAAGCCTTGATTGATGGCTATGCGATTGACCCGTACTTCCTCGATCCAACCCTCACATTAGTTGATAACCTGAAGGGCAGATTTGCAGGCTCTAAATTATCGCCGATTTTAGAACAGGCAGAAACGGCCATCCGCGGGGCGAAAGAGAATAAGACAGGTGAGCCCTTGGCCGCCCAGCTTTCGCAGTTGATGACTGCGCTTGACCCTTGGCTAACGCTGGGCGCGCCCGCTCACTATAAGAGCAAAGGCCTCATATTTTATAGCGATGATGAAACGGGGCGTCTTTGGCTGCAAGATGGCGGTCTACCCGCTAATCCTTATTCAGATGCAACAGCTCAAGTCATTTCATGGCCTGACCCTATGGCAGACGAGATGTCTGGCAGACAGCCATGAGCGAGCTTCACACTGAAAATTTAGCGGGCAATGATCCGTCTAAATCGGCCATTGCAAAGCTGATAGCCTGGTCGGTTGCCAATCAACTCATCATCATTGTTCTGGCTATAGCCCTCGCCGTTGGAGGCTGGTTGTCTCTCAAAGACATGCCGCTCGACGCGGTTCCTGATCTGACCGATACACAGGTGATCATCCGAACGGAATTTCCGGGACAGTCACCACAAATCGTCGAAGATTTGGTGACCTATCCGCTTTCAACAAATTTATTGGGCCTTCCAAAGACAAAAGATGTCCGCGGCTCATCCATGTTTGGCACCAGCTTTGTCTATGTCATCTTTGAAGATAGCGTTGATCCCTATTGGGCGCGCTCGCGCGTCGTTGAAGCGCTTTCCCGCCTCGGGTCAGACCTCCCTGAAAATGCTAATCCTCAGATTGGGCCTGATGCCACTGGGGTGGGCTGGATCTACCAATATGCTTTGGTTGATAAAACGGGGCAGACAGATTTGGCAGAGCTGCGCTCCCTTCAAGACTGGTTCTTAAAACTAGAGCTGTCCGGCGTGGAAGGCGTTTCGGAAGTGGCCTCCGTCGGCGGATTTGAGCGCGAATATCAAGTCCTCATCGATCCAAACAAACTTGAATCTTATGACGTTTCAATTGCTCAACTTGCCCAGTCTATTCGCGCTGCCAGTAGCGAGGTTGGTGGCCGCGTGCTTGAGCAAGGCGAGACTGAATATGTCATCCGTTCATCAGGCTATGTCAAAACAGCCCTCGATTTGGAACAAGTCGTGGTGTTGGCGAAAGACGGCACGCCTGTGATATTATCAGATGTGGCCCGCATCGTTGAAGGTCCGGCCCTGCGGCGCGGGATTGTGGAGCTTAACGGTGAAGGTGAAACCGTGGCAGGTATCATCGTAATGCGCGACGGCGAAAACGCCTTGGAAGTCATTGACCGTGTAAAAGACAAGCTCGCGGAATTACAGCGTGGCCTACCGGACGGCCTGGAGATCGTCACTGTCTATGACCGCGCGCCGCTCATTGAGGGAGCTGTGTCGTATCTAAAGAAGAAACTGATTGAGGAAGGCCTCGTCGTCGCCCTCGTCATATTTCTTTTCTTGCTTCACTTTAGGGCCGCCTTTGTCGCCGTGATCACTTTGCCGCTGGGCGTTCTTGGGGCTTTCATCATCATGTCAGGCCAAGGGGTGACGGCCAACATTATGTCATTGGGCGGCATAGCGATTGCGATTGGTGCAATGGTGGACGCGTCGATTGTTATGGTCGAAAACGGGGTGAGAAAACTCTCAGATTTGGGCGAAAAGCCTGACGAGCCAACGCGCAAACGCGTCCTCATTGAGGCGGCGCAAGAAGTTGGGCCCGGCCTCTTTTTCTCACTGCTGATAATTGTGGTTTCCTTTCTGCCTGTCTTTGCTTTGACAGGAGAGAGCTACCGCCTGTTCTCACCACTCGCCTTTACCAAAACCTATGCCATGGCGTTTGGAGCCCTACTATCGGTCACGCTTATTCCGGTGCTGATGATTTGGCTCTTACGCGGCAAGATGCGTCCAGAGACAGCTAATCCGCTCAACCGTTTCTTTGTCTGGATTTATAAGCCCATCATCTGGGCCGCGCTTAAGTTAAAATGGGCAACGGTCCTCATCGCTCTCATCATTACGGCCAGTGTTATTATACCGGCTCAAAAGCTAGGCACTGAATTTATGCCTGCCTTATATGAGGGCGAACTTCTCTACATGCCGACGACCTTACCCGGCGTCTCCTCGACTAAGATGCGCGAAATCCTCGGCCAAACCAACCGCGTCATTAAAACGGTTCCCGAAGTCGAGTCGGTCTTTGGTAAGGCGGGACGCGCCGATACGGCAACTGACCCTGCGCCGCTGACCATGATTGAGAGCTGGATAAGACTAAAGCCTAAGTCCGAATGGCGCGCAGGCATGACCGCCGACGGTATCGTGGATGATCTAAATAGCCGTCTTCAAATGCCGGGCCTCGTGAACTCTTGGGGTTATCCGATTAAAATTCGGATGGATATGGTCTCGACGGGTATTCGCACGCCCATTGGTATCAAGGTGACAGGTGATGACCTCACGCAAATCGAAGCGATTGCGCGCGAGATTGAAGGCGTTGTGACGGATATCCCCGGCACGCGCTCTGCATTTGCTGACCGGGTTCTCGGCGGTAAATATCTTGAGATTACACCTAACCGTTTGGAACTGGCGCGCCGCAATATCGACATGGGCGCTTTCCAAGGCGTTATCCAAACGGCACTGGGCGGGATGACATTAGCCGAGTTTGTTCAAGGCCGCGAGCGCTATAATATCATGCTGCGCTATGAACGCGCCTTTCGCGAAACCGATGCTGACATTGGCAATATTCAGATCCCAACGCCAACAGGCGCACACATTCCGCTGCGCGAGGTCGCAAGCGTGGCCTATACGGAAGGACCGCCCATGATCCGGTCTGAGAACGCGCGTCTTACGGGCTGGGTTTTCGTGGACATCGCAGGACGTGATCTTGGCGGCTATGTGGCTGAGGCGAAGGATATCGTTGCAGATGCCATCACCTTGCCGCCGGGTTATGCCGTGGAATGGTCGGGTCAATATGAGCAATTACAGCGCGCCAATGAGCGCCTGAAAATTGCCATTCCTGCCGCTATCGGTCTTATTTTTCTGCTCCTCATGCTCCATTTCGGCCGTCTTGACCGGACACTGATCATCATGCTGTCTCTGCCATTCGGGCTCGTGGGCGGGTTATGGGCCGTTTATTTAGCGGGCTATAACCTCTCCGTTGCGGTCGCGGTTGGCTTCATCGCTCTGGGCGGTATTGCAGTCGAGACCGCCGTCGTCATGCTGCTCTATATCGATCAGCAAGTGCGCACAGATGAGCCAAAAACCCGTACAGAGCTGTTCCAAGCCGTAAGCCACGGCGCAGCCTTGCGCGTGCGCCCCAAGCTTATGACCGTCCTGACAGTCATGGCAGGTCTAGCTCCGATTTTTCTAACGGAAGGCTTAGGCTCAGATGTCATGCGGCGCATCGCTCTGCCCATGCTTGGCGGGATGATTTCGACAACCGTTCTCACCCTCATAGTTATTCCGGCGATCTATTTCATCTGGGTCGGTCGCCAACTTCCAAAATCTATAAAACCAAACCATGCAACGCTTGAAGGAGAACCCGCATGAAACATCTAACTCAACTCACATTTACGGCTTTGGCCGCATTAAGCCTGTCTGCGTGCGGCGGCGGCGAGATGGACCATAGTAAAATGGACGACGCGAAAATGGACCATAGCACAATGGACCATAGTAAAATGGATCAAATGAAATCCATGGGCGATACAGGTCACACAACGGGCATCATTGTCTCTGTTAGTCCCGATGGAAAAGAAGCGACGATCGACCACCAGGAAATCGAAGGCGTTGGCATGGGGGCCATGACGATGGGATTTGGTATCACATCTGCCGTTGACCTCTCCGGATTTGCCAAAGACGACAATGTCAGTTTCATGGTCAAGAAGGGCCGTGATGGAAGCTACCGTATTACGGCGATCTGCAACACAGACACTGATGGCAAAGACTGCCTCGACGCAAAGATGGACCATAGCGGTCACTGATAGATTGGGCCTGCGAATTACGTCGCAGGCCCAATTTAGAGGTCTGGGGAGGGCTTAATGAATAAAGCGATATTAAACCGAAATTTGCGCAAGCTTCATTTATGGTTCGGCATTGGCATTGGTCTGCAATTAGGGCTGTGGCTCATCTCCGGTCTGTTCATGACCCTTTTTCCAATTGATCAAGTCCGGGGCACGCATTTACGGGCCGAAATCTCTTCGCCCATTGTCTCGCCCAACCTAGATATTTTAGGCCCGTCAGACATCGTTTCAAAACACGCGCTTCGTCCGCAATCTCTCACGCTTAAGATACTCAATGATCAGCCCGTTTATATCGTTGCAAGTGAAGAGCAAACGCAAGTCTTTGACGCTAAATCCGGTGTTGTCTGGGAAACCTTGAATGAGGCGCTAGCCACGCAAATTGCGGTCAGTAACTATGCTGGGCGAAGTACGGAAACTGCAGCCACTTTCTTTCAAGACAAAGCCCCGCGCGAATATGGGCGTGAGGGACCAGTTTGGCGGATTGATTTCAAGAAACCGGATGCTGCCAGTTTTTACGTCGATGCCACTACGGCCGAGGTCAAAGCTGTCAGAACAGGTTTATGGCGGACCTTTGATTTCATGTGGGGCTTGCACATTATGGATTGGAGCAACCGCGAGAACTTTAATTCTTGGTGGATCAAAACGGTTGCATCTCTTGCAGTCTTTTTCTTCCTAACGGGCTTAGCGCTCGTCGTGCTCAGGCTTCGTAGCGCCTTTAAGCGTCGCCGCAACTCAAAGTCGGGAGCCTGATCATGGTCTCAACACTTCCATCGGCACCAAACGATCCTTTATTTGGTCATAATCATTTCACGCCTATTCGGTGGGTTCTCGCAGGCCTTGTTGCCCTTGGTCATTTTTGGCTCACGACCACGGGCTATGAGCCTTTCAGAATCCACCAATGGACAGGTGGGTATATGGCCGTGAACGGTTTTTTCGTTCTCTCCGGTCTGCTTATTATGAAAAGCCTCGCAACACGTAACGATCTAAAATCATATGCCGCCTCTCGGCTTCTTAGAATTTACCCCGCACTGATAGCGATCATGGTTGCCTTCGTTCTGGTTTTTTCGACTCTCTTTTCAAAACCCGGCGGCCTCGTAAATTTAACATCCCCTGATACTTGGTCTTACGCTTTGCGGGTTTTGCTCATGGGAGATCCACAATGGGCTCCCGGAGGCATTTTTGCAGGCAATCTTGAAGAAGACTTCAATGGTCCTCTCTGGACCATCAGATATGAGATGGCCGCATATGTCCTTGCGGCTTTGGCATTCTTTGTTGGACTGGCGAAACGACTCTGGACGACTGTCCTAATGCTTATGGGCGTGGCCGGGATATACTTTCTAGCTCCGCTTCTATCCGACGTTTCAAACCTGCCGGCTTCGATTATGCCGCTATTCAGGCTCTCAACCTGTTTCTTACTGGGTATGACACTCTGGCATTGGCCAGCGGGCCGTAGGCCGCCTTGGTGGAGTATTGCTGTTATCGCAGTCTTATTCGCTATTTTCGGGGCAGGCTTTCTCGGTGAGCTCTTGGCAACACTGCTACTCACGGGAATTATGCTGAGGCTAGGCCTGTCTCGCCGTCAATTTAAGCCGCTACTAAAACTCCCGGATTACTCATATGGCATATACATTTGGCACTATCCGATCATCCAAGCCGTTTTGTTTCTCATACCCGGCTTGGGACCTTTTGAAGTTATGGCAATTTCGACGCCTCTGTTTATTCTCTTTGCGGGCCTGTCATGGCACGTCATTGAGAAGCCTGCGCTTAGATTAAAGTCTCGCGTCTCTAGGTGAGCATAGTATGCTATAGTTTTGTAAGGTAAAATCGTGCCCCAAAATGGGGGTCAAACTGTGCCCCAAAGACCGTTTGACACCTATCTAAGCAACTGTTATTTATAGCTTATTGTGATTCTTATGAGTCCTGCTTGCGGAGCCATATTTTACCAGAATATTTCATGATAAGAACCTTTATAATAAGATATTGAAAAATCACCAGAACTCGTCCGTATTGTTCTGATAATATCCGATATCACCCTCTCGACTTTGACTATTCGACACGCACTCACGGCACAAGATTGGTTGAACTCACAGGGCTAAGCGGACATCCTGATTTTTTACATTAGACGATCTTATACCGCTCATCTTTCGACTGCTCAGGGGGGGGGGGGGCTTAGGAGACGTTAGGCGAAGCCTAAACATCGATCCTATTCGCGCCGGAGGGGGAATCGATTTTAGTCGGAGAAGGTCACGGCAGAGGCAAGCGGGCATTAGTGAGTGCAAAATCTCGAACATTACCAGTGACCGTTAAGGGCTTGTGATTTCAACTGGTCGCTGGACGTCCGCTGCAAGGATATACCGTCAAAAATAATGGCACTTTGCACACGCAAAACTGTCTCTAAATCTAACTGAAAATACCGTGCGTAATTATTCTAGAAAACTCGAGCGTTCAGTTGGCTATTTCGCCCTAACGCAATCGTTGAATGGAGATTGATATGTCATCCGAACCTGCATCTAAAAACACCCCTTATTTATCGACCAGCGTGAAAATATCTTTTGCCCTATTAGCAGGTTGGGTGGCCCTTATGGGAGCTATGGGCGCGATTGCCGTCGCCGCCATATAGATATTTCCCGCGCGAAGCGGGATCATATTACGCCAATTTACCGTTTATCTGACGATTGATAACGTTAAGGAGGCATGATTATGGAGAACGAAACAGCATATGGGCAATCAACAGACGGCCATGACGACCCGTCAAGCAATGACACTGAAAAAGACATTTTACCGCCAAGTGCTAAAATATCAGGCACGATGTTATTGGGGTGGATTGGGCTTATGGCAATAACGGCCATTATTGCCGTCGCCATCATGCGATTTGGGTCCTTTAATGACGCTACAAAAATAACTGTATTAGATAAAGACGGCGAGGTTATAGAACAGCCCGCACATAATCTAAAAGACAACCGCGCGCAAATCCCGCGTCATTTTATTCATGTGAAAGCATCTTCATTTATCTAAGCTGCTAATTCTGCCGTTTATCCCGCCAGGGGTAATTCAAAATTTTCATTGGTTGCGACGGACATCGCGTGAAGGCGCCCTCCATTATGGTGTGACGGCGATAGCTTTGGCGCTGCGCGCCATGCAAATATTTTCGCCAAGGCACTCCCTTTGGTGCAATACCATTTGCGCACAGATGGATCCCAGCGTGCGCCAAGACGTTTAGCCAAGTCGCGGTCGGCATAGGCGACATCTAAATATTGTTTTGTCATAATCGTCTCCGTTCCAAAGGGGGCTTTCTTTAATTGGGATGTGGAACATAACAAGAACAAAATATGAGGTCAACATATTTTTACGGCAAGAGTGAGGTTGGTTTTTCAAAAGGCGACGGCATTGTTATTAGGGCGTTTCGCCCTATTTAAGATAAAGGAGGCTGTTTCATGCGATTAACCAAAGTTCTATTATTACCGGCTGTTACGACGATGATGTTGGCGGCGTGTCAAAACACGACCCCCCAATCTGACGGCGTTAATGACGCGCCCCAAACGGAGCAAAGCTTGCATGAGCGCATCTTAACGCTCGACACCCATGTTGATATTCCGCTGGATTATATGACGGCGGTGGACCCTGGGTGGCAGACAGAGGCGCAAGTCGATCTCCCTAAAATGGTCGAAGGCGGTTTGGACGCCATGTTCCTGATCGTCTATACGCCGCAAACGGAAATTTCAGGGCAGGGGTATAAAGACGCGGCCCGCATTGCAGAGACGCGCTACCGGGCCATTCAACAACTTATTATCAAATATCCTGACCGCGTCGGCTTGGCCTATACGGCGGCGGACGTGCGCAAAATTGTGGGTGAGGGGCGAAAGGCGATTCTAATCGGCATGGAAAATGCTTATCCGTTGGGGCCTGACCTTAATAAACTGGACTTATGGGCACGGCGCGGGGTGCGCTATGTCGGTATTACCCATATGGGGCATAACCAATTTGGCGATAGCTCTAACCCCAAAGTACAGTGGGACGAGCCAGAGAGTTTGCACGGCGGCTTGACGCCGCTGGGGCGGCAATTAGTGGCCAAATTAAATGACCTCGGCGTGATGGTCGATGTATCCCACGCGGCCAAATCCACGATGATGGAGGCTGTGGCCCTATCGCGCGTACCCGTTATCGCGTCCCACAGCGGGGCGATGTCGGTGGCGACATCTGCGCGTAATCTGGATGATGAGCAATTGCGTGCCCTCGCGAATAATGGCGGGGTTGTGCAGCTGGTTGCACTGGATGCCTATGTCAAAGCGCTTACGCCAGAGCAGGAAGCCTATAAACTGTCCGTTTGGGAGCAGATGGGCTTTGAGAGCGACAAGCAAATCTTTGGTATGACCCCAGAGCAAAAGGCCGACTATGAAGTCAAGCTGGCACCGATGTATGATTTGGCCCCGCCGGCCTCTGTGGCAGACTTTGTCGATCATATTGATCATGTCGTGACCGTGGCGGGTATTGATCATGTCGGCATCGCGTCTGATTTTGACGGCGGCGGCGGTATCGCGGGCTGGGAAGACGCAAGTAAGACACCAAACGTCACCGCAGAGCTACAACGCCGCGGCTATTCGGAAGACGACATTGCCAAGATATGGGGCGGGAACCTTCTCCGCGTTATGGAAGCGGTAGAGGACGGCCGCGCGGGGCCGAAACGGCGCTAGGCGCATTGTCTTATCTTGCATCATAATCGCTGCGTGTGAGCGCACCAGATTGACAGTGAAAAAACCACACTCTGGCTGTTGACGGGGCGAGAATCCCCGCGTATACGCCGCCTACTTGATGAAGGTGCTGTCTGTGGGTGACCGCAGAAACCTCCTTTAAGAGTGAAAAAAGTATCAATTGTCACGCTAAGTGGCCCAATGTTTTGGGGCGCAAGGGGTGGTTTTGTTGCAAATGGCCTGTTGTTGACTGTGACTATCACGGCGAAACGGCGGGGGTATTTGCTTTTTGTGCAGGTAGAAGGCGTTCATCCGACCCAATCCAGGGACGCGAACGCAAATAAAGGTTTAATATGCCAACGATTAATCAGCTGATCCGCAAGCCGCGGCAGGACAAGCGCAAGCGTAACAAAGTCCCAGCGCTAGAGGCGTGTCCTCAAAAGCGCGGTGTGTGTACGCGCGTTTATACAACAACTCCGAAAAAGCCGAACTCGGCCCTTCGTAAAGTGGCCAAAGTGCGCCTGACGAATGGTTTTGAGGTTCTAAGCTACATACCGGGTGAGGGTCACAACCTTCAAGAACACAGTGTTGTTCTTATCCGCGGTGGTCGCGTAAAAGATTTGCCCGGCGTGCGTTATCACGTCCTTCGTGGTGTCTTGGATACTCAAGGCGTCAAAGACCGTAAACAGCGTCGTTCGAAATACGGCGCCAAGCGTCCGAAATAGAGGGAATAAGATATGTCACGTCGTCACCGCGCTGAGAAACGCGAAATTCTCCCTGATGCCAAGTTTCATGATTTGATTCTGGCTAAGTTCATGAACGCCATCATGCTTGATGGTAAAAAATCTACGGCTGAAAAGATTGTCTATGGCGCGCTTGAAATCGTCGAAGACAAGGCGAAAACAGAGCCCGTCCGCGTCTTTCATGACGCGCTGGAAAACATCAAGCCTGCGGTCGAGGTTCGTTCTCGTCGTGTGGGTGGTGCAACTTATCAGGTCCCTGTTGAGGTTCGCCCTGACCGCCGCCAAGCTTTGGCTATCCGTTGGTTGGTCAACGCGTCACGCGCGCGCAATGAAAATACAATGCGTGAGCGCCTCGCTGGTGAGTTGCTCGACGCCTCAAACAATCGCGGTTCTGCCGTGAAAAAGCGCGAAGATACGCACCGCATGGCCGAAGCCAACCGCGCATTCTCGCATTACCGCTGGTAACCCCGAATTTAATAGAGACCGATCATGGCACGCGATTACGAACTTAAAGATTACCGTAACTTTGGTATTATGGCGCATATCGATGCGGGTAAAACAACCTGCACGGAGCGGATTCTCTATTATACGGGTAAAAACCACAAGATTGCCGAAGTGCATGACGGTGCCGCCACTATGGATTGGATGGAGCAAGAGCAAGAGCGGGGTATTACGATTACCTCTGCTGCGACGACCTGTTTCTGGGCTGGCAAGCGCCTGAACATCATTGACACACCGGGTCACGTTGACTTCACGATTGAAGTTGAGCGCTCATTGCGTGTTTTGGATGGTGCTGTTGCGCTTCTTGATGCCAATGCGGGTGTCGAGCCGCAGACAGAAACTGTCTGGCGTCAGGCTGATAAGTATAAAGTTCCTCGCATGATCTTTATCAACAAAATGGACAAAATCGGCGCGGATTTCTACGCCTCTGTTCAGTCTGTTAAGGATCGCTTGGGTGGAAACGCGCTTGAAATGCAGCTGCCGATTGGTTCCGAGGATCAGTTCACAGGTATGGTCGACCTTGTTAAAAACGTCGCCTACACGTGGGAAGAGGATGCCGAGCTTGGTGCGAAGTTTGACACGGGTCCCGTGCCAGCTGACATGGTCGATAAGGTCGAAGAGTACCGCATGGCTCTTATCGAGGCTGTCGCTGAGATGGATGATGAGGTCATGGAGGCCTATTTCGAGGGCACAATGCCCGATGTCGAGACAATCCAGCGTCTTGTGCGCGCGGCGACAATTGCGAACAAAGTTGTGCCTGTCTTCTGTGGTACAGCGTTTAAAAACAAAGGCGTTCAGCCTTTGCTCGACGCCGTTGTGGCTTACCTGCCAAGCCCGCTAGATATTCCTGCGATTAAAGGTATTGACGCCAAAACTGGCGAAGACACAACGCGTCCAGCGTCTGATGATCAGCCGCTCTCCATGCTTGCCTTTAAAATCATGAACGACAAATTTGTGGGTACACTGACATTCTGCCGTATTTATTCCGGCAAGTTGGAAACAGGTGTTACGCTTCTTAACTCTGTTAAAGAGCGTAAAGAGCGCGTGGGTCGCATGATGATGATGCACTCTAACGACCGCGAAGATATTCAAGAAGCCTATGCGGGTGATATTATTGCCGTTGCGGGCCTTAAGGGCACGACAACAGGTGATACGCTTTGTGATCAAAATAAGCCTGTCATCCTTGAGCGCATGGAATTTCCTGCGCCGGTTATCGAAATTGCTGTTGAGCCTAAGTCTAAAGCTGACCAAGAAAAGCTTGGTGTTGGCCTACAGCGTTTGGCGGCTGAAGATCCGTCCTTCCGCGTGTCGACTGATGAAGAATCAGGTCAGACAATCATGGCGGGTATGGGTGAGCTTCACTTGGACATCTTGGTCGACCGCCTAAAGCGTGAATTTGGTGTTGAAGCGAACATCGGTCAGCCGCAAGTGGCCTACCGCGAAGCGCTAGCCGAGCCTGTTGATATTGACTACACACATAAAAAGCAGTCCGGTGGTTCTGGTCAGTTTGGCCGCGTGAAAATTAAATTTCTCCCGCTTGAGCCGGGTGAGGGTATCCAGTTTGAATCAACGATTGTTGGTGGTTCTGTACCGAAGGAATATATCCCTGGTGTAGAAAAAGGTATCCGCACAATGGCCGAAACAGGTCTATTGGCTGGTTTCCCGGTTATCGATTTTAAAGCCGAGCTTTACGACGGCGCCTATCACGATGTTGATAGTTCTGTTATGGCCTTTGAAATCGCATCGCGGGCAGCGTTTCGTCAGATTAAATCTGAAGGTAAAGTGAAATTGCTAGAGCCTATGATGAAGGTCGAGGTGGTGACACCTGATGAGTATTTGGGTCCCGTTATTGGTGACCTTAACTCTCGTCGCGGCATGATTGCTGGGCAAGAAATGCGCGGTAACGCGGTTGTGGTTAACGCCATGGTGCCGCTGGCCAATATGTTTGGCTACGTGAACGATTTGCGCTCATCCACACAGGGTCGCGCGCAATTTACAATGACATTTGATCACTATGCAGCCACACCGCGTGCGGTAATGGACGAAGTGATCAGCAAGCAAGGCGGCGCGTAAATTTAGGGCGCGCTTCCTAATTAAAGTATTTAACTCCAACACGAGAACGGAGAGCTAAGATGGCAAAAGAGAAGTTTGAGCGGAATAAGCCGCATGCGAATATCGGCACGATTGGTCACGTTGACCATGGTAAGACGACGCTGACGGCGGCGATCACGAAGTATTTCGGTGATTTCAAAGCCTATGATCAGATTGACGGCGCGCCAGAAGAAAAAGCCCGCGGTATTACTATTTCAACGGCCCACGTTGAATATGAAACGGACGCGCGTCACTACGCCCACGTCGATTGTCCCGGTCACGCTGACTATGTTAAGAACATGATTACAGGTGCGGCCCAAATGGACGGCGCGATCTTGGTTGTTAACGCAGCGGACGGCCCGATGCCACAAACACGCGAGCACATCTTGCTAGCGCGCCAGGTTGGTGTGCCAGCCCTTGTTGTTTATATGAACAAAGTTGACCAGGTCGACGACGAAGAGCTTCTAGAGCTTGTTGAGATGGAAATCCGTGAGCTTCTAAGCTCTTACGACTTCCCAGGTGACGACATTCCTGTGATTTCAGGCTCTGCTTTGGCGGCGATGAATGGTGAAAATCCAGAGATCGGCGAAGAATCAATCAAAAAGCTGATGGCCGCTGTTGATGAATATATCCCGCAGCCAGAGCGCGCTGTTGACGGCGCCTTCTTGATGCCGATTGAGGATGTGTTCTCTATCTCTGGTCGCGGTACTGTTGTGACGGGCCGTGTTGAGCGTGGTATTGTTAAAGTTGGCGACGAGATTGAAATCGTGGGCATCAAGGACACACAGAAAACGACCTGTACCGGTGTTGAAATGTTCCGCAAGCTGCTCGATAGCGGTGAGGCGGGTGATAACATCGGCGCACTTATCCGCGGTATCGACCGCGAGAGCGTTGAGCGTGGCCAAGTGCTTTGTAAGCCAGGCTCTGTTAAGCCGCACAGCAAGTTTACAGGCGAAGCCTATATCCTGACCAAGGAAGAGGGTGGCCGTCACACGCCGTTCTTTAACAACTACCGTCCACAGTTCTACTTCCGTACAACAGACGTGACGGGTGTTGTGACCTTGAACGAAGGCACAGAAATGGTGATGCCTGGTGATAATGTGAACATCAATGTCGAGCTTATCGTGCCAATCGCGATGGAAGAAAAGCTCCGCTTTGCGATCCGCGAAGGCGGCCGCACAGTCGGCGCCGGCGTTGTGGCAAAAATCACAGAATAAGCCCTTTAAATTTCATCGGAGCCGCTGTATAGGCGGCTCCTTACAAGTTGTTTGACAGCGTTAAATCGGACCACCCGCGTTTACTCGGGTAAAAACTGGATAAAGTTATGGACAGTCAAAATATTCGTATCCGGCTGAAAGCCTTTGATCACCGCATTCTGGATAATTCCACAGCGGAGATCGTTTCAACCGCAAAACGCACCGGCGCCACTGTGCGCGGTCCGATTCCGTTGCCAACGCGCATCGAACGGTTCACCGTGAACCGCTCGCCGCACGTTAATAAAAAGTCGCGTGAGCAATTTGAAATTCGCACGCATAAACGCATGCTCGACATCGTCGACCCAACACCACAAACCGTAGACGCGCTTATGAAGCTCGACTTGGCCGCTGGTGTTGACGTCGAGATCAAGCTGGGAGCCTAGAGACTATGTTACGTTCAGGTATCATTGCTAAAAAATTGGGCATGACCCGCGTCTATGACGATGCTGGAAACCACGTCCCTGTAACAGTGTTGGCGCTAGAAGGCTGCCAAGTTGTTGCGCATAAAACACAAGAGCGCGACGGTTACCTCGCGCTGCAACTGGGTGCGGGTGAAGCGAAAGTAAAGCGCGTCTCCAAAGCTGAGCGCGAGCGCTTTGCGAAAGCAGGCGTCACACCAAAGCAAAAGCTAGTCGAGTTCCGCGTAGATGCGGGTAACGAGATTGAAGTGGGTTCTGTGTTACACGCCGATCACTTTGTACCAGGTCAAAAAGTTGACGTTGCGGGTATCACGGTCGGTAAGGGTTTTGCGGGTGCGATGAAGCGTCACAACTTCGGTGGTTTGCGCGCGACGCACGGTGTGTCTATCTCTCACCGTTCGCACGGTTCTACAGGTCAGTGTCAAGATCCTGGTAAAGTGTTTAAGGGCAAGAAGATGGCCGGTCACATGGGTGCGGTTCGCAAAACGAACCAAAACCTTGAGGTGGCGCGTGTTCTTGCTGATGACGGTCTCGTTTTGATTAAAGGCGCAACGCCTGGTGCCAAGGGCACATGGCTAGAAGTGCGCGACGCGGTCAAAGGTGTAAAGGCGTCTGATTTGCCTATGCCTGGTAAATTTGGTGCGGCACCTGTTGCGGCGAAACCTGCCAAGGCGAAAGCTGACACGCCAAAGTCAAAAGGTGAGGAAGAGTAATGAAACTCGACGTTCAAACATTAGCGGGTAAGAAATCCGGCTCTGTCGATCTTGATGACGGCGTGTTCGGAAATGAGCCTCGCAAAGACATTTTGCACCGCATGGTGCAGTATCAGCTGGCCAAACGCCGTTCTGGCACACATCAAGTGCAAGAGCGCGGCGATGTGTCCAAGACAACAAAGCGTATCGGCAACCAAAAAGGCGGCGGTACAGCGCGTCACGGTAACGGGTCTGTATCGCAGTTCCGTGGTGGTGCGAAAGCGCACGGCCCACGCTCACGCGATCATTCATTTGATTTGCCGAAAAAAGTGCGCGCAATGGCTCTTAAGCATGCTTTGTCTGCGAAAGTCGCAAGTTCAGAGCTTATCATCATTGATGATGCGGTTCTAAAGGCGCCAAAAACGGCTGATCTTCGCAAGTCGCTAGAGGCGCTTGGCGTGACGAACGGTCTTGTTGTTGGCGGCGCGACATTGGACGAAAACTTCGCCAAAGCCGCTCGCAATATCCCTAACCTCGATGTGCTCCCTAGTCAGGGTGCCAATGTTTATGACATTCTAAAGCGTCATAAATTGGTTCTGACCAAGCAAGCCGTCCAAGATTTGGAGGCTCGCCTGAAATGAGTGTAGCAGCCCGTCATTATGATGCGATTGTCAGCCCGGTTATCACCGAGAAGTCCACAATCTTGTCTGAAAATAATCAAGTCGTGTTTGAAGTCGCTATTGACGCCTCCAAGCCCGAAATCAAAGACGCCATTGAAGCGTTGTTTTCCGTCACTGTTGTGGCTGTGAATACAATCAAAATCAAAGGCAAAACCAAGCGCTTCCGCGGTATTGCCGGTCGTCGCAAAGATGTCAAAAAAGCCGTTGTCACGTTGAAAGACGGCGACACAATTGACATCGCAACTGGTCTGTAGGGGTAAGATATGGCTTTAAAGACATATAATCCAACCAGCCCGTCACGCCGCGCGCTTGTGCAGGTTGACCGTTCTGAGCTCCATAAAGGTCGCCCGGAAAAGTCCCTGACAGAAGGCTTGAGCAAATCGGGTGGTCGTAACAACCGTGGTCGCATCACGTCTCGCCGCATCGGTGGGGGACATAAGCGCCTGTACCGTATTGTTGATTTTAAACGCACAAAGCGTGACGTTGAAGCGACAGTGCTGCGCCTGGAATATGATCCAAACCGCACAGCGTTTTTGGCCCTTATTCAATATAAAGACGGCGAAAAAGCTTATATCATTGCGCCGCAGCGTTTGGCCGAGGGTGATACAATCATCACGGCTGATAAAGCTGATGTGAAACCTGGTAACTGTATGCCACTTCGCGCGATGCCTGTTGGGACTATCATTCACAATATCGAAATGAAGCCTGGTAAGGGCGCGCAAATCGCACGGTCTGCGGGTACTTATGCTCAGCTTGTCGGTCGTGCTGATGGTTACGCGCAGGTTCGCTTGAAATCTGGCGAAATGCGTATGATCCACCAGAACTGTATCGCCACTGTTGGTGCGGTGTCTAACCCGGATCACATGAACATCAATTTGGGTAAAGCGGGCCGCAAACGCTGGCTTGGCGTTCGCCCATCTGTTCGCGGCGTGGCCATGAACCCGGTTGATCACCCGCACGGTGGTGGTGAAGGCCGGACATCGGGTGGTCGTCACCCAGTCACACCTTGGGGTAAGCCAACAAAAGGCGCGCGTACGCGTTCCAATAAGGCTACCGACAAATTTATCATTCGTTCGCGCCACGCGAAGAAGAAACGGTAGGGGCCTGATATGCCACGTTCAGTTTGGAAAGGTCCGTTTGTTGACGGATATCTACTTAAAAAGGCGGCAGCGTCACATGAAGAAGGTCGTCGCAAGCCGATCAAAACATGGTCTCGCCGTTCAACTGTCATGCCTAACTTTGTTGGCTTGACGTTCCAGGTTCACAATGGTCACAAATTTGTGCCAGTTGTTGTCGACGAAGATATGGTCGGTCACAAGCTGGGTGAATTTGCACCAACACGCACATATTACGGTCACACGGCCGATAAAAAAGCGAAGCGGAAGTAGAGATGGCTAAGACTAAAAATCCACGCCGCGTAGCGGACAACGAAGCGCGCGCAAAGCTGCGCATGATCCGGATCAGCCCAATTAAGCTGAACTTGGTTGCGCAACTTATTCGCGGTAAAAAAGTCGACAAGGCTTTGGCTGATCTGGAATTCTCGCATAAGCGTATTTCTGGCGACGTTAAAAAGTGTCTTGAGAGCGCAATCGCTAATGCCGAAAACAATCACGGTCTTGATATTGATAATCTTATCGTGTCTGAGGCTTATGTCGGCAAGAACTTGGTCATGAAGCGTTTCCGCGCTCGTGCTCGTGGTCGTGGCGCCCGTATCCTAAAGCCGTTTTCAGAGCTGACAATTGTCGTTCGCGAAGTCGCAGACGTAGAGGAGGCCGCGTAATGGGTCAGAAGATTAATCCAATTGGCCTGCGCCTCGGTATTAACCGCACATGGATGTCACGTTGGTATGCCAACACGGCTGAATATGGCGATTTATTGCACCAAGACTTGGCTATCCGCAACTTCTTGGAAGAAGAGCTAAAGCAAGCCTCTGTGTCACGCATCGTTATCGAGCGTCCTCACAAAAAATGCCGCATCACAATCTTCACGGCACGTCCGGGTGTTGTGATTGGTAAAAAAGGTGGCGACATCGAGAAGCTCCGCAAAAAAGTGGCTGAAATGGTCGACGGCGAAGTGTTCATCAACCTTGTTGAAGTGCGTAAGCCTGAAGTTGACGCTAACTTGGTCGCCGAAGGCATCGCGCAGCAGCTAGAGCGCCGCATGTCTTTCCGCCGCGCCATGAAGCGGTCTATGCAGTCTGCTATGCGCATGGGCGCAGTGGGTTGTAAGATTAAAGTTGGTGGTCGTCTCGGCGGTGCAGAAATTGCGCGTATCGAGCAGTACCAAGAGGGCTCCGTGCCTTTGCACACAATGCGGGCTGATATTGACTACGGCACAGCGCGTGCGCTGACGGCTTACGGCATTATCGGTATCAAAGTATGGATCAACAAAGGCGAAATCCTAGAGCATGACCCATATGCACATGAAAAACGTATGACGAACCAGGCTGATTCAGGTGGTGGACGTCGCGACAACCGTGGTCCTCGTGGGGACCGTGGTGGTGATCGCGGCGGACGCGGTCGGAACTAGTCGGTAGGTAAAGAGAAGCACAATGTTACAGCCAAAACGTACCAAATTCCGTAAAGCCCATAAGGGCCGGATCAAAGGTGTTGCCAAAGGCGGCACAGCTTTGACTTTCGGCTCTTACGGCTTGAAAAGCCTAGAGGCAGAACGCGTTACTGCACGCCAAATCGAAGCGACACGTCGTGCGATTACCCGTCACATGAAGCGGGCTGGTCGTGTGTGGATTCGCATCTTCCCTGATGTTCCCGTGACGAAAAAACCAACCGAAGTCCGTATGGGTAAAGGTAAAGGTTCCGTCGAGTTTTGGGCCTGTAAGGTCAAGCCCGGCCGGATCATGTTTGAAATTGACGGCGTGTCTGATGCTGTTGCCCGTGAAGCGTTGCGCCTTGGTGCGGCTAAGCTTCCTGTGCGCACAAAAATCGTCACACGTCCTGGCGAGCAATAGGAGCACGTTATGTCAAAAACGATTGATATGCGGGCTATGTCCGCCGACCAAATGAACGAGAAGCTAATCGAGCTTAAGAAAGAGGCGTTTAACCTCCGCTTTCAAAAGGCAACTGGTCAGCTAGAGAAGACCGCCCGTGTGCGTGAAGTGCGCCGCGATATTGCGCGTCTTAAAACGATTATGGCCGAAAAAAAGGCCGCTGCCCCTAAAGCAGCCGGTTAAAGGAGCCCGCAATGCCAAGACGAATTCTGCAAGGCCAAGTGGTCTCTGATAAAGGTGATAAAACGGTTGTGGTTAAGGTCGAACGGACCTATCTACACCCTCTTTTGAAAAAGACTGTGCGCCGGACTAAACGCTACCATGCACATGACGAAACAAATTCAATCAAATCCGGTGACACCGTTCGCATTCGTGAATGTCCACCCCGGAGTAAACTCAAGCGGTGGGAAGTGTACACGGATTAATCATCTGATTAATCGTTACACCAACCCTCTTTAACAAGGAGACGTCTCATGATCCAAATGCAGACAAACCTAGATGTCGCCGATAATTCAGGCGCCCGCCGCGTTCAGTGCATTAAAGTGCTGGGTGGTTCTAAACGTCGTTACGCCCATGTTGGCGATACGATTGTTGTTTCTGTCAAAGAAGCAATCCCACGCGGTAAAGTGAAAAAAGGCGACGTGCGTCGTGCGGTTGTCGTGCGCGTGCGCAAGGACATTATCCGTCGTGACGGCTCTGTCATTCGTTTTGACGGCAATGCGGCTGTCATCATCAACAATAACGGCGAGCCGATTGGCACACGTATTTTTGGCCCAGTTCCCCGTGAACTACGTGCGAAAAATCACATGAAAATCGTCTCACTCGCTCCAGAGGTGCTATAGTCATGGCAGCTAAGATTAAAAAAGGCGACATGGTTATCGTGCTCGCTGGTAAAGACAAAGGCCGCAAGGGCGAAGTCTTGAAAGTCTTCCCAAAGGAAGAACGCGTCATCGTCAAAGGTGTTGCTATGGTGAAGCGCCACACGCGCGCGACCCAGGCTGATCCTGAAGGCGGTATTAAGCAGTTTGAAGCGGCGATACACGTGTCCAATGTGTCACTGATTGACCCGAAAACGTCCAAGCCAACCCGTGTTGGTTTCAAAACCCTGAAAGACGGTAAAAAAGTCCGCGTGGCTTTGAAGTCTGGGGAGGTCATCGATGTCTAAACCATATGAACCCCGCCTATCGGTTGTTTACCGCGACGAAATTCGTGCCAAGCTAAAAGAACAGTTTGGCTATAAAAATGACATGCAGATTCCCCGCGTTGAAAAAGTTGTTCTGAACATGGGTCTCGGCGAAGGTGTCGGCGACAAGAAAAAAGTCGAAGCCGCCATTGCAGAGCTAGAGCTGATCGCAGGTCAAAAAGTTGTACGCACAGTGGCCAAAAAATCTATCGCGGGCTTTAAGCTTCGCGACGGCATGGTTATTGGTGCAAAAGTAACACTGCGCCGCGACCGCATGTATGAATTCCTTGACCGTCTGTGCAACATCGCACTGCCGCGTGTTCGGGATTTCCGCGGCGTGAACGCCAAATCATTTGACGGCAATGGCAATTATGCCATGGGCCTGAAAGAACATATCGTATTCCCAGAAATCGACTATGATAAAGTCGAAACTATGCGCGGTATGGATATCGTGGTGCAAACAAGCGCCAAAACTGATGAAGAAGCCAAAGTACTGTTGGCAGAGCTTGGATTCCCTTTCCCCAAAGGTAAGTAATTACCGGGGGACGAAATCCTAAGTTTACGCAACAGACAAAGCAGGGTCGGAATGAACCGTACCTTGCAACTCAAGGAGACTTAAATGGCTAAAGTAAGTGCTATTGAGCGCAATCTTAAGCGTCAAGAATTAGTGGCGAAATATGCCGCTAAGCGTGCGCTATTAAAAGATATCGCCCGTAATAAAGACCTGCCCGTGGAAGAGCGCTTTGCTGCGCAGCTGAAGCTGGCTGATCTGCCGCGTAATTCTGCGCCGTCACGCGTTCGCAACCGGTGCCAAGTCACGGGGCGTCCGCGCGGTTATTACCGCAAGATGAAAATGTCTCGTATCGCGCTTCGCGAACTTGGCAGCCAGGGCCTTGTCCCTGGTCTTGTGAAATCAAGCTGGTAGGAGGGTCGCATGTCATTCTCAGATCCACTCGGCGATATGCTCACACGTATCCGTAACTCTCAAATGCGCTCTCGCAGCACATGCCTAACACCTGCATCAAACCTTCGCGGTCGCGTGCTTGACGTTTTGGCTGATGAGGGTTTCATCAAAGGCTATGCAGAAACCGAAGTTGACGGTTTTCGCGCCTTTGAAATCCAGTTGAAATACTTCGAAGGCGAAGGCGTCATCCGCGAAATCAAGCGCGTGTCAAAGCCTGGCCGTCGTGTCTATTCATCCGCAAAAAGCATTCCGCAAGTCCGCAATGGTCTCGGTATCGCGGTTCTCTCTACACCCAAGGGTGTTATGAGCGACCACGCTGCTCGTGAAGCCAATGTCGGCGGCGAAATCCTGTGTCACGTAAGCTAGGCGGGGGAGAGAACTATGTCACGTATTGGTAAACAGCCTGTCACGATCCCAGCCGGCATCACTTTGACCCAAACAGGTCAAGCGGTCACGGTTAAGGGGCCAAAAGGCGAACTTAACTTCACATTGCCAGATGCCGTCACAGGTAAACTCGACGGCGACCAGTTTACTGTGTCACCCGTTGAAGGCGAAAAAACAGCGAAAGCGATGTGGGGCATGGCCCGCACAATGGTCTTTAACATGATTGAAGGCGTCACAAACGGCTTTAAAAAAGAGCTAGAGCTTCGCGGTGTTGGTTACCGGGCTGCGATGAAGGGTAATGACCTTTCACTACAGCTTGGCTATTCGCACGATATTGATTACACGCCACCCGCGGGTATCAAAATCACGGCACCAAAGCCAACAGAAGTCATCATTGAAGGCATCGATAAACAACAGGTCGGTCAAGTCGCCGCGGAAATCCGCAGCTTCCGTAAGCCAGAGCCCTATAAAGGCAAAGGCGTTCGCTATGTTGGCGAATATGTCCGTTCTAAAGAAGGTAAGAAGAAGTAGTCATGAAATCTGCACGTAAATTAATGCAGCGTCGGGCTCAACGCGTTCGCCGCCGTCTCAAGAAAAACTCAAATGGACGTCCGCGTCTATCCGTCTTCCGCTCTGATAAGAACATCTCTGTTCAAATCATTGATGATGCACAGGGCGTAACACTCGTCTCTGCATCAACGCTTGAAGACAAAAAGGCCAAAGGCTCTGATGTCGAAGCCGCAAAGCGCATTGGCAAGCTTATTGCCGAGCGCGCAAGCAAGGCCAAAGTCACAGACGTTGTCTTTGACCGCGGACCTTATCTTTATCATGGTCGTGTGAAGGCCTTAGCAGATGCGGCGCGTGAAGCCGGTCTGAAATTCTAGGAGTTACCCATGGCACGCCGTGAAGATAACCGCCGCGATAAGCGCGATGAAGAACAAAATGAATTTGTCGACCGTTTGGTCCACATTAACCGCGTTGCGAAAACCGTAAAAGGTGGTCGCCGCATGGGCTTTGCCGCTCTTGTGATCGTGGGCGACGAAAATGGTCGTGTTGGCTTTGGTAAGGGTAAGGCGCGCGAAGTGCCAGAAGCCATCCGTAAGGCAACAGAAGAAGCCAAAAAGACAATGATCCGCGTCCCTCTTCGTGAAGGTCGCACAATCCATCACGATATGCGCGGCCGTCACGGCGCGGGCAAAATCCTGATGCGTTCGGCCCCTCCCGGGACTGGCGTGATTGCAGGTGGTCCAATGCGTGCCGTTCTTGAATGCCTCGGCGTGCAAGACGTGGTTGGCAAGTCTTTGGGTACATCCAATCCATATAACATGGTGCGGGCAACATTTGATGCATTGAAAGCGGCCGAAAGCCCGCGCTCAATTGCAAATAAGCGCGGCAAAAAAGTCGGTGACATTGTGACCCGTCGTCAAGACGGTGCAAGTGCACCAGACGCAATTGAAGCGTAGAGAGCAGATCATGGCTAAGAGCAAAACATTGAAAGTCCGTCAGACGGGTAGCCCCATCCGCCGGAACGACAAGCAGCGTCAGACCTTGATTGGTTTGGGCCTGAATAAAGTTGGCCGCGTGCGCGAACTTGAAGACACACCGTCTGTACGCGGTATGATCAACAAGATTTCCCACATGGTTGAGATTGTAGAAGAGTAGATAAGCCTTCGGGCTGAACTCCCCTTATTTCGGGGATGGAGACGAAAATGCGTTTGAACGAACTCAGTGATAATCCTGGCGCTACTAAGGACCGCATCCGTGTGGGCCGTGGTATCGGCTCAGGCAAAGGTAAAACCGGTGGCCGCGGTGTCAAAGGTCAAAAGTCACGCTCTGGTGTGGCGATTAAGGGCTTTGAAGGCGGTCAAATGCCAATTCACATGCGCCTGCCAAAACGTGGCTTTAACAAGCCAAACCGCAAGCGTTATGCAGAACTGTCTATCGCAACGCTTAACCGCGCGATTGAATCTGGCAAGATTGACGGCAAGGCTGATTTAGACGCAACAGCGTTGATTGCAGCCGGCGTTATCCGCCGTGCGCATGACGGTGTTCGCCTTATCGGTGGTGGTAAGCTATCAAAGCCGCTTAAGTTGGTGGTTGCGGGTGCAACGCCTGGTGCGACAAAGATTGTTGAAGACGCCAAAGGCACGGTCACGATTTCAGGTGACAAAGTCATGAAGGGCACAAAAGTTGAGGGCGCTGAGAAACCTGCTAAAGCGGCTAAGCCTGCCAAGGTTGAGCCAAAAGCGAAAGCGGCTCCCAAAGCTGAGGCAAAGACTGAAGCAAAGCCGAAAGCTGCGCCAAAAGCTAAAGCGGCTAAATCAGACGAATCTGAATACCTCACCGTCACGCGTAAATATGACGCTGACGCTGACGAAGCTGTTGTCACCAAGATTGAAAAATATCTGGGCGCGTCGCTAAAGAATAAAGACGCTAAATATGTTGCGTGTTCTGACGAGACAGAGCTTGAGACGATTGTCAAAGGCTTCATGAAAAAGAAAATGGGCATTGATGACAAAGACGCTGCGATGGAAAAAGTCAAAGCGGTTTGCACAACAATGAAACCCACACGCATGAAAAACCGCGTAACATTCTACTACTTGCTGGCTAAGGCCGAAGGCAAGCTAGGCGAATTTTAAACTATGTATCGGGGGAACCCGGTCTGTAATTAAATAATGGGAAGTCTGGTTCTTTGGGCCGGACTTCCTATATTGTTTGCTTATACCGCTCGCTTGACCTTACGTCTGGAGCGAAGCACAGAGAAGAAACGGGATCCGCATGGCCTCAGCGTCCGAACAACTCGCAAGCAATATGAATTTGTCAGCCTTTGGTAAAGCCAAAGAACTGCAACAGCGTTTGCTCTTTACCCTCCTTATTTTGATCGTTTACCGCATCGGTACCTATGTCCCGATCCCTGGGATTGATTTGGACAAGTTCCAAGCCATTTTTGCGGCGGGTAATGACGGCGATGGCGGCGGAGGTTTGCTCATTCGTCTGAATATGTTTGCGGGCGGCGCGGTTGAACGCCTCGCTATTTTCGCGCTTAACGTGATGCCCTATATTTCGGCCTCGATTATTATGACGCTGATGAAGGGGTCTATCCCGTCTTTGAAAGAATTGAATAAAGACGGCGAGCAGGGTCGCAAGCAAATCAACCAATATACGCGCTATTTGACTGTATTTTTGGCCGCGTTCCAAGCTTTCGGTATTTCCCGCGCCTTAGGGGCGCAAGGCGTTGTGATTAATCCTGGCCTTTTCTTTGATGTCTCCACTGTAATTACATTGGTGGGCGGTACAATGTTCCTGATGTGGTTGGGTGAACAGGTTACGGCCCGTGGTGTTGGTAATGGCGTCTCTTTGATTATTATGGCAGGTATTGTGGCGGAACTGCCGCGCGCGATTTTCCAAGTCTTTAGCTTGAACGAAAAAGGCTCGCTTTCAGGTTATCTGGTTATGGGTGTCCTCGTTATGTTTGTCGCGCTTACGGCGCTTATCGTTTATGTCGAACGCGCGCAACGACGGTTGCTGGTGCAATATCCCAAGCGGCAAATGGCAGGCGGCAAGACCTTTGGCGGCGAGAGCAGCTTTATGCCGCTTAAGCTGAACACGGCTGGTGTTATCCCGCCCATTTTTGCAAGCTCACTTCTTTTGCTGCCTGCAACGGCGGGTGCAATGTTTGCTGGTAGTGCTGGCGGCGGTGGAGGCGGTATTATGACCAATCTGCTGGCTTATCTGGGGTACGGTTCCCCGACTTATCTGGTGCTCTACGGCCTATTGATTATCTTCTTCTGTTACTTCTATGTGCCCTATGTCTTCCAACCTGATGATGTGGCGGATAACCTGCGTAAAAACGGCGGCTTCCTGCCGGGTATTCGTCCCGGGGATCGCACAGCAGAATATCTCACATATGTCTTGTCTCGTTTGACCTTTATCGGTGCGATTTATGTGGCCTTTGTTTGTGTGTTGCCAGAGTATGTTATCGCGCAGAACAAGCAGATCCCGCCGTCTGTCGCCATGCTAATCGGTGGTATGAGCTTGCTGATTTTGGTGTCTGTAACATTGGATACTGTGGCGCAAATTCAGTCACATTTGATTGCGCACCAATATGAGGGACTGATTAAAAAGTCCCGCATGCGTCGCCGCAAAAAATAAGACACCGCGCGAGACGATCTAGGGGACCGCTATGAACATTATCCTTTTTGGACCACCCGCTGCCGGTAAAGGCACCCAAGCCAAGCGCCTTGTGGAATCGCGCGGCCTTGTGCAGTTGTCTACAGGTGACATGCTTCGCGCGGCAAAGAAATCCGGGACGGAGCTTGGCCTGAAAGTGGCGGGTATTATGGACCGCGGCGATTTGGTATCGGATGAAATTGTTATTGCCCTGATCGAAGAGCAGCTGGACATGCACCCCAATGCGAATGGTTTTATCTTTGACGGATTTCCGCGTACTGTACCCCAGGCCGAAGCGCTTGATAGCGTATTGGCCAAACACGGCACACAAGTCGACGGTGTCGTGCGCCTGTGCGTCGATGACAGCGCCTTGATGGAACGGGTCACGAAACGATTCGCCGAAGAGGGCCGCAAGGATGATAATCCAGAGAGCTTTAAAATTCGTCTGGGGAATTACAACGAACAAACCGCGCCGCTACTGCCGTTTTACTCGGCCCAGGGTAAACTGACTGAAATTGACGGCATGGCGAGCCCGGATGAGGTTAGCGCGTCAATTGCTAATGTGCTGAATGCGAATGGCAAAGGCAAACCCGCCGCTAAAAAGGGGTTTTTCGCCCGTTTATTTGGTGGGTAAGCACCCAATAGAGGAGTCTGTCCATAAAGGTGCAGATTCTTCGCAGATTCAAGGCTAGGGGTGCTTGACGCCGCTATCCACTAGGACTAAGACACCGCTTTCGCGGATGTCTAACGACAGTTCCGCTGCTTTCGCGCGGCGAAATTTGATATAGTCGCAAAGCTCCAATATCGGGGCCGAATGCGAGGATTTTTAAGGAGGCCGATTGTGGCACGTATTGCGGGTGTAAATATCCCTACGAATAAGCGCGTTGTTATCGCGCTGACTTATATTTTCGGTATTGGCCCAGCCAAGTCGAAGCAAATTTGCGACACAGTCGGTATTGCCGCTGAGCGTCGTGTTATGGATTTGACAGACCAAGAGGTCCTAAAAATCCGTGAAACAATCGACGCCGAATTTATGGTTGAAGGTGACCTTCGCCGTGAACGGTCACAAAACATCAAACGCTTGATGGACATGGGTAACTACCGTGGTCTGCGTCATCGTCGCGGTCTTCCTGTTCGGGGACAACGCACACACACTAACGCTCGTACTCGCAAAGGCCCCGCAAAGGCCATTGCTGGTAAGAAGAAGTAGAGGGTCTCATGGCTAAAGAACCAGGCCGCGTTCGCCGCGCCGACCGGAAAAATATCACATCTGGCGTTGCGCATGTGAATTCCACCTTTAACAACACAATGATCACCATCACAGATGCCCAAGGCAATACTGTTGCATGGTCATCTGCGGGTAACATGGGTTTCAAAGGGTCGCGTAAGTCGACACCTTATGCTGCTCAGGTTGCTGCTGAAGAAGCGGGCAAAAAAGCGCAAGATCACGGCATGACAACATTGGAAGTCAATGTAAACGGTCCAGGATCTGGACGCGAATCTGCTGTGCGCGCCTTGATGGCAACTGGCTTTACGATCACAACAATTCGTGACGTAACACCGATGCCGCACAATGGTTGCCGCCCACCAAAGCGTCGCCGCGTATAATATCTGGCCATTGGCCCACAGGTGCGGGTTCGCCCGCGCCATATGACTTTACAGGCGCCTTCTCAATGTTTTGAGAACGCGCCGTTCGACCTTAGAGGTACACCGTGATTGAAAAAAACTGGCAAGAACTAATTCGCCCGATCAACCCGGAAATCATGCCGGGCCGTGATCCAATCCGTAATGCAACTATCGTTGCTGAACCGCTAGAGCGCGGCTTTGGTATGACACTGGGTAATGCGCTTCGCCGCGTGCTGTTGTCGTCACTACAGGGCTCTGCTGTCTCTGCTGTTCAAATCGACGGTATCGTCCACGAATTTACATCTATTCCTGGTGTGCGCGAAGACGTCACCAACATCGTGCTAAACCTTAAAGGTCTGGCTGTGCGCATGCACGCCGAAGGCCCAAAGCGGTTGCTTTTGAAGAAAACAGGATCCGGCCCCGTCACAGGCGCCGACATTGAAGAAACAGCGGACGTTGAAATCCTTAACCCAGAGCACGTGATTTGTACGGCTGATGAAGATGCTGATATCCGTATGGAACTCACCGTCACAACCGGCAAAGGCTACGTCGCTGCCGCTGATAGCCGTCCAGAAGACGCACCGATTGGTATGATTTCGATTGACGCGCTTTATTCGCCCGTCAAACGCGTCGCTTACCGTGTCGAAGACACACGCGAAGGCCAAGTGCTTGATTATGATAAGCTGCTGATTGATATCGAAACAAATGGTGCGGTGACGCCTGAAGACGCGATTGCTGTTGCTGCGCGTATCTTGCAAGACCAATTCCAAGTGTTCGTGAACTTTGACGATCCGGAAGATAGCGCGCGTGATGACAGCAAGCCAGAGCTTGACTTCAACCCCGCACTTCTGCGTAAAGTCGATGAGCTTGAATTGTCTGTGCGCTCTGCCAACTGCTTGAAAAACGACAATATCGTTTACATTGGTGATTTGATCCAAAAGTCCGAAGCCGAAATGCTACGGACGCCAAACTTTGGTCGTAAGTCGCTGAACGAGATTAAAGAAGTTCTCGCGGCTATGGGTCTGCACCTTGGCATGGACGCGCCAAATTGGCCGCCAGAAAATATCGAAGAGCTTGCTAAAAAATATGATGACCACATCTAGGTCAAATTGAATTACTAGGCTGCGGCCTGACTTAAATAAGAGGATAAAGCCATGCGTCATAAAATGGCCCACCGTAAATTAAACCGCACAGCAAGCCACCGTAAGGCTATGTTTGCGAATATGTCTGCCGCGCTTATCGAGCATGAGCAGATTGTCACGACACTCCCCAAAGCCAAAGAGCTTCGCCCAATCGTGGAGAAGCTTGTAACGCTCGCCAAAAAAGGTGACTTGGGCTCACGTCGTCTGGCGGTTGCTCGCACGCGCGACAAAGCAATGACAAAGAAATTGTTCGACGTTCTCGGCCCGCGTTATGCTAACCGTCCCGGTGGCTATATCCGCATCATGAAAGCGGGTTTCCGTTACGGCGATAACGCGCCAATGGCTGTCATCGAGTTCGTTGACCGCGACGAGAGCGCCAAAGGCGCCGTCGACCGCGCCCGCGAAGAGGCATCAGCCGACGCATAAGCGTTCCGCGACACAGATCACAAAAACCCCGCCCGTCAAAAGGCGGGTTTTTTTGTGGGCTGGGTGGGGGCGGTTTACTTGAGAGCGTCAAGGTGCGGCTGAATGGCCGCGATTCCACGGTTCATATGTTCATTGAGCCAAGAAATCGCTTCGGGCCACTTGGCTTCGTTGTAGCTATCAAAACTAATTTCATAAGAAATACGACGAGATTTATAGTCATCAAGGCGCAGCCAAATAAGGGGTGCACCAAAAGCTGCGTCGATATTCGCCTGTTCAGCTTGGAGGGCATCAAAGGCGTGCTTGTTATATTCAGTGGCGGCGTTCGCTATATTGAGATCATAACGCAATTTGTCTTTTAAAAAATGGAACTGATGATTTACGCCAGAATGACCTGTTGCACCTGATAGCCAGTGATCAACACCCGCTGAACGATTTTGAAATACGGAAGCTGCGCTATCTGTTAATTTCGGTAGGAGAGCTGACCAAAACCGCTTCCTTAGGATATGACGGTCTGAATTACGGGATCGATCTTGGTTCTCTTCTGATTTTTTGCGTCCGACACGCACCATATATTCTTGGGCTTCAATAGGCGGTATCACCTGCTCGACATTGATCAGAATATTGTCGTTATGGCTATAGGGCGTGATGCGCATGCATTTTATATTAATACCATGGTCAATCATCCAAAGGGCGGTCGCGGTTACTTCATTGCGAAAGCGCGCCGCTGTAAGAATTACCCGTTGGCCCGACCCTTCGTTGAGGTCGATATCCGATAGGTCCTCGACGCCCAGAAATTCGGCAATACGGTCAGCTGCATTGGCCTCGTTGTCGCCGATACTTTGCAAATACTCATTATGGATTTTCACGATTTCCGCTTTGGAAAGTGATGAACAATAAGCTGCATACTTCATTGCTTGCCAAACCACATCACGACCAGAATCGTCCAGTTTATTTTCGATAATCACGAGTTGCCCTGCCTTATCAATGGCAAGAACATCAAGACGTTCACGCGTGTCGCGCCAACCATCAAATTCCTCTTGAATGATGAGAAGGTCTTCGCCCAACATCGCAGGAAAGTCTAAAATCCATTTTTGCAAGTGATTACGTTCGCTCAAGTTTAAACTTGAAAAGCTGCGTTGTTCGAGTTGTTTTACGGTGTTGGTGGTTTCGTCTAAAATAAGCATTACCTACCAAAGCACGAAACCAAAAGATTGCAAGAGTTTCTTTTAATCGCCGCAAGGGATTGCGTATTTGCAATTTGCCATGTCGTTCGAAATTGCCAACTGCTAATGGCAAAATCCATATTACCCCCTTATGCCGTCTGCGCCTTTCGATTAAGCTACATCATGCACTTATCGATTTTAAAGCCTGTTTTACTCGTCATTACCCTCCTCGCCCTAGTTGCTTGCGCCTCGCCGAAACCCGCCGTTGATTTTGACGCTATTCTGACGGCTGAGGATATTGAACCCGAACGCGCCGCCCTTCTTATTGTAAGACCCAGCGACGGCAAGACTTGGTCACATGGTGGCGCGCGTCTTGACTCGCGCTTTGTGGCGGCCTCAACATCTAAAATCCCGCATAGCTTTATCGCGTTGGAAAACGGCTATGTCACGGGGCCGGATATGGTGTTTACATGGGACGGGACAGAGCGTTGGGCGAGCAGTTGGAACCAAGACCAGACTATGCGCCAGGCATACGCACGGTCAGCCGTATGGGTGTTTCAAGACATTGCGCGCACATTGGGGCCCGCGGTAATGGGCGACGGTTTGCGCGACTTTGATTACGGCAATCATGATATCGGCGGGCCCGATGATCTGACGACTTATTGGTTGTCAGGGCCGTTAAAGATTTCCGCGCGCGAACAAGTGGCGTTTTTGACGAAACTGCATAATGAAACATTCCCGCTAAAACCGCAGACATATGCTGTTGGCAAAGCCATTATGAAAGCGGCGGGTGAGGCTAACCGTTACGCCAAAACGGGCTGGTATTACTCGGAAACTGCGCAAGACATCGGCTGGTACGTCGGTTGGCAGGAATATCCTACCCCTGACGGTGTGGGGGTCTATGTCTTTGCGTTTAACATGGATATGGATGACCGCGACGCCGACCCGCCCAAACGCATGCGCGCGGTGGATAGCGCCTTGACCGCATTGCGTCAGAGTGAACAGTGACGACACAAATGCAATAGTCTTGCGTCATCACTGTTAAGGTCTAAGCGGCCGCCAATACAGGCGCGAGCAGTGCGTCCAGCTTGCCGGCATCTTCTAGGTCAAACAGGTCGCTGGCCCCGCCGACATGGGTATCACCAATGAAGATTTGCGGCACCGTGCGGCGGCCGCCCGAACGCGCGATCATCTCTGCGGTTAAGGCGGGGTTATCGACAATGTCGAAATCGGTATAGGTCACGCCTTTGGCGGTCAGCAACGCTTTGGCCCGTTTGCAATAGGGGCAATAATCTTTGCTATAGAGGATGATTGTGTTGGTCATGATATTCCTTACTTATCTAATTGGTCAATAATTGGGTAAATCTCTGTTCGCAGGATTGCGATAAGCGGTAGATAGCATAATAAACCAATTGGTCAATAATAATCATATCACGCTTTCGTGAGCGTTGAATAAGATGCGTCGCGTCTGCTGGCACGTCTCCCCCGTAACAATGTCATGACCAATAAGACCCTTGATTTTCACGACATAGACCGCCGCATAAAATCCGCTAATGGCGGAGAGGCGTTAGCGCGCGCCGTAGAGGATATGCGACAGCTTGCCAAGACAGGGCATTTGGGGGCGGCCAATAATTACGGGACTTGCGCGCAATTTGGGCGCGGAACAGAAGAAGATATGGCCTGCGCGCGGCATTATTACGCCTTGGCCGCGCGCGGGAATGCGGCGCAGTCAGGACTGGCTGTGGCGCAATTTAACCTAGGTTTTATGTGGCTGCATGGTCTAGGCGGGGATAAGCGCGAAGCGACGGCGCACCGCTGGTTTATCATTGCTGCGGACGGCGGTGATACAGACGCGCTGACCCATTTGGGGCGTATGTCCATGACGGGGCAGGGATGTGCGCGCGATACGGCGGCGGGCTTTGCTTATTGGCGGCGCGGCGCTGACCTTGGTGACGGACGATGCGCGTTTAATCTCGGCGTGGCAACTGCTGGCGGTCATGCGGGTGAGGCGGATTTAAATGAAGGCCTGATGTGGTTTTATATCGCCAAAGCCCTTGGCGCAGACGGGGCAACTGCCGCGATTGCCAAGATTGAAGCGGTGTTAACAGGGCCCGAGATAGAGATTGCGAAGACCCGCGCAAGTCAGCTAGACTTTGCCCATGACAGACACGCCCAAAACACCTAAGGCCAAAACACCTAAGCCGCCCCGCAAACCGTTGCCTCAATGGCTCTCAACGGGCCTGTTGGCTGCCCTTTGGACGGCAGTGGGGGCTGGGTTTTTGCTCGGCTTTGGTGCTTGGTCAATGGGCATGCTGCCCAATATGATGATGGTTGTTCTGATGGGCGCTGTGCTTGTGCTAGGGGCGAGCCGATTGATACGGGCCTTTACAGGCGGGCTTAAGTTATCCGATTGGCGACTGCCCAAAACGCGGGCTGATTTTGGGCCGTTTGTGCATGTGGTTGCGCGCGTTATTTTCTGGCTATTGGCCGCCTATATCACAAGCAAAGCCATTGTGCCGATACAGTTCACCGCATCTGAGGCGGCCGAGATTAACGTAATTATTTGGGTTTGCGGCGGTTTTGCAGCGCTGATGTCACAGCTACCCAAAGCGTCGCGGCGGCGTCCTATGACGGTCTTTGCGTTGATTAGCGTGATATTTTTCACGGTGGAATTATCGCGTATCCATAGGTTTGAAGCGCCCAAAAACGCCGTTGTTTTGGCCGCGCCTTTCGCGGGTGATAGCTATGTGTTTCAAGGCGGGCCAAGCGCATTGCTGAGCCATCATTATCCGCATAAAAACCAAACTCACGCGCTAGATTTGGTAATATTGGATGATGATGGCCGGGCCTTGGCCGAAGGCGCAAATTGGCAAACAGATCCGTGTCTGGGCGTGCCGCTACTGGCCCCTGTTGCGGGTGTGGTTGTCGACGTCCAAACAGGGGTGGAGGATGATCCCGCGCTTAAAACACGCAAAGATCCCATCACAGGTAATCGCGTAATCATTGATAACGGGGCAGGGGCCTTTGTCATGCTCGCCCATGTGCAAAAAGGCAGTATGGCTGTGGCCAAAGGCGACGTCGTCACGGAGGGCCAAGTTGTCGGGGCCTGCGGTAATAGCGGCAATAGCTCCGGCCCGCATTTACATATCCAAGTACAAACAACGCCCACATTCGATGACCCAGATATTCGCTCGCTGCCGATGGCGTTTAAAAACACAGCCCGCTTTCGCGGCAGTAAAACACAATTGGGCGGTGCGCTGACCTACCGCCGCAATGACATCATGCGCGCGGTGGAATAGCCTGTGATAATCCCCAACCAACGGCCTTTATTCTCTATCCCCGACAGCCATGCCTATCTCAACACCGCCTATATGGGGCCGTTAATGCATGATGTCGTCACTGCCATGCAAAGCGGTATCGCAGAAAAGGTCGCGCCGTGGGATTATAAAGCGTCGCAATTTTTTGATGATGTCGCGACGGCGCGCGGCCTAGCCGCTAGGATTTTTGAAGCGCCTGCAGACTGTATCGCTATTGTCCCGTCCGCCAGCTACGGCATTCAAATCGCGGCTAATAACCTACCGCTGCGCGCGGATCAGCATGTCATCGTGCTAGAAGATCAATTCCCAAGCCATGTTTATCCGTGGCAGGATAAAGCCGCCAAGACAGGCGCGCGTGTGAATATTCTGCCGACCCCTGATGACGATGATTGGACGCGGGTGGTGCTAGAGGCGATTAACGCCAAGACTGCGATTGTCGCTGTGCCGCAAACCCACTGGTCAACGGGGGTAACATTGGATTTAGCCGCAATACGCGATGCCCTTGATGATGTTGGCGGCGCATTGGTTTTGGATTTGACACAGTCGCTGGGCGCGCAGCCGTTACATCTTGCGGATTGTCGCCCTGATTTTGCTGTGGCTGCGAGTTATAAATGGCTGCTGGGGCCTTACACCATGGGATTTTTATATTGCGATACGAAATGGCATGACGGCGCGCCATTGGAACATAATTGGATTAACCGCCAAGGCAGCGAAGATTTCACGGGGCTGACCCGTTACCAAGACCGCTTCCACGACGGCGCGGTGCGCTATGATATGGGCGAGAAGTCCAACCCTGTCTTGCTCCGCGGGGCGTCGGCGGCGATGGGCCAAATCCTCGATTGGGGGATTAAGAATATCGCAGAGACTTTGGCCGAGAAAACGGCAGTTATAGAGCGCGCGCTCGCGCCGCTTGGCTTGCACGCACCAAAGGCGGCGCGCGCCCCGCATTATCTTGGCCTGCGCCGCGCCACCGGTATTCCTGCGGGATTGTCAGAGGCGCTGGCAACGGAGCACATTTATATTTCTGTGCGCGGCTCGGCCATGCGCGTCACGCCGCATCTTTATACAACCGATGCGGATATAGCGCGTTTCATTGCTGCGGTGACGCGACGACTTTAGAGCGCACTGTAATTTCCGCGTGAAATGGCGCTTTTCTTGCGTTAGAAACGCTGTGGGGCGTCATTTGTGCCGCATTGGCACGACATCGTGTGGGAGGTCATATGACTTTATTCAAAGTAATTATTGCGGGCGCAATCGTTATGGGTACCGCAAGCGTGCCGTCAATCGCCAGCGCGCAAGACATGAGCCCTGTGCTACTTTTGGAAACAGGGCCGTCGGATAATCCGGATTACCGCCGCATGACCTTTACCAAATTTATCCAAGGTAATTACGTCACTGTCGCCTATAAATCCTACAACCGGTCAGAGTTTAAACAAGTGCGTGATACCACCCCGCAAGAGATGATCGACGCCTGTGCGCGGGGACAGTCCATGAGCTTGCGTGAGCTTGAAGCTTATGAGCGCGAGGAGCGCCGCCGCGAACAACGCGGAGAAGCGCCTGAAGTGAAAAGCTTTTGCATCAAAAATGTCCCGAATTGGGAGGCCGGCAATCGTAAGCGTTATTTAGATCCGATTTTTAATGGTATGCCTCATGCCAAGGATGTTAATTAGCCCGTCGGCGCGATTACGAGGCATCCCGATTTTAGGGACGCCAATGCACGGCACCCGCTATGCGCCCCTTCAAAATTAAAGCCTTTAATCCGTGCGCGGTATAATGTGCGCGGCCCCGCGCTTACGGGAATGACTTGTGCGCTGCCCCCCTTAATCAGGGCGCTGACCGCATCGATCTGCGCGCGGGCATCCATTTCCGTGCCAAAGGCTCCGATCTGTATGGCCCAGTTATTATCCATTTCTACACTTTGGATGGTGAGGTCTTGCCCTCCCGTGCTGATGACGACGGGCTTTGCATTACGGCCCCGCAACCGCACGGCGGTCGCGATTTTGGGCACGACTTTTTTGGGCACATCTTTGCGCACAACGATTTGACTTTGTTCTGGCGCGATAGAGACGATAGGCGCCACGCCTAGCACGTCAAAGCCGCGTTCAATCAAGTCTTGCATATGGCTGTCGCGTGATTTGCCTGTCGCCCCGCCCAGCACAATCGCGATGATACGCCGCCCGCCGCGCTCTGCTGAGATAATCAAGTTATAGCCAGAAGCACGGGTATAGCCTGTCTTAAACCCGTCTACACCTTGCAGCCACGGCAGCAGCGCATTGGTGTTTTTACGGGTCACGCCATTATAGGTGAAGGTCTCTAGCCCAAAATAAGGATAATATTGTGCGTGAGCTCGCAGGACATAATCAGCCAGCTTGGCCATGTCACGCGCGGTCGTAACCTGCGCAATATGCGGGAGGCCGTGGGGGTTTTTAAAGACTGTGCGGCTCATACCAAGTGACTGCGCTTTGGCCGTCATTTGAGCGGCAAAGCGCTCGACATCGCCGCCAATATGTTCCGCCAAAACGACAGCGACGTCATTGGCCGAACGAACGGTTAAGGCTTTTATCGCGTCTTCTACGCTGATCGTTTGGCCTTTGCGAAGGCCCAGCTTTCCAGGCGGTGTGGCGGCGGCAAATCGCGACGTCGTCATGCGCGTGGATAGCGTTATGTCGCCGCGGTCTAGCGCGTCAAAGGTCAGCACCAGCGTCATAACTTTGGTCAGAGAGGCCGGATAACGTAGCGCGTCAATTTGGCGGGCATGAATAACATCAAGTGTCTGCGCGTCGACAACGATTGAGGCGTAACGCCCATCCACAGCTTGCTCAGCCGCTGTTGAGGTCGGCACGGCGAGCGTTAGAACGCAGAGCAGAAGGATGAAACGCATGAACCACATAATGCGGGTCTATGCTGTGTCTCTTACGCAATGGTTAATATGGGTTAACCCTTCTGCCTATCCGCTGCATTTTGTCTGGTTTTTAGTGACCGCGCAAAGCTATGCACAGATAAGGCCTCCTTTTAGGCTGTCTTGCGTCACATTGCGCGGCGTGGCCCCCTTTTCATGGGGCGTATGACCCACTACCTTAAAGGCTATGAAGGATTTAGATTCTATATTATTTTCGCCATTGATGATGGCTGATCCGCCCGAGAAAGGCGGAGAAGGTGACAGCGATGAGGAACGCGGTGTCGCGACCAAAACGCGACCCAAGACCAAGAAACCGTCCATGTACCGCGTTTTGTTGATGAATGACGATTACACGCCGATGGAATTTGTCATTGACGTGTTGATGAAGGTTTTCAACAAATCCGCCGAAGACGCGACCCGCATTATGCTCAATGTGCATAAAAACGGAATCGGAGTTTGCGGCGTATTTACCTTTGAGATTGCGGAAACAAAAGTGACCCAAGTCATGAATGCCGCAAAACGCGCGCAGCATCCCCTGCAATGCACAATGGAGAAAGTATAATCGATTCCATTATGTTCATCCGCCAAAAACTACAGAGCGTGCGCTTGAATAGCGACTTAAGACCCCCACATATAGGTCTTGAAAGGATTTAATTATGGCATCGTTTTCCCCCATTTTGGAAGAGACCATTCACCGCGCCCTAACGGTCGCGAGTGACCGCAAACATGAATTGGCGACGTTAGAGCATCTGCTTTTTGCACTGCTGGATGACACAGACGCACAAGCCGTTATCAAGGCCTGTGACGTCGACATTGACGCGCTGCGCAGCGACATCGCGCAATATTTAGATGAGGATTTACAGAGCCTTGTCGTTGAAGAATTTGAAGAAGCCCGCCCGACGGCTGGATTTCACCGCGTAATTCAACGCGCCGTTATCCATGTCCAAAGCTCTGGCCGTGAAGAAGTGACAGGCGCCAATGCGCTCGTCGCGCTTTTTGCTGAGCGCGAGTCCCACGCCGTTTATTTCCTGCAAGAACGCGATATGACGCGTTATGACGCTGTGAATTATATCAGCCACGGTATCGGCAAAAACGGCGAAGCCAGTGTCTCTAAACCCATCATGGGCACAGGCCCAGACGGTTCGGGGCCAGAGGGCGATAAGAAATCTGACCCGCTGGAGAGTTACTGTGTTGATCTTAACGCCAAAGCCAAAGAAGGCGATATTGACCCCCTAATTGGCCGCGACCAAGAGGTCGAACGCTGCATTATGGTTCTATCCCGCCGCCGTAAAAACAACCCGCTTCTTGTGGGCGACCCAGGCGTTGGTAAAACAGCCATTGCCGAAGGCATTGCGCGCAAAATTATCGAAGGTGACGTGCCAGATGTGCTGGCGGACGCGACCATTTTCTCGCTTGATATGGGCGCGCTGTTGGCGGGTACGCGCTACCGTGGTGATTTCGAGGAACGGTTAAAAGCCGTGATGGAACGCCTGCAAGAGCTACCCCATGCTGTCTTGTTCATTGATGAAATCCACACCATTATCGGTGCGGGTGCGACATCGGGCGGCGCGATGGATGCGTCCAACCTGCTCAAGCCTGCTCTGCAATCGGGCAAGCTGCGGTGTATGGGATCCACGACCTATAAGGAATATCGTCAGCATTTTGAAAAAGACCGCGCCCTGTCGCGCCGCTTCCTCAAAGTGGATGTATCAGAGCCGTCCCCGGATGACGCCGTGAAAATCCTGCAAGGCCTTAAGTCTTATTTCGAGGAGTTTCATAACGTCAAATATACAGACGAAGCCATTCAAGGGGCCGTTGATTTGGCCGTTCGCCACGTTACAGACCGTAAATTGCCCGATAAGGCGATTGACGTAATTGACGAGGCGGGGGCGCGTCAACGCCTGATGCCAGAGAAAAAGCGCAAAAAAACGATTGGTATTGAAGACATCGAATTGGTAATTTCCAAGATCGCGCGCATTCCGCCGAAATCTATTTCGCGTGATGATGAGAAAGCGCTGAAATCGCTGGATTTGGATCTGAAACGCATGGTGTTTGGCCAGGACAAAGCGATTGAACAAGTCGCGGCGGCCGTCAAACTCGCCCGTGCGGGGCTGCGTGAGCCAAATAAGCCAATTGGTAGCTACCTTTTTGCGGGCCCAACAGGTGTTGGTAAAACGGAAGTAGCCAAGCAACTTGCCATGACGCAAGGCTTGGAACTGCTGCGCTTTGATATGTCTGAATATATGGAACGCCACACGGTGTCGCGCCTTATCGGTGCGCCTCCCGGCTATGTCGGTTATGACCAAGGCGGTTTGTTGACCGATCAAGTCAATCAGAACCCGCATTGTGTTTTGCTTTTGGACGAAATCGAGAAAGCCCATCCTGATATCTATAATATCTTATTGCAGATGATGGATAACGGCACGCTGACCGATACCAATGGCCGGACCATAGATTTCCGCAATGTCATTATTATCATGACGACAAATGCGGGCGCATCCGATGCCGCGCGGGCCGAGATTGGTTTTGGTCGCGGTCTGAAATCGGATGAAGCGGATGCGGCCATCCAGCGTTTATTTACGCCAGAGTTTCGTAACCGCCTTGACGCGATTGTGCATTTTGCGCCTCTGTCCGAAGATAATATCGCCCGCGTTGTCGATAAGTTCGTTATCCAATTGGAAGCGCAATTAACAGAGCGCAAGATTGAATTTGAATTGTCCAAGGGTGCAAATGCTTGGCTCGCAAAGAAAGGCTATGACAAACGTTACGGCGCACGTCCGCTCTCTCGCACAATCCAAGAATATATTAAAAAGCCGCTCGCGGATGAGATATTATTTGGCAAGCTCAAACAGGGCGGCTTGGTTAAGGTCGGCGTGGATAGGAAGAAGGAGAATCTGACCTTCAAGATTGTCCCGCCCGCCAAGAAAAAACTCAGCGGCCCCAAAGGCGGCAAAGGCCTCCCCGCGCCAAAACCGACTGAGGATGCTTAGCGGTTAAAATAGTTCCGCCAATGAGTTTTAGTGTAATGCCGACAGCCTATGGCTGTCGGTTTTTTTTGGCCTAATTCGGACGACGCATTAAATAGTATCGTTGCTGATAATAATGCGTATGGATCACCGCCACAAGGGCGGTGATGACGGCGCTCTCTCAACAAAATTCTACGTCATAGCCGAGCCTGTCTCGGCTATCCATGCGGTGCAATTACTTCATAGGCCTTATATCTTGATACATCATCTGCAGAGGCAAAACCTTCAACTGGATTACCGCCACAAGAGCGGTAATGGCGAAAGAGCGTAAATTTGTTTAAAAACTTATCGTTTTTCAATAAAATTCTTGACTTTAAGTCCTATGCGTTTAGCGTAAGTGCATCAGAGCTGTGCCAAGCTCTTCATTCATATGCTGTAAAGGAGCGCGATTATGTCAAACAATAAACCCCTCGATAGATTTAAATCGGCTGCGGCGACGGCCTTAACAGTGGGCGCGATTGCGGCCACTACGACAGCTTTCGCTCATGATGATAATCGCGATCGCAGCAACGACATTCAAGAAATTCACGACGTTACAGGCTTTGACAATATTGAAATTGTCGGTGTTTATGAGCTTGACGTGAAAGTCGGACCCGAGTTTTACGTCCACACGAGCGGCGCGGCCAAAGAGGTCGAAAACCTAAAAGTTTTTGTGCGCGGCGACACGCTTGTTCTGGATAATGAAAAACGCAAAAAGAAAATGAATAAACAACACGGCGTGCTTGTGACAATTACCATGCCGAGCTTGAACGGCCTTGATATTGTGGGGGTCGGAACGGGTGATATTTCAGGCGTGAAAGCCGATGATTTTACCCTGAACGTTAGCGGTGTTGGCGAGATGGATATTGCCGGTACTTGCGGATCGTTACGAGCAGAGGTTAGTGGCGTTGGTGATTTTTCGACGGCTGATCTGAAATGCAAAGATGTGAAAGCGGATTTGTCTGGCGTTGGACAGTTTACCGTCTATGCGTCCGAAAGCGCCGACGTCTCCGCCATGGGTATCGGAGAGATCGTTGTGCTGGGTAATCCAAAATCAATTGAAAAAAACAGTAATTTTATGTCCAAAATTCGGATTAAATAACGACATCAATTTTGACACAAAAAAGCCCGCATCTATGTGCGGGCTTTACATTATTCGCAAACTAACCGGTTAGTCGACCAGCGCGTTTTCAGCTTTTTCTGTGACGAGGTCACGTTCTTTTGCTTTACGCTTTTTGAATTTCTCTGCAATTGAGCCGTCAACTTTATCACCAATTGATTTCTTGGCTTGAGCGAAGATTTCGTTTTCTTCTTCTTCCATGTGATGTTCATAATCATGGCGGAGTTTTTTGAACGTCGCGAGCCATGCGGGTGAACTCATATCTGTTTCATTGAGCTCTTGCATCAGGTCATCAAGCTCCTTGTGCTCGGCGACGGAATGGCGGGCTTCTGGTTGGCCGCTTTTTGTTTCCATCAATGGCGCGTAAAATGCCTCTTCCTCAGCTGCCGCATGGGCGCTGACATCTGTGAAAAATTCAGACCACGCGTCGCGGCGTGTTTGGCTATCACCTGATGTATCGCCGATCGTCTCTAAAAGCTCGCGATGTTTATCATGGTCGTTTTTGAGTGTTTTAAAAATATTTGTCATAGTTTTCTCCTTCGTTACCCAATCAACGGGAGGAGAAGCCATATGTTCCGAGATTGCTGCCGGGTATAGCAGCTTTCAATGCTAAAGACCGAGCGCCCAGCGCCGCGGTGGACAATAAAGTCCTTCGGATTTATCGCATTTTTTAAAGCTGAACATCATTAAATCAGCCCGCCCAATCAGGCGTTCTAATGGTACCATGCCAGGACCAGACGGTGCGCGACTATCCACGCTATTATCGCGGTTATCGCCCATCATAAAGACATGTCCTTCCGGCACTGTAAACGGACCAACATCATCCAAAGCATAGCTGTCAGATTGTTCGTAAATAACGTGGCTATCTTTTTGACCGGGCAGTATTTCATTATAAACATCAACGCCAACAACGCTGCCCGTATGTTGACGGTATAGGTAATTACTCACTGTTTCGCGTTCAATAATCGCACCGTTTAACTCCAGCCGTCCCGCTTTGATATTGATTGTGTCACCGGGCAGTCCGATGACGCGCTTAATCATGATCATATCTGTGCGCGGGTGACTAAAGACAACGACATCGCCGCGTTTGGGTGTGCGCGAGAATATTTTGCCTGATGGCACGGGTAGTTTTGACAGGCCAAAGGGCAGCGAATATTTGGAATAGCCATAGGCAAATTTTGACACATAAAGATGGTCGCCGACCTCTAATGTGGGCTGCATACTTTCACTGGGTATTTTATAATGGCCCCAGACCAGTGTGAAAAACACGGTAATAAAAGCAAAAAGACCAATAAGGAATTTCAGCTCCTCTATGATCCTGTCTTTTAAACTGGCTTTTGGCTCTGGGCCCGTCTGCTCATTGGGCGCCGGAACGTCGGTCTTGGATGTCATGCCTAATCTCCTAAAAGGGGCATGGCGCGGGGCGCGGCCTAAATCAAGTCTATATATCACCGCAGGGATGAAATTTGCGTCATATGCGCGCTCAAGGCGGTGGTTAATTGCAGGGTAATGACTTATATAGGCCTTATGTCGATATGCGCTAAAATCCGCCCCGCCGGGCCGAAAGCTTACCAAGAGGCATTGGATATTCTGCGCGCGGGCGGCCTTGTCGCCTTGCCCACGGAAACGGTCTACGGTTTGTCAGGTGATGCAAGTAATGATGATGCGGTTAGGCGGATTTATGCGGTAAAAGGTCGACCAGCCTATAACCCTTTAATTGCTCATGTCCTGTCGCCTGACGGTGCCCAAAGATTTGCCCATATCCCGCCATTGGGGCAGGCCTTGATAACCCGCTATTGGCCCGGGCCGCTCACCCTTGTGATGCCGCGTAAAGACAGCGCGCCGATCAGCGCTCATGCAGGTGCGGGGCTTGATACGATTGCGCTGCGCTGTCCGCAAACGCCGTGGGCGCGCAGCTTTATTGAGGCGGGGTTTGACGGCGCGTTGGTTATGCCGAGCGCTAATCGCTCTGGTCGTATCAGCCCTACAACAGCAGAGCATGTGGCGGATGATTTGGGCGACACGGTGGATATGATTATTGACGCTGGGCCGTGTCCGATTGGGGTCGAGTCGACTGTCGTGCAAATTAACGGCGATAGCGGTGTTATGCTACGTCCTGGCGGGATTAGCTTTGCGGAGTTGTCCGCCTTTGACGCGCGCATTACACGTCCACAAAGAGCGCAAGCCATCACGGCTCCGGGCATGTTAAAAAGCCATTATGCCCCTCGTGCCCGCGTACGGTTAAATGTCAAAACCCCAGAACCGGGTGAGCCGCATTTGGGTTTTGGTGCGTGTTTTACCGCACCGGGATTAAACTTGTCCAAGGGCGGTGATGTCAATGAGGCCGCGCGAAATCTCTTTGATTTTATGCGCCGCCTTGATACAAAATATAGCCTAGCCGTTGCGCCCATTCCAACGGACGGGATTGGCGCGGCAATTAATGACCGTCTGAAACGCGCAGCCGCGGAGCGAGATACATGAGCGATATCGATACAGGTCTAGCGCAGATTAAATCCGACTTTGACACGGGTGCATGGACTGTGGACCCTGACATTATCGCGCCGCATTTGACGGAATGGCGCGATAAATATTTTGGTAATACGCCGCTCATGCTGACCCCGCGCAATACGCAGGAGTTATCAGAGATGGTCAAAATCTGCGCCGGGCATAACATCGCCCTTGTCCCACAGGGCGGTAATACGGGCCTTGTCGGCGGGCAGACGCCCATGGGTGAAGTGCTGGTATCTCTTAAAAAAATGACAGCCATTCGCGACGTAAGCGTGACGAATAACGCCATGATCGTAGAGGCCGGCGCGACCCTGCAATCCGTCCAAGACGCCGCCAAAAACGCGGGCCGAAAGTTTCCCCTTTCGCTCGCCTCGGAAGGCAGTTGCACTGTGGGCGGCGTACTATCGACCAACGCGGGCGGCGTGCATGTGCTGAAATACGGCACGACCAAAGACCTTGTTTTCGGGGTCGAAGCGGTACTGGCGGACGGCTCTATTTACAAGGGGCTGACGGCGCTTCGTAAAGATAACACGGGCTATGACCTTAGCCGCTTGTTCCTTGGCGCGGAAGGTACGCTCGGCATTATCACGGCGGCGAGCCTCAAACTGTTTCCACAGCCCGGCCATGTGCAACGCGTAATGTGCGCGCTGAACTCACCGAGCGACGCGCTAAAACTGCTCGACGCCTCACGCTCAGGATCAAATTTGGCAATGTTTGAAGTCGTGCCCAAAATCGGCATGGACTTGGTCACAACCCATATCGAAGGACAGCGTTATCCATTTGATGCGCCGCATGATTGGTTTGCACTGATTGATTGGGAGGTGGCGACAGAAGAAGAGGGCGAAGCGATAGCCAGCCGTGTGCTAGAACGCGCTTTTGAAGACGGCATTATTAATGACGCCGTCATCGCGCAAAGCGAGACCCAAGCGGCGCAATTATTGGCGTTGCGTGAAAATGTATCTGCCGGACAGAAATATCTCGGCGGGTCGGTAAAGCAAGACATCACTGTGCCAATTGATACAATTCCAGAATTTTTCACCCGCGCGGATGCGGCCGTAGAGGCGATTGTGCCCGGATGCCGCCCCGTAGGATTTGGCCATTTTGGTGACGGGAATATTCATTACAATATCGGCGCGCCGGAAGGGGTAGACCGTGAGACGTTTTTAGCGCAATGGGACGCAATATCCCACGCCGTCTTTGATATTGTTGATGATCTCGGCGGGTCGATATCGGCAGAGCACGGTATTGGCGTGATGAAGCGCGGTGATCTGGCGGAGCGCGCTGACCCTGTCAAAATGTCTCTTTTACAGGGGGTGAAAAATACGCTAGATCCCCATCGTATCATGAATCCACGCGTACTGGTCTAAGGTGGTCTTAGCCGACGTTATGAGACGGAGACGAACATGCTGACACTTCTTTCCCCTGCAAAAAAACTAAATTTTGATCCGGCCGAGACGACGCTCTCGCCGACTAAGCCAGTGCTGCAATCCGACGTGATAGAGATCGCGAAGGTCGCGAAAAAACAAAGCGCGGATGACCTAAAGCGCCTGATGCATATCTCTGATAATCTGGCCGAATTAAATGCGGAGCGTTTCAAGACGTTTAATCTGGACGGGCAGAGCAATAGCGCCAAACAGGCAGGCCTTGCCTTTGACGGCGATGTCTATTGGGGGCTGGCCGCCAACTCTATGTCCGATGACACGCTGTCTTATGCGCAGGATCATTTGCGGATTTTATCAGGGCTTTACGGTGTGCTGCGCCCGCTTGATGCGATACAGCCTTATCGTTTGGAAATGGGCACAAAGATTGAAAATCCGCGTGGCAAATCACTTTATGATTTTTGGGGCACAAAAATTGCCGATCAATTAAACGCAGATATGCAAGGTCATAAAGACCACACAATTGTCAATTTGGCATCTAATGAATATTTCAAAGCCGTGGCTAAAAAATCAATCGACAGCCCGGTTCTTTCTGCCAAGTTTCTTAATGTGAAAGACGGTCAAGCCCGCGCCTTGATGTATTATGCGAAATATGGACGTGGCCTGATGGCGCGTTGGATTATGGATAATCGCGTCGAGCGCGCGGATGATCTGAAAGATTTCGATCTGGATGGTTATAGTTTTGATAAAGCCGCAAGCTCAGACTCTGAGCTTGTCTTTACCCGTCCACAACCGCCGAAGAAATAGTCCCGCACCGTGTCGCGTTATGCACCATTTGTAAAACCGCGACCCAACCCGCAAAGTGGGGCCGAATGGCCGTGGCAGTTTTCCCTGCGCGATTGGCGGCAGATTTTTACACGTGTGTTTAAAGAGATCGGCAATGACAATGTTGGCGTCGTTGCGGCGGGTGTCGCGTTTTTCAGCTTGCTCGCCGTCTTTCCGCTCATCACGGCGTGTTTGTCCATTTACGGATATTTCGCTGACCCCGCTGACGCGCAAGCGATGCTGTCAAAGGTCAGTGCAGTTCTGCCGCGTGACGCATGGGTTTTGTTGAACGACCAAATTACAACCGTTGTGAACCAACCCAATGCTAAGCTTGGCGTTGGTATCGCTGTCGGTCTTCTTATCGCGCTTTACAGTGCGGGGGCGGGCATACGCGCAATCATGCGGGCGATGAATATTGCTTACGGTGAGGTCGAGAGCCGCGGCTTTGCCAAATTTTACGCCCTTGCGGGGACGATGACATTGTCCATGGTTTTGTTTGTTTGGGTGGCCTTGGCGGTCATTATCGGCGTGCCAGCCTTGCTGACCCTTCTTAAATTAGAAGGTATAGCGAGGCTCGCGACACGGGCAATGCCGTGGATGTTGCTGGTCGGTCTCTTTGGCTTTGCCTCTGGCATACTCTACCGCTTTGGGCCGTCGCGCAGACCCGCCAAAAAGCGCTGGGTTTATCCGGGAATTATTTTTACAACACTGAGCTGGCTGCTTATCTCGGCGGGGTTTTCGTTCTTTGTTTCCCGCTTCGGGAGCTATAACGCGACCTACGGCAGTTTAAGCGCTGTGATTGTCCTGTTGATGTGGTTTTGGCTAACCGCCTTCATTGTCATTATTGGCGCCGAAATTAATGCCGAAATGGAGCGCCAAACCCATGTTGATACAACGCGCGGTCCGGACCGACCCGTCGGTAAGCGCGGTGCGGTGGTCGCAGATTTTGATGCGGGTCACCCCAAAGCCGACCCTGCGGACACGGCCGTTTCCAAAGGTCAAAGACCCAGCTAGAGGTTTACTTAAACGCAGCTGGGATAATTAATTCTGGCCCTTCCGCGCGGCCGGAGTTAACAGCCGTGTCGACCGCGTAATAATCCAAATCATCCCCCCCCATATGCTGCTCTACAATTTTGGCGGCGGGTTTGTCCCAATCGAGCCAATCGTCCCACCTGTGCTGCGGTAGGCGCACAGGCATACGGTGATGCAGGTGTTTAATATCGCCTGTCGCGGCGGTGGTCAGTATGGTACACGACAAAAGCGTAATGCCCTCGCTGACAATCCATTGATCCCATAATCCTGCAAAGGCTGTGAACCCGTTGCTGCCCTGAGAGTTATGGGTGGTGTGAATATAATAGGGTGTTTTGGGTTTTTCCACGCCTTCCCATTCATACCATCCACTGGCGGGTATTAACGCGCGGCGGCGGCGAAAAGGGGTGCGAAAACTGGCAAGCTCATGCGCCGTTTCTAGCCGCGCATTAAACAGAGGGCGACCTTCGGGCGGACCCTTTTTCCAATGCGGATGCAGTCCCCAGCGCATGGGCACGATTTTTCGCTGCCTTTGACCGTCAAAGGCAATGACAGGCACAACGGACGCAGGCGCGATATTATAATGCGGATCCCAATCCCATAGCGGATTACCCTTGCGGCCCAGCGTGCTTGTTTTGGCCCCAAAATAGGCCGCAATTTCGGCCTGATTGCCCGCTAATGAATATCGTCCGCACATGATTTTTCCTATCATGTGTGGCCGCATAAGGGTAGGGGGAGCTATGGTTGACCTTACAGAAAAAGACCCGGTCGATTGTGTCGGTGTGATTTGTTTTCGCGGGGATGATGTGCTGTTGATAAAGCGGGGCACGGCACCACGCAAAGGGGAATGGTCTCTTCCGGGTGGGCGTATCGAGGCAGGCGAGAGCGAGCGCGAAGCGGCGCTGCGCGAGTTGATGGAAGAAACATCTGTGACAGCGACTTTGGGTGCAAAGGTTGCAGTGATTGACGCAAAATTTGAAGGCTTTCATTACCGCCTGCATGATTACGTGTCGATTTGGACCGCGGGTGAGCCTCGGGCGGGTGATGATGCAGCGCGGGCCGAATTTGTCCCGCCAGAACGGCTTGATGCATTAGGCATGTGGCCCAAAACCCGCGAGGTGATTGAGACGGCACGGGCAGTGTTAGGTGACGCTGATAAAAGTGGTTTAAATGAGCGGTCAAAAGCGTAATATCGGCATATGAAACGTTTTATCTTTCTCATAACATTGGTGGCAGTCAGTTTACCCGCTTTTGCCCAAGACGCGCAGACCACGCGGGAGCAAGAACGCGCCGCTGCTGCCGCGGCTGAGGCTGCGCGAGAGGCGGCAGAGAAACGCGTTGAAGCTGATATGCTTAAAATGAACAACCTTGTGGAAGCTTTGTCTAAAAATCTTGGGCAACTGCATTATCTGCGCACACTGTGTTTTGGTGATGATGACCAGCTGTGGCGTGAAAAAACCGCCGAGATGATGGACGTTGAAGTGGGTGATGATGTCGCTCGCCGTCGGGATATTATACGCGCCTTTAACGCCGGCTATAACCAAGAACGAGATCGTTTTTCAACGTGTTCTAACGCTGTTAGTTTGGACGCGGCGGCGTTATCTGAAAATGCGCGTAATATCGCGACTATGCTCGGCGACCCGTTTCGCGAACAATAGGAAATATTATGCTTCGACCCATCCCCTTATTGCTGGCCACGCTCGCGCTGACCGCCTGTATGAAAGTTAGTAAAAATATCAAAGCAGCATCACCGCTGCCATCGCTAGTTGGGTCTGAATGGGCGCCAGAACAGAGTGGTGATGTCGAACAATTTGTTGGGTTTAAATCGGGCGGTGAGATTATAGGGCATGGCGGCTGTAACCGCTTTTTCGGGACTTATGAACAAACTGGCGATACGTTGACCATTGGGCCTTTGGCCTCAACGAAAATGGCATGTCCGCATCTTGGCGCAGAGAGCGCCTTTTTGGGTGCGTTGCAAGATGCGCGGTCGGTCGAGGCGACGCATTTAAAGTTGCTTTTGAAAAATGAGGCGGGTGAGACCCTGCTAACATTGCGCCGACGGGATTGGGACTAACTCCATAAAGTGATTATTGACGGGTCGATAAAGACTCGACTTACGCCGTGATATCCGTAAACCTCGGCGCTGTAATGACGGTAATTGACCCCCATAACCCTAGCCTCGCGCGTGATGTTGATACCATCATCCTTGTGCGGCACGGAAAGCCCGCATTGTCACGAAAAGTGCGTCTGACATGGCAGGGCTACCGCGATTGGTGGGGCCAATATGATTTGGGCGGATTGAAGTCTGAGCAGAAAATTCCCAAGAAAGTCAGAAGGGTCGCCAAGACGGCAGACATTGTTATTTCTAGCCCGCTGCCCCGTGCTGTTGAAAGTGCAGAGCTTTTGACAGGTAAGGCCCCCGATAAAATTATACCGGAATTAGTCGAGGCGGCTTTGCCGTCACCGCATCTGGGGCCATTGAAATTTCGTCCCAAAACGTGGGGGACATGGTCGCGTATTGTTTGGTATGTCGGCTATGCTGGCGGCATGGAAAATCACCGCGATGCGCGCAAACGTGTGGAAGGCGTATGTGACGCTCTGGCGGATGAAGCGCAAGGCGGCAAAATTGTGCTGGTCACGGCACACGGCTGGATTAACCGCATGATCAAAGGGTCGCTGATGAAGCGCGGCTGGAAATGCGTGCATCAAAATGGCGATCTGCATTGGAGTTTTCGAACTTTAACGCGTAAAACAAAGACATAGATTCGCGACAGCATTAGACATAACAGAGAACATTATGGCCGATAATATTAAAGATATGAGTTTTGAAACCGCGCTAGAAGAGCTTGAAGGCATTGTCTCTAAGCTAGAGCGCGGTGACGCCCCGCTCGAAGAAAGCATCACGATTTATCAACGCGGTGCGGCCCTAAAAGCGCATTGCGAAGGCAAGCTAAAAGACGCGCAGTTAAAGGTCGAAAAAATTGTGCTGGACGGCAATGGTAATGCCAAAACAGCGCCGCTTGATTAGCGGTAATCTTGAGCTCACCCGTGACCTTTAAAGACAGCCTTGCCAAGACAGCGCAGCATTTGGAAACAGTGCTGGACGATGTTCTGCCAAAACCTATTGGGCATCAGGCTGTGGTAGCAGAGGCTATGCGTTATGCTGCCATGGGCGGGGGCAAGCGGTTGCGGCCCTTCCTGCTTGTCCAGACAGCTCAATTATTTGGCGCAGATGACGCGGGAATTTGGCGGGCGGCGGCGGCGCTGGAATGTTTACACGTCTACTCCCTCGTCCATGATGATTTGCCCTGTATGGATGATGACGACATGCGCCGGGGTAAGCCGACTGTTCACAAAACCTACGACGAAGCGATTGCGACGCTGGCGGGCGACGCGCTGCTGACGCTGTCTTTTGAGCTTATGGCGAGTAGCAGCGAGGATAGCGCACGCGCGCTGTCGATGGTCAAAGCGCTCGCTGTCGCTGGCGGTGTTAACGGCATGATCGGCGGGCAGGTGATTGATATCACAGTGTCAGAGGACGCGCGGGACGAAGCCCTCATTACAGAGCTGCAAAATCTTAAAACTGGGGCGTTGATTGAATTTGGCTGTCACGCGGGGGCTGTGCTGGCCGGGGCCAGCGGTGATGATGTTGCGCGTGTGCGGCGCTATGCCCGGGATATGGGGCTGGCTTTTCAAATAAAAGATGACATTCTGGACGTCGAAGGCGATGCGGATTTGGTCGGCAAAGCGGTCGGCAAAGACGCAGACCTTGGAAAGGCCACATTCGTGTCAATCTTAGGTCTAGAACCTGCGCGAGAGATGGCAGCAGAACTAGGCGAGCGCGCAAAATCGCATCTGGCCCCATTTGGAAAAGATGCAGATATTTTGTGCGCGACAGTGGATTTTGTGCTAAACCGCACACATTAATTGGGGAATAGGCGGGCGACGTAAGATCCGCGAAAAAGAAAGACGTGACTATGGTTCATACGCCGCTGCTTGATACCGTTAAAACACCGGATGATATGAAAGATTTGTCGCGGGAGCAGTTAAAGCAACTGGCCGACGAATTACGCACGGAAGTCATTGACGCGGTCTCTGTCACGGGTGGGCATCTGGGCGCAGGGCTGGGCGTTGTCGAACTGACCGTTGCCATTCATCACCTGTTTAATACCCCATCTGACAAATTGATTTGGGACGTGGGGCATCAATGTTACCCGCACAAAGTCCTGACAGGACGGCGTGACCGAATCCGTACTATTCGCCAAGGCGGCGGTCTGTCGGGTTTTACCAAACGCGCAGAATCTGACTATGATCCGTTTGGCGCGGCGCATAGCTCGACCTCTATTTCAGCGGGTATGGGTTTTGCGACCGCACGCGATTTAGACGGGCGTGAGGGTCACGTGATTTCCGTGATTGGTGATGGCTCTATTACGGCTGGCATGGCCTATGAGGCGATGAATAATGCGGGCGCCACCGATAGTCGCCAGATTGTTATTTTAAATGACAATGACATGTCGATTGCCCCGCCCGTTGGCGCGATGAGCAACCTTTTGGCCCGCACAGTCAGCAGCGGCGGATATCAGCGCATTCGTGGTATGGCCAAATCTATTGTGAAAGACGCCCCGCGCCCGATTAAATCGACCGCCAAAAAAGGCGAAGAATATACACGCGGCATGTTTACTGGCGGCACGTGGTTTGAAGAGCTTGGCTTCTTTTACGTTGGTCCTGTTGACGGGCACGACCTCGACGCGCTTATCCCTGTGCTCGAAAATGTCAAAAATATGAAAGACGGCCCTGTGCTCGTGCATGTGGTGACGCAAAAGGGCAAAGGCTATGCGCCTGCGGAGAACTCGGCTGATAAATATCACGGGGTTAGCAAGTTCAACGTCGTCACAGGCGTACAAAGCAAATCCACGCCTAACGCGCCGAGCTATACCAATGTCTTTGCTGATGCCCTGATTAAAGAGGCGCAGAAAGACGATAAAATTGTCGGTATCACGGCGGCGATGCCGGGCGGTACGGGCATGAAAGCCTTTGGGGAAGCTTTTCCAAAACGTATGTTTGATGTCGGCATTGCCGAACAACATGCGGTGACATTTGCAGGAGGCCTCGCAGCGGATGGGTACAAGCCGTTTTGCGCGATTTACTCGACGTTTTTGCAACGCGGTTATGACCAACTTGTGCATGATATTGCGCTGCAAAATCTGCCTGTGCGCTTTGCGATGGACCGCGCGGGCCTTGTCGGCGCGGACGGCCCGACCCATGCGGGTGCGTTTGATATCGCCTATATGGCGTGCTTGCCCAATATGATGTTGATGGCGGCGGCGGATGAAGCGGAACTGACCCATATGGTGGCCACCGCTGTAGCTTATAACGAAGGGCCATGCGGGTTCCGCTATCCACGCGGCGAGGGCACAGGTGTTGCCATCCCAGAGATCGGACAGGTGCTAGAGATTGGCAAAGGCCGCATCATCCGCGAAGGCTCGCGTATTGCGCTTTTGTCTTACGGGACGCGCCTCGGTGAATGTATTACCGCCGCAGAACAACTAGAGACGTTAGGGCTATCGACCACAGTCGCCGACGCCCGCTTTGCCAAACCGCTCGATAGCGCGCTGATTAAAAGGCTCGCGGATGAACATGAAGTTCTGATCACGATTGAGGAAGGTGCGGTTGGCGGTTTTGGCGCGATGGTGCTACACGATCTTGCAGCGGCTGGCCGTTTGGATAGCGGGCTTAAAATCCGCACGATGACGCTGCCCGATATCTATATCGACCAAGACACGCCGCATAAAATGTATCAACAAGCAGGGCTAGATGCGGACGCGATTGTCGCCAAAGTCTTCCAAGTGCTCGGTCGTCACCAAGTGGACACAGCGAATTTGGCGTAAGGCTCAGCTGATTTTTATTCTGTTTATTAACTTCAAAAAATCGCTATTATCTTGGGCACCCTTCCACATATTCGCAAACCTACAAACCAATTGGATGTTATTGGTGAAGTACCCCTCATTGCTATCTATTCTGTCTGCGGATGGATAAAAGTCAGTATTACCGGATTTAAGCATTTTTAATCCTGTTAATTTGCATAGATAATTTTGTTCAACAAGCTTTTGGTTTATGATTTCAATCAGCTCTTTTTCGGACAAATTTGTCTTCTTTAACTTTGATGTTACGCTCTTTTTTTTGCCGGATGTTTTAATAGTACGAATAATGGTTTTAGCGAGTTTAGTGCTGTGGTTTTCCCATGACGCGTCTTCATCGACTGGCACAACTTCTATATCGTCTGTAGATACCCAAAATTTTCTTCTCCTAGGATGAAGACTAGGCTTAATACTGTTTTTATCACAAAAAATCCCGAACGAAGTTTCCATTCCTGAATATAAAATCGATATTGGTTCAACAACATGTGCAATTTTAGATAGCCGTTTGTCTGTTAATTTTCCATCTCTTTTGCCTGACGAAACTGCATTAGTATGACTAATAATTGTGTTTTTTTTATAGCCAACAAATCTACTTGGAGCGAATATCCATTCATTGCCCAATCTATATGCAAAAAAGTTTCGACCATTTGCAATTAGACTTTTCGCTTTCTTTTGATTGTCTTCTTCTTCAATTGCACCGTATAGCAGTTTTGTGTTCTTTTCGGCTTGCTTAACTGTCTTAATTAATTTGGTCATGTGGCTATCTTCTGTGTTACATAATTATTACTAAGTTTTTACAACTTAAGAAGGTATAGATATGCGGCTTGATCAATATCTCGTCAAGCGCGGGCTTTTTGAAAGTCGTAACCGCGCCCAAGAAGCAATTAAATTGGGTTACGTGAAAGTTGCAGGAGAACGCATCACTAAGGCGGGATTTAAAGTATCAGACGGCGCAGAGGTCACGGCCAAATCACTGCACCCTTATGTCTCGCGCGGTGGGTTGAAACTGGCCCATGCCCTACGCGAATTCAACGTCGATGTGCGAGGAAAGGTCTGCCTTGATGTCGGGGCGAGCACGGGCGGCTTTACCGATGTGCTTATCCAAAATGGGGCGCGTCATGTTTATGCCGTCGATGTGGGACATGGCCAGTTGCACCGCCGTTTGCAGGGCCGCGATGATGTCACCTCTCTGGAGGGTACGGACGCGCGCGGGCTTACCGCTGATATGTTTGCTGCTCGTCCAACCATGATTGTGTGTGACGCCAGCTTCATATCCCTGACCAAAGTGCTGGGTGCGGCGCTCGCCATTCCAGCCACTGGCGCGCAATTAATGGCTCTGGTCAAACCCCAATTTGAAGTCGGCAAAGCGGGTATCGGCAAAGGCGGGATTGTGAAATCCGAAACTGATGCCCTTATGGCGCTTTCTGACATTTCCGCCTGGATACAATCCCAAGGCTGGCACGTATCCGCCACCACGGACAGCCCCATCAAAGGCGGCTCAGGCAATCACGAATATTTACTTCACGCAGTGAAGCAATAAAAAACCCGCCATTACAGCGGGCTCTCTATTCATTTTGTGACTAGTGACGGCGGCGGTGGTGACCGCGGCGATATCCACGGTTGTTACCGCCTCTGTAGCTGCGGTTTCTAAAACCGCTATTGATATTAATGCTAACGCGGGGTTGGCTGTAATATCCGCCTGAATAAAGCGGTTGGCTGTAATAGGTCGGCGCATAATAGCTGCCCTGATAAACGGGTTGGCTATATACGGGTTGGCGGTACACAGGTTGGCCATAAACGGGCTGACTATAAACAGGTCGAGCGTAAACGGGTTGGCTGTAACCGCCGCCGTAATAGCCTGTGTTTTGATTGTAATAACCCCGGTTATAGCCGCGATTATTATTGCCGTCGCCTGCAATCGCTGCGCCGGCGACACCGCCGATTACGGCTCCAAGGACGGAGCCTTCGGTGCGCGCGCCATTGCCTGCGACTTGACTGCCCAGAACGCCGCCTGCGATAGCGCCTATTACGCCGCCGACCAGCTGCTGGTCGCCATTACTATTGCTGTGGCGATGTTGGTAGCCCGTGTCATGAGCGCTGGCCGTGACGGGTACAGCGGCCATGGTGATTGCTGCGGCACTGATGAAAGCGATTTTGAATTTCATGTCATCCTCCAAGGATAGGGTTGCGAATTTGCAGCGCCCGTCCCTTGGCACTTGCGCTATTATGGCAGAAAAACCGTTGCCATGCAAAATAACATCACAGTGATAATTGGCTACCTAAACATGAGTCATGAAAAACCCCGCAACAGAGGCCTCTGCGCGGGGTGTTATAATCAGCTCATGCGGGTGTTAGTGATGACCGCAATTTGGTACAATTTCTGCGCCTTGGGCCGTGTAGCGTTTCGGGCTATCGGCATAACAATAGGTCTTGCCAGGATACTGTCCTGTATAAAACCCTGATCCTGTAGACGGGTCGGTAATGTGCACGGTGTTACCGCTGTGGTGGCCAGCTGATGTGTGGGCGTTATGACCCAAAAGCGCAGCGCGGCTAGGCGCTGTTTGGAACTGCGGCGCAGATTGCAGCCGCTGCATCGTGGGTGCGGTAAGCGTGTAAGGCTCGCTGATGGTATAGCGCGTTGATGTCTGAACTGGCGCGGGCATTACAATGCGCTGCGCGCGGGCGACAGGCATATGCTCGACCCGTGTAAGGCCGCGATGAATATCAGGGCGTTGTAGCGGCGGGCCTGCCAAGCGCACATTGGGCGCGGCAACATTGATATTTTGCGTGAAGTGTACTTGCTGCGGCTGTATTTGCGGTGCGCGCATCACGGGCGCCTGATAGCTCACATTTGGGATGACTTGGCTCGTTATAAATTGTCCTGACGGCACAAATTGCGGGCCAGAAAACTGTGGTGCAAACTGTGGTGCAAATTGCGGTGCGCCAAATTGTGGGCCGTATGCGGCAGGGGCATAGCCACCGTTATAGCCTTGCCCACCCAAATTTTGACCGCCGAAGGTCTGATATCCGGGCCGCATGTTACTTTGGTTGCTGCGCGCGTTGGCTATGCCGTAGCCAGCCAAACCGCCCAACACAGCGCCAATGGCTGTGCCTTCTTGGCGATTGCCAGACCCCGCAAGGTTAGAACCAATCGCGCCGCCAAGGCCTGCGCCAATACCAGTGCCCAGTAGATTATTACCGCTAAAGCCTGGATTAAAGCGGCCCGCATAGGGATTGCCCGCATAACGGCTGCGTGAATTACCGTAAGCCGCACCTGCAAGACCGCCAAGCACCGCGCCAATGGCTGTACCCTCGTCGCGTACACCTGCGCCCGCCAAGTTAGAGCCAATGGCACCACCAAGTCCGGCGCCAATTGAGCCGCCAAGCAAGGTGTTATTATCAAATCCGCCAAAGAGTTGAGCATTGGCTGTTGCTGGCAGAGCTGTCAGTGCTGCTGTGCTGATTAAAAGCGTTATTAGTTTCATCATAGCCTCCCAGGGCGTTTGCAAAAGGGCAGTTGTGTGCCCCATATTGAATATCGTCAGGGCAAGATGCAAATCTTGGGCCAATTGTGTTGGCCTTATATAAAAACCCGGCCCTCACGAAATGAGAGCCGGGGCAGGGGTTGGATGCGCCCTCGATAGAGGGGCTGTCGCGAGGCCAACAGTCTAGCGGTAGCCTTTTTTGATTTGCTTGCGACGGTTCTTAAGGTCACGAAGCTCACGCCCGACCTGCTCGATACGGCGGTCTGTGTAACGGCTGCCGTTATAACGGGCGTCACGGCGTAACCGGTCTAACTCGCGGCGTGTTTCGCTAATACGAAAATCGATGCGGTCAAGACGGTTGTCGCGGCGGTCATATCCACGATCGTAAATCCGGTCATGGCCTCCATAATAGCCACGGTCATAAGTCCGTGTGTTGTGACCACGCGTGCCATGTGGGTGACGAACGGTGACAACCGATCCTGTTGTATATTCACCTGTACGGTAGGTCGGCGCAGGGACATAACCCCGGTCATAAGTCACCGTGCGGGGACGCACCACGCCAGTTTCGCGGCGACAATTGCGTTTGTCATCACCAATGCCCGCGCCTGCGGCCGCACCGAGCGCCGCGCCAAGGACAGAGCCTTCTGTGCGGGCCCCATTGCCAGAGACCTGGCTACCGACGACACCGCCGACAACGGCACCAATAAGGCCGCCAATGACTTGGTTATCTTTATCGGCAGATTTACAGGCGTTATATGATTCACCAGCGTGATAGCTTTGCGCTTGTGCGGTCATAGGGACGGCCATTGCGGCCAGTCCAGCTACGGCCGAGACAGTCAGCGCAGCAAATGTGTGAGTGTGTGTTTTAGACGTTTGTTTCGTCATGGTCTGCTCCTGTTACTATCAAAACGGGGAATGCCGCTTCGTTAAGTAAGATGTAGCAAATCAGGACTGAACGCTCTCTGAGCCGTGAATTAATTTTCAGTTCATAAACGGTGTGGGCTTATTTACCCTTTGGCTTTTACACGAGCCTTCGGCGTCTTTGCGCTCACCCCATGGGTCGTCAGGAACGCTGCAATTTCGTCAAAAGCGTGATGGGACTCTGATAGTTTATCATCAAAAATATGCCAGACATGACACATGTCGCGCCAGCTTTGCACGGACACGTCACTGCCGTATTCACGCGCTTTGGTCGCGTAACGCAGATTATCATCAAATAGCATTTCGGACGCGCTGACTTGCAGCAGTGTCGGCGGTAGGCCCGCAAGGTCGCCCATAATCGGGGACAAGTCAGGATGGGCAGGTTTCACGCCTGCCATTTTCCAAATCGCCAAACGGTAAAGTGTGACAGGTATTTTCAGGATGGGCGCCAGCATAGGCTGCAACATAATATCAGTTGCCAGATTGGCCTTCAGTGACGGGCTTTGTGCGGTGGCATCAGTATGGGCCGATAGGCCAACAATCGCGTCTGGTGTGCGAATAGCGCTATCGGCACTCGCCCAGCGTGACACGACGAGGGATAAGTTCCCACCTGCGCTGTCGCCCATAACGGCAATGGTTTTAGCCGCCGCTTCCCCGTCTGGCCCATTGGCGAGCGTCCAAAGGTAAGCGTCTTTACAATCCTGCACACCCGATAATCGTTTGTTTTCAGGAATGAGGCGGTAATTAATTGCAAAGACAGCACAGCCCGTGCGCTTGGCCAGATTATAGGTAATGGCGCGGTGGCTTTTGGCGCTCCCCACGGCATAGGCACCGCCGTGGACGTATAATATCCGCCGCGCTGGGTCCGTGCCGTCTATCGTCGTCCATTCACCGCTAAGTTCGTAACTGTCGCTCGCGGTGAGGGTTGCGGGTGTGCGGGTGCAGTCAAAGCTGCGTTGGCTTGCAATAGATTCAAACCGCTCCCGCTTGGCCCGTAGGCTCGCGGCTTCTCCGCCTTGCTTGGCTGGGGCGACGAAATTATCTTGTAAAAACTGCACAACATCTGGCCAGCCGCCTGAATTGGGGGCGTCAAAGGTTACCGTGTGCGGGGCGTCATAGCGCGCTAAGTTTTCGCCGCGTAATCCAAACACCATAATACGCTCCATTCAAATCATACATGACAAGGTGATATGCACATTGTTGCATATTCCTATCGCATAGTGTCACGCCGCTGTCACGGGCGAAGGGGAATTGCGAGCGATATTTTGATAGGGCACGGTCTGATATCAGTTGACGCTTCGCCACCATACCCCTAAATCGCCCCACCAAGCCGTGCCCAGATGGCGGAATTGGTAGACGCGCTAGCTTCAGGTGCTAGTGTCCGTATGGACGTGGAGGTTCGAGTCCTCTTCTGGGCACCATTTTGGTTTCGCTTCGCGAAAATTTTTGGTGCGGGGCATCAAAAACAAAAATGGTGCGGTGAGCATAAGCGAACCGACACGATGTCTCCGAAACACATAAAAAACGCCTTATTTTATCAGTTTAGCTATGGCGCTTTTTGCTTTAAAATTTTTTCCGGAAACCAAATCGGATTAGTGCCGAGCGCTTTGTGCAAGGACATGTGCGGGGCATCAAAAATAAAAATGGTGCGGTGAGTAATAGCGAGCTGACCGAGACCTCACGCTCCTGTCCCCATCCAGCCCTAACCCCCTAATGCCGCCAGAAAGGCTTGTAGCTTGCCCATAGCGGGGAAGCTGTTGTCTTTAATGCGTGTCATGACCGCAATTTTATCTGTGTCTTCTGGCGCAATGGAGGCGACCATATCGGAAAAGCCGTCCAGGCGGTTGCCCCGCAACCACTTGCGCAGGGCTTTGTCCTGGCCCCAATTATATTGGTTCATCATAAAGGCGGCGGTAAAGCGCAGATAGTCAGTGTCGTGATTGGGCAGGGGCACAACACCGCAGAGGCGGTTCTTTTCAGTTTCATCGTCATAGGTGGCCTCAATATGGGCAATAAAGGCGGCCGAGAAGACGGGCTGATAAGAGCGCACCATTTGCGGCGTGATAACATGGCCGTCAAAAATAGGTTTGATTTCCATATTGCTGATTGCGCGCGCGGAGCAATCGACATGCACAGTGTTGGCTGTGGTCGCTATGGTGCCGTGCTCCAACGTGATTACGCGCTCTGTAATGGAGCTTACCCGACCCAAGCGAATGATGTTATGCTTTACGCGGCGCAGGGCTGCCAGTTCGGCTTGAGAAATGGTGGCCCCGTGAAACATTTGGGGCCGTACATCGGTATCAATACGCACAAAATATCCGCAGGCTTCTAAGCGGTCAAACATGTCAGGGACACTTTCAGCTTGCGCGATGGACTCCATCTGTGCGGCTTGGGCTTCCATCGTTTGGTGGAAAAATGACGGGTCAGGTTGGGTGTTGGCGCGGTCAAGCAGCCAAGCATCGCGCGGCATAATCCAGCGAATATCATCGGGCGACACATCATTTTGCAGTAGCCATAATACGGCATCAATGCCTGTCTTGCCTGTCCCAATGACAACAAATCCGTCTGGCGGTGTGTCTATAGTCGGTAAGTCATTGAGCGGCATAAACCGCACATCAGGGGCCACATCAAAATTCGGTGTATGGGTCGACGGCACAGTTGTTTTCAAATGGGTCGCATCGACCATTTTTGTTACTGTGGCGTGATGGGTCTGGCCACTGACTGTGTTGATAAAATGACCGTCGCCTTGATAATCACACATCGGGAAATATTGCACGCGTCCGCTAGGGATAAATTGTTCGCGCATCACCGCATCAAAATAGGCGCTGATCTCCGCCCCAGTGGCAAGCTCTGATAGCCCCTTATTTAGCCCGTCAGTTTCCAAACGCCCTGTGCCTAATTCCCTTGAGCTGACCCCGTAATAGGCAGACGGTTGGTGCAGCGTCACAAAAGGATAGGCGACATTCCAATGCCCGCCGGGTTTGGCAAAGCGGTCAACGATGATCATCGTTGCATCTGTTTCAGTTAAAAGAACATCGGCAAAAGCCATGCCGACGGCCCCAGACCCAACAATCAAATAATCAGCCGTATGTTTCATTCTTGTGGTCTCCCCACCGCGCATTGTCTGTCAACGCAATGCAGATGGCAAGGCTGATTAATGTTGGTTTTCTTGGAACGATTGGCGCGCGCATCCATTAATTAAACATAGACAAGCCAACGCGGACTATCCCTTCGGATTTTAACCAGCGGGCCATAACCACAGGAGAAATTTTATGTCCAATGACAACATTAAAGTTCTAAATAAAATCACCAAAAAGCTGATTGATACGCAGTATGGGTACAGCAAGGGTGCAGAAATCATTGAAGATGATCACGCGCTGAAAACAGAGTTATCACGCCGCGCCAATGCCCGTTCAAACTTCGTATCAGACTTCCAGTCAACCGTACGTATGATGGGTCAAGAGCCCGAAACAGACGGCACAATGACAGGCCGAATCCATGAAGGCTTTACAAAGTTCAGCGCTCTATTCCGTGATGATAAGAAAGCTGCCCTATCGGCAATTGATGACGCCGAAGAAATGCTAGCCGATGAGGTGAAAGATGCGATGGATGATAAAGATATCACACCGCAAGTGCGTCAAAAGCTTATGCAGGTCTACACCGCCGCCAAAGAAGGCGAGCGCTTTGCAGACCGTCTGGAAGACGCCGCATAAAGATAAACTCATAGTCGCTTAACACTATGACAGTAGCCGACCACCCATTCATTTGGGTTGGTCGGTTTTTTATAGGTGAAGCCGTTTTCTGCGGGGATTGACTATCCCACTTGACCACGGTGGCGTAATTTGTGGTCCGCTAAGACCAGTGCCATCATGGCTTCCGCGACGGGCACGCCGCGGATACCAACGCAGGGGTCGTGGCGGCCTTTGGTGCGCACATCAATTTCATGACCGTCCGCATCAATGGATGGGACAGGGGTGAGCATGGAGGATGTCGGTTTAATCGCGAGCCGCACGACAATGTCATCACCATTGCTAATCCCGCCGAGAATGCCGCCGGCGTGATTGGACTGGAACTCTGGCGCGCCGTTTTTCATGCGAATGGCGTCTGCGTTCTGCGGCCCCGTATAGCCGCCTGTTGCCATGCCGTCGCCAATCTCAACCGCTTTGGCGGCGTTGATGCTCATCATGGCAGACGCCAAATCAGCGTCGAGTTTGCCGTAAACAGGTGCCCCCCAACCAGCAGGAACGCCAGACGCGCGCACTTCCAGGATCGCCCCGACAGAGCTACCGTCTTTGCGAATGGAGTCTAAATATTCTTCCCACGCTTTCGCCGCCACAGGGTCAGGGCACCAGAACGGATTGTCGCGCACCGTGCTCCAATCGGCGCGCGCGCGGTCAATTGTCTCCGTGCCGATTTGTACTACGCCGCCTGTGATTTTTATGCTGTCGCCTAGCACTTTGCGCGCCACAGCCGCCGCGGCCACACGGCTTGCCGTTTCGCGGGCCGAGCTGCGTCCGCCGCCGCGGTAATCGCGGATGCCGTATTTGGCGTCATAGGTGAAATCGGCATGGCCGGGACGGTAACGCGTTTTAATCTCTGAATAGTCTTTGGACCGCTGGTCGGTGTTTTCAATCATGAGGCTGATGGGAGTGCCTGTGGTCTTGCCTTCAAACACGCCAGATAGGATTTTAACTGCGTCTGGCTCTTTGCGCTGGGTCACGAAGCGCGATGTGCCGGGTTTACGCTCATCAAGAAAGCGCTGAATGAAAGCTTCATTTATGTCAATATTAGGGGGGCAACCATCGACGACACAGCCAATCGCTGGGCCGTGGCTTTCGCCCCATGTGGTGAAGCGAAATAAATGTCCAAAGCTGTTATGGCTCATAGTGGCGTCCTTAATTAGCCCGTGTTTAGCGGGGTAGGGCGCTTATGACTAGGCTAAAAGGGTTGGTTTTGACGGGCTAGACTGCGTGAACCTAAACTGCGCGAGCCTAAACTGCGCGAGAGCGCGCTGGCACGCGGTAGGCTTGCGGTGCTGGTGGGATAAGGGTCTCGAAAGCTGTCTTAGCCGCTAAAAACGCGCGCACATCCCCATAGGGGCTATCGGGGTGGAAAAACTTGGCTTTTTTGCGCCATGCCGCGCGGACTTCGGCCTCGCGCGCACTCATTGACAATCCCAAAGTCATTAAAGCATCTTGTCGTGTCATGAAACAATCCTAAATCAGTTGGGTTGCGCCCCCAATTCTTTCTTCTTTATGCGGCTGTAACTTAGCGCTTAACTTGACGCTATTAAGGGTCTATAAAGGTTAATAAGGTGCTGAAAAATATAGTTAATTTTTCACTTACGATAAAAATAGTCATAAAAGAGGTCATATGCCCCCATCCGTTATTCCCCCGACGCCGACTGACAGCGACTACGCAGCGCGCAAACGCGACTATGTCGACCATCCGATGTTCATGAGTGATGATCCCATTGATTTGTTTGAGCAATGGTTGTCAGAGGCCGGTGAGACAGAGCCAAATGACCCCAACGCTATGACTGTTGCGACTGTGGATCCATACGGCCTGCCCGATGCCCGTATTTTGCTTCTAAAAGGCGTCGATGCAAAGGGCTTTGTTTTTTTCACCAATGATAATTCTGACAAAGGCGAGCAGCTAAAGACGGGCAAGAAGGCTGCCCTCTGTTTTCACTGGAAAACCAAAAAACGCCAAGTACGTGTACGCGGCCCCGTGGCACAAGTGTCTAAGAAAGAATCAGATGATTATTTTGCGTCTCGTGCGCGCGGTTCCCAAATCGGGGCGTGGGCGTCAGATCAATCAAGTGTTATTAGTTCCCGCGAAGTTCTGCTGGATCAAATCGAAGCTGTGGAAACGCGCTTTGATGGGCGGTCTATTGTGCGACCCCCGCATTGGAACGGTTGGCGTGTGAAACCGCTATCTATAGAGTTTTGGGAGGACGGTGCGTTTCGCCTGCATGACCGCCGCCGTTTCCACCGAGCCCGTATTGGGGCGCGGTGGCAATCAGAGCGCTTAAGCCCATAGGCGATATGTAATGGAATTTATCTTCTTCGCGGTTGTTGCTTTCATTATTTTTTCCGTTGTGTCGGAATCAAATAAGAAAAAGAAAACCCAAACCGCAGCGCGAAAGCGGCGCCCGACACAGACGAAAGACTGGCGAGAAGCTTATGATCCTGAAAATTCGCAGTCTGTTTTTGCCCGCCAGACAAATTCATCTAAAAGCGCAGGGTCAAATTTTAAGATAAATGCCAGCCGTGTTGCTAATACGACGACAACGGTGACACGCAAAACGTCCCGCGCTGCGGTTGCACCGCGCAAATTACGCTTTGGCGAAAAGGCTGTTGTGCAGGATAAAAATCGAACGCGCGCGCGTGGGTTTAGTCGCGGACGCACGCGGGTCTTGCTGGACGGCAAGCGTGTTTTTGTGCTTGTGGCCATCGCCTTCCTTGTGGTCTATATTATGGGTCAAAGCTAACTGTCTTGAAAAGAGATTATTATGACAACTGTCATCGAAGTGCCAAAAAAAGAAAGTAGCCCTAAGGTCAAAAAGGCCCGCGATTGGGTTCACCGGATCACGCTTGTTATGGCCGTCTTTCTGCCAGTCTTTTTCATGGTTGCGGCGCTAGGGTCAAAATTCGGCCTTTGGTCATGGATGACGGGGCTGGGATTAAGTCGTGGCTTGGGCATGAAGTTGATCATTGCGACACTTGGCTTGGGCGTGATTTCAGTGGTGTTATACCTGTTTGTTAAACCCCGCAAAGGATGGTGGATTGCGGCCTTGGCCGTGGCAATGGCCTTGGGCTTTATCGTTAAGGGGGCCTCTGTCAAAAATACTGCCGACAGCTTACCGTTCATTCACGACGTCACGACGGATACGCAAAACCCGCCAACGTTTTCTGAAATTATCATTCAGCAACGCGCCAAAGTCAAAGGCGTCAATACGCTGGATTATATCGGCAAAACTGCACCAGCGGGAGATGATCGCAAAAGCAAAGAACTTGTCTCTGTGCTGCAAGCCAAAGCCTATCCTACGATACGTCCATTAGTGGTGTCTGATAGCCCTGATGTGGCGTTTGGTGAGGCCTTAGCCCGCGTTAAGTCTATGGGGTGGGACATTGCCTATTCCGACCCTGCAAAAGGCCAGATTGACGCGACGGCAACAACATTCTGGTATGGATTTAAAGACGACGTCACTGTGCGCATTAAGCCGTCAGAGGGCGGTGGGTCATTGATTGATGTGCGTTCTGTGTCGCGCGTTGGTGGGTCTGATTTGGGCGCTAATGCCGCCCGCGTTGAAGCGTTTTTGAAAAAAATGAGCGAGTAGGCGAAGTCTTAATAAAGTTACGCCGCTAGCGTGTAATGCGCTTTTAGGCCTGCGCCGCCGTCGGTTTTAACACGGCCTGTTTCCGTCATATGGATTAAATGTGCCAGCACACTATGGGCGGCGGCAGGATGCAGGCGTTTATCCACGTCTTTGTAAATCTGCGCGACCATGTCCGAGATACTGTGCAGGCCAGCACTAATCGCGGCCAAGATTTGCTCTTCGCGTTTATGGCGGTGATTTATATATTCGCGCACGAAAACCTCTGGCTCTTCAATTGCTGGGCCGTGTGTAGGCCAGATACGCGTAAAATCACGGTCAAGAATGCGGTTCAGACTATCCAGATAATCACCCATATGACCATCAGGCGGGCTGACGACACTGGTGGACCATCCCATAATGTGGTCCCCTGAAAATAAGATGTTTTCTTCATGCAGTGCATAACACAGATGATTAGATGTGTGACCGGGTGTATGAATGGCCTCGACCGTCCAGCCGTCGCCTTTGATAATATCGCCGCAGCGCAGTTCCTCGTCGGGTTGAAAGGTCAGGTCATCACCCGCTTCTAGCCGGATTTCACCGCCGACAGGCGTGCGCGCTTGTAGGCCGTAACCGTAAACACGGCAGCCATGCTGAGTGGCCAAGGGCTTAGCCAGCGGGGAATGATCGATGTGGTGATGGGTCACAAGGACATGGGTCACTGTGCGGCCCTCTAAGGCTTTATCAATTGCGGCCATATGGGCCTCTGTCGTCGGACCGGGGTCTATGACAGCGACGTTTTTACCGCCAATGATGTAAACGCCTGTTCCTGTGTAGGTAAAGGGCCCGGGATTATCCGCGATAACGCGCTGCACATTGGGCGATATCTGCACGCATGTGCCGTATTCAAAATCAAAGTCTCTGACAAAAGGAATAGCCACGTTTAAGTCTGTTCTTTCACTATTGGGGCTGCCATCTCGGCGCTATGTGTTTTGCCTTTGATAAAATCAGCCAGTGCCGCGCCCATTAGGCGGGTCGAGCGAAGTTTATGTGCCAGCGGTAATGCCAAAGGAGGCCCCATATCGGTCTTATTCACGTCGACAATAAAGATTTTTCCCGACTCGTTATCGCGTAATATATCAAGACCGCCCCAATCTAAACCCATGGCTGCGCAAAATTGGCTTATTTTCAAGCGTTCATCCGCGTCAAAATGCGCATCAGGCGTTGAAAGGGTCACAGTCGCGTTCATATTATCAAAGCGGCGCGCGTAAGGGCGGCGTTTGATATAAACCAGTGGAATGGTGCCGCCCACGGTTGGGCACCGCAAATCTGCGACGTCATCACCATCAGAATTATCCACAACCCTCTGGTAAACAGCCCCAGCGAGTGGGGTTTCTATCGGGCCTCGCACAATTTGCCCGTCGTGCACACCGTTGGCTTCGCCCTTTTGCACCATTGGCCCTTTATGGGTGAGGGGGTCAACAGTGAGCGCATAGCCAAATATGCGCTCAAATATAGTCGCGACGTGGGATTTTGAGATATCTGTGCAGCCAAAGTTCAGAGTAGGCTTTGTTTGGTCCAGCAAGACAGGCGGGTCGCTATAAGTGCTATCGTCAAAATAAACAACGGCGTCAGCGTCGTCTAAATCGGGGGTCAGTCGTCCGCCGCCCGCTTTAATAGCGGCCCAAAGTAGATACCACGGACGTGGCGCGTGGGGCAGAGCGGCGATGGTGAAGTCTGGCGTGCTTTTACCGCGCAGCTTTTCTGCGATTACAACGGGCAGGCCGCGCATAACATCGCGCGCCATATTGCTGTTAAAGCGAATATTGGCCCCTGTTTCCTTGACGGTAATACCCCGCCAAGACCAGTTAAAATCATTCCACCATGCGCTCATTATTAAACCAGACCTGTTTTACGGCTATTCGCGACGTCCTAATATAGTGTTTTGCTCGCTTGGCATATGACGATTGCGTGACGGCGTTGTGTTTGCTTGGGCGTATATTACTCTATTCTACGCACACCCAAGCCTCGAACGCGCTCTTTGCCATTAGACAAGCTTAGCCGGTAACTGCCCATAGATGCGGCGTTGATGCGGGCTGTTAAGTCACCTTTGGGGATATAGTTCAGCCGGCCATTAACGCCGCGCCAAATTTGGCCATTTTCCATCGTGATAACAATGCCGTCGCGCCCTTTAGACACAGAGCGGACTTTCAGCTCGACGATGTCGTCTTTCTCGCCGTCCCCGCCAAATTTCGGCAGGCCAAGCTTGGGCAGTGATGGCAATGAAAAGCCGAACGCCTCGCGCCGTATCTCTTTGGCAGCCACAGCATCAATGGCGACAATCTCCTGATTGGCCTCTTTTTGCTCTAGCACCCCCACAGCCGAATCATAACAGGCGAGCCTAGCCATGGGGTCAGTTTCAGATTTGCATGAATAGATTTTTGCCAGCGGGCTGCTAGCTGTCTGCGCAGCCGCATGAGGCACACTCATCAGGCCGACTAAGGCAGCACAGACGTATAGGGGCATAAATTTTGACATAGGCGTCTCACTTTCATCCTATTTGTGCCTGAAATCGCGTCAGAGATAAAGAGGGCACAGAAAAGCCGCAATCTGTGTATTTTTGCAACATGTTGATAAAAATGTTGGAGCATTACGTTTTATCCACAAAACCGTCTTGAGTTTGAAGACGCAAGCCGCTAGTGAGTTTGAGATTCTATGCGCCCCAAATGCGCCTAGGCACGGGATGGCTGCAATGTGCAGTCTGAACACAAACCAAGATAAACCAGTTCGAAGGGGTTTTAAGTGACTAAAATGAACAAAAAACAGTTATTGCTGACGACATTGTTGTCCGGCGTGACGTTTGGCGCAGCAGCAGCTCCGTCATTTGCGCAAGATAATGACGAGATCGTTGTAACAGGTACACGCGTTGAGCGTCAGAACCTAGAGGCACCATCGCCTGTAACGTCAATCGACTCAGAAGCGTTGTCTATCGTTAACACAATCAACACAGAGCAGTTCATCAACTCTCTGCCACAGGTTATTCCAGCGTTTGATGGTACATCAAACAACCCAGGCACAGGTACTGCGACAGTATCACTTCGCGGTCTTGGTTCTAACCGGACATTGGTCTTGGTTGACGGTTACCGCTTCGTATCAGCAAATGGCGACGGTGTTGTCGATTTGAACTCAATCCCAAGCTCACTTGTCAAGCGCGTTGACATCGTAACGGGCGGCGCGTCTGCTGTTTACGGTTCTGATGCGATGGCTGGTGTTGTTAACTTCGTTCTTGATGACGAATTTGAAGGTGTCGAAGTCGACGGCTCTGTTGAGTTTTCTGACAAAGGCGATGCTGGTATCTACAACATGGGTATCACAATGGGCGGCAACTTCGACAATGGTCGTGGTAACGCAACTGTTTACGCTGGTTACTCACAGCGTGACGCCGTTTTCCAAGGCGACCGTGACTTCTCACGTATCGCGAATGATGATAACGGCACAGGCTTTGACCCGTTTGGTTCATCTGGCGTTCCTGGAACACGTTTGTTTGATAGCTTTACGTTCCCAGACGGAACAACAGGCGGCGCTACATTTGATGCTGAGGGTAACATCATTCCTTGGATCAACTCTGGTCCCGACACAACGCGTTATAACTACGCGCCTGTGAACTACCTACAGCTACCACAAACACGCTACACATTGGCTGGTTTTGGTACTTATGACGTTACAGACACTGTAACAGCGAAACTTCGCGGTATCTTCACATCAAACGTTGTTCCAACAGAGTTGGCTCCAACGCCGTTCTTTGACTTCGCAACAATTGATTTGACGACAAACCCGTTCCTCAACGACACTGCGCGTTCTGTGCTAACAAACTCTGCAGCAGATCCTACGAACTACCAAGTTTATATTGGTCGTCGTATGCTTGAAGTTGGTCCACGGACAAACGACCAAGAATTGCAGTCTATGCAAATCTCTGGCGATTTGTCTGGTCAGTGGTCACCTGATTGGGACTGGGATATCCATGCGCATATCTCACGCTCATCGGGATCAACTGTGCAAACAGGTAACGTCTCACGTTCCGCCTTACAAGCAGCTGTCTTACAAGGTCGTTGTAACATCTTTGGTTCCGGTGCGTTCTCTGACGCATGTGCGGCCGAAGTGGCCCGTACAGGTATCATCCAGCAGGTTTCAGAGCAGCGTTCACTTGTTGCGACATCTGATGGCCCGGTCAAAATGATCCAGTCACCATCTGCTGATAATCCACTACAGTTGGTTGTGGGTGCTGAATATCGTCAAGAAGACTTTGACTTCCGTCCCGATAGCGTGCTTGGCCCAGATGTTGCTGGTTTCAACCAGTCACTTCCGGTTGAAGGCGATTTCAACACATATGAAGTGTTCGGCGAAGCTTACTTACCATTGATTGAAGGCGGCGCGTTCGCTGAAGAGCTATCATTGAACGGTGCGTACCGTTACTCTGATTACTCAACAGTTGGTGGCATTTCATCCTACGCGGCAGGCGTCGAGTGGGCACCAATTTCTGACATCCGCTTCCGCGGTCAGATCCAGCGTTCAGTTCGCGCACCAAACGTGCAAGAGTTGTTCCGTCCACAAACAAACGGCTTCCCAGCGGGTTCTGATCCGTGTGCGTTCGTGAACAGTCTGCCAGCGACAGCAACACAAGCAGCTTGTGTCGCTAATGGTGTTCCAGTCGGTGCTTATAACACGACAGCTTTGCAGCCTAACTCGCAAATTGAAGGACTTTTCAGTGGTAATCTCGGCCTTGAGGCTGAATCATCTGATACAATCACATTAGGATTTGTAGCACAGCCATCAGCCATTCCTGGCTTGACCTTAACTGTTGACTATTATGACATTGAGGTTGAAGACGCGATTGGTGCTCCGCCAATCCAGGGTGTCATGGACGCTTGTTTATTCGGTGTTGTTCCAGAGTTCTGTGGTTTCATTAATCGTTTGCCCGATGGTCGTATTGACAATGTTGTCCTTACAGACATCAACGCTGCGGTTCTTCGCTCCGAAGGTATCGACTTTGAAGTCGATTATAACTTCGACGCTGACCAAGTTGGTCTTGGCGGCATCGGCGGCGAATTCGGCTTTAACTTTGTTGGTGGCCTGAAGCTATCTGATGAGTTCCAAGCGCTGACCGTCACAAACCTTGACGATTGTGCCGGCTTCTTTGGCGCGCGTTACGGTGCCTGTGGTGAGCCTTCACCAGAATGGAAGCACACAGCGTCACTTCAGTATGTTAAAGGTTCTGTCCTCACTTCATTGCGCTGGCGTTACCTGTCAAACACGCGTGCGGATGATCCGCTCAGCTTGCTTGACAATGATCCAAATGATCCAACCACACTGCTGAATGACCGTGACATCAACGATCTCTTCGGTCAGGAAACAGGTGCAAAATCATACTTTGACGCATCTGGTCAGTGGGACATCACAGATCACTTCCAGCTTTCTGGCGGTATCATCAATGTCTTTGACGTTGACCCACCAGCGCTTGGTGATTGCTGTTCAGAGCAAGCCAACACATACCCCGCGACTTACAACCCATTCGGTCGTAAGATCTTTATCGGCGGTAAAATGCGCTTCTAGTCCAAACGGACATGTTAAAATAGAAACGGCGGGTCATTGGCCCGCCGTTTTTTTATGTCTTGATGTATGTCGTATTTAATGAGGGGTTAGTGGTGCCTACAGCGGTATTAATTCACCGCGCTCAGTCTTTGAATGCAAAGGCGTAATTGTCCGCTCGTCCGGATGACGATGTATATAATTTTTGCCGTACCTGCTTATAGCTTGCTGTTTTCACGCGATTTTTACGGTTATGGAAGGCTAGGCAATCAGGTGTAAAATCAAGGTCGAGGCAGTCCATAATTGCCTGTCCTTCGACCTCGGGCGCTGCGATAAAGCTGTCATAGTCAGCAGTCACAATATCATGGCCAAAACACGCCTGCCAGTGAGCCATAAGATCCGTGAATAAGTCTTGGTAGTGGGCAATATCCTCCAAATCCCGTGCATAGGCCTGCCCATCACCAAATTGGGTGAAAAACAGCGACAGCGCATTATCCCGCGCTGCCCGCTGCGTCACCACAATCTTCGCCTTTGGAAACATCTGTTTGATAAGGCCAAGATAGAGGAAATTATCGGGTCTTTTATCGGTAAAAAACGGTGTCGTAACAGCGTTGATAAGCGGGTTCTCATGGTACCGTTTCCGCCATCCTGCCAATGCTTCTGACCCAATTGCTTGCCCGCGCGGGAGGGCAAAGTCTGGACGACGAACTAGCGCATCAAAAAACCCAATTTCACCACAGGCCGTGACATCACCGCTCCCCGATATAATCTGCTCAAATAAGGTGCTGCCTGACCGGAACATACCGCAGATGAAAATGGGCTTATGGCCATGATCTTGGCCAGTGGTATCGGGCGCAAGTTTAAAAACAGACGGCGGAAAGGCGGCTTTTATGGCCTCAAATTTTGCAGTTTCTGCCGCGCGGTTATAGGGCAGGGCGGAACCTGTTTTATTGGCGCGAGAAAAGGCGTCAAAGGCGGCCGAGTAATCGCCCAAAGAATCGTATTTATGGCCCAGCGCGAATAGCAGGCTCTCGCGCTCAAATGGTGTCGCCTTGGTATCATCCGCAGCATCATGCAGCCGTCCAAACAATTCATGCGTTGCGCTATCAATTTCTATGCAATGGGCCAGCCGGGCAAGCGCTTCATAGGGACGGTGACAGTGGACCACCGCGGTTTCGTAATTATCGATCGCCGCATCAAAGTCGCCAAATTCTTCATAGATGTTTCCGCGGTTCAAATAGGCGGCAATATCATCAGGCTGCAGGGCAATGGCACGGGTAAAGCTTTTCGCAGCGGTCTTAGCATCGAGCAGAAAGTCCGCTTCAATAACGCCCTTATTATTATAGGCCTCATGCGGGTTTGACACGCCGATTTGTATCGCGCGCTCATATGCCAACACGGAGTCACGGTATAATTCCGCGCCTTTTAGCGCATGTCCCAAATTAAAGGCATCTGTCGCAGACAAAGCGGGGAGAGTACGCCAAGCTTTGGCATAATGCGTCGCTGCCGCCCCGTCATTACGCCGTAAAGCAATTTGTAGCCCGAGTTTAATAACAGGCACAAATTGCGGAAAACGGTGGTGTAATTCATGCGCGGCCGTGCTGGCCGCGTCAAAATTTCCCTGCGTCAATAATGTTTGAAGCGGATTTAAATCGCTTTCACTCGGTAAATTTGACACGGCCGATACAGGTCCAGAGGGTTACTGTATTTCGGGCAGTGGCGCTTTTAACTGAGCTTGACCATTGGCAAGCGCTTCAGCCTCTGCGCGGGCTTTCAATATGGCTTGCACTTCTGGAATAGCGGTTATTTCGCGTAAGGTGCCAATATCCTGGCCCATTTCAACAGAGGCGTTTAAGAGTTGCTCGAACTGTTCGCTGCGAGTTTTAGGGCGCGGGTAGCGGCGTAGGTTGACTGCGGTATCGGCCTCAATCCCAGCGAGCTCTTTGGCAACTTCGATGGACTTCATAATGCCGCCCATTTCATCCACAAGACCGCGTTCCTTGGCTTGTGCGCCTGTCCAAACACGGCCTTTGGCAATCTCTTGCACTTGCGCGATGGGCATATCCCGGCCAGCCGCGACTAATTCTGTAAAGTCGACATAGATATCTTCCATCTGATCGGTAAAGGCTTTGCGTTGGGCTTGTGTGAATGGCTCGTCACTAGAATAGGCCCCACCATATTCACCACCAACACGGACGTGTTCGACATTATATCCGATTTTAGAATATGTATCGCGCAGGGCAACTTTACCGCCCAGCACACCGATAGAGCCTGTAATCGTGGTTGGCATAGCGACAATAGTGTCAGCATTGGCCGCAACGTAATATCCGCCAGAAGCTGCATATTGGCCCATGCTAATCACGACAGGTTTGCCGGCATCTTTGGCAATTTCAACGGCATTATATATGTCGTCTGACGCTGTGGCTGATCCGCCGGGGGAGCTGACACGGAAAACAATGGCTTTAACTTTGTCGTCTTCCGCCGCTTTTTTGATGGCGCGTGATAGGGTATCGCTCCCCATGGATACAGTCGCTGCAAAAGGATTGCTGCCGTCTTGGGAGCCGCCCAAGGTCACGGGGCCTTGGCCGCCGACAAAGGCAACAACGGGACCGGTGAAGTTATTTTTCGGGCCGTAAGATTTGATAGACTTAAACTTAGTTTTTTCGCCGCCCGCTTTGGTCTTCACATAATCAACGACCTCAACGTAATATCCCAGCTTGTCAATCATGCCAGCGTCTAGCGCGGCCTCGGCAGAGTGGGGGGCTGTGTTTAACACGGCTTTCACCGCATCAACGGTCATATTGCGGTCCTGCGCAATATGAGCCACGGAAATCTCATAGATGGAGTTAAGATAGCTCGTCGTTGCCTCACGGTGAGCGTCTGTCATCGTTGATTGTGTGTAAGTGTTAGCGGCATTCTTATATTCATAGAACTGCGCAAATTCAGCTTTCGCGTCATATTTATCAAATACGCCGCCGTAAAATCCGCTTTCTGAATATAGGCCTGCGGGCGCAAAACCTGATGTGCTTTGTTGCCAAATCTCATCTGCTGCTGTAACGGCCATATAGGGAATGACGGATGTGGCCTCGAACCCTTGGCTGTGGGCGACGATAAATTTACCGCTGTCTTTAAAGTCCAACATTGCAAGACGTAGTTCTTCGGCACTTGCGGGCGCCATACCAAATCCCGTGCGGATCAAAAGACCCTTGATGTTGTCGTCTGTCTTGGCGCGGTCTAGTGCCCGAACCGCGTCTACGACTGAACCGGGTGCGCTGCCGAATAACGATTCGCCCGCACTGTGATCTAAGAGTGGCGCACGCATATCAAGCGTTAGCACAGTGGCGCCTTCCGCGCTTGCTGTATCGGTTTGACCGCCGAGCGCAGCCCCTAGCCCTGCCAGGAGAAAGACCAATAGAAACATAAAGAGGAAACCGCCGACAATGACGCCTAATACGGTAATAAAAAATTGTTTCATGCGGGGCTCCAGCCTTAGCGTTTTCCTGTCATTTATTGTTTAACAGTAAACATAATTAGCAAAACAAGAAAGACATTTTGTTTAAACTTTCTACGACTTTACATATGGGCACGGATTTGCCCAAAGCAAATCCCTAATAATGAAGTCGCTCATCGTCTCTGCACATGGTCGGCGTGAAATTCCTGATATTTCTTGTAAATAGGCGTTGCAATCCGACGCGGACGGCGTTAGTTAGCCTCCCTGTCCGGCTAGTCCGTACGTTGATGCTGGGGTGTGGCCAAGTGGTAAGGCAACGGTTTTTGGTATCGTCATTCGGAGGTTCGATCCCTCCCACCCCAGCCATCATCGACACCCAATCATCCCCATAATTAATTCAAAAAAAAACAGAAAAAACACTGTTTTGTTATGAAGTAACGATTGATTAACGACTTCCTTTCGTCTAGCGTTGGGCAAGAATGAAGAATACGGACTAAGCCGTATCCAGACTTGGAGGACGTGAGTGGTGATTAAACATCGTACCATTGCGACTATTTTTGGGGCCAGCCTGATTGCATTGTCATCCGCAGTGACGACATCCGCGCAGACTGCTGACGCAGAGGCAAGCTATGCAGCTTTGCTAGAGCAAATTGATAATTTAAAGCTGACGATTGCGCAGCGTGAGGTTTACCTTGCGACGCAACAGGAAAAGATCGATAGCTTAAACGGTCAAATCGAGAGCAGTGATGATCTCGCGGCGACAATCAATCCAATGCTTGAAAAAATGGCAACAGCCATTGAAAATGAAATTAAGACTGATATCCCTTTTAAAATCGGTGAGCGTTTCGCGCGACTTGATAAGCTTAAAGAGGATTTGGCCAGCCCAGATGTTCGTCCTAGCGACAAGATGCGTCGCGCACTTCAAATCTATGATATTGAGGTGGGTTACGGGATTTCGCTTGAGGCCTATGGTGGTAACCATCCTAAAACACCGGGTGCGCGCTATGCGGCATGCGAAGCAGACGTCGAGAGTGAGGCCTGTGGCCTGAGTAAAAATCTTACAGCGGCTCTCGCGGGTGGGCGTACATTGCGTGACATACGGGACGAAATCTTTGATGGTGACTATCTTCGCTATGGTCGTTTGGCGTTGTCTTACATGAACGCCGACGGCACATCAGCGATGCGCTACGATCCTGAGACCAAGGACTGGGTCGACCTTAACGCGGCTCAAGCTTTGGAATTGCGTCGTGGTTTGCGGACTGCGCGCGGTGAGGCGGCTCCTGCGGTTGTGCGAGCCCCTGTTTACGTTACGAATTAAACCGTAATTCATTACGGTGAAGGCATCTGCCTTCAATGAGAATTTTGCAGGCCGTATGGGTTGCAAAACGGCGGAATTCCCCGCCATCCATACGGTCCACAACAGGTGTTGTGGGCAAAGATGAAAACAAAAGTTGGAAGGAAACCATGTCGAACTTTTCAATAGCTAAGCATCTCTTGCTTGCCGGTGCGGCAGCCATGGCGTTTGCCGTGCCTGCTCATGCGCAACTGGATACGGCTCTTAATACTGCCAAGGCCTCTACTGCGGCCAGCGCAGCATCCCAGCAACGCGTAGAGCGTGACGATGATGACGCGGATCAAATGATCCGTGAATATCGCGCCGTTCTACAGCAAAAAGACAATATTGCGCTTTTCGTTGATCAGCAGGATATCTATTTGCAGTCGCAAACAGCAGAAATCGAGAGCTTGAACAAGCAGCTCGGAACAGTAGAGCAAATTAAGCAAGGCATGGTTCCCATGATGCTTAAAATGGCGGCTGCTCTTGAGGACTCAATCAAAGCTGACCTACCGTTTCGCCTAAACGAGCGTTTAGAGCGCGTTGAGCGTATTCAAACAGTTCTCGGTGATCCAGAAGTGTCACCCGCAGAGCAATATCGTCAGGTCTTAAACGGTTTCAAAATCGAAGTGACATATGGTCAAGGTCTTGACGCTTATGAAGGGGCGCATCCAACGCGTCCTGGTAATATCGTAAACTTCCTTCGTTTTGGTCGTACGGCCCTCGTTTATGTAACGAAAGACGAAAGCGAAGTCGCACGTTACAATTTGGAATCAAATTCTTGGGAGCCCATGTCATCGGGTGAGGCGCTTGCGCTTCGTCAGGCTGTGCGGGTTGCGAACGGTGAAGCTGCGCCAGACATGGTCTATGCGCCAGTTGTCGTCGGTCAGTAGGATAGGGACTTTAATCATGGATAAGACAATGAAATTTATCACAAAAGCAACAGCCGCCGTCATCGGTTCCGCTGTTCTTCTTTCTGCCGTTCCGGCAACTGCGCAGATTACATCTGTTAGTGACCTGCTGAACAAGGTTCGCCAAGACGCTGCCAAAACAGACGCTGAAAACCGCGCACGCGAACAAAAATTCCGCGAACGTAAAAACGAGCAGTCTGCTCTTTTGTCGTCGGCACGTGGAGAGCTTGCCGCGCTAGAACGTAAAGCTAATCAAGTGCAATCAAAATTTGATGGCAACCAGGGCCGCATCAGCGCGCTTGAGAGCGAGCTTAAGGCGGCTCAGGGTGATTTTGGTGAAGTGTTTGGTTTGGCGCGCGCCAAGGCTGGCGAATTCAAAGCCATTCTCGATAGCTCACTGATCACGTCGCAATACCCAACACGTACCGAAGTTTTGGGTCGTGTTGCCGAGTTAAAAGCGCTTCCGAGCACGGAAGAGCTGAACGCGATTTGGCAGTCAATGCTCGAAGAGGTGAAGGCTCAGCGCCAAGTCACCTCTTATGACGCTGCTGTTGCTAATGTTAACGACGGCGCGCCGCAACGCGTGACACGGGTTGGCCCATTTGCTGTCTTTACAGCCGATAATGCTAACTTCCTTGATTATAAAGCGCCAAGCGGCGGTGACGAGACAAGCATATTGCTAGCTAAGTTGCCAAAGCAACCTGGCGGCGAAGTCGCGGATGCAGCGAAAGCTGTGACAAACGCGTCTGCTGGTAATGTTGTTTATGCTCCGGTTGATCCAACACGCGGTGGGTTGCTGAAATCATTTGAGCGCGTCCCGACAATGGAAGAGCGCGTCGGTAACCCGTTCAAATTTAACGGCGGTTACGGCGGCACCATTGGTGTTATCATCTGGTGGCTCCTCATCATCGGTGTTGTGTTCGGTATCTTTAATATCGTCCGCCTCATCTTAACGTCTGTTGGTGTTAATGGTCAGAAGCGTAAAGCGCAGTCATCCAAATCTAACCCGCTGGGTCGTGTTATGATGGCATATGAAGAAAGCGCGAATAAAGACGGCGACACAGTTGAGCTTAAGCTTGACGAAGCTATCTTGCGCGAAAGCCCGAAGCTAGAACTTGGCTTGAACTTCTTGAAACTGGCCGCTGGTATTGCCCCTCTCTTGGGTCTGCTTGGTACGGTTACAGGTATGATTAAGACTTTCCAAGCCATGATGATCTACGGAACAGGTGATCCACAGCTTATGGCGGGTGGTATTTCCGAAGCCCTTGTGACCACAATGATGGGTCTGATTGCCGCTATTCCTCTGCTTATCCTCCACAGCTTCTGTGCCTCTTTGGCTCGTGGCGTGCAGAATACGCTGGAAGAGCAATCCGCCGGTATCGTGGCACGCCACGTCGAGAGCCGCGCAGGTAGCCTCTAGGACTACGGGGTTCATGCCCAACGCGTGAACCCTCCTTAAATTTGCGTGTCAGGGGTTTTCTCCTGACGGCAATCGTCAACAACTGGCCTTGTATTACGGTCTATTGTTGAATGATTAGCGCGACGTCGCTGACATCCCGCGCACCCTAAGCATCGCCTAATGCATTTCTAGGCTTAATGTGTTTCTGGAGAGACAGATGGAATATCTAAACCCGATTAATGCCTATAATGGTCTGCAAACGCTTTTGCAGCAGGGCGGTAACGTGCTCTACTTTATCATGCTGCTCGCATTCTTTATGTTCTCGTTCATCATGGAGCGCTTGGCCTATTACTTCACAGCTCACGGCGGTGTTATTAAACGCCTGAAAGCCGAGTGGGACGGCCGCACAGATACGAAAAGCTGGCGCGCTATGGCTATTCGCGACGAATTGATTTCGCAGGTTAAGGCGAAAACAACAACGAACGTATCTATGATTAAAACTTTGGTGGCGATTGCGCCGCTCTTGGGTCTATTGGGGACTGTGACAGGCATGATTAGCGTGTTTGACGTCATGGCCTTGTCTGGCTCATCCAACGCACGTTTGATGGCGGAAGGTGTCTTTAAGGCGACCATTCCGACGATGTCAGGCATGATGGTTGCCTTGGCGGGGTTATTCCTGTCCAATTTCATTGAGCGTAAGGCCATTCGCGAGACGCAGCGTTTTGCCGATAGTCTTGAAGTCGAATAAAGAATTATATTTAGCCCTAATTAGAGGGAGGAAAAAACATGAGAAGACGCCGTAACAAAGGCCAAGGTGATGAAGCCGCCGTTGATATGACACCGATGCTCGACATCGTGTTTATCATGTTGATCTTCTTTATCGTGACAGCCAACTTTTTGGACGAACGCGGGGTTGATTTGACCCAGCCGCCGCCGCCGCCGGATACAGATATTCCGCTTGAGCCTAAGCCTGCGATTACTGTCTATGTGGATCAGCAAAATACATGTTCCGTGGACGGTGGCCAAACCGAATGTGACCGCGTGTCATTGGCGGTAGAACGTTTGCTTGCTGATAAGCCAGGCGCGAGTGTTATCCTACGGGTTAACGAATTTGCCCGTCACGGTGTTCTTGTGATGCTTAAGGATGAGTTTGACGGCCGCGGACTAGGGTCCAAAATCGAGATTGTCAAAAACGCATCTTAATAGGGCCTAACGAGGCATTCAAACTGATGTGTGTTTGGAATTTGATAAATGAATAAAAGTGTGATAAGGTAACATCATGGCAAGACGTAGTCGGACTTCGGTTCAAGAAGAAGATACAGAACTTAATATGACGCCCATGTTGGACGTCGTCTTTATCTTATTGATTTTCTTCATCGTGACATCTGTATTTGTAAAAACACCTGGCATTGATCCGTTCAAGCCTGAAGCCAACACGGCCCAAGATTGGGACCCAGGTATTCTGATGGCGGTGAACGCAGAAAATGAAGTATGGATTGATAAACGTCCTTACGCTCTGGACGAAGTTCGTCCCATCATTACGGCAATGCGCGACGAAAACCCAAAGGCGCAAGCCATTATCATTGGCGACAAAGACGCTGATGTTGGAACAGTCATGACCTTGCAGGAAATGATGCAAGACATGAATATTGTGACGCGCGTCTCTACTAAATAGAGCTGTCGTCATACGACCTATATGGTTAGGTCAAAGATTGAAAGGAAACGCACATGGGCATGATTTTTCGTTGGATCGGCGGTATGGTTATCGCTGCATTTTTGACATTCGCACTATTTGTTGCGATGAAAATCCTCATCTCTGGTGACTTTAAACCTCAGGAGAAATCGGGCGAGCTTAGTTTTGAGATTAATCCGACTGTGGAAGATATCAAAGTCGTGAAGCGGACCACGAAAATTGACAAAGTCAAAAAAGTTATCACGCCACCGCCACCGCCACAAATTGAGCGCCAGCAAGCGTCTCAACCCAATGTCGCGATTGCGTCGCTTGAAGGCGCTATTCCAGAGTTTGAACCACCAAAGATTGACCGTCAAAACTTTAAAATTCAGGTCTCTGACCGCGATGCTCAGCCACTCGTGCGGATTCCGCCTATCATGCCGCCCCGTGCGGAAAAGTCGGGTCATTGCAAAGTGCGCTTTGACGTGAGCCCAGAGGGACAGCCCTTCAATGTCCAAGCGACATATTGCACACAAAGCTTGTTTGAACGCGCGTCCACGAAATCTGTGCAGAAGTGGAAGTACAATCCAAAAATCGTTGATGGTCGGGGCGTGGCACGTACTGGCGTGGAAAGCAAAATTAGCTTCCGCTTGACTGACGAACGCGGGAAAATCATTCCCGAATAAAGACTAAGAGCTCCGCGAAAATGTCGCGGATATCTCGCCTTTATCCCGCCTGAATGCGCGGGTAAGGGTATACGCAAAGGGCAATCAGCTTCCCGTTTGGATTTTGAAGGTACTTTCGTAGATACAAGACGCGTTCAGTGGATGGGCGCAAATTGTATCAAACAGGGGACAGACGGTATCGATGGTCATTATGACCATGACGCCATTGATTAAAGGATGTCATAATGACGTTAGCACATAAAACAGTATCAACTTTGAAAAGCGCCCTGCTAGGCACAGCCCTTGTGCTGGGCACAGCGGCCACAGTGAGTGTGATGACAGCTGCACCGGCCATGGCGCAAGACCCCGCTGCCGAAGGTCGCCAATTTGGTGCCAAGGCGGGTGAATTGGTGAATACCGCGAATGAGCTGCTACGTGAAAACCAAGCCGCGGCCGCGATCTCGTCTCTTAACCAAGCGCTCGCTATCCCTGATATTAATTCATATGAGCGCTCAATCATCAATCAGATGCTAGGCGCATCGTATTACGAGCAGAACCAATATTCCGAGGCTATTCGTTATTTCGAAGCCGCTATTTCCGCTGGCGGCTTATTACCGAATGAATTGTCCGCTCTTCGTGTGAACATCGCGCAGCTGTTAATTGCCAATGGTTCTTATGCCCAAGGCGCGCAAATGCTCGAGAATTACATAAACCGTGGTGGTGAAGTGAAGCCTGCCTATGTCGAAATGTTGACGCAGGCTTGGGTGCAATCTGATAATTACTCTAAGGCGCTTCCATGGGCTGAACGTTGGTTCAATAGTGCTAGCCCGAAAGAGCGTAAGCATTTTGATTTGCTGAACTTCCTGTATAACAATCTGCGCATGCCAGGTAAGCAGGCTGATATCGTTCGCCAGATGATTAACCGCTGGCCTGAAGATAAGACACTTTGGGATGCATGGGCCTCTATGCTCGCTAATGGTGGCCGTGAACAAGAAGCGTTTGAAGTCTCGAAAATGCTCTATCTTGGTGGCGCTCTTAATACTGAGGCCGATTTAATGAAGGTTGTGCAATATTACAGCTTTTACGACATGCCTTTCCAAGCCGCTCAAATTTTGGAGCGCGAGCTAAACTCTGGCAAGATTAGCCAAAGTCCAGAAAAATTGGTGCAGTTATCTGACCTTTATCGCCAAGCCCGCGAATATAAAAAGGCGATCCCAATTTTGGAGCGTGCTGCGTCACAATCTGGCCAAGCCAAGCTTTACGCTGATTTAGGCGAAGCACTTTATAATGAAGGCGATTGTACCAAAGCGGAAGATGCCTTTAACAACGCAATTTCTCGCGGTTATGATGCTGGTAAATCCTACATGTTGATTGGTACGTGCCGTTACGAGAATGCGCAAAAATTGGACCGTGCCGTGTGTAAGGGGACAACGAAAGCGCAACGTCAAGGGTCAGAGAAAAACAAGCGCCGTGAAGCCGCAATCGAGGCTTTTGACCGTGTCCCGGCGTCCTCCCGCGAAGGGTCAAATGCGAAAAAATGGATTTCGTTTATCCGCGCCGAAGCAGAAGCTGTGGAACGTCGTTGTGAATTTGAAGCCAGCGTCGAGCAGGAGCTTTGCTACGTGAAAATCAAGCAAGCCTATGATGCTCAAATTTTCACTGGAACCTTTGATCTCGATGACGAAGCTTGCGAACGGTTCATTGAAAAATATGATAGCATTTACCGCGTGAAAGTCGCGGACAGTTCAGAAAACTAGTTTTCTCCAGATTGAAACATTAAGACCCGCCTCGGCGGGTTTTTTTTATGGACGAAAAGCTAATTATCATTTGACTTTGGCAATACGCCGCGCCGCCATATCGGCAAGAACATAGGCGGGATCCATGTGATTTATGCTGTAGATTGCCGCGCATATTATGGGACCTTATGCCGCTCTTTTAGTCTGGACGTAGCTGCTCTGTTGTGATGCCAAATACGAAAATAGGTGAGCACAAAAAAGTCTCTAACGGTTTTTTTGCTTGCCTAGTTATGCAGCCTATTATTTTAACCCGAATCCCGTGGTGAAGACTGTGGAGACACGGGCGTCTTGTTTTTTGCTTATATTATGTGATAACATTACATATTATTCGCAAAGGGAGGGTAGTTTATGTTTCAATATCGATATGCAGTTGCCGGGGTTCTAGGCTTGGGTTTAACGGTTGGTTTAGGGGGACTGATGGCTGGCTTAATCAGTATAGATTTTGCCGCGCCAGAGCCCGTCGTCGCGCAAGTGTTTGATATTTATCCAGTGGCAGATGATATTAAAATATTTAAATCTGACACCAAATTGAAACCGTTTAAACGCGTCGAAATACCGCCCGTAACGCCGCAATTAGATACGCAATCGACCAAGAATGTGTCTGTAGAGCCTGTTAGCGTTGACCCCGTCGACTTTGACTGGACACCGCCGACCCTCGACAGGAAGCGTTATATTATTAACGCGGCGGATACTGACGAGCAACCTTTGCTCCGGCAAGCCCCTGCAATGCCAACACGTGCGAGCCGTTCGGGGCATTGCATTATGGCATTTGATGTTAATGCAGAAGGCGCGCCGTATAATATCATTGCAACCAACTGTTCAGATAACGTCTTTACTCGCGCCTCTGTAAAAGCCGTCGGCAAATGGCGTTACCGTCCAAAAGTCGTGGGTGGGCAAGCTGTGAGCCGCACGGGTATGCGCAGTAAAATCAGTTTTCAACTCACAGATGAGGCAGGGCGCATCATTCCAGAATAGCGCGCCCTCCAGACGCAATTAGAGGCCTTCACTGGCGTCTGATATACGGTCCCTTAAATCCCCGAAGGGGCCGTATTAATGCGGGTCAGACTAAACGCCAATGACCGCATTATCATCTCGATAGATTACAACGACAGAAGGACGAGGTGGAAGACCAGGGTCAAAATCGGGCCAGCGCGTCAGCGGCGTTTCATAGGTTGTATCGTCATCTTCGCCAGGGTGTTGCACGGATAAAAATAAGGCCCGCCCATCAGGCGTGAAGCGCGGCCCACAGACTTCTGCACCGATTGGGGCTCGAAAAAAGGCTCGTCCTGTTCCGCGGCCCAAGCCTTCAGTTTCTAAGGCCCATAGACCATCAACAGCCCCCGATTTTGGATTGCCGTCTGTTGCAATCCACAGGCCACCGCGCGGATCAACGGCGCAGTTATCGGGAGCAGAGAACCACCCATTTTTTGATGTCGCAGGGTTCCAAAGGGCACCAAATGCAGGGTCATTTGGATTACCACATTTGACAAGGAATTCCCATTCTGACCGCGTGGCGGCAAAGTCACCCTCTGGTTCAATAATTTCGATGATATGACCAAAGACGTTATCTGCCCTGGGGTTTGCGGCATTCACTGCGGTCCTTAGCGGCGCGTCATTGGCATCGGAGCGGTTTTTATTATTGGTCAGCATGACATAGACACGACCATTGCCAGGATGGGGTTGGACGTCTTCGGGTCTGTCCATGGATGTTGCGCCCAAAGCATCCGCAGCGAGACGCGTTGAGATCATCACATCGGCTTGGCTATTAAATCCATTTTCAGCCGTGAGCGGGCCTTGGCCATGGGTCAGCGCGAGCCAATCAACGCCGCTCTCGTTAAAACGGGCCACGTGTAGTGTGCCGTGATCTAATAAATCGGGGTCGGGACGGGCAGGATTATAAGGGTCGCGGCTAACAAATTTATAAAGGTAATCGCCCCGTTGATCATCGCCCATATAAACAACAACGCGTCCGTCTGGTGCCAGAACGCTTTCAGCACCTTCATGTTTGAAGCGTCCCAGCGCTGTGCGTTTTTTAGGGGTTGAGTTAGGATCTAACGGGTCAATTTCCACGATCCAGCCAAAACGATTTGCTTCATTGGGCGCGATGCTGACGTTAAAACGGTCATCGGCATAATGCCAATCTTGCCGCCCATCGGGCACACCCATGCGGGCATGATTATCCGCCTCAGCATGGGCTTTATCCAATTTACCACCGAAATAACCGTCAATATTTTCTTCCGCTGTTAAATATGTGCCCCAAGGCGTAATGCCGCCAGCGCAATTACCTAGCGTGCCCAAAACGCGTCTGCCGGAGGGGTCAGCGGGTGTTTTCATCCGTGCATGACCCGCTGCTGGGCCTGAAATATTCATGGGTGTATCGCCTGTAATTCGGCGGTTTAGTGCGGAATCACGCTTTACTTGCCAGCGATTATTGACACGATTGATTTCGACAATGCTGGTGCCTTGGCTGGCGATTTCTGTTTTAATTCGGGCTTTGTCTTTCTTGATGCGTTGTGCGGCAGGGAACATGTTTCGTGTGCTGCTATATTCATGATTGACACACAGCAAGCCTCTATCGTCGGCCATAGAAACAAAGCCAATAAAATCATTATTGTAGCCAAATTGTTGTGATTGGCTGTTACTGTTCTGGGCGAGCGGGTTAAAGTCTGGCGCGTCTTTGAAAATTGGATCGCCCCACCGTAGCAAGACATCCGCTTTGTAACCATCTGGCACGTGATGTGTGCCGTCTGAACCACGCTCTATCTCTTTGAATGTGAATGGGGTGGACGCCGGTTTTGCCGCCGTCAACAAATGATTTGTTTTTGCGGGTGACGTGGCGCAGGCCGAACTGAGCGCAGATGCGCCAAGACCTACCAGCATCATGCGCCGCGACAGGCGGGTCTCAATTAAGTTGCCAATTGTGACAGAGCCGTCGTTTGCGCGTGGACTGGAAGGAATATCGTCTTTGTCAATTTGGGTCATGATAGCGCCTATAAACAGAGTTATATAATTAAAGTCTTTATGACTTTGTTTTGTGACAAGATGATGAAATTGCCTATCTCCCGCGTAAAAATGCTTTGTCATTGAAACATTAGTTTCATCGTTCTGTCATGCCGTTGTCATGGAAAGATAGGATGTGGCGTCCAACTTAAATGTTTGGAGGGACCCATGCGGCGAACGAATTTCAAATCATCTCATATGGCTTTATCAGCCTCTATCATGGCTTTATCATTGGCGGTGGCGACGCCTGCTTCGGCGCAATTTCTGACGGGTAAGGTCACTGATTCTACGGGACAAACAGGGTTTCAAGGCGCCGTTGTGACGATTGACGGCACCAACCGGTCCACAACGACGGACCGTTTTGGCAATTACCGTATCAATAACCTGCTCCCCGGAACCTATGACGTGACCGTCAGCTATATTGGGGCCAGCAATGTTAATGAGACCGTGACAGTGCCCGCCCAGGGGGCCGATCTAAATATCGTGCTGGGTAATCAAGTCGACTTTATTGACAATGTGATTGTTGTCGGCACACGCGCCGCACAGGCAAGCGCGATTAACCAACAACGCGCCGCAGACTCTATCAAAACCATTATCGATTCTGATGGTCTAGGCAATTTCCCTGACACAACCGTCGCTGATTCGTTACAGCGCGCCGTTGGTCTTTCTGTTGAAACTGACCAAGGCGAGGGACGTTATGTCTCTATTCGGGGTATCAATACTGATTTAATTTCGTCTTCGATAAACGGTGTACGCACCCCATCACCCGAAGACCGCCGCGGTGTCTTGCTTGATGGTGTACCGTCTGATTTGCTTGACGGTATTGAAATTCAAAAATCCCTTACGCCTGATGTCGATGCCGATAGCTTGGGCGGTGTCATTAATCTGAAAACGATTTCTGCCTTTGACCGCAAAGGTCAATTCGTCCGCGGTAAAATCGAAGGTCAGTATAATGAGATTACAGACAAAATTTCGCCCAAAGCAACGCTAACCTATTCCAATACCTTTAATGACATCTTCGGCATGGCCCTGTCAGTTAATTATCAAAACTTGAATATTGAAAGCCATAATAATGAGACCGGCGAATGGGCGCTTGATGATGATAGCGGACTTTTCTTTGTTGCCGATGATTATGAACAACGCTGGTATGATTTAACACGCGAGCGCCTTGGTTTGGTTGCCAATTTTGATTTTCGGATTAGCGATAATACAGACCTTTATGTTCGCACGCTGTTTAACCAATATACTGATGATGAGGTGCGCAATAAATTTGAGTTCCGCGAATTTGACGAAGAGATTATCGCTATCTCCCCGACCAGTGTTTCAATCCGTCGCGGCGAAGTCGATGCAGAGGCGCGTAAGCGTGAAGAGGTTCGCAATATCGAAACTTACTCCATCGGTGGTAAAACAGAATTGGATAAGTGGAACTTTGATTATCAAGCTGCATATGCTTATGCGCAAGAAGACGATAGCAACAATCATGATGTGGCCTTCCGCTCTACGCCAGAGCAGCGCGACTCTGATATTGGCTCTATCACGCTAGATTATTCTGATCCGCAGCAACCGGTAATCTCTGGCCCCGCGCTCGACTTTTTGCTCGACCCGTCAAATTATGAACTCGACGCATTCGAGCAAGAATTTACGACAAATGAGGACACAGAACTCTCCGCACAATTTAACGTCTCTCGCGATAGCCTTTTGGGAGATACGCAAGTTGTGTGGAAAGCGGGTATGAAATACCGTGACCGCGAGAAAGTGCGTGACCAGAACCTTGTCTTTTATGAGCGTGACGATGTAAACATGGCGGACTTTATTCGCTCTGATTCTGAAATTACAAATTGGCGTCTGGTTAACCGGATGTTTGAATGGCCTGATGCCAATCTGACAGAGGCCTTACGCGGCACATTTACCACTGATGAATTACAAGAAGACGATAGCTTTCTTGAATCCACATTAGGTGACTTTGAAATTAACGAGAAAATCTTCGCTGCATACGGCATGGGCACATTCAATGTCGGTGACGCCACGATTGTTGCCGGTGTTCGCTTGGAGCAAACCAATGTCGATTTGATGGGTAACTTTGTCGAAGAAGGCAGCACAGATGTCACCCTGCGTAATGTGTCTGATGACTACACAGACATCTTACCGAGTTTGAATGTCAAATATGATTTCACGGACAAGGTCATTGGCCGCGCCGCCTATTACGCCGCTGTTGTGCGTCCGTCATTTGGCGACATGGCCCCCAATGCGTTTTTGAACGAAGACCGCGACGAAATTGAATTGGGTAACCCGAACCTCGAAGCTTACGGGGCTGATAACTTTGATTTGGGTCTAGAGTTTTATCCAACAAGTCTATCGGTGATTTCAGTCGGGCTGTTTTACAAAGATATTGCCAACGCAATTTTCCCAGCCCGGTTTGACGTGGCGGATGTACCTGACACGGTCGACCTTAGCTTCCTACCAGCGGCAACACTGGCAGGACTTGATGAAATTACCACATCAATAAACGTTGGCAAAAGCGAGCTTTACGGGGTTGAATTTAATTATGTTCAAAATCTGGGTGATTTATCAGAAGCTCTGGACGGCTTTCTTTTCTCTGGCAATTTGACCCTGACGGATAGTGAATCAACCCTGCCTGATGGACGGGTCGTACCGTTCCTAAAACAGTCTAATGCTGTTGGTAACATCGCAATTGGTTATGACAAAGGACCGTGGGATCTACGCGTCTCTGCCAATTTCCGCGGCGATTACCTGGACGGACTAGAGGATGAAGACCTTGACCGTATTACCGATGACCGCCTTTTGATTGAAGCGTCAGCAAAATATAAGTTCAACGACAATATCCAAGTTTATGTCGAAGGTAAGAACCTGACCGATGCCCCAGAATATTACTACTTTGGCGACACCTCACGTTTGTCACAATATGACGAATTTGGCCGTTCTGTCGTTATCGGTGCACGCCTAACTTACTAGGAGGTCTATCATGAAATATTTACTCTCACTGTCTGTCGCTGCTTTTACCCTTACGGCTTGCGCAACAACAGGCTCTGACATTGATTATCCTGCCTTTGCGGTCACGGCCGCATTTGAGACGCCCATTATGGCAAGCGAGGGCGACTCTGCGGATGACCCTGCGATTTATATTGCTGCCAATGGCACGGGCTTCATCGCCGGCACGGATAAGCAGTCTGGATTATATATCTATAATTTGGACGGCACGCAGCGTGATTATATGCCGATTGGCATGATCAATAATATTGATCTGCGCGACGGGTTTTCCTTGGATGGGCAGAACTATGTTTTGATGGTGGCCAGCGATGACGAAACCAACGCGATTGTGTCGCTGCTCTATAATGCCACGACAGATCAGTTCGTAACCCCAAACGGTCACCGTCTCTCAACGGGCGAAATATCCCCTTACGGTATTTGTTTAGGGCGGGGTGATGACGACAGCTTTCATATTGGCGTCACGACGAAAGCGGGCCTCTATGCGCAATATGAGATGACCGAAGAAGACGGTGCCTTGGCAATTAACCCGTCAAGAGACTTCTCAACGGTTAAACAAACCGAAGGCTGCGTTTTTGATGACCGCACAGGCTCACTTTATCTGGCGGTCGAGGAAGGGGCATTATCGCACTATCCGATGAGCCCGAGGGCCGATCCTGTTCGCACAGAGATTGCGAGGATTAATCAGTTCGGTTTGAAAGCTGATTTGGAAGGCGTCACACTCTATGAAGACGGCGACATTGGTGGATACGTTATTGTATCGTCCCAAGGCAATAATAGCTACGGGGTCTTTAGTCTTCCTGATTATGACTTTGCGGGGCGTTTTGAAATTAAAGACGGCAGCGTTGACGGCGTATCAAGCACGGACGGCATCGCGGTGACGTCCCACGCCACGCCGCGCTTTCCCGACGGATTTTTAGTTGTCCAAGACGATATGGATGACACCTCGCCACAGTCAGATGATTTTAAAAAGCAAAATTTTAAAGTTATCGATTGGCGAGACATTAAAACGCAGCTGACACGGTAGTATTGCTGCACCGTCATAAGGGCTCGCGAACAGTAAACATCATGCGTGCCCTATTTCCAGCTAACCCCTTTCCGCTTGCGGAAGACTTTAGCCTCAATGTGTTTTGCTAACCTCAAACACATTGAGGCTAAGGCTTGGCTTTCGTCCCCAATTTAAAGACACGCCGCCACCATAGATGCAGCCCAGTCATGGACATCACTATAAGCGCGACACCAATAAGGATGAGCACAGGAATACGCCCCGTTCATTAGAATCTGTAATCAAGCCCGACACTGATACGGCGCGGATCGCCGACTGTACCAGAACGACCTTCTGAGAATATATTGACCGCGTAAAATTCATCAAACACATTTGTTGCATCAATAAACAGACGCGCTTGTCCAATTGTGTAACTCGCCTGTAAATCCATTGTGAAATAACTGTCTACGGCATTGACGGTAAGATTGGCATCATCACTAAAGTAATCGTCTGAATACCGTGCAAATGCACTGAGTTCGAGAGGCGTAATCGGGTTCCAAACGGCACCGGCAATAGCTGTTATGCCGGGCGCCCGTTGAAATTCATTACCCGCTGTTCGCGCCCCTGCGGTCGTGTCACTTTGAATTTTGGTATCTGTTAAACCTAAGCCAGCATTCAGGCGCAGTGCTTTTGTCGCTTGAAAGCGTAGGTCAATTTCGCCGCCAATGGCGCGTGCGTCTGGCGCGTTAGAATAGACATTCGCAAAGAAATCCGGACCAAGTTGTACAAGAGTCGCAAGTTGGATATCGTTAAAGTCAGTATAAAAAACGTTTGCATTTATACCCAACCGTCCATCTAGGAAATCGCCACGAAGGAAGGTCTCATAATTCCACAGAGTTTCTTCTTCAAACACATTTTGCTGGAAGGTTTGAAAATTAAATGTGAAACCGCCAGCATTAAATCCTTTTTCGGCCTGTAAACCAATGCGGATATTATCAGTGGCGTCATAGGCCAATTCCGCTTTGGGCAGAAATAAATCATAACTATCATCAAAATCTATCGGTATCGCGCGGAAAGTACCGACGCGTTTTTGACTGTCTTTTTGATAGCGCCCGCCCGCGGTTAAGAACAAGCGCTCAGTCAAGCCGTAAGTGCCCTCCGCAAATATGCCTAGGCTATCGCGGTCACCCTTAAAGCTGCCTTCACCCAACCGAAAACCGCTAAGGTCAATTGTATCATTATTATCGACGCTGGACACATATACACCGGCCAAGCTGGTTAAGCGGTCTGTTTTATAACGTGCCAGAAATTCATTATTAATTTCATCAGAACTAATGGTCGCGGGGCCGTTACGCTGGATGGTTAAACGCGTCGCGCCAGCGTCTGACACTGTGAAAACATTTTGAAATGTCAGCGTGTCATTCAGTTCATAATTGATATCAACAATGCCTGCTGTGGCCTTTGTGCCAAATATTGTGAAGCCTGGATTGAACCGCGTTAGATTTTCAAAGGGGGCATCAACGGTCTCTGATTGGGGCCCTTCACGGTCGGAATGGGACACGGTCAGCAAGATATCTAGTCCGGGTATTGAGGTCGGGCGAAGACCTACTTTGCCGCGAAGTGATAGGCTCTCGTTTTTTGTTAGATCCCCACCACCGAAATCTTCCGTAACACCCAACGGGGTGATAAATGTATCTTGTTCACGGTAATCAGCCGACAGGCGAAAGGCGACATCGCCATTGCCGAGCGGCCCGCTAATAACGCCAGAGCCTTGACGTGTTTTATCATCACCAATAATGCCGCGAACACGACCTTCAAATTCATCAAAATTTGGATCATTGGTTTCAACAAAGATGGCTCCCGAAATGGCGTTTCGTCCTTGCGTCGTTGTCTGCGGGCCGCGGAAAATTTCAACGCGTTTAATATCCCAAGCCGATGCACTGGCATATACAAATTCGTTAAACGATAGCTGACGCCCGTCGACTTGGATGGTTGTGCGGGGCAGGGCACCGCCAAAGAACGATTCTACGCTATTCAGAATACCGCTGGTATTTGATCCGCGAATGGTTGGCCCCTGACCATCTGCACCACTACTCGTGACATTGGCTGTTTGCTGATAAATGCGCTCTAGCGTGTCTGGGCCAGCGAAAGCGTCAAGCACAGCACCGGTTGTGACAACAACGCTAGATCCTGTGTTTTTCAACGTTGTATCTTGCCGCTCACCCGTCACGATGATTTCGTCGAGTTGCACAGGGGCGTCAGATGTTTGAGCCGTTGCGACAACAGGTAAAAGACTTAAGGCCGTGCCCAATAAAAGCGGAATAGAAACTGTGGAGCGGAACATGTGACCTCGCTAAATTTAATTTAGTGGGCACCTAACAAATCAAACTTATTATGTAAATGACAATGAGTTGCAGATGTGCAGTTATTTTGATAGGGGTCAATTTACTAGCCAAAACCGCGCGGAAAGCCCATGAAGCCCTATGTTCAACATTATTACCCCGCAACCGTCGCAATCATGAAACGGTATTCGCCAAAGCGCTTGCTCTGGCTAAGCTTGGGACTGGTGTGTTTTACATTAGGGGCTATCGGTTTGTTTTTGCCTTTGCTCCCGACCACATCCTTCATGCTTGTCGCGGCTTTTGCTTTTGCCCGCTCATCACCCCGACTGCACACATGGTTATTGCAGCACAAAGTCTTTGGCCCCCTAATCACGGACTGGCAAACACACCGCGCCATTTCAACCAAAGCCAAAATCGCAAGCCTTCTTTCGATGATAATCATTGTCGCAATTGGCTTTGCATTCCAACTGCCCCTTTGGGTCATCGGTCTACAAGTCTTTATCCTCGGCTTGGTAAGTCTGTTCCTTTGGACGCGACCCGTTCCACCGACATAATGTGTTCACGCTTGCGCGGCTAAGGTGCAGCGACACTGACGGCGAAGGCATATTCTGTTGCGACTTCTTTTAAGCTGTCATAACGCCCGCTTTGGCCTTGGTGGCCCGCATCCATATTAATCTTCAGCAGGATAGGCGCGTTGCCGTTTTGGTGATCACGGAGTTTCGCGGCCCATTTGGCGGGCTCCCAATATGTTACGCGCGGATCGGTCAGACCGCCCGTAATTAACATCGGCGGATAGGTTTTTTCTCTGACCTGGTCATAGGGCGAATAGGACAGCAAGCGGTCATAGGCGTCTTCGTCTTCTATTGGGTTACCCCATTCCGGCCATTCTGGCGGTGTGAGGGGGAGGCTGTCATCTGACATCGTGTTGAGCACATCGACAAAAGGCACAGCCGCAATAACGCCGGCGAAAACCTCTGGCGCTTGATTAACAGCCGCCCCGACAAGCAAGCCGCCCGCTGAACCCCCGTGTGCAATAATTTTTCCTTCTGACGTTTTACCCTGCGCAATTAACGCGCGGCCCACATCGACATAATCATTAAAGGTATTGATCTTTTTCTCCATTTTACCGTCCAGATACCATTGATATCCTTTGGCTTGACTGCCGCGGATATGGGCAATGGCGTAAACAAATCCGCGGTCAACAAGAGACAGCCTTGATGTGCTGAACCCCGCTGGAATTGTAATGCCGTATGACCCGTAACCGTAAAGCAAGCAGGGGCTATCCGCATTGGGCGGTGTGTCACGGTGATAAAGAAGGGTGACTGGCACAGCTTGCCCGTCGCGAACTGTGATGGAAAACCGCTCTGTCTTGTAATGGCTTGCGTCATGGCCGCTAGGGATAAGCTGCGTTTTGCGTAGGCGCTTTTCGCGCGTGTCCATATTATAGTCAAAGACTTGGCGCGGGGTTGTTGGCGATGAATAGCTATAGCGCAGCCAAGGTGTATCAAATTCAAACCCGCCCGAGAGGCCCAGCGCATAGGCGGCCTCGTCAAAGGCAATGCTATGGGTATCACCGCTGCGCAAATCACGAATATAGACAATCGGCAAAGCGTCTTCGCGGACCATATAAACCAAGTGATTGGCATAAGCTTCCATACCCAAAATTAGCTGTCCTGGCTGGTGCGGGATCAGGGGCTTCCATGTGGCGATGTCCGGGTTTTTGCTATCGGCCACCATAATCTGAAAATCGACGGCGCCGTCCTTATTGGTATGGATGTAAAGCGTCTCCTCTCCTGTCACTGGGTCTGGGCGCTCTGATACGCTATATTCATGGCCTGTCTTTCGCGCGGCAATGCACTGCGGTGCGGCGGTTGGTGTGCCCGACGGGATACGGTGAATCTCACTGGTCGTGTGATTATGGCTACTAATCTCTATATAGCGTCCGCTATCACTTTCGCTAATGGAGACGAAAAAACCTGGGTCGTCTTCGCGGTAAACAAGGCGCGGCGTGTCATCTGCGTCCATAACGTCTTTGGCAAACACCGCATAGGGGCGTTGGTTTTCGTCCCGTTCGACCCAAAATATTGTGCGGTTGTCCCGTGCCCATTCCAAACCGCCGGCAGAGCGCGTTATACCTGTTTCGCGCGGCTTGGTTTCCCCCGCTTTGGTTATAAAGACCTCGTAATTTTCAGATCCCTTGCGGTCGACGGAATAAGCATACCAATTGTGGTCCGGGCTATGGGCGGTATCACCCAAATCAAAAAAATCAGAGGTCTGACCATTGATTTCGCGTTTGGCTTCAATATCGGCGTCTAGCAAAAGAACTTCATCGCCAAAAGGGTCACGCGTAACGGGGTCGCATGATTTGCGCGCATAAATTCCGTGTTGATCACCTTTGCGGTAGCGGTGATAATAGCTGTATGCGCCGTCAGGGCTGGGCACAGAACTATCCTCGCTTTCGAGCCGCCCTTTCATTTCTGAAAATATAGTCGCTTCCAAATCAGATAGCGGGGCGAGCACAGATTTTGTATAGGCATTTTCCGCCTCCAGATGGGTGCGAATATCGGGGTTCAAAAGGGATGGGTCAGCCATGACCGCTTGCCAATTTTCATCCTTCATCCAATAGTAATCATCAACGCGCTTGCGGCCCAACTGTTCTATAATATGAGGTCGTTTTTCTGGACGTGGCGGCGTTTGGGAAAGGTCGATTTTATACGGCATGATGGCTCCTTTTTCAGCTAGCCCATAGGGTTAAATCCTGATGCGAACAAGTCTGCAATTCTGTCATTTATTAACACACCATAAAGGGACGCAAATTATAGTTAACCCAGATTAGTTTATTAAACAGGACGATATATGTCAGGTCAGCCCCAACATGGTGGTTCATTGCCCGTGCCGCAACGGCCGACGCAAGCCCGTCCGTTATCACCGCCGCCTGTCAATTCGCCCGCCACCCCAGCACGCCAGCCGACACCCCAACGGGCACCCCATAAGGCTGTTCCCCATAATGTCGCGCCGCCAGCAATACCAGCGGGTCAGGCTAGGCCGCGCCCTGTTTCGCCGCAAGTTGCAGGGCCTTCAGCCCCATCGCTGAATAGTTTACCAACAGAGCCGCGCACGCAAATGCCGCCGGCTCCGCCCCGTCCCCCTAAGCCGGTAGCTCCGCCTGCCGAACCGACGCCTGCGCAAGGGGACGAAGGCCCCCCGTCTACGGCTGATGTGCGCCGGTCTTTGGCAAAGCGTCTGTCTGATGTCATCTGTATCCCAGCAAGCCAGCTAACGCCGCAGGAACGCCATATGGCAGGTGATGTCTTGGTGGAAATGCTACGCGAAGCTGATATCGAGCTGCGCGAATCTGTTGCCAAACGCTTGGTCATGCTAAACGAGGCTCCACGAACAATCCTCGTCTTGCTCGCCAAAGATAATATTCGCGTTGCCAAACATGTGCTTGAAAATAGCAAGAGCTTGACTGATTCAGACCTCATCCAAATCGCGCGCAAAGTATCGGGCGAACACCGCAAAGTTATGGCGCAACGCCGCCATGTCTCGGATGCTGTTGTTGATACCATTGTTGAATTTTTGGACGAGGATGTTGTTATTACATTGCTCAAGAATAAAGGCGCGCAATTTAGCGAAACTGCGCTGCAACGCATCTTAACCGTGTCACGCGCACATAAAGACTATATCAAATATCTGATTAAGCGCGAAGAATTACGACCGTCCCATGGCTTGACCATGTTTTGGTGGGCGGATGAGGCTGACCGCAAGAAAATTCTGGCGCGATTTGCTGTTACCCGGTCTGTCTTGCAAGATAGCTGTTGGGACCTTTATCCCAAGGCCGCTGCAGAGGGTTGGTCCGATGCGGCAGTGCGTAAAGCGCTGCAATTTATTGAACGCCGTCAACGCAACCGTGCCGCGACAGAGCGGTCTGATTTTGAGGATTTAGAGGCCGCAATTGACGCCGCCGAAGTGCAAGGTATTACGCGCGATTTGACGGAAGAAATTTCCTATATGGCCGGGATTAAACCAGCTACCGGGGCCCAAATTTTAACGGATAAGGGCGGCGAGGGGATTGCTATTCTATGTAAAGCGCCAGGCCTAAAGCGCGAGCATATTGTTAAATTATGGAAGGCCCTTCGTCGTCCAGTGAACGGTGCGGATGGAGAATATCATCCAGACTTGGCCCGCGTTATCGCGGCCTATGACGCGATATCAACAGATAAAGCCCAAACTGTACTGCGTTATTGGAACTGGTCGTTGACATCATCGCTGAACCCCGAAGTGCTGCGGCATATTCGTGACGGCGTTGTGCCCAAAGAAGAAGACCACGGCGCAGCGGCGATTACAGCGGCGCTTGTGTTTGGTAATCGGTACTAAGGCCCCAAATTTTCGCGCGGCAAAGCTGCCCACAAGATTCGTAATAATTTCCCGTCTTAAACCTTTAATTTTGTCTTAAGGGGCGCTAGACACAAGGTCTGTGCTTGCCATGCGAGCACTTATATCGTTTGGGGAGAACGCTTTGTTTCGCTACGTCTTTATACTGACCTGTGCGCTGGCTTTGTTTTGGCTGGGTATGTCTGGCTATTTCAAACCAATGCTATTGACACTGGGTGGGATATCGATTGCAACCGTTGTATTTATGACGGCCCGCATGAAGATATTTGACGGCGAGACTGTGCCCTATCTTTATATCCCTAAAACACTGGTTTATTTTACGTGGCTTGGTGGTGAAATTTTCAAAGCCAATATTGCGGTTCTGCGCGCGGTTCTGCGCCCTGATATGGCGATTAGCCCGACAATGGTGCGTATTCCTTTGCGTAAACATTCCGATATGGGGGCCGCCATGTTCGCGAATTCTATCACGCTAACGCCCGGCACGGTTAGCGTTGAAATGGATGATGATACCATCCTCGTTCATGCGCTTGTGTCCGAGATGGCCAATCCTGATGATTTCATGGAAATGAGCGAACAGGCAGGATGGGCGATTGGTGACGCCCCTGCTGCGACCCGTCTGGCGGGAGAGCGCATATGAGCATGTTAGAGGGCATGGGCTATTTCAATCTGGCTGCGGCGTTTTTCATTCTGGTCAGCATGGGTTTAATGCTCGGGCGGCTTTTGGGTGGGCCCACGCTTTATGACCGCCTATTGGCCGTCAATTCCTTCGGGACAAAGACTGTTCTGTTTCTCTGTATTTTCTGTTTCGTCATTGGGCGTCCTGACGGTGTGGATATTGCCATTTTATATGCGCTGATGAATTTTATCGCGACAATCGCCGTTTTGAAATTTTTTGCTTATCGCGCGCTGGATGTGTCTTTGCTGGGGGATCCGTCGCCAGCGCCTTCATTGCCGGAGGACCAGACATGATTATCGCGACTATCATGATGGCGGGTGCCGAAGCGACGAGCCACGCGCCAGCGGGCATCACGCTTAATTTCACTCAGATTCTTTACGGCCTGCGTGTACTGATCGCTGGCGCGGCTATTCTGGTCGGCTTGTTCTTTTTATTGGCTGGCACATTGGGCGTCTTGCGATTGCCTGATTTTTACACCCGAATTCATGCTGCTGGTATGACAGATACGCTGGGCGCGGAGCTTATTCTTCTGGGTTTGATGGTGCAGTCTGGCTTTTCCCAAATGACGCTCAAGCTTTTGTTCGTGGCTTTCTTTTTGTTGCTCACCGGACCTACCGCGACACATGCGGTTGCCAATGCCGCCTACCGCGCAGGATTAAAACCACAGCTTGGGCCATACCGCGCGCCTGATGTGGACACCATCCGCAAAGCGGGTCGTCCGGGGTTATAGGGGAACGAAATGCCAAATGTGCTTATTTTAGATATTGGCCTTATGGCCATTTTGGTTGTCGTGGCCTTTGCCATTGTGCGCTTGCGTTCGCTGTTTGCGATTGTGATGCTACAAGGCGTGTATAGCCTTGTCAGTGCGGCGTGGTTTGTTTCCCTGGATGCCGTTGATGTGGCCTTTACAGAGGCCGCTGTGGGCGCGGGTGTGTCCACCGTGCTTATGTTATCAGCGATGCTGCTGGCAGATAGGCAGTCAAATCCCGTATCACCCCAGCGCCGCATCGGACCGCTTATCGTTGTTCTTATCGCAGGGCTTGCGATGTTTTATGCCATTGGCGACATGCCTTATTTTGGCGACGCTAATTCACCCGCTAATAGCTATGTCGGTATAGAATATATCGCGCGTACGGCTGAGGATATACATATTCCAAATGTCGTCACCGCCGTGCTGGCAAGCTACAGGGGGTTTGATACATTTGGCGAAACAGTCGTGATTTTTGCGGCTGGCATAGGGGTGCTTTTACTGTTGGGCCTTAACGGTAATGCAGGGAAATGGCGGGCAAGACCAAACGGCGTTGACGTCTCGACGGCCCAAGCCCCATCAGCCCAAATTTTGGCCGATAGCGCATCAGCGCAACCGTCATTGGAGGAGTTGTCATGAACCCCCATGTTATTCTTCGCGTCGTTTCTAAATTCCTTATTCCGCTCATCGCGCTTTACGGCTTTTATGTCCATTTTCATGGGGATTACGGTCCGGGTGGTGGATTCCAAGCTGGCGTTATAATCGCGGCCTCTGTGATTTTATATGCGCTTATTTTTGGTATTGATGCGGCGAAAAAAGCCGTTCCGCCCTCTGCCGTGCGTGTTGGGATGAGCCTCGGCGTTTTGCTATACGGCGGGACAGGCGTAGTGACATGGATGTTGGGAGCAGAATATTTGAATTACGGTGTGCTGTCTTATGACCCGTCGCACGGTCAACATTACGGTATCTTGGCTGTAGAGCTTGGCGTTCTTTTCGCAGTAGCGAGTGTCATGCTCGCGATTTTTTATGCGTTTGGATCCCGCCAACCCGACCTGTCAGATGAGGATTGGTAGTCATGACTGATTTTCTACTGGGACATTTCAATTACGCCGTCGTCATTGTTTTGATGATGACGGGGCTTTATGTCGTTTTTGCGAGCGGAAACCTTATCAAGCGCCTTGTCGGATTATCCGTGTTTCAAACCTCGGTGTTTTTGCTTTATATCACCATCAGCAAAGTCGAGGGCGGACAACCGCCTATCGTGGCCGAGAAAAAAGACGGTGACCATGCGTCCATGGCGGATGCCGTCCAAGTCGCGGCGGCAGGACCCGCTTCGACCTATGGGGGCCATGCTTCCGATGTTATTTATTCTAATCCCTTGCCGCATGTTCTTATCCTGACCGCGATTGTGGTGGGTGTTGCGACCCTCGCGATTGGGCTGGCGCTGACTGTGCGTATTCGGGAAGTTTACGGGACGATTGAGAAGGTCGAGATCGAAGCGCTGGATTATAAGTTTAACCTTGAGGGGACGGCTGACTAATGGATATTTTGTCCTCTGTACTCGATGTTGCACCTGCTTGGTTGCTCGTTCATGGGTCTGCTCTAATCGTTGTGCTGCCGTTAATGGTCGCCGCTGTTTTGGCTGTCATGCCAAGCGAGCGTGTGGCTTGGGCCATTGCTTTAATGGTCGCTATTATCTGCGCAGTTTGTGGCTTTGTGCTTGTGGCGCAAGTTTACGGCGGCAATCAAGTCACCTATTCCATGGGCGGATGGGATCCGCCGCACGGTATTGGATATGTCGTTGACGGCTTGTCTGCGCCCATCCTACTGTTGATTTCATTGATGGCCGTTGTGTGTTTACTCTACGCTTATCCGTCTGTGCGGGTCGAGGTCGAGCCCAAAAAACGCGCGCCGTTTTACGCCGCCGTTATGGTGTGTTTTGCGGGTCTTTTGGGCATGGTCGCCACGGGTGACGCGTTTAACGTTTTCGTCTTTCTCGAAGTGTCCTCTATTGCGACCTATGTTCTTGTCGGTATGGGGGCGAGCCGTGACCGCCGCGCGCTAACTGCCAGTTTTAACTACTTAATATTGGGCTCTATCGGCGCGACGTTTTTTGTTATCGGGCTTGGCTTTCTCTATATGGAGACGGGCACACTCAATATGGCCGATATGGGCCGTATATTGCGCGACCTCGACGGTGGTAGCCGTGTGGCTCAGGTGGGCTTTGCTTTCATCGTGATTGGCCTGGGACTAAAGCTTGCGATGTATCCTTTGCATTTATGGTTGCCCGACGCCTATGCGCACAGCCCGTCTTTTGTCACCGCATTTTTGGCGGCAACAGCGACTAAAGCTGCGCTTTATCTCTTGCTGCGCTTTACTTTCACAATCTTTGCCGTCGACTTTAGCTATGTTGGCCCTGTGGACACAATATTCCTCGCCGGATTTGGTATTATCGGCATGTTGCTGGCCAGTTTACAGGCGATTTTCCAGACCGATGCACGCCGCGCGCTGGCCTATAGCTCTGTGGCGCAAGTGGGCTATATGCTTCTCGGCGTTGGCCTTGGCACAGCGGCTGGTTTGGCGGCGGGTTATATCCACTTGCTTAATCACGCCATTATCAAGGGCGGTTTATTTATTGCGCTGGGTGCGTTTTGGTATCGTTTTGGGATTACACGAATTTCTGATTTCTCCGGTCTTGGCAAGACAATGCCGTGGACAATGGCGGCCTTCACCATTTCAGGACTATCGCTCATTGGTGTGCCGTTTACGGCTGGCTTCGTATCCAAAGTTAACTTGGTTGTCGCGGCATGGGAAGCGCAGTCCTATTGGGCGATTGGCGTTGTTGTTATCGCGTCTATTATGGCCATCATCTATATCGGTAATATGCTCCGTCATGCCTATTTTGGGCAGCCGCCCGTTGTGAACGGTGATGTCGTGGCGAAAAACGAAGCGCCGCTCATGATGCTCATCCCCATGTGGATTCTAGCCATTGCGTCTATTGCGATTGGTACAAATGCTGACTTTATGACTGCGCTGGCAAACCAAGCGGCCGACGTGCTGATACCCTTATCACAGGGAGGTTTGCCATGACCTATAATCCTGAATTTGCTATGGCTTTATTGTTGGTCATTCCGCTTCTCGCGGCGGGTTTGATTTACGTTTCCCGGAAACAGCCTAATGTTCGCGAAGCTTTTACAATCATTGCCTCGCTTCTATTGCTGGCCAATGTTGTCTATCTTGTGACGCAAGTCGCGGGCGGTGCACGCCCTGAACTGCATCTTGGTACCTTTGCGGGTAAGTTTGAAGTTAAGTTTCAATTAGAACCTTTGGGCGCGACCTTTGCGGCCATTGCCAGTTCTCTCTGGTTCTTAAACTCGCTTTTCGCCATTGGTTACATGCGGGGGAATAAGGAAAAACACCAAGCGCGGTTTTACGGTTTTGTTGCTATCGCGATTGCGGCAGCCATGGGTATCGCGGCGTCGGCCAATCTGATTACGCTGTTTATTTTCTACGAAGCGCTTACGCTATCGACTATTCCGTTGGTGACCCATAAAGGCGATAAAAAAGCCATTCGCGGCGGCACGATTTACACTGTGATTTTGATGGGCACGTCGCTCGCCCTATTGCTGCCCGCTATCATTGGTGTGCAAGTCATTGCGGGCACGACCGATTTTGTTGTGGGCGGTGTCTTCCCCGAAGGCACGACCTTGCTAACAACGTCAATTCTGCTGCTGCTCTTTGCGTTTGGTATTGGTAAGGCGGCCCTGATGCCTGTACATCCTTGGCTACCCAATGCGATGGTCGCGCCGACGCCTGTTTCGGCTTTGCTGCATGCTGTTGCGGTTGTGAAGGCTGGTGTATTTACAATGTTAAAAGTCGTCGTCTTTACATTTGGCCCCTCTGTGACGGCGGCAACGCCTGCGTCGACATTCTTGTCATGGCTCGCCGCGTTTACGATTGTTATGGCGTCCGTAATTGCGCTTCGCCAAGATAACCTCAAAGCACGGCTGGCCTATTCAACCGTGTCGCAACTCGCCTATATTACGCTCGGCGCTATGTTGGCCGCGCCTATGGCGATTGTTGGCGGTGCGCTACAAATTGTTATGCACGCTTGGGGCAAAATTACTTTGTTTATGTGCGCAGGCGCGATCTACACCGTCGCCCACCGCACAGAGATATCCAAGCTTGATGGTTTGGGCCGCTCTATGCCGTGGGTCTTTGGCGCGTTTCTCATCGGCTCTGTGTCTATCATCGGTATCCCGCCCATGGGTGGATCATGGCCAAAGTTTTTCTTGATGGCAGGTGCGCTGGATAGCGGCAAATCAATTTTGCTCGCGGCGTTAATCGCGTCATCAGTACTGAACGTGATTTACCTTATTCCGATTGCGGCACGCGGATTTTTAAAGCCGCCGCAAAACCCCGAAGAAGATGCCCATATTCGCGTGCTGGCAAAACAACACCGTTGGGTGATTATCCCGCCTGTGTTGACCGCCTTTGGTGCCTTTGTCCTGTTTTTCTTTGCGGGGCCAATTGTTGACTTCCTCACGCCCATATTGCCGGGCGGCGTTTTAAGCGGAGGGGCATAAAATGTCAGATAATTCCGAAACAGAGCTTACTGAGCCCGCTGCGCAAAATCATCATGAAGGCGAAGACCTCAGCAAAATTCATCCCTTTGCAGTGCCGTTTCTATGGTTGGGCAATCCGAAATTTGAACGCAATTTCATCTGGTTTCCAGTCGTCGGCTTACTGATTACAATTGGCTTGGGGTTTGTCTACCATCACAAGCATCCTGCGCCCTGGGACTTTTTCGCAAGCTGGGCCGTCATTGGCTTTTTGGCCTATAGTTTTGTTGTGCTGTCCGCTGAACCCTTATTTAAGCTTTTGTCTCGACCAGAGGATTATTATGACGACGGCAATACTTTGCCGCCCATAAAAGAGCATAAAGGAGACAGCCATGACTGATCTTCTGTTCCAAATTAATCCCGGCATCATCATAATTTTGTTTGGCGTGCTCTGCGCGCTCACACCTATTGGCACTATTCGCAAAGCCCTTTTGCTGGCTGCGCCTATTATTGCGGGTGTCATGATTTTTCAGATTTATGACCGCCAAGAAGTTCTGGCGGGTATAATTGATATCGGCCCCGTGACGCTGACAACCTTGAGAATTGACAGCCTGTCGATGATTTGGGGCTATGTCTTCTGTCTTGCAGGTGTCCTGAACGCGATTTACGGCTTTCACGAGAAATGCAAAATCACAGACAGCTCTGCGCTGATTTATATGGGCAGTGCGATTGCTGGCGTCTTTGCGGGCGACTTGCTAACACTGTTCATATTCTGGGAAATGGCGGCGATTTCGTCCGTTTTCTTAATATGGAAAGGCGGCGAGGGCAGCTTTAAGGCAGGTGTGCGCTATCTGGCTATTCATGTGTTATCTGGTGTGCTTTTACTGGCGGGGGCAGTGATTTACGGTCTGTCCAAGGGGGGTGATTTTAGCTTTGGTTACATCGGTTTAGACGCCCCTGGTGCGTGGCTTATCCTGCTCGCTATGGGTATCAAGGTTGGTTTTCCCTTCATGCATAACTGGATGCAAGACGCCTATCCCAAAGCCTCTATTACGGGCACAGTTATTCTGGCGGCCTTTACGACCAAGCTTGCGCTTTATGCACTGGCCCGTGGTTTCCCAGGTACCGAAATCCTGATTTATATCGGTGCGGTCATGACCTGTTTCCCGGTCTTCTTTGCCGTGATTGAAAATGACTTACGCCGTGTTTTGGCTTACTCGCTCAATAACCAACTGGGCTTTATGGTCTGCGGTATCGGTATCGGGTCAGAGCTTGCGATGAACGGTGTGGCGGCGCAGGTGGTTGCCCACGTTATCTTTAAAGGGTTGCTGTTTATGTCCATCGGCGCGGTTATGTACCGTGTCGGCACAGCCAAAGCGAGCGAGCTAGGCGGGTTGTTCCGGTCCATGCCGTTCTCGACACTCTTCTGTTTGGTCGGGGCGATGTCAATTTCGGCTTTCCCGCTGTTCTTTGGTTTTGTTACAAAATCAATGATTATCTCTGCCGCGATAGAGGCCGCACATGGGTCCGGGATTATGTGGGTCGTGGTCGGTATGTTACTGTTTGCGTCTGCGGGTGTGATGGAACACTCCGGCATTAAAGTGCCGTATTTCACCTTCTTCTCACATGACGGGGGTCACCGCGTGAAAGAAGCGCCGTGGAATATGCTCGTTGCGATGGGGCTGTCCGCCTTTATCTGTATCTTCTTTGCGCTGCCTGTTATTGGCTATCCGCTGCTTTATTCTATGCTGCCTTATGCGGTGGACTATAAACCCTATACGGGTGACCATGTTGTCTATCAGTTGCAATTGTTATTTGCGGCAATGGTGGCCTTTGCGCTGCTGAAACGTCTTGGGGTTTACCCGGACGAGCGGCGTGCGGAAATCCTCGACTTTGATTGGACCTACCGCAAATTAGGGCGCAAGACAGCGATGTGGATCAACGCCATGTGGGCGCGATTATCAGAGCATACTGGCAATGTCCGCGACGCCATGATTGGTGGTGTGGGGCGCAAGATGTCCCAAATGTTTAGCCCCGCCGGTGCCTTTAGTGCCGCCGCGCCTAGCGGTATCGCGTCCATCCTAACGGGTATTATGCTTATCGCTGTGCTGATGTTGATATTCTTGAATGGATAATGACGCGGATGATAAGGACGCGCGTCTAGCGCATATGGTGGCCATCACGACCGCCTATGTTAGCCATAATAAACTAAACCCTAACGATGTGCCGGGGTTTATGCGCTCTGTCTTTGGGACGCTAAGCGCTTTGTCAGACGGTGAGGGGATTGTGAAAACAACGCAGACCCCCGCCGTGCCGATTGAACAATCGCTGACGGATGACGCGATTATCTGCCTAGAGGACGGCTTGCCGTTCAAATCGCTTAAACGCCATCTACGCAGTAAATATGATATGACGCCGGAAGCCTATCGCCAGAAGTGGGGATTACCAGCAGATTACCCGATGGTCGCCCCGAATTACGCCAAGGCCCGATCAAAGCTTGCCCGGCAAAGCGGCTTGGGTCGAAATAAGCGCGACTAGCCCTGCGCATAGCCAACCGAATCGGATGCGTGACAAAAAACGTGGTTAATAAGGTCTTAACCTTTGATTTGTCTCTTGCTGACTCTTGTCCGATTCAAAATATTTCCAGAAAGTTAATCCATAGACGGGGCTGTTACTGGCCGGGGATTACAGGGACTATCATGCTACAGGGGAATGCGTTACGGCACCAAATGGTGTTGCCAGAGCAGCAATCAATTTATGATTATTGGCGGTCTCGTTGCAAGGCTGGGGCCTTTCCGTCGCGCTATGATTTGGAACCCGAACGGATGGTCACCCATTTGCCAATGGTCAGCATCATCGAAGTGGACAATACGGCCAGCCAAAACCGATATCGCTACCGTTTGGCGGGAACGGGTTTCTGGTCTTTATATGGTCAAGAAATTCAAGGACAATATATCGATGATTTGCCTATTGGCGATCGTCACCATTACTGGGAGCGCGTGCTATCAGGTGTGATATCAAAACGCCGTCCAACCGCAGGCGTCACGCGGCCCGGCACGCCATCAGGTGGACATTTGGCACAGTTTTGGATTCGACTGCCGCTATCGTCCAATGGGACTGATATTGATATGATACTCGGCTATGATCATTTGGTGAAAATGTCAGATGCCGAACGCAGCCTGCCACAAGGCCGCACAGCGGCGTCTCAAATCTATGCCTAATCTATAGCTTGTCCTATTAAGATTTGACTTTTTGATATAAATTTTGACCCGTCTTAAGACGTGTAGTGGGTCTAAAATAGGAAATAAGTCCTATCACGATATAGGAAAATATTCCTTTTCATGATAATTTCATCTCTCATACACAATGGGGGTATCATGAGAATTGAGATTAGAAAAACGGATGATGACACTGTCGCGCGACTGTGCGTCGGGCTTGTGACATTGGCTTTGGGCTTGCCCCACCGCGATGTTTTCAACCATGCTGACCGTGCTGGCGACACCGTTATGATCCGTCAATTAGCGCTCTACCTGCTTTATAATGTTTGCGAGATGAGCCAGTCCCGCCTTGGGGCGATCTTTGCGCGTGACCGCACCACCGTACGATATGCGTGTAATGCTGTTGAGGATCAACGCGATTATGATGTCTTTGACCGGATGATTGACCGCCTAGAAGATGACCTTCGTGCTATCGTAAAACTCCCACAATCCTTGGCGGAGGAAATGGCATGAGCGGACACATCACCCCCAAAGACCGCGCCTTATTAAAGCGGATGATCGCGCAGAAGTCCGTCATATTTGATAATGGCGTCAAAGGTATCTTGCCCGTATATCCGCGCGGTGATCGCCGGACAAAACCAACAGGCTGGATTGACCGTGCGTGTTTTTTGCGCCTTTGCGGGACAGGTGACCTTACCGCTCTGCAGACTGGTTTTGGTGTTGCGCAAGGCACAGCGGCGCGGCTGTCCAACCCTGTGCCAGAACGCGCCATGTCGGAACAACATTTAGGCCGCGAGACAAAGACGGTTTATACCCCCGACGCCGCGCTGCGTGATGTGCGTATGAGTAAGACAGGCGGCTCGCTGCGGCGGCTCGCGCGTAAAAAGCACCGCGACGGCACGCCCGTGCTAAGCGCGGCTATGGTGGAGGCAGGCGAGCGCTTCTCACGGGATTATTCGCGCACACACGGCGGTGATACGACCACCCAAAATTACGCGGCGCCCATGGTGGACGGCGGCAGTTCCCCGGGCGAGCGCGCGTCAACCCAAATGGCGGTGCGTCTTGACAGTGGCAAACGACTGGCCGCAGCCCACGAAGCGCTGGGCCCGGGCCTTGACCGTGTCGTCATTGCGATTTGCTGTAATGACCATGACCTCACCCAATTAGAACGGGACGAGAAATGGGCCGCGCAGAGCGGTATGACCGTCTTGCAACTCGGCTTGTCACGATTGGTTGACTTTTACGGCACAACAGTGGGTATCAATGTAGGGCAGGGGCGCTCTAACGCTAAGCCCTTAGCGCAACCTCAGCCTCAGTTTTAATCCGGCCAATCATCGCTTGCAGCCCGTTAGAGCGCTGCGGCGATAGATGCTCTGATAAATCAAGCCGCTTTAAGATATCATTGGCATTGATGTCGATGATTTCTTGGGCGGTACGATTTGAGAATATTGCCAGGGTGACCGCGACCAATCCTTTAACGATATGGGCATCGCTATCGCCTCTAAATATAAAGCGGTCATTGTCGCGTTCGCTCACAAGCCAGACTTGGCTGACGCATCCTTTGACTTTGCTAGCCTCGTTTTTTTCCGACGGCTCAAGCGGAGCAAGGTTTTTGCCCATATCGATAACGTGCATATAGCGCTCCTCCCAATCGGTCAGAAATTCAAAATCATCAATCATCTCGACGATATTATCGGGCAGAGTGTTGCTGTTGAACGCGCTGTTATGAGGGCTAGAATCTGACATAATGTGCATATAGGCCTTGGTCTGAGGAAAGCCAAACATATTGCCGAATAATGGGGCCACCTGCGACAACGTCACTGAAATTCGGGCGAAAGCCACCACTTTACACCCTTTTAGGGCGAAAAGAGTCGCTCTTAAGGTTAAAATCAGGGCAGATTAGACCCGTATAAATAAAGGAGTGGCCTATCACCGCCACACGGTCAACATATCTGCGCCCATCAAAGGGCCTATTAATCAGCAGCCTCATATGGCTTTGCGTGATAGCGACGCTGTTTGTTGTCGGTGTTTTACGCGGTATGGATATGACTAGCCTTGCACCTTACGCAGCTATTGCCTGTTTGCCAGCCATTGTGGGTATCATGCTTAGTCCCGTCCTAGAGCGCGAATGGGCGCAAATACTTGTGATTTTTTCTTGGATAGCGCTCGCAATTGCGGCCTGTGTGGGCATCACATTTTGGCCAATGGCAATCCTCTTTCTGTGTGCGCCTGCTGCGGCGGCGCTATTTGAGCGTGAAAAACTCATCGAAGCCTTGTTTTTATCGGCTCTGTTTGCCGCTGTCATTTATTTGGCGGGGCGAACCGGGAACTTGCCGGCCAGTGATGTTGGCCAAGACGCCAGCCTTTGGTCTCGATTGGCGGCTATGACGGCGGTGGGCACGTTTTTGATTAGTACCCTATTTGCGTCCAGTCACAGCGCACCGCGCACTTATGTGCCTGATCCAGCGGCTACCATACCCGCTAACCGCGGGGATGTTGATGTGGCAATGTTGGACGCGTTGTCTGGCGGCATTGTTCGCCTGACCAGCGATGACGAGGTAACCTTTGTTTCTATGGACGCCTATGATCTGTTTAATCTGCCAGAAGATTCGGGGCATTTGACCATACACGCATTGTTGTCTGGTACGCCGCATGTGCGTGACCGTGTGATTGATTTAATCGCGCGCGCGCGGGCTAGCGGTAATCCTGAAATGATTACGCTGACCATTCCAGGCGGTGATAACGGCCCGCCGCCGCAAATCATTGATTTGCGTGCAACCCCGCTGACCGACGGCGAAGTCGTGCTGCATGGTCTGGACGAAACGGCGCGTGAGGACCGTATCGCGGCTCTCAACGCTGATTGGGTGGCCGCCCATGAAAATATTACCGCCACGCGCCAAGATATGGATGATAAGACATTGTTCTTCTCTGGCGTCAGTCATGAACTGCGCACACCACTCAACGCGATTATTGGTTTTTCTGATATGATGCGCTCGCGCCTGTTTGGGCCACTGCCAAGCAAATACGCCGAATATGCCGACCTTATTCATGACAGCGGGCAGCATATGCTCGACTTGATTGGTGATGTGCTTGACATGTCCAAAGTCCAAGCGGGCAAATATGAACTGAATTACGGCATGTTTGATATGGCCGACGTTATCCGAAGTTCTGTTAAAATGGTGCGTCCCGCTGCTGATGCGGCCGAGGTGTCACTGAACGTCAATATTGCGGCTGATGAGGACATGCTGATTGATGCGGACCGCAAAGCTGTGCGGCAAATCCTGCTGAACTTATTATCAAACGCGATTAAATTTACGCCCAAAGGCGGTGCCGTTGATATTGGCAGCAAGATTGTCGCCGACACATTGCACTTAACGGTTTCTGATAACGGTGCAGGTATGAACGCCGCAGAGCTTGCCCGTATCGGACAGCCCTTCACCCAAGCCAAAAGCGGACAGATGTCTGATGAACGCGGCAGCGGCCTTGGCTTGTCGCTGGTGAAATCCCTCACGGATCTGCACGGCGGGCGGTTCTCTATCGCCAGCCAGAGGGATAATGGCACCAGCGTTGATATTTATTTGCCGCTCACACACGACAGCTAACCACACACTCGATTCACAATAAAAAGCCCGCCAATTACGGCGGGCTTTTGTTTTATGTCTTAAAATATTGGCCTTAGTAATCTTTCGTATCAGCCGATTGCGGCGAGGCGATGCCAAGCATCAAGATTGACGCGATAAAGGCCATAGCCAGCAATATACCAAAGAAGCTGAAGGTGCGGTCAGCTTTGATCATCCACGCTTTCAGCGGATTACGATCAGATCCGACGGTGTTTTTAATTTTCGTTCCAATAGGACGTAGCTTGGCTTGCACATCGCGGATTTTACGCTCCATATTGGATGTGTGCCATTTGCGGCTCGCGTCTTTAATGGGCCTTTGCGCGTCCTCTAACCACGCTTTAATCTTGGGTTTACGCATGGCATCAGTGTTGAAATCAGATGTTTTGAAATCTGGTGCTGTTACGTCAGGGATACGAAGCTCGGGTATTTTCACATTTGGAGCGCTTAATTTCGGTACGTTGACATTAGGCACAGCCACGGCAGGCGCTTCGGCCTTTTTGACAACGTCAGGGCTGGCTGTTTTGCGCGCAAAAGGCGCTTTAAATTTGTCCCATAATGATGGTTCAGCAAGGCGTGTTTGCGTGCGCATCTGTCCTGTATTGGAAAATCCGCGCAAAGACGGGGGTTGTGTGGCCGTCAGTTTTGGGGCGCTATAGCGCACCGTTTGTGGGACCGTTTTGGGTTTGACGTGCATTGGTTGGGGCGCTGCAATCGGTGCGGGCGCGATAGTCTCGACGGTTTTGATAGGGGCTACGGCTGTTTCTTTTTTGTCCAAATTTAGCTTGGCCATTAACGCTGCCCCGCTTAACGCGGCTTTATCCGTGACGTTTAACCATGTGTCCTCAATGCCGCTATAATCCCACTGTGTGAAATCCAGTGAGGCGAGGCGAAAGCCTTGCGCCGCTGTTTTTGGTGCGCGGTAATCGGCAAAGGCAGGGGCGGCCATGGCGGTTTGCGCCATCAAAACGGTGTTGCCTTGCCAGCGCGCTACACTGCCTGACAAATCGTTCCAGACATCATCCTGCGTTAACGTGGCAACACTACCGCTAAAGACTGTGCCCGGCGCTGTGCTGAACACAGCGGTTAATGTGCCGGGTTGACTAGCGCTAGGATAGATGGCGGCCACACCGCCGCCGCCCGCACGGCGCGATTTGCTGCGTTGACGTGCGGCGTAAATTTCCATCGTCGCCTCATCGTCTAACGACGCGAACTTCTCTGTGCTGCTGGCAAAATTAAGGCTGCCTTGCCCGCGAAGGGCCGCAGATAAAGCCTTGGGCGCATCATCAAGCAAGCCTGTAGAGCGTGCGAGCGGGCCAATAATCATGAGGTTACGCTCTTTATCATAGGCACGGTTTTGACCGAGGGATGACACAGTGGTTTCGGCCCAGCCCGTGCCAGACGATTTGGCAAGCTTAGCCACAAGTTTTAACGCTGCCGCACGGTCAGTCGCGGTCTTGGTCGCCATAACAATATGAGTATCTGCCCCGTCGGCATCGGCAAAAGGGCCCGAGCCAGCCGTTAAGCGCGATAGATCCGTGACGTAAGACCCGCCGTTTTTTGACAGTTCAATACGTGATCCAGACCCAATATAAAAGCCGGGCGCATCGTCCCACTTGGGGCATATGAAACCTGCGTCGTCATTGGCCTTCGTGAAATTAGGCGTCAATGTCAGGCGGTTATCCGCGCCTTTTAATACGCCTTCAGGAATATCAAAAGCGACAGTTTTGCGGCGCTTATTTAATTGTGCATAGCCGAGCGAGCGCCCGTTCAAATTAACGCTTAACTTGGAGTTATCCGCAATATCGTCAGATGATGACAGGCGCAGCAGTACGCGGCCCGATTGGGCTTGCGGGTCACTGACATTAAAATCAAGCGTCCCAGGTGTCGCCGCCCAGTCGCGTGCGTAAAACCCAAAGCCCATATCAGATAACTTTGTCTTACCCGATACCGTGTTATGCGCTTGTTTAAAGCTGCGCTGGAACCGAAGCTCGCCTTCTGATGCTTCTGATCTGCGCACATAGGGAAGGCGGCGTTGGGCAAATAATTTGGCGGCCGACAGGACATGAGCGTCGCTATCGCCTGTGATGACAAGGCGCAAGGGTGTGCCTTTGGCGACAGATATCTTCGGGCCCGTCTCGTCCATAATGGTCCGATCGGTAACAAAGCGCGAAATATCGCTGCGTTTACCGATGATGACATCCATGCCAGATTTTCCACGGGACGTGCGGAAATTGGGCAAGCTATCCATGCGCAGGCCAATGCCTTGCGCGCCCAGAACTTCTAGACGGTCTTTGGACGACCCAGTGGCGATAATGCCGACTGTTTTAGGCGCCAGCACGGGATTGGATAGACGGTCTTCAACTTCATTAAGGTACAGTGCGCGGGATTTTGCGCGAGTGCGCGTGATCACAGAGCTTTTGGCGGATTTTAAAATCCAAGACCCGTCATCGGGCGTTAGGCATGCGCCGTTGCTCGCAGGGTAACTCACCGTAATCACATTGCCTTTGGCGCGGGCATAATCGCCGTCTAGGCGGATGCGGGCATCAAACGAATTGCCCTTTGGGCGCAATGTCACGGGCGGCGCATTGTTTAGGCTGACAAGGATAGGGGCGTTTCGGTTCACATTATCGCCCGGATCCATGGATAGTATAAATTCAACGCCGTCAATCCAATCTGAACTGGATAAATCAAAGCGAAGCTTCATCTCAGCCTGCCGCCAATCCAGTGTCGTGACGTCCGCGCCGCCTAAATCTGCGACTTTCGCTTGGCTTATGACTTGTTTGCCTGATGTGATAGCAGCCTTTGCAGCAGGAGCGTTAAACATAGCGCTACTGGCCATAATAAGGGCTAAAGCGGATGATTTAAGGGCGGTGCGCGATAGATTTTGATACATTGCCAAAGGCCTCATGATTAACATGGGACTAACAAAGCAAGATGGATGCCAAGATTGCACGCAAGAGGGGAAAAGATGATAAAGGGCTTCGCCTTGCGCTTGTGCGCGCGGCTAACCATCTAAGCTCTAAGGATAATGCAAAAGGAATGCCGTCATCACACCGCGTTTAAAGACATCCATTTGGGCTTCGGCCTTGATACGCCGCGCGGACGCTGCGGGCGCATTTGCGGCGGTGCTGCATAGGGGTGACCCAGATAGTGGGACGGTATTGGTCAGCGTGCGCGGCCGCGACGGCCAGCATGTGCTCTATCAATCCGCGACGGTCATGGACGGGAGCCGTCTATGGATGGCGGACACCCCAACGTCCGAGCAAGCGGTGGGCGCGAAAATTGCCAAGCGCCGCGAGGGCGATAGTGATTTATGGGTGATTGAGATTGATGACCGCGAGGGCCGTCATTTTCTGACGGAAAGCGTGCAGACGTCTTCATAACTTTAACCGATGAGCGCGCTTGAGTTTAGGCGCGCATTTGCCTATGCACCGCTCATGTCTGACATCACTTCAAAACCGTCTCATACCAAAAAACCTGAAAGCGAACGCCGTCGGGTCTTTGCGATTATTTCTCACCCTGATGCGGGTAAGACGACGCTGACCGAAAATATGCTCTATGCGACGGGGGCTATTCACCAAGCGGGCCGTGTCGCGGCACGCGGCGAAGCCCGGCGCACAAAATCTGACTGGATGAAGATTGAACAAGAACGCGGTATTTCCGTGTCATCATCCGTGATGACGTTTGAGCATAAAGACCTGATTTTCAACCTGCTGGATACGCCAGGCCATGAAGATTTTAGTGAAGATACTTACCGCACCCTCACGGCGGCAGATTGCGCGGTCATGGTGCTTGATGTGGCCAAAGGTATCGAGCCGCAGACCCTAAAGCTGTTTGAGGTTTGCCGCCTGCGCGATATTCCGATTATTACCTTCGTCAATAAAATGGACCGCGAGGGCCGCGAGACCTTTGATGTCCTATCAGAAATTGAAGATAAACTGGCGCTGGATGTTGTGCCGATGCAGTGGCCCGCCGCATCTGGTCGTCGTTTCAAAGGCACAGCGGATTTGACCAGTAATGTCTTCTACCGTTTCATTCGCCCTGATGAAGACGGCGATACTGGTGTTGGTGCCCCGCAAGTCGATATGGATAGTGACGAGATGAGCGCCATATTTAAAGACGAAGATCTGCTCGCGGAATTTCGCGAAGAGGTGGAACTAGCCAAAGAATACGGTGAATTTAATATTCAGTCCTTTAACGAAGGCCATATGACGCCCGTTTATTTCGGCTCTGCCTTGCGTAAATTTGGTGTGCGGGAACTGATTGACGCGCTGGCCGAACTGGCCCCTGGGCCGCAGGTCGAGCCCGCGCAAAAGGCAGGTCAATCGGTCGAAATTGCGCCGAGCAATAAAGAAGTCACAGGCTTTGTTTTCAAAGTTCAAGCCAATATGGATTTAAACCACCGTGACCGCGTGGGGTTCCTGCGCCTTGTGTCAGGTGAATTTAAACGGGGCATGAAGCTAAAAACCGCAGACGGTAAAGCGATTAGCGTTCACAATCCGATCCTGTTTTTCGCCCAAGACCGCGAATTGGCCGATAACGCCTTTGCGGGTGATGTTATTGGTATCCCCAATCACGGTAGTTTGCGCGTGGGGGACAGCCTGTCTGAGTCTGGAAAAATTCGCTTTGCTGGCATGCCAAATTTTGCACCCGAAATCCTGCGCCGCGCCCGTACAGTTGATCCGCTGAAGGCCAAACATCTGCGTAAAGCGCTTGAAAGCCTGGCCGAAGAAGGCGTGACGCAACTCTTTAAACCGGCCTTTGGTGCCGATATGATTGTCGGCGCGGTGGGGGCGCTACAGATTGAAGTTATGGCGGACCGCATGAAAAACGAATACGGGCTAGAGGTCCTGTTTGAAATGCCGCCCTATCAAATTGCGCGCTGGATTGCGTGCGATGATGAGGCTGAGCTAGAGGCTTTTGCGGCTAAGAACCGCAATAATATGGGCGAAGACCTAGACGGTGCTCCTGTGTTCCTCGCCAAATCAGCTTGGGATATTGGTTACGCGCAAGAAAAGAACCCTAATTTGCGGTTCTTATCGACAAAAGAACGGCGCTAGGGGCATATGAGCGGCTTATCCGCGTCATAAAATTCGCCGTCCACCCAAAGTTGGCATGTGCCAAAGTGAGAATTTGGGTAAAATTTTATCCTAAAATCGATTAATTTCAAAAAAATACGATTTTTTTTGCTTGATTTACGCGCGGTTTAATCTTGAACAGTGTCCGTCTGTACTTGGTTTTATACTATGTTTGTATTTGAAGTAATTAGATTTTAATCGAGTATAAACTAGAAAGTAATACATATTTACTTGTTTTAACAACTATAAAGCTTGATTAACCTTTACATCTTTTAACCTTATATTTATTCCCTGCCGCCAAATTTCATATCAAGGCCAAGACGAGGAACTCGCGAGACGGCCCACCACACGGCATTATCCGGTGGTATTAGGTGAAACAAGGGAGGGCGATATGGCCTTTACTGATGGAGACGTAACTGAAGCCAAGGCCGCGATTGAAGCGGGCTGTAAATCAGAGGACCTGTTCCGTTTGGGACTGATCTATTCAACTGATTTGGAAGATAAAGGACCAAATTTTGTGGAAGCCCACAAATGGTTCAATCTGGCTGTCATGATGGGATCACAACCCGCCAAAGCATACCGCGAAGAAATCCTTATGGAAATGAGCAAGGACGACGTGACATTGGCACAGCGTGCGGCGCGCGGATGGCTTGCGGAAAACCGTGAGCTTCTATCAAGCACAAAAAAAGCAGCCTAGCTCCCGCTGACAGCTTTTTCTAAGAGGTCTTGTTTGCGCTACGGCGAAATGACCGTCGTGCCATTACCGCCATTGCTACCAAATTGGTAGCTGAGGTTAAAGTCAACGGGCAGGGCTGCGCGGAACGCTTGCACCCAATTGCCAACCTCGGCGATTTGTGTGCGTGGTACGAAGATAACATCGCCGCGGCGTAGCTGCATATTGTCGTTATATTCGCGAATATTACGCATACCGTTTTTCAAATCGACGACGCGCATCATCATGCCGCCATTAGGCGCGCGGCGCAGCACGGCGACATGACCCGTCTTGGCGCTGGGGCGAAGGCCGCCGGCCATAATGACGGCTTCTAGCACCCCGACAGGGCCGGGCAGAGTATATGTGCCCTGTTGTCCGACCTCGCCGCCAACATAAATTTGTTCTGGACCATAGGCGCGCGGCGTCACTGCAATCGTGGGATCGCGCAGTAAGGACGCAAGCTCTGCCGATAAATCACGTTCGACTTGGGAAAAACTCCGACCCGCTGCCATAATTGGCGCGACATGCGGCATGACAATACGGCCGTCCGGGCCAATCGTTAATGTGCGAGAGAGTTCGGGCGCAGAGGCGACAACGATATCCAGCTGATCACCAGGATAGAGCAAATATTGCGGTTCATAATCAATCCAGCGTTGAAACTGACCCACGCCTGCATGGGGCGGGGGTGTTTGATAGGCTAGTTTTTTTTGCCCCATAATGCGGTCGCCAAAGCTGTCATAAGCGGGCCCTGAGAACGGTGAAAATAGGCCTGATTTTTTTTTATTTTTTTGTACCTCATAGGGTGTTTTAGCGGCGTATCGTGCCTGAGGCGTGGCCGCCTTGCGTGTATAATGACCTGATTTCGCCTTATAGGGGTGGTTCAAGTGATTCGTTTTGACGCTCTTTTTGGCCATTGGTGGGCCGTAACTACCCGAACATGCGCTCATAGCGAGTGCCGAGACCCCCATTATGACTGTCAAAATCAGCGGTTTTACCGTGGTTTTCATGCAAATAGCCTCAATTGCTGTAAGTTTTGCGAATTTCTTCACTTTTTTAGAGTGTTAACAAGAATGGATAACGAAAAATTAAAATTTAGAGCGTCTGTTGCATTAACACATTCGTTTTGAAGGGTTGGACATGGCCATATTGGGTCTCGGTAAACGCAAAAAAGGAGCCGCCGTTGAGGCCGCTCCAAGGCCTATGGCCGAACCCTCTCCGCGTGTGGGTGATTTAACCGTTGGCGATTACGCCAATGGCATGCCGCGCATTCGCCTTGGCGAGTTTTTCAACTCTTTTGGACGCCAACTCCGCTGGGTTATCCCGCTGATGGTGCTGGGCACTTTGGGCACGTGGTATATGACCAAAGATATCAAGCGCACTTATACGGGCGAAGGCCGCATCCTTGTGCAGCTTGGCAGTGAATATGTCTTCCAAGACCCGACCAATCAAAATGCGTCTCAGGGCTTGATGCTAACCCCCGACCACATCGTGCTAAACGAGATTGGCATTATGAAAAATGCTGATATCATTGAAAAAGTTGTCGGCGAGATGACCTCATCTGATAGTTTTGGACCAGGGCGCTTTGCCAAAGACGCCTTTGAGAAAATTAACGGCGCGCGCAATCCTGTAGACGAGCAAAACGCTTGGGTGGATTTGTACAAAGAGGTCGAGAGCAGCTTTGCGGTCATGCCCCAACCCAAATCATCCATTGTTGATTTGGCCTATAAACATGAAGACCCAGAGGTTGCGGTCGAAACGTTAAATGCCTTTATCGAGGAATATCTAAACGCGCGTAAGGCGTTATTTGTTGAAGGTTCCGGCGATGTCATTGCCGAGCGCCGTAAATCGACCGAAGAGCAATTAAAAACCAATGAGCGCGCAATGCAACGTTTCTTGCAGCGCTACGGCATATCTGACTTTGAAAGCGAACGCACAGGCGTGACCAAACGCACAGAAGACCTGCGTACAGAACTTAATACGTTGCGCGGTAGCTTAAGCGAAGCCGAACGGGCGCTAGCCACTGTTGAAAATCAGCTTCGTAGCACAGATGAAACCATGGATCTCTATGTTGATGACCGGACGTCACAACGTGTTGCCGCGGCAGAATTGGAGCTAAAACAACTTTTGGCTAAGTTTTTGCCGGGTAGCCAGCCTGTGCGTCAAAAGCAGATTGAGCTTCAAGAGCTAAAATCTTTGCAAACCTCGGGCAATGGCCGTGTCGCTGGTGGACGCCGCGTTGGTCCCAACCCTGTGTTCCAAGAATTAATGACCCGCCGCAATACTTTGCAGGCCCAAGCCGATAGCTTGCGCGAAAAAGAGTTTACATTGCCTTAATCCAAGCTATCAGAACCTGCTGCGTGAACGCGCAACACTAGATACGCGCCTGAAAAGCTATACCGCCAAAGAACAAGAGGCGATTGTCAATCAAGACCAAGCCGAGGCAAGCTCTGAAAATGTGCGTGTTATTTCTTATGCCTCGCGCCCGCGCAAAGGCTCTAATACGCGTCTTTTGATGTTTGCATTGTCCACTGTGGCCTTGGGTTTTGCCCTGTTTATGTTGGCGTTAATGCGCGTGTTCCTTGATCCGAAATTATATGCATCACAAGCTGTGCGCCGCGTGAGTGGTGATCGCCGCACTGCGCCTCGCCAAGAGCAGACGCCAGCCTATCAAGAGCAAGCCCCGTCCTATAGTGACCCGTTTGCGGAGCCTTTCGTCCCGCGTTACGCCAGTGCCCATATTCCCGAAGCTGTTCCAGAACCTGCTGGCGCATTTACAGCCCAACCCTATGTCGCGGATGCACAGCCTGCAGCGCCGCAAACAGGTCCAGTAGAATATCAGCCCGACGCAAATCCATATGTGCAGCCCGCCAGCTATAGCGCGGCGGGTAATGCGGCCTATGATATATATGCCAATCCCTATAATGACCCGCTTGCGAACCCCTATGCCCAACCCACACAGGCACAACCGATTCAGGCACAGCCGGTTCAGGCGCAGCCAGCTCAAAGTTACCAAACCGACGTCCCAGTCTTAGGCACTGTGCCGCCACAAACACAAAGCTAGTGATGTCAAAGGCGGTGATAAACATTGTGACTAGTGGGGCCGTGTGGTGATGAATAATCAAAACCCCTTGCAAGGTGTCTTGTCAGCTTTATGTGCACCGCCGCGTGTTGATGGTCGCGGTCCTGTGATTGCTGTGACTGCGGCCCATGGCGGTGTCGGCAGCAGCTATGTCGCGCGTAATTTGTCCATCCTTGCGGCTCAGCATTACGGACCCTTTGGGCAGCGTGTGGCCCTTGTTGATTTGGACTTAACACAACAAGCTCAATCTGCCTTCTTTCATGATCCCATGCAGCAAGCGACCTATGGTGCCCTGAGAGGCCCCTATGACGCGACCTTTGGTCAAACACCGTTTTGGCAAGTTAGCCCAGACGGGGTTGATGTTGACGGTGAACGCAAAAGCACGGCGCGTTACGGCGCGCTATACTTGGTTGGGGATACGGGGCTTACCGTGACTAAATTTAATTGGGACGAGATTAAGGACGGGCAGAATGTGCATCTGGTGGCGTCACGTGATTACTGGCATGCGATGCGTGACCAGTTTGCCGTCATCATTGTTGATACGCCGTCATTTGAGCGCGCCGATACGGCCCTGACCGTTATTCCCGAAGCCGATAAAACGGTTATTGTATGTGACACTGCGCGCGCGTCTGATCCCGCGCAAAAGGCGCTGTCAGATCGTATCGCTGAAAATGAAGGCCGTTGCGCAGGCCTAGTGATTAACGAAGGTGCCGTTCCCGCATCAAACAATGGTCGTTTGGCCTAAGGGCTAAGCTTTTGTTTGGTTACGCCAGCAGGTGAGCTGGATTGTGTTGGAGCGTCAACGCCGTAAAGCCGTGGACTAAAGCCTGAAAACCATATGACTTTCCCAACCGCTTGCGACAGACGTCCATAGCTATGCACGAAATGCGGATTACCTGTGAGCCGTTGGAAAGCGTAGATTGGCGCGCGTGTAATTGTTTGCACAATGCCAACGCCCATCCATTTCAAAACGCTCGGGGCACCCGCCCAACCGTGATCTGCCGCACTCTGCGTTGGGGCTTGGCCAAAGGCGAAATTACGTTTCCAGACATAGGCTGGGGTCGCGCGGTGGGTTGGAATATGCTCTATCGCATTGGCCTTGGTTGTCCAAGCAATGCGGCCACCGTGACCCAAGATATGCGCGAATAACGCGTCATCTTCGCCGCCGACTTCGTTTAAACTCGGGTCAAAAACCGGATCGGGCAGGGACGTGCGTCCATGGTCAATCAGGCACCCCCCTGTGCCAAAAGTTTTCTTAATGATGCCGTCTGCAAAATTACCCGTACGACAAAACAGAGGCTGCATATGCGGATAGAGCGGATTATCCCCATCGGGCATTTGGGCGATAACAGGGCCAAAGACAATCGGGGCGTCGTAGTGATTAGCGGCGATAACAAGTTCTGCGATCCAGCGAGGATGCGCTTCCATATCGTCGTCCAAATAAATGATATAACGTCCTTGGGCTTGGGTCAGCGCGCCGTTACGGGCATTGGATACACCAGGATCAGGGACATGGGTATAGATAACGCGCGTTTGCGGATTGGCATCAATCAGCGCCAGAACCGCCGTTTCTGCGCTGCCCGCGGGATCGTTATCAGCGACAATAATCTCATAAGGGCGCCCGTCTGTGTCTTGATCAATAATACTGCCTAGCGCGCGCAAAATATCATCGGGCCGTTTATAGGTTGGCACAATCACGGATATTCCGTCGGCCCAATCCTCAATTGACCAGTTCTTTCGGTGGGTTGTCGTCATTTTCGGTGTGACCTGTGTATTAGTGCTGGGCATCGGACCCCCCTTTTAAAAACGTGATTGCGTCCGCCACAGGCAGAACGCGGGCATTAACGTCTTTGACGGCTTTGATAACGGCTTGCATTTCGGGCGGTGTGCAGCCCCATTTTGACGGGCTGTGGCTGACCTCATGCATGAACAATGTAATCCACGCAGGACGCTCAGCCGAGGCTTTAATCGCGGCAATCGCGCGGGTTGTGTCTTGGCCTTGAAAGACGGGGTAAGACGCGATTTGATTAAGATCCGCGCGTCCTGTCATCGCTTTGGGGGTGATGCCGCGAAGGCCTATAAATTGGCGTGATAGGGCAGTTTTTAGCGCAGGCGTGACTTCGCCGAAAGGATAGGCAAATGTAGAGCAATTCGCGATACCAAGGTCCGTCAGCACATTTTGGTTGCGCGCGACATCAGCCATAAACTCATCAATGGGTGTAAGATTGCCGTCAATATGGGAAAAGCTATGTCCGCCTATTTCGTGACCATTGCGGGCGACTGCCACTGCGTCATCCGCACTCATATGAAGGCCGTGGTGATTGGTAATCCCAAAGAGTTTAGAGGCCACATAGACCGTACCTCGCCAGCCTTCGCGCTCCATCGGTTTTAATCCGTGGCTTACGGCTGATAAGGGGCAATCGTCATAAGTAAAGCTGACCAGCGGACGGTCGAGCGTAAAGCGAATATCACGGCGATTTCGCAGAGGCGTAATGCGGCGCATGACTTTGGTCATGATACGATTAGATGGGGCGTAGGCGTTATGCACGGCGCGCCTCCGCATTAAAAGCGCTGGCATACCAGCTTGCGCGCCATAGTTTTAAGCCCAGCACACGCAGACGCATTGGTAGAAAACGTATCACAACAGCGGCGCGGTAGATGGGCCGCAGCAGGCCTTGACCTGGCACGCGCGACAGCTTTTTAGACAGGCGGTAAAGCGACAATGTCGTGGCAAGTTCGGGGTGTTTATCTGTAAAACGGATGTAATTCTGCGCGCTAGATTTAAACCGTGCCAATAGCGTTGTGTCAGTCTCTAGTCCCAAATGAAGCGCGCTATTATCGATATGGGTTAGGCGGTAATCCTTCGCCACGCGCGCCGCCCATTCGCTGTCTTCCCAACCCCAGCCCGTAAACCCGTCATCAAAGGGTTGCGCGGTCAGCACGGCTTTGCGCACACATAAATTAGACGATGCCACAAATTGCGCACCAGCGGCTTTGCGCTCTGCCAGCGGTAGACAGTCAGAAATATGGCTCAGCGCGCGGTGCAGCTCTTGTTCTGCTCTCTCGGCACGGTCTGACACGGTGAAACCGCCGAAGATGATGTCGCTATCACCTTTTGTAATGGCCGCTTTATAGCGCGTTAAAAAACTATCAGATCCGGGGCGCATATCCGCATCAAGGAATAATATCCAATCGGCGCGTGCTGTTTTTTGTAGGGCATTTCGTGCCTCTGAGCGGCCTTTGTTTTTATCAGCAATCATCAGCGTGATGGCCTCTGCGCTTTTTTGCACAATCTCGCCTAGACGTGCGTTCAGGGCTGCATCGCCCGTGCCGTCGTCATAAAAGATGAGTTCCACATCTGGACTCATTTGCGACTGTAAATCCTGCATCAACGCGCTAGGATCATCATGATAATAAGGCACCAGTACAGACAATGACGGCACGGCGTGCACCGCGCCAGGTGACTGGATGAGGGTTATATCGGTCGCAAAGGGCGCGGTCATGGCGTGACCTCGGCGGTAATTGGCTCAATATCTGCGTCGTCTTTGGATTTAAACCGCCCAATCATGTCGCGTAGAAGATCACGGCAATTCGCGGCATTAATCACAAGACAAACAATACCGTAAGTCACAGCGCCAAGAGTAGCTTTAATGAGCAGCGCGATGAAGTCAGGCAAGCTGTCCAACGGGCCGAGCGCCCAAACGGTCGCCGCCATTGCAATACAGGCGAGCGATATTTCAAAGAAGGCGCGCACAGGCACGGGCAGGGGATAATGTCGACGGCCCAAGACCATGGCAATCACAAGGCCTAGCGCATAAGCCGCGACTGTCGCGTAAACCGCCCCCATAAGCTCGTATTTGGGGATAAGGACGATGTTTAGGCCAATGTTCAAAATCACGGGTGGCACCATGGCCCAAACAAACATATCGGTCTTACCCGACAGCATAAAAGCGCGCTGCGCGTAGTAACAAATCATGCCGTTCAAGACGCCAGCAAAGGCAATCAGCGGCATGATTTTAACCGCGCCTGCGCGCACGTCTTCGCCCAAGATAAAGCCGACATCGCCCGCAACTAGCGCGATGCCCGTCGCAGCCGGCATAGCAATCCACAAAAGCGCCGCGCCGTAATCTTTCATAACGTCGCGCGATTGGTCGAGCCCTTGTTTTTCTAAAGCTGTGACAGCGATGGGCGTGAATGCCATACCGAGCCAGATAAAGAGAACATCCAAAGAGCGGTTTGCCAGATTATAGCTGGCCGAATATTCACCGGCATAGGCATCACCCAGCATGGCAGTAATGAGGTACATATCCCCCGATGATAAGGCGTAGGTCAGCAATAGTGACACGCTAATTGGCATACCGTATTTGAAATAGGTTTTGACTTTGTCAGGGTCAGATGTGCCGCCGCGCATTTGTTTTATCATAAACGGCAGGTCCACACTCAGCACGATAATGATGGCGGCCATGATGCCAAAAAACAGGGCCATTTCGCGAAGGGGCGTGACGATAATCAGGATAATGCCGATGGTGAAGCTCAGCATTAAATGGGTCGAATAAAGCGCGCTATAGCGCATGATGCGGTGGGCCGCTTTATGGGCTTCAGTGCCAATATTTAAAAACAGCTGCAAACAGGTGGACGATATGGCGACGGCCAAGACATTGCGCATGGAGGCGTCAATCGGCAGGACAAATAATACAGCCATCGCGATGGGCCAGATAATTGCGACGGTTAGCAGGGCATAACGGTATAGCGTCTTAACATGGCTGTTGACGTCATCATTGCGTTCTGCGCGGGCTTGGAACCGGGCCATGGCCGCTTCTAGCCAAGAGAACAGCGCCATATGAAAGGCGAGCATGGTAATCATAGCCAGCGCATAACGACCATATTCTGACGCATCCAAGAGGCGCGTTAAAATGGCTAAACCGCCAAAGCTGGTCACTATCGTGGCCAGATTGACGGGCACATAGGCAAGTATAGACCGACCGCTCATCGCGCGGCCTCATATGTCATTAGGCCGCTCATTAACGAATGTTTTCGCTATCACCGAGCAGGCAGGGCAGAGTTTTCAGTATAATCATAAGATCAAAAAAGGCAGAGCTCCGCTCGATATATTCCACGTCAAGTTCTACGCGGCGCGCGACGTCTTCGGCAGAATGTAGCGGCCCGCGAGAGCCGTTAATTTGCGCCCAGCCCGTCATGCCAGGCTTAACCTTGTGACGGTGGGCATATTCTTCGACCAACTTATAGCTTTCCACATCCCCCGTGCGCATCCCTACAGCGTGCGGGCGCGGCCCGACCAGTGACATTTCACCTTTCAGCACATTTAAAAGCTGGGGCAGTTCGTCAATGCTGGTTTTGCGAATAAAGCGCCCGATTTTGGTGATACGCGCATCACCTGCGACGGTCTGCTGCGCGGCTTTGGGGTCGGCCGCGTCATTGCGCATAGAACGGAATTTATAGACACTAAAGACGCGGTTATTAAAGCCGTGACGTTGTTGCTTAAAGATGACAGGGCCGGGGCTATCAAGCTTAATGATAAGCGCAATCAGCGCCAAGACGGGCGCACCAAAGACAAGGGCGACACTACTAATACCAATGTCCATTAGGCGTTTGATTGCTGTATGACGGCCGCTTTTGGGTGTGCCTGTCACGTCGCGCACACCCACTTCGGCGATTTGGGTCAGGCGCTGTTGTACGTGATCAAGATTTTCAAACTCATCCACGACAAAGGCAATACGGTTTGGCAGCTTTCGCACTTGTTCGATAAACTCGGCCTTACGGCTTGCCGCCATGCTCGGCAGGGTCACGACAATGCGGTTGATATAGGGCAGGTCGTCCCAATCAAGCAGGTCTTGGATACGGCCAATAACGGGCACGCCGTGAATGTTTAGCGGCGCACGCGAAATACGGTCATCAAAAATCGCGAGAATATTAAGCTCATGCGTTTTTGCGTTTTCTTCAATCAAACGCCGCGCGCTTTCTGTTGCGCCCAGCATGACAATTGTGGGCGTTAAGGCACCTTTTTTATGGAGGCGTTGTGCATGGCTATAATACAGTGTGTGCAACACCAGCAGACCCAGCGTGGCAACGACGCCAGCAATGGCCAAAGCGTCTGGGGAGAAGGTCAGCGGTTTAGCAATGAGCGCAATGGTCAGCCACAAACCCAGAGCAGCGGCGGAGGCCAGAGTAACCGTTTTTATATGCTCAAAATATGTCTCTGACGGCGCAAATCTATGCGCGCGCATCGTGAACAGCATTGCGATGAAAATGATGGCTCCGAGTGCAGCCGCGGCGACAGGCGCGAGGATGCTACGGTTATTAATGCCGATATAGCTGCTCCAGACGGTGGCCATAATCAGCCCTGTGACCCAAAACACATCGGATATCCGAAGCGCAAACCGCAGTGCACCTAAGTTTGTTTGGCGTGTGGGGACATGAACATCGGCCACAGTTTTGCGGCGGCGGCGGCGCTCACCCGTTTTAGGGGCCTTTGCGGTTCCTGTGCGGGCGGTAAAAGCATCCAGCCGCTCAACCTTGCGCGCATTGCGATCTGGCATAGCTGGATCACCCGCCCGACCAGACTTTGACTGGTTTTTCGTTGCCGTTGTATTCATATCACGAGGCATTTTCATATCCTAATCCCACCATTAATGGGCTTGTTTACCGCAATAGCGCAAACATCTCGTAAACAAGCGTCATAAAAAATGATGCTTTTTCTATACCATAACGGCTTGCCCTGTGTCCGTTTGACCCAAAGCCAAATGACTATGGTTAATGGCTCGTAAATTTACCGGGCCTTACGCATTTCGGGCTAAATTAGACATGATTTTGGCTGAATTAATTTATCTATATAAAAATCCCCTGTATCAGTCAGATACAGCTTTGGCCTTCAAAGATGCGGCGTTGCTTAGGCGTTGTCTCTCTCGTGTTAAAAAGGCACAGCAATTTTGCATTTGTTGCTTGCCAGCACGCCCGCAATTCGCTAGTCCCGCCGACGGAGACGTGGCCGAGTGGTCGAAGGCGCTCCCCTGCTAAGGGAGTATGGGCCAAAAGCTCATCGAGGGTTCGAATCCCTTCGTCTCCGCCATTATTCTCGCGTAAGTTATTGATAAACTTACGAAATAATGGCGGGCAAAAAATATGTTCCCACTTTTGTTCCCACTTTCGGAAAATTTATTTTGTATGAGCTGAGAGCACTAACCATACATGATGGTGCCGACCTCAAAATTATCGGCGAATGATTCGCTAAATTCTTTGAGAGCGAGCAGCTTGCAAAGCTTGTTACTGAGTAAAAAGGTTACCGTGTGGAAAGTAATGGAAAGAGGGATCTTCCGAGACTTTTCAGAGGCTTACGCAACTTGCTATGTTAGGAAAATGGTGCTCCCACACGGCACAACGCCGATTGGAATTAACTATATAAACAATTACTTACGACTGTCAATTTTGATTTTGTGGCACGTGAAACTCTGAAGTTGTGGCACTGTCATCCTTCTCAGATTCGATGGGTTTCGCTAGTAGGCTGTAGGCAGTTGCAGAACTGTCTGAGTCTCAAAAACTCAGCTTCATTACTGCGAAATGTCTTTTGATCGCAGAGAGGTTTTACTGGAATTTGGTGACTATTAAGTCGAGCAAGGTAAAGAAACGTCGACCCGGACGAAATCGTTGAGCAATCTCGACAGCCCGAGCTCCGCCGCTAGCGCTTTTATTAAAAATGCGCACCCAGAGGCGCGCATAATAATTGCTGAAAAACCCGAAGGGTTGGAATGGTTCTGGATGTATTTGGTCGGCGATAACGGACCAATCGTGAGGCTTAAGGGTCAGAAGAAATAGCGCTTATTGATGCGCTTATATATTACGTAAGTGTAATGAGGATTGCTTTAGATCTTCGCTATTCGCGCCCGACATTAATATAATTCGGCCTGGCTCGAGTAAGAGTTCACCTTCTGCGTTTCTAAATCCAAAGTCTTCTGGTCCCAATGTAAACTCCACGCGGCGTTCTTCGCCTGGTTCCAGAGCCACTTTTTTAAAGCCTCGTAAAAGCTTGATGGGCCGTGCGCGGCTGGCGATATCGTCTCTAACATAAAGCTGAACGACCTCTTTGCCAGACCTCCTTCCTATGTTTTTCACGGTCACATATACTTTTACGCTTCCATTGACCGATATTTCGTTCGGGCTAGCTTGCGGCGCACCAACGTCAAAGCGCGTATAGCTGAGCCCATGGCCAAAGGGGAATAACGGGGTTGAATCTGAATCCACATAATTGCGAAAACGCCCCGTGGGCTGTTGATAATAGAACCCCGGGATTTGTCCAACATTACGCACCAAAGTTAGGGGTAGCTTGCCGCTTGGGTTAACGTCACCAAAGAGGATTTTTGCAAGGGCGTGACCGCCTTCTTCTCCGGGATAAAAGGCGTCAAGTATAGCGGGGCATTTCGCAGCGATAAGCTGAGGCGAGAGCGGACGGCCATGTATCAAAACTGTGATAACAGGCTTGCCGAGTTCCAATAAAGCCTCCGCAAGTTCGTTTTGCTGCCCAAATAGATCTAAATCGTCACGGTCGCCGCGCGAGTCGCCTGCAAAGTAGGCTTCCTGCGCCGTCGATTCATTCCCGCCGACAGCCAGAATAATTGTATCAACATTCTTGGCGGCGGCAACAGCTTCGGTAATAAGCTCTCTGTTACGCTCGGCCGAGGCAAAACTGACTGTATCGTCCGCGTCAGTCTCTATTTCATTTGTGCCTTCGCCGCCAACGGTGACCTCACACCCTAAGGCGTAGTCAATACTCATACTTTTACCTTCGGCATAGGCCCGAAGGCCCTCAAGCAGGCTCACGCCAACAAATGGCTTTGGGGAGTACCCTCCCAAGTGGACTGAAGCCGCGTTTGGGCCGACAACAAGGATACGTTCTGATTTGTTTGGATCAAGAGGTAGAAGATTATTTTCGTTCTTTAGCAGAATAGCAGACTCTTCAGCCATTTTAAGCGCAAGAGCCCGGTGCTCCGTGCTGCGTGAAAGACGTTTTGCTTCTGCGGGCTGCGCGAAGGGGAGATCAAATAACCCGCATTTAAATTTAGCGTATAAAATTCGTTCAGCCGCGCGGCGCACAAAAGTTTCACTGATTGCGCCATCACGTACGAGTTGGGGCAACATCATATATACGCCGTTATTGGCCAACTCGATATCAACGCCCGCTTTTAGGGCCATCGTCGCCGCTTCGGCTTCCGATGCTGCGACGCCGTGCAGGCTATGGATACGGCGCACGTCATCCCAGTCGGATACGACATAGCCTGCAAAGCCCCAATCTTCTCGCAATATATCATTAAGAAGCACGACATCGGCATGGGCCGGGACGCCGTCAATCTCACCATGCGAGGCCATAAGGCCCAAAGCGCCCGCGTCATTTACGGCTGCTCTGAAAGGGGCCAGCGTCACATTTTGTAATTCAACAGGCCCAATATGGGAGGGTGCAAAATTTCGCCCGCCAATACCCTGACCATAACCCGCAAAATGCTTTACACTTGTGGCGATTTTATCATTTTGCAGGTAATCGGCTTTCGGACCTTGCAGGCCTGTTACAATAGCCTTAGCCGCGACAGAAATAACATAAGGGTCTTCGCCCCACGTTTCCTCAGATCGTCCCCAGCGCGGATCAGTGCAGACATCAAGATTAGGGGAGAAACAGGCCTGAGAGCCGCGCGCCTTAGCTTCAGAGGCTGTTGCGCTAAAGACCTCCTCTACCAGCTTTGGGTTAAAAGCACATGCCATCGTAATGGCTTGGGGGAACTGCGTTGCGCCTGTCGCTAGCAATCCGTGCAGGCACTCCTCGTAAATAAATGCTGGAATACCAAATCTGCTGCGTTCAACAACCGCTTCCTGCAATTTAATGACCGCCTTTGCATTTTCCTCTGGCCCGGCATCCAGACTGGCGGAGTAGACTCCGCCAATTCCATGCTCAAAATAGGGATGCTTAACTTGGAAAGCGGCAGGGTCAGCCATCACATCTGCTGCGCGCGGGCAATTAAGCTGTGCTGCGGCTTCTTCAAGCGTCATTTGATTAATCAAGGCTTTAGCGCGCTGCGCGGGCGAGAAGGACCTATCGCGAAAGTCTATATCTGGAACCGAAGCCCCCGTGTCAGCGGCAGAGCATGCTGTGTTCGCTAGGGCGATGCTGCCAGTGCCAACTACGCCTAAATTTTTTAAAACATCACGTCTATTCATTTTATTTCCTTATGGTCGTGGGTTTGGCGTCTTCATTCTCTTTTTGTAACATGGCCGGCATTTGACTGCTGAGCGTGAGGTAAAATGCGTCCATGACAAAGCCATCCTCACGCATTGAAAACTCAACGGTGTGTTGCCCCGCGGATGGAACATCAATCCATATGCCGCCAATAACCCCGCAGTGATCATCTATGGTGCGTTGCCGATTGTCCCAATACCATTTGTGTCGGCCCGGGCAAAACTGCATACGCGCGCCGCTTTTGGGCCATTCGCCGTTAAGTCCGACATGCACGCTATTATCTTCACTGCCGCGGCTATAGGTGCGAACCCAAACATAATAACGGCCCGCCATCGGGAAATCGACAGTGTAAGAAGCAATAGTCATCTGCCCGGGTTGATTGCTAAAATTCTCGCCGGGAATAAGCGTATCATCATGGGTCAGCCGCGTGTCAGGTATAATGGCGGTGTATCCAGAATTATCGGTATCAAATGTTTGCCAATCAGCAGCGCAGGTATCGGAGCGGCACCATTGGCGTTTTTCCGATTTGCGTTGCGAGGTAAAGCTTTCTGCCTCTACGCGGATATCATTGCTTTCAGCTCGCCTTACAAGGATAGCCCATTGCCCGCTTCCCGATGATGGCGGTCTTCCAAGACCGACAGATGAGGGGCCCTGACGCCGTCGATTTTTATCAGTAATGGAACTCGCCCCGCCCATGACAAAAGGCTTTGATCCTGTTTGCAAGGCTCCGCCGAGTGACCTGTCATACCAATCTACAGTGAATTTTCCTTGCATGCCAGGCAGTCTGAGCTGAACCTCCTCAGCGCCGGGAATAATGACGTATAATTCTCCAGGATTAGCGAAAACATAATCGTCATGCGCAACCGTCGTTAGGTCGTTTGCGCGCATGGTCAGGGCTTTGTCACCAATGTGATTTTGGAAGAATCCCAGGGCCATCCGCCCGCCTTCCCACAAGCTGGCGCGCGTGCGGTGGTCTTGGCAATCTAAATCTGAGCATCCGGTTTTATAGCCGTAATAAGCCTCTACACCATTCGCTCCTGCGGTGAGGGCATTCCAAAGCGCGTCCCGCAGGAAATCTTCGCTTGAAATCGTTATCTCGCGTTTCGAGGGCAGCAAAGCGTCAGGATAATCAATATCAACTGTCGCGCCTCCGTCTGCGCGGCCCGGCTCATCATAGGCTAACACAAGGTTTTTTCCTGATAGCGCTACGGTATTCGCCCAATTCGTCACGTCCCTACGGAGGTCGGAATAATCATCTTGCCAGCCTTGAAGACTAAGTCCGTTAAGCTGAGTGTTGGGCCCTAGGAACGGGCGGTAGCGCTCTTTTTGGTCGGGATAGCTGTGTAGAACTATAGGATGGTTATATAGGTTATAGGAGGCGATATAATTTATCATGTGACGAATATCGCCAGGATGCTGAACGTTCTCTTCGCCAATATTCCAACTTAGCGCCAACATATGCCCGAAACGCGCCATCATTTCGCGAATGTATATCTTTCGCGTTCTTCCCAATGCGCTGTCATCCATGAAGAGATTGTTTTCAGTTTCCTGCAATTTGAAATGCAGGTGAATGCCTAGCGAGTCTGCGTAAGAGAATGTTTTGTGCCACTGCTCTAATTTAGAAACGTCAAGCCTGTCTTGGATTGTGCCTGTGTCCCATTGCTCTTTGGGCTTCATGGCTATGTATTCCGCCTCGTCTACAGCGAGGAGGTGCGGGAAGACATTGCGGTCATCGCCGCCTGTATTCCATAACAGCATTGAGACTGAATTCACACCGGATGTGGCAAGGTATTCCAACATTCCAAGGATGCCCTTGCCTTTGTTTTTTTGCCAAAGAAAAGGCTGGCCAGAGCGCGTGTAATCTTTCCGGTGAGCCGCCCAATCTTTTCGAAAGTTCTTGAAATTTGGCGTAGCATCAAACTCTGAATAGGCGAGCATATTCTCTGGTGCGTCTGGGCCAAACTTAAAAAACAGGCTGTTGTCGCCAGAGTATTGGTAATATGGCTCGCCAGTATAGCTGAGTATCCCTCTGGCCGTTATAGAGTCCTTGGAGAGTTTCATTATTGAGAAACGCCCTCTCAACCCATCCTTTTCCAAGGGCGTGCCCGCAGGTGTGCCAATAGCAATGTCAGTACCTTGTCTGAATCTGACTTTCCATTTATATTCACCTTGCTCTGATGGTAGGAAATGTGCGCGCCATGTTTTGCCAGATGTGCAGCCAGTATCTGCAGCATTACCGCAGGCGGCGAAATAGCCGGGAACTGTCCATTCGTTATCCTCTTTAGAAATAATCCAATCGAGCCGTATATCGGAAAACGGGTTTATCTCTCCACGTTCATCCATCTCTGGCCCATCAATTGAAAGTGTTACCCTGTCAAAGACAGCTCCAGATGTTTCGACTTCTTGAGCCATCGCTTGCGAGGTGAGTAGAGCAAAAAAAATGCTTAGAATAAGCAATAGCGCTTTTATGGCCTTGGTTAGGTGCAAACATGCTTTGCGATTTATGTGTCTTTGGGCGGTCATATATTCTCTACAAATATTATGTGGTGTCGTTAGATTGCTACTTTTTTTGGTCACAAAAAGACATATTAAATCATATAAATTCATTATTGCTCATTTGTAGTCATATGTGCTATGTTTATGCAATAAAATGAATCAAAAACTTTGATTTGATATCCAGGGGAACATTATGAAGACTTCACGAAATAAGCTCTTTAGAACGACAGCATCTGTCATCGCATTGTCTGCGCTCACAGGGCTTACAGGAACTGCGGCCGCTCAAGACGCCGTAAATGACGAAGTCATTGCGACGGGTATTCGGCAATCGCTTGCGAATGCTTTGGTTGAGAAACGGCAGTCCGACACGCTTATTGAGGTTATTCAAGCCGAAGACATCGGTAAGCTTCCTGATCAAAACCTTGCTGAAGTTCTTGAAAACATCACAGGTATTCAAATCACGCGTACAGCGGGTGTCGGTACAGGGGTGCAAATCCGTGGTACAGGTGCCAACCGCACGGAAATCAATGGCGTTTCGTCCGTCGGGTCAGGTTTTGGCCGTACGGGAATCAGTTTTGAAGACCTGCCGGCCTCCCTAATTTCTTCTGTTGAAGTCACCAAGGTGCCTGAAGCGGCAACAATCGAGGGCTCCGTCGGTGGTACAATTAATCTTCGTACACTGCGCCCGCTAGATTTGGATGAACGTATTATTGCCGTCCGCGTTCAGGGTGAGAGCAGTGACTTGGCCGAAAGCATCACGCCGCGCGTTTCGGGCACGATTGGCAACAACTGGACGAATAACAAAGGTCAAGAACTTGGTGTTGTCTTCAGTGGTAGCTACACGCAACAAGACAATGTCTTCTTCAACCCGCGCGCTGATCGTGACGCCGTTTTGAGTTCAGACTCAAGCCTAGCCAGTGCAGAAGAGTTTGATTTCCTCCGCATTCAATTCTTCCAGCAAAATCTTGACAGATATGAATATGAAACACTCAACCTAAATGGTTCTTTGGAGTATAAACCCAATGACGACCTTAAGTTCTACGTTGATGGTCTCTACAATGATCAAGAGCGCACACGAGAATCCTTTAATATCGACTTGTCCGGCGTCGCTAACCCAGGTGTTGTCGGCGGTACAGATTACACCGGCTTTGAAACGATTGACTTTGGCACAATCGACGGACCGAACGGCGATGTTGACCTTGGCAGCGTTGAAGCCGCACTATCAGGGGTGCTATTCCCCGGCCGAAATGTCAGGGACGGTCGTTCTGATCAGTTGGACCCAAACCTTCGCGTGACAACGCAAACGGGAGCTCGCGTCACTGAAAGCGCTGTGTTTAGAACTGGTATGGATTGGGCGAAAGACCGATTTAGCGGTAAATTGGAAATCTCTACAGCATCCTCTGAGACGGATTCACCAAACTTTCAGCCACGCTTGGAATTTGTTAACCCGAACTCAGAACAGCCTTCTGCTGAAAATGGCACAGACAACGGTGTTCCCGTTCAGTTCGATCTTTCAGATGGCAGGCTTCAGTTTGGTATTGCGCAAGGTCTAGATTCAACACCAACAACAGAGCAGTTGCTGGATCCGAACAATTACCAGCTTGGCCGCGTGAGCTTCACGGAGCAATCGGCGGACAATCGCGAGACAGCTTTGCGTCTTGATGTGTCTTACGATATGGAAGACTCCATACCGTTCATTACTTCCTTTGATGCAGGTTACCGTTTCAACACGAATTCAACAGAACGTAACCGTGCTTTCTCAAGCGCGAATTACGGCAATGACCTCAATCGTCCAAACGCGGGTTTGTTCTCGCAATTCGTGACCGCTGGTCCGGATAATTTCGGGGATGCTGACGGTCGCGACCTCTTTATTCGTGATTATCTGGCTATAGATGCAGAAATTGCGTTCAGCGATCCTCAAAGTATAGTCGAAGCTATCAATTCTGCTATCGCGGCGACGAATGCCGTGACTGGCGGAGGTACACCGCCTGTTAGTTCACCGACAGAAGTTGCGAACAACTTTTTTAACATTAATGAAGATACGCATGCCATTTATGCGCAGGCGAACTTTAACGGCGAGACATCAGGTCTGCCTATTCGTGGTAACCTCGGTATTCGTTATGTTGACACATCGATTGAATCCATCGGCCGCAATGTCGCCCAAGGACAGGTCAGTGAAACAGTCACTGAATCGTCTTATAACTTCCTGCTTCCACGCTTTAACGTGGTCGCAAATGTAACGGATGATATTTTGTTGCGCGGCGGTGTTGCCCGCGATATTCGTCGTCCAGACTTCAGCGACTTGGCAACATCAGTTGCCTTCGGAACTGGCTCTAACTCAGTTGTCGCGATTGGTAATCCCGACCTTTCACCCGAGTCAGTCTGGTCATACGATTTGTCGGCTGAATACTACTTTACGCCGTCAAGCTTAATTAGTGTCGGTGTCTTCCATAAAAAACGGACGGATCTTTTTACCGATGTCCAAGAAGATCCGCCGGGTAACGAAGATGCAAACGGCAACCTAAATATTGATGTGACGCCACCGTGTGAGCAGGGGGGTATCTTTAACCCAATTGCAGCGCGTAATATTAACAGCCAGATTGATGGTATCGGCATCTGTGTGCCCTTCCGGACGAAGAGAAACGGCGAAGGTGCCTTTACTCAAACTGGTGTAGAAGCTGCGTTCCAATATGATCTTGCACAGTTTGAAGACCGTCTTGGCTGGATGTCTGGCTTTGGCGTTATTGCTAACTACACCTATCAAAAGCAAGGCGGCAGCGCGAATGACTTCGCATCAAACTTCCGCCGCATTGGTGGTAACCGGAATATTTTTGGTAACTTAGGTGTAGCTGATCCCCAACTTCGTATCGCGCAGGATAATCTGTCCAAGAACTCATACAATGCAACATTGTTCTACGATAAATACGGGCTGAGCGCGCGGGCCCGTTACACATGGCGTTCGTCTTACACACTGCCGGCGTCTGTTGAGAGTTTCAAAGCCGGTGCACCGTTGATTTACTCTGATCGCGGACAGCTCAATGCTAATGTTACGTATGACTTTAGTGACAACTTATCGGTTGGCATTGAGGGCGTGAATTTGTTACAGGCTGATCAAGAACAGTATTGCATTAAGAATAACACTTTGCTTTGCTTTAATGGCTTCACAGATCGCCGTCTAATTGCTGGCGTGAACTACAAGTTCTAGTGCTTTGACCACACACTGAATAAAAAGCCCGCTTTTGAAAGCGGGCTTTTTTGTTTGCATGATTATTTTCGTGATGTCAGGGACACCTAGGCGCTCGCGTTTATGGCTTCAAGGCCTTTTATCTATTCTTTATGCGTACAGGAAACATCTGCATTGCTAATACTATATTGTGCATACTCCGTTTAATGCCTTGATGTTTCCGCAATATGTAAGCGTGCTGTCATAACCGAATTGACAACTTCACCTTGCATCAAGCCTAAATAGCTTGTGTTTCTCTGTTACCATTATTCTTAACGCGACTATTCGAGACTGTCACAACCCAATACTATTTCATGTCTGACGCTTTTCGCTGTACAGGTCCGTTATCCCCGATGAGGTACATGTTCTTCAGGGCAGTGCCGCTTGTGCGCGGCGTTATTATCATCTTAGCATCTGGGTGCGCATTTTCAATGAGCGCGCTAATCGCAAAGCTGCCTTTACCATGGCGGAAGAGTTGCTTGTTGTTGTCAAAGTTGGCTCCAGCGTCTGTGCTATCTCGGCGTATCAGAACCGCTTCTCCATTTTTGTCTTTATATGACATATAGAGGCTGACATCCGTAAGTGATTTCACCTCTAGATCAGCGCGTGCGCCGACAGGGCTGACAGTGTTGCCACCCGTCCAAGCCTCTCCGTTCCAGCGAATGTATTTCACTTGCTTTGGACCGCCTGTAATCTGCCCGACATCTTTCCCCGCGTTCATCAATATGTGCGGGTTGCCTTCGGGGTCTAGCGCTGCGGCGCCATTAAATGTCCATAGCTCTCCCGTATCTGTGACTTTGGCTTTCGCGTCTGCAACTTCGCGAGTCAAAGGCATGGGAAGGCGCTCGTCTTCTACATTATGCCATTCTTTGGTCTTGGTGTTAAAGGTCATGTAATAAAGGTCTTCGCGGTTTGCTGTGTGCCCGCGTTCTCGGGCATTTCCGTCCCAACACAGGTGATAGTCAAAGCTAACAATGATTTCGTCGCCTTGGCCACGTCCGACCCACGGATACCAACTGTCCACGCCTTTAACGTCGTCGCGGCGTTTATGCTTTAGAAATGAAACCGGATCGCCGAAACTACGGCCGTTATCCGTAGAGACATGATAGACCCAATCGCTGCGGTGCGCGCCGTGCCGATAAAATAGATAGATGTCACCATTCTCCATTTTTATGACCTGGTTATATGTGCCAAAAGGCGGGATCGTTTTGAGCTCTTCCCATTCAGAAACATCATACGGTTTCTTGCTGACCACATGTTTGTTCTCACCGTAGTGATGATTTCCAAGTGGGTTATCACCATGTATTTCCGGCACGCCGCCATGTCCACCAAAGAAGAGATGAATATAGCCTTCATTGTCTATTATCATGCTGGGCTTACCATGATTATCAATTTTCTTTTTGCGCTTCGGATCTTTCCCCATCGCACTAACGCCAGCCTTAAAGGGGCCTGTCCACTCTTTCGTGGCGTGGTTATAAGCCGCAATATAAGGATCTTCCAGTGCGCCTTGGTAGGACACATAGGTAATGCCGTCACGATGGATTCCTGCGGGGTGTTGGACGATTGCAACGGCATTCCCAAAACCGTTTTCAGCGAAATGGTTAACCGTCTTAGATTTGGCTTCAGCAGTTGGAACCATATCTGCCGCGGAGCAACTCGTAATAAGGGCACCGATCGAGATAAGGGCGAGGGATTGAATTTTTTTCATGTTAGTTCCTAGTCTTCAATTAAAACCAAAGCTCGTATGTTTTGCTTGCTTCTTACGCTTTCGGGCTGTATCTCACAATAGTGCATAAATAATCATAATCAAGCATAAATGCTCATGATAGACAGTGAGTAAAAGGGGGGATAATGGCGTTTAAAGCAATAGGGCAATTTAGTTTCTGCGCTATATTTTTGATGGCGTTTGGGGGGTGTGATAATCCGCAGACTGAAAATATCAGCACTCCTGTTGTTCCCAGTGCCGCTAAGCTTACAGGCTTTGCAGTGCCCCGTAACGAAGCCGTCGAAACCCAGATTAGCACATTGATTTCAAAAATGTCGCTTGAAGAGAAGGCGGCTCAGATGCGTATTTTCCACGCGAGGCGGGGCATTGAACTTGATGATAATGATGAACTTGTTTTATCAGATGATGTCAAAACCCGGCTTAACTTCGGTATTGCGGGTATTAAAAACCCCGGTGAATATTTAACGCCTGAAAAATCTGCGCTACTGAATAATAAACTTCAGAAATACATCATTGAAAATAATCGACACGGCATTCCCGCCGTCTTTGTGACGGAAGCCTATAATGGCGTTGATGCGACTGGAACAACGCGTTTTGGACGCCCCATCAATATGGCCGCCACATTTAATCCTGCCCTTGTGAAAAATGTGTGGGATACCATCGGGCGTGAGGCGCGATTGCGCGGTCTACATATGTGTCATTCTCCCGAAGCTGATATCATGCGGGACCCCCGGTTTGGGCGCATGAGCGAGGCCTATAGCGAAGATACCCATTTGACAACTGAGATGGTTGTTGCGGCAGTGAGGGGCGTGCAGGGGGACACGAAAGGTTTGTCGGAAAAGACACATATCGGCGCGGTCACAAAACACTTTGCTGGTTATGGCCAAGTGGAGGGCGGTCTTAATTTTGCTTCAATACAAATCTCGCCCCGCACCCTTGTTGACGAAATTTTTCCTCCGTTCAAAGCGGCTGTTCAGCGTGGACAGACCATGGGAATTATGCCGTCGCATGGTGACCTAAACGGTGTTGCTAGTCACGGGAACCGTAAATTGCTAACGGATATATTGCGCGATGAATGGGGATTTGACGGATATACCGTTTCAGATTCAAATGATATTGCGCGGCTCAACACATTTATGGGTGTCGCGGAAACGGAGGATGATGCGGCATTAATGGGGCTTAACGCCGGTAATGACATCGACCTCTACAGTGATATTGCTTACTCGCGACTTCCGCGTTTGGCAAAAGACAATCCGAACATTGAGGCGCAGATGGACGAGGCTGTAAGGCGTGTATTGCGCGTGAAGTTCAATCTCGGTTTGTTTGATGACCCCTACATCGATGTTGCGACGGTTGCACCCAAAGTTAGAAATACGAAATCACTCGCACTTGCTTATGAAGCTGATTTAGATTCTGTTATTCTTCTAAAAAACAGAAATAACACCTTACCGTTAGAGGTGTCGGGTAAAACTGTAGCGCTCATTGGCCCATTATTACGTGAGACTGCACATAAGGATTATCAGGAGGTTTTTGGGACGAAGGTCAATATCATTTCAGAGCGCGCGCTCCACCTAACGGATGAGCACAGTCATAAGCCTAACATGAAACCGCTTGATGATCCTAAAAACAAGGCCGGGTTCGCACGCGCTTTGGACGCTGCGAGGCGATCTGATGTCATTGTCATGTTTTTGGGCGGCGATGAGCACACCGCGAAAGAAGCCTTTTTTAATTGCTGCTATGGTGACAGATACAGTCTTGAACCCGTAGGGCTGCAAGATGAATTATTGCGGCAGGTGAAGGCTCTCGGTAAACCCGTCATCGTCGTTCTTAAGCACCGCCGAACATTGGCGATTAATGAAATTGCAGAATCCGCAGATGCCGTGATTGATGCTTGGGATTTATCAGAGCAAGGCGATAAAGCTGTAGCCAACATCATTATGGGTAAGGTTAACCCGTCTGGAAAGCTGCCTGTGACAGTGCCGCGCCATATCGGCCAAATACCCTTCCACTACAGTCAGAAGCATATCAACTTTAGAAAAGATTATCTCTTCATCGAAGAGGGGGCGCTTTATCCCTTTGGCTTTGGCTTAAGTTACACCGATTTTGATTTTTCAGAGATTACGCTTTCAGCGAACCACATTCCAAATGGGGCTTCATTGACGGCGACCGTAAGGGTCACAAATTCCGGTGACCGAATGGGTAAAGAAGTTGTGCAGCTTTATATCAAAGATCTAATTGGTTCTGTTGTTCGGCCTGAGAAAGAACTTAAGGCTTTCAAAAAAATAGAATTAGCGGCTGGGGAGAGCCGCGATGTCGAATTTAACATCACACCGGCGATGCTGGCCTTTACGGACATAAATATGGATTACCGCGTTGAAGATGGTGATTTCAAAGTTGAAATTGGCAACTCTTCACAGGGCGGCAAACTTGCCAAATTTACAGTGGAGACCTTGAAGTGAGCTATAAGCTTAAAAGCGCTCTGTTCGGGGCCATTGTATTCACGCTTGCTGGATGTGGGACAGATATCGATGCGTCGCGCAATACGCTAAATTCTGAGAGTTTTAATAAATTACGGGCTGAATTCGTCAATCCACCCAACAGTTCCCTTCCGCGCACCTGGTTCCATGCGATGAGCGGAAATATGAGCAAAGCTGGAATTACCAAAGATTTGGAATCAATTAAAGCTGTCGGAATTGGCGGTGTTTTGCTTTTTAACGTAACCCAGGGCATTCCCGTAGGCCCTGTAAAGTTCAATTCTGATGAGCATATAGATTTAATCCGTCATATGGCGGCGGAGTCAGAAAGATTGGGGCTCTCATTTGGCGTCCATAATTGTGATGGTTGGACGTCTTCTGGCGGGCCGTGGATTACGCCTGAGAATTCTATGAAAAAGGTCGTTTGGTCAGAAACGCAGTCTCGCGGTGGCAACATTAATCTCGTTCTTGCTGAGCCCTTTAAGCTTGAAAACTATTACGAAGACATCGCGACCATTGCTTATCCGCGCCTTGCGAATGAAAACGTGAGTCGCGAAAACCGTCCTAGAATTAGTTCCTCTCAAGCTAACCTAGATATAGATTTAATCACGGATGGTTCAGTGATCGGCACGAGCCTTCTTGAGGCTTCAAAAGATTCCCCAGCTTTTATCAGCTTTGAATATGCGGAACCCTTCACGCTCCAGTCCATCAATTTTCGTTTCATGAATGCCCGTCAGGCTAACATACTTTTGTTATCCTCCGATGACGGCGTTAATTTTGCGCCCGTCAAAAACTTGGCGCTGCGGCGTCCAGCCAAAAATGATTGGGGGAATGACGAGGCTTTAACTGAGCCTATTACTGCGCGTTATTTCCGCTTACAAACTGATGTGTCGCTGGATGTGCAAGAGGTTGAATTATCGGCGGTGGCTAAAATAGGGAATTTTTGGGGACGCTCAGGCTCTGCTAAGACAGCTTATAGCGATTTACCGCCAATTGGTACTGTGCCTGACAGTTCAATAATCGACTCGGCTTCTGTTATCGACTTGTCTAAAAATGTCGATGAAAATGGACGTTTAATAGCTCAATTGCCAGAAGGTGATTGGACAATCATGCGTTTTGGACAAACATCGACAGGTGCGAAAAACTTACCCGCGTCTATAGAAGGCCTGGGTCTGGAGGTCGATAAATTCAGCCAGCCTGCTGTGAAAATTCATTATGATGCCCACATGGGAAAAGTCGTTAATGCGGTGGAACAGGTTGCGCCCAATGCCCATCAGTACACAATAATTGATAGTTACGAAGTCGGAGCGCAGAACTGGACGACAGGCTATGACGCCCTTTTTAAAAATGAAAAAGGCTATGATTTAATTCCCTTCCTTCCCCTACTTGCGGGGAGATTTGTAGATAGTGCCGAGGTGTCAGAGCGTGTCACATGGGATATGAGAGCATTCTCAAATGATCTTATGGCCGAAAACTATTTCGGTTACTTCACGGAACTTGCCAAGGCTGATGGTCTTGATGTTTATATAGAATCCTATGGTGACGGACCTTTCAATGAGCTTGATGCGGGCGGCAAGGCTGATGTCCCGATGGGAGAGTTCTGGGTCAACCGTTTTGGAAATAGGGTCAATGTGGCTGTGTCCTCTGCTGCGCTTTACGGAAAGCCTGTTGCATCCGCAGAAGCCTTTACTGATATTTGGGATGACAATTGGAAGATGCACCCTGCCTCTGTGAAGACAATCGGCGATGCCAATTGGGCGCTTGGCGTGAATGAATTTATGTTCCACCGTTTTGCCCATCAGGCCAATACACATGTGAAGCCGGGCATGACAATGAACCGTTGGGGCAGTCATTTTGATCGCACCCAAACGTGGTGGGATACGGCTGGTAAGGATTGGTTTGAATACCTTGGTCGTGGACAGCACCTTCTGCGTCAGGGTATTCCCGTTAATGATGCTCTTCTATTTGTCGGTGACGGGGCGCCAAGTTTATGCCCGGACCGTGAAAAAACAGATATCATTCCGGTGTCTTTAAGCTTTATCTGTTTGAATGCCGACGTGCTGCAAACCCGGCTTTCAGTCGGGGAAGGCGGCTTTAACCTTCCTGAAGGTGGGGAGCATAAATTTATCGTCTTGGATAATAGCGATTCAATGACACGTGAGACATTGAATGCGCTCGACACGCTATCTGAAAGTAATGGCGGCATTATCATTGGACAGCCCCCGCAGCACCTTGCCGGGTTTGTTCAAACGCCGGAAGAGCGTGAGGCCTTTGATACAAAGGTCGTTGATATCTGGTCCCGTGAAAATGTGCTAACTTTCAATGTGGTGGCGAGCGTTGGGTGGGATGCATTTTTAAGCAGTATCAACCATAGGGTCGACCTAGCCATTGATGGCAAACCAGAGGCATTGTTCACGCACCGCAAAATCGACAATAAAGATGTTTACTTCTTATATAACGCTGAGACAGAGCGGCAAGACATCAAGGCGAGGTTTAGAGTGAAAGACAAGGCGGTCTCTCTCTGGAGCCCGATGGACGGCAGTGTTGCCGGCGTGAAATCTTATTCCCATGAGGCTGACCACACAATTGTAAATTTTTTTCTGGCACCGCAAGAGTCAGTATTTGTTGTTTTTGATGGTGATAGACCCCTCACGGATTCCACATTGGAAAAACCTTTCAGAGAGGTGTCTGAACTCCCAGTCCTTAGCCCGTGGACGGTTCGTTTTGATTCCGAATATGGTAGTAATAAGATTATTGCGCTGACTGAATTGACGGATTTGAAAGACCATAGCGATAATGATGTCAGGCATTATTCAGGCCCTGCAACCTATGAAACCCAAGTTAACATCTCCGATAATTTTTTGAGTTCAGGGGAGCGTTTTGTGCTTAATCTCGGAGACGTGCAAATCGCCGCAACAGTAAAAATCAATGGTGCGGAGCAAGGAACGAGCTGGTTGCCGCCTCATCGAATTGATGTAACCAACGCGCTAAAAACAGGGAAAAATTCGATTTCTATCTCAGTTGTGAACTTATGGGTCAACCGGCTTATCGGGGACGCTGCACTGCCTGATTTGGATGGTTATACGCAAGCCGTATGGTCTCCTCCAAGGAAATTTTCAACTCCGCAGATGCCAGACTGGTATAGCAATAATGAGCCACCAGTACTGGGTGAGCGGGTTACATTCACAACGGTTGATTTTTATGATGCGGATGATGCTCTATTGCCGTCAGGGCTGATGGGGCCAGTTACAATCACTAAGTTTACGCGCTGAAGTCATGCTGCGGCGGGTTGCTCTATGGACTGCATATTTTCGTGAGAAATTAATATCGGAGCTTCTATGAAAAGGTTTGTTTTACCAGCTGTGATATTGATGATGTTAATCTTATGCTCTTGCAGTAAACCCCAGTCTGTCACTCAATCTGAGGCACCGCTTGAACGCCCTAATATCTTTCTGATTAGAATAGAGGATTTATCGCCCAAGTTTGGATCCTTTGGCGACCCTCTGGCGCATACGCCCAATATTGATGCCCTGGCAGCGCGCGGTACAAAATTTACAAATGTATTTACGACGGCCGGAGTTTGCTCGCCGTCTCGCAGCGCCTTAATTACGGGCGTACATCAACAAACAATGGGTACAATGCAAATGCGCACAAGCAGTTTTGGCGCGAATATGCTATATGGCGCGCCATATGAAGCAGTCCCGCCTTCGCACATTAAAGCTTTTCCGGAATTGCTCAGGGCTCGCGGATATTACGCCCTTAATAATGTCAAAACCGATTATCAGTTTGGAAATCCGTTCACCGTTTGGGACGAGAGCAGCAAGACCGCCGATTGGAAAAACGCGCCTACTGACAAGCCGCTTTTTGCCATGTTGAATTTTATTCAAACCCACGAGAGTTTTGCCTTCCCCACGGATACTGTCATAGAAGGTAATCGCTACGCCAAGCATTTCGTCCCGCGCAATAAAAAATTCGACGAAGGAAAATCTGTCTTTACGGATCCCGCGGATGTAATTGTCCCGCCCTATTACCCTGATACGCCGCAAGTGCGAGAAAACCTTGCGCGCTACTACGATAATCTCGCTCGAACGGATGAGATGATCGGAGCGTTAATCGCAGATATTGAAGCCTCTGAGCGCGGAAAAAATGCTGTAATCATTTTGACCACAGATCACGGTGATGGCTTGGCCCGCGCAAAACGGACGCTATATGATAGCGGCTTAAAAGTGCCTACAATCATTGCCTATTCCGACAATCGGGGTGCGGGCACTGTGCGCGACGACCTTGTTAGTTTTGTAGATATCGCCCCGACGCTATTAAACTTCGCTGGGGCGAATATCCCAGACTACATTCAAGGCCGTATTTTTGAAGGCCCAAATAGAGGCGCAGAGCGAGACTATATTTATGCGGCGGCCGACCGTCTCGATGAGCGCGAGCAAAGGTTTAAAGCCATACGGAGTCATGATTTTAAATATATCAGAAATTACACCCCTGATAAGCCGCGCCTGCCGAGTATTGAATATCAAAATAACAGCCCTGTTATGAAGCAAATGCGGGCGATGTTGGGCGAAGGCACTCTCAGCCCCGTGTCGGCTCAATATTTTCAAACACCTAGTCCTGAAGCTGAACTTTATAAGCTCAGTTCTGACCCGCATGAGATTGATAACCTTGCTTATCAGCAGGCTTATCAAGGCCAGTTAGAGACACTGTCTGCAGCTATGGATGATTGGATAAGCGTAACAGGTGACATGTCAGCCGTGCCCGAGCTTGAGATGGTCGCAAAAATGTGGCCGGGCGGAAAACAGCCCGTCACAAAACCGCCAACTGCCTGCTTAGCCAATGGTAATGTGCAGTGGACATCGAAGTCTGATGGCGCATCAATTGGTTTTGCAAATACACAGAACGCTGCGGCTTGGAATATTTATGCGCGGCCCTACACCGCTGCGGGTATCACTCATGCTAAAGCAGTCCGGTATGGTTATGCAGAAAGTGAAGTTACTTCCGCAGCACTTTCTGAGCTGAAAACCTGTCCTTAGTGTCTGTTCGGTATTATTAGAGGTTCCTATGCGACACTTTTTGACGGGTCTTTTTCTTCTCACATGCTTGGGCGCATTTACTCATGCCTTCGCAGGCAATCCAATCATTCCTAATAAAGGCGTGAATGATCCCCATATTCGGGTCTTTGACGGAAAAGCCTATCTTTACGCAACCCATGATAAATCGGCAGACAACACAACTTTCGTAATGGAGGATTGGTGGGTGTGGTCATCATATGACCTTGTGAACTGGAAACATGAAAGCACATTAAAACCAGCCGATACTTACATCGGAAAAGGCTTCACAAGCGCTTGGGCGACGGATGCCGCCGAAAACAATGGAAAATACTATTGGTATTTCTCAGAGGCAAATGAACAAACGGGTGTTGTTATGGGCAATAGCCCAACGGGGCCTTGGGTGGACACCCTTGGTAAACCCATGCTGAAGTCCGAAATGACGCCTACCCATGAATATGATCCTGGAATTTTGAAGGACGGCGAAGATTATTTCATTATCTTCGGAGCGTTTAATTATCATATCGCAAGATTAGCAGACGATATGCTCTCTCTGGCGGAAGACCCACAGCCTGTAGAGGTTATCAATGCGCGCGGGCCTTATACAGATGATAGGGATGGGCCGTTTGCAGGGAAAGGCACCGACGACAAACCATTTTTGCATAAGCGAGCTGGTATCTACTATCTTTCGTGGGGCGCATTTTATGCAACTGCGGATAATCCTTATGGCCCTTACATCTATCGTGGTGAAATTCTAAATGATACAAGCTTTAAGGACGGAACGGAAAGTCCAACGTGGCCTCAAGGGTATTTGCAAGGGCGGCATGGCTCTTTCTTTGATATGAATGGGCAGAGCTATTTCGCCTATTGTGACATTAGTCAGACGGGCAACCGTTATTTCCGCGACACGTTTATAAGCTATGTTCATTACCGTGAAGACGGCACTATTTCCCCCATACGGGTCGACCTGACTGGCACTGGAGAATATAATGCTAACAATGGAAAAATAGAAGCCGAAGATTTCTTTAAATCTCAAGGCTTTGGAAAAATCCATCTTGGCAACAACGCCTTTGGCGTTACTGCAAAAGGAGAGTCGTCAACTTTAACGTTTCCCAATATTCATGGATTAAAAGGCAAAAAATCTATGACAGTTTCATTCTCTGCTAGAATTCCTGCTAGCACTAAAATTGAAGTGTTAAAGCAGAGCCTAGATGGGGAACTTCTTTCACTTGGGTTTTTACAAACCGAGCGGGTAGGGTGGTTGAAAAGAGTTTTAGGCCAGACAAGTGATCGCGCGACGCTAAGGTTCTCAAACCTTGCAGATACAGAAACCCTCCTCATTCGTGATGTCTCTGAATACACATCACGGCCAGCTATATTGGATAACTTTGTTTTCGAATGAAGCGTCCCATTATTCGAAACAAGCATAAGTAATCATTAAAATGCAGTATTGCTCATAAGGTAATCAAGGGCTATGGTGCCTCAAAAACATTAGGGTAAATCATGCATAAGCTATCAAAAAGACTAATAATGCGTCATTCATTCGTAGCGATAGCGGGGGCGTTAGCATTATCAGCCTGCGCAACTGTTGAAAATACAGGTGATACGGTCATTGGGACTGCGAAAGTAGATTTACGCGTTTCTACGGCCCCAGCACCCGATAGAGTTTATGAGCCTCGCTCATCGGTAGTTGTTCCTGATACCCATACCATCGGCGATCACATTTACCCATATGAAGGCATTGGGTGGGAAAATGAAATTATCGGCTATCGGTTATATCTTGATGAACGTGCTGTTACCGATATTTTCGGGAAAAGACTACCGGGCATTATCTTGGACAAAATTGATTACCGGTCAAAATATCACGATCTTGCAGATTGGGGTCTGGATGTACAACATGTCGGGCCTAGCATGGGTGTCGGGGGGCTTGGTTTATATCGCGGGGATAGTCTCGAGCGATTTGGAAAGGTAGGACAGCTATCTGCTGATGTTTTGAAGGAAACAGGTGCCGAAGTATCCTTTAAAATCACCCACCGCGATGTTCCACTAACGAATAACAATACAGGGCAAGTCGAAGCGACCTATTCACTCAAATCGGGCAGCCCTTTGACATGGGTGAACGTGAAATCGACATTGCGCAATGCTACGCTAGCATCAGGTCTCGTCAAGAGCCCTGATAACAAGCGTTTCCGCAACAGCAATCAAGTTAAAAAGGGCGAGTGGCGCTATATCGCGACGTGGGGCGACAAGCTTAGTGATGTGAAAGATGGTCTTGGGACTGTCCTTTTCTATCGCGATGGCGATGCGCGGTTAATGCCGTCTGTCAATGAGACCTTTCCTATTCGGTTTAACACGCCCAATCCAACTTATGCCTTTGCCGGTGTTTGGGTGCAGGGGCCTATGGGCATCACAAATGAAGAAAGCTTTATTGCATGGGTCGATAGCCAGCAGGAAGAACTCAACAAATGAATTACGTCACAAGGCGAAGTTTGACAGCCTCACTAGGGGCGTCTCTTAGTTTAGGGTTTTCAGGCTGTTCGGTGCAAATCGCATCCGGCAAGCGTCTGAAACTTGCGCATACGCTTAATGGCGATCACCCCGTCCACAAAGCCATGGTTTTTATGGGAGAGACATTGGCAGAACTGTCCAGCGGAGAGATGGGCGTGGATATCTATCCTAATGGGCAATTGGGCAGTGAACGGCAACTAATTGAGCTTTTGCAAATCGGCGCACTGGCGATGACTAAGGTGTCGAGCATTTCAATGGAGGGTTTTTCTTCTAAGATGAAGCTGTTTTCTATTCCCTATCTTTTTCAGAATAGTGATCACTTTTGGCGCGTGCTCAATAGTGATGTTGGAAACTCTTTATTGGACACGCTACGTGATGTGCGTTTGCAAGGCCTGGCCTATTATGACGCTGGGAGCCGAAGTTTTTACATGACGGATGCGCCCGTCCGCTCGCCCGCTGACCTGAAATCCAAAAAGGTCCGCGTCCTACCCAGTCGCACGTCTATTGAAATGGTTGAAGCTTTGGGCGGCGCAGCAACACCAATTTCTTGGGGTGAGCTTTATACCGCGCTGCAGCAGGGCATTGTCGATGGTGCAGAGAATAACCCGCCTTCATACTATCTCTCGAAACATTTTGAGACGGCGAAGTACTACACCCTTGATGAGCATACGTCGGTGCCTGATATGGTTATTATGTCACGCCGTATTTTTGACGGATTGACAGATCAAGAACGTAACTGGGTCAAGCAAGCTATGGCCGATTCTGTCGTCTATCAACGCGAGCTTTGGGCAGCGGCTGAAAAAGAGGCTTTGACCGAAGTTGCAAAATCAGGCGTTAAAATTATCTATCCCGATAAGCAACCTTTTCGTGATGCTGTCGCACCAATGAAAGCGGACTTTTCTAAGACAGAACTTGGTCCTCTTATCCGTCAAGTTGAAGCGTTGGGGTCGGCATCATGAAGGCGATTATCACCCCGCTGGATGCCTTTCTGCGCTGTGCTTTAGTTGCGTTGGCAATATTCATGGTTTTAACTGTGACATGGCAAGTGATATCGCGCTATGCCTTGCGCGCGCCGAGCTCTTTGACAGAGGAAATTGCGCGTTTTCAGTTAATCTGGTTGGGGTTGTTGGGCGCAGTTTACACATTCCGTAACCGTATGCATGTGGGCATAGATATCTTTGTAAGTCCTTTAAGGGGCAAAAAGCGGCTGGCGGCTGAATTAATCGCTCTGTTATCGGTGCTCGTTTTTGCGGCTCTCATTCTTATTTATGGCGGTGGACGCCTTGTGCAGATCACCCACGAACTTGACCAAACATCGGCGGCGCTCGGCGTGCGGATGTCTTATGTCTATTCTATTATTCCGATCAGCGGCATCCTTATGAGTCTCTATGCGTTCCACTATATCGGCGACGTGATTATTCATGGCAAAATCCATAAACCCAGTGAAGTCGATCCGTCAAGTCTCGCGGGAGAGTTAGGCGAGGGCACGTAAAATGTTAATCTCTGTTCTCGTTCTTTTAGGTATCTTTTTTATACTCGTGATGATGGGCGTGCCGATTGCGGTCAGCATTGCGCTCGCTTCCGTCTCAACACTTATACTGAGTATGTCATTCGATCCAGCTATGATAACGATGGCACAAAGGCTTGCGGGGGGGCTGGATAGCTTTACACTTCTTGCAATCCCATTCTTTGTAATCTCAGGCTATTTAATGGGGCAGGGGGGCATCGCTAAACGCCTAATTGAAGCCGCGAAGGCCATCGTCGGGACACTGCCGGGCGGTCTCGCGCTTGTGAACACGCTATCTTGTATGTTGTTTGGCTCTATCTCCGGCTCAGCAGTAGCCGCAACATCTGCGATTGGGACGTTTATGATTCCGACCATGGAGAAAGAGGGCTATGACAAAAACTTCTCAACAGCCGTAACCGTCACGGGTTCCATCTTAGGACTGCTTATCCCACCGAGTAATGTGCTTATCGTTTACGCTGTGGCGGCAGGTAGCGTGTCAATTGCGGCACTTTTCATGGCCGGTTACGTGCCCGGAATTCTGGCAGGCCTAGCTCTCATGATTGTTGCGGCTGGCTATGCCAAAAGAGAGGGTTATCCACGTTCAGCCCGCATTCCTGTGCGCGCGTCCGCCAAAAAGCTATTACAAGCTGGGCCGAGCATTTTAATGATCCTGATAGTCGTCGGCGGTATTATTGCGGGTATATTTACCGCAACTGAGGCCAGCGCTATTGCGGTTATTTATGCGCTAGTGTTGTCTCTGATATACCGCGAAATAAATGTGAAGGATCTGCCTGGGATTTTGCTCAAGTCGATCGAGACAACGGCTATGGTCTTGCTTTTGATTGGTGTATCGACTGGTATGGCTTGGGTTCTGGCTTATGAAAACATTCCGCAAGCCATTAGCGACGGCCTTCTGATGATTAGCGAGAATCCGATCATTATCTTGTTGCTGATTAACATCATCCTACTGGTGGTTGGCGCGTTTCTCGATATTACGCCCGCTATTTTGATCTTCACGCCGATCTTCCTACCTGTCGTAATGGAGCTTGGCATGTCGCCGCTTCACTTTGGTGTTATGTTAGTGCTTAACCTCTCCATCGGGCTTTGCACACCGCCTGTGGGAAGCGTTCTCTTCGTCGGATGCGCTGTGGCGGGAACGTCTATCCAAGCGTTAATACGCCCGCTCATCATGCTTTATGCTGCTCTGATAGCAGCGTTGCTACTTGTCACTTACGTGCCATTTTTAAGCGAGGGACTACCGCGCTTGGTTGGCCTCATTTAAACTTAGAGATATAAATTATGTCAGATAATATTTCCTTTGACCTATCCGGTAAAACTGCCCTCGTAACAGGGGCAAGCCGCGGTATTGGCCAAGCGATTGCCATTGGGTTGGCAAAAGCGGGCGCTGATATTGTAGCGGTGGCGTCCCGCTCAGAAAATGCAGCCGAGACGGTCGCGGCAATTCATGCGGTTGGACGTAAAGCGAGCGCCGTGGGCTGCGACCAGTCTTCGCCTTCTGCGATTACGGCAGCGGTAGAGGAAGCCTATGAATTAACAGGGGCTGTTGACATTTTGGTTAATAATGCGGGCACTATTCGGCGCAGTCCTGCACGGGATTATTCCGATGAGGACTGGAGTGCGGTTATAGATACAAATTTGACCGGTGTGTTCCAGTTTTGCCGAGCAATTGGCGGTAAGATGATAGACCAAGGTCATGGTAAGATTATCAATATTGCCTCATTGCTTAGCTTTCAGGGCGGCATCACGGTTCCTGCTTATGCGGCTAGCAAAGGCGGCGTATCGCAGCTGACGAAAGCGCTTGCCAATGAGTGGGCGGCGCAGGGTGTGCAGGTCAACGCCATTGCTCCTGGTTATATTGCGACGGATAACACATCCGCTCTTCGGGCTAATCCAGAACGCAATGCTGCAATTCTGGCAAGAATTCCAACGGGACGATGGGGTGATGCCACTGATATTGCTGGCGCAGCCGTCTTTTTGGCATCGCCGGCATCTAACTACGTCAACGGTCATATCCTAACAGTTGATGGCGGATGGATGGCACGTTAGTAAATATAAAAAAATTTATAGCCCTTAGCCACACTGTCATTGGTGACTTTAGCTGGGTTAACCCGCAAGACGTTGAAGCGCCTATCAGCAGACATGGCTTAGGCTGTGTATAAAGATAAATAATAATGAAATGAAACTTGGAGAATATCATGAAAATAGCCCTTATAATGGAAAACAGTCAGGCCGCTAAAAGCGAGATTGTCCACAATGCTCTTACATCAGTCGCAGAACCCGCAGGCCATACAGTTTACCATTACGGTATGTATGCGGCGAATGATGATGCGCAGCTTACATATGTTATGAATGGAATATTGGCTGGACTGCTGATAAATTCCGGTGCAGCAGATTTTATTGTCTCGGGTTGCGGCACAGGTATGGGGGCAATGCTTGCCCTAAATGCGATGCCAAATGTTGTTTGTGGACTGGTGATTGATCCTACAGATGCGTTTTTGTTTGGGCAGATTAATGATGGCAATGCTATTTCAATGCCATATGCCAAAGGCTTTGGCTGGGCGGCAGAACTTAACTTGCAGGATTGTTATCGTAAACTCTTCGAAGTTGAGCGCGGCGTTGGATACCCCAAGGAACGTGCAGAGATCATGGCAAAGAACCGTAATATCTTTAGTGGCGTCAAAGCCGCCGCAACACAAGATATGCTAGCAGTTATGAAATCAATTGATCAAGACCTGCTTAAATCTGCAATCGCAGGTGAAAAATTCCAAGATCTATTTTTCGCGAATGCGACAGATGAACCGCTTATTTCTTATGTTAAAGAGCTTTTAGCCGAATAGCTTGTTTGAGTATAACGGGCTAGATATCTCCCATGCTGACATCAACTGTTAGACCTGAGCGACAATCGCAAAAGGGTGTACACTGGCAATAATAATGAAATTGGGCCCCCTCATTCTATAAGGGGGCTTTGATTTTATTGGGCCTGATTATGAAATATTACCGAGATAAAAGCTTACATTAAAGTTTCCAGTTATTCGCTTGAACAATTGCACGTCGTTTTTTAGCCTATTTGGGTTGTAAGTAGGAAGCGCTCTCGACTAGTAGATACTTGAGCCTCAACTTTCTCATAAGCCTCTTGTTCTGAGCTATCGAGGAGAGCTTCAATTATGCGGGTAAAGTGTGCCCTCATAGCCTTGCGCGCGGCATTAGAATCTCGCTGCTTAAAAGCCTCCAAAATTGCATGGTGCTCACCTTCCCGGTGAGAAGGTTCGCTATCACACACTTTCCTATACACTTTTTGTAATTCGAAATTTTCAGCTCGCAATGTCCACATGGTATCAATAACGAATATAATCATATTGTTGTTTGTTGCGCGGGCTATGGCTTTGTGAAAGGCGGCATCTGCGTCATCGGGCGTCATCTCGCTTTTCTGTTTGATGGTCATTATTGAGATATAATGTTCTAATTCGGCTATCGTCTCATCCGTTATAATCGGAGCTGCGAGCGCGGCTGATTCCGCTTCAAATAAAGCCCGTGCTTCTGTCAATTCGAGAGGGCTTACATTGGGCATAACGTTGAGGTGAAGGGAGGGCGTACCAAGTACGTAAACACCAGATCCCACTTTGATTTCAATATGCCCCTGCATCTCGAGCATCTTTTCCGCATTACGAACGGCCCCGCGGCCAACGCCAAACTGTGTGGCTAATTCGCGCTCGCTCGGTAGCCTGCTTCCAGGCGCATAAACCCCAGAGTCGATTAAGGCTAATAATTGCTTTGCAACCCGGTGATGAACAAGTTTATCTGGCATGGCCTTTAGAGTCTCATTTCAATATATGAGTGAGAGCTCATTACTCTCCAGCCTCAATCATCTCAGCCGCCGTCAGCAGGAAGCCGCCAACGCCGTAAAGCTGCGAATCGAATTTGTCGGTTCCCTGTGGGTCTTTGCCGATTTGCTGAACCCAGCCGACCATGCCGTCTTCTTTTACGCCGGCCTTCATAGCGCTCCATCCCAAATCGCGCGCGGCAACATATTTTTCGCCGTCTAAGATGCCCTGATTAATGCCCCAAGCAATGCCGAAGGTAAAAAAGGCTGTGCCGCTCATTTCCGGATTTGGAAACAGGGCTGCATCATCTAGCGATGTTGGCCAGTAACCGTCTTCGCGCTGGCGCGAAATCAAGGCGTCGGTCATGGACTTGTAAAGCTCAACATAGCCGGCTCGGCTCGGATTGTCGGCCGGCAGTTCTTCAATCAGACGCGCAAGACCGGCATAGACCCAGCCATTACCGCGGCTCCACATGACTTTGCCGCCGTTTTTCGTTTTTCTGTCAAAATACCGGCTGTCGCGGAAAAAGAGGCCCGTTTCATCATCATATAAATACTCAATCGTCGCGTCTGTTTCTTTCACGGCGTAGTCGCGGTATTTCGGGTCGCCTGTGACGTTACTGATGGCGGCCCATGCAGGCGGCGCCATAAAGATGGCGTCGGCCCAGCACCACCGCACCTGGCATGTACCCTCTACGCCGACCTGAGCATCTTTAGGCTCTACGAATTCCAAAGAGCTGTCATAATTTTTGGCGATAATCGCATCAAGAATATCTGTGGTCGGCTTTAACAGCTCAACGTCTGCGCCGCGCTCGATCGCGCCTGCGTAGATTGTGCCCATGATTTGATCATCACCGTGCCAATAGCGGTGACCCATCTCAAATCCGTTTTCATAAGATTCGTTAAGCAGCAAATCGAGCCATTCCTGATTGCCCGTCTTTTCCGCAAAACGTTCCAAACCGATATAAAACGCGCCTTTAACCCAGCCGCGATTATAGCTGCTCTGCGGAATCCGGCCCGGCAAATAAGACAAGTCATGAATTGTGTTTAATTGCCATTCTGCAGCGGCTTTGCCGTAGCTCGCGGCGTCGGTCATTTTGGGCAGGACTTTCTCTGTCGCCGTGTTTGAGCTTGCCATCGTTTTATTCTCACGAGGGCTACAGGCCACGACAGCAAGGCTAAGGCAGGAGGCCATAAGGGCCGTTTTTAGGGAAATGTGCATGATATTCTCCAATTATTGCGGAATGCGATGAACGCGAAGGGTTGAGGCGGGGGGTATATTGGGCCGGGCTTGATCTCGATTGGGCTGTAAGGCTTCCCAGCTGAGATAATATTCGGATGACTTTGTGGATTGATCAATCATTAACGGAATAACGCGCTGGGGAATGTCATTATCTGCGTCATAAGCCGTAACGGCGTTCGGAAAACCGGCTTCCCGTGTTTCAGAAGATATGACAGACAAATCGGAGGGATCAAGTGTCCACTCCCAGAGTGTGCCGCGCAGCGTTGCGGGTACAACAATTTGTCCGGCTTTATTTAAATAGGCCGGCGAATTATTTAACAAGGGGAGGTCCAACGCGCCGCTCTTATCGAGGTCCACGCGTAAATCAGTCCAACTGGAAACCTTTTGTACCCGCCAACCATCGGCATCACGTCTGGCGATATAGACTTGGCTGAGATTATTCTCATCATATTTTTGATAGGTGACCAAGACACGGTTTTTCGCGTCAAAACCAATAGGGTGCCGTCCGTTTAACAAGCCGCCATGCTGAGGGATAGGGTCAATGACTTCACCTGTGGAAAGTCGAATGGGAAGGGGAATCGGGGTGCCATCAGACGTCTCCCAATTTACCAAATCACGGCTGCGGGCATAGGACAGGTCATGATTAGATGAGGCAATCGGCGTCTCTCGCCATGTGAATGTCATATGGGCAAAATCGTCCGGGCCAATAATGGGACCCAGAGGGTAGGAGCCTCTAATATCTTCCCCATCCAAGAGGACGGTTTCGTGTAGGCGTGACCAGCTCTTTGAGTCGACATTCCAGCGATTATAAAACCACCGTCCGTTACCGCTTGAGCCATCTCTATATTTGAGATGCAACTCTCCCTTAGGGCCTTTGAAAAACTCTGGATAGGTCATGCGCTGCTCGACCGCCGGGTCGGCCATAACATCAACTTTTTCCAAGGTTCGGGGATCATAAGGCGAAGTGGATCGGAAGTAGACCAGTTTGTTCCCATGCAGATTACCTGTCAGGTGAATAAAGCCGCGCTTATCAAAGGCTACCTCGACGCGATTATGTGCATCCCATCCGAGCCAGCTTGGTACTTTGTGATAGCTCCAAGGGGCCCCGTTCACATCTCTCATTTTTCGCACAGCGACGCTCATCTGCCGATTGGCATCGTAATAGGCAATCATTTGATGGCCATTTTGCTCAACGAAATCGAAAAAGACGCGCTGCCCCGCCCAAACGTGATCAATGGCTTCGGATAAGGGCTGCTCGACATTTGTTTCTTGTGCCGAAACTTTAGGTGTTTTTTCAGGCGCGGCTGCAGAGTCTGATTGGGGTGTTTCAGAGCCTGCTGAACAAGCCGCTAGGGTCAGGCATAGTCCTGCTAAAGCAAAGGGTTTTATTACCTTCCTCATGGCTTAGTCCGCTAATCGTTCGTCAAACATGGTTTTAAACTCATTGGCGATGTCCGGATACTCTGCTGCCAGGTTCTGACTTTCTGACTTGTCCGTCTTGATATTGTAGAGTTCTATTTCTGCGTCCTCGCGCTGGCGAACAACTTTCCAGTCACCGCGACGGGCGGCTTGCTTAACGGTTCCGACAACGCCCGAATTTGGGTCGCCGAGTTGTTGTGCAAACTCCCAATAGAGAACCCGCTCGGCGATTTCAGCGTCAGGGTTTGCAATGATAGGAAGGACTGAGGTCCCGTTGGAATCGAGCCCTTTCATGGCGGATTTCGGTGCATCTGCTAAGTCGGCTAGCGTTGGCAGGATATCTGCAAAAGCCATCGGCGTATCATTGATGCGGCCCTCTGTAATTTTTGCGGGCCAATGAGCAATCATCGGCACGTGAATGCCGCCATCATAAAGGTCGCGCTTTCCGCCGCGATACGGAGCGGAGGCCCGTATGGCTATCGGGTCAGCGCCGCCTTCTTCATGAGGACCGTTATCCGATGTGAAAAACACTAATGTATTTTCCGCGAGCCCTCTTGTTTCCAAAGCGGCCATGACCTCGCCAATATAGGCATCTAATGCGGCCACCATGCCAGCTTGCGTCGCGTTTGGCTCTGCAACTGGCTTGGGATAATAATCCGCAAACATCGGTTTATTGTCAGGGTTAGACAGGCCCGGGTAGTTTTCTTCCTCAAACTTGCCAGAATACGGGGCAATGAACTCCTCAGGCGCTGCAAGCTCAGCGTGAGGAGAGGTATAAGAGAGGAACATAAAGAACGGATTGCTGTCATCATGTTTATTGATGTAATCCACGGCGGCATCGGTAAAGAGCTCCTGCGCATAGGCTCCCTCGGCTCCGCCGACATTTGGGGAAACAAATTCCATATCATTATCACGGAACATCATTATCGGATATTGGCGGTGAGCTGAGATATTATGGAGCAGGCCATACCAGGTTTGGAACCCCATCGTGATAGGGTCAGTTTTGCCAAATGTTGTGCCAATCCCATATTTTCCAAAAAGGGCTGTTTTGTAGCCTACGCCGCTCATCATATGTGCAAGCGTTCTGTCGCCCGGTCGCAGCTTAATGGTGTTTGCGTTTGAATGGAGTGCGCCCGTATCTTTGCCGGTCATCAATGAAATACGTGAGGGTGAACACACGGTGCTTCCAGAATAGGCTTGTGTGAACAGAATGCCGTCATTGGCAAGTTTATCAATGTTAGGTGTTTTGATAATGGGGTGCCCTGTCACGCCTAATTGGCCATAGCCCATATCATCAACAAGGATGAAGATTACATTTGGCGCATCTTCGGGTGCCGTGATTATGGGCGCGGCAGTCGCACTGTTTTGGGGCGCAACTTCGCTGGCTGCGCAGCCGCCTAGTGCAATCAAAGACAAGGTCAGTGCGGCACTGGTCAAATACTTAGAAGTCATATGGCTGTCCTATTCAATCGGTTCTAACTTGCGGTTTCTGATTTATCTTTGTGGATAAAGACCAAGACTGTCGCGGCTACGAAATAAATAGCGGTCGGCCAAATTATGGCAGACTTAAACCCAGTTGAGGTTGAACCACCTGCCGCTTTGATGCCTAGATAAAAACAGACAATAAGGGCGAGTGCGGCGGTCAGCAGCAGTAACGTTTCGATAAAAGGACGTTTGTGCCCATTCTCAGACTTAAACGTTCTTATGGCTTCAGCCTCAGTCAGCTTACGGTCTTTTTCAGCGCGCTCCATGTCATCTAAAATTTGCGTATCGACGGACTTAGCGCCCATCATTGAAGACAGAACGGGGTAGAGTATCAAAGCAGCGAACCAAGTTGGTATGAACAGGAAGAAGATATGAATACCAAATACACTGCCGAGGACATAGGCAAAAAGCGCCGTGCCAGCCCATGTTATGGCGGCAGGTAGGTTTAGCTTGTCGCCGCGGCTTACCCGCCAATACCGTGTTAAGCCTAGACGTTTGAACAAAAAATGTTCGGCAAAGATAATCGCGCCTATCGGGGCCATTATGACGGCCATAATCCCGAGAAACCCCAATAGTTGAGAAAAAACAAAGGGTGAGCACGCGATAACGGCCGTGATCGCGCCAACGATTAGGGTTACGCGCTCTCTTGACCATTTGGGATTGAGCGATTGAAAGGCGAGGCCCGCCCGGTAAATAGTGGGGTTGGAGGTCGTCCAGCCCGCGATGACAACGGCGAGGATGCCCACAGCGCCTAGCGCTTGAAAGGCCACGCCGCCTGCATCAAGCTCTGTAAGCGGGGTTTTCATAACATAAGCGGCGCCAGCGCCCATTATACCAGCCGCAATCCAGGCAGCGAAATGGCCAATGAACATACCCAATGAAGAATACCATCCGTAGGCTTTATTTCGTGCAAATCGTAAAATTGTCATATCGCCCAGTCCGCCGTGGAAGGCCAAGTTCGCGCCCCATGTAAAGGCGATCACATGCCACATCGTGATATCTGTGCCGCGGTCCACAAAAACACTAGACCCCAATAAAGTCATGAGGTCAGAGGAGGAACCAACGCCGTCTAGGCCGGGCGTTGCACTTATCAGGGCAGGGAGCGTGGCTAGCGCGCCGACGAAAAACATGGCTATCATCCAGGGCGCGGCGACTTCAGCAAACTTTGCGACGAATTTGAAACCTTTGATGGCTGCGAAGGCGACAACGGCGCCGACGCTAAGGGCTATCAGGATAAACCGTAAGTCAGTTGGGAATAACCCTGTTTGAGCGTCTAATCCAAACAGTATTCGGATTGCGCTAGCTGACACTGTAATCATAGCCCCAGCCAGAATGCAGAAAAGCGCCCCGTTTACGATACTATATACTTTGATGAAATGTGGGCCCGCAATTTTCTCCAAGTATGCATAGAGTGTAAGCCGCGTATCGGTGGCAATGGGGGCGCAGACTAAGGCCCACGTTAAAACAGCCAATAGATTACCGAAAACTAGACCAACGATAACATCAACAGCACCCAAACCAAAGGACACGAAGAGAGCACCGATGACAAATTCCGTACCCGCAACATGCTCGCCCGCATATGAGGCGGCAAAATACCGGCCTGATTGTAAAGATTCCGGCGCTACTGGTGTTCTATCAAATTCGCTCACAATATCCCCTTTAGCCTTTATTGGCCTGTAATTTTTGTCATAGCTTAATGAAAATGAGCAAATATGCAATAAAATGATTTAAAATGATTGAAACGAATTTTAATGCACGGATTTCTCAGGTCTTTCAAGTGTGATGAAAGACGCGCGGCAGCAAAAATGGAAATTCAGTGGACGGATCAATATCCACTTTCATAATCGGCGCCATATAGTCTGCCCAGCGTATATTGACGTCGTTTTTAGCAAGAAATTTTTGGGTGGCCTCTAAGTCATCTGTTTCGAAATAACCGAATAAATCTAATCCGTGCTTGAATATATTATAGTTTTTTATACCGGAATCTTTAAGCGCTTGGGTCATTTCGGGCCATATTTCGTCATGACGCTTAAGATATTCATCTTCATAACCGGGCCTGATGCCTAGTATCCATGCATATGAAGCCATGTGTGTCTCCGTAATTTGAGGGCTCGTATAGAGAAATAAACAGTCATGTTTATGCACAAACTTATCGGTTTCATTTTGGGTTTTGTAAAGACGAAGGGGGACGCCGTTTATTAAATGACCCATAATAGAGCGATTTCTTTCCATGGTTTACAGAAAACTGTTGCGTTTATGTATCAATAGGAAGCTTTTTTGACCATTATATCAAAAATTACTTTACTGAATTTGACGAATGTGCATATAAATAATCGAAAATAATCATAAAAGTGCAGAATCGCGCAATAACTAATAGAAAAGATACGAACTTCCAAGCACTGACTAATTCAAAGTTACAACGGCTCACAGAGTCATGGAGTTCAGTATCCCGCTAAACGAGTTTTATTAAGGGGAAAATATAATGAAACAACTACTCTCGAAAACTATCAAAACATCTCTACTGGCCTCAGCTGCGGCCACAGTCATCGCTCTTGCGGCGACATCAGCGGCATTTGCCCAAGATTCGGGCCCAAACAATCTGGACGCACCTGACGAAATCATCGTAACGGGTATCAAAGCCACGACTGCAAATGCACTGCAGACGAAACGTAAAGCGGATGTAATCCTAGACGGTATTTCTGCCGATGACTTGGGCAACTTCCCGGACTTGAATCTGGGTGAAGCGTTGCAGCGTATTACAGGCGTGCAAATCGATCGGGAAGCTGGACGCCGGAATGCCACAATTAGTGTGCGGGGCCTACCAGGTAATTTTACCAAAACTACTTTGATGGGGCAGAATATCTCAAACCCTAATCGCACGGGATCTAACCCATTTGGCGTGTTCGATAGCGCTATTTTTAACGGCGTTGATGTTGAAAAGTCTTTCACGGCGCAGTCTCTATCTGGCGGTTTGGCGGCTAATGTTAATTTGAAGTTGAAATCCGCTCTTGACCGTAGAGATGGTTCGCTTGTTCTTCGAGCTAAGGCGGATTATGAAGAACTTCCTAAAACAATAAATCCTGGCTTTTATGCTTCAGGGGCAAAACATCTTGGTGACGAAAAGTTTGGTGTCTATGGTACAGTATCATATAGCAAACAAGACTTCCGTCGCGACGCAATTAACTTCACTCGTTACGAGAGAAACGCCCGGAATTTAAATGTCGCAGGTGAAACCCATCTTTATGTGGGTGACATCAGACAATTTGTTGAGGAAAGTATCGGTGACCGACTATCGGCAGCAAGCGGTATTGAATACCAACCAACTGAAAATCTTAGTTTCCGGTTGGACGGTCTTTTCACACAGCGTAATCTTGATGAAGCCACACAGGATAATATTCAGATTCAGCCGCGTCTATCTGCATCTCAAATTACATCGGTAAGCGGTCCTGAATTGGTTGGTAATTTTGATTTCGACCAAAACGGAAGCAATGAGGACGTGTTCCTGCACCGTGTTATTGATTTCGAAGACCCTCAAGTTGTGTTTGGCAACAGAGACGATGAGTCCTTAAACGAAACCTATGCTTTGTATCCCCAATTAAATTGGGAGAATGATAACTTAAAAATCAACGTAACGGGGACGTACTCTAAATCAAAGAGTAACGCTATTTTCAACCAATTCGACACTCGCATTCTTCAAACGGGTGGCGCAACGTCTACCAATGGTGCTTCTAATGGCGTGACAGGGACGCTTGACACTGGCGGCTCTGACATCCGGGACTTTGATTTTGATCTGAATATTCCAGAAGGAACACTTCAGCTTGGTGGTGGGGGCTATGCCATCACCAGCGGCACGGGTATATCAGCTATACGTTTTGAGGATGGCCGCCGCCATCAATTTACTGTGGCTGGATTTGCTCAGGGTGCGGAACGCGACCTAAAAGCGATTAGCGGGGACGTGGAATATAAATTTTCCAAAGGTCCATTCGTTGGGGTTAAGTTCGGTGGGCGGTACGAAGATGAAGCTGCTGAAATATATCGCTTCGAAAACAGTATAATCGGGCTAAATATCAACAATCTCGATAATAGCGTGATTGTACCCAACGCATCGCTAACCTCAGGGCAAGGATTTTTTGGGGGATCAGCCCCAGGTTTCTTGGAAGACAATTTCTTCTCAATCGATCGCGACCGTGCACGTGAGCTTCTTCTCCCTCTCTTGCCAACGGATACAATATTCCCGCGCAGCATTAACGGGGGCAATGGTAGGCTGTCGAATTTCATAGATTTCGTTGATCTCCGCAATCCATTTACCGAATTCAACCAAGCGCTTCAAAATGCAAGAAACGGTAGTGATGCGCGTCGTAATTTTGCCATTGCTCAAACCTTTGATGCGCAGCGCGAGAATACGGAACTGTTTGGAATGGTGAAGTATGACTTCAATGAAAATTATGATACTTTCCCTGTGCGCGGTAATTTCGGTGTGCGTTACATTAAAACAGACTTAAGTGGTTTGGCTGAAGGGCAAATGGAAGCCGGCGTTGGTAGCTATGAGAAGTTTCTACCATCGGCAAACATTATCGCAGACTTGACAGAGGACCTTGTCCTACAAGCAGCTTATTATAAGACATTTGAGGCCTTTAACCTTGCTGAGTTTAATCCCACGGCAGCTGTAATCAGTCCGGCAATTCCGAACCCAGATGCTGAAAATCCAGAGAATAGAGCCGGCACTTTGATCATTAATGAGTCAAATCTTGGAACGGACCCTCGTAGCTCCACTGCATTCGATCTTGGCCTAGCGTGGTATAATCGCGCGGGTAGCATTGTAGGTATCAACTTCTTCACTAAAGAAGTGACTGATATTGCGCGGCAAAGCACATCAGGCGGTAACAGCCCGTTCTGTAATGCAGGATTTGTCAATCAGGTTCTTGATAACCCAGATGCAGCATCAGAGATTGGTGGCGGAACACCCTTTATCGATGATGACGGGAATTGCCGTCTGAATTTGGGTGCTGGAAATACGCCGCGCCTCAATTTGTCTCAGTTCACCAATACAGACCCAATCCGCGTCAATGGTATTGAGTTCCAAGTGACTCAGAATACAGATTTCCTTGATGGGTTCTGGGGTAATTTTGGTGGCACATTCAACTACACTTATACAACGGCTGAAAGCGGCGAGGGTTTTGTATTGCCTCGTGTGTCAAAGAACACCTATAATCTGATCGGTTTCTATGAAACCGAAAAATTCTCAATACGTTTGGCACAAAACTATCGTTCTGCTTACAATCTAGAAGCAGGTGGTAGTTTCCAAGGTCGTGAGCGTCAGGTTAAAGCGCGTTCACAGCTGGATTTATCGGCAACTTACAATCCTCGGAAAGACCTTCAGTTTAAGGTGCAGGCTTTCAATATTAATAACTCTTTGAGAGAAGAGTATGAAGGCTTTGAAGTTCTATCTCGCCGGACTGATTATGATGGCCGTACTTTTACCTTCAGTGTTCAAAAACGCTTTTAGTATAAACTAAATCCCTGAACTTACCCCGCCTTTTTGGCGGGGTTTTTTATGGGCGGTATAAGTTTTCTATCATTTTTATCGTCTGCAATCCTGGGAAGACAGTGTCTGCGACTTGCGTTTCAGAAAGACCCAGATGCTGTATGAGTGTGCTTTTGAATAAGCTCTCAAGATGGTTTTCTGGGGCTAAATCTCTTTCTTCAAGAAGGGCGCTGGGCGAGAGTCCTGGCCATCGACCTCTTATTTTTCCGCCATTGATCGATCCACCCGCAATGATCGCCAAGCCGCCTGTGCCGTGATCCGTACCGTTACTACCATTTTCAGCCGCCGTTCGGCCAAATTCAGAGACGACCATAACGGCAGTGTCTTTCCACATCGGGCCAAGGTCATTTTTGATTAGGGCAATCGAGTCCGCCAGTTCAACAAATAGCTTATATAAGCGCCGTTCTTGCGCGTAATGTGTGTCCCATCCGCCTGCCTCTATGACCGCTATACGCGGCCCATTTTTCTCTTTTAAAATAGAGAGTGCAGCCTGTGTTGAGAACCCCAACCGTCCATTGCCCAGCCGCATGTTTTCCATCATAGCAGAGTTGCTATTGTCCTCTTGCGCTTGGGCGAAAGCCTTGTGAAAAATTGGATCGTTATCATAAAGGGACTCTAGCCGCCTCAGGAACCCCTCATCAGCTTCGGGTAGGCGGCTATCCGACCATGTCCGAATATCGGCTTGACCTTGCATGATAAGGGGTATGGTCGGTCCCAAAGTAAGTCCAATACGATGGGGAGTGCTTCCCATTTCAAGGATGGCGCGATTAAGCCATCCTGTTTTTTGCTGATAGGGAGATGCTCCTCCGCCCTCCAACATGTTTTGTGCTTCAAAGTGCGAGCGTTGTCTATATTGCGTGCTGACGGCCGGAATGAATGTGAGTTCTTTGGCGCGGTAGAGCGCCTGAAGAGGTTTTAGAGCAGGGTGCAGCCCAAAGCTGCCATCTAGGTCCAAGACCTCTCTATTAGTTCCCGCTGCTCCTAATCCGAGTGTTGGTCTTAATCTGTGATAATCAGGATCAGCGTAGGGTGCTAATGCGTGCAGCCCGTCCATAGCGCCTTTCAGGTTGATCAGGATAAAGCGTTTCTCGGTTGGGGCGCTCGCGAAAACGGGCGACGCGATAGCGCCGCCCATCAGGCTGGCGGCTGTCAGTTTGGCAAAATGTCTTCTGCTAAGCATGTCTATCTCCGTTGAAACGCTGGGCTAGAGAAGATGAGGGCTAGGCCATCCTCCCGGCTTGGTGCGCCTTTTATCATCCTCTTTGCTTCATCTGATGCGAAAGGGCCGATTGTGTTGTCGAATATCTCAAGCGGGTTAATAGCGGCAGCGCTTTGGCGGCTAAACTCGCGCACCCATTCAATGCGGTGCATGAGAGATTCAGGCGCTATCCACGCTTTCGCTTCATCAGGCCAACCCGCAGGAGAGGGGGCATGAAAAACCTCTTGTCCCATTGATTTTAGTGCCGGGAATAATAACTGGCGCCTTGGAAGTGAAAGGGGGGCTTCAATCTGAAGGGCACGCATCGCAGAGATAATCAGTTCCTCAGGGGTTTTGATTTTAGTGCCGCTCGTTTTCCAAGCCGATTTAAGGTCTATCAAGGCAGTTGAAACTTCTGCCAAATCGCCATTGGTTTTCCTAAACACACGTGCAATTGTTTTAATGTCCGCTTTGGCAGGATTGTCATTAATAAAGTAGCGAACGAGTTTAGTGGCGATAAAATTTGCGGTTGACGGGTGACGCGCGATTTCCCTTAGCGCTTGAACTCCTTGGCGCTTACCATTTTGGTTAAATGTTTTTCCAAGCAGTATTTGCGGGCCAGGTTCGTGTGTTCGATTGTTAAATTGAAACTTACCTGGGGGCACTTTTTGTTGCTTCGGATTTTTCCGTTTTCTGGACACAGTCCAGCCCGTAAGAATTTTCGCAAAATTTGTGATATCAGTCTGCGTATAACCGCCTTGAGACCCCATCGTATGAAGTTCGAGAACTTCGCGGGCCAAGTTTTCGTTCAAATCCTTGCCCCGCCGCGCCCCTTGTCTAGAATTGGGTCCAATGGATGATGTGTTGTCTAGATAGATCAGCATACAGGGATGTTGCGTCACGCTTACTAGCATGTCTTCAAAGCGGCTAAAAATGAAAGGCCTTATCGCTTCATTTTCATAGGACGGAATAGCAGGCCCTATGAGACCACGGGTTCTAGACACTGTGAAATGATTTGACCAAAACATAACGAGCCGTTCTGCGAAGGGCCGTTCCGTTTGCACTTGGTTTGTGAGCCGCGCACGGAGGGATTGATTAAAGCCTCTCCGTCTGATTTTTCCAGCAGCTTTTTTTGCGTCTATATTTTTTAGGCGGCGGTTTTCGTAAGCCTCATTGAGTAATATTTCGCTACTTGGCTGAGCCATAAAAATATTGGGAATAGCGTATTCTGTATTTATTTGGTCGTGGAGCCATTGTCTTGGGTTCGATCTGGCATGTGTGATGTCATTTTGCGACGCGCCCAACCCAAAACGGTTGGTAGCAATAAGAGTTTCTTTTGAGGGTATCACTCTTTTCTCCTTGGCTCTAATGGTACTAACGCTTCAGGCACTAAAATCCTTCGCCGAATAAGGTATCGTCACAGATTATCTTGGTTTTATGCTTTATCATACGATTAAACGCGCTTAAAAATAATCATAATTGCGCTAAAATGGGCAGTGCAGGACATTGAGTGAGGGGGATTGAGATGGCGAATACTACAAGGAACCGCCGTAAATTTGATCGCCGCGCCATATTAAAAGGAACGGGGGCGGTTGGCCTTGCTTCGCTCCTGCAGGCTTGCTCTGGTTCGACTGCGGCCCCAATGTCATCCAATCCAATTCGGCCAAATTTTCTATTCCTAGCCATAGACGATTTGAACGATTGGATCGGGGCATTGGACACCAATGCGAATGTTAAGACACCGCATATTGATGCGCTTTCTGGACGCGGCATGCTATTTGCGAATGCTCATGCGCAAGCGCCGATATGTGGGCCGTCGCGGGCCAGTCTGATGAGCGGTTTATATCCTCATCAAACTGGTATGTACGGACAAATAAGCGATGATAAATTAAGAGCAGCCGTAAACGCTGTGGGCCCGACACCCTTTCTAACAGAGTCCTTGAAAAACAATGGTTATTACACGGCCGGTCGCGGGAAAATCTTCCACAAGAGCGCCCCAAAGGGGACGTTTGATGAATATTACCGCGAGGGTGACTTTGGGCCAAAACCGCCCAGCCGCATGAAATGGGAGAGTAACCGTACGCATACCGACTGGGGCCCGTTCCCAGAAACGGACGAGGGGATGCTCGATTTTCAAACTGCGACTTGGGGCGCAGAATGGCTTAGCAAAACCCATGAAGATCCGTTTTTTCTTGGACTGGGTATGATCCGTCCCCATGCACCTTGGCACGCCCCGCAAAAGTGGTTTGATATGTATCCGCTTGAGGACATTGTTCTCCCGCCATGGCTGGAAACGGATATGGCAGATATTCCGCAAAGCGGAGTTGCGCTGACCGATGTCCCGCAGATGCCGACCATAGAATGGGCGATTGAAAACGATGAATGGCGCCCGATTTTGCAGGCTTATCTTGCGAGCGTCAGTTTTATGGACCACTGTATTGGTATTGCGCTGGATGCGCTCCAGGCCTCTGCATATGCCGACAACACTTATATAATTTTGTTTTCTGACAATGGATATCACCTTGGCGAGAAAAGCCGATTTGCAAAGATGTCACTTTGGGAGCGTTCTACGCGGGTGCCGCTCATTATCGCGGGGCCTGATGTAAAGGTTGGTAAAACCAATGTGCCCGTTGGTCTTATTGATCTCTATCCAACAGTTCTTGATATAGCAGGCATGCCAGAAAACCCGTATAATTCAGGGCAGTCGTTAATGCCTTTTTTAAATGGCCATGGAGAGACTCGACGACCTATAACATCCGTCTACGGAAAGGATAATTTCGCCGTAATGGATGAAAATTACCGCTATATCCGTTATGCAAGCGGTGATGAGGAACTTTATAATCGAGCTGCGGATCCGAATGAATGGGAAAATATTGCGGATAACCCAAAATACGCCGAGGCAAAGGCGAGGCTAGCGGCAGAGATTCCTATAAAAACCAGTGCCTCTATTCAGGTCGGTCCCAATGCCTCCAAAATCAAAAAACAGTGAGGCAAAATTCCAATACAAAATGGTTTTAATTTAGAAACTCGCTTTCCCAGCGCCTCGCATAACTTGCCAAGTTATCAGAAGGATAGGGGGGCACTATGGGATCAAGGGTGTTTTGCTTTGGAGACTCCCACTGAGTCAGTAGAAAGCATCCCTTTGTCACGCCATTACCGCCGTTTTGCGTTCTGACTGTTCTGTTTGGATTGAGCGCCGCAAGAAGTCTGCAAAGCACCTCGTTTTGCGCGAAGCTTCCCTCTATTAAAACATCTTGTATAGAGGATGGGTTCAGCCTCTTCAAAATGTCATTGATCATCAAGGCTGAATATAACGTTGCGGCAGCTTTCCCGTTAATAGGGCGCGTTTCATTTTCGAAAACTACGTGTCCTTTAGCATTTGGATAAGGGCCTGTGCCGCTGCAAAATGATGGCATGATAAATGTGTTGGAGGTCATGATTGCTTCAACATCAACGTCAGTGAATGTCGTCGCAATGTCTGTATTTAGTCGCTCGCAGATCAGGCCAAACTCCCTGCCACCCATATAACGTGCAGTCGCCAAAGCGGAGCCCTCCGCGTCTATATTGACTAACATATCTTGCCTGGACTCTAGCGTGGCGCAATCAGATTGAGCGTCCATAATGACTGACCATGTGCCGGTGGACACAACAGTTGGTCTGTCCTGCTTGGGGAGTTTTAAAATCGGAAGGTAGCCTGCATTGCTATCATGGACACCTGGATAAACTTCGCAATTGCTGGGTAGGCCGACGTGCCTTGCAATATCACCTTTAACGGTTCCGATGGGGGTCCAAGCGTTTGTTAAAGGCGGCAGCGCATGGTCTAACCCCAGTTTCTTGAGAAGCGATGATGGCGTGTTTGTCTTTATGTTCCAAAGATCAGTGTGACATCCAAGTGATGTGATTTCTGTAGAAAGTCGACCTGTTAGTCGCCACGCCCAATATTGCGGATACATCAGTAATTTGGCATTCTTCTTGGCCTCATCCGAGAGCAACTGGGTTTGCCAATGAAGTTGTCTGCCTAAGTTCAAACCGTTTGGAAACTCTGGACTGCCCGTTTCTTCGAATAGCGGCCGGATGGACGCGTAATCGGGAAGAGTGCTAGGGTAAGCCTCATACTCATAATCCATAATTGGGAGAAGCAATGTGCCTGTCTCTGGATTTATGAGGGCCGCCGCGGCGCCGTGGGTGGCGATACTTATCGCGCTTATATGGAAACGCGGCGTCAGCGTCGTGAGTTCATTTAGAAGCCATGTCCATATAACATCTACATCATAGCTATCGTAGAAATCAGATTGCGTAATTTTGTTAGATATTCGGTTTTGATAAAGTTCCGTACCAGTCTGGCTGAGCAGAGTGACTTTGACATGCGTCTTGCCGATATCGAAAACTAAAACTACATCTTGATTAGGGGGCATGCTGCGAGCCTTTTTCAGAGCAAAGAGGAGTTTAACGGCGCTCCATTGAAAGAGTAGATTAGCAAAAATGATTACTTTTGCAATAAAATGATTGAAAATGAGCGAGATGCTGTTTAGTTAGAATAATCGACATGATAGATATGATTATTTTTATCTTGTAACAATGCTGAAAATGGATGGGAAGACTTATGTCCGCGAAACTAAAAAATCTGTGGAACGACAAATTGGCCAAGCGGATGAGCGGCCCTGAAAAATTACTATACCGTTCGAACTTACTGGGATCCGATTTACGGATTACAAATTTCGGGGGTGGGAACACATCTTCAAAACTCCGTCAAAAGGATTTGCTGACTGGAAAAATGGCAGACGTTATGTGGGTAAAGGGATCTGGCGGAGATCTGGGGTCTATTAAGCTTGATGGCTTTTCTACGCTATATCTCGATAAACTTCATGCCCTTGAAGGATTATATCGCGGCCTTGAACATGAGGACGAAATGGTCGGTTATCTGCCCCACTGCACCTTCAATCTGAACCCGCGTGCCGCCTCTATTGATACGCCGCTGCATTCATTTATTCCGCATAAACATGTCGACCACATGCATCCTGATTCGGTCATTGCAATTGCATGTACGAAGAATTCCAAAGCGCTTACTAAAAAAGTCTTTAACGGGCGCTTGGGGTGGCTACCGTGGCAGCGACCAGGTTTTGATTTGGGGCTGAAGCTAGGCGCAATGGCAAGAGCTAATCCAGAGATGGAGGGCATTGTCCTTGAAGGTCACGGCCTATTCAGTTGGGGTGATACCTCCAAGGGGTGCTATCTTAAAACGCTTGAAATTATTCAATTGGCAGCTGACTGGTTAGAGGAAAATAATAAAAAGGCCGCCTTTGGTGGTGTGAAATATCAGAAATCACTGTCGCCATCTTTACGCCGCGAGGTAGCGGCCGCCTTGATGCCTGTTATCCGTGGTAAAATTACGGGTGATCAAATGAAAATTGGGCACTTCAACGACTCGAAGGAAATTTTGCAATTCGTCAATTCGAAAAACCTAAAGCCACTAGCGGCCTTGGGCACGTCTTGCCCAGACCATTTCCTTCGCACGAAAATCCGGCCTTTGGTCGTCAATTTTAAGCCCACAGCCAAAGACCGCGGGGCCGAAATTGAAAAAGTTATTTCCGGTCTAGGCGACCAATTAGAAGCGTATCGTGAGGACTACCGAGGCTACTATGAGCGTTCAAAGCGCAGCAATAGTCCGGCGATAAGAGATCCTAACGCAATCGTATATCTAATACCTGGCGTTGGAATGATGACGTTCGCAAAGAATAAGGCGACGGCGAGGATTGCTGGAGAGTTCTACGTGAACGCGATCAATGTGATGCGCGAAGCTAATGGCGTTGATAAATATATCGGATTGCCTGAACAAGAGGCCTTTGACATCGAATACTGGTTGTTGGAAGAGGCAAAACTTCAGCGCCAACCCAAACCCAAATCGCTTGCGGGGCGCATTGCATTTGTCACAGGCGGTGCTGGGGGAATAGGCTCCGAGACTGCACGAAGGCTTCTTAGTGAAGGCGCTTGCGTTATGCTCGCGGATATTGACGCAAAGTCCTTAGATGCGAAATCAAAAGAGCTGTCAGATGAATTCACCGCTGATGTCGTGAGAACAACGCTTTGCAATGTGACGGATGAAAAAAGTGTCACGGAGGCGATAGAAGCATGTTCAGCCGAATTTGGCGGTATGGATATACTCGTTTCAAATGCAGGTATAGCAAGCTCTGCGCCACTTGAAGACACTACGTTGAAGCTATGGAACCGGACAATGGACATCCTGTCAACAGGATATTTCTTGGTCTCGCGTGAAGGTTTTAAAGTGATGAAGGCGCAAAATATTGGCGGCAGTATTGTGTTCGTCGCTAGTAAAAACGGACTGGTCGCGTCAACAGGGGCGTCCGCTTATTGCACTGCAAAAGGGGCCGAGGTTCAACTGTCTCGCGCGGTTGCTCTTGAGGGCGCGCCTCTAGGTATTCGCTGTAACGTCGTGAACCCTGATGCTGTTTTGAAAGGGTCTAAAATCTGGAATAGCGGGTGGAAGAAGGAACGTGCGGATGCCTATAAAATGTCCGAGCTGGAACTTGAGGATATGTATCGACAGCGAAGTCTTCTGAAACGATCTGTATTCCCTGAAGATATCGCCGAAGCGATTTATTTCTTTGCCTCTGATGTATCTTCCAAGTCCACTGGTAATATCATAAACGTCGATGCTGGGCACGCCCCGTCATTTACGCGATAGGCGAACGCGTGATAAATAGAATTAGAAAGCGGAACGATGATTGATAAGAGCAAACTCGCAGAGGCTAACGCTGCGCATGCGGATAACCTTCAACACGATTACGACGCTCTGGGCGCTCACTTAGCACGGCGCGGCGTGGATATTGCGGATGTCCTTGAAAAGGCATGCGAATTTGCTGTTGCAGTCCCAAGCTGGGGGGCAGGGACTGGCGGCACACGCTTTGCCCGTTTTCCCGGGAAATCAGAACCTCGGAATATATTTGAAAAACTCGAAGATTGCGCCGTTATCAATGATCTTGTCTGCATTACGGGCGAAGTCTCTCCGCATTTCCCTTGGGATGTTGTCGAAGATATGGGTGAGGTCAAAGCCGCAGCAGATAGCCACGGTCTTACCTTTGGCCCTGTGAATTCTAACACGTTTCAAGATCAGGTCGGGCAGGCTCATTCTTATAAATATGGCAGCCTTTCGCATAGTGACAAATCTACGCGTGACCAAGCTGTCGCCCATAATATCGATTGTATCGAATGGGGCAAAGCAATTGGGTCAGATGTCCTGACCGTGTGGGTTGGTGATGGCAGTAATTTTGCGGGTCAGTCAAACTTCACGCGCCAATTTGAACGCTATTTGACATCGATGGAGGACATATATAAAGCGCTTCCGGGTGACTGGCGTATGTTCATTGAACACAAAATGTTCGAGCCAAGTTTCTATTCAACCGTCATTCAAGATTGGGGCAGCAATATTCTCGCCGCACAGCATCTTGGAGACCGTTGTTTCTCACTTGTGGATCTTGGGCATCATGCACCAAATGTGAATATCGAAATGATTGTTGCGCGCTTGATCCAATTTGAAAAACTGGCAGGCTTCCACTTTAACGATAGTAAATATGGGGATGATGATTTGGATAGCGGGTCTCTGCATCCTTTCCAGCAATTCTTAATTTTCAACGAATTGATAGATGCCGAGCACCGTGGGGCCAAGAACTTCCGGCCAGAATATATGCTAGACCAATCGCATAACATGACTGACCCGATTGAAAGCCTTGCGACGTCAGCCGTTGCTGTGCAGCGCTCATATGTTCAAGCCCTCCTGATTAATCGCACTGAACTTGAGGGGTATCAGGATGACAATGATGCGATGATGGCCAGCCAATGTTTGAAGAGGGCGTATCAAACGGACGTAACGCCGATCCTTAGCATGGCGCGATTTAAAGCTGGCGGCGCTATCGACCCCGTTGGGTTCTACCGCTCCCTTAACTACCGTGACACGCTGGAGACGAAACGGCCTGCAAGCGCAAATCCGTCTTCCGGTATTGTTTAAACTATTATGTTTCCGGGCCGCCTTTCTGATTGCCTAAATGTTGAGGACTATCGGCGCGCCGCCAAGCGGCGGGCTCATAAAATGGTTTTTGATTATATTGACGGCGGTTCTGATGACGAGATCACGCGGTTTGAAAACCACACAGCCTTTAATGATTATCGTCTAAAGCACCGCGTATTATCGGGCGTTGATAAGCCTGATATGTTCACAACGATCATGGGGCAAAAAATTGATGTGCCCTTTATCTTGTCACCCGCGGCGGGGAATCGCTTGTTTCATACTGACGGCGAAATTGCGCCGGCCACAGCGGCCAATGACGTCGGGACAGTATATTGTCTCTCGACACTATCCTCCAGATCTATCGAGGATATTGGGAAGTTGACCAAAGGGCCAAAGTGGTTTCAACTTTATGTCTGGAAAGACCGCGTCCTAGTAAAAGAGATGCTGGCCCGCGCTAAGGCTGCTGGATATACCGCTTTAATCTTAACGGTAGATTTTCCGATTACGGGCAACCGTGAACGTGACCCTAGAAACGGCTTTACAATCCCGCCAAAATTGGGACTTCAACAAATTTGGCATGCCATGAATGCCCCGCTTTGGTCTCTTGATTACGTGACGAAACCGAGTGTGAAATATGCCAACCTCGCAGAAGATACGAGTGCCGTCAGCCTCAATGATTTCGTAGCCCAACAACTCAGTGCAGACTTTTCTTGGGACGATGCGCAATGGCTTTTGGGTGAATGGAATGGACCTGCCTTGATTAAGGGCGTCTCCAGACCTGATGATGCCATTCGCGCCGTCAAAACAGGCTTTAACGCAATTTCTCTGTCCAATCACGGCGGACGGCAACTTGATAGCTGCCTAGCGCCTGTTCATTGCGTGCAAGAGGTGCGGCAAGCCATAGGCGGTGATGCTGAGCTTATTGTGGATGGGGGTATCCGCCGCGGCACGGACGTTCTTAAATCTATAGCTTTGGGGGCCGACGCAGTAAGCTTTGCGCGGCCGTATCTTTACGGGCTTGCGGCTTTTGGAACCAAAGGTGCCGTTCAAGCCGTTCGGCAGATACGAGATGCTGTTGAACGCGACATGATTTTAGCCGGCGTCGGTAAGTTGTCTGAACTTGATGAGAGTTTTATTCGGCATGTGAAATAATCCCCAAACCGCGGGGATTGCTAATTTGCTGGTAACAATCGCAGTTTAATGTAGATTGTAACAAATTATCGCATAGACTATGTGTTTCTGGCTGCTAAAAGGTTTTCAATGACGGTTCCCATACAAAGCAATGATGGCGCTGAAGACGATAAGCTTTATATTCATGAACGTTGGAACCGTATGATTGACATGTTAGATGCCACTAAAGTGACATCAGTCGAGCAGTTTTCGAAAGCTTTGACTGTGTCTCCCGCAACAATCCGCAGAGACTTAAATGAATTGCATTCTGAAGGGCGGTTGCGCCGGGTCAGAGGAGGGGCAATAGCGGTTGAACCCAACGCAGCTTATAGCGACCCTTATTTTGGGTTGTCGGGGCAATTGAACCAAGCTGATACTCTGGCTGTGAACATCAAAGAGAAGCGTGCGATTGGCGAAAAAGCGGCATCAATGATTGATAAGAACGACTCCATTATCATAGATGGCGGTTCGACGACGGTCTATATGACGCAGCATATTCAGGCTGAAAATCTGATGGTGCTGACAACATCAATACCGATAATGAATTCTTTGTTGGGGCGTCCAAAGATTCGTATTTTAATCGCAGGCGGAGAGGTCTTCCAAGAGCAAGCTCTTGTATTAGATCCCTATAGTCAGGGAATCGTCAATAAATTTTCTGCAACCAAATTGTTTATTGGCGCACAAGCCGTCACGGCGCGTGGTCTTATGCAAACAGATCCGCTTTTGGTTCAGAATGAACAACAACTTATCAGCAGAGCGGATAAGGTTATATTGCTCGCCGATAGCTCTAAATTTGAAGCCAAAGCAAGCCTCTCAGTGTGCGGCCTCGAGGCAATTGATACAGTCGTGACTGATGCTGGATTATCGGCTCAAGCCCGTAAATTGCTTATCGATAATGATATAGAGATTGTGATTGCCAAGAGGTAACTGATTTCACCGCCGCTAAAATAAATGCAATTTATCCCCTAATGCGTGACTACGTTGATAACGCTCCCATCGTTCCAAAAAGTGATTGCATTGGCCTTCAGTAAGCGCTGCACGGTAACAAGAAAATAAAGTTATTCAGTTTTTGCTGACCGTTCTAAACCCAATATGGTTCGTAGAGAAATCTATTTCTTGAGATTGACGGGCAGGGGCACGATATCTTGCGCAGAAATTTTCGGCACACAGAAACGATCCTCCTTTAATTGTGTAATTACTATATTTGTTATCAGATTTTGCCTTACGATTAGCTTCCCATTCTTCTGATGTTTCGGAATAAGGCGTAGCCGTCCACTCCCAAACATTGCCTATCATATCATAAAGCCCGTAAGCGTTAGGCTCAAAACAGCCCACTGGAGCACGATACGCAAACCCATCCTTTTGCGTATTTTGGATGGGAAATGCCCCTTGCCACGTGTTCGCCTGTTCAACTCCGTCAGGGGCACGATCTTTCCCCCAAACATATAACGTCTCCGAGCCTGCTTTGGCTGCATACTCCCATTGTTTTTCGCTTGGTAGTTCACGCCCCGCCCATTCTGCGTAAGCTTTAGCATCAACTAAGGAAATCTGGACTACCGGTTCATTATCTCGGTTTTCAATATTACTGTTAGGCCCTTCAGGGTGTTTCCAATTTGCACCCTCGACAAATTGCCACCAATTAGGGTTATTCACAGAAGGTCGTTTGAAAACCGCGCCGCCCGCTTTATCAAAACCAGGTTGGAGTTTTTCAGCAGTGGTAACATAATCGGTATCTTCAACAAACTGCTTAAACTGGGCATTAGTAACCTCTGTATTGTCTATGTCAAAATCAACTAACATTCCAACACGCAAAAACTCTTCAGTGTAGACGCCGTTTGATCCGAGAATTGCTTCGCCACCTGAAATTTTTACATAAGCTGGGCTGAGCGCGGGGCAAAGAAATTCCGATTTTGCAGGCTCGGACAATTCACATGATGATAGGCCAACTATCATTATCATCATTGGATAATTCCGCATAAACTAAAATATAAAGACTTTGACTATAAGGTCTATAGTTATTGATATTATTTCAATTAAATTGATTACTTTCTGCACCCTTTAATTTTATACTTCGTCTTATTATGGCAACGATTATCTCTGTTTTGGTCCACTTGTTTTTCGGCTGAGTAGAGCGCCTCCCTCGGCAAAAGCTCTCGACTGGGCTCGCGCAAGCCAAGCCTTTTTCCGCTTCGCTCCCTTAAGTCTTGTCCCTTCGGGCTTTGATCCTTTCCTCACTGTGTTTGGCTGGCGCTCCTCGCTTCGCTGCGGATTAGGGCAGCGCTTTAGGTTTGTCATTTGTTCCGCGTCTTCTGGCGAAACAACAAAACGAAAATGGTGGCGGTCATCTTTGCACCGCGTCGGAAAACTTTTGGCGTCCGCGTCGTGGATCAGCGAGCCGTAAAGTTTTCCGGGGCTGGCGTCTTTCTGCGTCGCGTCTCGCTCCAAATAGGAGAGATGACCTTTGAGCTTCGCCGCGCCTGTGCCAGCCATTCTCTTAATCAAGGCCTGAACAATAACGCGGCGATGAAAATTACGTTGAACGCTTCTGCTTGGACGCATTCGACTGCGACTAGACCTTCCGCCTCGGCGTGGCGCTAAAGAGTTCAAAAGCTCTGCGGACGTTTGACGCGCGCACGCCGACCTTCTGACGCTTTGCGCTTCGCGATTTGAACGCGGAATTCATTCTTTCTGTCTTGGCTCATCTGTCTGCTCAATTAAGAGTTCAGACAGTCTAATAAGGGGTGGGCCTACCGCTTTGCGCAAGGGTTACTAAGGAAAATAATGATTGGTGGGCCTAAGCCTTTTGAAAAAAAGCCTACCAAAAACGATGTGCAGACAATGGCCTACCCTATGGGTGGGCCGACCTGTGTTATCAGGCCCTCACTTCGTCTTCTCATTCTCCAATTTTGTATTTAATTACGAACATCGCGATTATCACGTCTGGCGGGCTGTCGGAGCCGCCCCACACGAGCGGAAGCAGGCGCGCCAGACTCGCCGCAAAGCGGCGAAAAGAAGCTTTATTCTTATTCAAAATAAACTTATCTTCCGCTCTAAAGTGTGTAAATTTATGAGCCTAGGAAACTTAGGTCAGTTGTGGATTGGTAATCAAATAATCAATATATGGAATACAGATAAAGTGAACTCCCTCATGATCTCAACTAAACGACTTGCGCTACTCTGCTGCATTCTAGCAGTTTCGGCTTGCACCCATCAAAATACTCATAACACCTCATATGAGACTCCTGATTTTGCCGATTGGGAAAAAATTGATGATTTCGAATCTAAGTCTCCCCTTAAAGATTGGACAATGATTGATACTTTTAATCAAACACAACCCAAAATAGACAATCCTCAAGTTACCCAAGTCCGAAAAGACCCCCATATCGACAACCATTATTTAATAAAAAAGCCAGCTGCCGACGGTGTTTTAGGTAATAGAAAAGCGTTGACCTTTAAAAAATTACCGGTCGCCATAGGCGTTGGCGAAACCTATACTTTTTATGGACGCGTGAGCGTTGAAGCCTTTCCGAATAACCACGTGTTGGGTTTAAGTAATATGGACCCGGATGGGATTATCGAAAATGATTATAACTCTCTGGAGCCAAGCTTACGCATAACAGATAGATTTGATGGCAATGTGAATTTTCAAAATGATGGCACCTTAGCTGTGCGCAAAGGCGACTGGTATGAGCGTATCATCAACGAGAAAACCCAAAGTTACGCTTCGCCTATGCAAACTAACACGTGGTATGAAATCTGGACGGTCGTGAATAACAGTAAGTTGGTTGATGGGGGTCAAAAATATGACGTGTATATTCGAGGAGGCGATGAGTTTCCAAGCCAGCAAAAAGTATATACAGGTGCCGATTTTAGGATGAAACGCGAGCTACCCATCGCGTACATATACGCCACCTGTAATGGCGGCCCAGTTGACACGCCTTATGGGAATGGCGGGGTCAGGTATGATGATTTTTATATGTCAGCAGGTACCGTATTAAACACGCCATCCGACTTGCAATAGATATCGGCCACCGCCGCGGTTTTGTAGCCTTTCTCGGAGCCGAGGAATAGATAGGCCTTTTGCACGGTAAGGCTTCAACGGGGCTGAGCTTATCTTATCTAAGGGGCCTTTAATACTGCAAAGGCAACCTTACTAATGCACTCACTTCGGGCTAGCATTGCGGCGTCCATAACGCCGAATGTCTCTCACTTAGAGATCAAGGAATTGGATGCAGTTTGATTTTGCTTTCATGGTAACCAATTCTATGGGCTTGAATCTGGAGAGTCTCGCCAGCAGTCGCTTTGAACGGTTCCGAGTAAAGCGCCCAAGCAGCAGGTTCATAATTGTTCTGAATGATTTTATAGCTAATCGAAGCTCCATGTGTTTCACTCGAAAGTGAAATCATTCCGTCTATGATTGCAACTTCAGGAGCAGCCGTTTCAGGCTGAGATATTTCTCCATCCCAAAGCGTATTAATCATTGCGAGCTCAGATCTGTTAGGGTCATCTCCAATAGAATTTAGCCATCTATCCATCTCTTTTTTCAATCTGCTCAGAACCTCTTCATATTCAGGAATTTGTGCAAGATTATTTAACTCATGAGGATCGGCCAGAGTATCGTAAAGCTCATCTACCTCTTTTGACTCTCTAAACCATTGCGCCTGCTCGGAGCTCAAATTCCCTTCGTCTCGCAAGCGCAATAATTCTTGCATTGTCGGGATTTTTTCTCTGTAAGTTACGGGTAAATAATACTCCTGTTCCGGGCGATAATTGCGAATATATTTATAGCGCTTTTCCTTCACGGCTCTTATCGTGTCCGTAAAACCATCGAACCGATCCGCGGCGGCGTAAATATATTTACGAGCATCTTTATCATTTAGAATAAAGTCCTTTCCATGCATGTGGTCGGGGGTTCTAAGGCCTGCCAAGCTTAGCGTCGCAGGTGCGAAGTCGACAAAGTTTACCATTTGGTCGTCCATATCACCTGAATTTTCAGCATTCGGAAAACGAATTATGAGAGGTACTTTCAATCCACTATCATAGATTAGGCGCTTTTGGCGGGGCAATGGTCCGCCGTGATCTGAATATAAAAATATGACTGTCTTCTCCAGAAGCCCGTCTTCTTTTAACTGCGCAAGAACGGCGCCAATCTGCTGGTCTGCCTCCGCAAGGTTATTATACATTTTCCACATATCTCTACGCACGAGAGGGGTGTCCGGCAGATATGACGGAATTGGAAAATCTGTATCCTTTGGTAGATGAATAGCCGTATTAGCTTCGGATGTTTTATCCAAGGGATGTGTGGGTAGTTTCGCTATGCGCTCTGCATCATCCGAGAAATAGTGGCGGCTCTCTATTTTGCGAAACCCGTAAGGTTCGAACAAGCCAGACTCATGCGTAGTTGTAAAGTTTACGACGGAAAAGAACGGCTTGCCTTGCGGGCGATTACGCCAATGAGCAAAAACCCCGCTCTCGTCCCACGCATTTTTTGGAGTTTTAAATTGATAGTCAGTTTTGTAGTTATTCGTTGTGTAATAACCATGGCCACGCAAATACTGGCTCAACATTTTGGCTTGTGGCGGCGGGACTGCTTCGTAAACGGGCAGTCCGGTAATATCCGTATGGGACGACGTGCGCATATGATTTGCACCAATCGCTGATGGATACATCCCTAATGCAAGGCTGGCTCTGCTTGGCGAACAAACCCCTGAAGGGGAGTAAACATTGGTATAAGTTACTCCATCCTCTGCTAGACGATTAATGTTAGGCGTATCAATTGTTGTGTCGCCATAGGGCGCTAGAGTTGGACTCGCATCCTCTAAAACAAGCCAGAGGATATTCGGCCTATCGTCTTCATAAATACTCTCAGGCTTATCTTGTATGGCCGTACATGCCGCGCTCATGAGGTAGACCAGCAGTGCAAGACCGCAAAACAGTTTGGGTTTTGTCGACCAAAACTTACGTCGGGTTGATAAGGTCATAACGCTCCGTATATTATGTTAAGGGATAGCAGTCGATATTTGCTACTGCTCCTTTTGCGATCGGTTTACTGGCCCCTGATCACCGACCAAATACATACGGCGCCATTCTGATTTTTCGGGTTTTTCGGCAATAATAATGCGCGCATCAGGGTGTGCATTGCGAATAAAGGCACTCGCGGCTGAGCCGGGGCTATCAAGATTACTCAATGATTTTGGCCGCGCCGCCATTGAGGGGCTTGGCTCGCCTTCAAAATCACCAAATTCCAACAGGACATCTGACGGCGTAAAGCTCAATCCAGAGTCTTGACTGTTCCACCAGCGCACTTTGGTTTTATCTGTCTCAGGGTCAATGCCGCTCAGGAGAAATCGAATATTTCGTCCATCAACCAAAAAGTCTCCCCGGCCAATTGGCAGGTCACTTTTAACATCACCTACCCAGTTTTTTCCGTCCCATGCAAAATAGCTGGCATGTTTAGGGCCGCCAATTTGCCATCCTATATCCTCGCCAATATAGGCATTAATGTGCGGCGTTCCGCTGGCATCAACTTTAGTCATGCCATTAAACGTCCACAGATCTCCTGTATCCACAGCGAGTGCTTTTTGGTCAGCGGCTTCTTTTGTAATGGGGAGCGCTAATTCCTCACCTGTGACAGTCGTCCAAACATTATTTTCCGTGTCAAACTTTGCAAAATAGAGGTTTTTGCGTTCCGTTGAGTGCCCAACGCGATTATTGCGCGGCGCGTCTCTATCCCAGCAATAGTGATAATCAAACCCTATGACAATTTCGTCGCCCGCACCCTTAGAGACAGAGGCATACCAGCTATCATGCCCAATATCATCAATTCGGCGTTTCGTTTTTAAAAATGAGACAGGCTCCTCAAAAGTAAGTCCATTATCGACTGACTTTTGATAGACCCAATCACTGCGATGCGCGCCGTGGCGATAAAATAGATAGATATCACCATTGTCCATTTTTACAGCCTGATTGTAAGTGCCAAAGGGCGGCAGGTTATTCAAATCCCTCCAGCTCGTGATATCAAATGGTTTTTGCGAAACTGCGTGACGGTTTTCACCAGAATGTTTGTCCCCTAACGGGTTTTCACCATGCAGCGCTTTATCGCCGCCATGCCCGCCGTAAAATATATGAATATACCCCTCATCATCAATAATCATCGTGGGCTTGCCATGACTGTCGATCTTCTTTGTCGGGTCTTTGCCCAGGATGCTGGTTCCGGCTTGAAAGGGGCCGGCCCATCTTTGGGCTTTATGGTTATAGGCGGCAACATAAGGGTCTTCATTAGGGCCTTGATAGGACACATAGGTAACACCGTTGATATGTTCCCCGGCCGGGTGCTGAACAACTGCAACACCCTCTCCAAACCCATTTTCTGCAAAATACGGTGTGGTTGTTTCACGCAAAGACTCATCAACTGAACATGCTGTTAATACTAAAAGCGTACTCGCTAGAATTATTTTAGATTTATTTATCATGACTTATTTCCTTTCGCATTCACTCTGACGGCCACCATTCTTCGATTTCCGTGCGCAACGCATTTATTATGTTTTGATGCTCAGCTAACCCAGCTAAATTACTCAACTCCATTGGATCATCGGCGAGGTTATAAAGCTCGGCTTTGCCGTCATCATAAATATTGAGAATTATTTTCCAGTCGCCCTTTCTGGCCCATTTATGTGTGACGTTCACGTTCGGATTATCCAGATCAACAGAGGTGTGATAATAAATTTCGCCAAAGACTGTCCGCTCTTCAAGTGACAGTGTTTGCCGCATAAAAGGCAGCAGATTTACGCCGTCGAGATCCTCTTTTTGCGGCAGCCCGGCCATTGCAAGTGTTGTCGGAAATAAGTCAATTGAACTGACCAAATTATCATATTGCCCGACTGGAATTTGCTCTGGCCATTTCACGAAAATAGGCGTTCTAACGCCCCCTTCATATGGTGAGCTTTTACTGCGCGGATCAAAACGCAAAACTCTATTTTGAAGGTCCCTAAAGCTCTCCCCGTCGCGATTAGGCAGCCAGCCATTGTCAACGATAAACATGATTACGGTGTTCTCGGCTTTGCCATTCTTTTCGAGCAGTGCCATTAACTCTCCGACAGTGTCATCAAGCCACGAAATATTAGCATAGTAACCGATAGTCCGTTTGCCTAAGCCTTTGCCTTGAAAAAGCTCCTTGTAGCTCTCCACGGCATCAAAAGGGGCATGCGGAAGATAAGGCGCAAACCATAAGAAAAAAGGATCATCACCCACATCACCTAAAAACTGGTCAATAGGCTCCATCGTTTTGCGGCCAATCCGCAACCCTTTACCACCCGCTCTTCGGCCCTCGGTCATACCGTCTGTAAAGCCGCCATTTGTATAGATACCTTCCCAAAACTTTCCTGTCTGCAAACTTTGATAGCCTGCTGATTTGAGCGCTTGGGGTAGCGGAACTTGCATTTCTAAAAACCGAAACGTCGCTTCATATGGGACACCATCCGGCGCATCATTAAAGCAAATGCCGTGATCAAAAGCATATTTCCCCGTAATCAATGTCGCCAGTGATGCCCGGCACAAACTCGTAGGGACATAGCCATTTGGAAAAAGAGCCGACTCTGAAGCGAGCTTGTCAAGATGCGGGGTCTTTACAAGATCATGACCCATAAATCCAAAGTCAGAATAAGCTTGGTCATCCGCAATAATCCAAACAATATTTGGGGGAGTTTCCGATATCGCGGCGGTATCAACAGTCGGGCTATCAGTCGATACGCTGCAAGCGGTCAAGATTATGCAAAAACCCAGAACCAATAAAACGCGCCCATAAATATAGCTCCTCATTAGTTTTCCCCTCTACTATGCTCAATCATCTCTCCGTCCGTGTTGAGATGAAATATATGTTGGCCAGGTCCTATTTCGTAACCAGAATTCTCAGTGCCCGTCAGCGTCACAGTGGCAGTTGTATTCAGCGGCACTTCGGCCTCCCAGATTATGCCGTCATTCTGACGCTTCCATGCGCTATGAATTGTCCCATAACCCGTCTCAAGCGAGACTGTGGCTTCGCCAAGTTCATCTGGAAAAACAGGACTCAGATAAAAATTCTTATACCCCGGCTTTTCTGGGTTTGGCGTAATACCGCCCAGACCGCTGTAAAACCAAGCGTCATAACCACTGTGAAATGGATGGCTAAGCGATTTTCCCGGCGCTACGCCCACCGGGAATTTGGTAGGGTCTTCCCATATTGACGTTCCGCTGAGCTCATCAAACAAATAAGTGAAACTTCCGGGGCCTTGGGCTTGAAATATGCCGAAAGCTTTATCCGCATGACCATAATCGCTTAATGCCGGGTAAAGCCATGACTGCCCTAAGGCCCCGACAGAGGACCGACCACCCCAGTTATCTGTCACATCATTTGCGATAGCTAACGACACGTCTTTTGATTTTTCCGGCGGCGCTATTCCGAATTGCAGCGCCATAGCATTTGCTGTCTGGCTCCCATAGCCAAGCGTATCATTCTTATAAAAAGCCGTGTGGAATGCCGCGCGCATTGCATCATGTCTTGACCTGAATTGGCGGGCATCCTCGGGTTTATTCAGCAGGTCCGCCATATCTGACATTTGGTCAAAGACTCGCACAATCAAGGCTGTGGCGGTCAACTTACCCGCAGTACTGTAGGACATACAGCGGCCAAGGGGTCGGGCCATACCAACTTCAGGCAAGGTATCACACCAATCACCATAGAAGTGGCTGGTATTCGTAATCAGATCACCATCCGCTATACTCTCAACATAAGCCACATATTCAAATAAACTCTCATATTGTATCTCAATAACGGAAATGTCTCCGCTGTGCAGATAGTGTTCCCACGTCAAAAAGACTTCTGCCGCTGCCCAATCCACCATGCCGGACCGTGTCCTGCGCCCTGGAACAATCGTAGGCGCAATCTGATCTGTGGTTCGGAAGTCTCCAAGAAATTTATCAAGAAAAGGCGTTACTGCAAAATTATAGCTCGCCATGCCAACGACGGCATGGGCATCACCGGTCCAGCCATTGCGTTCCCGTATCGGACAATCAGACAGGACGGACACCATATTGCTTTCAAATGTCCATAAAGCTGTTTGATGCGCTCGGTTAAGCAAGGGATCAGATGAGACGAATTCGCCAATGGGTTTTATATCAGTACGGGTTAGATGAGCCGTGAAAGCATCAATCGGAGGGGGATTATCAATCCCGCTCACTTCCATATAGCGAAAGCCATGCCAGGTGAATGTCGGGGACCATGGCTCTGCGTCCTTTCCATCAGACACATAAGCATCGACTTGTTTCGTTCGCGGAGCGGCGCCGCCTGACTTCATGCTGACAAGTCCGTTTTCGTCTGCCCATTCCGCATATCGGAATATGACTGTTTGGCCTTCTTTTAATTTAAGTTTAGAAACATCAATTGTCGGCAGCCCGGTAAAGTTTTGACTAAAATCAATGGTCCAAACGCCTTCTTTCGGGTTTAGAAGCGCTTTCGGTTTCACCGCTCTGACGCGGCGCACTGGCGGCATTTCAGCAGCCACTAATTCCGCGGTTGGAGCGCTATCCAACAGTTTGGCTTTGCGCCACCCCTTTTCATTCTGCACATCTGTATTGGCCCAACCCGTAATCTGTCTCCGCGCGTCAAAGACTTCACCCGAATAAACCCCGTTCTTTAAAACTGGCGAGGGGCGCGAGTCCCATCTTCCGTCGCTGACGACAGTCTGATGCGAACCATCCATGTAGTGAATTTCAAGCTGGGAAATTGCGGCAGGCTCGCCATAGAAAAGTTTTTTCAAACCAAAGGCGGTACGCTCACTATAAAAGCCATTGCCAAGATGTATGCCCAAAACATTTTTACCCACTGATAGTAATTCAGTCAGGTCGTCCACATCATAATAAATGCGCTTGTCGAAATCCGTTTGCGCCGGATTTAAAATCCGGTCGCCTATCTTCTCTCCGTTTAGATAAAATTCGGAATAACCAGCGGATGTTGAATAAAGGCGGGCCGATTTTATCGGCTTTTCCACTGTGAATTCTTTTCGAAAATAGGTTGCAGGCCGGACATCCCGAAGGCGTTTTACAGTATCTGCGACTTTCTCAACGTCGTTAAATTGAGGATCAGCTGCCGTTGCTTTTAGCCAAGTTTCAAGCCCCGGTGTCGAGGGGGCAGGAGGAAAGATTGGGCTCGTAATCCACGAGGCTTTCCAATCTGATTGATTTAACAATCCCATTTGCCAAAATCCGGTTTCGCTCCAATCGCCAGGGCGCGCCTCCCCCTCTTGCCAAACTCTCACTCGCCAGAAAGCATTCTGGGCTGACTTAAGTATCTTTCCGCCATAGGGCACAGCGACGGAACGCCCGTCAACAGTGCGGCCGCTCTTCCAAAGATCAGCGCTATCATTGAGCAATTTTTTAGCAGATGACGCGACTTCAATTTCGTAAGCAATTTGACGGTCCACAGCGCTGCGCCAAGAAAGACGCGGGATATCCCGGCCAACACCTAAAGGGCGGTGGGCACCTTCAACAAGAAGTCGGTGCGGCGCGGATCTCTCAACATCCGGGTTCGAATAAAGGTCGGAGTCACGTCCTTGCGTACAGGCCATAAGGCATACAAGCATTAGAAAAACAGCAATTCCTCGGAACACTATTCGATCTCCCCTAAACCTTTTTAAGCATTATGCCCCCTTAATAACTCATATACAATCATTTTTAATCAAATTCAATCAGCTGACTGGTCCCACAAACCTGTTATTTGCACTGCGCAAAAATTTCAAAACTGGCCGTAGTTCGACAGATTTATAAATCTCGCATGGAGGCATTTTAAATGATAACCTTCGTAACTAAAGTGTGAGGCGAGGCACAGTTTTGGCGTGATAACTCATGCTTTAGCAAAGCATTATAATTTTAAATGTGCGAGGATCGATTTATGATCAGTTGGGGTATGATTGGGTGCGGCGATGTCACCGAAGTAAAAAGCGGTCCCGCATTTAACATAACCGGAGTGTCGAGGCTATATGGCGTCGTTTCTAGGACAGAGTCATCTGCTATAGATTACGCGAAACGGCACAAAGTGTCATGCGTCTTTGAGTCTGTCTCGGAATTGATAGCCTCTCCTGACATTGACGCGGTCTATATTGCTACTCCGCCATCTTCACATCCTGAAATAGCACTTGAAGTGGCACGTGCAAAAAAACCGTGCTGTATCGAAAAGCCAATCGCTAACAGTTATTCCGAAGCTGTAAAAATTCACGAAGCCTTCCAAGCAGCCGGCACTCCTCTTTTTGTGGCCTATTACAGACGCTCACTACCGCGGTTTCTGGCTATTCAATCATGGTTATCAGAGGGAAGAATAGGCAAAGTACGTCACATTCACTGGGGCTTGATGCAACAACCAAAAGCTGAAGATATTGACCAAGACTATGCTTGGCGGAAAGACCCCATTCATGCTCCCGGCGGATATTTTGATGATCTAGCCTGTCATGGGCTAGATATTTTCGATTTTTTCTTTGGAGAGATTACGCTGGCTCATGGAACGTCGGTTAATCAACAAGGCATTTATGATGTACCGGATTCTGTTTGCGCAAGTTGGCGGCACAAGAGTGATATTACGGGAACTGGGTTTTGGAATTTCTCCGCCTATACAACTTCTGATCAAGTTGTCATAATAGGGGATCAGGGAAAAATCGTCTTTTCAATCTTTGATGACACAAGCCCACGATGCGAAACTATGAGCGAAATTTTATCTGTTGATATAGACCACCCTAAACATGTGCAGAAATATCATGTGGAGAGCATGATTGATCATTTGTCTGGCCGTTCGAGCTATAGCTCTACAGGGGAGAGCGCTACGCGAACCGCTTGGGTGTGTGAGCAAATTCTAAGTTAGGGCGTCTTTCAAGTCGACTTACCCCAAGCCCCCTTTACGAAGTCTTTCAATTCCTTTGACCATTCTCAATTGAGTTTGCGAAGAATTCCCCGGCCAAATTGTACAAAGACCGGCATCTATATATCGGATGAACTGCTCCAAATATTGATATCGCCTTCTAGCTTAAGCTCATCGATTTGCTTTAATTCCTCAGGCGTGAATGAAAGGTTGTTCAAGTTCTTTAATGAACCCGCCAATTGATCGACCGTCCGCGCGCCAATAAGTGCCGTCGTAATGCGAGGGTCTCTCAGTGGCCGTCTAGTGGTGGACCTTGATGCTGATGGCTTAAATGTCGCTAAAGCGGGTGTCATGGCCGGACATTTAAGGCAATGGCCTCACATAAAGGGGCGCGCTCAATCACCTAAGCCGAATTGGTGCGCCAAAGGCCAAAATTAAAACGGTGAGTTTGCGAGAAACACTGTGAGAATGATCGCGGGTACGCCGAAGAATAAACCTCTGCCAATCCATGTCTCGCTCGGCGTGACTTGCATAGCTCTGTGAGCGCTTTCTCTCAGCTCAGCGCGCTCATAGTTAGAGACGCCTTTAATATCTGGGGCTGTCTCGCCTTGGGCCAGAGCCTTTACTCTGCGCCGTTCTGAGATTTCATAGATATGGGCGTCCACGTAAGCATCAGTCCTATCCAGGCAATGAAGGCTCCTATTGCGAGAATATAAGGCGGGATCGATAGCATGGGTTTAGTTTAGCTATTTAGCAGGCATATTCCATAATAATTATAGAGTTGCGACTTAGGGCGTCCCCTCCGCTAGCGCTTCGGGCCGGGCTCTTGTGAACCAAGCCCGCTTTGCGGTCTTGGCCATTCGGCGGCCATCCCTGACGCGCGCCGCTGTCGCGGGTTTATTTCAGGCGTCCGGCTTCGCACGGACAATTCCGCATCCCGCCACACGCTTTCCCAGTGACTTTCGAAGAAAGCCACAAGGCCGATCACGCGCCGCTCATCCCGACCTACAGCCGGGGCTGACTCGGCCCGCGCTCTAAGCGGCGACGGGCTGCGGGCCTGCGCAGCCTTTGAGCCTTCGCCCAAGGGCCGCTTGGCGCCTGCATACGCTCGCGCTTCCCACTGGCGAGAGCCAGAGGGGGCGCTCGCTAATGTGTTTGGAGAATATAATGGGAGAAATAGGTAAGATGGTCTAAAAAGGTGCATTTAAATTATCCCAGCTTAGGTAGTTTTACTCCCTCTGGGGCTTGTCTATAGACTAGATTTGACCAGCCACGTAAATCTTTCGCTTCAGACTCAAGAAATGACTCATCGAATCGTATTTCCAATAATTCAGATTCTAACCACGCCGCGAAAACCTTCTCTCTTTTGGGAACCATGAACCCGCAATCGAAAGCTCCCAACGGCTCGTTAAGAAATGGGTTATGAAGTTTGAGTCCTTCTGGATCATGCTCTTTTAAAAACCGATAACATGAAATTGAATCTGCAATAGCGACATCCGCTCTCTTCTGTAAGACCGCCCCCATAGTATCTGTTATATCATGAGACTTACTTACTAGCGCTTCAACAGACTTATATTTTGTCGGATAATTATCTCGAAGATACTCCCACCCAATTTCGCCTTCTGTTACTGCAACTCTTACGTCATTGTCGCGAAGGTTTGCGGAAGTCGCAACTTTGGAATTCTCAATTAAACTCACCGCTCCTAAACCTATTTTATGAGAGACAGCAACCACACGCCCGTATGTTTTTCTACTATCAGTAGGAAATATTGGACCCGGTGTCCTACCCAAATCGAAAGCGCTGTAAACTTGCCATCTAAAAGGTTTGTGAACTTTTTTAGGGCGTTTAATTGGTTTAGTTATCTCAAACGTGCCTAGTCAACAATATTAACTCTGTTTGTCATCATGCATTGTGTCCCTTTAAATAACTTTAGGGCAATCAGTTTCTATTGCTTCAATCATGCGCGCCATAAGCTGATAGGCTTACATCTTAGAGCATTGGCGCTGGTAATATCTGTCGATACTGTAGCACTCGTCATAAAATAGTGCCCGCTTAATTTCTCAAATGAGTGGCAAGATGACATAGCTAAACACTTTATAACGTCTCTTTACATTTAAGATTAAAAAAGTGTTTTTGACTGATGGCTTAATAAAAAGTGATTTTTTTCTAAACTTTTTTGTTTTGTTCCTGATTAGGGAAGTGAGAGTAATTTTATCACGAGTTTATCATGGTTGCAGTATTTACAGGTCTGGGCGCTGGGTTTGAGCGGAGTTCTGCCGCGCAGATAGGCACGGCGGGCCTCTTGGGCGGCGGCGTGCAGGGGCGCGGCGGCGACGTTATTTCTGTAAATGCCGCGACAGGCAACCTATTGATTAACCGCCAAGACGACTTTTTAGTTGGTAAGGGTCGCGATGTTGGCATCAGCCGAACCTATAACTCTCTAGGCGCGCTGGATGAAAACGGCGATCATTGGCGTCAGAGTACAGATCGCCGGGTCCGCAGCCATTCAGGGTCGATTAATGCGGCGGGTAGCACAATCAACCGCATTTCTGCGGATGGTTCTGAGGTGACCTATACTTACAAGACCATATCTGGCGTTGCGGCTTATTGGGCGACGGACGGGGCGGGGGCGCATGATAAAATCACCTATGCATCATCAAAATGGACATGGACAGACGGCAATAGCGGCGCGCGTGAGGTTTATTTTGGCACGGGGACTTATATCCGTGAGGCCTATGACCGTGACAATAACAAGGTCACATTCACATATTCTGGTTCAAAGTTGTCAAAAGTAACAACGGCGGATGGCGGCTATCTTAAATATACGTGGTCTGGAAATAACATCACCTCGATTGAGACCTATGCTAATGGCGGGTCCGTCAAAACGCATACGCGCACGCGTTATGCGTATGATAGCTCTAACCGGCTGATTAAGGTTACAACGGACCTTACGCCTGAGAATAGCTCTGTCTCTGATGGCAAGATTTACGCGACCAATTATAGCTATCATGGGTCGACTAAGCGTATCGCGAGCGTTACGCAAACGGATGGTTCGCGCGTTGATTTTGCCTATGATAGTTCAGGGCGTATTACGCACATCACGCAAAAGCCAGGGAATGGCGAGCCGGATCGGCAGACGCGGCTGACATATGCGAGCAATAATGCTTATACAAATATTTACGATCCCTCGGGCACGCGCGCGATTTTGTACCATGACGCGAATGAACAGCTAACGCGTTCGCGCATTTATGCCCCTGCCAATGGCATTGATCACTCTAATTACTTTACATATGACAGTTCAGGTAATGTGACGTCAGTTAAGGACGCGCAGGGCAAAACCACAACTTACCAATATGATGCACGGGGTAATGTCACCAAGGTTATTGACCAAGCCGGACGTCATACAAATAACATCTATGATGCGAACAACAATCTGACGCGGGTGCAATCAGAACGTTCTGACGCAACCGCGTCAAATGTTTGGGGTTATGACCGCTTCGTTTATGACGGGGAGGGGCATCTTCGCTATAGCATCAGCGCGCAGGGCTCTGTCACGGAATACCGCTATGACTCGGCGGGTAATCTCACTTACGAGATTCAATATCCAGAGAACGGCTATAGTACAAGTTCGGCGATACCGACATTGTCGCAAATGGATGCGTGGCGGAACGGGCGCGACCGTAATGAGTTGCAATTAACGCGTCACCTCTACGATGCCAAAGGCAATCGCACGCGCACAATTAATTATGGTGATACGAATGCTAGCGGCGGGGCAACAACGGCGGAAGGTTATGCGGACTTACGCTATACTTATGATAGCGGCGGGCGTCTTTTAACGAGCAAGTCAACACACGATATTGGGTCTATCTATACCTATGATGGCCTTGGCCGCATGGTAACGTCGCGCGACGTTAACGGCGGCACGACCAGCATTGTGTTTAATGATGCGGCGACCAAGACGATTGTGACGACGGCTGGCGGGGCTGTCACGACCTCGACATATAACAAAGCTGGCAACCTTATTAGCACGACCAGTAGCGGTTCTTTTGATGTGACGGGGACATCCACCCATAAATATGACAAGGATGGCCGGCTTCGGGTGAGCACGGATGAGACTGGGCTTAAGACCTATTTTATATATGACGAGGCAGGCAATAACACAGCGATTGTTGATCATGCAGGGTTTGTTCAAGAGTTCCGTTATGACAAAAATGGCCGCCAGATTGCGGCTGCGCGTTATACAAATTACAAGGCCACAGCTGCGCGTACCGCTATGCTGGCTACGTTGGATAATCCAAATAATACGCTGCAAGCCAAAGACGTGCGGCGCGATATCAATCAAGCGACCAATCACCATAGTTACGATATCTGGCAGTGGACAGCTTATGATAATAAAGGGCAGGTCACGCGCACGGTGATGGGCGACGGCTCTGTCACGACCTATAGCTATGATCATGCGGGTCGTCTTGTTCAGACCAAAGGCTATTTTAACAAGCTCAGCGCGGCGCAGCTTACGAATTTGCACTCGGGCACATCGGCGAGTGCTTATTTGCCATCGGCCAACGCTAAAGATGCGGTTGATCGTACGTTTTATGACCGCGACGGGCGGGTTGTAGGTACGCTCAATGGCGATGGTTACCTTACGCGCATTACCTATGACAAGGCAGGGCGTAAAATCCAAGAAGATAGCTATGTGAATGCCGTTCCTACGGCTTATCGCACGGGCACATTTAATGCCGCGCATGGTGCAATTTCCAAAAGCACCGCAACAGATCTTTTGACGCGTTATGTCTATGACGGCCAAGGAAATTTGCGCTTCCAAATTAATCCTCTAGGGCGGGTTACGGAGTATGTCTACGGTAGCAGCAGTGCCGCTATTGGTTTGGTGCGTCAAACTATCAACTATGCTCAGGGTCTTTCTACGCAATCGAATTATAAATACACGACTGTTAAGGCCGCCGTGGCGGCTTTGGGTTCGGCGAGTTCTAATCGTTCAGGTTACGCGGTCTATAATACTAAAAACCAAATGGTTTATAGTATTGACAGCACGGGTTCCGTGACTCGGTTTAATTACGATAATCGCGGTAATGTGACGAAGACCACACAATATGCGAACACGCGCACGACCTCAAGTGTACCGACTGAGGGGCAAATGAACAGCTGGGCGGCGGGGAATGCGGCTAATGCCCGCATTAGCCGCAATTACTATACGGCTGGCAATGTGCTACGCTTTAGTGTTGATGCAGAAGGCTATGTGAAGCGTTTTGACTATGATGCGGCGGGGCGCATGACGCGCGAGATCCGCTGGACGGGTAAAGTGACCCCGACCGATAGCTGGAGTACATCAACGATAAACAGCACCAATAAGGGCGGCTGGGTTGATACAAAATACAGCTATGACCATCAGGGGCGTTTGTCATCTGTTTACGACGCCAATGGGACGAGAAATTATAAGGGCTACTATGCCAATGGTGAGGTTGCGTGGGATATAAGGGCCTATGGCCAGGGCCGGGATGAGAGCCGCGTTCTTTTTGTCAATGATGCTGCGGGGCGACTTAAGCACAAGTTTGAATATAATGTAGGAACATCGGGCTCTCGTAATCAGACAAATTACGCCTATGATGGTCTGGGTAATCTAACTCAGGTCGTTGATACGCGCAATGTGCATGCTTATGCGACTGCTAATCAAACCACAAACTTCACCCATGATAAGCGCGGCAATGTCCTCACGCAGACCAATGCAGAAGGTGGGGTGAGTTCGTTCACTTATAACGGTTTTGGTCAGGTTAAAACGTCCACGGATCCGAATGGTAATACGACGACGAATAGCTATAACCGTGCGGGGGAGCTCACGCGCACCACGGATGCTTTGGGCTATCATACAGACTTTACCTATACGGCCTTTGGCGAGCAGAGAACTGTTAAGCGCAATGGGGCGACGACGACCTTTGCCTATGATAAGCTAGGGCAGGTGACCCGCGTTACAGATGCGCTTGGTAAATATGAGGCCTATAGCTATACAGCTTTTGGACAGCGGGCCTCTGTCCGCAATAAGCTCGGCGGCTATACCCATAATACTTATGACAAGCGCGGCCAGATGACCCAGAGCCGGGTTATCGCGAATGTCTACAACAGTACGGGCGGTTTGGTAGCATCTGAGATTATCAATAAATATGAGTATGACAGCCGTGGTAATCAGACAAAGGCCATTGAGGCTTTTGGGCGTACAGAAGCTCGAACCACGACTTATGTTTATGATAATGCCGATCAACTCATCCAGAAAAAAGGCGACGCGGTTAGCATCTATACATCAGGGGCTGATAGCAGCGCATCGACAGTTACGCCGACTGAGTATTTTACCTATGATCGGCGCGGCAATCTGATTGAGAGCAAAGACGCGAACGGGGCGCGCACGCTTTATTACTACGACAGTATGGACCGCGTCACGCATCAGATTAGCCCTGAGGGCACGCTGGTGCGTAATTTTTACGACGCCAATAGCAACCTTATGGAAACGCGGGTTTACGGCACAAAGGTGAGCTTGCCGACCAATGCTTTGGGCACGCCGCCAGCGGGTTCAGGCGCCTACCGCCGTACAACCTTTGTTTATGATAAACTCAACCGTATGACGGACAGCTATGTGCATGATGTGCAGACGGCTAAGTTCGGGACTAGCCTGTCGATTACGGCGGCGACTAATGATTTGCGCACGCAATATCAGTATGACGCCAATGGCAATGTAACGAAGGTTATTGATCCGAATGGTGGGCAAACGGTTAGCACTTATGATGCGCTTGGTCGCAAGACCCGTCAGGTGGATGCGGGCGGCTATGTTGTTGACTGGACGTATAATGCGGATGGCAATGTCACGCGTGAATTGAAACATGACGGCACGGGTGGGGCGGATAACCGCATTACTGATTTCTTTTATGACCTTAACGGTCGTCGTACAGGCGAGACACGCTATCATGTGAAAGTCTTTAACGGCAGCACGGGCGAGACCACGGTGCATTCTAACATCAGCTATACCTATAATGCGCTTGGTCAAGTCACGCGCAAGACGGAAGCGACGGGCGAATATATTGACTATGCCTATGATAATCAGGGGCGCATGAATTACGAGACGCGCAGCGCCTTTACAGATCACCTGAACGGGAGCGTGCGTTCCAAGGTGCAGTATCTCTATAACGGCCTAAATGATGTCTCGCGTGTTTATAAATATGGCACCACAGGAACGGTCGCCTCTGATTCTCATTATGTTTATGCCAAGGGTGGGCGCCTGACCTCTGTGACGGATGGTAACGGTTTTGTGCGGACGTACCGCTATGATGCCAAGGGTCAGATGGTGCGCGAAGAATATGCGCGGGTGACCAATGGGGCGACGCAGATTGAAGGCATTGGGTATGACTTTGATAAAGAGGGCCGGGTAACGGCGCAGGGCGCTGTGGTCAAATCGGGCTCTACATGGAGCCGCGGGGGGGCGGCATTGGATACGGTGAACACCAGATATAACGCCTTTGGTGATGTATCAGAGCGCGGGATTAACGGCAAATACGCTGAGAAAATGGCTTATGATAACGCTGGGCGCTTATGGCGTACCAACTCGGGTGACGGCGCTTATAAATACTTCATGTATGATAATAACGGTAACCAAAGCCTGGTTATGACGTCTAACGGACGCAATATTGATAATAAGACGATTGCGCAGGTTCTGGCCGTTTGGGGTGTGTCGTCTAATGGTGCCAATGCCAATAGGATTAACACGGATTATGAATCCGATATGGCTGCGGTCATTACTAAATATGATGCGCGTAACTTAGCGATTGAGGTGCGTGAGCCGGAGCGCGAGCATCATAATGCGGCGGGTACAAAACTGCGCGCTGATTTTGTAACTAAGCGCGGTTATAATGCTTTTGGTGAGGTGATTTCTGAGACTGATGCCAATAATAAAACGATTAATTACACCTATAATACAATGGGCCGTCGCACAAAGGTCCAGAGCCCAACCGTGTCAATCACGGGCGAGAACGGCGTTAAATCCAATGTCCGCCCCACGGAATATTACTATTATGATATCTCTGGACGTCTGGTGGCCAGTAAAGATGCCAATGGCAATCTGACCAAGCAAACCTTGCTGGCGGGTACGGGGTATAATGGCACTCAAGCCTTGATTACAAAAACGACGGCTGCTGATGGCAGCACGGTCACAACGGGCTATGATATCCAAGGCAACGCCCGAAAGATTACCGATCAGCTTGGCCGGGTTACAACAAACACCTTCGATAAGATGGGCAATCTGACCCAAATTAATCACGCTAGCGGCCTGATTGATTACTTCTCTTATGACGGGCTTGGGCAGCAATATAAGCAGTGGAATAATGTTGCGGTCACAAACTCTTATTTTGATAAAATTACAGGCACGACGATACCTGGTGGGCCTGATTTTGCGTCCACTGATTATGACGCGCAGGGCCGCATTGTTGTCCAGCGCGCCATCGGGGGCGATATCACCGCGACCAGCTATAGCTTTAGCGGGACGGGCGTTTTGGCAGGCAATGGCGGTTGGCTCCAGACGACAACGATTGCAAATGGTAAGCAAAGCAAGGTCTATAAGGATGTCTTTAACAAGGCCATTCAAAGCCATGATCTGGAGAACCGTCAGGTTAATTATACCTATGATAAGGGCGGACGCTTAGCACAGGTCTCAGGCGCGGGTGCGGATACGCAAAATTATGTTTATTTAAACACAGGCAAGCTTGAGACGCTGACTGTGAGCGGAACAAATTATAATTATGGGACATGGAATGCGAGTAGCTTCTCGCGCAGCACACATTATGGTTATAACAAGACTGGTAATCTTACCACTGAAAAACTCACTGAATCCACGACGATTACTTATACCTCAGGTTATTATGGTAACTATTACGGGGATTATTACGGCGAGTGGGAACCGCCAACAACCTATACTAATACGGTCAATGCGACGCTTAAAAACGCTAAAGCGACTTATGACGCTTTAGGCCGGATTAAGAGCTGGGAAGAGCTTGGGACAGCTGCGCAATCTGGCTATACGGCCAAAACCCCGGCTGCGTCCAAAGTGTTTGAGTATGACGCGCAGGGCAATATCCGGCGCACGCTATCGGTGCATCGTACGCTTGACGGGCAGGGCGTGGCCTCGACCACGCCAACGACCAAAGACATGTGGTATAAGTTCGATAATATGAACCGCATGACCACGGCGGATGGCGCTTTGCTTGGGACGTCCATTGTGCGCGGCGCAAACGGTGTTGACATCGCTTACGATGCAGCGGGGCAACGCGCTTATACGCTCAAAGATACCACAACATACACCTTCCCAAAGGGCGGTACGGCGACCACGACAACAACCACCCACCGTGAAAATTACACCTATAATACGGGTGGGCAGGTCACGCAGGTTCGCACGACATCATCTACAACGGGCACGCCGGGCGCGGGCGGTACGTTGCGCTCATCTATGAGCTATGACGCCATGGGCCGCCAGACACGCCAGCTTGATTATGAGGCGAACGGCTCAACGGTCGCCTTCGATAGCCAGAAAACTTATAATAATAAGAGCCAAATTACAAACGACACTACAATCACAAAACGTACGGATGGTACCTATAAAACGGTTAATACATATGGCTACGGCGTGTCGGGGACGGCAAGCTATGCTTTAGGGGCGGCCACTACCATAACCTCGGCCAATTATAAAAATAATAGCTATCAGGTGACCTCAAGTACGACCAATAGTTATGCCTATTATAACGGCGCTGTGCAAAGTAGCACAAGTTATGACGCGAATACAGCTTCATCCAGCAACACGCTTAGCTCAACCAGCTATAGCTACTCCAAAAGCGGTGTTCTGGTCTCGGCGCGCATTAGCGACGGGCGTGCGCGCACGGTCACCTTCACTAATGATAATCAGGGTCAAACCATCCGCCGTGATGAAAGCGATAATAAAGCCGGCGGCGATCCGCATGAAATCTGGTACCGCTACGGCGGCACAGAAATGGGCTATGTCGGTAATAACGGCACGTTCAACACAAGCTATAGCCAGTCGATAACGGACCGTACAACAACCCCCACAACGGGCACCAATGCGGGCGCGTTTAAGCATGGCCGCACAACCGGGTCCAATCACGCTGACTTTGAGAGCGCCTATAAAGCGATCAATAGCTATAGCCAAGGCAGCACGTCGGGCAGCTATACCGTGCGCAGCGGCGATACGCTGCAAAGCATTGCGGCTAATATCTATGGCGATAGCAGTCTGTGGTATAAAATCGCCTCTGCAAATGGCATGACAGGCAGCGCGGCCCTCATCGAAGGGCAGTCCCTCAACCTGCCGTCCGGCGTGGTGAAATCAACGCATAATGCGTCAACGTTCAAACCCTATGCCCCCGGCGACGTCCAAGGCGACCTAAACCCCACAACACCCCAACCGCAAAACGCCGCCAAAGGCAAGAAATGCGGCGTCCTAGGCGCGATACTACTCGTCGTCGTGGCGGTTGTCGTGACCGTCGTTACCGCAGGTGCGGCTGTAGCAGCATTGGCCCCAGTAGGCTCAGCAGCAGCAGGTAGTTTAGGGGCGGGAATAGGTGCCGTGCTAGGTGGTACAGCCTCCGCTGCAGTTGGCGGAGGTCTAACAGCGATTGCTGTTGGTGCGGGCGCTGCAGCCGCTGGGTCTATTGCTTCACAAATCGTTGGCGTGGCAACAGGCATACAAGAGAAATTTAGCTGGAAAAATGTTGCTCTAGCGGCCATCGGCGGCGGTGCAACAGCAGGCCTCAGTGGTGCGTTTGGTTCAGGCGTAACTGGTGCCGCAGCACGTGCAGTAGCAGGTAGCGCTATTAGCCAAGGCATTGGTGTCGCTACAGGACTACAAGAGAGCTTTAGCTGGGCTGCTGTAGCTGCGGCTGGCGTAGGTGCTGGTTTTGGCGCGCAGTTTGGGGGCGCTATCAGTGATGCTGTTGGTGGTGGCATCGCAGGTAAATTGGCTTCAGGCGCGGCAAGTGCAATAGCAAGTTCGGCTGCGCGAAGTTTAGTTGATGGATCCAATTTTGGAGATAATATTCTTGCGGCAATTCCTAACGTTGTTGGTAGTGCGATAGGAAACTCTATTGCGGGTAAAATTGGCGAGGGGCTTAAAGCGCAGGAACTTGCCAGCATGAAAGCCGATTTAGAATCCATAGGGTATAAACATGAAGGCGCATGTTTCGTTGCAGGGACACTTGTAAGAACGATAGACGGTTTTAAACCAATTGCCGACATCAAAATTGGGGATATCGTTTTCGCGCGAGATCAAGACTTTAAATCTGACATAATTCATAAAAAACGTGTGGAAGACCTGTTTAAATATGAAAATAGACAAACTTTGGACGTGAGGGTAAGAAATCCTCAAGGTGAAGAAGTTACAATACGTACAACTCATGAACACCCCTTTGCCATTGAAGGGATAGGCTGGGTTCCGGCTGGAGAATTGGAAGTCGGACAGAGAACAGTGAGTATGGAGGGTGAGTTTGGAACTATATCAAACATTGTCGCTGTTGAAGGTCTTAAGACTGTCTATAACTTCTCTGTATCAGACGATCATACCTATTTTGTCAGTAAACAAAGTGTTTGGGTGCATAATCAAACATATGGTTTCGACCAAATAAAAGCTAAATGGCAACAATTTCAAGAGCTAGTAAGGTTACAAAGAGAAAAAGCTGAACAACATCAAGAAATGCGTGATGCATTTGGCAATAATGACAGATCAGTACACCCGACAACCGATTGCGTTACTACATTAAGGGACTCTTTACGTGAGTTTTATGGAGACAGCAGAATTGGTTTCGGTTCCAAAAGTGAAACATATGATGTATTTTCAAAAGACTTAGTTGATAGAGGTCATTCTCCATCGAGTACTAGGGTTTTGGCTGACGGATCAGTTTGGACAGAGCGAGCTAACGCTACTGCTTTTGACCAAAGCATAGGTGCATTAATTGCAGGGTTTGACTCTGGAATGGCAGCCGTAGGTGTTGCAGATGGCTACCATACCTTTGTAGTTATAGCTAAGCCAGATGGAAGCTTTGATTTGCTAGATCAGAATACTACATGGGCTGGAAATTATGCTAATGCAGCTGCGTTAGATAACGTATTAATGTCGAGCATGACACAAGTATCTTCAACTTCTCCATATGCTAACCATAGGTCTTATACTACCGTAAATGAGTTAGAGTATAATGGAAATTAGCGTTGTTACGAGGTTTAGTTGTATAAACTTAAATATTTTTTATTCGGCTTTGTAAGTGCTTTTATTTTCTTTGCCCTTTGGCAAATATTGAGTAGTGCATACGGCCAAAATAATCATGGGTCAGAATCATATAAGACTGAACCTTTGGATCATAATGATTACTTTCAGTTAGGCTCATATAAACTCATAAAGGACGATTTGTTTACAGATAGCGTAGGAAGTCTATATTTTTTAACATACGAATTTGCAAATAAGCAGGACCAAGCAGATGTTGATACATACCAAATGATTTTCTTAAAACAATTTGACAAATATAATGTCGACACAAAAGATACGCCGTCTCCTCTGATAGGCAGTGTCATTGATGCTAAGAGTTGGAGGAAAGTAGCGGATACCTTTTATCGTGATGAGCACAATCTATACTGCCGGAGAGACTTTTCTTCTGGTGCTGTTCTATTACACTTAGAGGCGTTTAACCCCGATGATATGAAGTTTATTATTCAGAATGGAAAAATGCAGGAAACTATTAGCTTTGATAAAGTCGAGCAGGGTAGGTCAAAAAAATTCGTTAGTTTCTATGCAACAGATGGAGAAAAAATTGTTGATGCTCGTTGTCGCGAAGTGGATGAAATTACCCTAGACGAATAAATTTTATTGAATGGAACTGGCATGAGATTTTTTCTACATAAAGATACACTAGTTTTATGCTTATCAGTTTCCATTTTCTTTTTAATAGGATGTAATGCCTTAAGTTTTACTAAAAGCCAGATAGCAGCGACGGAATTAAAAAGTAAAAAAACCCATAATCTTTCTACTTGGCCTCAAAACTGCGACTATTTTGTTTTTAAACTGGGAACAGATAAGGTTGCGCCAGAGCGCGTTGAGAATCTTGATAAAACTGTAATTGCGAAGGTGAATCAACAGCCTAAAGTTAAATACTACAACATTTATCTAAATTCAGCCGAAAATATGATGGATCAAGCAACGAGTGGCGGTTTTGCCGCTTCGGGGCAATTTGATTATTATTTAGGTGGAAGTGTTTTTGGCGAAGACATCACCTTAAAACCCAAATGTTCGCGCGATGAAATGACAGCAGGGTGGTTTGACCCTGCCGAACTCACAAACAATATTTCACCTTTAATTATTGATTTAAAAGTGGAATATAATGGCAAAGACTATTCTGTTTATTCCGTTTATTCGCCGGATACAGAGCTTCAATATCGCTATGGCAAACCTGAAATGACTCGTAATGTGAACGCCGCAATGGATAAAGCGCATAAAGCTTTGATAGAAAAAATCAGAGCTGATGAACCTATATAAATCTATAGTTTGTTTGTTCTCATTCGAAGTTTATTTTAGCCTTATTATGAAAGAAAACCATGAACCCACAATTCGCAGACGACCCGGCAGAGTATTTTGGTTTTGACGCTTGGGAGGCGCATCAGCATCCTCGGGCGGAGGTTGAGGCCTTACAGCTTGCGGCACTTCAGGGACGGTTTTCTGACTTGAAGGATAAAATTACTCCGCTGGGCGCTATGGCGCATGTGCAAGGGATTGATGAGATTCGAGCGCTTGAGGATGTTGTCCCGCTCTTATTCCCGCATAATATTTATAAAGCCTATTCTGAAGATTTAGTCTTAGAGAAAAATTTTCGCGCGCTAACGAAATGGCTGTCTCGGCTGACGACTAATGATCTATCAGCCGTTGCGGACATAGGCTTTGAGACAATGGATGATTGGATGGACGCCATTGACGATCAGACTAATTTGGAAATTTGCCACAGTTCTGGTACGTCTGGGCGGTTGTCATTTTATCCGCGTGGCAAGCAAGAGGTTAAGCAGCAGTACACGATCACGCAGATGAAATTTACAGAACGTAATTGGGGTCGCCAATTTACGTTCGGGGATTGGCCTTTTGCGATTGTCTGGCCAGCACAAGCTTTTGGGCGTACATCAATTTTGCGCGGCGCTGATCTTTTACGCAATCTTGTTACCGAAGACCCAAGTGATTTCTATCCCTTTTTGCCTATGGCGCTAAGTTCTGATCACCATCATTATGTGATGCGTTGCCAAAAGCTCCTATCTGAGGGTGTGCAAGAGGCCCCCGCGCCATCGGACTATGTTCAAATGCGTTTGGCCGAAGCCGAGGCCGTTTATAAAGACGTCCCGCTATTGCAAGAGCGCATTCTGGATACTGTAGCGATGTTGAAATACAAAAAACGGATAATGTTGTTTGGTACGCCTATTATTATTCACAACTTTGCCACCGCTGGGCTACAGCGCGGTATGGAAAACATGCTGATGGAAGATAGTTTCATCAATACAGTGGGCGGATTTAAAAATAACCCGGCGAGTGAAAATTTATTAGATGATGTCAAGCGCTTCGCAGGACCTGGCACGCTTTACAAAGATGCTTATGGCATGACGGAACTTATTACAGGATTTGATCACTGTGATTTTGAGCGTTTTCACATTCCGCCGTGGATTATTCCGTTTTTAATCGACATTGACACTGGAGAAGTCTTACCGCGCGAGGGGGTGCAACAAGGTCGCGGCGCATTTTTCGATTTACCTGTTCAAACCTACTGGGGAGGCACAGTAACAGCTGACAATATCGAAATTGATTGGGGCGACTGTCCCTGCAAACGCAAAACTCCGACAATCGGCCCCGTGATTGAGCGCATGGCTGAAAGCTCAAAAGAGCTTTACATCGGAACCTCTGATCCAAAAGCTATTGATGCAGCTATTGAAAGTCTAAACGCAGGCCTTCCTCATGAAGTTATTGCGTAGAAATAAATATAATACGGTCTTTATGTAATATTTTGATGGTGCATGATAGTGTATCCGAAGGCTTAGCCATCTTGCTTAATTCCGTTTAGGGGGCAGGCCTAAATGGCCATAGCATTGTAAACGCCTTAGTCACTCATTTTTTGCTATGTCAAATTCAATGGGTGTTTGACGTCAGGGCCTATGTCTCAGATTTGGGTCTAGGCTAGGAAAGACTTTCGGCTCATCTTCATCCTAAGGGATTGAAGAATGAGAAAGACAAGGCAGGCATGGAACGAACGGGTTGTTGAAGACATAAAACTTAAGACCCGTAAGCGTTATTCAACTGAGGAGAAGATTCGCATTTGTGTTGCACCGCCTAGGCGGTGAAGACAGTATCGCAGAGTTATGCGGGCAAGCAGGGATTTCCCAACGCCAGTATTACAAATGGTCAAAGAATTATCTGGGGGCCGGAAGGAAACGTTTGGCTGGTGACATCACTCTTCAAGTCAATACAACCGAAGTCAAAGAACTACGGTCTGGACTTGCTTCACTAAAGTGGAGGGTGTTTCCTGAAGCTTGGGAGGCATTATAAGGGGTAACCAATATGAACTCAGATAATCCACAATGCTAATGAGTCACTGATTATATTGGATAAATGGAAACAGTAGAAACGCTTAAAAACATCAGTTAGGCGGATTTCGTCTCCGCCATAACCTTTTGTATTGCTGAAGAATTCTCCCCTTTCTGGGGTCTGGTCAGGGTCGAAAAATTTCTAGGCGACTATCTATCGGCATGCAGACGCACTAACACGTCAAAACTGGGCTTTTGGGACGCGAGGCGCTAAGGCAATACCGTCTTGATATGACTGTCTTTAAGGCGATCCAAACCAGCGGCGCATGAATGATTTTAACCGTCCGCGCTTTGCCGTGATGTTTTTCTCGGCATCATCAAAACGGTCTTTGACCGCATCAGAGGCGTCTTTAAATTCGCCCTCCACCTTGTCACTAATGGGGTCGATGCGTTTGGCTTTCCACCGTCGTAATGTTCTCCAGATGAAGAAATATAGCAGCGCGAGAAGCGATAAAAACGCAATATTAAACCACGGTATCAAGAAGGTGTTTGGCCCTGCGACTTGTTTTATTTTCGTTGCATTTGGAAAAATAGAAAATAAACGAATGCGCCAGCCATAGTGAGTGACCGCGACCCAGACATCTTTGTCGCTCGCCATATCTTGGGCTTTGGCCGAGAGGTCGCTACTGTCAAATTTAAGATAAAATGGAAATGACCAGCCTGTGTCCTCATTACGGTAAACGCTGGTTTTTCCATTAGGGCGCACGGTGGAGATAAAGCGAACATCGCGCGTTGTGTTTTTATCTGTGCCGACGTCTTGGCGATCCCAAAACGGGGAGCCTTTGCTGATATCCATGCGCTTCACATCTGTATCAACGATTTTGACGATGTCGCGTTGCGGCAAATAATAATGCAATAATGTGGCTGTGCAGACCAGAAATACGAAAAGTAAAATGCGTTTAATCCATGTCATAAGACGACCTTACTAGCTGTGCTGCGCGAGATAAATAAGAAGCGCGGTTGTGATTGTGGGCACGATAAAAATAAACAAGAGCAATTTCGGTTGGGTCGTCTTGTCATATTTCACCAGGCCGCTTGCTACAAATGTGGTCTCGTCAGTTTTAGGTTTCAACATCGCATATTCGGCTTGTAAACGTTTCTTTGCGCGCATCCGACCAGTGATTGTCAAGACAGCGTAAATTGCGCTGAGGATAAAAACGATAAGGACGATATTGCGAAGCCAGATAATCATTTTTTGCGCCGTTTTTTCTTGCCGGATTTTTTAGATTTATAATCATCTTTATCCCAATCCAACTCATCGCGCAGGGTCTTACCGCGACCTTTCACAACATATTTACCGTCGCGCACAAGGACACCACCCCACGGGCCTTCTTTGGTATCAATGGGGCGTTTGGGTTTGATGTCATCAACTATCATGGGCTCCATGGCGGGCTCTGCACCAAATATAGCGTCACGCGCCGCTGCTTTATCTACCGCATATTCGTCCATTAAAAACTGACACGCATAGTCTTTCATCTGTTCAGACCAACCGCGGAAGGTCTCGTAAAATAGCGGCTTATGACAGATAAATAATTGCCGGAAATCCAGACGCGATAAATCCGTGAGCAACATATTGACAAGGTCCATATTGTCGTGACGACTGGACCGCAGCGCATAGAAAAAGGCAGGGTGCTCCGCGTGAAAACCGGGCACTTTCCCGCCTTTGGATGCCCAACGGTAAACCTCCATTAAACCCGTATATTCAGGCGGCATATTGGCCGCATATCGCCGTTCTAACATCCGCACATTTGTGCGCGACACACCCTTTAAATCATGGCCCAGCGCAGCGGCCGTTGAGATAACAACAAAGTCTAGTTTTTGCCGAATGATCGCGGCGCTGCTATCATTGACATATTGAACAATTAATTCTGACAAGCCTTCGTCGCGCAAGAAATCTGCGATCGCTGTGCGGTCATCAAACGTTAGAATATTTTCAATCGGTAAATCACGCAGTCCCTCTATGTCGCGGCGGGCGATTATGGTCGGCGTTTTGGTGTCGCGAAACACATAAACCCCACCCATATGGTCCGTGTAATAATTGCCTTGGGCATAGCTTTGCGTTTTTAATCCCACAGGGTTGCGTTGGATATCGCCTGTGCGTTTGGCCAGTTCAATCATATCCGCAATCAGAACATCATCCCACCAAGCGTCATCTTCATTTAAAAAACGGTCAATATGGGTTTGCAAAACACTCGCTTCTGCGACATGGTCTTGGATGGTGTCAGCTTCAATATCGACTTGATTGATATTCAAAAGATCTGCGGGCGTTTTGATGTCAAAGACAGAATTCATCAACTCGCCCGCCACCGCTTCGCGCGCGGTCAGGGCAAACAATTGCTCCTCATTTTCCTCGATGTAATGACGCAAAATATCCCGTGACGTGGAGAAGCGGGAGTTTAGCAGCGGTGCCGTTTTCTGATCTGTGGTCAGCAAGATAAACAGGCGGTTACACCCTTGCGGATTAAGATATAGGTCGTCTTCAAACTCCAAACCAATCTCTGGTGAATAGCCAGCAATATCAATATGAAACTCGGTCAGCGCCGTCTCTCTGCCGATTAAATGATTAAGCGCACGATTATAGCGCGCAATCAAAGCTGGTGCTGTCACAGGCAGAAGGTTGCCAAACATCAACCCGTTTTTAACGAGGCGCATCATGGCATTAGCCTTTTATATCTCGCGCCTTGGCTCACGCCTTGCTCTCCAAAAACCGCTTTTTTGCTTCTTCTTGGCGGCCAAAATCACGCACCATAGTGTCAATGGCGACCGCGTCGGATTTGTCGGCATAGCGAAATTCTGAATCAGCATAGCGGTTAATCTCTTGGGTCACCATGTCGATGGTGATGGGTTGGGATAGATCGGCAATCATCTTTTTCTTGGTCTCGTAATCCTTCATCAGAAATAAATCGGGTTTTTCCATCCATTCATCAGGCAGTTCAAAATCCATGGCGCGGACTTTCACGGCGTCAGTGATGTTTTTAATCGCTCGTCCCGTAAAGCGTGTATCGGCCTCTTGGATACCTTTCAGGTAAGTACCCAGTTTCGCGATGGTGTTCAGTTTACCCTCACTTTTTGACACGGCTTCATAGACTTTTAACAAGCCTTCTTCTTTTGGCTTGGCGTAACTTTCATAGCTGGCGCTGACGGCCTTTTGTATTTCTTGGGCTGCAAATAATGTGTGATCGCCAACTGGGATGTCGTGGTTCTTGCCCATCAACAGGTGTAAGATATCAATATAGTCATCACGGCTTTGCGGACCGTCGACCAAAAACCGTGCCGCAGCACGTTGGCGCAAGGCGTCATCAACATTTTCCGGGAAATTGGAAAACATCCCAAAGGTACAATTGCCGCGCACGACGGTATTTGCGCCTGCGAAACTTTCCATCAACACGGCCGTAATTTCAAGTTGACCGGCGCTGGATTGACGGTCGCCGCGTTTCCCTGCCAGTTGGTCAATATCGTCAATCGTCCCAAAGCCGATGACGTTGGGGTCAATGATATTTTTGATAAAGGCTTTGGCGTTTTGCGCGGATTTACCTTGGTAGCTATCAATCGAATCTGTCGATAGATTTTCATAGCGAAAGGGATAACCCGCGTGATTGCAATAATCATTTATCAACCCCGCCATCATTTGAATTAAGGTGGTTTTACCCGTCCCCGGTGCGCCGTCGCCCATGAAGGTAAAGATAAATCCGCCCAGCTCTGCAAAGGGGTTTAACTTACGCTCAAAATCATAAGCCATGAGCATTTTTGCCAGTTTCATGGCCTGGTATTTTGCGATGTGATTGCCGACAACCTCATGTGGTTTTTTAAAACTCATGGTCAGTTTTGTGGAGCGCGCCCGTGATGCGGGCGTAAAACCGCTAATGTCAAAGTCATCGGCTTCGACACGGTAATTGACATTGGTGAAGGCCTCCAAATGTGGCATATTCGCTGCGCGTAAGGCCACCTTTTCCATGAGCTGTTCCAGATAGGCGAGCACCGTGGGGACTAATTTATCTTCAACATCGGCAAACAGGGCCAGGTCTTGATCAAGTTCCCACAATGCGCCCGTGAGAGCGATGTGCGAATTATCGGTCAGTATTTCTTCAACCTCGCCAACCTCGACTGTGGGCCCTGAGGCATCAGAGGCATGACTGGAGAGAAGAAAGCTCGCCATATTGGCAAAGACATGCAGCGCGATAACAGCGCTTGATGCCAATAAGGCATTGAATTCTGCGGTGCGAGAGGCGGCAAGGCTGCCTTGCAGATTGTCTTTTAAAAGCGCGGTCAGACCCGTTTGATCCGAATATTGATCGACAACAACCATAGAGGTCGCCAAAGCGCGGCGTAACGCTTGCAACACGCTGGCCTGAATAGGGCTGACGAGGGCGTCCTCTAGACTGGCATCCTCATCGGCACCGTGCACACGGTCAATCAGGCGAACGCCTTCTGGCCGTGCTGTGGACTGCGTTACAAGGCCGGGGGTGGTGGACCGAAACCGTCTGCGCGTACCGACCCCAGGGGAGCGTTCCTCGCGTGCCCCGCTTGCCGAGCCGTCTATTTTATTTTTGGCGAGGCGCGGCGTGTGATCAAAGCCTGTCAACAAATCAATCGCCACACCGTATTTCTGGCGTATCTGGTCTTCTTTTAAGGGCATGAGGTCAGAAGTGTTTGACATGGGCGTCCTATTTATAGCTGAGTATTTTGGCGTTTTGGCCCACAACATATTTGCGGACGTTCCGGAAATGCCGTGATTGTTTTTCTTCTAAAATTTGAAATGCATTATGGGGCAGAATAAGCGAACGGTGCATATCGGTTGCCCCGCTATCAGCCATATCAAAATCAGTTTTATTGAGGTGAAACACTTGGCGTTCTGCGGTTTTAAATATACCGACTTTCTCTTTTGTACTTTTTTCTGACACGAGCGACTCCACGGTCCACGCAACGGCCCAATCAAGACCAGGCCCGCCGTCGGCTTCGGCCAGGACATCGCGGATGGGGCCTTTTTGCTGGGTGAATGTATGGCTATACATCGGCCCCAAATGAAATCTGCGCAGCAGTGTCGGGTGAAGCGTATCGAAGTCTTTGTCAAAACCTTGGGCAATCGTCAGTAGCTTTAGGCCTGATACGGCTTGTGCCATTAAATGGCTCTGCACGCGTGGCCAACGGCGTTCATCATGGGGCAGGGCGCGGTGGGCCGTATCGTCAAGCTCCATAAGGTAAAGTACAGGTAGATTGCTTTGGCTGTCATAGGTCGCCCAATGGATAAGGAAACGTCGACGGCGGTGATTTGCATCCTTCCCGACCCATGTGATTTGGGGGTGATTTTGGGTTAGGAACAAATCCTTATTCTGCAAATATTCATAATAGATGCGTTGCGACAAGGCATATTGTAATTGGGTTGGGGCGGATTGCTCTGACAATATATGGGTAATCATATCCTTTTTCAGCCGCTCTTGACTGGGTAAGGATTTCAGATGTTTTTTGGCTTGGGTGGCATCTGATGCCATTTGCAATAATTCACCAAAAACTGGAAAGCCGCTCTCATTTTTATCAATCGCGAAACTGCCAGTGACAGAGCTTGCGCTTTGCGTGTCGCCCATATGGTGGGTCATTAAATGTTTGAACGACAAGGCGGTAAAGGTATTTGATAAATGCGTTAAATAAACGCCCAGCATCGCCTCTTCGGCGCTTGTGATGAGTTTTTCTTTCCGCGACAGTTTTGCCACATTGGATAAATGCAAAATGATGCGTTCAAATTTTGCAAAATAGCGCCGCGTCGCCTTGGCGCTATCCAGAACTTTGTGATCAAAGGTTAGGTCCACTGAGCGGCCTATATATCGTCTTTACCATAGGCATTTTTATCATGCATTTCGACAATCTTCTCAAACCGCCGTGCAAAGCGCTCGTCGGCTTTGACCTTTTCTTCAACCACTTTGCGCGCAAAAATAATGTGATCTTCGTGGGATTCCATCATCTCGGCCATACGGGTGTTGGTCGCCGCGCCAATGGCGGCCATGGCAACTTGCGCTTCTTTATCTGTGGCGACACCAATCTCATTAATCTGGTGCGCGACATCTTGTTGTTGCGCGGTTTTGAGTGATTTTGAAAGCGCGTCATAAAGGATGACACGCTGCTTTGTGTCTGTATCCAGCTTGTTAATTAGCACCATTTGTGTTGCGGCTTGGTTTTGCAAACTATCCAGCCAGGTTTTACCTTTTTCAATATAACGCTCTAGCGTTTGGCTCTCTGCCAATTTGACCTGTTCTTGCTGCGCAAGCTCGTTATAATTACTGTTCAGAGCCGCAAGCTCGCTCTCAAGTTTCGCGCGCTCGGCGGGGGCGGTGACGGTGGACAGTTTATTCTCCAGCGTAATGATTTTGGGATCCATCGCCAGCAAGTCAGCTTTAATTTGTGACAGCTCATTGACCGCTGCTTCGCGGTCCGTGAGGGTCACGGCAAGGTTGGCCTGCACACGTTCGCGGTGCGTGCTAAGCTCGTTTAATTGCTCAGTCAACATTTTGGAAATCACATTTGATTTCCCAATAAGATCTTGCAGCTTTTTCTCAATTGTGGCTGTACGAATACGTTCTTGGCGCATCATTTCTGCGCGTTTTTTAGAAAACACACCAACAAATGACTCCCACCCTGTCTTATTGCGCATGGCGTCAAAGTCTTTGGAAAATCCAGCGGTGACGTCATCAAGTCCTAAGATTAATTCAGCAATATTAGCGTTCATCAAATCCGAATGGGCGTGAACATCGGCAAGCGACGCATTTTCAATATCTAGCGTAATATCAACGCCTTGTTTCATCTTTGAGCGGGCCGTATCAATTTTAGAGGATAACTCGGCTATCTTAGTTTGACCTTCGGCCAATTCTTGTCTGGATTTTTCAATCTGCGCTTCAAAACTTGACATATGTTGTGGTCCCCAATTGTTGTTTGTATGCATTTAATATAGGGCGTGAGAGCGTGTGTTTCAATCTTTGCCTGTAAGAAATCGTATTTCCTATGACTTTTAATTGGGGCGCAAAGCCGCCCTATAAACGGCAATCCATTCGGTCTGCCGCACAGGAAAAATGCTCACGCCTAGCCGCGCAAACGCAGTCTCTATCGATAACAAAATTTGGAGAATTAACGACGCTTGCGAGTTTTTTCGCGCAGTCAATCAATAGAGCGAATATTAGGAGTCGACCGAATTTTTCAGCTTGGGATTATAAAGCGGGTTATAATGCGCCGCACTTCTGCGTAGAAAATCAGCAAGCTTTGCGTCGCCGCGCCTGGACGCAATGACGGCGGCATCCGCAATTAAATTGGCCGCGCGGTCACGGTCAAGATTATCCAATGCATCCATATAAGACCCGTTCAGTAATAGGACCAAGCGGCGGTTACTATCAAATTTTTGGGTCTGCGGTGCGTGTTCTACGGCGCGGGATAAATAGGCTTCTGCCTGCTCAAGCTCCCCTTTTTGCAAGGCCAAAAGTCCTAGATTATTTAAAAGCAAGCCGGGGCGTTGCCCTGCTTTTTCGGCGCGCATAAAAGCAAAACTGGCCTCTGCCCATGCGCGCTCACCCGCGTGCTTATTACCCAATAAGTTCCAAAGTCGCGCATCGTCATGTTGCGCTAGCCCTGATTGTAAGATGGTTTTTGCACTTTCATGCGGGGCTGCCATCGAGGCGCTCATAACGCGTAATATTTGCACCTCTGTCGTGGCGAGTGGTGTCTTGTCCAACACCGTTTTGGCGGCGTCAGCTTGCCCCATAGCAAGATAGGATTTTGTCAGCCCAACAACGGCCTCTTCTATCGTGTCGTCATATTTGACGATGATTGAGTAATGGGTAAGCGCTTGGGCAAAATCTTGGGCGTCATAGGCCGCGCGGGCGTCCAGTAAGATTTGAAAAATGGAAAATACATCGGTGGAGTTGCTTTCAAAGGCGCGAATTGTGTCTGCGGCAATCGTCGTTTCGTCGTTTACAGGTGCTTTATTATCACTCGCAAAAGCGGGTTGTGCGGCCACGATTAGTGCTGTGATGACAACTGCGCGCCACATGCTATATAAACGCCTCTGACATGCGCAGACCCGCCGGGACAAGTAGCAGCACCATAATCGTCGGGAAAATGAAAATAAGGAGCGGCACAGTCAATTTTGCCGATAGCGCCATGGCTTTCTCTTCGGCTTTTAACATGCGTTTGGCACGCATTTCTTCAGAGAACGTACGCAGCGCTGTGCCCATTGAACTGCCCATTTCTTCGGCTTGGCGTAACATAACGGCAAGGGCTTTGGCTTCTTCAAGATTGACGCGCTCGGCGAAGGCGGTCATAGCCTCATGGCGGGGACGCCCATTGCGAAGCTCTAAATTCATAATTTCGAGATTGATTTTCAGTGCGGGATAGCGCCCGCCAATCTCTCCACTAACTCGCACAAGAGCAGCATCTAGTCCCAGCCCCGCTTCAATACAGGCAACAAGCAAATCCATCAAATCAGGAAAGCCTCTGCGGCATTGGTCCGTGCGTTTTTGTTGTTTAAATTTGATAAAATAGAGCGGCCCCACAAAGCCGACGGCTGCTAAAATGACAGCCGTTAGAACAGCCCCGTTAAGGCCAAAGTTTTCATATAAAATTGGCCACGCAGCCATAACAAGGAATTGCGGAGCAAAGACACAAATTACGCGGGCCGCGATAAAGGTTTTGACCGTGCCGACATCATAATATCCCGCTTGGGAGAGCTGAAATCTAAGGCGTGAAATTTCCGCCGCGTCGGGCAGGGTCAAATGCGCGCCGAGTTGGGCGAGAAGTTTTCCGCGATTTTTCGGACGGTCAAAGTTTGATATATCGCTACCGTTGGCCCCGCTGAGCCGCCGTTCAATCTGCTTATTTTGGCGTAGGGCATTCATCACCGCAAAGACCACTAAGGCCAGTGAGATGACCAGAAAAGCCCCTGCGATAATGATCGAAAATATATTTGAAAATGAAGCTGTATTCACGCGCGCCGCCTATATTTTGAAATTAATCATTTTACGCATAACCAAATTCCCTATGAGCATCCAAATGCCAACACCCCAGAATATATAAGTCAAAAGCGGATTATCCGACACGTCGCCGTAAAAGCTTGGCGATAATTTATTCACGCCCAAAAACATCAATATTGGTGCAGCGTTGAGGATAAGGGCAGACATACGCCCTTCGGCAGAGGCAGCCTTAATTTTAAGTCGCATGCGTTGGCGGTCGCGGATGGTATTGGCGTTAGAGCCGAGTAGTTCGGCCAAGTTACCGCCCGCACGTTCTTGCAACCGGATCATGGCGGAAAACAGCTCGAAATCCTCATGACCAACGCGGTCTGATAGGCGCTCTATGGCCGATGATACGGTGGAGCCAAAGGCAACCTCGTCGCTGGCCATACCAAATTCTGACCCAATGGGATCTGGCATTTCGCGCGCGACCAAGGCCATGGCAACGGGCACGGGATGACCCGCGCGTAAGGACCGAATGATAACGTCTAACGCTTCGGGTAATTGCTCTACCGCTTTGTTACGGCGGCGGTTGACCAGTGTTTTTAGGCCAAATATCGGCGCAACCAAGCCGATGACTAATCCGGCCATAGCCCAAATCAGGCTGGCTTTTAAAACACCCAAAACGAGTAGCCCCAACGCGCCCGTACCGCCCAAAATAATAAAAATACCGTATTGTCCAATCGGCAGTCCCGATTGCAAGACAAGCCGTCCTAGCCATTCGACCATGACTTGGATTTGGTCATCACCGTCAAGGCCGCGCGCGCGTTTCATTTTGGACAGCACAATGGCTTGCGAGCTTTCCGACTTCATGCGTTGCATGCGGTCATTGGCTAGCTTTACACGCACGGCAGCTTGGCGTCCCGCGCCAATCATAACTTGCAGCGCCAGAAAGCCAGCGCAAAACACAAGCACGTAAATTATCAATGTCGGAGACAATATCGACATTAGCCAATACGCTCTTTGATGGTTTTATCAGATATCGGCCCAACGGGCAGAACACGCGGTTCAAATAAATCAGCAGGCAAAGCAATATTGCGGCACAATATGTCGTGCAGGCATTGGGGGCGTATGCCCGTCGCGCGAAATTCACCAATAACTTCGTGATTGGGGCCTGTGCCGGTGCGGGTATAATTAAATATTTCCTGCATCTGAATGATCGCGCCCTCCATGCCTGTTACCTCGGCAATGGATGTTATTTTGCGTTGCCCATCCGACAGGCGTTGCGCTTGGACGATAAGGCCAACGGCAGAGGCGATTTGCCCCGCAACAGCTTCGGGCGTGATTTTCATATCACCCATCGCCACCATTTGTTCTAGCCGCGTAATCGCATCGCGCGGTGTATTGGCGTGAAGTGTGGCCATAGACCCTTCGTGGCCTGTATTCATGGCTTGCAGCATATCAAACGCTTCTTCGCCGCGAACCTCACCAAGGATAACGCGGTCAGGGCGCATGCGAAGCGCATTTTTAACCAGGCCGCGTTGGCGGATTTCGCCTTTGCCTTCGATATTGGGCGGACGCGTTTCCATACGCGCGACATGGGGTTGTTGCAGTTGCAGCTCTGCCGCGTCCTCAATTGTAATCAGGCGTTCTTTGTGTGAAATCGACTGGCTTAGGGCGTTTAGCAAGGTAGTTTTACCCGACCCCGTACCGCCAGAAATCAAAATTGTCACCCGCGACTGGCACGCCGCCCAAAGGAACTGCGCGACCACATCGGGCACAGCGCCAAAACCGACCAGCTTATCCAGTGTCAGAGGCGTCTTTGAAAATTTACGAATAGAGACCAGCGGCCCGTCAACGGCGATGGGGGCGATGGCGACATTGACGCGACTGCCGTCGAGTAGCCGCGCATCACAGAGTGGTTGGCTTTCATCCACACGCCGCCCGACTTGGGCGACAATGCGGTTAATGATGCGCAACAAATGCGGCTCTGACGCAAAGCGAATATCAGACAGCTCTAGCTCTCCGCCCATCTCGACATAGACTTGGTCGTGACCATTAATTAAAATATCCGACACACGTTCATCCGCAAGTAGCGTCTCTAGCGGGCCAAGGCCTGTCATTTCGTCAACAATACCGGCCGCTAGAACGCGAAGCTCACCACTATTGAGTTTCAGCTTTTCTTCAACGGCCAAAGTCTTGACGATTTCTAGGACCTTGCCTGTCAGCACATGGTCATCAAGACCCTCTAAGCTGGCCAAATCAAATTCATCGATGAGGCGGCTATGGAGTTTAATCTTGATATCAAGGAGCGGGTCGCGTTCACGCTTTAGGCTTGCGGGCGGCGGCGCAGGGGTCGGTGTCACGGGCTGAACGGGTGCCTTTGGTAAGACAGGGTCCACGCCGTGCGCGGGGACAGGATTGATTAAAGCGTCGGGGCCAGAGACGGATTTAACCGCTTCGGGTGCCGTGTTATTATTTAATAAGGCTGAAAACCGTCCCATGCTTTATCCCAAATTCGCAAGCGTCATTACGGAAAAGACTATCACAGAAGGCCTGAAGTGCAGGTTAGGGAACAGGGTTAAACGGTCCTTAATTATGCGGCTACAGTGTTGTATTTATTGATATTTTGTCTATCCGTGCTGACTTTGTTAGTCATTAATTCCAAAAGCTTCCGACTGTCTTTGGCATAGCGGCTATCTGTGCGGACATGCCCGACGGGTGTGCCGCAATTAGACGCTTCGCGCGTGACGTCAGGATCCATGCATAGAGTTGACAGCACCGTGCGTTGTAACGCCGTTTCGGCATCTGACAAGCGCAGCGTTGATTTGAAAGCCCGGCGTTCAAATTTATTCATAATGATATGACAGGATGATTGCGAACCCAACATGTCCGACAATTGGTCACATTTGGCACGCGTCATATGCAGCGACGGAATGGATAATTCTGTCACAAGGCCCAAAAAATCTGCCCCCATCAACGCAGGCGCTGTCCATGGCTGCCAATGGCGCGGCACGTCCAAAATGACATAGGGAAAGGCATCACAAACAGCGTCGAGCAAGGCGAGCACAGTCAGCGGATTAACCCCTGCATTGCCGTTAATCATATTGGGCGCAGCAAGAACGCTCATCCCGCTGCTGTGATGGCTCAGCAGGGATTGTATATAAAGGCTGTCGATGCGCGCGGGGTCGCCCGCTAAATCGTCTTGCGATAACCCTGCTTGCACGTCCAAATGATGGACAATGCCGCTGGCTTCAAAATCCAAATCAATTAAGCAGACTTTTGGATCCGTATTGCGCTGCCCGCGGGGCGTTTTACTCGCCTGTGTTTTGGCAAGTTCATAAGCCATTTGCACGGCGAGTGTTGTTGTCCCCACACCGCCAACAGCCCCCATAAAGGCCCAGCACTGAGAGCCGTCTTGCGGTGGGATTGGGTCCTGTGGCGCGGGTGGTAATTCGCCCGTCACTGTTTGTTGGGCGGGGGCGTCATCATGCCAGATATCACAAGGGGGAATGGCAAGACCGTCATCGACAGAGCCCTCATTTACAGTCTTTTCGTCATTGTTCCACGGCGCGCGCGGATCCTCTTTGCGTCTGGAAAAGAAAGTCATGTTTGCCTCAATGAATTAGATTGCGAATGCCTTATTCAGACCGTTTACTCGGGTATTTTCGGCTCGATCACTTCGCCCTTTTCATAGGCCTCTCGTGCGGCGCGCACGCGGGCGCGATTGGCGGGAATATAGGTATCGGCTTTTAGCTTTGGGTCTGGTGTAACCGCATGGGCGGCAATATTGGCGCGATTAGAGACGCCAAAATTTGCGTCTTGACCCGACAGGGCTGGGCGCTGTGTGGCACAGGCAGACATTAGCGCAGCGGCGGCCAAAGCGGTGGTGATTTTTATTTTGGTGTTCATGGCTCTACTCCAACACTGTTCCGTAATCGCCAGATAAATCTGACAAGGCTAGGGGGCTTTTGCCGCCTTCCAAATGCCCTTTTGCGAAGGCTTCAAAATCGCTTGGTAACTTAATATCATCCAGCGGGGAGGCGAGTTGACGGCGATCACTAACGGGTTGCGCCAGATGCGGGGTCACCATGATGACCAGCTCTGTTTCGTTCTCTTGAAAACGGGTCGAGCTAAAGAGTGTGCCCAAGATTGGAATATCACCGAGCCACGGCACTTGCGAGCGGTTGTTTGAGCTTTCAGATTGCAGCAATCCCGCAATCGCAAAGCTCTGACCATTACGAAGCTCAATTGTTGTATTGGCGCGGCGCACGCGGATACCTGGTACCGAAATTTCGGCAATCCGCACAGCCGTTGTGGGGTCAAGTTGGCTAACTTCGGGCGCGACTTTCAGGTTGATAATTTCGTCATCCAGCACCGTGGGTGAAAAGGCGAGACCAACACCAAATTTGCGGTATTCAATCGCGACTTGACCAAACTCTCCGGGCACAGGAATAGGAATTTCACCGCCCGCGAGGAAGCTTGCGGTCTCGCCCGACATGGCGACCAAATTGGGTTCTGCCAATGTACGGATCAGGCCTTTGTCTTCTAACGCTTCAATACGGGCATCCAAAACTGCGCTCCCGAAACCGCCGCGTAGTAGTCCAGAGATCACGGGTGTGTTTGTAGTCAAACTGGTCTGGGCGGCAAAATCACCAGGGCTGGGAACGAGGCCTGATTGCTGACTGGTCAGCAGCCCAACGCCCAGCTCTTTAATCGTGGTCCGCGACGCTTCAATAAAGCGAACTTCGAGCATGACTTGGTGGGAGTCTTTGACGCTCAGACCGTTGGTGACATTATTGGGCGCAAAAGCCTGCGCGATTTTCTCGGCCTTTTTTGAAACGGACTCTGTCGTGACTTCGCCCGATAGATAGACCCCATCAGCCAGCGGACGCACTTCGATACGTTCACGCGGAAAGGTCTCAAAAAACGTCTTTTTCAGCCCCGATAAATCATGCCCAACGGTGACATCGACAATGTCAATTAATTGACGGTCAGCATCATAAAGCATGACATTGGTTCTGCCGCCTGTCTTGCCCATGACTTGAAAGGATTTATCGGTCAGCACGACAACGTCGGCGACAGCGGTATTGGATACGCGGATTTCTTTAAACGGCATTTCCGTGCGCATCAAAATCGTGTCGTTTTTTAAGACTGACGTATTGGTGCGGTCTTTGGTAATGTCGTGATCGACCCAGGAGGCCGCAACGGCGCTTAACGGCAAAGCCGTAGTGAGGCATAATGTGGTGAGTAATAAGATTGGTTTGATCATTGTGCTTACCCTATTCCATCCGTCTTGGTTGCGGTTTTTGCGGTACATTTTGCGGCCAGCCGCCTTGCACATCATCGCGCACATTTAAGGTGGCCGATTTCGCAGGCGCACCATAAACGACGATGTTCACATCATTTTGACGCTTTACGCTCAGGCGCTCAACTGACTCAGTATTATCTGGGCCGTTCCGAAAGACTGTGATGTCTGACGTCGGGCTTTTACTTTTCTTCGCGCTTGGACGACGGGCGACACTGCGGCTTTGCTTCGCGCCAAGCTCGTTCAGGCTGACCTGTTGCGTTGGCGACGGGGCTGTTTCACCCACGCCGCGCAGCGATAGAGACAGAGTGCCGTAATTCATGGCGAGCGCCAATTTTTGGCTATCCGCGTCGCTCACTTCTAAGGTGACTGTATTCGCCACATCTGGCGAGGCGCTACGGTCAGACTGGTTTTGGTCCACCGCTAGAACGCTGACGTTTTGCAAAATAATATCAGAGATATAGCTGACTGCTGCGCTGGTATTACGCGACCGGCTGCTCGCGCTCGTGGCTGGTTCGCGTGTGTAAATCACGTCCACAATATCGCCGGGCATAATAAAGCCCGATACGCCTGTGACGTCGTCGACGCGTATAGACACGGCGCGGTAACCGGGTTTAATCCGCGCAGATAAGCTGGCCTTGCCGTCTTCGCCTGTAATTTTACGCGCGAGTATCGGCTCGTTATAACTTAGATTGCTGAGCGTGAAGCGCTCTGATCCGCTCTCAAATATGTCAGATAAATCTGTGAAGGCACCGGCTGGCACGGCGTCCGACGGATAATCGACAAAACGAACGGATGTGCGGGATAGGGCTTCGCCAAACGCCATATCGCGATTGGCAACAAGGACGGCGACTGTGTCCATTGGGACTGCGGCTTCATTTGTGCTTGCGGGTTTGACTTGGCGAAATTCATCTTCAACCGCGTCGTTGATAAAGCCGCGCGCCAGAAACACTGCCATAATCCCAAAAGCGGCGGATGCGCCCAATGTAATAATTGTATTTGTTCTCATCACCCAATCATCCCATCCTTTGCCGATCATCATGAAAGGCGAAGGTCCCGCAGCCTAAATGCCACGGTGATGGTAAGGTTTCGTCAAGACTTATCGTAAGGGATTGGTGAAATTAGAGTGTTAATGAAAGCTTATTACTGATAGCTCAGCCGCCGCGCACAAGCTTTCCGGGACGGGCGTCTGTGACTGTGTCATTGGCGATGACTTGTGTGCCGTTGACAAATGTCGCCTTATATCCCGAGACGGGTTGCAGCAGTCGCTGTCCCCCTGCGGGTAAGTCTTGCACCATTTTGGGCACACCCAAATCAAGGCCGTCGTAATTAATTACATTTATATCCGCGCGGAGCCCAACTTTGAGACGCCCTCGGTCGCTTAGCCCTAGGTAATCGGCACCGTCCGCCGTCAGCATTTGTATAGCGCGGGGCAGGGCTATGCCGTCTTTGCCCGCAGACATGCGGTCACGCGTCCAATGGGAGAGCAAATATGTCGGGAAGCTCGCGTCGCAAATTGTACCCACATGGGCCCCGCCGTCCGATAATCCCGGCAGCGCCTTGGGATGTTTCATCATTGTCAGGACATTGTCATAATTCATATGGGTATAATTATAGACGGGATAATAAATCATCGCGCGCCCCTCATCCTCCAGCATCAAATCATAGGCTTTTTCCCAAACGCTGACGCCGTCTTTACGCGCCAGCCCTGCAATAGACGTCTCTGATGTTTGCTCGTAATCGACCTTGCCAGTGTAATCGAGCTTGAACAGTTTTTCGGCCAGCTGTTCAAACATGCCAATCATCATATCGACCATGGGCGGCACAGGGCTTCCGGGGCCAGCCAGGGTGACGGGTGTCTCTGATAGCATTTTTGCCTTAAACGACGGATCGCGCATAATCGCGACACGCTCTGCCAAAAGCTTTTCTCTGATGGCCAAATAACTGGGGAAAGCCATCAGCGGGTGAAAGGTACAGTTCAAGCCGACGAAAGACCCAATGGCACGCGGCGCGACTTGGAAGGAAATATCAAGTCCGTCGGCATTCATGGCTTCTGTGCGGCGGATGATATTTTTCCAATCATCAGGCGCAAAATCCCGCTCCATTAATGACATGGATCCGGGGCGTCCGCCGCCTGCGCGAAAAAAGGCTTCCATCAAATCAAACTCGGTTTCAAACGTCTCGCCAGGGCGTAACATGTCAAAATCATTGACCGCTTGCAGCACGCCGTGGCCCAGCCCTTCAAAGGCTGACGCAATGCCGACAAGCTCGTCCTTGCCAGCCTCTGATCCTGGTGTCCATTCGCCGTCACTGGATTTGTGAAAATCTGAGCGTCCCAGTGAAAAGCCGAGCGCGCCAGCGTTTAAGGCCTCACGCGTCAGCTTTTTCATGGCCGTAATATCATCATCATTTGCGGGTTGGTCATGCACGGCTCGGTCACCCATGACGTAAACCCGCAGCGGGTCATGCGGCACCATCACGCCAACATCAATCGTGCGCGGCATAGCGTCTAGCGCGTCCATATATTCTGGAAATGTTTCCCACCCCCACGTCAGACCTTCGTGCAGGGCGGTGCCGGGAATATCTTCGACCCCTTCCATAAGGCGGATAAGCTTGTCGCGGTCCTCTGCGCGGCACGGGGCAAAACCAACACCGCAATTGCCCATCAGGGCCGTTGTCACGCCGTGATTAACGGACGGTTTTAATTCTTCGTCCCAGCTGACTTGGCCGTCATAATGTGTGTGTAAATCAATGAAGCCAGGCGTGACGATATGGCCGCTGGCATCAATTGTCTCTAAGGCGTCACCCTCGCAGGGGCCGACCTCTGTGATGATGCCGTCTTTAATACCGATATTGGTTTTGACGCCTGCCGTGCCGCTGCCGTCAAACACCAACCCACCGATTATTTTTGTATCAAACATGACTCTGTTTCCTATCATTAAACCTAAAGAGCGCGACGAGCATCAACCCGCCAATGATATGCCATGTCCCCCACAGCCCTGCAATAGCCGCCGCCCCGCCAAGCCCGCCAAGCCCGCCAAGCTGGGTCAGCAGGATAACAATACCGAGGCCAGAGTTTTGAATACCAACCTCAAAGGTCAGCGCGCGGCGTTGGGCTGTATTGGCCTTTGAGACCAGCCCAGCCCCAAACCCGAGCAAAAACGCCAAACCGTTATGCACCATCACCAGCGCGATAATCCCAAAGCCGAGCGCGACGATAACTGGCGCAAATTTAATCACGGCCCCAATGATAATCACAGCTAAGGCAACCCCCGCAATCACGGCCAGCGGCTTTTGCAAACGGTCAGCTAGTTGCGGCGAGAAATGCCCCAGCGCCATGCCGAGGAAGAGGGGCAGGGCGAGAATGATTAGTGTCTGAATGAGGAACGAGACAGCATCCAGATTAATTTCTGTCAGAAGGGCATCGGTCGGCGGGTAAAGCGAACTCCAATAGAGTATAGATAGGGGTGTAATTAAGGCTGCCGCTACGCTGCTGGTTGCCGTCAACGATACTGATAAAGCTGTATCGGCTTTCCCAAACAAGGCCAGCAGATTTGACGTATTCCCGCCGGGACAACAGGCAATTAGTATCATGCCCAGCGCAATGCTGGGCTGCGGGTCGAACGCAAAACAGATCAGGACCGTCAGCAGTGGCAGGCCAATGATCTGCGCCAGCACACCCGCGATATAGACACGCGGCGCGCTTTTAAAAAACGCGAAATGATGACGGCGCAGCCCTAGCGCCACAGCAAACATCATGGTGGCCAAAATGATCATCATCGCAATTTCAGAGCTGGCCCCTAGGTCAAGCTGTATGTTGTCAATTGCATTTGCGTCCATGCTCGCCCCCTGTTTGGCTCACGACATTGCTTGACTTTGCCCCCCTTCACAAGCCAAAAGCGCGGATACCAGAGGGTCGGGCGGCCGCCTTGTGCGAAAACTTCGTTTTCACACTGGGAGGAAAGTCCGGGCTCCAGAACGACAGGATGCCGGATAACGTCCGGCGGGGGCGACCCCAGGGATAGTGCCACAGAAAGCAAACTACCCCCGTATTTTTCATTTTATGAAAATTACTCGGGAAAAGGTGAAAGGGTGCGGTAAGAGCGCACCGCTTGCTTAGTAATAAGCAGGGCATGGTAAACCCCATCCGGAGCAAAACCAAATAGGGGTCGCATGTGGGATGTCTTCTCCCGCGACCCGGGTCGGTTGCTAAAGCTGTCTGGTAACAGGCAGCATAGATGAATGGTCGCCGAAGCGAAGCAATTCGCGGAACAAAACCCGGCTTATAGACCCTCTGGTATATTATCCATATCCCCGCTGGAGCGCAGCGAAGGCGGTAGGGGGTATGGATACGGGAAAAGTGATCAGCACGCTTTACCCAGCAGGGCAGAAGACGTTAGGGGACGACACTATCCAAAAACACGCTAGAGCATAGCGAGGGCGGAAGTGTTTTTGGATACGGAAAAGTGACGCGCTAGCTCACCGAGCAGAGCACTTGGCGTTAGGGGACGATAATCCAACTTGGCAGATCCAGCCTAACCGCCGCCAAGTATTACTCGGCTAGGGTCTTTGAATGAAAGGCTCACATGACCAATCACCATGCCCACCAACCGCACCATCACGACATGGGTTCCGGGCGACCTGCGTTCGCGTCGGAATGACGTGTTTAATCAGGGTTTGTGCGCGCCTTCATTCGCGTTGGCTTGATATATCTACTTGAGGCAAACCTCCTCCACTCCCGTCATTCCGTCGCGGGCTTTTCACCCGCCCGGAATCCATGCCGTTCGGTTTCCGTTATGGCAAAGCTTAAGTCCCACTCGCCTTAACCCCACATAGACTCCCGTATAAAATCAACTATAGACGTCTCATGACCCATTTTACCCAGACCTGTCGCAAATCAAGCCTTGCTGCCGTGGCCCTAATCCTGACCGCCTGCACAGCTGCGCCGTCCCCGAGCTACAGCCACGACAGCACTGTCCGTATCTTTGAAACGCTTGCCTCTGACGCGATGCAGGGCCGCCGTGCGGGTAGCCCGGGCGGCATTAAAGCGCGGAGTTTTATCATAGACGAGATGCGGGCCTTAGGGGCCTTTGATAGTATTTCAGAGCATCCCTTTACCGCCCAGCCACGCGGAGAGGGGGGCGCCCCTGTGCAAGCCGTCAATATTCACGGGCTGATTGATACAGATGACGGCGACACAGGCCCGCTTTTTGTCATCACGGCGCATTATGACCATTTAGGCGAGCGTGACGGCGAGATTTATAACGGCGCGGATGACAACGCCTCTGGCGCGGCAGCGTTGTTTGCCATTGCGCAGAGTTTCATGACCGCCCCGCCCAATCACGACGTCTTGTTTATCTGGTATGACGCCGAGGAAATGGGGCTGCAAGGCGCAAAATATTTCGTTGCCCAAGACAGCTTTGCCGACCGACCCGTGTTTAATATGAACCTTGATATGGTTAGCCAAAACACAGAGGGCGAGATATATGCCAGCGGCAGTTACCATATGCCCGCGTTAAAACCGATATTAGAACAAAGCGCAGCGGGTAAAGACATCACCCTTGTTTTTGGTAATGACCGACCAGAAGACGGCGGCAATGATTGGACGCTACAATCTGACCACGCAGAATTTCACCGCGCAGGGCTGCCCTTTGTTTATTTTGGTGTCGTCGATCACCCGCATTATCACAAGGCATCTGATACATTTGCGACGATACCGCTTGAATTTTACGAACGCTCTGTGGAACTGATCGTCCAAGCCGCCCACGACCTTGATGAGAATTTGGATATGCTGGCGCGCGCACGGCCAACATCCGAGTGACACAAAACACCGCAGTTTAATTATGCCCTTGCCCGTTGCGAGTCAGCTATACGGGCGTTATGTAGGGGCACGAAATTTTGGAGACCATCATGAGCGCAGCAGAGCAGGGCACAGCCCATTTGGATAATTACTTCACCCAGAGCTTAAAAGACCGCGACCCCGCGCTTTACGCTTCCATGGCTGATGAATTTGACCGCCAGCAGCACGAAATTGAATTAATCGCGTCAGAGAATATTGTCTCCAAAGCGGTATTAGAAGCCCAGGGCTCTGTGCTGACCAATAAATATGCCGAAGGTTATCCCGGCAAGCGATATTACGGGGGCTGCCAACACGTTGATGTCGCTGAGCAGCTAGCCATAGACCGCGCGTGCGAATTATTTGGATGCGGCTTTGCCAATGTGCAGCCTAATTCAGGCTCCCAAGCCAACCAAGGTGTCTTCCTCGCGCTCCTCCAGCCCGGTGATACAATCTTGGGCATGGACCTTGCCTCTGGCGGTCACCTGACCCACGGCGCGCCGCCTAACATGTCGGGCAAGTGGTTTAACGGCATTGCTTATGGTGTTCACAAAGACACGCACCTTATTGATTATGACCAAGTCGAAGCTTTGGCGGTGGAGCATCAACCCAAGCTGATTATTTGCGGCGGCTCTGCCTATTCGCGCCAGATCGATTTTGCGCGTTTTCGCGCCATTGCTGATAAGGTCGGGGCTTACCTCCATGTTGATATGGCGCATTTCGCTGGCCTTGTTGCGGGCGGCACGCATCCGTCACCGTTCCCACACGCCCATGTCGCAACGACGACAACGCATAAAACCCTACGCGGGCCACGCGGCGGTATGATCCTGACCAATGATGAAAAACTGGCGAAGAAATTTAATTCTGCAATTTTCCCAGGCCTGCAAGGCGGGCCGTTGATGCATGTCATCGCGGGCAAAGCCGTTGCCTTTGGCGACGCGCTAAAGCCAGAGTTTAAAGCCTATTCCCAACGGGTGATTGACAATTGCAAAGCCATGGCTGGCGCGCTGGTCGAGGCGGGTTATGCCGTCATCACCGGCGGCACAGATACGCATTTGGCGCTGATTGACCTCTCGCCCAAAGGGGTGAAGGGTAACGCCGCAGAGAAAGCTTTGGGTCGTGCCTATATTACGTGCAATAAAAACGGTATTCCGTTCGATACAGAAAAATTCACCGTGACATCGGGTATCCGCGTCGGCTCCCCTGCGGGCACAACGCGCGGCTTTGGCCCCGCAGAGTTCCGCCTCATTGGGCAGTTAATGGCCGAAGTGCTAGATGCGCTCGCTGAAAACCCCAAAGGCAATCCCGAGGTCGAAGAAAGCGTTAAGCAGCGCGTCAAAGCCCTAACCGCGCGTTTTCCAATTTACGAGGACGCGTAGGCTCTGAGATTGAAAAGTTTTGAGAGGTCTAAATTGCTAGCGCGTCACGGCGAAGATAACCAATAGCGAGACAATGGCGTAAACCGTGATACCGGCGATGATAAGCGATTGTTGCGAGTTCTTGCCCACGGTTGATTTCGCAAGGGTTGAAACCTGTGTCAGCAGTTGCGGCCACGTGTAGGATACAAAGTCGCCTTGGCTCATAACAGATACGAGGCGTTCATCTGCGTCCACAATCGGCAAGCGGCGGAAGCGCTCATTTGACATAATCCGTAGCCAATCGGTCAGGTCGTCGTCTTCTTTGGCGACACGTAATTCTGTGGACATCACGTCTTTAACGTGAGTTTTGCTCGGGTCTAATTCGGGCGCCATGACACGTTTGAAAATATCACGCTCTGTCATGACCCCTAAAACGCGGCGCTCATCATCAATAACAATAATAGAGCCGTAATTCTTCTCAGCCATAGATTTTACGGCGGCGAGGACAGTCGTATCAGCCGTGCAGGTGAGGGGTGCGGGCTTATTACCATATTCTGGACGGTTCTTGATTTTCATGATTTTCCCTCTTTTATTGCCGTTATGTAATGACTACGCACCGCAGAGGGCTTTAGTTTAGGGCTTAACTTTTCGGCATGGCGTAAGTCACTGTCGCGCGGCTGGCGAGCTTTGGATTGCCTTTCATGGTCATCTCGACACTGATGACGGCGAGCGTCCGTCCCATTTTGATCGTTTTGGCATCGACGACCATGATATTTTCCTTGCCGCTATCCGCCTTTGGGGCGCGCAGAAAGTCAATATTTAGATTGGTTGTCAGCGCCATAGCCGTGACCCCGTGATGAGTGAAAATAGTGGCATAGGCCGCGTGGTCGGCAACGGCCATTTGCGTGGGGCCGGACACTGTGCCGCCTGGCCGCAACATGGCTTTGGTAATCGCCAATTCCATAATCACGCGACCCTCTGATGCGTGAGTGATGGCGGGCAACATGGTTTTATCGCCACCCTCAAACGCCGTTAGGAAAAAGGCGTTCATATCATCAGCAGATATTTTTGACGGCGTAATCGGCATAGGTGTTCCTTTTCAAGGCTCACTCTAACCCATTGGCGCATATAATTAAACATGCTAAAGCGCGCTCATGCGTTGCCCATTTTGCAGTAGTGAAGACACACAAGTCAAAGACAGCCGTCAGGCCGAGGACGGCAATGCCGTGCGCCGCCGCCGCTTGTGCGGCTCATGCGGAGGGCGGTTTACGACATTTGAGCGGGTGCAATTACGCGAATTAACCGTGGTGAAAAAATCAGGTCGCCGTGCGCCGTTTGAGCGCGACAAGCTCGCGCGCTCTGTGTTGATTGCTTTGCAAAAACGCCCTGTGGACCCTGAAAAAATTGAGCAAATGATAAGCGGTGTCGTGCGGCAGCTAGAAAGCGCCGGCAATAGCGATATCACATCTGATGATATTGGGGCGCTGGTCATGGAAGGGCTGTCCGGGCTCGATAGTGTGGGCTATGTGCGTTACGCCTCTGTCTATAAAGATTTCCGCGCGACAGAAGATTTTGCAGCCTTTATCGTCGAGGAAAACTTGACCGAGGACGACCCCCAAAAGCCTAATTCTGATAAAGATAGCTAGCTTGCCACGTCCCCAAATCACATTAAAACTGGCAACATCGCTGGACGGCAAGATTGCGCTGGCCAATGGTCAGTCCGAGTGGATAACGGGCGAGGCATCGCGCGCACAGGGGCGCAAGCTGCGCGCTCGTCATGACGGTATCGCTGTTGGGGCCAATACGGCCGTGCTGGATAATCCGCAACTGACGACACGGATTGCTGGGGAACCCGACCCGCAACGCATCATATTTGATAGCCGTCTGCGCTTACCGGTGGAAAGTAATCTGGTCAAAACAGCCGCGCAAATCCCGACGCTGATTTTATATGACGGCACCATGAATGTAGAAGGCTATAGCCTCGCCAACACTGATGTGACGTTACTGCCAATTAAAAAAGATGCGCGCGGGCTGGACGTGGTGGACGCTATGGCTGTGCTGCATGGGCGCGGGATAAAGCGTCTGTTGGTTGAAGGCGGCGGAACTTTAGCTGCGAGCTTTATAGCGGCTGGGTTTATCGACGTGATTGAATGGTTTCGCGCGCCGATTATTTTGGGCGGTGACGGGCGCAACGGCATTGGCCCGTTGCGGCTAGAGACGTTGGATTTGGCGCGGCGTTATGACCGTGTTGAACTGCGGGAGCTGGGCGACGATATATATGAGCGTTACCAGCGTTTAGACGGCTCCAGCGCATAGACGTTAAAAGAATAGAGATTTTATGTTCACAGGCATTATCACAGATATTGGCGAGATTATTAAAACGACGCGCCTGAAAGCGGGCGAGAGCCAGACAGAGTGGGGTGGTGACCTGCGCCTTGATGTGCGCACGACCTATGACCCAGACGGTATCGATATTGGCGCGTCTATATCCCATTCGGGTGCCTGTATGACTGTCATTGAAAAAGGCTCTTTAAAAGACGGCGGGGGGTGGTTCGCGGTCGAAGTCTCTGATGAGAGCTTGTCCAAGACGACCATGGGCGATTGGGGTGTGGGGACACGCATTAATCTGGAACGCGCGTTGACGGGGAAAGACGAAATGGGCGGTCATATGGTGACGGGCCATGTCGATGGTGTTGGGACGCTTATTGGGCTTACCGAAATTGCGGGCTCGCATAAGCTGACCTTCCTGGCACCCGCTGATATGGCGTTTGGCATTGCGCCTAAGGGGTCGATTACAATTGACGGCGTATCGCTGACGGTCAACGATGTGCGGCCCCAAAAATCGGGCGAAGCGGAGTTTGATATCAACATCATCCCCCATACATGGACAGTGACGACACTGGGAAAACTTAGCCTTGGTAGCAAAGTAAATCTGGAAATTGACCTCATCGCACGCTATGTCGCCCGTTACTTAGCGCATCAAATGACGATGCAGCCAACAAAGCCCTAGAAAGCTAGCTATGACTGACCTGAACGAAGCCACATTCCAAGATGTCTATAATCTGGCCACGCCAGAGGAAATCATAGAGGACGCCCGCAATGGCCGTATGTATATTCTGGTCGACGCGGAAGATCGCGAAAACGAAGGCGACCTGATTATACCCGCGCAATTTGCGACGCCTGACGCGATTAACTTCATGGCCAAATTTGGCCGCGGTTTGATTTGCTTGGCCTTAGAAAGCGCGCGCGCAGAATTGCTGGGTCTTCGCAATATGTCAGCGGATAATCGCTCGCGGTTCGAGACGGCCTTTACGCAGTCCATTGAGGCGCGCGAAGGCGTCACCACAGGGATTAGTGCTGCAGACCGGAGCCACACGATCCAGACCGCGATTGATACCGATAGCCGCGAAGACGACATCGTCTCGCCCGGTCACATGTTTCCCATCATTGCCAAGGACGGCGGCGTTTTGGTGCGCACAGGTCATACCGAAGCCTCCGTTGATATTTCACGTCTTGCGGGGCTGAACCCGTCTGCGGTGATTTGCGAAATTATGAATGATGACGGCACCATGGCGCGACTGGATGATTTGGTGAAATTTGCACAATTCCACGGCCTAAAGATTGGCACAATTGAAAGCCTTGTCGCCTACCGCATGGAACGCGATCATTTCGTCCGTCATATCGCGACATCTGATTTCACCTCGCAAAATGGTGATCAGTTTAAAATCCACGTTTACCGCAATTTCCTGGACGGCAAAGAACATGTGGCCCTGTCCAAAGGCGAGGCAAAAGAGGGCGCAGAGAGCCTCGTGCGTGTGCATAAAATCGACTTTGCAGGTGATATCCTCTCAGAGGAAAGCCCGCGTTCAGGCCTGATTTGGGACGCGATGAAACAACTGGCCGCTCATGACGGTCACTCGGTTCTCGTGCTTATCCGCGAAGGCTCTATCGACACATTGCTGGAACGCCTCGGCGCGCATAAATCCCAAATCGACCGTAAGGAACAATTAGTGCGTGAATACGGCGTTGGCGCGCAAATCCTTGTCCACCAGGGCGTAAAAACCATGCGCTTGATTACCAATACGATGCCAAAGCTTATCGGGCTGGAAGCCTATGACTTATCCGTTGCGGGCATCACGCCCTTGATAAAAGGAGCCAAATAATGGCCCATAAGATACTCGTGATTGAAGCCCGCTATTATGAGGGCATCTCGGACGCGCTACTTGATGGTGCGCTGGCCGCGCTGCATAAATCCGGCGCGGAAGTGACCAAAGTCACAGTGCCCGGCGCGCTGGAAATCCCCCATGTCATTAGTTACGCCCACGCGGCTCAAAAAGGGGCTGCCAAAGCTGGCTTTGACGGCTATGTCGCGCTGGGCTGTGTGATACGCGGGGAAACAACCCATTATGATTATGTCTGCGAAGAGAGCGCGCGCGCGCTGATGGACCTCGCTGTCGATCATCAACTTGCCATTGGTAACGGAATCATCACGGTTGAAAACGAAGACCAAGCTTGGGCGCGGGCGAAATCTGATAAAAAAGACAAAGGCGGCTTTGCGGCGAATGCGGTTCTCAAGATGATTAAAATCCGTAACGAGCTTGGCGCATGACCGACGACCCCATTTTGCCAGACGGTGTTGAGGATATAACAGACATCCAACCAACCCGCCTGACCATGCCCCAACGCCGCCGTGCCGCGCGTCTGGCGGCTGTGCAAGCGCTCTATCAAATGGACCTCGCGGGCACGCAGGATAAGACCGTCATAAATGAATTTCGCAATCATTATTTTGGTCACGCGGACGAAACAGACCGTGTCGAAGGGGACGAAGATTTCTTTGAGGATTTGGTCAAAGGTGTTGTCGCCAAACAAGACGATGTCGACGCGGCAATCTCCGCCCATCTATCTGAAAAGTGGAAGCTGAAACGCCTCGATATGACGCTGCGGGCCATTATGCGCGCGGCAAGCTTTGAAATCATTCAGCGCCCCGATGTGCCCGCGCTGGTCGTGATTGACGAATATGTCTCTATCGCGGCGGACTTTTTTGAAGGCGGCGGCGAGATGAATTTCGTCAATGCATCCCTTGATAAGCTCGCGAAATCCGTACGCAGTGCTGAATTTGGCCTGATATAGCCTGCGCAATATGCTAGGGTCTTAGCATGAGCGAATTTGATTTCATCAAAACCTATCTCGCGCCACTTGCGGGGCCAGAAGGCTTAGGGCTTTTGGATGATGCTGCGCTTTTGTACCCGCCAGCCGGCCATGATTTGGTTCTGACCAAAGACACAATGGTCGAGGGCGTACATTTTCCTTCACCTGCGCAAAAAATGGGGGGTGCGCGCGGGGCCGATACGGCAGAACGCCTCATCCGCACAAATCTCTCTGACTTAGCCGCAAAGGGGGCAACGCCGCTAGGCTATCTACTCTCGCTTGCCTTTCCGCGCGATATGGACGCGGCCTACCGCGCCGCCTTTGCCAAGGGGCTAGACGTCGCGCAACAAAGCTTCCCGCCGCTCAAACTCTTTGGCGGCGATACGGTGGTCACGGACGGCCCGATGGTGGTCTCTGCTACGCTGATTGGCACAGTGCCGACAGGTGGAATGGTCACGCGTAGCGGCGCCAAGACGGGCGATGATATCTGGCTTAGCGGCTATATTGGCGACAGCGCCATGGGGCTAAAACATGTGCTCTCGCAAAAAATAGAACCCGCCCCGACGGGTGCCGATATCTGGCATTGGGAAGAGGCCTATTTGCGACCCGAACCGCGCCTTGATTTACGAGGTATTTTACGCAGCCACGCTACTGCTTGCGCTGATGTATCCGACGGTCTGCTCGCGGATTGCGGTCACATTGCGCGCGCCAGCGGGCAGGGGCTCTCGCTTAACTTTGGTCATATCTCCCTATCAGAAGCCACCCACCGCTGGGTCTATAAACAGGCCGATGTTGTGGCCGCTAAACTCGCACTTCTATCGGCGGGCGATGATTATGAACTGGTCTTCACGGCACCCAAAACGTCCCGCGCCGCCCTCCAAGCCAGCCACACCAAAGCCAAGCCGCTCACCCGCATCGGCCACGTAACCGACGGGCAGGGGGTCACCCTGCGCAATGCAGGCGGCGACGCGATGGATTTTGGGGCGGGCGGATACGCGCATTTTTAGCGGTAAGTGATGTCTTACCCTGAACCTTTTCTCATTGCCGCCCGACTATAGTGTAGAACACACAAAACGGAGGGGCGGGCTATCGCGCGTTTACCGACATCAGAGCTGGAACGGGCGCTGGATGATTTACAGATCATCAATGCGCAGGCGGGTGACCGGGCCGCTTTTGCAGGGCTTTACCGCCGGTGGGAGCCGCGCTTTATGCGTCTTGCCTTGCGGTTAACAGGCAATCGTGATGACGCGCAAGACGTGATGCAAGACGCCGCAATAAGCCTGTCGAAATCCATAGGGCGGCTTGATGATCCTCGGCGGTTTTCCTCCTTTTGCTACGCCATTATCCGCCGCCGCGCCGTGGATAAAATCAGACGCAATATTAAAACGCGGGCTGCACGTGATACTATGGCCGGGGTGCCGCCACCCGCAGAGCCTGACACAGAGAGTGCACTCGCTATGCGGCAAGCGCTCGGCAAACTAGGTGAAACGGAACGGCTGATGCTAAGCTTGTTTTATATCGACGGCTATACGGGGGCAGAGCTTGCCGCCGCGCTCGGTGTGCCCATTGGTACGGTAAAATCACGGCTGTTTACCGCCCGCGCTCATTTGAAACACATATATCTTAATCTTGAAACTGGAGACAATTATGACATCCAAAAAACCTGACTTTGACGTGGCCCTGGGCGATATGCTCGCCGAGGACGACCTTGATTATATTGACGGTCAACTCGATACGACTAATTATTTCAAAGAAGCCTTTGGCAGTTTGGGTGGTCCCGGAAAAGCCCTTTACCGTTTGACATGGGGGGGGATAATGATTTTTTCAGCGGGTCTCATTTTCTGTATCTGGAAGATGTTCGGCGCGGATAATCTACGCGATCAAATCCTCTTTGCGACCTTTGCTGTCATGCTCAATTCCGCGCAAATTGCGCTGAAGCTCTGGTATAATATGCGCCTAAACCGCCAAGCCATGATGCGCGAAATTAAGCGCCTACATTTGGCCGTCGCACGGGGGTAATTCAAACCTCAATAAAAGAAAAATATGGCGGGCCAAAAGAAAAACCCGGCGGGAACGTGTCCGGCCGGGCTTTTCGAGGTGGCTTAACTGACGGATTATCGACCGCCGGCTGGGCCGCCTCCCCCCCCTGGGATGTCTTGCTGTCCGCCGCCGAGGCGGTCGGTTGGCAATCGGCCGACAGAGCCGAAGACTTGTTCCAGCACGGATAATTCGCGTCCGCGCGTGGGTGTTTTGCGATCAGAATAATTGACGTAGCGCCCATCTTCAATGCCGTATTCGGCCACTTTTTGGACTTGGCCGTCTTCATTAAAGGAAATGGCGGTAATGGTGCGTTCTTCGACAATGGGCCGTAGATAAGCAAAGCGCTGTCGCACACTGTTCATATAATACCATGTGTCGGTCGCGATATCTTCGTCAAAGGTGCCTTTAATGGACGGATTGCCGAGGCGGGCAATCACGCTGGCTTTGGTATCGACATTGGGTTCAACCGCTTGGGGTTTTTCCTCTGTCGCGACATAGCCGTGGGTGCGTAAAATAGGGTTGCAGGCGGATAAGCTCAGCCCAATTGCGGTGAGCGCCAAGACCTTGAGGCTATGCGTCGTTAGCGGTTTTAATATCATGCGCGTCATACTCGCCATTAGGGGGTCTTTGTCTTGCCTTGCGGCTGATAAATCCCTACCTAAACCCGAGACGTTGTGCAAGTGACTGTCTGTAATTTAATGGAACACAAATATGGCTGGATTTCTAAAAAAGCTCTTTGGCGGCGGTAATAATGCGGCCAAAACAGACGCAGAGCGTATCTACCGTACATTAATGGGGGCGGCGCGTAATCCAGCGTTTTACGGGGCGGATAAGGCACTTGATAATTACGACGGGCGTATTGATGTGCTGACCCTTCACCTATCCGTTGTGTTGCACGCGCTAAATGATCACGCCGAGCAAGGCAAGCGCCTTTCGCAAGCGATTTACGAGATTATGCGCGATGATTTTGATGTGGCGCTGCGCGAAGAAGGGTTATCTGACACTGGCGTGATGAAACGCATTAAGCCGATGATTCGCCTGTTTTACACGCGTATCAAAGCTTACACTGACGCTTTTATTGCGGGTGAACGTAAAGCGGCGCTAGAGGCGGCTCTGCGCAGCGGATTGCTTGTAGATCAAGGGGCTGATTTTGCACCTGCGCTGGCAGATTATACGCTCGCGTTTCGGGATAATTTGAACGGCAAATCACTGGGTGATATTGCGCTGGCGTCTTTTGATATACCGCCTCTACCTACACAGGCGCCGAGCGCCGCTTAACGCAGTTTCATAAATCATGATTAGGCATGACGGCTTGGCTGCGCTATAGCTGCGACACATTATACGGCTAATCATAAGAATAGGGAGCGCTATGCTGGACGGCTTGATCATATCAATCGATGCAATGGGCGGGGACGATGCGCCCGATGTTGTGATCAAGGGGCTGGAGTATTTCCTTAAAACGACGGGCAAACAACGCAAAGCGCGGTTCTTGTTGCATGGTGATCAGGCGGCGATCAACACGCTGCTGGCTAAAGCGCCGCTGACCAAGGCGCGGTCCGAGATTCGCCATAGCGATAGCTCTATTGAAATGGACGCCAAACCTTCCCAAGCCCTGCGCCGGGGGAAGGGCTCGTCCATGTGGAATGCCATTCAATCCGTGAAATCCGGCGAGGCAGAGATTGTCGTCTCGGCGGGCAATACGGGCGCGTTGATGGCCATGTCGATGATGATATTAAAGCGCAAACAGGGCGTGCAGCGTCCCGCGCTTGCCGCCAGCTGGCCGAATGAAGGCGGCACATCGGTCGTGCTAGATGTGGGCGCGAATGTGGATGCGGACGCTGGGCAATTAACCGAATTTGCCGTATTGGGCGAAGCCTTTTACCGCGCGCTTTATAAAACAGACCGCCCGCGCGTGAGCCTGCTAAACGTCGGGACCGAAGATCAAAAGGGCAATGCCGTTATTAAAGCCGCCCATGAGCGACTATCCGAGAGCCAATTGGGCCTAAATTATATCGGCTATGTCGAAGGGTCTGACATATCGCTCGGCGGGGCAGAGGTGATAGTGACCGACGGCTTTACAGGCAATATCGCGCTGAAAACAGCCGAAGGCACAGCCAAGTTGGTCGGGCGTTATATGAAAGACGCGCTGCAAGGCTCATGGTGGTCAAAGTTTACGGCGTTCCTGAATATGCGGGCTTTGCTCGCTTTGAAAAAACGGATCGACCCCAGCGGTTTTAACGGTGCTGTGTTCTTGGGGTTAAACGGCGTGGTGATTAAATCCCACGGCGGTACGGATGCCAAGGGCTATGCCAATGCCGTCAATATCGCCATTGGTCTGGCCGAGAGTGATTTTTTACAGACAATTGACGTGACCCTCGAAGCGCTGCACGATGAAGATGATAACATCGGATTTATAAAATAATGTCTTCTGCGCCTAAGCCTCACGCTGCTAACCCTGTGAAACGCTCTGTCATTTGTGGTATTGGGCATTACTTGCCAGATAACATTGTCACCAATGACGAGCTTTCCAAGCGGGTCGATACAACGGATGAATGGATCCGTGAACGCACGGGTATTCGTCAGCGTCATATTGCGCGCGACGGTCAAACGACATCAGACCTTGCAACACGCGCGGCAGAGGCTGCCTTGAACGATGCGGGCTTAACCGCCCAAGACATTGACCTGATTGTCGTTGCCACCACCACGCCTGATTATACCTTTCCCGCGACAGCCACGATTGTGCAAGAGCGTCTGGGCATCCATCACGGTGCCGCCTTTGATGTGCAGGCCGTGTGCAGCGGTTTTATCTACGGCCTTAAAGTGACCGATTCGCTCCTGCGGACTGGCGGGGCGACGCGGGCCTTGGTGATTGGGGCCGAGACGTTTTCTCGGCTGCTTGATTGGACAGACCGCACGACCTGCGTATTGTTTGGAGACGGGGCCGGGGCCGTGGTGATGGAATGCCAAGACGGCGAGGGCAGTAATGATGACCGCGGTATCTTAAATGCGATCATACGCTCTGATGGGCGGCACCGCGAAATGCTTTATGTGGACGGTGGGCCGTCCCTGACGGGGACAGTGGGTCATGTGCGCATGCTCGGCAACCAAGTCTTTCGTCATGCCGTCACCGATATTGCCGCGATTATGAAAGAATGCGCCGATAATTGTGACATTCCGATCAATGATATCGATTGGTTTGTCCCGCACCAAGCCAATCAACGGATTTTAGACGGTGTTGCCAAGCGCCTAAAGATTGACCCGACCCGCGTCATTTCCAAAGTCGGCGACCATGCCAACACATCAGCGGCGTCTGTACCGCTGGCGATGCAGGCTGCGATTGCAGATGGGCGTATAAAACGCGGCGACCTTGTCATGTTAGAAGCTTTTGGCGGCGGCTTTACCTGGGGCGCGACGCTTTTGCGGCTTTAGCCCCGATTTTCCTTAAATTTGGGCGAAATTTAACACAGCCTCTACCAATCCTACTGTTTTTTAAGCCTTTTTACTGATTTCGCTGGATTCTTTCGCTTAACCTTGCTTTAAGGTTTTCAATGTTGTGGGGGCGTGAGGGAGAGGCACAGATGAGCACGAACACGGTTACACGCGCAGATTTGGCGGAAGCTGTTTACCGTGAGATTGGCTTGTCCCGCTCCGAGAGCGCAGAGCTCGTTGAATCCGTGATTGATCATATTTCAGACGCGCTACTACGCGGGGAAAGCGTAAAGCTGGCCGGATTTGGCACATTTTCACTCCGTGATAAAAAAGAACGCATGGGCCGTAACCCGAAAACGGGCGAAGCTGTGCCGATAACATCGCGCCGCGTGCTATCTTTCAAACCCTCACAAGTGATGCGAGAGCGTGTCGATTCGGCGCTTTCCAATAAATAGGGTAAACTGCTGATTCGAGGGGGCTGATGCGTCGTTTGTTGACGGGAACAGCCATTGGGACGAGATATGCAGTCGAAAACGACACGAGCTTTTAGAACCATAAGCGAAGCCGGCGAAGAGCTGGACTTGCAGCCCCATGTCTTGCGCTTTTGGGAATCCAAATTCCCGCAAATTAAGCCGATGAAACGCGGTGGTGGGCGGCGTTTTTACCGTCCTGAAGATATTGAATTTCTGCGCGGGATTAAAATCCTGCTGCATGATGAAAAACACCCGATTAAAGATGTGCAAAAGCTTATCCGTGTCAAAGGCGCCGCCCGTGTTTTGGAATTGGGCCGCTCTGTAGAGCGCGCCGCCAAACCCAAAGCGGTAGAGGACACCGTCCTTGTGCCAGAGCGGATTGTCAAAGCCGAAGACACGGCCCCCAAACCAGCGCCCGCTGCGCCCGTGGTTGAAACCCCGCCTGTTGTTGAGACTCCGCCTGCTGTTGACACCCCACCTACAGTTGAGACAATGCCAGCGCCCGCCGCCAATAACGACACAATCCTGCGCCCCATTGGTACGCCGAGCCCCGTCTCGCCGCCCCAAGTCTCGCCGCCCCCAGTCTCACCGCCCCCTGTCGCAACGCACCAACCACCCGTCCTCGATTTGGTCGAACCCATCACAGAGGATGATGAGCCAGATTATCACGCGGGTATGTTGGACGACACAGCGCGCGATACGTCAACGCCGCCAGCTCCGCCAACGCCCGCGCCAAGCGGCCTATCGGAGGACGACCGCGAAGAGCTGGAAACCGCCCTAGAGCGCCTCATGAAACTCCGCGGGCAATGGGATAGCTTTCAAAAAGACGGCTAGGGGTATTGGGAGGTTAAATCCTCATAGCGGACATTAACTGAGCGACTTAATTTACCAAGAATGGCCCATTTTCGAGACACCATTTGAGTTGGGTGCATTTCCATTGTTTTGACACTAACCAAGGTAAATAGAGCCTTCGGGATATTGTATTCTCGGTGTTGTTTTCGATGCGAGGAAGAACCCAAGGGTCAAAGGGCCAAGCCTCCCTAAGAACATTATCAAGCAAATGATTGCTCTACCAAAGTCATTGAGCTCGCCGGTCGCGCCTTGGCTCAATCCAACTGTTCCGAAGGCAGAGGTGACTTCAAATGCCGCCATTAAAAAGTCTATTTCATGCGTTGCAACGATCAAGAATAAACCCGCTAAAATAACGAAAAGACTTATTGTCAACAGCGCCATCACTTTCAAGCCTTGCTGTAATCCCACGCTGTATCCGAATGCTCTCATTTTTCCGGAATTGCGGAAAAATGCTATCGTCGCGAGTAGGAGCACCACAGCGGTAGTGACCTTAATGCCACCGGCCGTAGATGTGCTGCCGCCGCCGATGACCATCAGAACCATCGTCATAAGTGTTGTGCTATCCTTCATGGCCGCCGTATTCATTGAGTTAAAACCAGCCGTTCGAGGGGTGACGGCCTCGAACCATATTGCGTTCACTCTCTCCCCTGAAGTTGCCAAACCAGCCAGTGTTTCAGGGTTGTTCCATTCCAACACTCCATACCCAAAGCAGGAGATAAGGATTAGGCTGAGTGTTCCGACTAACATTAAACGCGTGTGCAGAGAGAACTTCTGCCATTTTCCATAGACTAAAATATCAGACAGTACCGCGAAGCCCAGACCAGCCACAATAAATTGCACGGAAATCGTAAATATTATGAGTGGATTATCGACATAGCCCATGAGGCTGTCAGAGAATAATGAAAAGCCTGCATTATTGAAAGCGGAGATGGAATGAAAGGCAGCCTGCCATAGACCTTCACCCCAACCGAAGTCAGGCACGAAAACGAGTGCCATGATGGCCATGCCTATCACCTCACAAACCAACACAACTTTGAACACAACCCAAACGATGTCGAGTAATCCCCCCAGAGAGGACAGGCCCATCTCTTCCCTAAGAAATTGGCGCTGCCCCAGACCAATTTGCATGCCTAGGGATGAGAGAACTAGGACTGCAAACGTCATAAGGCCCATGCCCCCAAGCTGTATCAACAGCATGAGGACACCTTGCCCGAATGTGGTGAATGCCGTTCCGGTGTCGACGACGACCAAGCCGGTCACCGTGACAGCTGAGGTGGCCGTAAAGAATGCATCTGACCAAGTGATGCTGTCAGTGGATGCGATAGGTAACATCAACAATAAGGCGCCAACCGTAATCCAACTTAAATATAGCAGTGCCAGCAAAGCGGGGGCTGGCAAATCCAGAAAGCGTCTCATGGCAGACTAGTTCGCGTCGGAGAATTTGCGCAACTGACTCCGCGTGCCGAATAAAATGATCTTATCATTTTCTTTCAAAGCATCTTTAAATTCAGCTGGACTAGAAAACACGCAATCAGTGTAAACGCCCATACACGAAATATTGTGAGACTTCTCGAATTTAAATTCCTTCAATAACTTACCGGCCAAAGAAGAATGGACCTCCATCATAACGACGTATTGTCCGTCGCCAAGTGACATGAAGTCATCGACATAAGGGTTATGGATAATCTGAGCGATATGCGTACCGAAGCGCTGCTCGGGAAGAACAACGTGGTGGACACCTATTGCTTTCAAGATTTTTCGCTGCGTTTCGGTCTGCGCTTTAACCCAAACCTGCTTGCATCCCAATTCCATCACATTCATGGCGGTGAGAATGCTCGCCTCAGTATTTTCACCAATGGACACTAAGACGGCATCATAAGTCTCAAGTGCGCATTGCGAGAGAGCTTTGTCATCAGTTGCATCAACCTGAATAGATGATTTTATCTCATCGCATATCATACTCACACGCGCAGGGTTGTCGTCAATACCCAGAACATTGTCCCCCATGCGGGTTAATTCTCTAGCGACAGAGACACCAAAGGTGCCGAGGCCAATGATAGCTACATTTCTGGATTTGTTGGCCATGTATTAAGTTTCTAAACGTTGTCTGAACGCAGTGTTACTACATCAATTAGCCTAGCTCATGTAGGTTCCTCAGTCTATTTATTGTTTTACGAAGTTTTCTAACTCGGAGGTCCGGCTTGCCCCCTTAGCTGACATCCGTCAGCATCCCCAAATCGCGCCATAGCTGCCGCTGCTAGTGTTTGAGATTACAGACTCGCTTATGTCCGTAAAGCCCAAATCTCCCATTCCCCCAAACCACCCAATTCACAAATTATCTTCCCCTGCTGATATCCTCATGCATCCTTATTGGGTGGAATTTTATGATGATACCCTTGGCCAGTTACGGCTTTTATTTGAGATCCTGACGGCGCGTCTGGCTTTGCTGGCGGCTGACAGTCACAAAAATCATTGCCAGATCACAAAGCTGATCCGCACAATAGGGCGGGTTGTGCGGATGATTATCGATACGCATGTTTGGCTCTATCAGCGCGATATGAAAGCGCGCATGTTGTCTGATCCCGACTGGCGGGCGCGCGTGATCGCGCAGCTGGGCGGGTTTAGCGCGATACAGCGCTGGCGGGAGCGGTGGACGGCATGGCACGGCAAGGGTATTGGCGCAGACAGGCGCGGGCCGCATAATCGCCAAAACGCCGCTGACACAGCTGCGCCGCGGTCATCCGCTCATGCCGAAATACCTCACTCTGGGACATCTCATGCTGGGAAACTTAAGACAGGCCCAAAACAATTTTGCCTCGCGCCCATGCCGCAGGGTTTTTATACGCGCCTGTCTAGGCCCCGTGATGAGGCCCCGCATCGCCCATATCAGTCACCGCCCATGCGGTCGCCTTTTGCAAAACTTATCCCCCTGACGGCGGATGAAATTATACCGCGCCGCTCACATACGCCGCACAGGCGTCGTGACAGACAGGGAGAGTCTGCGCCGCGCCGCGATGATCACACAGCGCCGCCGCCGCGACCCTATCCGCCTTAAGACTTTTACATTTTTGATTGAGCCACCCTGCGTGACACGCGCGGGGGTATAGCCGCTTGGCATTTTCGCTATTTACCCCTCATTAACCCCTGTAAATCACCTGACAGGACGAAAGTGTATCAATATGGTGCATTTGTGGATGAAAATATCATATGTTCACTTTTTGTTCACAAATATATACCAAGGTTGCTTTATGAAACATCATTATCTTTATATCCTCTCTGGCCCGTCACACGGTCCTATCTATATCGGCACCACGCGCAATTTGGCACAGCGATTGACGCAGCACCGTATTGGGCGCTCAAAAATTGATGCCTTTCGCATTGACCGTCTGGTGTATATTGAACGCTACCCGACGATAGAGGCCGCTACCGAGCGCGCCAAAGCGTTACGCGGGGCTTCGCGGGAATGGGTTGACGCGTTGATTACGCGTAAAAATCCAGACTGGCGTGATTTGGGCGATGCGGCTTTGCAAGTCGTGCAAAAGAAAGCCGCCTAAGGTTTAGGCCTAAACGAGATATATTTATGCCCAAAGTAACTCGTTACGGCTGGGCTGGCGACGCCGATAATATGCGCGACGAGCGCGGGGTAATAGTCAAACCCAAACGTCGGAAACACCCAGCGCGCGAGCAATACACTCACCGCCCAGACCTGTATCAGCGCAATGATATTGACCACAATAAAGCCGCCCATTTCGCGGCTCGGCGCTTTGCCAGAGGGGTCAAAAACAAATTGCCGCGCCAAAATATAGGCGGTTCCCATACCGATAATATAAGCCGTAATAATCGCAACATCATAACTTAGGGCTTGGGAGAGTCCCGCGCGCGCCGCAATGTTCACAATCGCTGCGATACCCGACGTCACAAGGAATTTGAAAAACTGTGATTTCATGATTTTTTGTTGATGACGGATTTGGCCATCATCCGTCCAAAGCCGATGCTTTCCGATATGCCTCGGTCCTCTGGATAATAATAACAGGTGTCCGCGATTTGCAGGCCCTCTATCTCTGTTTGAACGGGGGGTAACATGTCTTTGAAATTGGGATAGCAGATGGGTTGCGCATGTTTCAGGCGGCTGACTTGGGTCGCCAGAATGTCATCCTTTGTCATATCGGGATTAGCCGCCGTAATCGCGGCAAAGGCCTCATCCAGCAGCGCCGCATCAGACCACGCCCAGCGCGGGTTAGTCACGGGCATATAATAGGGGACATAAACGATATGGGCGTCCTCAACAGGGCGCAGATTTGAAAACTCGATAAGACCGGGAACGGCATGGTTGTCGTCAATAATATTGAGCCAGAAGTTTTCAGTTACGGATTTTTTCAACTTAAAAATAAGACAGGCCACGCCGATATTGGGAATGGCGTCATATTGTTCTTTCACCCCCTTGGGCAAGGACGGTATCATGCGAGAGATTAAAGGTGTGGGCACGGTGGAAATGACGTGATCCGCTGTAAACTTACCCAACGGTGTTTTGACATGAAGGCTAGCATTTTGTCGTTCGACCAATGTGACCGGGGCCGATGTTTTCACCATGCCGCCCGTCGCCTCAACCGCTTTGACCAGCGCGCTGACCAACGTTTCCGTCCCGCCCTCCAGATAGCCTAATTCTTCTTGCATCAAGGACCGCCGCGACAGGCCGATGCGGCGGATCCGCGTGCCAATCCAGGTGGCGCTTATATCCTTAGTATGCTCGTAAAATTTAAGCTCAAACAAGCGCGCCCACAATTTGTCATAGCCCGATTTGCCGAGCGTATTTTGCAGCCACTGCGGCGCGGTCAACGGCTCGACGGCATCCCAATTTTTGCGCTTAGTCGCCCAAAACGCCATGAGCGCATAACGGAATTTTTCAATCAGGGTCAAATGCGGAAAAGAAAGAAGCGCCAACGGATTGCCCCATTTATAAGACTGGCCGTGATAGTAATATCCCATCTTTGTCGCGCGCCATTGCAGGCGGTCAAAAATGCCGAGCTCTTTGAAAAGGGCAAAGCTGTCATAATCAGTTTTGCAGATGAAATGGTAATACCGTTCCAGCGACAGCCCGTCGAAATCAAAATGCGCCGCCATGCCGCCCGGCACATCGCCCGCTTCTAGGACTAAAACGGATAGACCAGATTTGGACGCTTCATAGGCGCTCGCAAGGCCCATGGCCCCAGCGCCAATCACGATAAGATCAAAATGTGTATTCGCGCTCACGGTTAAAAATCCAAGGTAATACCCGCGTAGCGCGGATCGGTATAAGCCTCTCTCGCGGCGGCTTCAAACGGGGTTGGGGTGACAGTAAACCGTGTTGGCCAATCGGTCACGGGGAACTCTTCGGGGATGATAAGGGCTTTTAATTGTGCCGTGGTGAAAGGCGGATTTTTCATGACTTTGGCCGCTAACCACAGTAGCGCATAAAACAGGCTATAGGGTATTTTGATAACCCATGTCCGGAGTCCGCAGACACGTTTTATGGTTTTAATAAGGTCGATATAGCTGTGTTTGTCTTGGCCTGAAATATCGAAAATCTCACCCTTGGGCTGGCTTTGCATACAGGCGATAATCACTTCGCAAAAATCCCCAGCGTATAGGGGTTGGCGAATATATTTGCCGTTTCCCGGAATAGGAAAGACAGGCGTCTTGGTCATAAACCGCCGCAACCATCCCAGATGTTTTCTGTCAAACCAGCCAAACATCAGGGTCGGGCGCAGCACACAATGCGGCAGGCTGGAATTGACTACAATCCTCTCCTGTTCTGTCTTAGACCGCGTGTAAAAATCATCAGCGCTGGAGTTCACCACCGAAGAGGAAATATGAATAATAAAGGGGGCAGCTTTGGGATTAACAGCGGCCAGAATATTCTGTGTCGCGGTGATATTATTGCGTTCGAAATCTGTATAATCCAGGCCCCCAATTTGGGCTTGATTGAGCACAACGATATCGGCGTCTTTCAGCATATTTGCCCACGATCCCGGTTCCGCCAAGTCGGCGTCCATCGTTTTGACCCAAGGTTGGGTCTCGCGCAGGATTGATAGGTTCTTGGTATGTTTATCGATGCCGTGAATATTGGAATAGCCCGCCGCATGCAGACGCAAAGATAGGTTCTGCCCGACAAGGCCAGCAATCCCCGTGATGACAATTTTACTGTCTTTGCGAAGCGCGGCCATGATTATAATTTAGTCTTATGGAACACAAAATTTGGCGTCATCCGAATTAGTAGCAAGATAAAGCGCCAGAACCAAGGCGCGTAGATTTTGCTGCGGCCTTTGCGTTCCGCGCGGCGGATAATCTTGGCGATTGTCTCTGGGCTTGCCCACAGCGGGCCGCCTTTATCAAGATGGTCGGTCATGGGCGTATCAATAAAGCCAGGCTTGACCAGCAGGACATTGATATCCGCGCCGACCGTTTGTGCAGCGCGGTGGGCCATACCGTCTGCAAAAATCTCCAGCGCACCTTTGGCGGCGCCGTAATGATAATTGGATTGCCGCCCCCGGTCACCCGCCACTGATCCGATGATGGTCAGTTTTCCGTGCCCTTGAAAGGCAAAATGATCAAAGGCTTTCTCTGCCCAGATGGCGGCGGATGTAAAATTAGTTTGCAGCGACTTGGCCAAGGCTTTGCTATCTATTTGGCTTTCTTCTTGGTCACCCAGCACACCGTAAGCGATGAATACGCTATCGATGTTCCCAGCGGCGTCTTTGACTGCGTCCCAATGTTTATCAATCGCACTCACCCCCGACAGGTCGCAGTTATAAGAACTGACTCGCCCCATTGTGCGCGCGGCGAGGTCGGCAACATTATCCGCCAGCGCAGATTTGTTGCGCCCAACCAATAATATATCGGCCCCATCGGCGGCGATGATGCGGGCGTAGGCCATAGCGACAGCGGAGGTGCCGCCGAGGATGACATAGCTTTTTAAGGGGGTGGTCTTACTCATGACGCGGGGGCCTTTGGGGTTGAATTCTGAGAGGGCGTTTCTATCACGCGTTGCCAGAAAGAGGACATAATTTTCGGGTCACGGGCAGCCTCAAGCGTGCTCCAGTCTGGATAGCTGTCTTGGAAAAATTTCCCTGACATATGCGCGTCTTTGGCGATGTAATTACGGCCACCGTGGCGGGCCACACAGTCATCAAGCTTTGTTAAAAGCGCGCGTGTTTTCTCGCCTTTATTAGCAAAATCAAGCGCCAAACTAACGCCCGGTCCGATGTTGCAAAAGCTCATAACACCCGGTGAGGGCTCTGTGCCGTGATGTTTTAAAACCGCCAGAAAAGACCCTTGGCCAGAGTGTTTGATAATAGACAGCATCTCGCGGATACCGTCTTGGGCGCAATCTTGCGGGATCAGGCATTGATGTTGGTAAAAACCCTTGCGACCATATAATTTATTCCAATCAGCGATACTATCCAGCGGATAAAAATAAGGGTCATAATGGGCGCGGCCTTTGTACCGCGCGCCGGGGCGGATGCGGTATAACGTATTGAACAGACCGATAGTAAAACGGTTAAGAAGAAAAGCGGGTGTTGGGAAAGGCCAGCGGAATTTAGTCTCGCTGTCATGGGGGCTCAGCCCGCCGTAATCCGAAAACCTAGCGCGGGTGAAAATCCCGCGACCCAATTTTGATTGGGGCGCAAAGCAATCCACCCAAGCAACATTATAGGGCCAATCGGCACTGTCGGCGGAGAGTTTAAAGAATTCATCCAGCGAGCGGTAAGGTATATTTTCAACATCCAGATAGGCAGATTTTATGGGTTTTAATTTTAACTCGACCCAATCAATGATGCCCGTTAATCCCAAGCCGCCGATTGTCAGGGCGAACATTTTTTTATTCTTGGTTGGCGTGCAAACCATCGGCGCACGGTCAGAGCGGACAAGGGATAAGGCCAAGACATGCGCGCCAAAGCTGCCGTCTTTATGGTGATTTTTGCCGTGGACATCATTGGCGATCGCCCCGCCGAGGGTGACAAATTTACTGCCGGGGCTGACGGGAATAAACCAGCCTTGGGGCACGCTCACGCGCAGCAATGCGTCAAGCGTCAGGCCAGAGCGGGCGCGTAAAATACCGCTGTCTTTATCAAAGCTGATAATATGATCACGCGCCGTCATTTGTAACAGCGTGCCGTCAGGGTTTAGTCCCACATCGCCATATGAGCGCCCCATACCGTGCGGCAGTAGCGTCGGCGCGCCGTCTAATGCGTGCTTAAAATCAAGTGGGCTATGCGCGCGGGCAGGGCGACGATTTTGCGCGGCGTGTGGTAGGCGTCCCCAATTGTTAACGGGCATTGTCATGATAATAACGCCCCTTTTTCGACCAGCACAATAATCACCGAGAGCAATCCCAAAACGAGGCTTAACGGATCTTTGATGGCGAATAAAACGGGGTCATCATTCATCTCTCCACGGTACGTCAAAAGCCACATCCGCATCATCCAAAAGGTAAGGATAATACCAACCGCAAACAGGCCATAAGGGGATGTGAGGGCTGGGTTTTCAGCAATTAATCCATAGAGTGAAAAGGCCACAAGTGTCATCGCCAATGACATAATACCAAAGCCCAAAATAATAGGACCGTCTGTGCGGCGGTATCCCCGTCCCGGAATTAATTCAGATGTATTGCTGTCTATCGCGACCTGTTTATTCACTTCAGTATAGCGTTTCACTAAGGACAAGCTGAGGAATAACGCCACGATAAAACAGGCGAGCCAAGGGGAGACGGGTTCTGATAAAATTGCGCCACCCGCCGCGACACGTATCAGAAACAGATTGGCCAGTGTCAGCACATCAAAAATGGCCACGCGTTTAATATAAAAAGAATAAGCCAGGGTCAGCACTAGATATAGACACAGCACCGCAAAGAACGCCGCATTAATTGACCACGCCATCACTGCCGCTAAAGCAAGCCCCATCATCACAATCAAGACACCTGCGGGCACAGGCAGCGCGCCACTGGCAAAGGGTCTGAATTTCTTGCGGCTATGGGCGCGGTCATGTTGTATATCGACTAAATCGTTTAGGACATATGTTGCACTGGCCAGCACACCCATGGCCAGAAATCCAAGGAGTAAGGCGCCGTAATCCGTAACGCTTATGCGGTCGATGATGAGTATTGGGATCAGAAATAAAAGAAGGTTTTTCACCCATTGATGAAGGCGTAATGCCTTGATAACGGCCTTTAATCCGCCTTGGCTTTTATCGATGATTTGAACGGGGGTTCCGATTTTGGATGTCACGCGATGGGCGGATTTTGGCGGGTTGACGGCAAAGGCATTCTGACTGTCTTGCCAGACCGCTATGTCCGCGCGCGCATTACCGACATAGTCAAAACCCTTTGGATAATGCGATTTTAAAAAGGCGGCCTTACGGGCGCTGGTTAGATTGACGTCTTGTGTGCTGCCGAAACTGTCATCGATAAACTTAAACTGGCTCGCAATTTTGCGCACTAATCTTTCGTCACTGCCAGAACATAAAATCACGGCTTGGCCTTGGGCTTTGGCCGCTTTGGCTTGGGCTATGACGGCGTCGTTATAGGGCAGGGTCGCGACGTTAATTCTGTGCCCGACAAGGTCAAAGAGCGCAGCTTTTAGCCGTTGCTTCTGCCCGAGATATTTGAATAGAATAAGCAGTGTTGCCAAAGGGTGATAACAGACTGCTAAGAGCAAAAGCTCATGCGATAAATCATTTCGGATAAAGGTCCCGTCAAGGTCAAGGACAAGGGGCATTTTCGCAAGGGGCGTTTGTGTCTGTACCAAACTGTCCATGACCATGAAAACCTTATTGCGCGACTGTGCCCCATGGGCGCTCCGCTGTAGCCTATCGCATGCGGGGTTAAAAGCCTATAAATCTATGCGGTAATGCAGCGTACAATATCCTGCCTCGACACGGTCCCATCTTGTTTTGGGGTCGGTAATGCTGTCCTCTATGAATTGATCCATCAAGGCTTGCTCTATTGGGTAGTCTTTGGAGTGTTCTTTGTAGATACAGTCGACAATCCCCGCGAGCGGTTTTTCGCCCAAGACTCGTGATGGTCTATCCATAATCATCTTGATATATCCCTGTTCAATCCAAAGCGGCACAGCCATGCCTTTACGCTGTCCGTAATAAAAAACATGGGATGACCAATCCAGCCCCAATGTCATCAACGTGCCATGGGTCGAAACACGTTCTTTCACCAAAAGCGCGATTTGATGCGGTGGTTGATCTGTGAACTCTGATGGGTTTGTTGTGAGTTTATAATAACCGTCAGTGAAGGTTATGATTTGCCCCGCCACCACTGCGACCAAACCAAGGCTGCCGATAATTTTGAAATGTTTCCCCGCCTCTAATAACGCGCCTATAACACTGGCGACGGCGGCAATTAAAAAGATGCTATTGGCCGCTTGGTAATATTCATGCTGAATATGCAGATTAGCAAACAAGACCATTGGCAGGAGGAAAAGCAAAATTGAGGTGAAGGTAAGGGTGAGTGTCTTTCGCCAGTGTGAAGCGCGGTTTCTTAAGGCTAAAAGAGCTATGAAAAGAAAGACTGCTACCCACCAAAATTGACCAATCGCTTCGGGGATTGCGCGGTCTTTGATCAGGTCTATCCAAAATTCTTTTGTAAAGCGCGTGGACATATCGCCAAAATTCCACAGCGATAAATTATCAGAGGCTAGAAAAAACCCGACCATGGATTGTTTTTTCAAAACATCTGTATGCGTCGTCCATGACAGCCCAATGTAAAGCGCGATAAGAACAGCAATAAGCAAGACTGCGCCGCGTTTGATGGTGGTGATGGTGTCAGCTGTTGTCAGTGTGGCGGGGCGCAGCGCGGTGATAACAGCTTTGTTTTGCAAGAGATAATAAATCCCCCCCGCGACCACAAAAACAGGCCAAGTTGTCGCTTTGGTGAGCACGCATAAAACGCCTAAAAGGGTCGCGGTAATGGCCGCTATCCAGCCACCTTTATCTGTGAACCGCATCAGTGCATATAAAAATCCGAGGCCGAAAAACAGCGCTGTGGTTTCAATCATAAAGGTACGAGACCAGAATATATAAAGCGGGGAGCACAGCGCGAGAATGATAAATATCCGTGCCGTGGTTTTGCGCGCGGGGAATAAATACCAGAGGATACGATAGCCTAGGATAAGGCAGCCGAGCCAATAAAGCGCGCTGACAATGCGGCCATTGGCGTCTAGGCCAAGCGGGGATATTTTAGCAAATAGCGCAACAGAAATTTGATAAATCGGTGCTTCGAAAGGGATGGTCCACGGCGTGCCGAAAACGGGCGTGATATAATTAAATGTCAGGCCGTCCTCTATCAGGTAATAGGTGCTGATTGCGGTTTGGGTTTGGCGAAAACTATGGCTTTCAATAATCGCATGATTGGCGGTTGTCGCGATGAAGCCAATATACAACAGCCCAAGAACCGTGATAAGGACCAGCAGCGCATAGCGCCTTGCTCGCGTTATCTGTCCCTCTGTCGTGGGCGCATGATCTATTGGCTTTGTCATAAATGCATCATTAGTGGCGTTACGGCGGCCTAGCGTTTATAGCTTTGACTGGCAAGAACTCTGATTGCTTAACCATGACCATAAGGCCCGCTATGAAACTCTATGATTATCTTCCGTCCGGCAATAGCTATAAGGTGCGTTTGCTTTTGTCCTACCTTGCGCTTGAATATGACTGGGTGAATTTGGACATTATTGCAGGTGAGACTCATACGGCGGATTACAAGTCGCGCAATCCTGTTGGCCAAATCCCACTGCTGGAATTATCCGACGGGCGCACGATAGCCGAAAGCAACGCGATTTTATACTTCCTTGCCGAAGGCACGCCCTACTGGCCGTCCAACGTATTTGACCAAGCCAAGTGCCTACAATGGATGTTTTTTGAGCAATATAAACATGAGCCGTCCATCGCCGTGGCGCGGTTTATCCGAACCTATTATCCGCAGGACCGCGCAGATGAACTTCCTGCCTTGATGAGCAAAGGGGTTCAAGCGCTGGATATCATGGAGGCGCATCTGGCGGATAACCAGTGGTTTGTTGGCGGCGGCCCAACCATTGCCGACATCGCGCTTTATGCCTATACTCATGTTGCGGGTGAGGGTGGATTTACCCTCTCTGATTATCCCAATATCACCATATGGCTCGACCGGTTTTCCGACCATCCGCGCCATATTCGTATTACGGATATCCCGTCATAAGGCGCGAACTTTAGTTCGTGTCAATATCAATGCCGTCCTTAGAGACATCAATGGATAAGTCAGGTTCTTGCGTTGATTGATAATAGCTATATCCGCCAATACCGATGACTGCGATGAGTAGGATGGCAATAAGTAAATTTTTATTTGAGCTTTTGTTAGACATGATATCCCCTTGAATAAACCGCCGAGCTGATATGCTTAGCGTGTATATCTGAAACATCTGACGCGTTGTTTGGTTCCAATTAAAGCGTTATTTGTTGGGATTATGGGACGAACCCTCTTGTCCGCGCAGTCTTAACAGTGGCACATCTTCCCCTGATGCCATATTCGTTACCTCTGTGACCGACGGCATCAGAGCATATTGGGTTTGATAGCGCTGCGGGCCGTAAGGACTCGCGGCCAAGAAAATTCCAGCCGTAAGGGCGCATAAAACCAGCGCGGCACCCTCGACTTTATTTTTCTTTCTCGCACTCGCGAGAAGCGCTAGCGCACCAATGCAGAGACCGACGGCAATTGCCACATCAGCTAGAGCTTGGGTGGGTAACCATAGTGCGGCAAGGGCTGCGGCTTTGGTTACACCGCCGTCAATGCTGCCTGTTACAAAGAGGATATAGCCCAAACCAAAGACAGCAGCGCCAGCAATCAAATGCGGTATCATCTGGGCTGTCGTTTGGCCAAGCACAGTCATCACCACGGGAAAAGCCACCACGCCCAACACGCAGATAAGATTAATCGTTTTTAGCTTTGCCGCAAAAGACAGCCCAAGGCTGAAAAATATGACGGCCGCGATAATTTCATAAGTCATCCTACCCCTATATCTATGCGTGCTTAAATTGACCCAAACGATTAGGCTTAATAATGCGTAAAGACGGTATGACAGCAAGAGAACTCGAACAGGATTGGTTATCGCTGCGCTGCTGGCTTTTGCGCTGCGTCGGGCCAGCGGCTGTGATTTTACTGCTGACGCTGGGGGCGTTTCGATTAATCACTGACCGCGCGCAAATGCTTGATCAAAATGCGGTGATTGTTGGCTTCTTTATACTCTATTTCGTGATTGTCCGGGGCGGGCATATGTTGATGATACGGTCGATGCATAATGAGCTTTTGAGTAAATATGAGGGGCCATATAAGGCACGCCTTGCCGCCCTGCCAAGACGCGGGAAAAGCCCTTTGCAGCGTCGCTCAAATATTGGTTTTACGCTCGCCAAGATAAAACGCGATTTAATCACAGAATTTGGTGCGCGTTGATAAAGCCTGTCTTGCAATCAGATATTGAGTTGCGCCGTGGCCATAGCTCCGCTACCCATGGATTAAGGGGGAGTACGCATGAGCACACCGACAGTTTATCCATTTCAATTTCGCGGTACGGCCAAAGAATATTTCGGCATTTGGATCGTCAATGTCCTGCTGAGTTTGGTGACGCTGGGCGTCTATGCCTCTTGGGCGAAAGTTCGTAATAAGAAATATTTCTACGGGCAGACCTTTGTGGATGATCATAATTTTGATTACCACGCGACGGGGATGCAGCTTTTCAAAGGCAAATTAATTGTCATTGGTGTTTTGTCGGTTTTGGTCGCGCTGCAGCTCTTAGCACCTGTTTTATATTTAATTGCGTTACTCGTCGTTTTGCCGCTTCTCCCATTGATTATTGTGCGGGCTTTAATGTTTAACGCCCGGGTCAGCAGTCACCGCAATGTGCGGTTTAATTTTATTGGCGAATATGGTGAGGCCTTTATAACCTTTTTGCTCCTACCCATTGCGAACCTTTTTACGCTTTACATGATTACGCCCATTATCTCGCGCGCGGCGAACCGTTTTACGATTAACCACCACACATTTGGTGACCGTGGGTTTGATTTTGATGCCAACTTGGGGGCATATTACAAACCCTTTTTGGGCATATTGGCGGTCAGTATTATTGGTATGATTGCTGGATTTGGCGCTCTTTTCAGTATGATGATGGGCAGACTTGAAGGCTATGACGGTGATCCGGAACGCCTGGGCATGATTATTATTCTTGTTACATATGGTATCATGTTCCTTGTTATTTTGCCGAGTGTGCTGTTCTATAAAGCCTGCGTGCGTAACATCGTCTTTAACGGAACGGTGCTGGATGATCAGCATGAATTTAAAAGCACCGTCAACCCATGGCGCTATGTTTGGATTATTGTATCAAATACATTTGCCGCGATTTTCACCATTGGGCTTTTAGTGCCGTGGGGGCGGGTGCGTTTTGCGCGTTATCTGGCCGATAATACGGCGCTGATAACGGACGGCTCGCTTGACGGTTACGCCAGTTCTGTTAGTGAAACGGCGGGCGTTATCTCCAGCGAATATGTCGATCTTGAAGGCATCGACATGGGCATTGGGATTTAACAACAGGCCCAAATATGAGCATAATAATATCAGGCGAATTTTACCGCAACCAATCCAGCGAAGGCCGGGCAGGGCGTTTGATTGTTGATGGCGATGATGTCAGAGTTGATATTACGGACGTTAATTTTCAGACCATTAATATGCGGCGAGATTTCCTGCGCTCCGAAATGCGGATAGAGCCAAAGCTCTCGACACTGGTGCGTAAGATTTACTTGCCCGATGGGTTGCAATTTCAAACCCATGAAAGCGCCGCCGTCGATAGCCTTGATAATCGCGCGCGCTGGAAACTGATTGCAAAGCTTGAAAAAACGGGCTGGCATTTGGTGCCTTTCGCGATTTTAACACCGATTTTGGCGGTGTCCTTTTACCGCATGATGATACCGCTAATCATTGGTTTGGGATTGTTCCTGACCCCCGCTGGCGTGCCTGCGCGCATTGATACGGCAACACTTGGCTCGCTTGATAAAATCTGGATGCGCCCCAGCCGAACACAGGACTACCGCCAAGACGAATTACGAGTCATCTTTGATGATTTAGTCCAGCAGCGCCATAAGGCGCGCGACCACCGTGTACCGGATTACACGCTGGAATTTCGCCGTATGCGCCCGGCCATGCCCAATGCGTTTGCGCTGCCGGGCGGGACGGTTGTGCTGACCGATACCTTAATTAAAGACTTTGACGATGACGATGTTTTGGCGGCAATCCTTGCCCATGAAATTGCCCATGTTGAATATGAACATAGCTTGCGCCAGATCTACCGCGCCATTGGTATGGCGGCGTTGATTAATATGATTGCTGGTGACGCGGGGCCGATGTTGGAGGACCTGCTGCTCGAAGGCAGCGCGCTTTTATCGCTATCATTCTCGCGTAAACATGAAAGCCAAGCCGACAAATACGCCGTGGAAATGATGCATAACATCGGCCGCCCGCCAGAGAAGATGGCGCTGTTTTTTGAAGCCATCCAAAACGGCGACATGAAACTGACCAAGCCGAGGAACCCGCTGCCGATATATGATGACCAAGGCGATCAGAGCCTAGACGCTGAATTTGACCCCGACCCCGCCCCTGACGCGTCGCCCGAAGTTGATTTGCGCGGCAAAAACTGGTTTTCTTCTCACCCGCTCAACCAAGAACGTATTGATGATATACGGCGCTGGTCGGCGGAACTCCGCGGTGAGGCGGTGCCAGAGCAGGGCGCTGAATAAGCGTTCTGAGCCGCCTCATTACGGCTTGGAAAAATTTGCGGGCTGTGATAGGCCACGCCTATGTTTGAACATGTGTCTATAATCCGAATTATAGGCCCGGCACGCTAGGCATAGACCGAACCGCGTGCCGGGATTTTGCCCTTTCCAAACACCCTTATTCTATCCGAGATTATTATGACCGAAACCACGCCGACACGCGATTACCGTGATACGCTGCTGCTGCCCAAAACCGACTTTCCGATGCGCGGGGGCTTGCCGAAAAAAGAACCTGAATGGCTTGAGTATTGGAACAAAATTGGCCTGTTTGAACGGCTGCGCGAACAATCCAAAGGCCGCCCAGATTATTGTCTGCATGACGGCCCGCCCTATGCCAATGGCCATATTCATATGGGCACGGCGCTGAATAAAATCCTCAAAGACATCATCAATAAATCCCAACAAATGGCGGGTTATAACGCGCATTATGTGCCGGGCTGGGATTGTCACGGCCTGCCGATTGAGTGGAAAGTCGAAGAAGAATTTCGCGCCAAAGGCCGGAGTAAAGACGATGTCCCCGGCAGCGAGTTTCGCAAGCGTTGCCGCGAATACGCGCAGCATTGGCTCGATATTCAGCGCGAAGAATTTAAACGCCTCGGCGTGATCGGCGAATGGGATAACCCTTATAAAACGATGAACTTCCAATCCGAAGCCGACATCGTGCATGAGCTTTTAAAGATTGCCAAAACGGGCCAGCTTTACCGCGGCTCCAAACCCGTGATGTGGAGCCCTGTCGAACAAACCGCGCTGGCCGAAGCCGAGGTGGAATATCAGGATAAGCGCGCGACGCAGATTTATGTGAAGTTTCCTGTTCGGGAAGTTACCTCAACTGACAACAGTTTCGCGGGCCGGCGTGATATGTATCTTGCAAATGCTAACGTCGATCATGACGCAGGAACGCCGCCTGGCGAGGATGAGCAACGATATCAAAGTGCGCAAGCTGAATTAGAAGCATTCGATATAGAGACTTTCGAATTACTAAAAGGTGCCTCTCTTTTGATTTGGACGACTACACCGTGGACTATTCCCGCCAATAGAGCTGTAAGTTATTCGAAAAATATAACTTACGGTTTGTATGAAATTGAAGAAATGGCCGAGAGTGAGTTCACTCCGTGGTCGAAGGTTGGTGATAAGTTAATTGTTGCTGATGATCTCTGGATGAAAATCGCAGAAGCTGGATTGATTAAGTCCACTAAAAGGCTCTGTGATGTAGGTGAAGACGAAATTGATGCACTAATTCTCAACCACCCCCTCCGCAATATGGAAGGGGCAGACAACAAGTACGACTTCCCCGTCCCAATGCTCGAAGGCTCTCATGTCACCGCTGATGCGGGTACAGGCTTTGTCCATACCGCGCCGAGCCATGGTGAGGATGACTATATCGTTTGGATGAGTAATGCGACAAAGCTCGAAGCTTTGGGCATTGATCCTGTTGTCCCCATGACGCTGGACGATGCGGGCTGTTACACCGACGTCATGCCACCGCGTCTGCAAGGCCTCGATGTTATCCGCACCTCTGGCAAGAAACGCGGCCAAGACGGCAAAGCCAACGCCGAAGTTTTAAAGGCGCTGGTCGAGTGCGGGAACTTGCTTGCGCGCGGGATTATGACTTTGCGAGACGCGCATAGCTGGCGGAGTAAAGCGCCCGTTATTCGCCGCGCCACACCGCAATGGTTCGTGTCCATGTCCAAGGGCGGATTACGCGATAAAGCCATGGCCGCGATTGAGGACACAGCGTTCTTCCCTGAACGCGGACGTAACCGCCTGTCGACCATGGTCGCGGATCGTCCTGATTGGCTGATCTCCAGACAGCGCAATTGGGGTGTTCCGATTACCTTGATTGTCGGGCCAAATGGTGAGCTTCATACAGAGCGCGACGATGCGGAATTAATTAATTCACGCATCTTGGCCGCCGTTGAAAAAGACGGTGTTGATGGTTGGTTTGAAACTCCTGTGGAAGATTTTATGGGCGGGGATTGCGACGGCTGGGCGAAGGTCAACGACATTCTCGATGTCTGGTTTGACAGTGGCTCGACCCATGCGTTTTGCCTGAAACGCCGGGATGATTTGCCGGACCGTGCGGACCTCTACCTCGAAGGGTCTGACCAACATCGCGGCTGGTTCCAAAGCTCGCTTTTGGAGAGCTGCGCGGTCTACGACGAGGCGCCCTATAAAGCTGTGCTGACCCACGGTTTTGTGGTCGATGAGAAGGGCCTGAAAATGTCCAAGTCGCTCGGCAACACCATGAGCCCTGAAGACATTTCTAAACAATACGGCGCAGACATCATGCGCCTTTGGGTGGCGTCATCCGACTGGGCAAATGATCTAAAAATCGGCAAAGAAATCATCCAAACCAATGTCGATGCCTACCGCAAAATCCGCAACACCATGCGCTATATGGTCAGCGTTCTGGAAGACGCGAAAGACATCCCGCGTGTGGATTATGCCGATATGCCCGCGTTAGAGAAATGGGCGCTGCATCAACTCGCGACCTTTACGGATGAGCACAAAGCGCTGGTTGAAAGCCATGATCATAAACGCATTCTCTCGACGCTGTTTAATTTCCTGACTGTGGATTTGTCGGCCTTTTATTTCGATATTCGCAAAGACGCGCTTTATTGTGACCCGAAACACGGCACACGCCGCCGCGCCTATATCACCGTGGTCGAAGAAATTTTCAAGCGCCTGACCACATGGCTCGCGCCCACCTTGTCCTTTACCATGGAAGAGGTCTGGCAATGGGTTTACGGGGGGGATGAAACGTCTGTGCATTTGCAGGATTATTTCGACGCGCCGAGCGAGTGGAAGGACGCAGGATTGTCTGATAAAATCGATGTTATCCGTGCCTTCCGCACTTCAGCGTCAGAGACGATTGAGCCTCTCCGCAAAGATAAAGTTATTGGCTCATCACTTGAAGTGCGCCTGACTGCGCCTACGGATGCTGCGTTGGTTTCTGCACTGACGGCGCTCGGTGTGACGCGCAAAGATGATTACGCAAACCCGTCTGACCCGTCCGATACGCTCGCGGATTATCTGATTGTGTCAGAATGCGATTTGTCATCCAAAGCGGCCGACATGAGCGTTCACGCCTTATCATCGGATGCCGCCTATAAAAAATGTGAACGCAGCTGGAAATATTTCAAGATGGCCCAAAACGAAGGCAGTAATATCACACCCCGTGATGCCGCCGCCGTCGCAGCCTTTGACGCGGGTTAGATTAAAAACCTATCGTTTGTCGTCATGCCCGCCCTTGTGGCGGGTATGCATCTGTCAAAGCAGTATGACTAATGCTAAGTCATGCGCATGGGTAGCCGCCACAGGGGCGGCTATGACGGCATTATAAATAATATTGTGCATTAAAACCCCACCAGTTTTCCGTGACAGACCCACTCTGTCGCGCTACACATATTCTATGTCAAAAATGATACTCCACATTGGGAATTATAATTATTCCAGCTGGTCTTTGCGGCCTTGGTTAGTGCTGCGTAAATCGGGATTGCCGTTCACGGTTAATGTCATCGATTTGGACGTGCCCGGGTTTAAGGATAAATTATTGGCGCTATCATCCATGGGCACTGTGCCTGTGCTGGAAGTCCATACAACAGACGGCGTGCAGATGATCCCTGACAGCCTGGCGATTTGTGAATTTTTGGCCAAATGTGTGCCCAACCTCTGGCCAACAGATGCGGCCACGCGCGAGAAAGCCCGCCAAGCGACAAAGTTGATGCATGAGGGATTTGCGGCCCTGCGTAATGAAGCGCCGATGAACCTGCGTCGCCGTACATCGACCAAAATGCCCAAAGACTGCATAGCCGACGCCGCCGATATGGACGGCCTGTGGCAGGACCTTTTGGCCGATCATGACGGCGCGTTTTTGTTCAAAGACTGGTCAATAACGGACGCCTTTTACACCCCCGCAGCCACGCGGTTTGAGAGCTACGGCATCCCGCGGTCTGCGCGCGCTGATACCTATATCAGCGAGCTGATGTCCGACCCTGATTTCCAAGATTGGGAAGCCATGGCCTTTAAAGAGACGCATATCCTGCCCGACACCGATAAGGTCAACGCCTAGCCACCATTACCGAGACGATTATGAACCTAAAAGACACCATACGCACTATTCCTGATTTTCCCAAACCGGGGATTATGTATCGGGATATTACGACGCTGCTGACTAACCGCCGTGCTTTTGCGCAGACGATTATTGATATGTCTGCGCCCTATCAAACCAAAGATATTGATAATGTTGCGGGCATAGAAGCGCGCGGCTTTACCGTAGGCGGCGCGATTGCTTATGAATTGGGCGCGGGGTTTGTGCCCATCCGCAAAGCGGGCAAGTTGCCCTTTGATACCTATGCCCAAGATTATGATTTGGAATACGGCTCTGACACGCTGGAAATTCACGCCGACAGCATCCGCAAAGGCGAGCGCGTCTTGCTCGTCGATGACCTGATCGCGACGGGCGGCACAGCGGAGGCGTCGATAAAACTGCTTCTCAAAGCCGGGGCGGAAATTGTGGGCGCTGCGTTTATCGTGGACTTGCCAGATTTAGGCGGGTTGGCGCGCATCACGAAAATGGGTATTCCTGTGACCGCCTTGGTGACTTATGACGGGCATTGATAGGGTCAGTTTAAAACCGCAATATAAGATTTTCACTTTAGTCTTAGTTGCAGCCACCGTTTTGGCAGCAATAATAGAAACGATATTAGGGGTCTCTTTAACCGGTTTAAAAATCATAATACCGTCGCTTGCCGCTGTGACTGCGGGCGTTGACTTCCTCAAAACGCATGACCGCCGTATGACGGATGCGGAGCGCAAACGCGCTGTACGGGGGAGCTTTGCGATTTTCCTGCTTGTATCCCTTATCACTGCGCCGTTAGGTTTGATTGATCCTGATAATCGCGACATGATCATGTCGATCTTGGCCGGGTTTTTGATCGCGTTGTTGATAGTTTTTGCGCTGACCTATGGCCTAATCGCGCTCAGCTATGGCTGGATGGTCAATAAACGTGCGATACGGCTAGGCATTGTTGGGTGAGGCGCCGGACCCTCTGCCATAAATACGCTAACCCCGCTTTATCCCCTCAACCGCATTATGCAGGCTTTGTAAAAACGCCGACCTATCCCGCGCGCTGAACGGCGGCGGGCCGCCCGCGTTTGGCATGTCTGCGCCTGCGCGTAAATCCGCCATAATGGCGCGCATGGCAATCGCGCTGCCGATACTGTTCTTGTCAAAGGGCTTTCCGTTGGGGGCGAGCACAACGGCATCTGCGTTAAGGCAGCGTTCGGCCAGCAATATATCAGACGTTATCACGATTACCTTTGGTCCCGCGCGCTCTGCGATAAAATCATCGGCCGCGTCAAACCCGTCCGTGACAAGGTGAAAGCTAAACAGCGGAAATTTCGGCACGCGAATAAAACTATTGGCGACAATATGCACGGGCACATCATGACGTTCTGCGACGCGGTAAACCTCGTCCCGCACAGGACAGGCGTCGGCATCGATATAGATTTGGGGCAGGGGGTTTGTCATGGATTTGATATGGCGGGCGGGCAGCATTTTAGCAAGTGAGCGCTGCCGAGACTGCGGCATATCGGCTAGACGACTGCGTTATCCCCGTAAATTATGCAGACTCACTGCATTCTAACAGCATCGTCATTAACCATTGCTTGATAAATCCTCCACTATGCCTTTGTGTAGATAAAAGATTCGGGGGAAACAGGATCAATCATGACACAACAGACTGACGTTCAACTTGGCGAGAGCCATGTGACCGCGAGCCGTGCGCCCGCCCATCAATGGTTAAAGGCGCTGGCCCCTTATAAAGACCCCAGCTTAAAACGCTCAATCGTCGAGCTTATCATTACGATTGTGCCTTTTGTCGCGCTATGGGCGGCGGCTGTGTCGATGTCCTTTGTTAGCTACTTTCTCACTATTCCGATTTGTGTGATTGCGGCCTTTTTCCTTGTGCGGCTTTTCCTTATTCAGCACGATTGTAGCCACGGCGCGTTTTTCAAATCCCGCAAGGCCAATGATTGGGTCGGCCGCGTCATCGGCGTTTTCACGGTCACGCCTTATGACCTTTGGAAAAAAGCGCATCTTATCCATCACGCCAGCCATGGTAATCTGGACAAGCGCGGCATTGGCGACATCATGACCCTAACGGTGGATGAATATAATGAACGCAATGCTTGGGGACGGTTTACATATCGCCTTTACCGTAATCCCTTTGTGTTGTTTGGTATTGGGCCGATCTTTGTGTTTTTGCTGCACCAGCGTTTGCCGATTGGATTTATGAAATCGGGTCTGCGCTATTGGGTGTCTACCATGGGCACAAATTTGGCCATGGCTGTGATTATTTTTGCAGGGATATACTGGCTCGGTTGGATGCCGTTTCTAGTGACCTATCTGTGTATTACCTGTATTGCCGCCGCGATTGGTGTCTGGCTGTTTTATGTGCAGCACCAGTTCGAGAACGCTGAATGGGACACGTCAGAGAATTGGAAAGTCCACGACGCGGCGCTTTACGGCTCCACCCATTATGATTTGCCGCCTGTGCTGCGTTGGCTCACAGCCAATATTGGTGTGCATCATGTGCATCACCTTTATGCGCGCATTCCGTTTTATAACCTGTCAAAGATTATGCGCGACCACCCGCGTCTGGCCGATATTCGCCGCCTCACGCTGATGGAGAGTTTCAAGACGGTGCGCCTGAAACTATGGGACGCGAAAGAGCGTAAGCTCGTGACCTACCGCGAGGCCAAAGCGCGGCGCAAGGCGGTGGCGTAAGGCCGCGACCCTCGCGCTGTCTTAAATCTAATACGCCACACCGCCGCGACCCAAAAGGTTGCGACGGTGTGGCGTGAACTATCAAAAATGGGCTCTGCGGAAGATATAACACGACATGGTTTCCGGGCGGCTGCGCTGCGTCGGAATGACGGTGGGTGTGTTCGGAAATAATTGGCGCTCTTTTTTACTCACTGTTTAGATGCAGACCTCCCAAAACACCAAACATGTCACACCTCCGCGGCCTGAAAGGACGCCCGGTGTCCATGGCGTGATACCCCTGCGGGGGGCCTTTGATGGTAGTTTTGCGCTATGGGCTACCAATAGAAGTCTGCAATAATCGCGGCGAGACTGACTAAACGTCGACCTTTGACTTGTCCTTTGGCGGCATGGGGAAGAACCCACTAGTCCGTTCAATATAGCGCTGGTAGTTTTTACGCTTGCCCATGTCGCGTTCTAGCAAGTCTTTGCCAGACACTTTCACAAGCAAGAGGTTCATGATGATCGGCGCAAAGATTGTTGTCCAACCCCACGGGGCTTGGCAAGCAATCAGCCATATGCCCCACCACATACAGGCATTGCCGAAATAATTGGGATGACGTGTGTAGCGCCACAGCCCGCTATTCATCAAGGGCTTGTCTTCCTCTGGCCCGTCATAATCTTTATTGCGTTTTAAGAACGCCGCAAGCTGAGCGTCGCCAACAGCTTCAAAAAGAAAGCCAATGAGCCAAAGGATGGCGCCTAAGATGGCGAGCAAGCCAATATTGACTGCGAAAAGCGTTCCATCGTTAATTAATGATACGCCCGATTTATCGAATAGCGCCTCAGAACTTTCCCCAGATAGGGTCATCATGTCAATTATGTCATTAACTTGAAGGCCTGTCGCCATACCGACCCACACAGGGGCGGACACGATCATAATCAACACGCCTTGGCCAAAGAATATCGTGAACAAACTCCGCATCCGCCACGCCGTCTCGCTCATGCCTTTTTTCTCGGCCCGTTTACGCATGGCCACGTAGCGTTTGTCCTCGCCGTGACCAAGGTTACGCTTGGCGAGGTAAGCCGTGAGGCGCGCCCCCCATATGATTGGCAAGCTACCAAGCAACCACAGATAGGGCGTGCGCACATCCGCAAGGTAGAGGCAAACTGCGCCGACAATTAAAAACCCAAAGCCCCAAAATATATCAATCAGACTTGCGTCTTTTACGGCGACACTAATCGCCCAAAGCAGAGTAAGAGCTCCGAAAACAACAACGGCGGCGTGGGAGAAGTTTACAATAATATCTGTCATATAACTCTTACGGTGCGACATTCTGACTAGATGTCCAGTGCGATGTTTTATCCGCAAAAAAGCTTACGCCTTGGCGCGCCCTATGATAGGCGAGCGGTATGAACTTCTTTACAGCCATACAGACGGGCATCGCGCGTGCTCTTGATTTTACGGGTCGTTCTCGGCGGTCTGAATTTTGGTGGTTTACGCTATTTTCTATGCTGGTCGTGATTGTGGCGATATCGCTCGATAGGGGCTTGGGCTTGCCTGCGCTGGGCGTTATGCCAGAGACGGGATTGCCAGAGACCTATCAACAAAGTCTGTTTTGGGTATTTCGTGTGGGCACCCATCCGACAGAGACGCTCGCGGGGCTATTGTTGTTTATTCCGCTTTATTCACTGATGGTGCGACGCCTGCATGATACAGGACGGTCGGGTTATTGGGCGCTGTTATTTTACGGGCTGAACTTTGTCTCTGGCCCGACCATCACGCGCATGATGAACGCGGTAGAGGCCGAGGACATGACGGTTTTTAATAACCAAACTGTGGTCGTTATTTTGCTGGTCAATGTGATCGCGTCGGTGTTGTATCTGGTCTTTATGGTCAAAGACAGCGACAAAGGCCCTAACCGCTACGGGCCTTCGCCTAAAGACTAATAGACTTAATCTCTGCGCGCTTCATAAAGTGCAATGGCGGCCGCTGTGGCGACGTTTAGGCTCTCGGCTTCACCGACCACATCACCACTCATCATCGGGATACGGGCCAGTTGGTCGCAACTTTTGCGGACACGGTCACGCAGTCCGGGGCCTTCTGCGCCCATCACGATAACCTGCCGCCCGCCGCTTGACAGGGCCTGGCCTAATGACAGTTCAGTCTCGCCCGCCAATCCCGTGACCATCCAATTGGCTTTTTGTAAATCGAGCAGCGTATTAGCCACATTGGTGACAAGGCAAACGGGAACGGTTTCAATGCATCCTACGGCGACTTTGGCCGTGGCCCCCGACAGAGGTGGTGACTTACGGTCTTGCATGACCAGTGCGTCTACACCAAAGGCTGAACATAACCGCAGCATCGCGCCGACATTATGTGGGTCGGTGATCTGATCCAGCACAAGGATAAGACCATTATCACCGGCCTCGCCCAAAATATCCTCTAGGGCGGGCCACTCCAGCGGGGCGCATTTCATCGCAATGCCTTGGTGCGCGCTGCCGTCAAATTGGCGGTCCATCATACCAGGCAGCACAATTTTGGGCGGCGGGGCATTATCAGGGACGGCGATGCGCGCTGCAGCGGCCTCTGTCATCATAATCTGGTGTATTGTTCGTTTCGGATTGGACAGCGCTGCGACACAGGCATGATTACCCCAAATCCAGCCCGCGCCCCCTTCGCGGCCTTTACCCCCACGGCGATTCCCGCCTGAACCGCCCCGATTCTCGGAAACCGTGTCAGACCGACCCCCGCGACCGCCCTTTTTTGGTGATTTTGGCGTTGCAATCGTTTGCGGCATACGTCTGCCTGCGGCGCGACGGGGGGCAGGGGTGCTTTCACCGCCCATTCGGCTGTTTTTGACTGATTTTCTTTGCTTTGGGGTATTGCGCGTTTCTTTGGACATCTCTATAGACGCCCTTCAATACGGACGCATTCTCTGTTTATGGTGAACTTAATTCTTGGTTGCCCCTATACAGAGGATTTTTTGTTGGAGGCAACACAATAGTTATATAAGCGAGGTTTTGCCTCAAATATATGATTTTATGGAGGGGTGGCCGAGTGGTTAAAGGCGTCAGACTGTAAATCTGATCACGTATGTGTACATTGGTTCGAATCCAATCCCCTCCACCACCTTCAACACAAAAGTCAACGCAGCGGGCGTTGTGTAGTGGTAAGACCTCAGCCTTCCAAGCTGATGACGCGAGTTCGATTCTCGCCGCCCGCTCCAAAATTCCCCGTAAGGGGCCGCCCTGTATAAGGGTAAACAGGCGCCCTTGCATTAGGGTTATTATTCCCCACTTACGGGGTAGAGTTTAAACCGGCGGTTGGATTTTATCCGGGCCACAACATGTGAGAAGTAGACATGGCAAAAGAGAAGTTTGAGCGGAATAAGCCGCATGCGAATATCGGCACGATTGGTCACGTTGACCATGGTAAGACGACGCTGACGGCGGCGATCACGAAGTATTTCGGTGATTTCAAAGCCTATGATCAGATTGACGGCGCGCCAGAAGAAAAAGCCCGCGGTATTACTATTTCAACGGCCCACGTTGAATATGAAACGGACGCGCGTCACTACGCCCACGTCGATTGTCCCGGTCACGCTGACTATGTTAAGAACATGATTACAGGTGCGGCCCAAATGGACGGCGCGATCTTGGTTGTTAACGCAGCGGACGGCCCGATGCCACAAACACGCGAGCACATCTTGCTAGCGCGCCAGGTTGGTGTGCCAGCCCTTGTTGTTTATATGAACAAAGTTGACCAGGTCGACGACGAAGAGCTTCTAGAGCTTGTTGAGATGGAAATCCGTGAGCTTCTAAGCTCTTACGACTTCCCAGGTGACGACATTCCTGTGATTTCAGGCTCTGCTTTGGCGGCGATGAATGGTGAAAATCCAGAGATCGGCGAAGAATCAATCAAAAAGCTGATGGCCGCTGTTGATGAATATATCCCGCAGCCAGAGCGCGCTGTTGACGGCGCCTTCTTGATGCCGATTGAGGATGTGTTCTCTATCTCTGGTCGCGGTACTGTTGTGACGGGCCGTGTTGAGCGTGGTATTGTTAAAGTTGGCGACGAGATTGAAATCGTGGGCATCAAGGACACACAGAAAACGACCTGTACCGGTGTTGAAATGTTCCGCAAGCTGCTCGATAGCGGTGAGGCGGGTGATAACATCGGCGCACTTATCCGCGGTATCGACCGCGAGAGCGTTGAGCGTGGCCAAGTGCTTTGTAAGCCAGGCTCTGTTAAGCCGCACAGCAAGTTTACAGGCGAAGCCTATATCCTGACCAAGGAAGAGGGTGGCCGTCACACGCCGTTCTTTAACAACTACCGTCCACAGTTCTACTTCCGTACAACAGACGTGACGGGTGTTGTGACCTTGAACGAAGGCACAGAAATGGTGATGCCTGGTGATAATGTGAACATCAATGTCGAGCTTATCGTGCCAATCGCGATGGAAGAAAAGCTCCGCTTTGCGATCCGCGAAGGCGGCCGCACAGTCGGCGCCGGCGTTGTGGCAAAAATCACGGATTAATCTGTAGGTTCCATAGCAGGTCCGGGACCCGGGCCTGTCACCCAAGAGGGACGCTTAGAGGTGTAGCTCAGTTGGTAGAGCATCGGTCTCCAAAACCGAGGGTCGGGGGTTCGAGTCCCTCCGCCTCTGCCAGTCTCTTCTTACAGTCTCCTCTTGCCCTTTAGTGGGTCTTATTATAGACGCGGGTTTCGAATTTTCGAACCCCGCGTTTTGGAGTTTTGATAAATGGCCAAAAAGCCAAAGAATAAAGCGAAAGCCGCCGCCCCAGTGGAGCCTGTGCAGCCATCTGCCATGATCCCAAAGGTCGGACCGGTCAAATATGTCGCGCAAGTACGCCAAGAAGGCCGCAAGGTTGTCTGGCCGACACGCCGCGAAACCGTTGTGACAACAATCATGGTGCTAATCATGACGGTGTTGCTGGGGGCGTTTTTCTTTGTGGTTGATTCAATTCTGTCGACAGTTGTGCAGTTTATTATTGGGTTAGGGGGCTAAATCATGGCAGCCAGATGGTATATCGTTCAGGCCTACTCTAACTTTGAGAAGCATGTTCAGCGCGCGATTGAGCGTGAGGCCGAAGAAAAAGGCCTCACCGAGTTGTTCGAGGAAATCCTCGTGCCAACCGAGAGCTATGTTGAGGTTCGCAAAGGCCGCAAAATCGAAAGCGAACGCAAGTTTTTCCCGGGTTATGTGCTGGTTAAGGTCGATCTGACTGACCAAGCCTATCACTTGATTAAAAACACACCAAAAGTCACAGGGTTTTTGGGTAGCCAGACAAAGCCAATGCCTGTCTCTGATAAAGAGGTTGAGCGTATTGTGGGCCGCATTAACGACGCCGTTGATGCGCCGCGTCCGATGATTACCTTTGAAATCGGTGAAACGGTTAAAGTGGTCGACGGTTCTTTTGCCTCCTTTAACGGGACTGTTGAGAGCGTCGATGAGGAACATGCACGTCTTAACGTGTTGATTAATATTTTCGGTCGGGCAACCCCGGTCGAGCTAGAATATACGCAGGTCGAAAAGCAGAGCTAATCGACCCGTATGAAGCGTTTGTGGGAGAGGTTTGGTAAGTCCATCAACCCTCGCACCACGAACACCACCCCTAGGCCCGCTTTGCGGGGTTAGATAAACGCCAAAATGGAGTGGACCCATGGCAAAGAAAATCACGGGCTTTATCAAGCTCACAATCCCGGCGCAAAACGCCACACCCGCCCCGCCTCTCGGCCCTGCATTGGGTCAGCGCGGCGTGAACATCATGGAATTTACAAAGGCCTTTAATGCCCGCACAGAAAGCATTGAGCGCGGCGTGCCAACACCGACAATCATCACGGTGTTTGGTGACAAGTCCTTTACATTTGTCACAAAGACAGCGCCTGCCTCTTATTACTTGAAGAAGGCGGCCAATGTGAAATCTGGATCTAATAATCCTGGCCGCGAAGTGGCTGCGACTGTGACAATGGCGCAGTGCCGTGAGATTGCAGAAATGAAGATGGTTGATCTGTCAGCCAATGATCTGGACCAAGGTGCGAAGATCATCGCTGGTTCCGCCCGGTCTATGGGCTTTGAGGTGACGGAGTAGTATCATGGCAAAATCAGGAAAACGTATGGCAGCTGCAAACGCTGCTTTTGACAAAAAAGTTGACCACACGGTCGACGCTGCTGTCAAAATCATCAAAGATAACTCCAAAGTGAAATTCGACGAAACTGTTGAAATCGCTATCAATTTGGGCGTCGATCCACGCCACGCTGACCAAATGGTTCGCGGTGTGTGTAATCTGCCTAATGGGACTGGCCGTTCGGTTCGTGTCGCTGTCTTTGCAAAAGACGCCAAAGCGGATGAAGCGCGCGCTGCGGGTGCTGATGTTGTTGGTGCCGAAGACCTTATGGAGCAAATTCAAGCGGGCGATATGCCGTTTGAGCGCGTTATCGCGACGCCAGACATGATGCCGCTTGTCGGTCGTTTGGGTAAAGTCTTGGGCCCTAAGGGGATGATGCCTAACCCCAAGGTTGGGACTGTGACAATGGACGTCGCTAAAGCTGTTGGCGATGCCAAAGGCGGTGCCGTAGAATTCCGCGCCGAGAAAACAGGTATTGTCCACGCTGGTGTTGGTAAGGTGAGCTTTACGCAAGATAAGCTGGCTGAGAACGTCAATGCCTTCATCGATTCAATTCGCAAGGCGCGCCCATCCGGTGCCAAAGGCGTTTATGTCAAGCGTATCACGCTGACGTCCACAATGGGCCCAGGTGTGAAAATCGATACATCAACAGGCGCATAGCCCGTTGAGTTAAAGAATTTGGCGTTGCCAATGCGGCGCTAAGTGCCCAAGGACTGTTCATTTTCGTGAGCGGTCTTTGGTCTGTCCAAGACCACCGGTGTTTGCAGTGTCTAACTGCGGGCATAATTCCGGCGCAGACAGAGTGAGTGCTGATATTTTTTTCGTTTCTGATTAATCTCAGAGGCGGTGATGTCGGTTCGAGCCCTGTTAATCCCTTCACGGGGGACAGAAAACCGTCGCTTTCCATTTGGGTATTCCATCTGGAGGGGGGCACTTTGGAAGAAGGTCGCATGGTGTGACCTTCACTAACAGGGAGACCGCAATGGATCGTAATGAAAAAGCGGAAATGGTAAAAGTGCTGGAAGGCATTTTTGACAGTTCCGGATCCGTGGTTATGGCAGAATACTCTGGCATGACTGTTGCGGAAATGACGGACCTGCGTGCCAAGCTCAGAGAGCAAGGCGCAACGATCCGTGTTGTTAAAAACCGTCTCGCTAAAATCGCGTTGAAAGGCCGTCCAGCAGAAGCTGCCGGTTCTAAATTTGTCGGACCCGTAGCAATTGCCTACGCCGAAGACATGATCAGCGCGCCGAAAGTGACTGTAGACTTTGCCAAAGAAAGCGATGCTTTCAACATTATTGGCGGGTTTATGGGTGAGGAAGTCTTTGATGAAGCCGGCATTGTCGTCTTGTCAAAACTACCATCACGCGACGAACTTATTGGTATGGCTGCTGGGCGTTTGCTTGGTCAGGCATCTCAAGTGGCTCAGCGTCTTATGTCGCCTGGCTCGGCTTTGTCCGGCGCCATCAAGGTGATCGAAGAACAAGCTGCGGCGTAAGTTGACAACACACATTCTCGCAAACTCGAACTGACTTTAATTAAAGGAAACTAAAATGGCTGATGTAAAAAAGCTAGCTGATGAGCTGATGGGTCTAACCATTCTCGAAGCAAAAGAACTAAACGACATTCTGGAAGAAAACGGCATTAAAGCGGCAGCCGCCGTTGCTGTTGCTGGTCCTGCTGCTGAAGGCGGCGCGGCTGCTGAAGCTCAGACAGAATTTGATGTTATCTTGGCGTCATTCGGCGACAAGAAAATCAACGTCATTAAAGAAGTCCGCGGCATCACAGGTCTTGGCCTGAAAGAAGCTAAAGACCTCGTCGAAGGCGCGCCTAAGGCCGTCAAAGAAGGCGTGACAAAAGAAGAAGCAGACGCAATGAAAGCCACGCTCGAAGCGGCTGGCGCGACTGTCGAAATCAAATAGTATGTTTGTCCGGCGTGGGTAACTGCGCCGGACACTCTTGCTCGTCTCGTTTCGAGCCTAAACAAACGGGTCCTGACGGTGCTTTCAGGTTAAAAGCCCAAGAATTTGTAACGATGGTGGGCTGATCACCCAGTCATCGATAAAAGCGGAAAGGTGTCTTTAATGTCGCTTTCATTCACAGGTAAAAAACGTATTCGCAAAAGCTTTGGCCGCATTCCGGAAGTCGTCCGTATGCCAAACCTTATCGAAGTTCAAAAAAGCTCTTATAACCAGTTCTTGCAAAAAGATTTGGTGAAAGAAGACCGCGGTGACAATGGCTTGAACGGAACATTCCGCTCTGTCTTCCCCGTGCGCGATTTCAGTGACCGTGCGGTCTTGGAATATGTCAGCTTTGAGTTCGAGCCCCCGAAATTTGACGAAGAAGAGTGTCAGCAGCGCGATATTACATTCGCAGCGCCGCTCAAGGTTAAAATGCGTCTCGTGGTGTTTGATATTGATGACGACACAGGTGCCCGCAGCGTCAAAGACATCAAAGAACAAGACGTCTATATGGGCGATATCCCGTTGATGACGGATAAAGGTACTTTTATTATCAACGGTACAGAACGCGTGATTGTGTCACAAATGCACCGATCACCCGGCGTGTTTTTCGACCATGATAAAGGCAAGGGCCATAGCTCTGGCAAGTTCTTATTCTCAGCCCGTATTATTCCCTACCGTGGGTCGTGGCTTGATTTTGAATTTGATGCCAAAGACGTGCTTTACGCCCGTATTGACCGCCGCCGTAAATTGCCAGCGACGACTGTGCTCTATGCGCTGGGCATGTCCAAAGAGGAAATTCTGGCACAGTTTTATAATGCGATCGATTATAAATTTGATAAGAAAAAAGGTGGCTGGACTCTGCCGTTTAATGCCGATGATTATCGGGGTGCTAAGCTGCAAGCTGATCTTATCGACGCGAAATCTGGCGAAGTGGCCGCGCAAGCCGGTCGCAAGCTCACAAAACGCGGCGCGAAGAAACTCGCGGATGACGGCTTGAAAACCATCCTCATTACGAATGAAGATTTGGCCGAGCGTTACGCAGCCGAAGACATCGTCAATACCTCCACAGGCCAGATTTACGCCGAAGCAGGTGACGAGCTCACGCCAGAAAATATCGAGCTGATTATCGAAGCGGGCATCAAAGAGCTGTCTGTTCTGAACATCGATAACATCAATGTCGGGCCGTATATCCGCACAACATTGGCTGCTGATAAAAACGAGAGCCGTGACGGCGCGCTTGTTGATATTTACCGCGTGATGCGTCCAGGCGAGCCGCCAACACCAGAGGCCGCCGAAGCGCTGTTTGAGAGCCTTTTCTTTGACCAAGAGCGTTACGACCTGTCCGCTGTTGGACGCGTGAAAATGAACATGCGTCTTGATTTGGACGCTTCTGACGAAGAACGCGTGCTCCGCCGCGAAGATTTGCTGGCTGTCGTTGACACATTGGTGAAGCTAAAAGACGGCATTGGCTCTGTTGATGATATTGATAACCTGGGGAACCGCCGCGTGCGTTCTGTCGGTGAATTGATGGAAAACCAATACCGTATTGGTCTTTTGCGGATGGAACGCGCCATTAAAGAACGCATGTCATCTGTCGATATTGAAACAGTAATGCCGCATGATTTGATTAACGCAAAGCCAGCGGCTGCCGTCGTGCGCGAGTTCTTTGGGTCATCACAATTGTCACAATTTATGGACCAAACAAACCCGCTGTCAGAGATTACGCATAAGCGTCGCCTCTCTGCATTGGGGCCAGGGGGTCTAACGCGTGAACGTGCGGGCTTTGAGGTTCGCGATGTTCACCCAACGCACTACGGTCGGATTTGCCCGATTGAAACGCCAGAAGGTCCGAACATTGGTCTGATTAACTCGCTTGCCACACATGCGCGGGTGAACAAATACGGCTTCATCGAAAGCCCGTACCGCAAGATTGTCAACGGCAAGCTGACGGACGAAGTCGTCTATGTCTCCGCTATGGAAGAAGCCCGCTATTCAGTGGCCCAAGCCAATGCCGCGATTACAGATAAAGGCGAGCTGGCCGATGAATTTGTAACGTGTCGCGTCAACGGCGAAGTGACGCCTGTGGCTCGCGAAGATGTGGACTTCATTGACGTTAGCCCTAAACAGCTTGTCTCTGTTGCGGCGGCGTTGATTCCGTTCCTAGAGAATGATGATGCGAACCGCGCCCTTATGGGATCAAACATGATGCGCCAGGCTGTGCCGCTTCTAAAGGCCGAAGCGCCTTTGGTCGGTACAGGTATGGAATCTGTTGTGGCGCTTGATTCGGGCGCGACTGTTGCGGCCAAACGCACAGGTATCGTCGAGCAAGTCGACGCGACCCGTATTGTTATCCGTGCGACGAAGGAAACAGATTTGAAAAAATCTGGCGTTGATATCTATAACCTTTTGAAATTCCAGCGCTCTAACCAGTCGACCTGTATTAACCAGCGTCCATTGGTGCGTGTGGGTGATGAAGTAAAAGTCGGCGATATTATTGCCGATGGCCCGTCAACAGACCTCGGCGAGTTGGCCCTCGGCCGTAACGTGCTGGTCGCGTTTATGCCCTGGAATGGCTATAACTTCGAGGATTCAATCCTCATCTCCGAACGCATCGTGACTGATGATGTTTACACATCTGTCCACCTGGAAGAATTCTCTGTCATGGCCCGCGATACAAAGCTTGGGCCAGAGGAAATCACGCGTGATATTCCCAATGTCGGCGAAGAAGCGCTCCGTAATCTTGACGAAGCCGGTATCGTGGCTGTGGGTGCCGAAGTGCACTCTGGCGATATCCTTGTCGGTAAAGTCACGCCAAAAGGCGAAAGCCCGATGACACCCGAAGAGAAGCTCCTGCGGGCTATCTTTGGTGAAAAATCATCCGACGTGCGCGATACATCTTTGAAACTGCCGCCCGGTGCGTCCGGTACGGTCGTCGAAGTGCGCGTGTTTAACCGTCACGGCGTTGATAAAGACGAACGCGCGATGCAAATCGAGCGTGAAGAGATTGAGAGCCTTGGTAAAGACCGTGATGACGAGCTATCTATTCTAGAGCGTTCTATTTACGGTAACGTGCAGCGTGTGCTTATCGGTAAGACAGCCGTCTCTGGCCCGCGCGGTTTCCGCAAAGGCCCAATTACGAAAGAAACGCTCTCTGAGGTACCAAAATCTGATTGGTGGCGCATTGGTCTTGATGACGAGAAAACAATTGGCGAGCTAGAAGCGCTTAAAGAGCAATATGACAGCTCCAAAGCCCGTCTTGATGCGCGTTTTGAAGACAAAGTCGACAAGCTACAGCGCGGTGACGAATTGCCGCCAGGCGTGATGAAAATGGTCAAAGTTTTCGTCGCGGTGAAGCGTAAGCTTCAGCCTGGTGATAAAATGGCGGGTCGTCACGGTAACAAGGGTGTTATCTCCAAGATTAACCCTGTTGAAGATATGCCGTTCCTGCCCAATGGTCGTGCCGTTGATATCGTGCTTAATCCGCTAGGCGTGCCGTCGCGGATGAACGTCGGTCAGATCTTAGAGACCCATATGGGTTGGGCTTGCTCTGGTATTGGCGAGATGATCAATGAGGCGCTGAAAAACTATCATGCAGATGGTAAGATTGCCGCACTGAAAGATACGCTTGTCCATGCTTATGGTGAAGACGAAGAACTGCCGAAAAAAGAGGCAGAGCTTGTTGAGCTTGCGGGCAATTTGACTAATGGTGTGCCGATTGCAACGCCCGTCTTTGACGGTGCACGCGAACCTGATATCGTGAAGATGCTGCAAAAAGCAGGTTTTGCCGATAGCGGTCAAGTGACATTGCATGATGGTCGTACGGGCGAGAAGTTTACGCGCCCTGTCACCGTTGGTTTCAAATATCTATTGAAACTGCACCACTTGGTTGATGACAAAATCCACGCCCGTTCAATTGGACCGTACTCACTCGTCACGCAGCAACCGCTGGGTGGTAAAGCGCAGTTCGGTGGACAGCGCTTTGGTGAGATGGAAGTCTGGGCCTTGGAGGCTTACGGTGCGGCTTACACGCTACAAGAAATGCTGACGGTGAAGTCAGATGACGTGGCGGGCCGGACGAAAGTTTATGAGTCCATTGTGCGCGGCGATGACGCGTTCGAGGCTGGTATTCCAGAGAGCTTTAACGTGCTGATCAAAGAGATCCGCTCATTGGGCCTCAATATCGAACTGACGAACGGTTAAGACATAGGTCAGGGGCTTGACGCCCCTGTTACACTGTCAATGTGACTCTATTCTGAGTCGAAAGAATTAATGGTCAAATGGGGGACGCTCCAAACGACCGAACATCGAGAGGAAAACGTTATGAACCAAGAGGTCATGAACATTTTCAACCCTGCGCAAGAAGGCCCAACCTTCGACCGTATCCGCATTTCACTCGCATCACCTGAGAAAATCCTCAGCTGGTCATTTGGTGAGATTCGCAAGCCTGAGACCATAAATTACCGTACGTTCAAGCCTGAAAAAGACGGCCTGTTTTGTGCGCGTATCTTTGGCCCTGTCAAAGATTACGAATGTCTCTGCGGTAAATATAAGCGCATGAAATATAAGGGCGTCGTTTGCGAAAAATGCGGCGTAGAAGTCACGGTTACCCGCGTTCGCCGCGAACGTATGGGCCATATCGAGCTTGCCGCACCGTGCGCGCATATCTGGTTCCTAAAATCACTGCCGTCGCGTATTTCAACCATGCTGGATATGCAGCTGAAAATCGTTGAGCGTGTGCTTTATTTTGAAAGCTACGTCGTCACAGAGCCAGGCCTGACCTCGCTTGAAGAACGCCAGACGCTGACAGAAGAAGAATATATCGACGCGCAAGCCGAATTTGGCGAAGACAGCTTTACCGCAGGTATCGGCGCCGAAGCCATTCGCGAAATGCTGATGAACCTTGACCTTGAGGCCGAGATTGAGCGCGTGCGCTTTGATATGACCGAAACAGGATCAGAGCTGAAGCTGAAAAAATACGCCAAGCGTCTGAAACTGCTAGAGAGCTTTGTCGCCTCTGGTAACCGTCCAGAGTGGATGGTCCTGACAATTGTGCCGGTTATCCCGCCAGAGCTGCGCCCGCTCGTGCCGCTGGATGGGGGTCGTTTTGCGACGTCTGATCTAAACGATCTATACCGCCGCGTGATTAACCGTAACAACCGCCTGAAGCGCCTGATCGAGCTTCGCGCACCAGACATCATCATTCGTAATGAAAAGCGTATGTTGCAAGAATCTGTTGACGCGCTGTTTGATAATGGTCGTCGCGGTCGCGTGATCACAGGGGCCAATAAACGCCCTCTGAAATCTATGTCAGATATGCTTAAGGGTAAGCAGGGCCGTTTCCGTCAAAACTTGCTCGGTAAGCGCGTTGACTACTCTGGTCGTTCCGTGATTGTGGTTGGCCCAGAGCTAAAACTGCATGAATGTGGTCTGCCCAAGAAAATGGCGCTGGAACTCTTCAAGCCGTTTATCTATTCGCGCCTTGATGCCAAAGGTCTATCGGGGACTGTTAAACAGTCCAAGAAGCTGGTCGAAAAAGAGCGTCCCGAGGTTTGGGATATCCTTGACGAGGTTATCCGCGAGCACCCTGTGCTGCTTAACCGTGCGCCAACGCTTCACCGTTTGGGTATCCAAGCGTTTGAACCCAAGCTGACTGAAGGTAAAGCCATTCGCTTGCACCCGCTTGTCTGTGCGGCCTTTAACGCTGACTTTGATGGTGACCAAATGGCCGTTCACGTGCCGCTGTCTATCGAAGCACAGCTTGAAGCGCGCGTGCTTATGATGTCGACAAACAACATCCTATCGCCTGCCAATGGTCGTCCGATTATTGTGCCGTCACAGGATATTGTGCTGGGTCTATATTACATGTCCCTGATGCGCGATAATGAGAAAGGCGAGGGCATGATGTTTGCCTCTATGGCCGAGGTCGAAGCTGCGCTGGACGCGGGCATGGTGTCTGTGCATTCCAAAGTCATTGGCCGGTTCCCGGTCACACATGACGACGGCAGCACAACATGGGAAACTGCCGAGACATCGCCGGGCCGCTTAAAGATCGCAGAATATCTGCCGCGTCACCCGCTGATTAAATATGACGAGATTAACAAGACGCTGACCAAGAAAGAAATTGGGAAGCTGATTGACGTTGTCTACCGCCATGCGGGTCAAAAGGCGACGGTCATCTTTGCTGATAAAATCATGGGCCTTGGTTTCCGCGAAGCCGCCAAAGCCGGTATCTCGTTTGGTAAAGACGATATGATTATCCCAGCCGAGAAGAAAATCGAGGTTGATAAGACCCAGCAAATGGTGTCGGATTTTGAACAGCAATATGCAGATGGTCTGATTACCAAAGGCGAGAAATATAACAAAGTCGTCGATGCATGGTCAAAGTGTACGGACAAAGTGGCGGACGCCATGATGAACGAAGCGGCCAAAGACCGTAAACTGATTAACTCTGTCTTTATGATGGCGGATTCAGGCGCGCGTGGTTCTAAAAACCAGATGAAACAGCTGGCGGGTATGCGCGGCCTTATGGCCAAGCCGTCGGGTGAGATTATCGAGACACCGATTACGGCCAACTTTAAAGAAGGCCTATCGGTTCTGGATTACTTTAACTCCACCCACGGTGCGCGTAAGGGTCTTGCTGATACAGCGCTTAAAACGGCGAACTCGGGTTATCTGACCCGTCGTCTGGTGGACGTCGCGCAAGACTGTATCGTCACAGAGCAAGATTGCGGCACGGACCAAGGTATCGAACTCGCCCCTGTTGTTGACGGTGGTGACATTGTTGTGTCCCTCGGTGAGCGTATGCTGGGCCGGACCACAGCCGAAGACCTGCACGATCCGCGTAATGGCGAACTGCTATATCCTGCCAATACTTATATTGACGAAGACCTGGCGGCAGAAATTGATGCCTCTGGTGCGCAAAACGCACGTGTGCGCTCTGCGCTGACGTGTGAGACACGCTACGGTATTTGTGCGACCTGTTACGGTCGTGATTTGGCGCGCGGTACCAAAGTCAATATGGGCGAAGCAGTCGGTGTTATCGCCGCGCAGTCCATTGGCGAACCGGGCACACAGCTGACCATGCGGACATTCCACATTGGCGGTACAGCGTCTGTGTCAGACAAATCTGTCATTGAATCGTCTAACGAAGGTAAAGCCGTCTATGAGGACGCCAATTTTGTGAAAGACAAAACAGGCGCCTTCATCGTCATGGGTCGTAACATGCTCATTAAAGTCGTCGATAAAGACGGCAAAGAGCTTGAGACGCATAAGGTCAGCTACGGCACACGTGTCGCGGTTGAGGACGGATCAAAGGTCACGCGCGGTCAGAAATTGGCCGAATGGGATCCATATGCAACGCCGATTATCACCGAAGTCGGTGGTAAAGTTGCGACGCTTGATATGATCGAAGGTGTCTCTGCCCGCGAAGAAACGGACGAAGAAACCGGTATTAGCTCTAAGGTCGTGATTGACTGGCGTGCTTCTGCTAAGGGTGCTGAAATTCAGCCTGTGGCGGTTATCCAAGATAAAGACGGCGAACCCGTCAAGCTTGGCTCTGGCAATATTGCCCGTTACATGCTTGCCGTTGGTGCGGTTATGTCCGTTAATGATGGCGACATGGTTGAACCTGGTGACGTGGTTGCGCGTATCCCTAAAGGCGGTGCGACACAGCGTGATATTACAGGTGGTCTGCCGCGCGTTGCGGAATTGTTCGAAGCGCGCCGTCCAAAAGATGACGCGATTATCGCTGATATCGACGGCAAGATTGAATTTACGCGCGATTATAAAAACAAGCGTAAGATTACAATCCTACCTGATGACGAAAGCGCAGAGCCAACATCATTCCTGATTGCCAAAGGTAAGCATATGCTTGTCCAAGATGGCGATAAGGTCAAAAAAGGTGACTATCTGCTCGACGGTAATCCAGCGCCGCATGACATCCTACAAATTATGGGTGTCGAAGCATTGGCGGAATATCTCGTTGACGAAGTGCAAGGCGTTTACCGTCTGCAAGGCGTGCCGATTAACGACAAACATATCGAAGTTATCGTGCGTCAAATGCTGCAAAAAGTCGAAGTCGTTGACCCAGCGGATACAACGCTGATCCGCGGTGAACAGATGGACAAAATTGAGTTTGAAAAAACCAATGAAGCCCTGTTTGAACGTGATAAAAATGCCCGCATGGCGACCAGCACCCCTGTGCTGCTCGGTATTACCAAGGCATCGTTGCAAACGCGCAGCTTTATCTCCGCAGCGTCATTCCAAGAGACCACACGTGTCCTGACCGAGGCATCTGTCTCTGGTAAGGAAGACATGCTCGAAGGTCTGAAGGAAAACGTGATCGTGGGTCGCCTGATCCCAGCGGGTACAGGTTCGAACCTGCGTCAGTACCAAAAGGTCGCGAACGAGCGTGACAAAGTCGTCATCGCCGAACGCGCTGCCGCCGCCCCAACGCTGGAAGAGTTCCCAGCGGAGTTGGACGGAGACGCCGCTGCTGAATAGGTGCAGTTGGTATAGAATTAAGAAAGCCGCTCTGGGGACAGGGCGGCTTTTTTTTTTGGGGGCGCTACTTCCTTACCTGTCATCGCCTGACTGACGGGGCAGGGGATTGGCGTAAACTAAGCTACGGTGGGGCGTGATGATGTGGAGTTAATTATGCGATCCGTGATTGCTAAAATTCTGTGCGTTTTCAGTGTCTTATTTGCACTGCCCGCTTTTGCGCAAACTGATTTTTCGACCTGGGATAAATACAGCCTTGAAAACCCCAACGGACAGGAACGACTGTCGCCGTCGGGTGGGCCGCTGATTAGGATGCAGAACTATTCAAAAGCAGGGCTAGAAGCTGCCGCGCAAGCCCCATTAGATAAGTTCGGCGCAGGCTTGCGAGACCAGATAGACTATGCGCTGTCTATATTATCGCTAAGCATGACGTGGGATGAACGCTTTGATGGCAACACTCTATCGGGCTTGGTGCAGGCTGCGGACGGCGTTTATAGTTTCAAGGCATCTATGTCCGCCGATGGTCGTGAGTTGACTGTGGCCTTGGTGGCGACCGATGACACGGGGGCCGTTTTAACAGGACCAGCGGCCGAAGCGCGGCGCATTGCTGGCGCAGCAACATCAGCGACAGTCGCCAAAATTGGGTCTGGGCACAGTGCTCAAAGGACGGCTCGCACTGCGCAAACTCAGCAGTCGCGCGCAACCCCGCCCACGCGGCAAATGAAAAGCTATACTCCGCCACAAACGATTGCGGAAATGGACAGATGGCCCTCAATTGGAAAGCTCACGCGTTCGGTGAATCCCAGCGACCCGCTTGCGCCGCGTTATTATCTTGCCCAGACGGGGCCGAAATACGGCGTAAGAGATTTTGCAACGGCTACTCAAAAATTACCAAGCGTTTCGCCGCTGGAATTGCGGGGGCAACCAACGGTAGAGCCTCTTGACGCATGGGCGCAATATGACGGGTCACGGGCGGGCATCGTGATGCAGCAAACAAGGCTAAGCGGTGAGCCTGGCGTGATTGTCTTGTTTATGACCCAGAAAAAAGGCAAAAGCGATATTATTTATTTGGGATATGAGGTGACGGAGAAAACCTTCAAAGAGTGGGGCGGCATCACGCGAATGATGAAATTACGACGCGTTATCCCGTCAATTGATGCGTTCCCAAAAGCGACCCGCGACAGGATTTCGCAGGCTGCGTTTAAGCAGCAAACACAGCTCTATGAGGCGGCCTTAGATAAGGTCTTAAAGAACGGCGTTGCAAGTATGTATGCCATGTCCCAAGCCCAAACCGTGATGCGGATGCAGGAGCTTAACTATGATTTGCTTTTGGGGGGCGACATCACATCGCCTATGATTTCAGATTAATCAACGAACCGCGATCCCCTTCGCGGTTCGTCTTTTGGATGCGTCTTATGTTGCGGGTTAGCGCAACGTCCACATATGGCGCGCTCCAATCTTTAGGCCTTAAGCCCCTGTTGTGATGCCGGCGCGCGCGAGCACAGAGCTTAGCTCTGATTTGACGGCTGATTTGTCCGCTGTGCGCATTTTGGAATGAATAGATTTAAGCTCGCTATGCAGCGCGGTGGCAGAGGTCTGCGCGACGCCGAGCGTTGGCTCTTTGGCAACGGCGGATTGCATGGTCCGTAGCGCTTTGTCGAGCGTTGTACGCGCCATGGTCACGTCGCCTTGGGCGAGGGCTTCATAGGCTTGGACGGTGTCTTTTAATGACGTTGATAATTGCGCAACCGCTTGCGGGTTGACCAGACCCGATGTGTCCGCACTGGCGGGCGCGCTGATAAAGAAAGGCGCAATAAGGGCGGCCGATAGCACAAGTGGTTTTTTGGCCAAAGTGTTAAAGATAGCTGTCTTCATGACGTGTTTCTCCATATTAAAAGGCCCAAATTTATGGGCGATTAGACGGGACGCCGAGGGTTTTCAGCCTCCCGCGTGCAAAATAATTTCGTCTGTGCTCTGTTCAAGATTGCGGCGAGAAAAATGACAAAATTTTAAGCGCCTGTTTAGAAAAACGACCCTCATATCGTGGGAATTAACGGACGACTGCGGTGTTTTGGCACGTGGTGGCGGCCGTTTTTATACCCATATCAATTCTAGCAAAACGACATGCTTTTCTAGGCCAAAAGGAGCCCCCATGACAAAAGCAACCCACGCGACCAACACCGCCCATCACGGCCCCTATACGCCGTCCCCGCGCGATGTACGGCATGATTTGGATATCGACAGCCACGTCGCCCCTGTCACGTTCAGCGATAAAATTGCCTACGCTTTTGTGAAGGCTTTGCGCTTTGTCGCGGATAAGTTTTTTGCCAAACGTTATGGCCACCGGGCTGTGGTGTTGGAAACTGTGGCGGCTGTGCCAGGTATGGTCGGCGGGCTTTTACAGCACCTCACCGCGCTGCGTTATATGCGTGATGATGAGGGCTGGATCAGGATGTTGCTAGATGAGGCCGAGAATGAGCGTATGCACCTCATGACCTTTATCGAGATCGCACAGCCCAATCGGTTCGAGCGGTTCCTTATCATGATGACGCAGTTCTTTTTCTATAATGCCTATTTCTTCCTCTATCTTTTCGCGCCGCGTACAGCCCACCGCGTTGTTGGGTATTTTGAGGAAGAAGCGGTCGTAAGCTATACGCAATATCTTGCGGAGGTCGACGCAGGCCGCCATGAAAATGTCCCCGCGCCAGACATCGCGATTGGGTATTGGAAGCTGCCCGCCAATGCTCGACTGCGCGACGTCATCATTGCGGTGCGTGCCGACGAAATGGAACATCGCGACGTCAACCACGGCTATGTCGATGTCATAGACGGCCGCCGCAAGAAAGAGGCGTTCGCGCAGGAGGTTTAGGGTTCTGTGCGAGTTAGCTTAATGGCGAAAAGGATCAATCTATTTAAATAGAGGGCTTTGGCCACGCAGTCAGCTTACCCACGCGACATTCTGTATTGACGGATGCGGCATTCAGATGGACTGTGGCCTTATGAATTTAAGGCATATTGAAGTTTTCCATGCAGTGTTTGTGACAGGCTCGGTGAGTGGTGGCGCGCGGGCGTTAAATGTCTCTCAGCCGAGTGTGAGCAAAGTGCTTAAACATGCCGAGGATCAGCTTGGGTTTAAATTATTCGATCGTATCTCTGGCCGGCTGATTCCGACTGAGAAAGGCATAAAACTATTTGATGAAGTTCAGCCACTTGTCGATCAGTTAAATGAGTTGAGCCGTTTCACAGCGAATTTAAAGCACACAAAATCAGGACATTTACGGTTTGCGATGACGCCCGCTTTTGGGCTTGAAATTGGCCCTGTGGCTTTGGCACGGTTTGTAAAAAATAATCCAGACATCACTATTGAAACTGAAACTTTACACGCGCATCAAGTTGTCAAAGCTCTGCTCGACAATCAAATCGATACAGGTCTTGTATTTGATGCGCCTGCTTTTCCCGGCATTCAGAAGCTCCAAATTGGCCAAACTGAATTTGTTTGTATTGCGCCTGAAGGTCTAAGCCTGCCGAGTAACGGCCCCTTGAAAATTTCCGATTTACGGGCCTATCCCTTAGTGACGCTCAATCAAAAGAGTGTTCTTGGTAAAGTCTTATCGCTCAAACTCGAAGACGCGTTTGACTCTAAAATCAACAGTAACATTGTTGTAGAGACGTATCATCTTGCAAAGCGGCTGGTTAAGCAAAATGCGGGCATTGCGATCATTGATTCGATTACCGCTTTTTCTGGCGATATTAGTGGTCTTCAAATACGGGCTCTGACGCCGGGTATAAAAATCAATGTCGATATTATTATGCGCCTGAACGAACCCCAGGCCAAACATCAGTCCTTGTTTAATGCGGAATTGCGGTCAGCCATGCGTCAATTTCGAGAAAAATTGAACTTAACGTCAACATAACGGATGGTCGAATAATCGTCGCCGCCCATAACCCTTGGTTATATGTTGCAAAAGCAAAAGAACTTGTTGGTCGTCGACAAATCAAGCAGTTTACATTTGCATAAATCAAGGGGACCTCAATGTATTACCGTTCAATTACATCTAAACTTTTGCTCTCAACGGCCATCATCGGTTTGTCATCAGCGTCGGCAGTCGCGCAAGATAACATCACCCCCGAAGATGAGATTATTGTTGTCGGGACACAAATCAAAGGCTCTGATATTGCGGGTATCTTGCCGGTTACGTCACTTAGCACTGAAGACATTGAACTGACTGGCGCGGTGAGCGGTAGCGAGCTTTTGGAATCTATCCCCCAGCTCGGCGAAGTCACATTTACAGAAGCTCGATTTACGGGCGTCAACGGTGCGCGCGGTGATGTGGGCTCTGTTAATTTGCGCGGTGTGGGCGATGGTAACACGTTGGTGCTGCTCAACGGTCGGCGGCTCGTTAACCACCCGGGCACACAAGCGGTGAACCAGACGCCTGTGGTGTCTGTCAACTCAAACGCTATCCCTGTTACAGGCATTAAGCGCCTTGAAGTGCTGCGCGACGGCGCTTCGGCGGTTTACGGCACGGACGCTGTGGCGGGTGTGATTAACACAATTTTGGATGACAGCTACGAAGGTGGGCAGTTTACCCTGCAATACGGGACGTCTGAAGGGACAGGTCTTGACGAGACGAGCGGCTCCTTCAAATGGGGCAAGGACGTGAATGACGGGAAAACCAATATTTCTATCTTTGGTAATGTGATGTTGCGCAACGGCATGCGGGCAACGGAATTGCGGAACTCTTCGACAGAGGATCTACGCCCTTTCTTTGAGGGTACGATCTACGAAGGCGATACACAGTTGCGCAATCTATCCACCCAGACCCAATTTGGTGAATTTGAAACACTGGCGGGCGAAGCGCGTATTGACGGCGTCGGCGATGATGATTTCCATATTCAACCAACGTCATTTGACGGGTGTAGAGGCCCTGATCTGGGCGGCGATGTTTGTATTGATAACGGCGGCTCGATTGATACGGCTCTGCGTCTTGACCGGGCTGGCTACCGCGACATTGTTGGCGATACTGACCGCTATAATCTTATGGCTTTTGTTAATCACGAGATGGACAATGGGGCCGAATTTTTCGGCGAGGCGTCCTATTATCACGCTGATTATCAACGTGAACGCGAAGGGGCAGCGATCCTGTCTAGCACGCGTATCGTCATTCCAGACACGGCGTTTTACAATCCCTTTGGGCAGTCTATCCGCATTATGGATCTCCGTCCGCTTGATGCGGGCACGCGTGTGGCCAATGTCAAAAATGACAGCTTCCGTATCTTAGGCGGGTTCAGAGGGGCCGCTGGCGATTGGGATTGGGAAACGGCAGCGCTTCATTCCGAAGCCAGCACGAAGGACCGTACAAACCGCATCAGTAACACTTTGTTCCAGCAAGCCATAGCGCGCACAGACGCCTCGGCCTATAATCCTTTTGCTGGCGGTAATCAGGTCGATTTGAATGCGCCAAATTTTGCCAATGACCAAAACACAATCGACAGCTTTGTCGTGGATGTTAAACGCGACGGCAAAACATCATTGACGCTTGCTGACGCCAAAGTATCCAATGGCTCTCTTTACGCGCTACCCGCGGGCAATGTCGGCTTTGCGGCCGGTGTCGAATGGCGTCATGAGAGCTATAATGATGACCGCGACGACCGTTTGGACGGCACGCAGCAATTTACAGATATCGTAACGGGCGAGACCTTTGCCTCTGATGTTTTGGGCTCTAGCGCTACACCGGACACAGATGGTGACCGTGATGTTTTCTCTGCCTTTGCAGAATTAGCCGTCCCCGTTGTCAGTCCAGAAATGAGCATCCCGCTGGTTCATTCCTTTGATATGCAGCTGGCGGCCCGCGCGGAAAGCTATTCCGATGTTGGGAGTGTCATTAAGCCGAAAATTGCAGCGTCTTGGTATCCCTTTGACCGCTTCCAAGTTCGCGGGGCCTATTCCGAAGGGTTCCGCGCCCCCAATTTAGAGCAGATCAATGCAACTGCTATTCGCCGCAGCAATACAGCGCGTGAAGACTGGATTTTATGTGAAGCGATTTCGCGCGCTAATAATACGCCTTTTGATACAGGTGACTGTGATAGCCAAGCCATTGAAGGTGTACGTAGTGGCGGTCCAGATCTTGAGCCCGAATCGAGCAAAAACTTCTCTCTTGGCGCAACGTTTGAGCCTGTAGATGATTTGATTTTCACACTGGATTTTTGGCGGATTGAGCAAGACGGACTTGTGGGTCTGTTCTCTGATCAAAACGAAATCACGCTAGATTATTTACTGCGTCTACAAGGCAGCTCTAATGATCGCGTCGTTCGCGAAGCCCCTGATGCAGAGGTTGCCGCCATATTCACAGCGGCCGGTCTTGCGCCTGCTGGTGATATTCTGCGCGTAGAGCAACCCTTTACTAATCTTGATTTGCGCGAAACTGAAGGGCTTGATTTTGGCGCGCAATATCGTTTCGAGATTGACAAAATTGGGCGGTTTAACGCGAAGGTTAATGTCGCCCAAATCCGCAAATTTTTCCAAACACCATCGGCTCGTGCGCTTGAAATTATCGATGCTGTCGAAGCTGGCAATATTAACGATGCCGTAGAGGTTGTCGCGCAAGAGGACTTTATTCGCCAAAATGGTAATCCCGAATGGCGCTATACCGCATCGCTAACATGGCGTGGTGGAAATTGGGGTGCGGGTGCGTTTTACCGCTATGTCGGCGATGTGGTTGATACGTCGGTCACGGGCGACGGCTATGATTTCCTAGAGGTCGACTCGTTTAATACGCTAAACCTCTATGCGGATTATACCTTTGATGGTGACAATACGGGCAATCTTTTGTCGGATACACGCCTTCGCTTCGGCGTGCGTAATGTGGGTGATAATAAACCGCCACTCGCCGATGAATTTGCGCGTGGTTACTTTGTTGGTATTCACTCTAATCGTGGCCGTTATTGGTACGGCAGTATCCGCAAAAACTTCTAGTCTTTAACCGTTACCCCGCAGTTTTCTGCGGGGGACAAACTCCAGCCTTATCAAGGCTAACTTTTGAACTCTCAAAAGATAACACCCCCTTGTCAAAATTTAAGTGAGATAGACGTGAAAATATGTGTTCTTGGCGCTGGCGTAATAGGGGTTTCGACCGCCTATATGCTTGCGCGTCAAGGCCATGATGTCAGTGTCATTGACAAAGGTATGGATGTGGCATCGGGGGCGAGCCATGCCAATGGGGCGCAACTCTCCTATAGCTATGTTGATCCCTTTGCGAGCCCGTCGGCGCTGCGTAAGCTCCCCGCTTATTTGGCAGGTATTGATCCCGCGATTAAATTTGGAGTGTCGCTTAAAGCTGACTATCTGAAGTGGGGGGTAAGCTTTCTATCTGAGTGTACCTCAAAACGCTATTTAAAAAACCTTCAGGCGCGAACAGCCCTTGCCGCTCTGTCTTGTGAAACGATGAGCTTGATCGAGTCTGACTTGGCGACCGCTGCGATTGCGCGCACAGGGGTTGGAAAAATTGTCCTCGCGTCCACAGCGGCTGAATATGAGCAGATGAAAAAGACATCCGCAGGTCGGGCTGATCAAACCTGCCTAAATATTGATGAATGTATTGCCGTTGAGCCGTCACTATCAAGCTGGAGCAAGGCTATCTATGGCGGTTTATTTGCAAAAGACGATTCCGCATTAGACCCAACTGTCTATTGCCAAACGCTTAAGACGGCCTTGGTTGATAATTTTGATGCGACGTTTCACTTTGGTCAGACCATTCAAGATATTCAGACCGCCTCCCACAATCAAATCATCATAAAAACTGATCGCGCAGACCATAGCTGTGAGGCCGTTGTCATCTGTCTTGGAAATGATCCACGTAAGCTGCTTAAAAAATTAGATATGAGCCTTCCGATATACCCCATGCAAGGCTACAGCCTGACATTAAACGCAATTGGGACATCACCAAAAACAAGCATTACTGATCTTCAAAACAAAATTGTTTTCGCAAATTTAGGAGACAAAATTCGGATAGCGGGTTTCCTAGATGCCAACCAAAACCCAAATGGTGCAAAAGCACGAGGGCAGCAGCTTTTAAAAATCGCGCGTGAGGTTTGGCCTAATGCCGCTGATTTTGACGGCCCTGTTCAACATTGGACGCATTTTCGGCCCATGATGCCATCTGGCGTACCTGTCATCGGCGCGACCAAAATTCCGGGTGTTTATGTGAATGTCGGTCACGGCTCTCTTGGCTATACATTTGCAGCGGGCAGTGCGATGAAAATAGCCAAAGACATTGGCCACGCCTTTAAGAATAGTCATACACAAATGAGGAGGGCTCAATAATGGGTTTCATCAATCAATCTTCTGTTTTTCTGTCGGTAATGTTCTTAACCGCCTGTGCCAGCACAGTTGTAACAGCTCCTGCCGACACCCGCCTTCCAGCTTCAACGTCCGCAGCTTTATGCGAAAATGACGTCGCGGAAATACGGGCTGATCACCCAACGGCGCGCCTAAATCAATGTGATGTTTTATCTGAGAATGCTTTCGCCTTTACCATTCGGCCCGAAGCCAAAACAGACCCACAGGGCGCGCCGATAAACAATAGCGCGTGGTACGGATTTCGTGTCGACCCAAAAACGAATGACGATATTCGAATTAGTCTTAAATATGAAAACGGAAAACATCGTTACAAGCCAAAGAAAAGCTATGACGGTAAAAACTGGACAGTCATATCCGAGCGGCAGCTCACTAAGAGGGCAGACGATCATCTTGATTTGCGTCTGAAATCTGATGGCCGTCCTTTCTATGTTTCGGCCCAAGAAATCTTTACCGCCAAAGCCCATGATAATTGGACGGCGCAAATGGCCGAGCGACCGTTTGTCAGCGCGTCTGTGATTGGGACATCGCTTAAGGGCTATCCGCTTCAAATGCTGGACGCCCAAACAGAGCCGAACAAGGCAAAGCCGTATGTTGTTTTGGTCGGGCGGCAACACCCCCCTGAAATTACGGGTGCCTTGGCGCTTATGCCCTTTACTGAAACCGTCTTGGGCGAAACTGATTTAGCGAAACGCTTCAGAGAGCATTTTAATGTCCTGATTGTGCCAATGATAAACCCAGATGGAGTTAGCGCAGGTCATTGGCGTTTTAGCGAGGGCGGTATGGATTTAAACCGTGATTGGGGACCGTTTAGTCAGCCCGAAACGCGGGCCGTGAAAGACGCCTTTAGCCGGTTTAAAACGACTGCTGGGACAGGTGGCGCTGACCGCGTCGCTTTCTTCCTCGACTTTCATTCAACAGCGCGGAACCTCCTTTATACTCAAGCTGATGACGAACCGACGAGCCCGCCTTTTTTCGCAAGAGATTGGGTTGCCGCTGTTGATGCGCGCTTGGATGATGATGTTTACGCCTTCACGCGTGAAGCAAGGCACAATTCAGGTCGCCCGATTTCAAAAAATTACATGTATGATACTTACGGTATTTCTTCGATTACCTATGAGGTGGGCGACGAAACAAACCGAGACGCCATAGATCTTTCTGCAATAGTATTTGCGCAGGAAATGATGTCCTTGCTTTTGACCCATGAGACAGGTGAGTGAGGGCTAGCCGCACCATTGGCTTGACGTTGGCAGTGACCTTGCTTAGCGCGTGTCAGCCATCCATTGACGCTGATGTTTTAATTGAAAATTTTATGGTTCAAGATTGGGTTATGACCAGTTCTGACGGCACAACCGGCCACCCGCGAAAATATGCGAGCTTTCCTAAAAAATACCGCGACTATGTGATTGGTAAATCCCTCATGCCCGTTGAGACTTTTTTCTACCGCAGCAGTGCTATGGTGGCCGGTAAATTTGGATTATGCGGAAGGGGGTATCTAAAACCTGGATACGTCGCGGACATAGCGGTCATAGACCCTGATGATTTTGCACCGCAAGCAGACTTCCAAAACCCTGCCGTGCTTTCGATTGGTGTTGAATATCTATTTGTAAATGGGCAGACCTCTATTGCGGAGGGCAAGCCTCGGTCTGCACTTGCGGGCCGCACACTTACGCGTTGCCCATCAGGAGAAAGCCATGCTCAATAGACTTATTGCATTAGGATTGTTTCTGGGTCTTACGGTTGGACTCGGCGCGGCGATGACGGGCAATCCCATTTTGCAAGCTATTGCGCGCGAGTCTGCGCCGCTAGGGAAGCTCTTTATTAACGCCATAAAAATGATTGTCATCCCGCTTGTGGTTACCGTTATTTTTGCCAGCGTCGCGCGCCTTGGTGATCCGCGAACGCTCGGTAAAATTGGCGGTATGACACTCGCGTTTTATTGGGTCACGCTTATTCCTGCGATTGTTATTGGCATGGCCGTTATGACATTCGGACTACGCTTTGCCCCGAGCATTGATATGCCAGCGGTAGAGGCCGCGCCCATCCCAAAACTGCAAAGCATCACAGATTTCATTGTCAGTTTGGTTCCTGCCAACCCTTTTGCCGCGGCGGCAGACGGGGCGATATTACCGCTGATTGTCTTTACTGCACTTTTCGCGGCCGCTGCGGGAACATTACCCAAAGCGCGGCGAGAGCGGATGATTACAGGCGCAGAGGATATCAGTGAGGCGCTGATTAAACTTGTATGGTGGATTCTTTATACAGCACCGATAGGCATTTTCGGGCTAATAGCCCCAGCGACAGCGGTCCTTGGATGGGGTCTTATTCAAAGCCTTGCTATATTTATTATTTGCGTCTTTATCGGCCTTATTATTTTAGTGGCGGTCGTCTTCGTCCCCTTGTTATTCTTTGTCGCAAAAATGCCACCTCTAAAATTCTTCAAAGGCATATTGGGCGCAACATCTGTCGCTTTTTCGACGACGAGCACGGCGGCGGCCATCCCCGTGTCCCTTGAAGAAAGCCAAAAAAACCTCGGTGTCTCAGAGACTGTGGCCGATCTCTTAATTCCGCTTGGCGCGTCAATGTATAGGCCGGGCAGCGCGTTGTTTCAGGGCGCGGCGATTGTGTTTCTGGCGCATATATACAACGTGCCTGTCGCTTTGGGGGCGGCCGGAGCTGTCGTGCTTGCGACGTTCCTCGTCTCGCTTACCGTGGCGCCTGTTCCGTCATCCAGCGTGGTGACCATGGCGCCAGCGCTTGACGCAATTGGCGTGCCCGTTGCGGGTCTTGCTTTCATGCTTGGGATTGACCGTATCCCGGATATGATGCGCAGTTGCGTCAATGTATTCGGACAGATTTCCGCAGCCGTTATCATTGACGGACGTGTTGCTAAACCTCAGGCACCTTATTCCGAAAATGAGAAAGCATACGATGAACCCAATTGACGAAAAATTGCAGGCTTTAAACATAAGCTTGCCAGAGGCGTCGGCCCCTGCCGCTAATTATGTGTCTTATACGCGGACTGGCAATCTGGTTTTCATCGCAGGGCAAACATCGGTCAGGGCTGACGGGACAATGCTAACGGGCCGTCTTGGTGAGGATTTGACCCTAGAAGAAGGCCAGCTTGCGGCAAGGCTCTGTGGTCTGCGGTTAATCGCGCAAATGAAAGCGGCGTGCGACGGCGATCTCTCGCGTGTTGTAAAGATTGTCAAACTTGGCGGATTTGTCTGTAGCTTACCGCAGAGTAGTGGCGGAGATATCCCGCAAATTATCAACGGGTGCTCTAACCTTATGGTCGAGGTTTTTGGCGAAATCGGCAAACATGCCCGCTTCGCTGTCGGGAGCCCCTCACTCCCGCGAGACGCCGCCGTTGAAATTGATGCTATCGTCGAAATACGAGATTAAGATTTACGCGGGACTTATCCTGACGGCTCAAACCCCGCCGCGAGAAGTATCGTCCGCCCAAGGCTACCCTCGGCATCAGGCCAGATTTGAATTGTCTGAAAACCAAGGCCTTTTAGTGTGTCATGATATTCTTCGTGACTAAGGCTGGCATGGTAAACTGTGTCGCCGTGAACTGTGCCAGTGACTTCGCCTTCGCCATGGCCGATTGTGCTCATGAAAGCCCCGCCAGCGTTTATCCATTGCGGTAGACGGGGCAGGGCGGCGCGTTGCTCTGATACCGACAGATGGAAAAATCCGTCCCAGCTTAGAATGGCGTCAAATGTCGCGCTCAATTCGAGGTCGCGTATGTCTCTGACCTGCCACATCGCGGAAGGATAGTGGCGGCGGGCAAGGGCTATCATCTCTGGACTGTAATCCACGCCTATATAATGCGCGCCGTGTGATATAAAATATCCTGCAATCGGATTGCCACTCCCGCAGCCTAAATCAAGAACGCTCGGCTGTTTGGGGGTGTTTGATATAAGGCGGTCAAGCCAAGGTTTTTCATAGAGCGTTTGTAATCGGCCGTCATGCTATGGCTGTGCGCGGCGTTGGTAAACCGCTTGGGTTTGGGCGTAAGCTGTTTTGATATCTTTATTGATGGGGCGACCCTTTGGGTGGATTAATTAAACCGCACTTCCCCCAACTGTCATGCTCTCGACATAGACTGTGGGTTGCCCAACACCGACGGGCACGCCTTGGCCGGCTTTGCCGCAGACGCCAATACCGGGGTCAAGGGCCATGTCATTGCCGACGTGACGGATTTGGGTCAGGACAGTGGGGCCGTCACCGATTAAGGTCACGCCTTTAAGCGGCTCTCCGACTTGTCCGTTTTTCACGCGGTAGGCTTCGGTGCATTGAAAGACAAATTTGCCTGATGTGATATCCACTTGTCCGCCGCCAAAATTAGTCGCGTAAATTCCGTCTTTCAGATCAGCGACAATCTCGCCTGGTTCCGCTTTGCCGCCCAGCATAAAAGTATTGGTCATGCGCGGCATGGGCGCATGGGCAAAGCTCTCGCGGCGGCCATTACCTGTTTCCTCAACACCCAGCAGTCGCGCGTTCATGCGGTCTTGCATAAAGCCCTTCAGGATCCCGTCTTCAATCAGGGTCGTGCGCTTCGTGGGTGTGCCTTCGTCATCAATCGTCAAGCTGCCGCGTAGGCCCGGCAATGTGCCGTCATCAACAATGGTCACGCCGGGCGCGGCAACACGCTGCCCCAGCATGCCAGAGAACGCTGATGTGCCTTTGCGGATGAAGTCACCTTCAAGGCCGTGACCAATCGCTTCGTGGAGAAGCACACCCGGCCAGCCTGCGCCCAGCACGACATCCATTTGGCCCGCAGGGGCCGCGACAGCGTCAAGATTGACAAGCGCCCCGCGCAGGGCTTCCTTCGCGAGGGACTGCCAGTGATCTGTGTCGATAAATTTCTCGTAGCCCGCGCGTCCGCCTGCACCGGCGTAACCGCTTTCGCGGCGACCGTTTTTTTCTGTTGTGATTTGAATATTTAGCCGCACGAGGGGACGCACATCATCATAACGCGCCCCACCTGCGCGCAGGATTGAGACGGCTTTGCGTGTGCCTGATAATGTGACAGAGACTTGGACGACGCGCGGATCAAGCGCGCGGCAATAGGCATCTATTTCTTGGAGCAATCCAACTTTATCGCCAAATATCGGGCTCTCGACGGGATCAACATCAGGGTAAAGCGCGCGGTTGGTGCGGGCAGGGGCAGGTGACATTGTGCAGTCATGGCCGTCCTTGGCCATCACCACGGCGCGCGCAGCACGGGTGAGGGCGGCAGGGGTCAACTCTGTCGATTGGGCAAAGCCCGATGTTTCGCCTGCAACGCAGCGCAGGCCAAAGCCGCGATTCGTATCAAAGCTGGCTGATTTTAACCGCCCGTCATCAAAGGTCAGCGCTTCTGATATGCCGCGTTCAATGAAAAGTTCTCCGTCATCTGCGCCGTTTAGAGCCTCATCAAGGGTAGACTGGGCGATTTCCGCCGTTAACTCGGCATCATCAAAGACAAAATCGGACATAGAGAGCTTTCTTTATATCAAAGAGCGGAAAAATTTTGCAAAATGGCGTGGACTATCGCGCTTATATCTTTATTTAGGCGCTCAAGCCTTATAGTCTATAGGCAATGCGACAATCCGCGCGGGAAATTTACACTGTTTTCTGGCGTTATGTTGCGTATATACAATTCAAATCGAGACGGTGAGTCTTGATTATAACTCTTCATGAGGACGACCATGCATTTAAAACGTCTATTACTTGCCGCGCCTATTGCCTTAATGGCGAGCGCTGCGGCCCATGCGGCACAGCCAGTTGACGGCAATATCGGCTTTCAACCTGCCGTAACGCCCGTGATGGAAAAGCTGGTTAATTTTCATAACTTATATTTGATGCCGATTATTGTCGGGATCACATTATTTGTTGTTGTCCTGATGGGTTACATCATGTGGCGTTTTTCAGAAAAGCGTAACCCCGAACCGTCTAAGACATCACATAACACCATGTTGGAAGTGGTTTGGACTATCGTACCTGTTCTTATTCTGCTCGTGATGGTCGTGCCGTCCATGCAGCTTTTATACTTCCAAGACACAATTCCTGAATCAGATATGACGATTAAGGCTACGGGCAACACATGGAACTGGGAATATGCTTATGTCGGCGAAGACTACGAAGGCGTCGAGAGTTTCGTGTCTAACATGCTTCCCGAAGATGAAGCCGCTGCTGCGGGTAAACCCTATCTACTTGGTACGGACGCGCCGCTGGTTGTGCCCGTTGACACAACGGTACGTGTTTTGGTGACCTCATCAAATAATCTACACAGCTTCGCGATGCCGTCCTTTGGTATCAAAATGGACGCTATTCCGGGTCGTATCAATCAGACTTGGTTTAAAGTGAACGAAGGCAAGACGGGCACATATTACGGCCAGTGTTCCGAGCTTTGCGGTATCCGCCACGCATTTATGCCGATTGAGATTAAAGTCGTCGAAAAAGACGAATTTCAGCGTTGGGTCGCAAATGGCGGCGCCTTCCCCACACAAACCGCTGATAACACAGTGAACGGCGCGGTTATGACAGCCGCAGCCCCGAAATAGAGGACAGAGATAATGGCAACTATTTACGGCGACGATCACGCACATGATCATGACGGCAAACCCGGATTTTGGGCGCGCTGGTTTTATTCAACTAATCACAAAGATATCGGGACGCTTTACCTGATTTTCGGTATTATTTCCGGCCTTATCGGGGGTTTTCTCTCCTTTATGATGCGCCTAGAGCTAGGTGCGCCTGGTATTCAGTATTTCCAAGATCTGCACAGCTATAATGTGTTTGTATCGATGCACGGCCTTATCATGATCTTCTTCATGGTTATGCCAGCCCTCATTGGGGGGTTTGGTAACTGGTTCGTGCCTATTATGATTGGGGCGCCGGATATGGCGTTCCCGCGTATGAATAACCTGTCGTTCTGGTTGTTGCCAGTGGCGCTTATCTGTTTGCTAATCTCGTTCTTCGTGCCTGGTGCGGCGTCGGGCAACGGTTTTGGCGGCGGTTGGGTGATGTACCCGCCACTGTCGACATCAGGCTCACCTGGACCTGCGTTTGATTTTATTATCATTGGTCTTCTCGCGGCTGGTTTTTCGTCTATCTTTGGTGCGATTAACTTTATTACGACAATCTTAAACATGCGTGCACCGGGTATGACTTTGCACAAAATGCCATTGTTTGCTTGGGCGATGCTCGTGACAGCCTTTTTGCTGCTCTTGGCTCTGCCTGTTCTCGCGGCGGCGTTGTTCATGCTGTTCACCGACCGTATTGACGGCGGCACAGGCTTCTTTGACCCAGCGATGGGCGGCGATCCAGAAATGTTCCAGCACTTGTTCTGGTTCTTTGGTCACCCCGAAGTTTACATCATGATCTTGCCAGCCTTTGGTATTGTCTCTCATGTTATCTCAACATCATCGCGTAAACCAATCTTTGGTTATCTCGGCATGGCTTACGCTATGGTCGCGATTGGTGTCGTTGGTTTCGTTGTGTGGGCTCACCACATGTACACTGTGGGTATGGACGTTAATTTGAAGGCTTACTTCTTGGCGGCGACCCTTGTGATTGCGGTGCCAACAGGTGTTAAAATCTTCTCATGGCTTGCGACGATGTGGGGCGGCTCTATCCGTTTCACCATCCCGATGCAGTGGGCACTGGCCTTTATCTTCCTCTTTGTGGTTGGCGGCGTAACGGGTGTTGTGCTGGCAAACGCTGGTGTTGATGCAGCCCTTCACGATACATATTATGTTGTGGCTCACTTCCACTATGTGCTGTCTATGGGTGCCGTATTTGGTATCTTCTGCGGCTTTACATATTGGTTCGGTAAGATGTTCGGCGTGCTATATAATAAGTGGCTAGCAGCCGCGCACTTCTGGACGTTCTTTGTTGGTGTGAACCTGATCTTCTTCCCGCAGCACTTCCTAGGCATGCAGGGTATGCCGCGTCGTTATGTGGATTATCCAGTCGAATTTGCGACCTATAATCAGCTATCAACAATGGGCGCTTACCTCACAGCTGTCTCTGTCCTGTTGTTCTTCGTCTGGGTGTTTGAGGCGCTAATCGCGCGTCGTCCCGCTGGCGATAACTACTGGGGTGAGGGCGCAACAACGTTGGAGTGGACATTGTCTTCACCACCGCCCTATCACCAGTTTAGCACATTGCCAGTGATTGGTGATGAGGACGGCCATTAGGCGATGAGCACAGGCTCTCACATTTCAAATTCAGGGGAGGCCGCATCGGAAACGATGTCGGCCTCGCCTTCTATGGCGGCGTCACCGTCTATGGCGACGCGCGATTTATTACCGCGTCACGCTATTGGTGAATCTGACCGCATCTTAAGCCTCGCGGGGCCAGGGGATTTCTTCGCGCTCATGAAACCGCGCGTTATGTCTCTGGTCGTTTTTACGGCGTGGGCGGGCATGGTCATGGCACCGGGGACAATGCCGCTCTGGAAAGCTGTTGCGGCGATCCTGTGTATCGCGGCGGGGGCTGGCGCGTCTGGCGCGCTGAACATGTGGTATGACGCTGACATTGACGCGCAAATGTCACGCACAAAGAAACGTCCTGTACCAACAGGATTAATTGCGCCGCATAACGCGTTAGCCTTTGGTGTGTTTATCGGCGCTGCCTCTGTCTGGGGGCTTTACATTGCGTCCAATTGGGTCGCTGCCGCGCTGCTCGCCTTTACAATATTCTTCTACGTTGTGATTTACACTATGTGGCTAAAACGTAGCACCCCGCAAAACATCGTTATTGGTGGCGCGCCGGGCGCTTTGCCGCCGATGATTGGGTGGGCGGCAGTGACAGGTGATGTTACGCTGGCGAGTTTTTCCTTGTTCCTGATTATATTCCTTTGGACACCGCCGCATTTTTGGGCCCTCGCGCTGTATAAAACGGGCGATTATGCCAAAGTCGGTATTCCCATGATGCCCAATATTGCAGGCCCAAAATCGACGCGGTTTCAAATGCTGGTCTATACGCTAGTGCTTGCCGCCGTCTGTGTCTTGCCAATCATGACGGGCATTGGCGGAGGGCTCTACGGTTTTGCGGCTGTTGTGCTCAATGTTGGTTTTATCGCTATGGCGGTCAAGGTCTGGCGGTCACGCGCGGGCGAAACACCGGAAAGCGCCGATGAAGCCTCGCTTTATGCCGTCAAACTGGGCGATCGTGTCGCACGGAATATGTTCGCCTTTTCGATTATATATCTCTTTGCGATCTTCGGCGTTTTGGCCGCAGAGGCGCTCTTAAAAGGATTAAGCTAATGGCTGATGCGAAGTCAAAATCGGGCGGTAAAAAGATTGAGCAATATCGCGCTCGACCTCGCCAATTTGTAGAGCCGAATGAGCAAGAGCTTAAAGCGCGCAACAAACGCAATATTGCTATCGCCATAGGCCTTGCAACATTCATGGCCTTTGTTTTTATCACCATGATTACACGGAGTGCATAGATGACGACGCCTGTTAATTACAGCAAAACCGCTTTTTCCCTTGTGGGTGTGGCCTTGGCAATGCTGGCTTTGGGCTTTGCATCAAAACCGTTATATGACGCCTTTTGCCGCGTGACAGGATATGGCGGTACCACGCAGCGCGCACAGGTGAATGAAAGCCAGATTATCGACCGTATGGTCACCGTCAGCTTCGATACCAATGTGTCAAAAGATTTGGCTTGGGATTTTAAACCAGCGGTCGCCTCTGTCGATGTGCAAGTGGGTCAATCTACCGTGACTTACTATAAAGTGACTAATACATCTGACAAACCCGTGACTGGTGTCGCGACCTTTAACGTCGCCCCCATCAAAGCGGCCCCTTATTTCGTTAAGACAGAGTGCTTTTGTTTCACGGAGCAAACATTGCAGCCCGGGCAGACCGTGAATTTCCCAGTCATTTTCTATATTGATTCGCTGATTGAAGAAGAAAAACGCGCCGATGATGTGCGCGAGGTGACATTGTCTTACACATTTTTTGAAAGTCGCAATCAAGAGGCTATCGCGCAGTCGTCCGAGTTGGCGCGCGGCATAAATTAACGCAAGGGACCACCTTTAAATAAGGTCAAAACCCATTTTTCACACGGGCTGGTATTGCCCCGCGCAGTTCGCGCGGCTATAGCAGCCAAAAGATATATATCCGATATCCGGAGGGACCTATGGCTGGCGCTGTAAATCACGACTATCATATTATTGACCCAAGCCCATGGCCGTTCTGGTCTGGCGTTGCCTGCCTGACTTGGGGTCTTGGCATGGTGGCGTTTTTTGCGGGCCTCGTTGACCGCACAGGCGAAAGCCCGCTGCTCGAGTTTTTCTTCGCGCGCGGTCTTGATACAATCCAGGGCAAAGAGGGGGCCGGTGGCGGTTGGATCATCCTACTGATCGGTTCTTTGATGGCGGCCTATGTCATGTATGCGTGGTGGCGTGACGTTGCCCGCGAATCAGAAGCTGGCGATCACACACCTGTTGTTGATATCGGCCTGCGTTACGGCATGATTATGTTCATCATGCAAGAAGCGATGTTCTTTGTCGGTTGGTTCTGGATGTTCTTCGAGCTTGGTTTCTTCCATAAGGCACGTGCGAAATGGAACCCGGATTATGCCTATGATGAAGGGTTTGGCGAAAGCCCAGAAGCTTGGGCCAACTGGCCTCCGCCTGCTATTGAAACAGTTGACCCCTGGCACTTGCCACTGATTAACACGCTTATTCTGCTGCTGTCTGGTACGACAGTAACATGGGCTCACCACGCGCTTATTCATGGTGACCGTAAAGGCGCGAAAATGGGTCTGCTGCTGACTGTCTTGCTCGGCGTATTTTTTACCGCGGTACAGGCTTACGAATATTCGCATTTGTTCCATTACCGCGACGGCGAGACATTCTGGCTCTCGACCAATGCTTATGGTTCTGCCTTCTTTATGGCGACAGGCTTCCACGGACTGCACGTTTTAATCGGGACAATTTTTCTCTTTGTTTGCTATATGCGTCTCGTACGGGGCGGCTTTAAACCAGAGAAGCATTTCGGCCTGGAAGCCGCTGCTTGGTACTGGCATTTCGTTGACGTGGTGTGGTTGTTCCTCTTCGCCTTTGTTTACGTTATCTTTCAATAGATAACTGACGGGCGAGCATGTCAGCTGTTGAAACAGGCATGCGGGGCCGTTGCCCCGCTTGCGGTGAAGGACAGCTTTTTAAAAAGTTCCTGACCTTTCATGATTTTTGCGAAGCTTGCGGTGCGGATTTTCGCATAGAGGACGCAGGTGACGGCCCTGCCGTCTTTGTCATTTTCATCACGGGTATTTTCATTATCCCTATGGCACTGGCCTTTTATTTGGTCACAGGCTTGCCCATGATTGTGACCATATTGCTGTTTAGTGTGGTCATCATTGTTGCATCGCTTTGGTTATTGCGGCTGATGCGCGGTATCATGTTCAGCTTGCAGTGGGTCAATAAGGCGCGCGAAGTGCGGCTGTCTGATGTGCGCAAAGCTGCTAAGATTGAAAAAGATAGTAACGAAGGTCCCTCTTAGAAAGAACAGTTTTAGTCATGCGTTTGCATTTCCGTCCCTTTCCGGGCCTAACAATATTTACCGTTATCTCGCTGATTATCCTCATTGCGCTGGGGACGTGGCAATATCAAAGGCTGCAATGGAAAACTGCCTATCTGGCAGAGGTGGAACAAGCCGTGACGGCTCCGCCTTTAACGTCGCTTGCCTCTGTTGAAGCGGCGCTACAATCTGGCACGCCAGTCGACTTTAGCCGCATTGAATTTGACGGCGACATTATTGGCGGGCAGACGCCGTTTTTAGTTTATTCACGCCGCAAGACCGAACTCAGCTGGCGGCCTTTTGTTCCCGTGGAGTCCACAGGCCGTGCTGTGTTCGCGGCGCTAACCCCCGTGGCTGATCGTGCGCGGGGCGGTATCATGACCACAACGGCTGAGCCTGTTACGCTGGCGGGTTATGTGCGCATGTGGCAACCCAAAGACCGCGGTGTTCCCAATAGCACACCCGATATGAACCGCTGGTTTAGTTTTAATCCTATGCCGGACAGCGCTAATTGGGCCGATAGCGTGCCAGGCGGAGCGGATATGCGCTACTATATCGATACGGTGCCGGGCGTCTTAGACGCGGATACATTGCCGCTAAAACGGCCCAATATTCGCAATAATCATTTTGATTATATGTTGACGTGGTACGGTCTCGCGGTTGTTCTGTTCGTCATCTACCTTATCCTGCATATACAGCGGGGACGGCTGGGCTTTCGGTCATGAGTGCCAATATCCATACTGAATTATACGGCCAAGCACCCGGCGGCTCTGTGCATTTGCGTCATCCGCGCTGGGCTGATTATGAGGACTGGGTGACGCTTCGACGCGAGAGCCGCGATTTCCTATCGCCATGGGAACCCAGCTGGGATGAAAATCATCTAACGCGCCCTAGTTACCGCGCGCGCTTATCACGATTTAAAAAGATGGTGGCATCTGGCGAAGGCTATCCGTTTCATATTTTTCGGGCCTCTGATAACCGCCTTATCGGGGCGTGTAATATCATGCAGCTCCGCCGTACCGTGGCGCAAAGCGCGCAATTGGGATATTGGGTTGGGGAGCGTTATGCCCGCCAAGGCTTTGCCCGTGCGGCCGTTCGGGCGTCTGTGCAATTTTGCTTTGATGAATTGGGCCTGCACCGCATCGAGGCTGCCGTCCGGCCAGAAAATGTCCCGTCGATTAGCTTGCTAGAAGCTGTCGGGTTTAGCTATGAAGGCGTGGCGCGCGAATATCTTAAAATTGACGGGGCGTGGCGCGATCACGCCATTTATGCGCGGTTGGTATCGGACCCCTTTGCATAAGGGGGGAGGGGCGTAAAACAGCCTTAGGCCTGCCCGCCAGTTGATAGCTGTTCTGGTGAAATACCCATACCCGCCAAGGCTCGCGTCCATTTGCTGTCCATATCCGTGTCAAAGATGAGCGCATCTTCGCCGTCCACGACCAACCAAGCATTAACAGCCAGTTCTTGTTCTAATTGTCCCGCTGACCATCCCGAATAGCCCACGGCCATAACAGCGCGTTTTGGTGCATTATCGGCGACCAGCGCCTCTAACACGTCTTTGGTCGACGTCATCATCAGCGTATCAGACAGCCGCAAGGAATTGTTATCATGGCTATAATCTGGGCTATGGATAACAAATCCGCGGTTCATATCAACAGGTCCGCCGTTCAGCACAGGACTGTTTGCGACCCGCACAGCGCCGTCGATGCCTATTTGATCCAACATCTCCGATAGGTTCAGCGCGCCTTTGGTCTTATTAACCGTCAGTCCCATGGCACCGTCGTCATCATGATTACAGACGTAGATAACCGCTTGGGAAAAGCGCGGATCTTCCATAGCCGGGGTAGCGATTAAAAATTTGCCAGTTAGATTTGTCGTTTTGATCATGAGGTATAAATGCGCCTTCATGCCAAGATTTCAACCCTATAGTTCTACTCCGTCGTTTGACGGGGCTATAACGGGTTTTCAAACGCGTCATATTGCCAAATACAGATTTCATACCCATATCTATGCTAACAATAGATTTGGAGAGAGCATTATGAGCATTAAAGTCGGTGATAAACTGCCAGAGGCAACCTTTATGACAATGGGCGCAGACGGCCCAGAACCCGTCACGACATCGGATGTGTTTAACGGCAAACGCGTGGCGTTATTTGCTGTGCCCGGTGCGTTCACGCCGACCTGTTCGGCCAAACATTTGCCGGGGTTTAAAGATCACGCCGCTGATTTCAAAGCCAAGGGCGTTGATGCCATTGCCTGTACGTCGGTCAATGATGTTTTTGTTATGGGCGCGTGGGGCAAAGACCAAGGTGTATCGGGCGAGATGACATTGCTCGCCGATGGTAATGGCGATTTCGCGGAAGAAATTGGTCTTGTGCTGGACGGATCTGGATTTGGCATGGGCAAACGCAGCCAACGTTACGCCATGGTCGTTAACGACGGTGTCGTCGAAGCGCTCCATGTTGAAGACGGTGGCGAGTTCAAAGTCTCATCAGCCGAATATGTGCTAGAAAACCTATAACACTTTTAAGGCGGAGCTTTAGGCTCCGTTTTTATTGGCATAATAACAATGACAATCCGAATTGGGGACTTTATGGACGCTGGTAGCATCGTCGTCATTATCTTAGTTTTACTGGCAATCGTCATCATTATGAAAGCGATTGTCGTCGTGCCGCAGGGTGCAGAGTTCACATTGGAACGCTTTGGGCGTTACACGAAAACGCTTAAACCTGGCCTATCCATTATTATTCCGTTTCTTGATACGATTGGTGTCAAAATGGATATGCGTGAACGCCTGATTGATGTGCCGTCTCAAGACGTCATTACCAAAGATAACGTCATGGTGACCGCCGATGCGGTTGTGTTTATCCAGGTCATCGATGTCCGCCGCGCTGCCTATGAGGTCAGCATGCTAGAGACGGCCATTCAAAATCTCTGTCAAACCAATGTGCGGACGGTTGTCGGCTCTATGGATTTGGATAGCGTTCTTTCCCGCCGTGATGAAATTAACGCACAGCTTTTGACCGTTATCGATAGCGCAACCGATGCTTGGGGCACGAAAGTCACGCGGATTGAGATTAAAGATTTATCGCCACCGATGGATATCACACAAGCCATGAATAAGCAGATGAAAGCAGAACGTGAAAAGCGCTCTGAGATTTTGCTGGCGGAGGGTCAAAAACAATCCGCCATTCTGACCGCCGAGGGTGAAAAAGAAGCCGCCATTCGCGAGGCTGAAGGCCGCAAAGAGGCGGCGTTCCTAGATGCCGAAGCCCGCGAGCGTGAGGCTGAAGCCGAAGCCAATGCCACCCAAATGGTATCCAAAGCCATTGCGGCGGGCGATGTGAACGCCGTGAATTACTTTATCGCGCAGGATTACGTCAAAGCGTTTGAAACGCTGGCCAATTCACCCAACCAGAAAACCCTAATTGTACCAGCGGAGTTATCTAGCCTCGCCGCGACTGTCGGCGGGCTTGGCGCGCTGATTGAAGCGGGTGCAAAGACTAAAAAATAGGGGGAGCATATGGACGCTGACAACAATATTATCGTCGCGTGGCTAGAGGCCATGTCAGGCATGAAGTGGATGATTATCGGGGCTTTGCTGCTGATACTCGAACTGGTCACGGGCACGACCTATATCCTCTGGCCGGCGTTCGCGGCGCTTGCTGTGGGGGTCTTTGCCTTTGTCCTGCCGATTGGCTGGGAAATGCAGTTTTTGCTATTCTTCATTCTCTCAACTGTCTTGCTTGTTTTTGGCCATGTCTATGTCCGTCCTCGCGTGAAAGGCGGAGAGCCGTCTGATCTGAACGACCGCGCGCGGGCCATGGTTGGTATGCGCGTGAAAGCGATTGCTGATTTTGAAACGGGCCAAGGCCGTGTCCAAGTCGGCGACACACAATGGCGCGCAAGACTAGAAGACGGCAACGCCAAATCCGGGGACGAACTTCGCGTGGTGCATGTCGATGGGACAACACTGGTCTGTGTAACGGCTTAACGCACTGTATGTTTGCTAATTAGCAACGTTACACTGCAAGACATTCTTAACACACGGTCGTCATGATGTGGCTATGACGGGATATAGTAATGCCCGGCGCTTGGCGGATAGAGGGGCTATTTCGCTAGAGGGGCTGAGTAATCAAACGGGATTATATAAGATCTGGAAAACAGAGAAAAGCGTCTGGCTGGATGGCCAAGACGTGATGCGTAGCCATGTGATGGACGATGCCATCATCGTGCCGCCGACCCCGCTGCCGCCGCAACGCTTTAAAACACTGATTGAAAATATCGGTTCTGCAAGGCCCTTTGAGACTGTGGAGTTTAGCGAGCAAGAGTTCCTGAACCTCGGCAACACAATCATTATTAGCTACAACGCGACTGCTAACCATCAACGGTTTCGCCGCCCCTATCTCGCCCATTGCATTACAACCTATGTTATGTGCAGCGGCCGCTGGCAAATCGCGAGCCATAGCCACGTGAAACGCGATAAAAGGGGTTAGGGTCTGTTTTAGCGTGGTAAGATGTTTTAATCCTCACATTCATCCTCATCCTCATCCCGAGTTGGAATCCCCATTCTGGCCAATTCATCCGCGCGTTCATTGCCGTCGACGCCGGCGTGGCCTTTGACCCATTTCCAATCGACGTTTCGGGTCGCGTTAAGGGCGTCAAGTTCGCGCCAGAGATCGGCGTTTTTCACGGCTTTTTTCGCAGCGTTTTTCCAGCCGCGTTTCTTCCACCCATGTATCCATTCTGTGATGCCTTTGAGCACATAGGTGCTATCGGTCCACAGGGTTATGGTGCCTTTGTAAGTGGGTTTGACGGCCTCTAGCGCTTTAATCGCGGCCATAAGTTCCATGCGGTTATTGGTGGTGTCTGGCTCCCCGCCGTGCAGCGTTTTCTCAACATCACCAAATTGCATCAACACGCCCCAACCGCCTGGGCCAGGATTGCCAGAACACGCACCGTCCGTATAGATAATCAGCTGTTTTGACACTATTCGCGTAGAAGCTTTGGCAGGCGGAAAATGACTTTTTCTTTGGTGACTTCGACCTCTTTGACGGTGATGTCATAGCGTGATCGGAGTGCCGCCAAAACACCATCGGTGAGATATTCAGGCGCGCTGGCCCCCGCCGATAGGCCAATTGTGTCTGCGGCTTCTATCATGTCCCAATTGATGCTATCCGCACTAGAGATGAGCATAGCGTTATCTGCGCCTCCCTTGTCGCCCACCTCGACGAGCCGCTTGGAATTTGACGAGGTTACAGAGCCAATGACGAGCAATAAATCGCATTCATCTGCAATCGCTTTGACAGCCATCTGGCGGTTTGTTGTGGCGTAACAAATATCTTCTTTATAGGGCAGGGCAATGGTCGGAAAACGACCCTTTAGGATGTCGATGATGCCTTGCGTATCATCCACAGACAGCGTTGTTTGCGTGACCAGCGCCAAATTATCAGGATTAGGCGGCATAATCGTGCGGGCTTCATCCTCGGTCTCGACCAGTGTAATCGCGCCCTCTGGCAACTGCCCCATAGTGCCGATGACCTCGGGGTGGCCTGTGTGGCCGATCATAAAAATATGGTGGCCCTTGGCGTAATGCCGCTCGGCCTCGATATGGACTTTGGAGACCAGCGGACACGTCGCGTCCAGCACGGTCATATCGCGCGCCTCTGCGGCCTTGGGCACGGATTTAGGTACGCCGTGGGCGGAAAACACTACAGGACGGTCGTCAGGACATTCGTCCAGTTCTTCGACAAAGACAGCCCCCAGACCGCGCAGGCGGTTCACCACATGGCGGTTATGGACAATTTCATGACGCACATAGACAGGGGCGCCGAATTTTTTAAGCGATTCTTCGACAATCAATATGGCGCGGTCAACACCTGCACAAAAACCGCGCGGGGCCGCCAAAAGCACAGTTTTGGTAGTGCGCGGGGCGTTGTCATCTGTGGTCGGGGCTATATCGACTGTTTTCACGCTCATTAAATTCTCCTCATGCGCGGCGGGCGTATTGCGGGGCGCGTCATAACCCGATAAGACCTAGCAAAGACAGGCGCTTTGCGCCAGCCACTATGACGGCACAATTGTCACGTCGTGAGGATTATATAATGCGCAATATGTTTAAAATTGGCCCTAAAGCCATTATGGGTCTCGTCCTTGTCAGTGCTGTCGCTCTTACGGGCTGCCGCACCACGCAAGAGGCGCTCTCCATTGGTGAAGCGGCAGAGCGTAACCCTGGCCCATGTCCGCGCGCTTTTGCGCTTTATGACGCCGCGCGTATTGTTGAATTTATGGCCCCGCAAGAGACGTTTCAAAATGTTGGCTTCACGGGCGAGATTGCGGGGGTACGCTCGCTTTGCCGTTACTACGGCGAACGACCCATTACGGGCGATATTGAAGTGACTTTTGATTTTGGCCGCGGCCCATCGGCCAATGGCTCGACCGCCACATATGAGTACTTTGTCGCTGCAACGCGTAAAAATATTGCGGTGATGAATAAGCAAGTGTTCCCGCTGACGGTGACATTCCCGGCCGGCGAAGACCGCGTGCGCGTGACCGAAACCGTAGCAAATTACGAAATCCCCCGCGCGGATGAGGGTACATCGGGCGAAAACTTCGAGCTTATCGTCGGCTTTGTTGTCACGCCGCAGCAACGCGCCTTTAACGCCGAAGGCAAGCGATTCCGCGTCTCTGTCGGTCAAAACTAGGGCACGAACATGCCGTCAATTTTGCACACATTAAATGCCGCCACAGAAGCGGCCTTTGAGGCTTTGGGGTACCCCGCCGCCATTGCGGGCACACGCGAATCCGATCGCCCCGATATGGCCCCGTTTCAATGTAACGGTGCTATGGCGGCGGCAGGTATTGCCAAAAAACGCGGCGAGAAAGTCAATCCGCGTGACATTGCGGGGCAGGCCGTGGACATCTTAAAAGACCATCCTGCGATAGACCGCCTCGATATTGCCGGACCGGGTTTTATCAATCTTCACCCCACGCTGGACGCTCTCTCCACTCGCGCATCGGAACTTAAGGCCAGCCCGAGTGGCGGCATCCCCCAAGAGACGCCCAAGACTATCGTGATAGATTACGGTGGGGCCAATGTCGCCAAGCCTATGCATGTCGGCCATTTGCGTTCTGCTGTCATTGGCGAGGCGATAAAACGTATCCTGCGCGCCCAAGGCCACACGGTTATTGGTGATGTTCATATGGGTGATTGGGGCCTACAAATGGGTCATTTGATTTCAGAGCTTTCGATTGAGCAGCCAGACTTGCCCTATTTCGATGCGGACAAAACGGACAATTACCCAAGCGACAGCCCGGTCACTATGGATGACCTCGCGCGACTTTATCCAAAGGCCAGCAATGCCGCAAAATCCGACCCCGACCGGATGGAAAAATCTCGCGTTGCGACGGCGGAATTACAGGCCGGACGGGCTGGGTACCGCGCGCTGCTTGAGCATTTCATTAATGTATCCGTGGCTGCGTTGAAAGTCGGTTACGGCAATCTAGGTGTCGAATTTGACCTATGGAAAGGCGAGGCCTGCGTTGACCCGCTCATCCCTGATATGATTGACGGTCTGAAAGCCCAAGGCATCACAGAGGAAGACGGCGGCGCGCTTATCATTCGTGTCGAAGAAGAGGGTGAGAAGAAAGATGTTCCGCCTGTCATGCTCCTCGCCAGTTCTGGTGCGGTGCTTTATCACACGACCGATTTGGCAACACTTGTTGACCGTAAATCTGACCCTGATCCGGGCTTGATTGTCTATGTCGTAGACCAACGCCAAGCACTGCATTTTGAACAGGTCTTTCGCGCCGCCGTGAAAGCGGGATGGTATGACCGTGACCAGCTGTTCCATGCAGGGTTCGGGACCATGAACGGCAAAGACGGCAAGCCGTTTAAGACCCGCGAAGGCGGCGTGCTGCGGCTGGAGGATTTGCTCGAGATTATGAACGAAGCAGCGGCCAAGCGCTTGTCCGAGTCAGGCATTGGTGCTGATTTTGAGCCCTCTGAGCGCACAGAAATCGCCCGTAAAGTTGGCCTCGCGGCTTTGAAATTTGCAGATTTGCAGAACCAACGCATGACAAATTACGTGTTTGACCCGGAACGGTTTACCGCCTTTGAAGGCAAGACTGGCCCTTACCTGTTATATGCTGTCGTGCGGATTAAATCTATTCTGCGCCGCGCGGATGAAGAAGGCGCAAGTCAAGGCGACATCACAGTCATAGAGCCTGCAGAGCAGCAGTTGGTTATGGCGCTGGACGCCTTTGGCCGCGCGGTGACGCAATCAGCGGAAAAATATGCGCCGCATATCCTCTGCGACCATATCTACCGCGTCGCGCAAAGTTTCTCGCGCTTTTATTCCGACTGCCCGATTATGGTTGATGACGTCAGCGATGATGTGCGTGGTTCGCGTCTGTCACTGGCCGCCTTGACGCTGGCGCAGTTGGAAATGGGCCTCACCTTACTCGGCATAGACGCGCCAGAACGGATGTAGGCGCGGGTAAGGCGCGACAGTTTAATAAGGTATTTGACTGATCTTGAATGACATGGGTTCCGGGTGGACTGCGTCCACGTCGGAATGACGTGTCTAAGGGATTAATTGTAATCACCGACCCCTGTCATTCCGCTGCTCTTGAAAAGTGCCCGGAATCCAAGTCGTGAATTTCAGGCGAGACGCAGTCTTTCAGGACAGATTGAACCTAACCCGCGCTTTGCACCTGCGTTGGCATGATGCGCTGCTGCGCTTGCGGTTGCTGGACTTGTGGCTGAGCTTGCTGTGGCTGTGGCTGAGCCTGAGGTGCTTGTGGCTGGGCCTGTTGTGCGCGGGCCTGTTGCTGTGCTCTCGCTTGGGCCGCTTGGGCGTCAAGTTGTGCGCGTTGGGCGGGGTCCATTACGGCGCGGCCTGGAATATAGGGGCGCTTGCCTTTACAGGCGTCTAGGCATTCAGCGTACATATCCAAAATATCGGGCATGTTTTTCTCGCCCCAAACGCCCATACCTTTGAGCTTTGAGACCAATTCAAACGCGATTTCTTCTTGTGATTTACCTGACATGCTGTCCCCTTAATATCACTCTTGTAAGCACCATCTTTTGCACAGAAGTCTTAACATTTCGGGTAGCGATTGAATTGACTCGCAATGTAGAATCCCGCATATCAGATTATCTCTTCCAAGCGGGAGAGCGTTCTTGCGTTTGCAAACAAACGTTAGGACCGCCGAAGGAGCAACCGCCGCCGGAAACTCTCAGGTACCGAGGACCGCTTGGATGTAAAACGCTGGAAAGCGGGCTGTATAGTGAAAAGCCCCGCCGACGGAGTAAATCGCGCGATTTGCGATAAATCACGCGATGAATCTCTCAGGTCTAAAAGGACAGCGGGTAGGCTCTTACACGGATTTAGTCCGTGAGTTCGGCCACGTTATGACACAGTTAAAAAAGACAGCCCTGCACCAGTTTCACGTCGATAGCGGTGCGAAAATGGTTGAATTTGCGGGCTATGATATGCCTGTTCAATATCCCATGGGTGTGATGGGCGAACATTTGCATACGCGCGAAAAGGCGGGCCTATTTGATGTCTCCCATATGGGGCAATGTTTTATTGCCGCCGATGACGGGACGTTTGAAACCGCCGCCAAAGCGCTGGAAAAACTTGTCCCTGCCAGTATCCAAGATTTGGAACCTGGGCAACAGCGTTACTCGCAGCTTCTGAATAAAGACGGCGGTATTTTAGATGATTTGATGATTTCTCGGCTGGGCCTAAAGGGACACACGCATCAACTTTATCTGGTCGTCAATGCGGGCTGTAAGGTGGCCGATTATAAGCACATCAAAAAACATCTGCCCAAAGGCGTGAATTTGTCGATCAAAGACGACACGCTGTCGCTGATTGCCTTGCAAGGCCCGCGCGCCTCTGATGTGCTGGGATGCCTCAATGAGGCTGTCGAAGATTTGGTCTTTATGACCCATACAGATCTGCAGCTTGCGGGCACGCTGGACGAGCCGCTTTACGCCCATATTTCGCGCAGTGGCTATACGGGTGAAGACGGCTATGAAATATCGGCTAAGCATGACGATATGATCCGCCTTGTTGAGCATTTGATGACCTATGACGATGTCGAAATTATCGGCCTTGGCGCGCGCGATAGCCTGCGTATGGAGGCTGGTCTGTGTCTATACGGACACGATATCGACACCACGACAAACCCGATTGAGGCGGGCCTAATCTGGTCCATTCAAAAGCACCGCCGAGAGGGTGGAGATTACTTGGGCGCGAAGGCGGTGGAAGAGACAATTAAAAATAAGCCCAAGCGTAAGCTCGTTGGGATTTTGCCCGAAGGCCGTGCGCCCGCCCGTGAACATACTGAAATTCAAGATATGGACGGCAAGACCATTGGCGAAATTACTAGTGGCGGTTTCGGACCCACAGTGGGCGGCCCTGTTGCCATGGGCTATGTGTCGCGTAAATTTTCAAAGGCGGGGACACCCGTGCAACTCATCGTGCGGGGGAAAGCCCGCCCAGCCAGCGTCGTGAAAATGCCTTTCGCGCCGCATCAATATTACAGGGGTTAAGGCCATGAGCGTATATTTTACAGAAGACCATGAATGGGTATCCGTTGACGGGGATATTGGGACGATTGGCATTTCCGCCTATGCCGCCAAAGCACTCGGTGATGTTGTCTTTGTCGAATTGCCAGACGTTGGGGCAGAGTTTGATAAAGGCGACGAAGCCGCTGTGGTCGAATTGGTCAAAGCCGCATCAGAAGTTTACGCACCGATTGCGGGCGAAGTGACAGAGGTCAACGGCGCGCTGGAAGACGAGCCCGCCAAAGTCAATGAAGACCCATCTGGCGCGGGTTGGTTTATGAAAATCAAAGTCGCTGATAAAGACGAGCTTGACGGATTGATGAACGCGGACGCGTATAAGACGTATTGCGATGGCTTATAGCGTTTCAATTTTCTGTCCGTGCGACAGAAAATAGCGGAAAGCCGAAACCGCTGGCGGTTTCGGGACATTAAATTGAGTCGTGCAGACACAAGTGCGCTTGTTGTCGAATATCTCGTTGAAAATGCGAGAAGAAAAGAAAATCAGAAGGACGAATAAATGCGTTACCTCCCTTTAAGTGACCAAGACCGCGCGCAGATGCTATCGGTTGTCGGCGTGAACACGATTGATGATTTATTCGTTGACGTGCCCGAAAGCGCGCGTCTTAGAGGGCTGATTGATCTACCCAAACACCAGTCTGAACAGGCGGTGGAACGGCATATGTCGCGCCTATCGGCCAAGTCTGTCAGCGCGTCATCTGTGCCGTTTTTCTGTGGGGCTGGGGCCTATAAGCACCATATCCCGGCGACTGTGGATCACCTCATCCAGAGGTCTGAATTCCTCACCGCCTATACGCCTTACCAGCCAGAGATTTCCCAAGGGACGCTTCAGACATTGTTTGAATTTCAAACGCAAGTCGCGCTTTTGACGGGCATGGAAGTCGCCAATGCGTCTATGTATGACGGCTCTACGGCGTGTGCCGAAGCCGTGGTTATGGCCCACCGTGTCGCGCGGGGTAAGAAATCCAAAGCCGTCCTCGCTCCTGGTTTGCACCCGCATTACGCGGCTGCGACACAGACCTTGGCGTCTACGCTCAGCATCAAAATTGATGAACGGGATACAGGGCCGGGCCGTGATGATAATGTCATCAACCATATCGATGACGACACGGCCTGTGTGGTGGTGCAATCACCCAATGTTTTTGGCGAGATTATCGATTTGGCCCCGATTGCGGAAAAAGCCCATGCACACAAAGCACTGTTAATTGCCGTGTTTACTGAACCCGTTGCGCTGGCCGCCATTACGCCGCCCGGTGAACAGGGCGCGGATATTGTCGTTGGCGAAGGCCAAGGGCTAGGTGTTGGCCTTAACTTTGGCGGTCCGCATGTTGGGCTATTTGCGTGCACGAAAAAACTCGTGCGGCAAATGCCGGGCCGCGTCTGCGGCGAAACAATTGACGCCGAAGGGAAGCGCGGCTTTGTGCTAACCCTCTCCACGCGCGAACAACACATCCGCCGCGAAAAAGCGACCTCTAATATCTGCACGAACTCTGGTCTTTGCTGCCTTGCTTTCACAGTACATCTGAGCCTACTCGGCGAAGCGGGGCTGACACGTCTCGCGGCCCTCAACCACGAAAAAGCCTGTGACCTCGCCGACCGTTTGTCGACTATCAAAGGCGTGGAGTTAATTAACGACACTTTCTTTAATGAATTTACCCTGCGCTTGCCCAAAGACGCAGAAGGCGTTGTTCAAGCGCTGGCTGATAAAGGCGTATTGGGCGGTGTGCCTGTCTCGCGCCTCACGGATGGGGAGCATAAAGACTTGCTGCTGGTCTGCGCGACCGAGACGGCAAGTGATGAGGATATTGCAGCGTTTGAGAGTGCACTTTCGGAGGTGTTGTCATGAGCATGAATAACCAAGGACGGCCAACGGCGCCTGTTGCAGCAAACCTTAATGACCGTATCACTGTTTCGGGCAGCCAAGCGTTAAACCAAGCGACACAATTGATTTTTGAGACGGGTGATTTGGTGACCACAGGTGTGGACCTGCCAGAGCCGAAAGGCACAACAAAATCGCGCCTAGGGACACACGCGCGCAAAGGCGAGATTGGTCTGCCGGGCCTCAGTGAGCCTGAAACCATGCGCCATTATGTGCGCCTTAGCCAAAAGAATTACGCGATTGATTTGGGTGTTTATCCGTTGGGCTCTTGCACGATGAAACATAATCCGCGACTGAATGAAAAAGTCGCGCGTATGCCTGGCTTTGCCGATATTCATCCGTTGCAACCTGTCTCTACTGTGCAGGGCGCGCTGGAATTAATGAGTGAGCTGTCCCATTGGTTGATGACGCTCTGTAATATGCCCGCTGTTGCGCTAACGCCCAAAGCGGGTGCCCACGGCGAGCTATGCGGGATGATGGCCATTCGCGCGCGTTTGGATGCAGATGGTGCGACCCATAAGCGCCGTGTCCTTGTGCCAGAATCCGCCCACGGCACCAACCCAGCGACGGCTGTGCAATGCGGCTTTACCGTTGACGAGATTCCCGCCAATGGGCGCGGACGGGTCGATATGGACGCGCTGCGCGTGAAGCTAGACGGTCTCGGCGAAGACAGCGATATTGCGGGCATCATGCTGACCAATCCTAACACCTGCGGATTATTTGAAACTGACATTATTGAAATCGCAGACCTTATCCATGCGGCGGGCGGTTATTTTTACTGTGACGGGGCTAACTTTAATGCGTTGGTTGGGCGTGTGCGTCCTGGTGATTTGGGCGTCGATGCGATGCATATCAACCTGCATAAGACGTTCTCGACACCCCACGGCGGCGGTGGCCCCGGTTCAGGCCCGACGGTTTTGTCTGACGCGTTAAAAGATCATGCGCCTGTGCCTTATGTGGTGAAAACCGACGACGGCTACAGTCTTATTGAGCATCCAACAGACGGCAGCTTTGGCCGCATGTGTGCTTTCCATGGACAGATGGGCATGTATAGCCGCGCGCTGACCTATATGATGAGCCACGGCTCTGATGGGTTAAAGCAAGCGACAGAGGACGCGGTGCTTAACGCCAATTATGTGCAGGCCTCCCTATCGGATGTCATGACACCAGCGTTTGGTGGTATCTGTATGCATGAAGCGCTATTTGATGACCGTTTCTTAAAAGATACAGGTGTCGAGACGCTCGATTTTGCGAAAGCTATGATTGATGAAGGCTATCACCCGATGACGATGTATTTCCCATTGGTTGTGCATGGGGCGATGTTGATTGAGCCAACAGAATCTGAGTCCAAGCAAGAACTTGACCGCTTTATCAATTCGATGCGGAGCCTTGCCCTGCGCGCGAAAGCGGGTCTGGTCGAGAGCTTTAAAAACGCGCCTGTCTATGCACCGATGCGGCGTTTGGATGAAACGCAGGCAGCGCGTAATCCTGTGCTACGGTGGACACCACCCGTTGATGTGCAAGAGGCGGCTGAATAGTTTTGAATTAATTAAGTGCCTGCGCCAATTATGCGCAGAAATATATTAACTGCCAGCGCCGAATAGGCGCTGGCGAAGTCCGCCGAAATACCGCAGTAGCGGCTTTTCAAATCCGTACCAAACAACCGATGATACCATGGTGCTGATTACCACCATGATTGGCAGGATGAAGATGTTGTCCCACGCGCGGTCGCCTGCAAACATTGCCCATAAATAGCCAAGCGCGCTAAGCGTTAGCACATGCGAAAGATAAAGCGCATATGACCAATTCCCGATGGTCGAAAGTGATTGCGGGGCCTCTGCGCCGCGCCGTTCGACATTGACAATCCCGTAAACGATAAGCGCGCTGGGGATACCAAAAAGAACCGTGCGTTGTGTATAATTTGGGAAGGGATCGACTGCGATATTGGATTGATAGATAAGTGCGAGCATAAAGGCGAGCACACCCAAAATGAGTATCGGCCACGCCAACGGCCCAACGTCATCCCTGCGCATATAGAGCCATCCAATGACCGCTCCCATGTAAAACTCCAATCCCATGGGGTTAATCATCAATCGCCATGTCGGGGATAGTGGGCAAAAGCCTGAGTTTTGTAACAGCACGATAGCGGCTGCCCATACTGTTAATCCCACCATTAAAAACCGCTTGGGTAGACACAGACATAGCGCGAATATCAAATAAAAATAAAGCTCATGAATCAGCGTCCACGCCACTTTTAACATCGGGTATGTTTGGTCGGGCAGGAGCAGGAACGACCGCCAAAGGTTAGTGGCGTCAGGGTCAAAACTAATTAATTCTGGTCGTAATCGCCACGCGATATAAACCAATACTGCTATCAACCAATAGACGGGGTAGATACGGGTGAAGCGCGCGAATAAAAACCGCCCGACATTGCGTATATTATGAGGCGTATTCCACGTCACGTAAACCATGATGAAACCAGAAATGACGAAGAATAAATCCACGCCACTAATACCAAGCATAACAATGCTGGGCAGGATTTGGTCAGGGCTATGTTTAAGCTCTATCCCTGGCAGATGCGCAAACACAACCAAAAGCGCCGCGATCGCCCGCAGCGCTTGGATATTATAAAGCGTCTTTGCGCCTTGTGTCCCAACAATACTCACGCGCCCATCTATAGCGCGCATAGGGCTGTCGTAAAGCGTTAAGCCGTGCTTTGCGCCGCGCCGAGCCGCTCTATCATTTCCCCGACATCACGGGTCAGCGTTTCCATATCGGGCGCCCATGTGGTCACGGCGTCAATGACGGTGCCGCTATGGGTCTCAACCAGCAGGGCCTTGGCATCGCCGCCTTGCCAGCTTTGACTGCCCACAGGGACAACAAGGCCTGTATTACGGAGTGATTTGCCGCCAAAGCTTGCGAAATGCGCGTCTTTGCCTGTGCCGTAAATCAGGACATATTTATAGCCCGTATCAACAGCCGCCAGACGGATAACATCAAGCGTATTATCGGCCTCTTGACCGTCCACGGGTGTTTCCGATGCGGCGCTAAGATAAGCGGCAGGCGACAAGTGGCGTATGGGTTGGGCCAGTGTTTCAGACAGCGTCGCCCAATCATCGGCCTCTTGATAGGGCGTCGTTATCATGCGGCCACCGTCAATACGGACAAGGGCGATCGGAGTGTTGGCGTCAAAGTTCGCCGTGGTGGACGGCAAGACAAGATCATCTTCAAACAATTCCATATCCGCCTGCGCAAACTCTGGCACGCTTAGCGTGCCGGCCACGGCGCTTGTGCTGAACCCTGTGATGACGGCTGCCGTTAGGGCTGCTTTTAAAATTGATGTCATGATAGTCTCCAGTCCGTTAGTGATAAGGCCTTTGTAGCCAAGGACTGGGGCAGGGTTTTGCCGACACTGTGATGATTATAGGCCTTAATTGCGGCGGTTAACGGCAATTAAGGCACATCGGCGTTAACCTCTTTTGTCTTGGCAAGAGGTTTTTGTTCCCCTAGTGTTCCTTCATGAACGCTGTACGCATTATAGGGATTGATCCCTCACTTGTCGCTTGCGGGTGGGGCGTGGTGGATATTGAAGGCACGAAATTGCGCCATATCGATCACGGCGTTATCCGCCCCGACCGCAAGGCGGCCTTGCCGATGCGGCTCAACACCCTCTTTGATGACCTATCAAAAATCATTACGACCTATCAACCGCATGAGGCGGGGGTTGAAGAGGCCTTTATGAAAGACAATGCGGGCAGCGCGCTGAAACTCGGCCATGCGCGCGCGGCCTGCTTACTCGCGGCGAGCGTGGCGGGCTTAGGCATTGGTGAATATGCACCGCGCCTTGTTAAAAAGTCAGTGGTCGGTACAGGCACAGCCGACAAGGCCCAAGTTGCCCATATGATGAATGTTCTGATGCCCGGATGCGGCGTCACGACGGGCGACGCGTCAGACGCGCTTGCCATTGCCATATGCCATGGTCACCGCGTGAATGCGGCAGGGGTGCTTTACCGCCGCGCGGTTTAGGGCGCGTTCAAGTTTTATGAAACCGCGCGCAGAGTTGGTGCGTTTATAGACCATGACACAACCAAAACCTAAAGACATAAAATCCCTGACCGACGCCCAAATAAGCGAGGTCATCGATTATGCGTGGGATGATGACGCTAGCTTTGATTGGATCAAAGAGCGGCTGGGGATTTCAGAACCGCAAGTCATCAAGATTATGCAGGGCAATCTGAAACCCGGCTCATTCCGTCTTTGGCGTAAACGCGTATCTGGCCGCACGGCAAAGCATAAAAAGCTCATGCGCCCCAAAGATTTCGACGGTCGTTGGGACGGAGAACCTTAAAGACCGACTTAACTCCCCGCTGGGTCGCTCATGGCTTCTAGCGCTTCGTTATTCGCGCGAATAGCAGCTTCTAAGCGGTCTTCGGCGGTGGCAAGGTTCTTTTTAGGGTCTTTGTAAAAGGCCGTCATTTTCATGATATTGAGGAAGGTTTTATTGAGGAACCGCCCCCAAAATTTCATCGGACGGTCAAAATCAAAGAGCAATATCACGCGCTCTTCGTCCGTCTCGTTCCATACCTCATGCTCATAAGTATCATCAAAGACGAAAATCTCGCCCTCGCGCCAGGGCGTGATGGTATCATCGACGCGGATGCGGCATTTCTCGTAATCCTTGGGAATAATCAGACCAATGTGACTGCGCAAAATCCCTTTGGTCACGCCTTTATGTGCGGGAATATGATAACCAGGGGCCAAGATAGACAGCATGGCTGTTTGCAAATTGGGAATTCCCGCCAGTAATTCCGCCGTGCGCGGGGTGAGTTTAGCGTTAGTTTCCAGTTTTTGCCCAAACCCATAGATAATAAAAGTTTTCCAGTTTTGCCCTTTGGCCAAGCGGTATTGGTCGGGTGAAATATCTTGGAAGCCCGGTATAGCCTCACGGAACTTTAAAACGTCGCGCGCCTCAGCTTGTAGGGTCTCCCACTCATCGACAAGAGGTTGAATGTAAGGAAAATACTCATTCGGGATTTTCGGTGTATCAGGCACAGCCGATTGGGATGACTGAATTTTCGCAATTTTACGCACGAGCTTTTTGCCATTCTTTTTTACAAAGGCGCGCACAGGCTTTTTTAGCGTTGCGGGTTTTTCTGGTGTGATGTCTGTATCAGTCATGCTGTGTCTCGCTGCGCTGTCAGGCCAATATACTCGGTCGCGAACAGGCGGGTTTCAGTTGGAGCAAACGCTACACGGTCAAGCGACATTTTTAAAGCATGAAGCGCGTAATTTTGCTCTCTTTGAGGAAATTTCGCAGTTACCGCTAAAGCGGCACAAAGCTTGCGAAGACAGAGGCGAGCACCGTGCCACTGTTAGGACTTGATACACCATGCTAAATATCGTTTTGCCCACGGCTATCATGTTTTTAATCACAGTAGCGGTCGCCTCTATCTTTGTATTTCCTGCAACACGGTTTCGGATGAAAAACGCTTTGGTGAGTTTTTACTGGACGGGGCTATGGTTATTTCTCGCTATGATTACGGCGGTGGCGGGCGGTGCAAACACGCTGATGCTCGCACGGTTTGATGCGGCCACAATTAGCACAGCGATGCTAACGGGTATGATTGCAGCCTTTATGGTCTTTGTGATGTTTGGCTGGTTCCGCCTTTCGTCCAAGGCGATTATGGCCTATTTTATCAGACTCAAGACCAAATTTAGCAAACCTGCCGCATAGATTTAACGTGTCGCGGCACCGGCAAGACCCGTTGTATCAGGGGCCTCACGAACGGGTTGCCGCATCGGTTGCATTTGAACAGGTGCCACTGGCACATTGGACACAGTCGGAATAGGGGCGTCTGGATTACGGGCGACCGCTACAGGGTCAATCGGGCGCGGAATTTTCACATCATCATGTAACGACCCAAAAAGGCTTTGTTGCGCCTGCGCGGCTGTCATTGGGCGCTGCGGTGCCATCTCTGAAGGGATATTAACAGATGGGCGCTGCATTGGTTGGCGTTGGACTGGCTGGCGTTGGACTTGCTGGTGCTGTGCTTGTTGTTGCGGCATTGCCTGCGGGCGATAGCTGGGCACACCGGGCGGTACAGCTTGGCCTGTCGCGGATAGTCGCGGGTCAATCGCAGGCTGCTGTTGGAGCTGTCCTTGAGGGCGGGCCTGCGGCTGCATCTGGCTTTGTGGCATTTGACGTTGCTGGATTTGGCGTTGCTGCATCAGGCGCTGTTGCAGGCGGGGATCGCCGCTCATTTGGTTCGGTATGTTTTGCGGTCCATTATAGCGCGGCGCTGGGCTTGGGCGCATCACTTGACGCGGGGCTTGTTGCGGGGCCGTTATCGGCTGACCATTCCCAAGGTCATGGCGAAATTGAGAACCTTGTGTCTGACCTTGCGGGCGCTGCATTTGGGGACGCTGCATTTGAGTGTCTGGGCGTTGACCCTGCTGCCGCTGTAGGTTTTGTTGCTCGGTCAACGATAGGTTTTGCATCGCCTCTGGCGTTACCCCGCGGGGGGCGGGCCGTCTGTGAGCGACGGTTTGGGCTGCGGTCTTCTGTGGTACCGCTTCGCGAACGACACGGCGTGTGGGCGTGGGTTGCGTTATTTTTGGCGGCGTTACAGTTGCTGGGCTCATATTTCCGACGCGCACTGTATTGCTGCGCCCCGGAATGATTGTGGCGGACCGAATGGCGCTGTTGTTTTCGCCGCTCACACTATAGCGGCTTGGCACGGGGGCGGCGGCTTGGGCGTTAAATTCGCAAACCCCGATAGGGGCTTGGGGGTTGACCTTTACAAAGTTCCATCCGCGGCACTGCGCGTCACCCGAACATTGTGCGTCGCATAAATCGGCGCTGGCTGCCGTGATGCTGTCATAGGCCATGCCCGGACGATATGTGCCAGGATCAGCGGCAAAAGCCGTTGGCACCGCAATGATAGAAAACCCAGCAAGGCTAAGCAAAGTTGATGTCAGGAAATTTTTTTGGCGGCTCATGGGGCACTCCTAAAACGAATCATGTCTTAGAATGACGCGAATCTCTTAGCGTTTCGTTAACCATAAACGGCAGATGGGCAGAGCTAGGGCTGCGCTTGCAATAATTGCATTTGTTCGACTGTCATGGCTTCTTCGAGATGGGAGAAATTTGGCATGGGAGCCGCCATCAACATCGTCCAATATGTGAGATAAGTCGTGGTCGGTTCATAGACCAACGCGATGCCAAATTCTGTCGCATCCGCAAGCAGAAGATTTTCGTTATGGCCCGGGCTATCCTGCCAAGCCTTAAAAACTTTATCCCAGCTTTTTTGGCCTGTGGCGACATTTTCGCCTGCGACAGTAAAATAATAGCCTTGGCGCTGAATACGGTCAGAATGAGTAGAGCCGTCAGACCCCTCATGGGCGGCATTGCCGTGAATGGCTAGATCCTGCGCATGCACATCGGAGGCTTGAATCAATTTCGTATTGAGTGTCACAGGGCCAAGACCGTATTCGGCGCGGTAGGCGTTCAAATCCGCCACGGCTATATCCAGAGATAATTCTTCCGGCGGCGTGACCTTAAAGGGGGATGTTTCAGATAGCCCGTCATTAAGACGGCATTCCGCTTCGGGTTTGGTAATGTCAGCTTGATAAGTCACCGCCCCACGACATAGCGGTTCTGACTGGCAAATAGCGGAACATTCTTTGGCTGAATTAACTGTCACAGTTTTATACGTGCCGTCACCATCGCGGATAATAACGGGCGCATCAGTATAGCGGTCAACCGCAAAGCTGGTCGTAAAGGTGGCGGCAAGGATAAAGCCAAAAAGGACGGCGCGCATGATAAACCTGAACATGATAATAACTCCGTCTGTGATGCCCCGACAATCCCTACTGAAAGGTTAATGTGCCAGTTAAGAATTGGTTATGAAATAACCATGTTGTCGCTATAGCGCTAATTCAGCCCATCGACTGTGACCGGCATCACGTTTGCGCGGGGCTGGGTAATACCAGCGGCGAGATTTCGTTCTGTAATCAAAGCTTCGGCCAGACCGCTATAAAAGGCGGAAATTTTGCGGCGCTTTTCATCGTCTTCAAAACTCTGTGGGGCGTTAAGGGGCTCCAGCGGCAAACCCTTATGCGCGGCTAGCATGAAGTCTTTCCACGCATCGACGGGCAGCAGCCCGCCTGTGACGCGCGATGTCGATGAATTATCATCATTACCCATCCAGACACCCGTTGTGTATTGCGCGGTAAAGCCCACAAACCACGCGTCGCGGTAATCTTGTGTCGTGCCTGTTTTACCGCCTGCCGCGCGCTTACCTAGCTTTGCGCCGTGGCCTGTGCCTGTTTGCACAACATCAGACAGCATTTCGGTCATTTGACGGGCATAGCTCTCTGCATAGACCCGTGTCGGGGCGAGGGCCTTGCGCGTGTAAAGCACCTCATTGGCCGAGTTTGAGACGCTCTCAATGAGGTAGGGCGGCTTTCGTACACCATCGTTAGAGAACACCATGAACGCTTGCGATAAATCCAGCAGCGTGACTTCTGATGCCCCCAGAGAGATGGAATAGGTCGTGCGCAAATTTGTCGTAATGCCAAATCGCTTGGCCAAATCCACAATACGGGGCGGGCCGATTTCCGCGCCAACTTGAGCGGCAACGGTATTGATTGAGAGCTTTAGGGCCTCACGAATGGTCATCGGGCCACGGTAACGACGGGTGTAATTCTCTGGCTTCCAGCCTGCAATCTCTGTCGGTTGGTCAATACGCACAGTCGCGGGGGTGAAGCCTTCTTCTAGGGCGGTTGCGTAAACAAAGGCTTTGAATGACGAGCCAGGCTGGCGTTCGGCCTGAACAGCGCGATTAAATTTTGATGCGGTGTAATCGCGTCCACCAACCATAGCGCGCACGGCGCCTGTTTGATTGTCCAAAGTGACGAGCGCGCCTTCGCTGACTTTGCGTTTCTCGCCTGTCGTGGACAAGATGCCCTCGACACTATCGTGAGCCAATTGTTGAAGCTTTGGGTCTATTGTTGTGCGCACGATGAGGTCTTTGACCTCTGACCCAACAAGCCCCTGGGCTTGCTCTTGGATATAGTCAAATAAATGCCCAATGATGGCGGGCTCTATCGCGTCTTTGGGCTCTGATATGATGACGGGGGGATTAGTCTCGGCTTCGGCCAGTTCTGAGGGTGTGATCATCGTATTGGCCAGCATACGGCGGAGCACAAGCTTGGCGCGGCTCCACGCGCCGTCAAAGTTCTTTGCTGGGTTATAACGCGACGGCGCTTGGGGTAGACCTGCCAGCATGGCGGCCTCTGATCGCGTGACCTCTGTCGCTGATTTGCCGAAATATCGCTGCGCTGCCGCCTCTACGCCAAAGGTGCGGTTACCCAAATCCACGCGGTTCAGATAAAGCTCTAAAATCTCTGGTTTGGATAGGACCGTTTCCATTTCATAAGCCAGCCAAGCTTCTTGGAACTTACGGCGGTAGGTCTTCTCAGGAGTCAATACCATATTTTTGACAAGCTGTTGCGTGAGCGTTGAGCCGCCCTGCGCAGTGCGACCAGACTTTTGATTTTCGAAAAAGGCCCGCAATATCGCACGGCGGTCAATGCCTGCATGTTGGTAGAACCGCTCGTCCTCAATCGCGAGAAAGGCTTGCGGTAGGTGATTGGGCATTTCAGACAGCTTGAGCGGGCGCCCGACATGCGGCCCGCGGTGGCCCAACACATTGCCATTTTTATCCAGCAGTGTCGTATTGGGCTGTAGGTTTAACTCCCACATCGTTGTTTTATCGGGCAGGGACGGCAGGCCATCAAAGAGATAGGCGCGGGCTTGCACATAACCAAAGGCACCAAGAGCGGCCAGAATCAAGACAATCGTGATAAACAGCTTGCCTCGATTGCGTGTTCGGTTGTCATTCACCGCATCTATGTCTGCACGATATGTTTGCATGATTTAAATGGTAGCCCAATTTGAATTGCTCATCTAGTAAGCGCTTATGACCGACGTTACAAATGATATGCCAGCCCAACCCTATTGGAAAACCAAAAATATGGCAGAAATGAGCCGTAAAGAGTGGGAAGACCTCTGTGATGGCTGCGGAAAATGTTGCTGCATCAGGTTAGAGGACGAGGATACTGCCGATATTTACATCACAGATGTGGTCTGCAAGCTGTTTGACGCGGGGACATGCCAATGCACGGATTACCCGAACCGCTCCAAAAAAGTGCCTGATTGCGTAACGCTCACACCAGATAATGTCGATAAACTTCATTGGATGCCGCGCACTTGCGCCTACCGCCTCATATCTGAGGGCAAAGACTTGCCTGATTATCACCATCTTGTGTCGGGCTCGCGCGAGACAATTCATGAGGTCGGCATGAGCGTGCAAGACGCGGTGGTGTCAGAGACGCAAGTCGATGAAGACGAGCTTCACCACAGATTAGTCGTCTGGCCGGGTGAGCCAGATATTGGGGGCTAAGCCAACAAATCTTGCCATTTTCAAAATTGCATAGCCCTATCGCAAAACCGTGACTTGTCGATTGGCGCGGGGTTGGTTAGAGCATAATTCAAACGTAATAAAAGAGACTGCTCATGGCTGCTCCCGCTGCATCTGGTAATTCGCCCCTCATAACATCAAAGGCCCAAATGATAGAGCGGCTGTCGAGCGGCTCTAAGCCTAAATCTGAGTGGCGTATCGGGACAGAGCACGAAAAAATCGGCTTTTGCAAGGACACGCTAAAACCTTTGCCTTACTTTGGAGACCGCAGCATCCACGCGATGCTGACGGGGTTGCAGCGTTTCGATTGGGAACCTGTCGTCGAGGGCGGCAATGTTATCGCGCTAAAACGTGACGGCGCCTCCGTGTCGCTAGAACCCGGCGGGCAATTAGAGCTATCAGGCGCGCCGCTAGAACACGTCCACCAAACATGCCGAGAGGTCAATATTCACCTGCGGGAAGTCAAAGAGGTCGCGGACGAGATTGGCGCAGGCTTTCTGTCGCTTGGCTTTCGTCCTGATACCAAACTTGAAGACGTGCCGATGATGCCCAAAGGGCGCTATAATATCATGAAGGCCTATATGCCCAAAGTCGGCACGCACGGCTTGGAAATGATGTTTCGTACCTGCACAGTGCAAACCAATCTGGATTTCGGATCTGAATCTGACATGGTCAAAAAGATGCGGGTCAGCCTTGCGCTGCAACCCGTCGCGACAGCGTTGTTTGCCAACTCACCTTTTACCGACGGTGTGCTGAACGGTCATAAATCCTTTCGCTCTCGTATATGGCTCGACACGGACGCTGACCGTACGGGCATGTTACCCTTTGCGTTTGAGGAGGGGTTCGGGTTTGAGCAATATGTCGATTATGCGCTGGATGTGCCGATGTATTTTGTCTACCGAAACGGCACCTATCTCGACGCCTCGGGTAAATCATTCCGCGATTTCCTGGACGGTAAACTTGATGTCGTGCCTGGCGAATTACCAACAATTTCTGATTTTGATGATCACCTGTCTACGATTTTCCCAGAAGTGCGCCTCAAGCAATTCCTAGAAATGCGCGGTGCAGACACTGGGCCATGGGGCGAGTTATGTGCGCTGCCTGCCTTTTGGGTCGGGCTATTATATGATCAATCTGCGCTGGATACGGCGTGGGATTTGGTCAAGGATTGGACCGAAGAAGAACGTCATGATCAGCGTATGAATGTCGCGAAAATGGGACTTCAAACACCGTTTCGCGGCAAGACCCTGCGCGAGGTCGCTGTGGCGGCGCTGGCCATATCGCGCGAAGGCCTAAAGGCACGGGGGAAGCTAAACCATCACGGTGAGAGCGAGACTGTGTTCTTACAGGAGCTTGATCAATTCGCGCGCACGGGAAAATCCAATGCTGACCGCCTTATCGATTCGTATAATGGCGCGTGGGACGGCGATATTACGCGTGCTTATACAGACTGTATTTACTAGATTTTTTGATAGGCGCTAAAACGTATCTGAAATTTGAATACTGATGCGGCGGCCACGGCGGCGGTCAAAATCTTGGATCTCTGCAATGGGGCCTAGGCGGTCCGTCTCGAAAATGACGCGCGGGCGAATAATACGTTCTTTCAGGACATTTTGCATAAGCAATGTGAGTTGAAAGCCGTAAAAATCTTTATGCTCGATAAAGGCAAAGCTGGACGGGCGGTCACGGCGGCCGTCAAAGGTTTGGTCAAGGCGCAGAAACGGGCTCTCGCGGCGTTGTTCTAACTCCCCGCCAATGGCGTAAGGGGTGTTCGCAATATCCCAGCGGTAATTCAGCTCCCAACTCCAGATTTCCGTATCATTAATGCGTCTCGCTAGCCCAGAGAGCGGGTCGTCAATTTCGCTATCGGCAAGGCTGCCTTCGGCCTCAATACGCATGCCGCTCAGGCCGTAGCTATCAAGCAGCCATGTGGCATTGGCCTCGACCCCATATTCAAACGCACTGTCTAAATTTCCTGGCCCTTCGGAGCCGTCATTAAAGCGGATGCGATCAATGGGATCTTCAATGAAGCGGGCAAAGGCGCGTAATGTGCCAGAGATAACGGCACTGTCTTGGCGGTCTAGCTCAATCTCTGCGTTCCAAAACTGTGTTGGCACAATCTCGTTATTGCCTGACGTTATAATATCCTCAGTCAGGCTGACGCCATCGACAAAGTCGCCAAAGTCAAGTTGGCCCACGTCGCGCTCGACTTTCGCGCGCAGGGCATAGGTCGGCGATAGCGTATAGCTGGCCGCGACAAAGCCCTTGGGCCGCACGAAGCTACGCGCAGGCGAGGGGTCAGTGGTGACGTTAAGCTGCGAATATTCCGCCCCAATGGATGTCTGTAAGTTTAGCTTTGGGTTTATCGTCCAACTATGGGTGAGGTTACCCTCGGCCCGTTTTTCCTCGACCCGCGTACGGTCAGTCTCAAGCGGCGTGGTGGTGTCTTCAAAACGGTTTTCGCGGTCAAGATAATTAAACGCTCCTTCGATGGAGACTTGTAAATCGTGATCGGTCGCGGGCGCAAAGCTATATTCTGCGCGGCCAATATATTCGCCTTCATCCGTGTCGCGGTTAAAGATGGACCGTGTCGGGGTCTGCCCGTCAATAAGTTCGGCAAAATTATCGCCATTTTTGCTATTTTCAAACCGGTGGAGCCCAATGAGTTTTAAGGTGCCATTGCCGAGTGTTGGCACGTTCAGGGGCAGGGCGTAATCTCCGCTAATCTCATATTCCAGCTCGTCCTCGCCGCCTTGGAAAATCGATTGCCCCGTCCTGCCGCGCGGGGTGAGAGCGGTAAAAACCTCAGAGACGCGCTGGTTCCAATTACCATATGTCAGCGCGAGGTTAAGGTTGGCGATGTGTCCGCTATCAGGCGTATAGGTTAGGTTTAAATCAACGCCAGGCTTGGTTTCGTGAAAATCAATGTCTTCCAAACGGTCTTCAAACACCACGCCATTAGCATCCGCGAATGTCTCAACCCCGTCCTCGGTGAATAGGAACTGGCCACTATTTAAGCTCGCGACATACGATAAATTGCCGCGTGATCCGCTGAGCGATATTTCACCGTCCAGCAGTTGTGGTTGCGTGCCCTGCTCAAACCGCGCGGCATATTCCCATGAGCCAGACAATCCTGAGCCGCCTGTGATAATATCGGCGACCTGTCCAGACAGTCCCGGAATATCCAGAGATGCGCCGTCTTTAATATAAATGCGCAGCACATTATTCGCTGGGATGCGGCCTAAGATGTCGCGGGCGTCAGATGATTTAGACGAGGGTCTGCGTCCATTAATCAGGATGTTTAAATTCGCTTGACCAAATCCGCGCTCTCCGCCGCTGCCGCCCGATAGGCTAAAGCCTGGAATACGGCTGACCATATCGCTCGCGTTTTGGGGTTGGAACACATCAAAATAGGACGGCTCAAAGCTACGCTCGACCGCATTGCTGTCCTCAGACCAAGCGGGTGTCGCCAGCAAAAGCAGTGGTAAAGCGACCCCGCAGAGCAGACGCTGCGTGCGCATATGAAATGATGGAATAAACGTCATTGTCCCCAACCCAATTGAGGATTTGCCCTAGCGGGGTTTTCGGCAAAATACCACCCCAACGCCGTAAAGTTTCCGTCATTTATACCGACTTCCCAAAGCGTCGTCAGCATTTACATCAGGCGCGCAATATTGCGCCCTAAAATACGTCAAAGATGGAATTTTATTCCCCATCCCCACTCTTGCGCTAAAAACCGCTTGAATAGAGGCTGGGAGAGAGGCAGAACGAAGAAAATAAAATTTAGGGGACTTCAATGAAAACACCAGCTCAACGTCAAGTCGACGATGCCGCCTTCTTTGGCCATCCCGTTGGCTTAAAAACTCTATTCCTGACAGAGATGTGGGAACGGATGAGTTATTACGGCATGCGCGGCCTTTTGGTCCTGTTTATGACGGCGGCCATTGCCGAAGGCGGCCTGGCTATTGGCACAGCGACCGCCGTGGCGATTTACGGTCTTTATACCGCGTCGGTCTATTTCATGGGCTTGCCCGGCGGCTGGATGGCTGACCGTATGATCGGTAGCCAAAAAGCGATTTGGTATGGTGGTATAATTATTATGTGTGGGCACATTGTGCTGGCCATCCCCAGTTCTAAGACATTCTTTATAGGACTTATATTAGTTGTTTTGGGCACGGGGCTTTTGAAACCGAATATCTCTGCTGTTGTGGGGCAACTCTACGGGTCTCAAGATAAACGCCGCGATAGTGGCTATGCCCTTTATTATATGGGGATTAATATCGGCTCGCTACTTGGCTATACGATCTGTGGATACCTTTATGAAAGTAACGGCATTCATTGGGCCTTTGGCGCCTCTGCCGTGGGTATGTTTTTGGGCCTGATTTATTTCTACAAGACCCGCGACAACCTTGTGGGGGCTGGCGCAGAACCGGCGGCTAAGCTGTCTGCTAGTGCGATGTCAAAAAGCTGGTTGGTTGTGGCGGCCTTCTTGGTTGTCCTTACAATTATCACAGCGTTGATGCTTATGGGCGTGCTAAGCTTTGATCCGATTGCCATGTCAAAAGTGGTGGCTGTGACCTTTGTGGGTATCTTCTTCCTTTATTTTGCTTCTGTCTATTTGGGCGGTAATCTGACCCCTGTTGAGAAAAAAGGCATGTGGGCGTTCCTGCTTGTCTGTGTGGCATCGACTTGTTTCTGGTCTGGGTTTGAGCAGGCGGGATCCTCGCTGAACCTGTTCGGTCAAGACTTTACAGACCGCACAATTGGTGGTTTTGAAATTCCAACGACATGGCTACAAAACGTTAATCCGTTCTTCATTATCACGCTGACGCCGTTCTTTGCCATGTTCTGGATTTGGCTCGGTAAGCGTATGATGACGCCGGGTTATGGCCTGAAAATGGGCGCAGGTCTGATTATTATGGGCATGGGGTTTGTTGTGATGATTTTCGCCGCTCACGCGGCAGCTGACGGCAAAGTCGCGATCTTCTGGCTCGTGATGACTTATTTCTTGCACACAGTGGGCGAGTTAACGCTCAGCCCAATCTCGTTGTCGGCTGTTAGTAAGCTTTCACCACCACGTTTCTTGGGCCAAATGATGGGTTTATTCGTCCTGACCTATTCTATGGGCAATATCATCGCGGGTCTTCTAGCTGGTGGATTTGATCCGGAAAATGTCTCGGAAATGCCCGCGCTATTCACAACCATTGCGACCTTTGCGATTGGTGTCGGCGCTGTGGTCCTCCTCATTGGGATGTTCACTAAAAGGTGGGAACGTGACGTGGAAATCGCCAATGCGGCGGCGGATGAGGTGCCGACGCCTACTAGCGCGAAAGCAATTTTGCGAAATGAAGGCCCGGTGATTTAATAAAAATTTGATTAAATACAAGCCCGCTCAGATGTCTCTGAGCGGGCTTTTTCATGTCAATTTTATTGAGGTTTAGCGTCGGCTGTTCATTGCCATTTGCAAGATATCATCCATCATGGAGCCGTCGCCATCCGCGTCTAGCATTTTGCCGATCATACCCATGCCTTGCTGATGGCTGGCTTGGGCTTGTTGTTGCACGCGTTGTTGCTTGCGCGCTCCGCCCAAAAGTCCGCCGAGCAGCCCGCCGATACCGCCTTGACCACCTTGTGGTGCACCGCCCGTTAGGTGTTGCATGGCCAGACCCGCGAGCTGGCTTTGCATAGACGGGGCTGCCGTTTGCTTAGACAAGCTTCCCATCGCCATAGTCGCGACAAGCGGGAGCAGCTTTTTGAGCATACCTGTATCAATCCCGGTTTGTTCTGATGCGCGGCCCGCCACAGCGCGGCTGACGTCTTTTGACCCAAATAGATGTCCTAAAATCGCATTGCCGTCTTGGACAGCTTCGGGACGAGCCAGGACTTCGGGTTGTTCCAAATATTGCTGATGATTGCCGTTTTGCAGAGCACCCAGCAATCCCGCCAGACCTTGTGGGCTGTTTGTGTTTTGCTTTAGCGCGCTAGAGATGGCAGGCAGAAGTGCCGCAATCGCGCTTTGTGCTTGGTCAGGGGCCATGCCTGTTTGGGCTGCGGCTTGTTGCACAGCGGCGCCGTTTTGCGCGCTCATAATCATATCAAGTAAATTCATCGCCATAGGGTCTCTCCTCCAAATAATAGCTGCCCTTACTTAGACTGCGTTTGGCGTTTTGACCAGCAATGACCGCATATGGGGAGTGTTCAGCATCAGTCCATTTACATCCCGTTCATAAACGGGTGATACTGCGCGCCACGCTAGACACAGATGCAAGGTCGTTTTATGCAATCTTATGATCAAACGACCGACTTATACTCTTTGCCTTACGCCTTTTTTGTTAACCGCCGCCTGTGTCGCCGCCTGTGCCGCCACTGCGCAGACCATGCCGGGACCACCGCCGACGATGGATTACTTCGAGCTTAAGCAAGACAGCGTTGACCCCAGCCTTGTGTCCGCACCGTCGCCAGTCATGCCGACAGAGGCGACACAAAGTGGCTATTGCTGCGTCGATTTTGATATTAGCGCGCAAGGTAAAGCGGTTAGCATCAAGACAAGCTATTGCAGCGAAGATTTGTTTCGTACAGCGGCCATTACAAGTGTAGGCGAGGCAGAATTTACACCCGCCAAAGTCGGCGGTGTGCGCCGCCTGTCGCAAGGTCACAGCTTTGACGTGACATTCAAAAAAGAAGACTACCAAGGCGTATTAAAGCCCAGCGCAGACGGTAGAATGACGCGCGCCGCACTCGATGCGGGCATGGCGCTCTGTCCGTTTTAAAGGGTGAGGCTTGTCCAATGAAAAATTATTATAGAGCTATGAAACTGAGTTCAGTATTTATCACGCTCCTAACGGCGTTTTTGATCGCGCCTGCAAGCTTAGCGCAAGCGCCAGACGCGCAGGGTAATCCAACCATAATGGCAGATAGGCCCGCGACATTTAAAAAAGGCATCCCGCCCAAAACACCTAATAGCGCTAAACGGAGTGGGTATTGTTGCATCAACGTCAATATCGATATCGATGGCAAAGTCACAGACACAAGGGCACTCACATGTAGCCACAAACGGTTCAAAAGAGAGTCGCTAAAAAGGGTCGGCCAATATAAATACTACCCTGTCATAAAAGACGGTGTAGCTGTTCCCTCGACCATTATAACCTCAGTGCCCTTTATTATGGTGGGGTCTAAGGGTCACGTTATTCCAAGCGCGGATGGTGAAATTGACGATAGCTTTCTTTCACCTGTAACGCGCAAAGATATTTGCGCAGCTGATAAAGTTCAGGCCGCTAATTAAGCTACTCTGACGGTGCTTTATAACCCGGAATTTTATGCGGTGGGACGGATTTATAAGTAAATTGCCCTGCATCATTAAGCCGCCGCGTGATCATACCGCGTTCTTTTAAGCAGTTTAAATGCGCAATGCTTTCGCCCACGGCCATGATGCGGTTGCCGTCGTTGATCGCACGACGAAAGAGGACGGGATACACTTCGGTTGATAACATCGGCGTGCGGCAATAATCATAAAGTCGGCTCAGCGCTTTTTCGTGATGATCAATCAGCTTTGATAAGCGGCGGTGAACCCCGCGAAACGGAATACCATGCGCCGGACAACAGAGGGTGTCCTCTGGCAAGATACCGCGCAGTTTCACACAGCTATCAATCCAATCGCCCAGGGGGTTGGCTTCGGGTTCTGTCGGCCAGACAGAGACGTTAGAGCTGATATTGGGTAGGATCTGATCGCCTGATAGAACAATAGATAATTCCTCACACCACAGGCAGGCATGTTCGGGTGAATGACCCGCGCCAACAATAACGCGCCAGTCTCGCCCGCCGATTTTAATGACGTCGCCGTCTTCAATACGGTCATAGCTGTGCGGCATGGGGGTAATGGCTTTGCCAAATCCGCCAAAGCGCATTTTATAAAGCTCTAGCTGCTGCTCGGTGTAACCTGCTTTGCGGTAAAACCGCAGACCTTCGCGCGGGGCCGCTTGGCCCGTATCCGCGGCCATCAGACGGCAGAGGAAATACTCCCCGCGTGTCATTAATAGGGGCGCTTGGAACTTGCGCGTAATCCATCCCGCAAGGCCCGAATGGTCAGGATGCAAATGGGTAACAATCACACGGTTGACGGGACGTCCGCCCATCAGGCCTGAAAAATGCTTGGCCCAAATATCTTTGCTATCGCGGTTGCCGACCCCTGTATCGACCACCACCCAGCCGTCACCGTCTTTAATCGCCCATAAATTGATATGGTTCAGCCCCGACATCGGCAGCGGAAAGCGTAGCCAGAAGACGCCGTCTGCGACTTCGGTCACCGATCCATTATCCGGAGGCGTGTCCATAATAAAAGATAGTAGCTTGGACGAATTATCGCGCGGCGTGGTCAAGCTCTCGTCATGGGCTGTTTTGCGGGACTTAGCGGGTATGGTTCTGGGGTCGGTCATAAAGTAAGCTTAGGGCAGAGGCGGTGTTTAAGGAAGGGGTCTGTTCATGCAAAAGGCGCTCCAAACAAAAACGCCTCCCAAGTGAGGGAGGCGTCTGTAAGTTGGGATGTGAAGCGCCGTTTACGCGGCGGCTTCGTCCGTGTCGTTATCATTCTCAGACGCGGCTTCGGCTTCTTTAGCGGCTTTGGCTGCGGCTTTCGCGCGTGCAGCGTTTAGCGTATCCAAAATATCGGCCATAGCGCCGTCGCGGTCGGTTTTCTTAATAGCGGCCACTTCGCGCACCATACGGTCAAGGGCTTGTTCATAAAGCTGACGCTCTGAATAGCTTTGCTCGGGTTGGGCGTCTGTGCGGTGCAAGTCGCGAACGACTTCGGATACAAGCACGAGGTCGCCAGAATTGATCTTGCTTTCATATTCCTGCGCGCGGCGTGACCACATTGTGCGCTTGATGCGCGCGCGACCTTTTAGGGTCGTGAAGCTGTCTTTTAGGACATTTTCATTAGACAGCGGACGCATGCCGGACTGGGCTGCTTTATTGGTTGGGACGCGCAAGATCATTTTCTCTTGCTCAAACGCGACGACATAAAGCTCGATTTCCATCTCTGCGATGACTTCTTTTTCAATCGCTGTGACTTTGCCAACGCCGTGGGCGGGATAGACGATGTGCTGATTGACTTTGAAATTTACAGGTTTTGCCGGTTTGCGGCGCGTGTTTGAACGACCACGTTGAATGGGTGCAGTTGCCATATGGGGGTGCCTTTTTGTTTTCTCGGACCATGAAGTCCGCTTCCTAAACAATAAAACGGCGTGGAAAGATGAGCTATCCACGCCGAATAATTGATATTATCATAACACAAATATGACAGAAAATCTAGTGCGGGGCGAAAAAACCCCTGTCTTTTTACAGACTTAGCCTAAATTTCTACGAAAAAAGACGGTTAATCGCCTTTTCCAGGCTTTTCAGAGAAGTATTTTTCAAACTTGCCTGTCTCGGATTCGTATTTCTCACGGTCTGGCGGCGGGTCGCCTTTGACGGTAATATTGGGCCAAATCTCGGCATATTTAGAGTTGATGGCCAGCCATTTGCCGTCAGGGTCATCTTCCGTGTCGGGTTTAATGGCGTCAACGGGACATTCGGGTTCGCACACGCCGCAATCAATACATTCGTCCGGGTGGATAACGAGAAAGTTCTCGCCCTCATAAAAGCAGTCCACGGGACAGACTTCGATGCAGTCCATGAACTTACATTTTACGCATTCATCTTTGACAATATAGGTCATTCGGCCCTCTTAAATCTCGGGTGGGATGTGACGCTTGCGGTGTGATTTGTCAAGCTTTGGCGCTGCATATGCGCTGATTTGCGGCGCTTGGTTTAAGCTGTAGCAACTTCGGGCCTCAGCGGCGGGGCCGCGGCGGTCAGGAATAGCCTTTATCTGTAGATCCACGAGCGTCTGCCCGCGCATAAAACTGATGCCGTCACCGGGCCGCACGCATGTATGGGGCTTTTTGATCCGTTCCGTGACAGAGGCCTCGGTGATGGGCGCGCGGGTCATGCGAACCTTTCCTTTGGATATTAACCGCCCAGCCAAGGCGCGTGTCTTAATCAACCGCGTCCGGTACAAAAATATATCAAGGCGTTGGCTGTCAATATCCGCGTGATCCACGTAAGGCTTAGTCCTTTTTCAGATTTTTCAAAGCGGCCAGCGCGGCAAAGGGGCTGTCCTCAATCTTACGGGGACGCTCTTTGGGGGCCTTAGGCTTATTATCGCGGGGTGTATTATTACGATCACCACGCGGTTTGCCTTTGAAATTACCTTTTGGCTTACCTTTGCCCTTGAAGGCACGGTTGTCATTGCCTCTATTATCAGGACGCCCGCCGCCACGTTTTTTAAACGGCATCGTCCAAAGCTCTTGCGTGGGTAGGTCGACTTGGGTGCCGTCCTCTAGCGTTTCGCGGCGTGTATAGGGTGATAGCGGTTTAGGCCCTGATTTGGGCTTAGGGGCAGGCTTTGGGGCGTCTACGGCTGGTGCGTCAGCTTTTGGCGCTTCGGCTGCAGGCGTTTCAGCCACAGTCGGCGCAGCAGGGTTTTCAGATGCAGGAATTATGGGCGCTGGTGTTTCTGTCGTCGCGGCTTCTGTTGCCGCGTCTTCCACCTTCTCTGGTTCTTCTGCCTTCGCGGGCTCTTCCACCTTTGCTTCGGGCTTAACCTCCACTTCCTCGGACTTATAGCCTAAGGATTGCAGCACACCGCGTGTGTCGTCATAGCTACTGCCGAGCAGCGCGAGCATTTCCTGCATAATCACAAATTTGCGGCCCCCCGCTTCGCTCATGGCTTGACGGATAAGGTTGGCGAGGCGGTCGAGAATATCAAAGCGTACAATCCGCGTCCCGCAGGCCCGGTATCCCGCCACGGCCAGCGCTTGGTCTGTGTAATGGGTCGACGATAACTCGCCTTCGTTTTGAATGGACGTCACGCCTGCAAATGGGATAAACGGTTTTTTGTCACCACCCGCGCCGTAAGATAACAGCAGGGAAAGCAATGTCGCGGGCTTCGGTTTAATCATATCGCGCATGAAAACAGTATATTGCCCGAAATAAACGCCGACTTCGCGGAGTTGCTTACGCGCGTCCTGGTCCAAATCACGGACAATCTGACCTTGCTTGGCGCGGTCAATGTAACCAAAGTTTTCCAGCATAGAGAACGCAAAGCCGCGTGTGGCGGGCAGGGCCTCTGGGCTCTCGGATAGGGCTTTTAATTTCAATAGCGGTTCCAGCTTCGCCGTTACCTCAGCCTTAAGAAAATCACGCATACGGTTCACGGCGAGGTTTTGTAGGTTCTGGTTCCCCAGCGCGCCGCCAATTAATTCTGCATCAGGATTAAACACAGATCCGCTGCTGGCGATGCGGCCCACGGCTTTGCCGCCCCACATGATGCGGCCCGTATCATCAAGCGTAAAGATAGCATGTGTGCCCCCGCAAAGGCTGGTCAGCCGGCGGTCAATTTCAGGGCCAACAGCGGCCGCAGCCGTCGCTTGTAACGCTTTGGCTTCTAGGTCTGTGGCGCTGTCATCAAGGCGGAAGTCCACCCCGTCCAGATAGCCAATTTTGTGGCCATCGACCCACACTTCGCCGTTATCTTTTACGCTGGTTTCCATGGGGTTACCCAATCCTATATTTTTTAATAGCGCGCTTGTGCGTCTATCGACAAAACGCGCGATTAAGCTTTCATGTAATGCATCCGACAGGCGGTCTTCGACCTCTCGTGTGCGGGCGTTCCAATGCTTTGCATCCCACATCCAGCTTACTTTGTTTGCGCAATACGTCCAAGTGCGGATTTGCGCAAGGCGCGATGACAAAATATCCACCCCACCGGACGGGTCGTCAAGGCGGCTAACCTGCTTATTCATATAATCATCGGGCAAGCGGTGCTTGTTATTTTGCAAAAGCCTATAGATGTCTTGGAGCAACCGGACATGGGCATCGATGGTGACATTGCGAAAATCAGGGATTTGACAAACGTCCCACAGGCGCCGCACATCCGCTGGGATTTTAATACTCTGCTGGATTTCGGGGATGGCCGATAGGCGCTCAAAGGCTAGCTCGTCTGTGACCCCTTTGACGCGGCGCAGGCGGCGGTGTTTGCCGCCAATATGCAGGCTATCGTCCAGTGCTTTAATCGAGCGAAAATCAAGCGCTGAATTGCGCCACTCGACATGGGTCATGGGATCAAAATCGTGATTTTCAATCCGCTCTATGGTCTCGGGGTCAAGCTCTGGGCAGTCGCCTGTGGTGCCAAATGTGCCCTCATTACGAAACCGCCCCGCTCGGCCTGCAATTTGGCCCAGTTCCATGGGCGTTAGCATGCGCCGTCTGCGCCCGTCATATTTTCGGATGGACGCAAAGGCGACATGATCTGTGTCCAGATTCAGCCCCATACCCACCGCATCTGTTGCTATCAGGAAATCAACCTCGCCGGATTGATAAAGTTCGGCTTGGGCATTGCGGGTGCGCGGGGATAGGCCGCCCATAACCACCGCCGCGCCGCCGCGTTGACGGCGGATAAGCTCTGCAATAGCGTAAACCTCTGCGGCTGAAAAGGCGACAATCACAGAGCGTTTGGGCAGGCGCGTTATCCGCGTCGCGCCCGCATATGTCAGGGTGGAAAACCGTTCCCGCGTGTCATGCTGCGCGCGGGGCAAAAGCTCTCGAATGATAGGACGGGCCGTTTCCGCGCCGAGGAATAATGTCTCCTCTGTGCCGCGCGCGTTAAGAAGCCTATCAGTGAAGATATGCCCGCGCTCGAAATTACCCATCAATTGGATTTCATCGACCGCGAGGAATGAGAAGCGCCTATCCATCGGCATGGCTTCCACCGTGCAAACAAAATAGCGCGCATTGGGCGGAATGATTTTCTCTTCGCCAGTAATCAGTGCGCATTGATTGGCAGGCTTTATCGCGCAAATTTTGTCATAAACCTCACGCGCCAACAGCCGCAACGGCAAGCCAATTACCCCGCTCCCGCGCGCAAGCATCCGTTCCACCGCATAATGCGTCTTCCCCGTATTCGTCGGACCAAGAATAGCCGCAATACGCGCAGGGTTAAGATTTTCGGAGGATGCCATAGCGTGTGTGTAGCACTGCGAGGATGAAGTTCAATGCGAGATTTGACGCGGGCGAAACCATAAATAACGTCTGTGGATACAAATCAAGAACAAGCTAGTAATTTTTGAATTATTTCATATAGTTACTCAGTCTGATTCGTTTTGCGCCTTTTAACGGCGAGGCAATGGGTGTCTCAGGCAGGGCATGCCTTATGTCCGAACAGCTATGGAGTTAACTATGGCTACTAAGACTACAAAAATCGGTCGGTCTGCAAAGACGGGTCGATTTACTACAGTCAAGCAGGCTTAGCGTTATAAAACGACTCACGTCGTTGAAACGGTGAGAAAAACAAAAGGTAAGTAACCTGAGTTCTGAGCGCTTTCGTCTTGGCGGAAGGAGGCGCTCAGTTTTTCTTATTAGTAATACGTAAATCGATTCTTAACCGCGTGAAGGTAATTTTTATTTGCTTTTATTAAGGCGCAATAATCTCCCACTCATCCAGTTTTATGACGGCCTTAATCGCGCTGATTTTATAGGTGAATCGCAATGGGATATTGAGGCCTAGATCGGGTCGGGGGACAAAGTAGACCGTCACGGGGGTGGAGCCTTCTTCGTCACTCGGCAGGTCTTCGGGGTCAAAACCGTTTATTGGCTCATAATAGACTTTGCAGCGCACGGTCTGCACATTGTCTTTGCCAAATTTGCGAGTCTTGGTGCCGTCGCGTTCCATGCGCAGGCCGTAATGTTGCTTGCTATCAAATGTGCGCACAGTCCCGTCACATAACTCTCCGCCGATACGCTCGCCGCGCAGCATCAAATTCAGTACCGCCGATATTGTGTCATCGGCTGAAAACCGTTCCTCTGGACTGGCAGGCGGGACGCCTTGGCTGCCGAGTGTTGGGATGATGTTGACGTCAATGGTGCTGGCCTCCGTGTCATAATTCATTTCAACCCGGCGCTCTTTGCCGTCCATATTTTGCTGCACATGGAAATCAGGGTGCAGGCCGTCTTTATCAAAGCGACCAGAGGTGACCGCCCAAATCTCTAGCTTTTTTAAAAGCGCGCCAAGGCCTGATGTTTTGATGTCGGCATAGGCGGCGTAGCGGCCAGTTTCAGCTGTCACGTCATCAGGGTCTACATAGCCTGTATAGTTGGCCTTGATCATACGGATGCCAAAGACATAGCCTTTCAACCCAAAACGAAATTGCAGGGCATCTTCGCTGGGCGCGATGATGTCATATCGACGCTCGCCGAGATTACGCGCATTTAGCGTGGGCATGTTACGCTCATTCATTATCAAGTTAGCTGTGGATTGCGGCACAGCAGAATCGGTCTGGCCAAGGACAACGCCGTAACCCGCAAGAGCGGTCAGGGCAAAGCCCGCAAAAGTTATATGTCGTGTTTTCATAGGCCGTCTATAGCGCAACAAACCCCACGCAATGCTGAACAAATGCCCCGATTTGCATGAAATATTGGTCATATACAGCGGGGCAGGCTAAGCAGCGGTGTTTTGTGGGATTAGTCCTGTGATTAGGGCTAAAAGGGGTTGACGCGCGCGGCCCGCCGCTCTATTTCCCCCACAACTTACGTGAGCCCGCCCAACGCGCGGGTGTTTTTATTGAAAAAAGGTAGATACGATGTCTCGTCGCTGCGATCTTCTTGATACGGGCCCAATGTCCGGAAATAACGTCTCCCACGCCATGAACAAAACGCGTCGCCGTTTTGAGGTGAACCTGTGTAATGTTACACTTGCGTCTGACAGCTTGGGTCAAAACTTCCGTATGCGCATCGCGGCTAAGACCCTGCGCACGGTCGATTTCAAAGGCGGCCTTGACGGCTTTCTTATGGGTACAAAAAATCACAAGCTGACTGACAAAGCCAAAAAAATTAAAAAGGCGATTGTCAAAAAAGCTGCCGAGGCTGACGCTGCTGCATAGCGCGCTTTACGGCTTTAGAATTATAAACCCGCCATTCGTTCTGATGGCGGGTTTTTTCATGCTTATCTGATGCTACTCGACAACTCCGCGCGGTTTCGCTAATCAAAATTATCGGGGGAGGGCATTATCGAACAACCATTTATCAGTGCCAGTCTTCTCGTGCATGTCGCGAGCTTGCTTTATGTCGTCGCTTTTGTTGTGCGAAATCAACTTGTGCTGCGCTCTCTCGTGTTGGTGGCGACGGTGCTGTATATTGCCTATTATTTCTTTGCGCCTGATGTGCCGCTCTGGGACGCGATTGGCTGGAGCGCGGTGCTTGGTCTCGCCAATGTCTATGTCATGAGTAAATTGATGCTAGAGCGCACGACCTTTAGGCTATCTGATGCACAGCGGCAGCTTTACGGGGTGTTTAATACGCTCAATCCTGGCGAGTTTCGCCAGCTTTTAAAAATTACAAACTGGCACAGTGTTGACACGGGCGCAGAGCAAAGGCTGACCACTGAAGACAAAGCCTGTGGCGATTTATTCTTTGTCCTGTCAGGGCAGATTGGCATCAATAAAGGTGACCGGTCCTTCGTCGTCGAGCCGGGTAAATTTATCGGCGAAGTCTCGTATTACCTACAAAAACCTGCCACCGCGACGGTCGTTGTGACAGGTGCTCAAGAAGGCGGCAGCTACGTCAGCTGGTCACATGACGCGCTAGAGACCTTAAAACGCAAAAACCCCGGCATCCGCGTTGCCGTGCAGCAGATATTATCAACAGACATGGCCCATAAGATTGCGGTGAGCTGATTGCGTAAAACCGGGGATGTTCTGAATTTAAGTCTTTCGCGTGTAGGAAAGACCAGAAATCCACACCACAGGAAATGGTCGGCCAGGCGTGCCTGCGTCCCCAGTATATAGAAGCATTGACGTTGCAACATCGCCATTTGTGTATTTCAAAATAAGGTGAGGGCCGATAATTTCCCAACGTCCTGATAGGCCGCGCATTTTATCTGATGTTGATACACGGGGTCCGGTGGATGCGAAATATTTGGCTGTATCAAACGATCCATCGGCATAAAAACTATAGCTTTTACCTGACGCAATAACGGTTGTATTGAAGTTACCGCCACCGCCTTTGCGCGTGTATGTACCGTTAAACTGTGTTGGCGGCACAGCCTTTAGCGGGGGCCCGTAAGGGGACATCATTGTCGTATCGCCGTCGTTCCAATTGATTGAATATTTACCGACGGCTGTAGGACGCCACTTCCCAATCCTTCCTGGCTTGTCTCGGGCGAGTTTTTTCACTGCTGTGTAGGTCAACCCCTCAGAGAGATCGCTTATCACAACACCATTTTTTAAAAATGCATAGGCTTTGAAATCAATTAAAACCATGCCACCGGCTCCAAATTTTGTATATTGTTTCAATCGAATTTGGTCGATTTCACTTTCAGGAATCAGCCCCAATTCTGTGTCGTTAATAGCTACAGGGCCAATAGGACGATGGGCCGGCGTCTGATTTGTTGTTACGGTATTTTGGCCTCGCGGTAGGACAGCGTGTTCCTCGGTTGATTGTGCATATTGGATTGCGCGAGACAAGGTATCGTCAATCCAGGTTTTTTGTGTATTGCCCGTTCCTTCGGTCAATAAAATGACGGCAAATTTAGTCTTATTGGCCGTAGGGCCCAATACCCAGACACCGTAACCTTCCCCATCAGACGTTTTCGCGACGCATTGATGAATTGTCACATTGCCGAGTTGGGAGGCTGATGCGTCCGCACAATTAACGCCTTTACGAAACAGAGCAAAAGCACGTTCAATGTTTTGTGGTGATTGTTTTCGGTCTTTGTCGATATAAATAGCGACGGATTGTTTGTCCCGCGACATGAAAAGCACCAATCCGTCTTTCTTTGTCGTTTGCCAATTACTATTCGTGATTCCCAATGGATCGGACGCGCTCGTCGCAAAGGCCTTAGGTAATGTCGTGCAGATCAATAACGAAGATATTAAAATCAAAAGCCGCACAGCATTATGCTTGAAAGTGTAAACCATACGATAGCTTCTATGAGAAGTTTTTCACGGTTAAGGTGCTTTATTCGGGGTGTATGCAATGCAGCGCGAATAAAAATTGATTTCAATGGCCGTTTTTAGCGTGTTCGGGCTCAAGCCTTTCTGGTGTCCCATAAAAAAGCCCCGCCCAAATGAATGGACGGGGCTTGATTGTTTTTGACTGTTTTGGCTTAGCCGCGAATGGTAATTTCGATACCGAGGCGACGACCTTTTTTCAGCGGGCTAAATGTACCGACCGTAGGGTTGTCCGCAAAGGGCTGCACGACACCTGTGGCGCGGTTCGAACCACCGGGTGGTAGCGGTGCACCGCCTGTTAAGGCTTGTGTCAGGCCCGCACCAAAGGATAGCTGCGTATCGCCGCCCGCTTGGACTTCGTCGAGCAGGTTTTTACCAAAGATAGAGAGGCTTACCCCTTCCATGGGCGTTTCCCAAGAGATGTTACCGTTCAGCATATTAACAGCGTTGAGCCAGCCCAAGTTACTATCAGTATAGGCTGTACGGTCACGGTGCTGGAAGTTCAGCGTCGACGTAAGTCCGCCATTATCGCCCAAGTCAGCTGTGTGGACGATGCCAAAACCATACGTCCATTCCGGGACACGGGGTAGGTCAAGCGCGCTGTCCGCCGCATTTAAGACACCGTCATTCGAGATATCAAACCGCACGTCGTCATAGCCTGCGTCAACATAGCCAAGGTTCGCTGTTAGCAGCAGATTGTCCGTCACACGGGCGCGACCATCGGCTTCGAAGCCGCTAATCGTAGCGTCTGCTGTGTTTAAGATGAACTGATTTACCGATGCCGGACCACCAGAGATATTCACTTCGCGCTGCATGTCCGCAATCTTTGTAATAAAGAACGCACCGTTAAGCTGGAACACACCGTCCATAAACTCTGACTTAAAGCCGGCCTCATAGGCATCGACTTCTTCTTCATCAAAGCTTGGCTGACCCGTCAGGCCAAGTTGCGTGAAGTATAGCGGCACGTCGGTGATACGGAAGTTATAACCACCAGAGCGGAAGCCCTTTGTGTAGCTACCGTAGACTTGCACGTCGTCGCTGGGTGTAAACTGTAGGCCAAGCTTAGGCGTTAAGTTTTCCCAGCTATTGCTGTCTGAAAAGCCGTTTGGTTCTTGAGCTAAACCACCTGTGACGGCGGACAGTAAGGCATTGATGCCGCTGGTCGGGCAGGTGCCGTCCACAACGCTACATTCATTGCGCGGGCGAATGAAGGTGATGTCGCCGTCTTTTTCTTCCTTAGAATAACGCAAACCAACAGTCGCGCTGATAAATTCTGTTAGCGGAATATCGGCTTGGGCGAAGGCACCGTAAACGGTGTGATCTTGCGCGCCGCCGCCGTAAAATGTCAGCGGTGAGAGCGGCGGAAGATTCCGAATTTCAGTATAAGCACTGCTTTGGTCGAAATAATATAGACCTGCTGTCAGATCGAAATAATCAAATTCGCCAGCATAACGGAGCTCGTTAGAAATTTGATCTTGCACCATTTCCGTATCAGAGTGGAAAATAAAGACTGGCAAACTATCGATGTCGCCTGTCGACGTAAGATCTAGGTCACGATAGCCGAAAATATTTGTGATGGTACCGTTACCAAAGTCAACATCGATGTCTGTGCGCAGCGATGCGGTTAGAGCTTTCGTCTCATAGCCGCCTTCTTCGTCAATCGCAAAATCAAAGCTATTGCGGTCAAAGACGCCGCGGTTCTGGCCCGCTGGGCCGTCGCCTTCACTGTCAAAATACTCGCCCTTCAAGAGGAAAGTCACATTGTCAGAAGCAAAAAACTCAAGCGCGCCGCGACCGATGAAGGTATCGGCTTCGCCAAAATTATTGCCTGTGGCCAGATTTTTGAAATAGCCGTCATCTTTATTATAAAACGCTGCGATTTTGCCGTTAAGACGGTCTTCGATTAAGGGGCCAGAGACAACACCTTGAATATAGCTGTTTAGGCCGCCGCGACCGCTGTCGACGGGTGTCTCTGTTGACACTTTCGCGCTATAGGTCAGCTCGCTAGTAGGGTTGCCTGTATTAATCAAAACCGCACCACCCGTGGTGTTACGGCCAAATAACAGACCCTGTGGGCCGCGCAGCACTTCGACGCTGTCCAGATCAAACAAATCAGTCACAACCGCATTGTTCACACCGAGGTAGACACCATCGACGAAAACACCAACCGTTGGGTCAATTGACGGAATAGAGGAGTTGATACCAAGGCCACGAATAGAAAAGTTAGCTGTACCGCGTGATGTTCCCATGTCGTCTAGCGATACGTTTGGTGCAGAAAATGACAGGCTTTCCAAATCCGTGACATTTAACGCGTCCAAAGTATCGGCATTAAAGGCTGTAATCGCAATCGGAATGTCTTGAACATTTTCAGCATTCGCTTTTTTGGTGGCTGTGACGATAATTTCGTCCGTTAGCGTATCAATTGCACTTTGTGCTGATGCGCTGGTTGCGCCTACGACCATAAATAGAGCCATAGCGCTAGCGGATAAAAGGTGACGTGGTGACATGATTTCTCCCGTTTGGTTTTTAAATTTTGTTATGACTTTATATACGCCATTTTGTCGCGATTGGTTCACAAATCAGCGTGTAAAACGGCTCGTGGCGTCTTTTTCCAAGCCGTGTGATAAATCAGTCACATATAGTTAAGAGCGCATTAACCATAAGTTATAACACTGCATCTGTATCAGCTGTGATTCTGATAATTTTGCCTGATGCGGTAAGTTAAACTTGAGCATAAGGACTTATATGCGCTGTCATTCTGGCACACACGCCTTTCGCCCCGCCAAGCGGGATTTCAACACCGTCAAATCCATGATGCTATCAAAGCTAAAACGGATGTCGCGAAAGACGCAAAGCCGCTTGCCCAAAGCTAGCGAGGCGAATTAGCCAGTTTTACCGATTAAGCGCAAAAACCGTTCTTGTAGGGCCGGGTTGGTTTTAAATTCACCCGTGAATTGTGTGGTGATTGTCGATACATTGGGGTGATGGACGCCGCGTGTGCTCATACATTGATGAACTGCGTCAATCATTATGGCTGTGCCGCGGGGATGCAGGGCACTATCAATGGCGTCCGCGATTTGCGCGGTCATCGTTTCTTGCGTCTGAAGGCGCTTGGCGAAAATCTCCACGACTTTCACCAGCTTTGAAATGCCGACAACTTTGTCAGTCGGTAGGTAAGCGACATAGGCCGTACCAAGGAAAGGTGCCATGTGGTGTTCGCAATGACTCTCGACATCAATTTCGCGCAAAATGACCATATCGTCATAGCCAGAGACATCTTCAAACACGCGCGAAAGTTCTTCTGCGGGGTCAAGATCATAGCCCCGGTACCATTCCGCATAGGCGTTTATGACCCGTTTGGGCGTATCTTTCAGGCCTTCGCGGTCAGGATTATCGCCCGCCCAAGCAATCAATGTGCGCACAGCGGCCATAGCCTCTTCACGAGACGGACGCGTTGGTGCGGGTACAGATTTCAAGACGGTTTTTTTCGGTGTATCAGTCATAGGGGTGGCCTATAGCGCGGATGGTTGGGCAGGGGTAGTGAAAATTACGCATAAGCGGGATGCGTGGATGGAGAAGAAGGATTCCTCAGGATGAGGGACATATCACTCCCGGCATCCGTCTTCTGTTAAAATGCCGAACCGTGCGATATCCTCCGCCGTCAGGATATAAATCTCATTTGGCCCTGCGGCATCACGGGTAAAGACGTAAAACGCCGGATCAAGCCCCATATCACGCAGAAAACGTTCTTGGATGCGCTTGCGGCTGTCTGAGCCCATTGTTTCGGGTGAGAAGCGCCCGTCTGCACCAGTCAGGCCCCAGCTATGCACGCCAATCTTCGCCCCGCAATCCATGCTGCGCTGCGTCCCCGCTAGGAATAAATCTACCGCGCCAGAGGCAATATAGCTGTCCGCCTCCAGATGGGTTGCCAGATTAAAGTTGCGAATATCGCGCGCGATTTTTAGGTTTGCATCTGCATTGCGTGTGCCTGACATGCGCTGCAAGATCAGCTGCGTGACGCTAGGATGTTCATTAACCAGATTACGCACCACCCGCGCGCTGTCTGTGTCGGTATAGCCGTTGCCATAAGCCACATTGCCGACCACGCGAAAGCTCAGCAGCCCGTCTTGCGGTTGAAGCCGCGTGACCAGCGCCACAATCAGGACAAGGGCCAAGCAAACACCCGCGATGATTTGTTGTTTTCTCATGAAAACTGTCTAAACACTGCGCGCATGACTGACAATACGCCTACACTCACGCTTTATAATTCACTGACGCGCAAGAAAGAGGTCTTCACGCCCCAAGACCCGACGCGCGTGACGATGTATAATTGCGGTCCAACCGTCTATAGCTACGCCCATATCGGCAATGCCCGCGCCGCCGTTGTCGCCGATGTTTTGTTCCGCGTCCTGCGCCATATCTACGGCGAAGATCATGTGGTTTACGCTCGCAATATCACCGATGTGGATGATAAAATTATCGCAGCCGCCAAAGACCAAGGCGTTGATATCAAAGAGATTACCGAAAAATACGCGCGCATTTATAACGAAGACCTCGCGGCGATTGGGTGTCTGCCGCCAACGTATCAACCGAAGGCGACGGATAATATTGGCGGCATGATTGCGATTATCGAAAAACTCATTGCGGATGATTATGCCTATGTATCCGATGGTCATGTGTTTTTTGATGTGTCCAAATTTGATGACTACGGAAAGCTATCAGGCAATACGCTGGAAAACCTGCGCGGCGGTGACCGTGTCGGCGAGGGCGAGGTTGCGCGAAAGAAAAATGCGGCGGATTTTGTGTTGTGGAAACCCGAGCTCGACGGCGTCGGGTGGGACGCGCCCTTTGGGAAAGGTCGCCCTGGTTGGCATATTGAATGCTCTGCCATGGCCAAGGAAACGCTGGGCGAAACGATTGATATTCATTGCGGCGGCGTTGATCTTAAATTCCCCCACCACGAAAACGAAATCGCGCAATCCGAATGCGCCCACGGCAAAACCATGGCCAATTATTGGGCCCATAATGAGTTTTTAAGTTTGACGCGGCCAGACGGTTATCAACAAAAAATGTCTAAAAGCGCTGGTAATGTTACGCTGATTCACGACCTTCTTAAAGACTGGCACGGTGAGGTGATACGTCTCGCGCTATTAAAGGCGCATTACCGCAGTGAATTGGTTTGGAGCGAGGACTTGCTGCGGGAAAGTAAAGAGCAGTTGGATGGATGGTATAGGCTTATAGAAGCTGCCGATCCACACCCTAATAGAGTTGCTCAGATCGATAAAAATTATCTTAATAAAATTCTTGATGATATTAATACTGCTGAAGGTATTGGTTTTTTTTCCAAATTTCGTCAGTATATAAATTTTTCACGACAAAATGATTACAAGATAAAAGAGCAATACAAAGTTGAGGGTATGACTAAAGTTACCCATCACGAGGAAACTCGTGCAGCTGAATTTGTTGCATCAGCCAACCTCCTAGGCCTCCTCCAAAAAGACCCGGAAGAGTGGTTCTCTGGCGGCATATCAGACACAGACCACGCGCTGGCGGCGGAATATGACACAGTGCGGGCCGAGGCTGTGGCGGCTAAAAAATTTGGTGACAAAGCCGCGATGGGGGCGGCGTTCTCTCGCTCTGACGCCATTCGTGATGATTTGAAGTCGCGCGGGCTTGTGCTCGAAACGGGCGCGGACGGGGTGTCGGTTTTGCGCAAGGCGTAGGGGCGGCCTCTCCACTAAAAAACACCAATAGTCTCATCGTCATTCCGTCGTGGACGTAGTCCACCCGGAATCTATGCCGTGAACGTTCCTCAAAAACCAAATATGATGGGCAGCGAGATTTCAAGGCATAGATTCCGGGCGTCCCTATGGGCCGCGTCGGAATGACAGCATGAGAGACAGACGCCAAACTCACGCGAGGCCCGCTATCGCCTTGCGACAATGTTCATAGGCAAACTCTTGCGCATGGATAGCCGAGACAGGCTCGGCTATGACGCGGTTTAGGATGGTGCACCCACTAAAAAACACCCGTCATGCCCGCCCACCCCATGATTTCTTTGAGGCGGGTATCCATGTGGTCAGCTATCGTCATGGTGTGGTTTGTGGCGGTAACGCTGTGGACAGGTGTATCGTCCCCTAACGACTATTATGCAGACAGCTAGCTGACGCGCGTCACTTTTCCGTATCCAGAATCACGACTGCCCTCGCTACGCTCGAGCGGTGATATGCCGACATGAATTATATGTGTCATGCAAAAGTCAGCTGGCGCTAAACAGCCCATTTAGAATCACTACTGCCTTCGCTGCGCTCAAGCGCTTTCTCAATGATTTACCCAATGGTCGGAGTAACAGGATTCGAACCTGTGACCCCTAAGCCCCCAGCTTAGTGCGCTACCGGACTGCGCTATACTCCGTAACCATTGGGTGGAGGCGTTATAGCGTGGTCGCGAGGCATATCAACACGTAAATTCATCAAATCGCGCCCTCAATTCGCGCGTCTATGCCTGCAATCTGTGCGCTGTTGCGCGAACCCCGTTATGGCCACTGTTTTTTCAAATTGTCACATGGTGTTGCGCGTGAAATCGCCTATATGGCACTTATGGCTGCTATATCATTTACATCTGACGCGCGTGCGTCCCGCAATATTGCCTTTTGGTTGTTCTTTGTGATGATAACCGTCATTACCATGATTGTTTTTGGCGGCGCGACGCGACTGACCAATTCAGGTCTGTCCATTACCGAGTGGGAACCCATTACGGGCATTTTGCCGCCCCTGTCGCATGAGGCGTGGATGGCCGAGTTTGAGAAATATAAGCAAATCCCAGAGTTTGAAGCTGAACACCCCGATATGACCCTAGCAGGGTTTGAATTTATATATTTCATGGAATGGGGACACCGTATTTTGGGCCGCGTCATTGGTCTGGCGTATATGCTGCCGCTGCTTTATTTTACCTTTAAGCGCAAATTACCACGCGGAAAAGCATGGCTATTTTGGCTCGTGTTTTTCCTCATCTGCCTGCAAGGCTTCATTGGGTGGTGGATGGTCTATAGCGGGCTTGACGGCGTTTCCGTGTCGCAATACCGCCTAGCGACGCATTTGGGCATGGCATTCATCATTGTTGGGCTGTTGTTCTGGTTCTGGCGGGATGCGCGCGAGGGTTGGCCAAAGACCACCGGTCGCCCGTTTATGAGCAAGCGCACAGGTGTGCTGGCCGTTTTGATATTTGTGCAAATCATCTTGGGTGCATTTGTCGCGGGGACAAAATCGGGACTATCTTATAATACGTGGCCGCTTATGGACGGACGACTGATACCGGGTGGATACGGCGTGATGAACCCATTTTGGAAAAACTGGTTTGAGAACACGGCCGCCATTCAGTTTAATCACCGTATGCTGGCTTATATCATCCTTGCTGTTGGTATTTGGGTGTTCATTAGCGCCCGACAAAGCCGCCATTTGCGCGGGCCAGTGACTGTGCTGTCGCTACTTATTTTATGGCAAGTCGTGCTCGGGATTATCACATTGCTGACGGGCGGCGTTATGCATCCGTGGTGGGATATCCATATCGAGCTGGCCTTATTTCACCAGTTTAGCTCGATACTTGTATATCTCGCCGCCCTATGGGTCTGGCGTAGCGCTCTCGTCAATCGGGTCTAACACAGAGCGGGCAAAACCTGCGCTGATCATCACAAGGCGCGGCGCATCGGCGTCGGCCATAATAATGGCTCCGTCACGAAAAGCTCCGCCGAGGCTGTCAGATGTTGCGTGAACGGCGCGCGCTGTGTCGATGCCCGGCGTAGACAGACCAGACGTAATCGTGACCGCGCCGCCGCCTGACCAAACCGCGCCTTTGTCGGCGGCTGATAGGATTGTTCTGTCACCAAAGTCCAACACAGCAAACCGCCCGTCTGATGATTGTTGGAAGCTAACCGTATCGCCGTTCACATAACACGCCGCGTCCGCTTGGCCTTTGCTGCGTTCAATCTCTGATAATATAATTTGGCTCTCTTGGACAAGAACGCCCATTTCAACCACATCGCCGCCTTCCGCTTGCGCAAAGACAGTGCCGCTGGGGGCATGGGCCGTTTCGCAAAAGCGCGATAGCCCGCCTACTGAACTGCTGACGGGCAGGGGCGAGAGGTTACCCTCATCATCTGATTCGATTAACGCCGATATCGTACCTGCCTCGGATAGGGTCAGGACAACGCCCGCGGCTTGCTCGCGCATTAATCCGACCGCGTCCACCGCCTTCATATTCAGCGGCTTTGCCACCCCGCTATCTAGGGCTGTTTGATATAGGTCGCCGTCTTGATCGATAAGAATGATATGCGACAACCACGGGGCGACATCATTAGGAATGACGGTTATATGGGCGGCGTTCACATTGGTGTTCACCTCTGCCGTCACGCGGAGCTCTGTCACGCTATCTGTATTGGTGGATTGTGAGCTATCACTTCCGCAAGCGGACAAGCCAAGAGTGATACAAAGAGCGAATGGGGCGTATAATTTATAAGTCATACTCTCTTTTACGCGCGAAAGCCCGATTGTGTCCTGTAAAATCTGACTTTCAACTAATTTCGATTGTAGTTTCATACGGTAAAATGATACCGTATTTTTAAGTTATTGTTTTTAATCATTTATTTTAAAGAGGTCGCGCGACTTTACGCATATTCCCTGTTGACGGGATAGACCTGCGCGCTTAGAAGCCCGCCTATAGTGAACACGGCGTGCAATCCGCGCGCAACCGTTCAATTAGAGGCTATTATGAAAACCACAAAATTCGTCAAGACCGCAGAGGTCGAGAAGAAATGGATTGTGATTGACGCGTCTGACGTAATCGTCGGCCGTCTTGCTACATTCATTGCGATGCGTCTGCGCGGCAAGCATTTGCCAAATTACACACCCCACATTGACCACGGCGACAATGTCGTTGTTATCAATGCGGAAAAAGTTGCTTTCACAGGTAAGAAGCGCAACGACAAAACCTACTACTGGCACACAGGCCACCCAGGCGGAATTAAAGAACGTACAGCGGATAAAATCCTCGACGGTCGTTTCCCGGAACGCGTGCTGCGTAAAGCTGTGCAGCGTATGCTCCCGAAAGAAAGCCCATTGGCCCGCCAACAGCTTTCAAACCTTCGCGTTTATGCGGGTGCAGAGCATCCCCATGCGCCGCAATCGCCTGAAGTCATTGATTTTAAATCAATGTCTCCTAAGAACACGAAAGGCGCATAATCATGGCTGAACAACAAACACTCGCTGATTTGAAAAACGTCATTAGCGGCACAACACCTGCCGCTGACGGAACGCCTGCTGCTGAGGCTGCGCCCCTTCCAGAGCCAAAGATTGACTCTCACGGTCGTGCCTATGCAACAGGTAAGCGTAAAAACTCTATTGCCCGCGTTTGGATCAAACCCGGTAACGGCAAAATCACGGTCAATGGCCGCGATCAAGAGGTTTATTTTGCCCGTCCCGTTTTGCGCCTGATTATCGCGCAAGCGTTCGAGGTTGCTGACCGTGTTGATGGTTACGATGTTGTCTGTACCGTCAAAGGCGGCGGACTATCTGGCCAAGCCGGTGCTGTGCGTCACGGCATCACCAAAGCGCTGACATATTACGAGCCGATTTTGCGTGCCCCACTGAAAGCCGCTGGCTTTATCACACGCGATAGCCGCGTTGTGGAACGTAAGAAATACGGTAAGGCGAAAGCCCGTAAGAGCTTCCAGTTCTCGAAACGCTAAAGCTATATCAACCATTTGGTTTTATATTTCAGGCGCTTCGGGAAACCGAGGCGCCTTTTTATTTGAGGGGATAGGGTCATGAAAAACGCCGTGATATTAGGGGCTTCTGGCTATACAGGGGCAGAGGCTGTGCGATTGATCACGGGCCATCCGAAGCTGCGCCTCACCGCATTAACAGGGCACAGCCGCGCGGGCGAGCGTTACGCCGACATCTACCCTAGCACGGCCCATTTGGACTTGCCCGATGTTGTAACCGCGGGTGATGTTGATTGGGCGGACGTCGATGTCGTCTTTGCGTGTCTGCCCCACGGCGCGTCTCAAGATACGATAGCGACCATTGCGGATAAAGTTGACACAGTCATCGATTTGTCCGCCGATTTTCGCCTGCGCGATCCCGACCTTTACGCCAAAACATATGGCCGAAGTCACGACCATCAAGGATTGCTAGGCACGGCTGTTTACGGGCTAACCGAATTTGCGCGTCATGAGCTGCGCGGGGCCAAGCTTGTGGCCTGTCCAGGATGCTACCCGACATGTAGCTTACTTGCGCTACTGCCCGGAATAAATGCGGGTCTAATATCAACGGATAATATTATCATTGACGCGAAATCTGGCGTCACAGGGGCAGGGCGCAAAGCTCTGCAATCGCTGGCTTTTTCTGAACTGTCGGACGGGGCCCACGCATACGGCGTAGGCACCCACCGTCACGCGCCTGAAATTGACCAAATCCTGACCCGCAGTAGCGGTAAGGAGACAATGGTCAGTTTTACCCCGCATCTTATCCCGATGAACCGCGGTATGATTGCAACGTGTTATGTGACCTTGACCGACGGGCAGAGCGTAGACGACCTGCGCGCTGCCTATCACGCCGCCTATGATGATGAGCCGTTTGTGCATATAGAGGCAGCGGGCGCGGCACCGCAGACCCGTCATATTCGCGCGTCAAACCATTGCCGTATCGGTATATTTGCTGACCGCGTGCCCGGCCGCGCTATTATAATCTCAGTCATTGATAATCTGACTAAGGGCTCTTCTGGCCAAGCGGTGCAAAATTATAACGCAACGCAAGGCTGGGACGAAACATTGGGTCTGCACGTACAGCCTATTTTTCCATAATTTTAGATGATTTACGCAGCGCTTTGCCGCATGGTAAACGGGTTGATGAATCAGAGGTCGCCCATGTTGGTATTAAAAGGTCATAGAATTAAGACATTAGTCGTGTTGTGTGCTGGACTCGCGCTATCGGCCTGTTCGACTGTCAAAATGCCAAATATCGATTTTATGCGTTTGCCTGAATTTCGTGAGGCGGCAGCAAAGTTGGTTGAAGGCTTCCCAGATGTGGGCCTCGCCCCAACACGGCCAGAGGATATTCGGTCTGCGGCGGAATGGGACGCGGCAGCGCGTGACCTTATTCAAAAACGCGCAGCGCTCTCTATACCCAAAGACGGCTCCTCTGCCATGACAGAGGCCGAAGTTGACGCCGAGGTCGAGCGCTTAAAGGCGCAAATCCGCCGCTATAAACTTGATGATCCGCAATAAGACGCATTGAAGGTTACCTCATGAATTCCGAACGCGAAGAATTTTACCGTATCAAACGCTTGCCGCCTTATGTCTTTGCAGAGGTGAATAAGCTAAAAGCCGAATTGCGTGCAGGCGGCATGGATATTATTGATTTTGGGTTTGGTAATCCTGACCTTCCCACGCCGCAACACGTGATTGATAAGCTGGTCGAGACGGTGCAAAAACCGCGTACAACGGGCTATTCTGTGTCGCGCGGGATTATGGGGCTGCGCCAAGCTTGCGCGCGCTATTACAAACGTCGTTTTGATGTGGATTTGGACCCATCCAATGAGATTGTCGCCACGATCGGATCAAAGGAAGGCTTTGCGAATTTAGCGCAGGCGATTACGGCCCCTGGTGACGTCATTTTCGCCCCTGACCCGTCTTATCCGCTGCATGCCTACGGCTTTATTATCGCAGGAGCCAAAATTAAAGGCATCCCCGCAATTACAGCCGAAGACTATCTGGCGGGTGTGAAGGCCGCGCTAGAGGCTGCTGACAAACCGCCGCTGGCGATTGTGGTCTGCTTTCCGTCCAACCCCACGGGCGAGGTTTGTGACCTGTCATTTTATCAAGAGATTGTGGACATCGCTAAGCGCGATAACATTATCATTCTGTCTGATTTGGCCTATTCAGAGATTTACTTTGGCGAACCGCCCCATTCAATTTTCGAGATTGAGGGCGCGAAAGATTGCATGATTATCGAGACCACATCGCTGTCCAAGACTTATTCAATGGCGGGCTGGCGTATGGGCTTTGCGGTTGGCAATAAGACTTTGGTGGCGGCACTAGCACGCGTGAAATCCTACTTGGATTACGGGGCTTTCACCCCCATTCAAGTCGCGGCTTGTGCGGCGCTGGACGGGCCGCAAGACTGCGTTGAACACGCGCGCGCCATTTACCGCGCGCGCCGTGATGTGCTGGTCGATAGCTTTGCGCGCGCTGGCTGGGACGTCCCCAAACCAGAGGCCTCTATGTTTACATGGGCTCCATTGCCCAAAGGGTTTGAGCATTTAGGCTCTGTCGAGTTTTGCAAACGTCTGATGAGTGAGGCCGGTGTCGCTGTATCGCCCGGAAATGGTTTTGGTGAACACGGCGAAGGCTATGTTCGCATCGCCCTTGTTGAGAACGAGCAGCGTATCCGCCAAGCCGCGCGGAATATTAAAGGGTTTTTACTTGCCGCCAGAGACGCCGCGCAATAGACCCACGCCTTCATCATGATACGGGCCAGGCTCGGTTATAAAAAACAAGAGACTGATATGGCCAAAGTAATGGGATTTGACGCAGCGCTGGCTCTGAACGCGGCTCTATCAACTGAAAAAGCCGCCATTGCGGCCGCTGACTGGGTTGGGCGTGGTGATGAAAAGGCCGCTGATCAAGCGGCTGTTGATGCGCTGCGCTCTGGGCTGAATACGATGACAATTCGTGGTCGCGTGGTTATCGGCGAAGGCGAGCGCGACGAAGCGCCTATGCTTTATATCGGGGAAGAGGTCGGCAAGGGCAAAGGCCCTGAAATCGATATTGCGCTTGACCCGCTAGAGGGCACAACACTGACGGCTAAAGCCATGGCCAATGCGCTTGCGGTTATGGCCTTTGCTCCGCGCGGCGGGCTTTTATATGCGCCTGATGTCTATATGGATAAAATTGCGATTGGTCCGGGCTATAAAGACGGTCTTGTCGATTTGGATAAATCCCCCGCTGACAACGTCAAAGCCCTTGCGGATGCCAAAGGGGTCTCGCCCAGCGATATTACGGTTTGTGTGCTGGACCGTGCGCGGCATGGTGATTTGATTGCGAGTTTGCGCGATATTGAAGCCCGCGTCGCGCTTATTTCTGACGGGGATGTTCAAGGCGTGATTAACACAACTAATCTGGATACAGGCATTGATATGTATATCGGCTCTGGCGGTGCGCCCGAAGGTGTCTTGGCGGCGGCAGCGCTTCGCTGTGTCGGCGGGCAAATGCAAGGCCGTTTGACGTTTCGCAGCGATGACGAGGTTGCGCGCGCGCGCCGTGTCGGCATTGATAATTTGGAAAAGAAATATGACCTATCTGGTCTGGCCTCTGGCCCCACGATTTTTGTGGCGACAGGAGTCACTCAAGGTTCGCTTTTGGATGGCGTGCGTTTCCAACAGGGGCGCGTTTATACCGACAGTTTAATTATGAATTCTGTCGATGGTTCTGTGCAGCGTCTTAAATCTGATAGACCCGTCTGATTGTGGATGACGGCCTGCCATATTGTTACGGCGTGCAGCGCTCTGCGCGCGGTCTAGCGTGGCAATGGCGGTGCGGGGATGACGACGCGGTGTCCGAAATGGTCGCGCGCGCATCTGTCGATGACTTAACCGCAAGACTACTGGTGGGTCGCGGCGTTAGCCCAGAAGAGGCGGCAAAGTTCCTTGCCCCAACATTGCGGGATTATTTACCCAATCCGTCGAGCCTCGCTGATATGGACAAAGCCGCCAACGCCATTGTAAGCGCGGTGAAAGCGGGGCAGACAATCACAGTCTTTGCGGATTACGATGTCGACGGCGGAACATCAGCCGCCCAACTTATCCGTTGGGCCCGACATTTCGGGGCAACGTTCGGGCTTTATGTCCCTGACCGCGTGGAAGAAGGTTACGGCCCCACGGCAGAGGCGTTTCGTAGCTTAAAATCAGACGGTAATGACTTGGTTATCACGGTCGATTGCGGGGCTGCCGCCCATAGCGCCCTGATGGAAGCCGCCAATATTGACTTGCCAGTCGTCGTGATTGACCACCATATGATGCACGGTGATCATCCGCCAGCTTTGGCGCTGGTTAATCCCAACCGAGATGACGATACATCAGGTCTAGGGCATCTCGCGGCGGCTGGTGTAACCTTTATGCTGCTCGTGGCGTTAAACCGCGAAGCGCGCGTGCAAGGTCTGGGTGAGGGGCCGAACTTGTTAAATTTGCTGGATTTGGCGGCACTTGGGACGATTTGCGATGTTGTCCCGCTGACGGGACTTAACCGCGCTATCGTCGCCCAAGGGCTGCACGTGTTGTCCAAATCCACTCATCTTGGGATTAATGCGCTCGCGGATGTGGCGGGAGCGGAACCACCCTATACGACCTATCACGGCGGCTTTATTTTGGGTCCGCGTATCAATGCAGGCGGACGTATTGGGCGCGCGGATATGGGCGCAGAAATGCTATCGACGGAAAACGCGCAGCTCGCTTATGCCAGTGCGTCAGAGCTTGACCGCGTCAATACAGAGCGCAAAGCCCTGCAAGCTGCGATGCTGGACGAGGCGCTAACGAAGGCGCAAGCTCTGCCAGATGACCGCGCGCTGACATTAGTGTCGATGGACGGCTGGCATCCTGGCGTTATTGGTATTGTCGCGGGCCGCCTAAAGGACCGCTTTGACCGTCCTGCCATTGTGATTGGGGTGAACGCAGACGGCATCGGCAAGGGATCGGGTCGGTCAATGGCTGGGGCCAACCTTGGCGCTGCGATTACGCAAGCAAAAGAGGCGGGTTTGTTAACATCGGGCGGGGGGCATCCCATGGCGGGCGGCTTGACTGTCGAGGCCGATAAAATTCCCGCGCTCTATGATTTCCTTGATGCTGCGTTGAAAGACCAAGTGGCCGAGGCACGCAAAAACCTGTCGCTTAAAGTCGATGCTGCCGTCAAGCCCTCTGCCGCCACGCCAGAGCTTATCGCGCGGATGAAAGCGGTTGGGCCATACGGTGCGGGGCATCCGCAACCGCGATTCGTCTTGCCTGATATGACTGTGGCCTATGCCGAGCGCGTGCGCGGCGGCCATGTGCGGTGTAGTTTTTCTGATTCTGGTGGGCAGCGTGTATCGGGTATCTGTTTCCGCGCTGAGGAAATGGGGTTAGACTCGCTACTGCTGGCGCCCAATCCGCCGCGCGTGCATGTTTTAGGGCGGATTCGCGAAGATATTTGGAAAGGTCGCGTGCGAATTGACCTGAATGTCGAAGATTTAGCCGTCGCCGAGCCATCATAGGGCAATTCAGCTGCGACAAAGGTGAATTATTTGGCTGATATGCGCATTTCTCGCTTGAAAGCTTACAAAAGCAATTCTATATGACGCGCACACCAGACGCGGTCCCTTCGTCTATCGGTTAGGACGCCAGGTTTTCAACCTGGAAAGAGGGGTTCGATTCCCCTAGGGACTGCCACTGGTGATTTTCCCCTTATCTATGACGAAACCGCTTGGCGAGACGGCCTGTCTTAGCTACACAGCGCTTATGGATATTATCAAAAAATCACTTATGGCTGCGGCCTTGGTCTTTATGGTTTTCGGTGCGGCTTTCGCGCAAAGCCCAGCGTCACAAAACGGCGAAGCCCCACCCCCGCTAGATATGGGCCCAAGCGAGCCTTTGACAATTTTGGCCGAAACAGGCCCGCAGACCTTCATGGTCGAGATTGCGGATACGCTGGAAAAACAAGCGCGCGGTTATATGTGGCGCGAAGAGATACCGCTGGACACGGGCATGTTGTTTGAATTTGAACGGCCCAAAGTCGCGACAATTTGGATGAAAAACACGCCAAGCCCGCTTGATATCATCTTTGTGCGCAGCAATGGCCGTATCCTAAAGATTGAACATAATGCGCAACCTTACACGCTTCGTAGCGCGTCATCAGAGGCGCCAATTGCTGCTGTGCTAGAGCTAGCGGCGGGACGGTCGATGGATTTGGGCATTAAGCCTGGTGACCTTGTCGCCCATGAATTTTTTGGCACAGAAAATGCGGTAAATGACAACTAGGGTCTTGCAACACGCGCCCTTTCGTCTATGAAGCTCAAATTCCGTGTCGGGGTATAGCGCAGCCTGGTAGCGCACCTGTTTTGGGAACAGGGGGTCGCAAGTTCGAATCTTGCTACCCCGACCATGGAATGTCTCTTGTTTTTGGCCAAAAAAGCGTATGCCTTGATTGCTTTAGGGCGAAAACTGGCGTCAGATAACACTGACTGCTGTGTCCAGCCTTCTGCATCCTTAGTAAGTCTTTGATAACTATACACTGCTAGACAGTCCTAAATTGGGATCGGCGGTGAATGACAACCACATCTATTGATAACAGGGGACAGCGGAGTGCAGTAGCACGCCCAAGCCAGAAAACTGTCACAGCGCCCGCTGGACAGCGTGCAGCGGCGTCTGCACCGCCCTATCAGCGTATCGAAATTGGCCGTATTCTCTCTGTTGGGTCTTCCATGGCGATGGTATCGGTCAATAAGCAGGTTATCCGTAATAACCAACTGGCCATGGCGCAGCTTGGCACGGTGCTTAAAATCATCACCAGTAATTCTATTGTCGTCGCGATGGTCAGCTCTCTTAAAATCGGCAGTCCTGATGAAGAAGGCCTCGGTGATGGCTGTCTAGCGCGGCTTGATATTCTCGGCGAGATTACGACAAACCCAACCACGCGTGAGACCCGCTTTTACCGCGGCGTGCGTAGTTTCCCCGTTTTAAACGAGCCCGTCTACAATATGTCGCCGCAGGACTTGAAACTAATCTTTAGCACCGAAAAAGCGCGCTGTATTGAGGTTGGTCGTCTGCAACAAGACAATAATATTGTCGCTCAAGTGCGTATCGATGATCTGCTGTCCAAGCACTTTGCGATTATTGGCTCTACGGGCTCTGGTAAGTCCTGTACTGTGGCGTTGGTTTTGCAGGCGATTTTGAAAAATAGTCCAACCGCTCATGTGGTGCTGTTTGATCCGCATAATGAATATTCCAAAAGCTTTGGTAATTTGGCCGAAGTTATTCGCCCCAACACACTGGATATTCCGCTTTGGATGTTCAACTTTGAGGAAACATGCGAGCTTTTGACCTCTGACGTGTTGGATCAAGCACGCGAAGAGCAAGAAGTTCTCAATGACGCTATTTTGAAAGCCAAACGCCTATTTGAAGCGTCACGCGAAAATGGCGATGTGTCCAGCCAAGCCAAGTTTGATGATATTGAGAAAAGCCTGCACCGTATCGCCAGCCATATTTCGCTCGATAGTCCCGTGCCTTACCGTATTCGCGACGTTCTAAAACTGATCGATCACAATATGGGCAAGCTAGAAAATAGTAGCAACCTTGGCCCGTTTAAGCGTCTAAAGCGCCGTATCGAGGGTCTGATTTCTGACCCGCGTTATCAATTTGTATTTCGTAACCAAGCGTCGCCTGACACGATTGCCAATATCGTCGGTCGTATTTTCCGTATTCCTGTCATGGGCAAGCCCATCTCTATTCTTGATTTCTCTGGTATTCCGTCCGAAGCGCTTAATATTGTTGTGGCCGTTGTCAGCCGTCTCGCTTTTGAGCTTGCCATGTGGTCAGAACGTAAAATTCCAATCTTGCTGGTTTGCGAAGAAGCTCACCGTTATATTCCTGCAGATAAAAGCCTCGGCTTTCATTCTACCCGCCGGGCCATTTCACGCATCGCCAAAGAAGGCCGTAAATATGGTGTGTCGCTGGCGATTGTATCGCAACGCCCATCCGAGCTAGAGCCGTCCACGCTGTCACAATGTTCGACCATATTCTCTATGCGTCTGTCTAATGAGTTGGACCAAAACTTTGTACGCGCGGCGGTCCCTGACGGAGCGGCTGAGTTACTGTCGTTCTTGCCGTCCCTTGGTACGGCAGAGACTATGGTGTTTGGCGAATCGGTGAACTTGCCGATGCGGGTTGTGCTTAACACCTTGCCAGAACAATACCGTCCACATAGCTCGTCCGCGTCGTTTACAGAATTATGGGCCGGGGCAGATTGTACGCCCGAATTTATGGATAAAGTCTTTGATCAATGGCGCTCACGCTCTTTGCAACGCGATGATGACGCAACAACACCGTCTGGTGTTCGTCGTCCCGCAGCTACCCAATCCGCAACGCCCAATGCCGCCTCAGATCCGCGCGCACATATGCAGCGCTTAGCAGCCGAGCGCGCAGCCGCACAGCCCACGGGTTTGCGCCAGGCAGTGATGCAGAATGAGGCCATTCGCAACGCCGCCCAAAGGCTGGAACGTCCGCAGCAATCCTTGGCCGAGGTCAAAAGCCTGCTTAATAACGCCTTTAACCGCGAGCCATAAGCACGCAGCGAGCGCAAATCTACCGTGCACCGCATATCAAACATTTACAGCACCGCGATGACGTTCTACTAAGCGGCTCGTAATGATTTCACGATAAGGTTGCTCATGTTTGCCCGTATCTATCAACCAGCTCCATCGACGACCACATCGGGTCGCGCCAATACGCATAAATGGGTGATTGAATTTGACAACAAAAGACCGCTTGTGATTGACCCGCTAACGGGGACAACGCGTTCAACCAATACACTCAGTCAGCTAGAGCTTGAGTTTGATACGGTCGAAGATGCAGTGGCCTATGCGAAAGCCAATAATATCCCGCACCGCGTGGAAAAACCCAAAGTGACCAAACGTGTTAGCCGCAGCTATGCGGAAAATTTCGCTTATGACCGTAAACATCCTTGGACACATTAATAAGGATAGATTAGGGACGCGCCCTAATCCTTGAACACCCCGAGGACCTATAGCTCAACTGGATAGAGCAGCCGCCTTCTAAGCGGCAGGTTGCAGGTTCGAGTCCTGCTGGGTCTGGGTCTTTTTACATTCCCGGTCAGTCGCTACGCTCCTTCCTCGCCTCTTGTCATCAAAAAACCGCGAGAGCGCAGCGAGGGCGGTAGGTTTTTTGAACCCGGAAAAGAGACACGCCATGTCTGCGGTCTGGATAGAGGTCCATTAGGGGGGCGCCTCCTGAAACATTCCCGGTTAGTCGCTACGCTCCTTCCTCGCCTCATAAGACATTCCCGGTCAGTCGCTACGCTCCTTCCTCGCCTCTTGATGCATTCTCAGTCAGTCGCGATGCTTCCCCTCATTGCAATTAACCTTGGATTCACCACAGGTTATAACAGCTGCAGATTTCAAAGATATTTTAACAAAGCTCCCGTACTTTGACCCTTTAAAGTGTGGGATGGATGATACGGTTTTGAGAGTTATTGCACTTATATCTATTACGGTGATGGGTTTGTCATCCTGTGCTGCTTTTGATGCGGCTGATAGCGGGCGTTTGCTTGCGACAGGCGGGGTTTCGCAAGTCGAAGGCGCGGGCGGTGCGGGATTAGCGCCTTGGGCTTTGATTACTGGCTATGGGACCGAAGGGTCATATGGGGCTAACGCGTTCTACACACGTGCAGACCTTCCAGATTTCACCCTGGAGTCAATCGGCGCATCCACTGGGATAAGCAACCGGGTCGAATTTTCTTATGCTAAGCAAAAATTTGATACGGGCGATACGGGCCCCGCTCTGGGTCTGCGCCGTGGATATAGCTTTGAGCAAGACATCATTGGAGCCAAGGTCCGTGTTGTCGGTGACGCCGTCTATGATCAAGACCGCTGGACGCCGCAAATTTCGGTCGGGGCGCAATATAAAAAAGCATCTGATCCTGCTTTGCTTGGTGCATTAGGCGCAAAGGATGATGACGGACTCGATGTTTATGTGTCTGCGACCAAGCTGTTACTTGATAAAAACTTACTACTGAGCGCGACCTTGCGCGGGACAAAGGCCAATCAGATGGGGTTATTGGGCTTTGGCGGGGATCAGAATGACGATTACGCCGTCCAGTTTGAAGGGTCGGCTGCCTATATGGTATCGCGTAATGTTGTGCTTGGGGCAGATTACCGCACAAAGCCCGATAATCTTGGGTTTGCCAAAGAACAAGACGCAAAGGCGGCCTATATCGCTTATTTCCCCAACAAAAATCTGTCCCTAACTGCGGCCTATGTCGATGTCGGAGAGGTCGCTTTGCAGGGTAAGCAAAGCGGTGTCTACGGCTCAATTCAAGTGGGCTTCTAAAATGAAATATGGTCTTAAATCGACGGTTAAATTTGTGGTTCTTATGACCACTGTTGCGGTGATAAGCGGGTGCCAGACAATGTCGCCAACCGCGTCGTCGTCAACGCTTTATGACATGCTTGGCGGCAATCAAGGTGTTACAAAAATCGTTCAAGGCACTTTGGATTACACGCTATCTGATTCGCGTATCGCCCATACCTTTGATAATTCTAATGTGAAACGGGTCGAGACCCTGTTGATCGAGCAAATTTGCGATTTGACAGATGGGCCCTGTGAATACTCAGGTCAAACCATGGAACGCTCTCACCGCGGATTGAACCTTAATTCGATGCATTTTAATGCGCTGGTCGAAAATATGCAAAAAGCAATGCGGGATAATAATGTGCCGTTTCGAACTCAAAATCAGCTTCTGGCAATCCTAGCGCCGATGCATGATGATGTTGTGGGACGGTCGCGTTAGGCCCCATGATCGGCAATATTTTCAAAGTTCTGATCTCAGTAAAAGCCAAATTGTTTTTTGGCTTTCTCGCGATGGCTATGATTATTTTGGGCTTGGGCGGCTACGCCTATGTGTCGACCAGTAATGCTGGGGCTGTAGTGGAGGATACATTTGACCGTCCTCTAATGGCGATTAATTTTGCGCGCTCTGCGGGGCAAGTGTTTAGTCAGCTTGAGATTGACGTTATCGAACAGTTGCAAACGGGTGCCGAGCAGCAAACCATTGACCCTGCGTCTATTACGCCGCTGCTGTCACGGTTTAAGGCTGATCTAAAGGTCAGCCAAGACCGTTCTATCGCACCCAAAGCGGTGCCGTTTTTCAAAGTTATTGAGACAGAGCTCGCCCAATGGGAACAGATTATGCTGCCCGCAGGTAGCACTGTGAGTGCTGCATCAATCACGAAAGCGCAAACCCATGCTGACATAATAGAGCAGCAACTAGACATTATTGTGGAGTTACAAACGGGCCAAAGCTTCCTCGCCCGCGAAGCGGCCATTGCGCGTATGGACGAGATTAAAAAGTACAACCTTTGGGCGGGTATAGCGGCTTTGACCCTTACTTTATTACTTTCTGCGTGGATTTCTGTGACGATTATTGCGCCGTTAAAAGCGGCTGCGGCTGCGGCGCGTAAGATTTCTGCGGGCGATTTCAATGTTGATATTCCACCAGGGGGTGATGACGAAACGGGTGTCTTACTCAAAACAATGTCATCCATGCAGCGCAATATTCGTGACCGTATGGGCCAAGAACAAAACTTACGGGCTTTGGCTCAACACCGTTTATCTGATTCCGTGACAAACTCACGTGACGCGATTTTGCTGACCGATACAGGCGGTGTCATCATTGTGTCCAACCCCCAAATTGGTCAGATGTTTCCCGCGCTTGCTGACTTTGATCTTATCCAACGGCCCTTTAGCAACTATTTTGATGAAACCGGCGCACCGCTGAATGAGCCATGCCAGTTTAACAGTGAGCGCCGTGAAATTAAGTTCAATGACGGTCGTTGGGCCCGCGTGTCAGCGTCCAAGACACAAGAAGGCGGACGATTATTCATCTGGAGCGACATAACAGAAGCCAAAATCCGGTCGCAAAACTTACTAGAAGCCAAAGAAGCTGCTGAAGCTGCTGATAAGGCCAAAACATTATTTCTAGCCGCGATGAGCCACGAATTACGGACACCTCTTAACGCCGTGATTGGGTTTTCTGATATTATCAAAAGCCATTATGACCAAGAAGGAAAGCATCCTGATCATGCTGAAATGGCGGGCTTGATTTCCCAAAGCGGCGCACATCTTCTGAATATTGTAAAAGACGTGCTTAGCGTTGCCGATGGGAATGCGGCGGATAATTTAAATATGGATTTGAAGCCTGTTGAAATGGCGGATGTTGTCAATTTCTGCATGAAAACAATCGCCAGCGAGGCTGAAAAAAATAATGTGCAATTGCTATGGAAAGCCCCAGTTCAGCCTATTCCTGTTTATGGGGACGAATTACGGTTGCAGCAGCTTTTACTGAATCTTCTATCGAATGCGATAAAATATAACCGTGACAATGGCCGCGTTCGGGTGGCCCTTACCACAAACGATAAGAATGCTGTGTGTTTAGATGTCATCGACAGCGGTATTGGCATCGACAAAGCTGATTTAGACCGCATCATGGAACCGTTTGTTCAGGTCGATAGTGGTTTCACGCGCAAATATGACGGCGTGGGATTGGGGCTGTCTATCGTTAAACAAATTCTAACGCCGCATAAGGGTCGAATTTTTATTCGATCAAAAGTTGGACACGGCACAGTCGTTCGCATTGTTTTGCCGGCTTTAATGCAATCTCAACGTCAACAGAGTAACCCTTGAGCCATGACACACACCGCAAAGAAAAAGACATCTCTATCAATTTGGCCAAAGGCGCTGTTAGTGGCAGCAATTTTCTATCCAATTGGCGTTTTAGCGCAGTCAAAAACTGAGCATGTTATTTCCCAAAAAAACCGAACCTATGCACCCGGCAAGATTGATATTAAAACGGGCGAAAGTTTGAAAATTGTCAATGATGATATTTTTCTGCATCACGCTTTTATCGACTCAGAGGCACTTGAATTTGATTCAGGGTCTATGGACGAGGGCGAACAGGCTGTTGTGACGTTTGACACGCCAGGCATATATAATGTGCAATGCGCCATTCATCCAAAGATGAATTTGGAAGTGACAGTTAAATAATATCGGCGAAACCTCGCAGAATTAATCTCCAAAATGCGCGTCCATAAATGCGAGAAACCCGGGCCAGTCTTCTTTGACGACGCCGTGGGTGCCAGGGCGAATCCAATAAGCAATAGAATCAGCGGGTTTGAAATCACCAAGTTTCGTCGCGCTCAGGCCTTTGCCGCCTTTGGCCTTGTAAACAGGGGTCGCGGCTTTTGCGGCAAGGAACGCGCCTTCGGGGTCTGACCAAACATCACGCCGCGCATTGCCGAGCAGGATTGGACGCGGCGCGATGAGGGCGAGCAAATGGTGTTGGTCAATGGTCAGGGTGTCCTCAGTATAACTTGCTGTAAACCAATGCGGATAGCCTTCCGTGATTTGCGCGACGGTTTCGCCGGGTTTGCCTTTGGATAATGACGCGCCGCCCGTACCCGACTGATGGGCAATGACGCCGTCGATTGTGTCATCAAAAGCGGCAGCAAAGAGGGCTGATTTCCCGTATCGTGAATGGCCGTAGGCAACGGTTTTATTAAAACGCACATCAGATTTAAGCGCATGCGACATAGCCGAAAACTGATACGCCCACATGCCAATGGCGCGCGCATTGTTATATCGCCCGCGTAGTAGCGGCAAGGCAGTAGAGGCGCGGTCAGGCACATAGCTGCTGCTATAGGTCGTGGCCAGCGCGTAGCCGCGACCAAGGATGTCCTCTATGGGCGGGGTGGTAATATAACGCCCGAAAAAAAAGCCAAAAACGCTACTCATCATACCGTCGCCGTCACAGCTGAAATAATCACCCGTGGGTTTAGTAATACCAGGCAGGGGAATGGTGTCGTGATTGGGGCAGAAGGTTTCCATCATAATAACAGGCACGGGGCCGTCAGCGTCATTAGGGGACAGCAGTACCATGATAAAGCTGTCCTCACTTTGGGGGCCATCGCCAAAATCAGGCGCAACGGTGAGCGTCAGTTCTTCTAAGGTGGCAAGACCGTTCAGCACGGACTCATTTATCACGCGGCGGTCGGATATAGTGACAGTCCCCAAGGACGGGATAGGGCCGTAAACTTCTGTCTGCAGCGCTTGCTTTACGGCGGCGGTATCAAAGGTGCTAACATCAATGGCTGGGGCGGCCGTGCGCTTGGCACTGGGTTTATTATCTGCGGTTTGCATCAAAACGCGCGTCGAAGAACAGGCGTTAAGCGCCGCAATACACAATGCAATAATGATTAAAAACCAGACGCGTTTCATTTTATACCACGGCCGTTTTGACGCTGCGGCGGCGCGGCTCATAAAACATGAAGGGCTTGGGCGATGTCGGCTTGCAGGTCATCGGCTGCCTCTAACCCGCAAGCAAAGCGCACGAGCGGGCCGTCAAATTTCTTGGCCCCGTAAGCGCCGTGAACCCGCTTTAATTGTGGGTCGCATTGTATCGCAAGGCTCTCATATCCGCCGTAGCTATAGCCAATCCCAAAGAGTTGCAGTGCATTGATAAAGGCTTCGACTTTGCGAGGTGACGTGGGATTTAACACCACGCCAAAGAGGCACGCACCCCCTGTGAAATCGCGTTTCCACAAGCTGTGATCAGGATGCTCTGGCAGGGCAGGGTGCAACACGCGCGCGACTTGCGGCTGGTCTGATAGCCATGTCGCGAGTTGCAACGCAGAGCTTTCGGAGTGCCGAAAGCGCTGCATGACCGTGCGAAATCCGCGCAGGATTTGATAGGCATCATCGGGCGAACTGGCATAGCCCAGATATTTGGCCGTATCCGAAACCTTGTCGGCCATGGCCTGTGTTGCTGACACGGTCGCACCAAACATAACGTCACTATGTCCGCCAAAATATTTTGTTGCGGCATGGCAAGAGATATCCACGCCAAGCGCTAGCGGGTTAAGCGTGATGCCGCCTGACCATGTGTTATCGATTATGGTCGTCACGCCGCGCGCTTTAGCGACTTTGGTAATCGCAGGAATGTCTTGAACTTCAAAGGTCAAGGAACCAGGCGATTTAAGAATAATCACGCTGGTATTATCTTGGATAAGAGCGTCAATGCCCGTCCCAATATGCGGATCATACAGCGTCGTTTTAACGCCCATTTTACTCAGATACCCTTGGCAGAAATAGCGCGTCGGACCGTAGCTACTATCCGTTAGCAGTACATGATCACCCGCTTTGACATTGGCCAGTATCGGCAGCGTGCAAGCGGCCAGACCGCTCGGCGCAAGGCTGGTGCCCGCCCCGCCCTCCAGCAGCTTAAACGCCTCTTTTAGCGCGTCATGCACGCCGCTGCCGTGACGGCCATAGCTGCGCTTTTTCGTCGTATAAAGGTCTTCCGCGCGGTCAAATAATAGGGTCGAAGCGCGCGTGATATCGGGGTTTACGGGCGTGCCTTCGCCTAAGGCGGGACGTCCTATATGGGTGAATAATGTCTCGCGCTGCGTATCGTTTTTCATCTTAAGACCCCACAATCGGTACGTCACTATCCGCGCCCCATTCCGCCCAACTGCCGTCATAAACGGAGACGTCATCTGCGCCCAACATCGCTAGCACAAAGGCCAGTCCCGCCGCCGTAATGCCAGAGCCGCAAGAGGTGATAATAGGCGCGTCAGGGTCAACGCTTGCGAAGGCCTCTATCAAGGCTTCAATGTCTTTGAAATGGCTGTCAGCGGTGCGTAGTGAGCCAAAGGGCACATTGTTCGCGCCTGGCATATGACCGCCGCGTAATTCTGCGCGCGGCTCAGGCGATGTGGCGTCAAAGCGCCCCGGTGGGCGAGCATCGATGATTTGGGCGTCAGTGCCAAGCGCGGCCAAGACCTCGGCTTTGCTCACGACTTTGGCAAGTGGTTTTGACGGGACATATGTCACCGCTTTGCCATCCGTTACGGCTTTCTCGACGCTATGCCCGGCGGCTATCCACGCGGGCAAGCCGCCGTTCAGAACACTGACTTTGGCATGGCCGAACATCTTAAAGGTCCACCACAGGCGCGGGCTTGAGAACACACCATGGCGGTCATAGACGACCACATGGTCTTCCGCACTCACACCCATATCGCCTACGGTTTGGGCGAAGGTTTTCGCATCTGGCAGCATATGATTAAGCGTTGGGTGAGGCGTCGCGACGGTGTCTAAATCAAAAACGCGCGACCCCGGGATAAACCCGTTTGGCAAGCTGGCTGTATCGTTTGGCATCGACCATGTTCCGTCAATCGGAATGACACGGCCTATGGTGTCCGCAAGCCAAGCGGCGTCTACTAAAAGCGGCGCGTCTGATGATGTCTCGGTAGCTAGCATATCCAACTCGGGACCGGCAGGCCTTTTTCACGCAGGAACTCTGGATTGTAAATCTTGCTTTGGTAGCGCTGCCCGTAATCACACAGGATTGTCACAATCGTATGGCCGGGGCCTAGCTCGCGCGCGAGATGAATGGCGCCTGCAATATTGATCCCAGATGAGCCGCCAAGGCAGATGCCTTCTAGCTGGTTCAGCGCAAAGACAATCTCTAAGGCCTCTCGGTCATCAATTTTATAACTACGGTCAATCACGACCCCTTCAAGGTTTTTGGTGATGCGCCCTTGGCCAATGCCCTCCGTGACGGAATTACCTTCGGACTTTAGTTCGCCGTTTTGGTAATAATCATAAAGTTTTGAGCCGTAAGGATCCGCCAAGCCAATCATGATTTTCGGGTTGCGCGCCTTTAGCGCCATAGACACGCCGCCAATCGTCCCGCCAGAGCCGACCGCGCAAACAAATCCGTCGACCTTGCCTTGGGTTTGTTCAAAAATCTCTGGTCCCGTGGTTTTGATATGGGCATCGCGATTGGCTGTATTATCAAATTGATTGGCCCAAACGCCGTCTTTGGTATTTTTGGCGACCTCTTCGGAATAGCGCACATAGTTTTTGGGGTTGGCATACGGCACGGCGTCCACCTCGATAAGTTCCGCGCCCAGCAGCTTAATCGCATCTTTTTTTTCTTGGGACTGCGTGCGCGGCATAATGATTTTACAGCGGTAACCAAGGGCTGAACACACCATGGCCAGTCCGATACCCGTATTACCGGCTGTCCCTTCGACGACCACGCCTCCGGGCTTGAGCTCGCCGCTGCGTTCCGCCGCGCGAATAATCTCCAGCGCTGCGCGGTCTTTGACCGATTGACCCGGATTTAAAAATTCAGCTTTGCCGAGTATTTCACAGCCCGTCAGCTTTGACGCCTCATTCAGGCGCAGAAGCGGCGTGTTACCAATTAAGTCAAGTACTGATGCGGCGGCCATAACTCTCTCCAATCGGGCACAGTTTGCCCGTCATTACGGCGTAACTATAGGCGCGAGCGGCAACGTTTCAAGCGTAGATAACGCCAATTATGTGCTGTTTTAGACCCTGTATTTTTTTGCCGCCCATGGTAAAGCGGCGTTAATTAAAGGATATGGCCATGACCCAACAAAATTCTGTGATCACTCTGCCCCTGCCTTCGGGTGGGCATTATAAAATCGGTAATGCATTGCCGTTGACCATTTTTGCGGGCCCTTGCGCAATGGAGTCCCGTGATCATGCGCTGATGACGGCTGAACGCCTAAAGGGCATCGGTGCGCGGACGGGCATCAATATCGTTTATAAATCCAGTTATGACAAAGCCAACCGCACCTCTATTCATAGCGCGCGCGGCATTGGGCTCGACGCGGCGATGGATATTTTCAAAGAAATCCAAACGGAGATTGGCCTGCCTGTCTTGACCGATACCCATACGGCAGAACAAGCCAAGATCGTGGGCGAGGTCGTGGACATTTTGCAAATCCCGGCTTTCCTCTGTCGTCAGACGGACCTTCTGGTCGCGGCGGCCAAAACGGGCAAAGCTATTAATGTCAAAAAGGGCCAGTTCCTTGCACCGTGGGATATGAAAAACGTTCTCGCGAAGGTCGTGGAAGCCGGTAACGGCAACGTCATGGCCTGCGAACGCGGGGCAAGCTTTGGCTATAACACATTGGTCACAGATTTTCGCGGCCTTCCGATTATGAAAGGCTTCGGTGCGCCAGTTGTCTTTGACGCGACGCATTCTGTGCAACAACCCGGCGGTCAAGGCGGCACATCGGGCGGGCAGCGGGAATTTGTTCCGCATCTGGCGCGCGCGGCCGCCTCTATCGGTGTGGCTGCGATATTCATGGAAACGCATCCTGATCCCGATAATGCCCCGAGTGACGGCCCGAACATGATTCCCATGGATCAATTTGAGGCGCTGCTAAACGACATTAAGCGCTTTGACGATCTGTCAAAATCAAGTCCAGCCTTATCTATTCAATAAGCCGTGGAGTTTTTATCCGTCAAACCCCGCGTTAAAATTCCGATGGCCGAGATTGAGCTGTCGGCGATACGCGCGCAGGGGCCGGGCGGGCAGAACGTTAATAAAGTCAGCAGCGCCATTCACTTGCGCTTTGATGTAGCAAATTCAGAAACACTTTTGGGCGGGCATAAAGCGCGCATAATAGCTTATTCTGACAAACGGATTACCAAAGACGGCATCATTGTTATCAAAGCCCAAAACCACCGCACGCAAGAGCGCAATAAAGACGAGGCGCTAGAGCGTTTAAAAGAGCTCTTGATTGCGGCCCTTTACATCGAACCCAAACGCCGCCCGACGCGTCCGTCTATGAGCTCCGTGCGCCGTAACAAGAAAAAGAATGAACGCCGTAAAGAAGTGAAAGCCTTGCGGGGCAAAGTAAGGCGAGATGAGGGTTAGGGGCGTCTCCAAAACATCAAATGAAAATATGGAACAAATATAAATTGTGATAGAGAGAGTATGTGACCAAGAAAGCTGATAAAATTAATGCCGCCAAACGTAACGCAAAACGCGTTGTGTTCATCTCGCTTATTTTTGTTATTCCAGCGAGTATCTATTTTATCTTTTTTGATTTCTCAGACGATAATGTGATTACGCGTCACGGTTATATCGCCCATACAATTGGGGTTATCTTGGCCTTCCTCAGCGCGTTCCTTTTTATGGGCATCACCTTTTTCTCATCACGCGGCGGCTATGACGACCAACCCAATTACCGTGAAATTGTGGAGAAGCACCGCGCCGAGGAAAAAGCAAAATCCCGCGGGGGCAAAGCGGGTGAAGGATAAGCCCAAATGGAGCTAGGTTTGATTTAAAACGGCGGTGCTGTTGGATACTCGCTGTCCAAAACGGGCTCAACCCAATCTTCAATCACGGTCTTGGCATCGCGCTTTGTATATTTAAGCTTGGCGATATCATCAAGGTAATCTGCATAATCATAAATCGCGACGGGCAGGCCGAGGTGATAGGCATCAAAAACGCCCATCGTATTCAGTAGTCGAAAGGCTGTGATATGAATATTGCGCGCGGCGACCGCTTCTTGAGCTTTCGCGTTTTGTAGCTCTGCCTGGGCGTTCAGCACATCTAAAATATCGCGTTGCCCAAACAGTTGTTCGTCTTTTACGCCCTCATAGGCGGTTTGTGCAAAACGCGTTTGGGCTTGAGATTGGGCGTAGCTTTGCTGTGCGGCAATATTGGCAGCCCAAAGCTCGGCCATGATTTGCTCCACAGCGCGCTCAGTCTCTAGCACCTCGTAATAAATACGGTCTTTGACGGCCACGGCTTCGCGTTTGCGGGATTTATTCGCACCGCCTGAATAAAACGGCACATTGATTTGCAGGGCGAGGGCCACCGCGTCGCGTCTGTCTAGCCCCGTCAGTTGTCCGCGCTCTGCTTCGGCCGTACCTGTCAAAGCCACCGTCGGACTGCCGAGTGCGTCAGCGACTTTGATAGCCGCAAAAGAGGCGTTGAAATCACGCACTAACGCGCGAAACCGTGGATTATTATTGTGCGCAATTTTTAAGGCCTCGTCCAAAGTCTCTGGCAAATTCAACGCTGGAATTGGGGCGATGTTGAGCGGGGGATAGCCGATAATACGGTCATAATTAGCGAGCGTGATCGCTAATTGGGCTTCAGATTCTGCGAGGGCTATTTCGCTATTGGCGACACGGGTTTTTGCTTGGAAAATATCCGTACGCGTTCCTACGCCGGTCTCGAAACGGTCCTTGGCGGCCTGTTCAAGACGCATAACAATGCGCAAATCTTCGCGGCGGATGTTGGCAATGTCTCTGTCACGCAGCAGGTCCGTATAAACTGTGGCAGCTGATAAGGCATTGGATTGTTCGGCATCGCGCAGCCGTTCGCGCGCCGCTAAAATACCGGATTTGGCTTGGTCTTTTAACGCCTTGATGCGCCCGCCTTGATAGAGGGGTTGGCTAATCTGCACAGACGCCTCGCGCGGGTGCCCGCTTTCGGTGGTAAAACCTGCGGGGCCAAAACGTGATTGGCTGGGGACGCGGCGTAGGGTGTAATCAAGCTCTGCACTGGCATTGGCGCTTGGGCGACCTTGGGCGCGAGCTTGGATGTAGTTTTCGTCTGTTTCTTGCAGGCGGGTGCGCTCTGCCGATAGGCTGGGATTAGTCTTGTAATTCTCTGCAATGGCTTGGCGTAGGGTTTGCGTGCCTGCGCGTATTGGCTCTGCAACCGCATCTTTCAAGACCTGATAGCCGATGAGGGGCCTGTCGAAATGCCCTTTTTCAACAAGGCCAGGGTCGATTTGGGATAAGGCATTTGGGCGTTCTGGCGCAGTGTCTGGACCCTTGGCATCTAGGATGGTCACGGGCGCCAGTCGAAGGGCCGTGGGCAGGTTCGATTTAAACTCTAGCTTGGGTGATGAGCGGACAGTTTTTATGGGCAGATATCGCGGCGTCGCCGGCTTTGCACGCGCTAATGCGATGGGATAATCACCGGCGGGAGGCTGATCTATATCTTGCGTTAAGGGCGCAAACTCATATTCGCTGTCATATGGAAAAGGCGAAGCTGGTTCTGGCAATGGTGCAAAAGGCGGTTTGGCCTCATCCGCTTCCGCCATAGCGACCGGAAAGGGTCCAGGCGGTAAATCCAAACTTGCGGCAGGTACGTCTGGATTGGGCCTAAGCTGGCGCAAGCTAGGGGCGGGCGGGAGCGAGCTTAATGGACTGTGGTTTGTGGTTGAATTGTCTGGCGCAGATGATTCGATGGGTTTTTGCGTCTTGTAATAACCAGAATTAACCAGATGCGGCGTGACGACTTGCGACGGATCCGATGTTTTTGCCTTATCTTTGGCAATAATATCAGAGAGTTTAGAGCCAACGGCACAGGACGTTAGGCCCGCCGCAGCAGAGCACAGAAGGAGGTGTTTGAAAAACACGCTGTAATCGGCATGTCGCAGAAGCAATTATCCTATTCATTCGCGGCTATAGTAGCCTGTGTATCAAATCTATGCAGTTTAGGTTAATGGCCCCTAAAAATGGGTAAAAACAAGGCGGTTTCCTCCATCGATTGTTGCCTCTAACTTGAATAGCTGAATTTTCACGGCTCTTTGCATCAATAGGCGTGAAAACACCGCTTGAAAGGCCGCGTCAAATCCGCTATTGCCCGCTCAAATCACACGGCCTGAACCCCTTGGGCCGTTTTATCTTTATTATGGAGGCTATGATGGCTGTCCCAAAGAGTAAAATCTCGAACTCGCGCCGTGGCCAACGCCGCGCGCATGATGCCCTAACGGCTGTGAATTACGTCGAAGACAAAACAAGCGGTGAGTTGCGTCGTCAACATCACATCGACCTTAAATCCGGCACATATCGTGGCCGTCAGGTTCTGACACCAAAAGACTAGATTTAAGCGTTACAGACAATTCGGGAGGCCCCTATGGTCGAGATTGAAACAATTTTCGCCCGGGAAATCCTGGATAGTCGCGGTAATCCAACACTCGAAGTTGATATTAGCCTCTCTGATGGGGCTTTTGGTCGTGCAGCGGTACCAAGTGGTGCATCCACAGGCGCGCATGAAGCGGTCGAATTGCGCGATGGCGACAAAGCCCGTTACCTCGGTAAGGGCGTGATGAAAGCCATTTCAAACGTCAATACGGAAATCGCTGATACGCTTTACGGCTTAGATGCTGAAAACCAGCGCGGTATTGACCAAATCCTGATTGATCTGGACGGCACAGAAAACAAAGGTCGCTTGGGTGCTAATGCTATGCTCGGCGTGTCTCTGGCGCTGGCAAAGGCTGTTGCTGATAGCCAAGGCGTGCCGCTTTACCGTTATGTTGGTGGGGCCAATGCGCATGTCTTACCTGTGCCGATGATGAATATCATCAACGGCGGTGAACATGCTGATAACCCCATCGATGTCCAAGAATTTATGATTATGCCTGTAGGGGCCAATAGCTTCCGCGAAGCCCTACGCTGTGGTGCAGAAATTTTCCATGCATTGAAAGCAAAGCTTAAAGCGGATGGTCATAATACGAATGTCGGCGACGAAGGCGGCTTTGCGCCCAATCTTGCCTCATCCGTGGTGGCGCTTGAGTATATAATGGCGGCCATTGAGGCGGCTGGCTACACGCCGGGCGAGGATGTCTATCTGGCGATGGATGTGGCCTCGACCGAGTTTTACAGAGACGGCAAATATGACATGAAAGGGGAAGGCAAAGTGCTTTCTTCTGACGGCTTTGTTGATTACCTTGAAGACCTTGTAAATCGTTTCCCGATTATCTCTATTGAAGACGGTATGGCCGAAGACGATTGGGACGGTTGGGCCGCTTTAACAGACCGCATTGGCCATAAATGCCAATTGGTCGGTGATGATTTGTTTGTGACCAACCCAAAACGCCTATCTAAAGGCATCAATACAGGTGTGGCCAATTCCATCCTTGTGAAGGTTAACCAAATTGGCACTCTATCCGAGACGCTCGACGCCGTAGATCTGGCACACCGCGCGGGCTTTACCGCCGTGATGAGCCACCGGTCTGGCGAGACGGCGGATTACACTATTGCGGACCTCGCCGTGGCGACCAATTGCGGGCAAATCAAAACAGGGTCTCTCGCGCGATCAGACCGGTTGGCGAAATATAACCAGCTTCTGCGTATTGAAGAACAGCTAGGTGAAATGGCACATTACGCGGGACGTTCTGTCCTGCCGTAGGGGCTAAGCTATCGTAATAACAGTCGCCTTAAACGGCACTTGCAAATCATTCGCAAGATGTTTATTGGCGTGGATAAGACTCACTCATGGGGTCATATTCAAGAGGACTACGCCGTGGAAAACCCAAAGCTTCGTAAAAACCTGATTAATCTGCATCTGCTCTTTGCCGGGTTTCTGGCGCCTGCCTTTTTGCTTTTAGCGATTTCTGGCGGGCTCTATCTTATTGGAAATAAGGGCAAGTTTGACGCCCAACCCATGAACTTGCCAGCGGCTGCGTCGCTTGATTTTAATAGCCCAACCCTTGAAACCGATGTGCGAAACCTTTTGGCGTCTGCCAATATTGATCACAAATTTGGCTATATTTCAAAACGCGGGGCGAGCAAAATTCACCTGCGCCCAACGAGCCGCACTTACATCGAATTTAATCAAACGCCCGACGGCTTGACGGCCTTCCGCGTGAGCCCTGATTTCCAAGGCTCTATGATTGAACTTCACAAAGGTCACGGGCCAAAGCTGTTCAAGACCTATCAAAAACTCGTCGCAATTGGTCTGCTGGGTGTTGTCTTTGGCGGAGTATTTGTAGGGCTACTGGCGCGCGCATACCGCCGCAAGACATTGGTCGCCCTCAGCGTGGGTACATTGTTGTTCTTTATCCTCGCGATTTTCGCCTAAGTCGCTGTTTTAAAGGCTAAAATTACCGCACCGATGATGATCATCGCGCCGCTGATGATGTTTACCCAACGCATACTACTGTCTGATAGACGCTTTGAAATGGCCCCTGCGCTGATGCCGTAAAAGGCGAGAAACGCGCCGTCAAACACAAGATAAGTCAGCATCAGAATCAGTTGCTGCGGCCAGAACGGTAAATCAGCGCTAATAAACTGCGGAAACAACGCGGCAAAAAACATAATCGCTTTAGGGTTGGACCCTGATGTCACAAACCCTTGGCGAAAAAGCGCCCCGCGCGACACTGTTTCTGTCGTAACAGACGGAGCAAAATTGGCTGTGCGCATCATTTTGACCCCGAGATAAACAAGATAGGCCACGCCAACCCATTTCACCGCCGTAAAAGCATTGGGCGCCTTTGCAATCACAGCTGCCATGCCCAATCCCGCCGCCAGCATTTGCAGTGCATTAGCGGATAAATCCCCCAATCCCGTCGCCATAGCGCGGCGCGGGCCGTAGGTGAGGGAATTAGAGAGCATCAAAATATGACTGACCCCTGGCGTGATAAGAAAGGTTAGGGCCAAAAGGGCAAAGGCTATCCATATATCAATTGGCATAATCATCCCATTTTTCCACGGAGAATCGCGTGTCTTTACACACTGCTAACCATAAGGGTTTAGGGAAGTATGAATGGTATATACGCAACATTTTCGCCGTTTTGGGGCGTCGCTTGCCGCCTTTGCCCGCGGCTTGGGCCCATTTATGCGGCGCAAATGGCCCATGATGGCGTTATTTATCTTCTATTTCTACCTCGCTTTTCATGCTTTGTCGGGTAACCAAGGCTTGATGCGGTGGGTGGATTACGAGGCCGACATAACGCGCAATACTGCCGTTTTAGAGCGATTAGAAGCGGAGCGTGACGCTTTGCAAGCCCGCGCGGACAGCTTAGCCGCGCAAAACTTGGACCTTGACGCACTTGACCAACAGTCACGCGAAACTCTATTTGTTTCACATCCGAACGACTATACGATTTGGCTTGACCCAACGCCCTAGAAACGCTCTATTGGATCTGTATTTATCCTATTTGCTTTGCATATGAAATAATGAGGGTGTCATAGTGGCTGCGAAAAAAACCAAACTCCTGAAAACAACAAAAGCCGAGATGTTGCAATTCTACCGCGACATGCTTCTTATCCGCCGCTTTGAAGAAAAGGCGGGGCAGCTTTACGGTATGGGGCAAATTGCAGGTTTCTGTCATCTTTATATTGGACAAGAGGCTGTTGTGACGGGGTGCCGCGCAGGCATGATTGATGGGGATCAGATGATTACGGGTTACCGCGATCACGGCCATATGCTGGCGTGCGGAATGGAAAGCCGCGGCGTTATGGCAGAGCTGACCGGACGTTCGGGTGGATATTCGCGCGGTAAAGGCGGCTCCATGCATATGTTTTCCACTGAGAAAAAGTTTTACGGCGGTCACGGTATTGTTGGCGCGCAAGTGCCACTCGGCGCGGGCCTTGGTTTTGCGAATAAGTACCTTGATAACGGCGCGGTGAGCCTCGCCTTCTTTGGGGACGGGGCCTCTAATCAAGGTCAGGTCTACGAGACCTTTAACATGGCGAAACTCTGGGATTTGCCCGTTGTTTTTGTGATTGAAAATAATCAATACGCCATGGGCACATCGGTTGAGCGGTCATCGGCCGAGACTGAACTGCACAAGCGCGGCATTAGTTTTGAAATCCAAGGTATCCAAGTTGACGGCATGAATGTCCTAGCCGTGCGTGACGCCGCCAAAAAAGCGATTAAACATGCTCGCGACGGTAAAGGCCCGATGATTTTAGAGATGAAGACCTATCGTTACCGCGGTCACTCTATGTCTGATCCGGCCAAATACCGCACACGGGACGAGGTCACCAAGACCCGCTCAGAGCGCGACCCGATTGATATGGTCAAAGCGCGCTTGATAGATGAGGGATGGGCCGATACGGACAGCCTGAAAGTCATCGATAAAGAGATTAAAGAGATTGTCACAGACGCCGCTGACTTCAGCCTAGAGAGCCCAGAGCCCGACCCGTCCGAGCTTTGGACAGATGTGTTGTTGGAGGCCTAGCCTTGCAGCTCGCGCAGCTTAATATCGCCGAAGGCGTCGTCGCGATGGACGACCCGCAAATGCAGCCTTTCACGGGCCGCATTGACGCGATTAATGCGCTTGCGGACCGAACGGACGGTTTTATCTGGCGATTAACCGATGATGATGCAGATATTGACGGTGCGTTATCTCTGCGCTTGCCGGGCGACGACACAACATTGGTAAATATGTCGGTATGGGACAGTGTCGAGGCGCTGTTTAGCTTCGTGTATAAAACCGCCCACGCCAAAGTCATGACAGATAATCGGGAAAATTTTGTCGATATGCCAAAACAGCATTTTGTGTTGTGGTGGGTCGAGGACGGTCACATTCCCCCATTAACCGAGGCCAAAGCGCGGTTAGATGATTTGCGTGACAACGGGCCAAACCCCCATGCCTTTACATTTGCTATGCCGTTTAGCGCCGAAGGCCAGCCTATCACGCCAAGCTTCCCAAAAAAGGATTGTGCCTAATGCCCATCGAAATCTCCTATCTTATCGCCTCTGTTGCGCTATATTTTGTGATGATCCTCTCACAATCAACAGGTGCCTTTTTAGCTGCCGCGGCTGGCAAGGTATCGCTTGGGGACTTGGTTGGCGCGCGCGATACTTTGCCAAGTGACGGTTACGCACCTTTCCATAGCCGCGCAAAACGTGCGCAAGCCAATATGACCGAAGGCATGATGATGTTTGCGCCACTGGTTTTAGCGGCGGCACATTTGGGGGCGTTTAATGCCATGACGGCATTGGGCGCGGCACTGTTTTTCTGGGCGCGTGTCGCCTTTGCACCGCTTTATTGGTTCGGTGTGCCGTGGGTCCGTACCCTTGTTTGGTTCGTGTCCATCATAGGTATCATCCTAATTTTCTTACAAATCCTACCATTTTCACCAGAGGTTACGCGCTAATGGCTATTGATATTAAAATGCCCGCTTTGTCCCCCACCATGGAGGAGGGAACGTTGTCTAAATGGCTCGTGGCCGAGGGCGATACCGTCACCTCTGGCGACATCTTGGCAGAAATTGAAACCGACAAAGCCACAATGGAAGTCGAGAGCATCGACGAAGGCACGGTTGGCAAGATCGTGGTCGCGGCGGGCACAGACAATGTCAAAGTTGGCGCGGTAATTTTGCAGCTACTTGAGGACGGAGAGAGCGCCTCTGATCTTGGCAGCCCCGGTGATGCAGCGCCTGAAAAAGCGCCTGCGGTCGCTATGCCGCAAACGCCAGAGCAAGCCCCGACACAGGCCCCAGAGGCCAAGCCCGCTACCGCGCCAAAGGCCCAAGTTATTGCCAAAGACCCTGACATTCCGTCTAATATCAAAATGGTCGAGACCACCGTGCGTGACGCCTTGCGGGATGCCATGGCCGAAGAAATGCGCCGGGACGAGGCCGTTTTTGTCATGGGCGAAGAAGTCGCCGAATATCAAGGCGCTTATAAAGTCACGCGCGAGCTGCTCCAAGAATTTGGCAGCCGCCGCGTGGTCGATACACCCATTACAGAATACGGTTTTGCCGGTATCGGTGTCGGCGCAGCGATGGGCGGCCTAAAGCCGATTGTTGAATTTATGACATGGAATTTCGGCATGCAGGCGATTGATCACATCATCAACTCTGCCGCCAAAACGCTTTATATGTCGGGTGGTCAGATGCGCTGTCCGATTGTGTTCCGTGGCCCCAATGGTGCCGCGTCCCGTGTTGGCGCGCAACACAGCCATGACTATTCATCATGGTATGCCAATGTTCCGGGCCTGAAAGTCGTCGCGCCCTATGACGCCGCCGATGCCAAAGGATTGTTAAAATCCGCCATTCGTGACCCTAATCCGATTGTGTTTTTGGAACATGAATTGATGTATGGCGAGAGCTTTGACGTGCCTGATATGGATGATTTCTTAATCCCGATTGGCAAAGCCAAAGTGCGGGTTGAGGGCACAGATGTAACACTTGTCGCCCATTCGCGCATGGTCGGGCGTTGCCTAGAGGCCGCCGAAAAACTCGCGGAAGAGGGTATTTCTGCTGAGGTCATCGACCTACGCACAATCCGCCCGCTTGATTCTGATACTGTGATTGAATCGGTGAAGAAAACCAACCGCCTCGTCTGTGCCGAAGAAGGCTGGGGTCAAAGCGGTATCGGCGCAGAAATCGCCGCGCGCGTCATCGACCAAGCGTTTGATTACCTCGATGCCCCGCCCGCACGCGTCTTCCAAAAAGACGTGCCCCTGCCATACGCTGCGAACCTAGAAGCACTAAGCCTGCCGAATACGCAGGATGTCGTGGATGCGGCTAAGAAGGTTTGTTATGTTTAAACACATTGCAATTATTGCAATGTGTTGCGGTCTTGTTGGGTGTTCTCAAGAGCCTTCGCCTGTGCCACCTCAACAACCAACTGACGTTTCTGCACCGGACACAAAGTCTAAAATATCCACCTCTCAATCTATGACGAATGACGGAGCAGAACGCGGATTGAGATGCGAGCAAAGCTTCCCAGCAGAACTGACTGCTGCTGAACTATCGTTAGTTCGGGCGCGCATTACAAACGTGGTGTCACAAGGGTGCAGCCCAAATACGATTAAAAATACAGAGGTGGGCATCAGAGAAGGCTCTAATTTAGAGGGCTTTGTCGTGTCGGCATCGGTAAATTATCAATGCGTAACGCGCGATACCGTAAATAAAAAAGCGTCTCATAATTTCGACGGTATCTGTAAAACTGTCTTCGCTGATTTGCCCCTCGCTGGGAAATAGGAGTAAACTATGCCAATCCAAATACTCATGCCCGCGCTTTCGCCCACGATGGAGGAAGGCACTTTGTCTAAATGGCTTGTGGCCGAGGGCGATACTGTGTCCTCTGGCGATTTGTTGGCCGAGATTGAAACCGACAAAGCGACGATGGAAGTCGAAGCGGTTGAGGAAGGCGTGATTGCCAAGCTGCTCGTCGCGGGCGGAGCCGAGGGCGTGAAAGTCAACGCCCCCATCGCGATATTGCTAGAAGAGGGCGAGACCGAGGCCGATTTGGACGGATTTGAAGCGGGCGGCGCGCCGAAGGCTGCCTCTAAATCTGCAACCGAAACCCAGACCAAAGACGCGTCGCAGCCAGACCCCGCGCCGAAAGCGGCACCGCAGTCTGACCCTGCTCCGCAAGCCAGTCATAGCGGCGACCGCATCAAAGCGTCACCGCTGGCCAAACGTCTTGCCAAAGACGCAGGGCTTGACCTTGCGAGCCTGACAGGCACTGGCCCCGGCGGGCGTATCGTAAAGGCGGATATTGAAGCCGCCAAAGCCGCGCCGAAATCTTCACCGAAAGCCGAGGCGGCAAATTCCCAATCTGCGCCTCAATCCGCGCCACAGTCTGCGACGACATCAACGTCTGAAAGCGCGGGCCAAGAAGTGGGTATGCCTCTTTCTGGTGGGGCTGCGGATTATCTTGCCAAGCGCGGCATTGTCCAAGGCAGCTATGATCTGGAACCGCTGGACGGCATGCGCAAAGTTATCGCCAAGCGCCTATCCGAATCTAATAACAATGTCCCCGATTTCCCGCTGACAATTGATTGCGAAATCGACGGCTTGCTCGCCATGCGTAAAGAACTGAATTCCCAAGCGCCCGAAGGCGTGAAAATATCGGTCAATGATATGATCATCCGCGCCTGTGCCTTAGCGCTAAAGCATGAGCCGCGCGCTAACGCCAGCTATACGCCCGACGGAATTGCCTATCACAAAAATGCCGACGTCGCCGTGGCGGTTGCCGTGGACGGCGGACTGATTACACCTATCGTGCGCGAAGCCAATAACAAAGGCCTGTCGACCATTTCAACAGAGATGAAAGACCTCGCAGGGCGGGCGAAAACCAAAAAGCTGAAGCCCGAAGAATATCAAGGCGGGACGTTTTCTGTCTCTAACCTGGGCATGTTTGGTATTCGAGAATTTGGCTCTATCATCAATGAACCGCACGGCATGATTATGTCCGTCGGGGCAGGGGCACCGCGTCCCGTGGTGAAAGACGGCGCGCTGGCCGTGGCAACGGTCATGACGGTCACGCTGACCTGTGATCACCGCGTTGTTGACGGGGCGCTTGGCGCACAATGGCTCGGCCACTTTAAGCGTTATATCGAGCAGCCCATTACCATGATGCTCTAAAGGCTCCTTCCCCTGACAGGGGAAGCTTGCTCCCTGACTGTTGTATGGCCTTGCCCCAATTTCGGCTTAATTTATACTTAACCATAAGTTAACGCGTGAATTTGGCTGCAAGATGATGCGGGCCGGGGTTTGATATGATTGTTAAAACGCTATTTTTAGGGCTTTTATCCGCCGCCACAGCGGGCAGTGTTATGTATTTTGGCACCTTGCCAGATGATGGATCGAATGACGGGGCGAACAATCCGACATCTACAAATGCTAGCCAATTGAGTAATACCTCAGCGCCTGAGACAGTAGCGACAGATCGGGCGACTAACACTTTGCGTGTGACATCATCCAACGACGATACCTCCGCTACGGATGACGATACCGTCAAACGCCTCCCTAGCCTGCGCGATACTATTACAGATAAACGCGTAGAGCGCGGCCCAGAGGTGCGTGAGCAAGACGAGGCCGCAACCAAAATCGCGGAGACTGATGCGGAGCCACCGAAGAAACGCTGGCTGGATCAATATCTTCGTAATCGCGACAAGCCTGCCTCTGATACGCAGCCAGAGCCGCAGACGCCGCAAACGCCGCAGGTAATAGCCAAACCCGAAACGCCGCCCAAAGCTGTCGCTGATAAAGCCGTAGAGCCCGCAGATATGCTCAATGATATTATCGGTGCTTCTGATCAGACAAGATCTGATACGCCGCGTTATTTTAAAATCGAAGACGGTATCTTGGTCGAGGTCAAGCCTGCCGAGGTTGAGCGCGCCCAAGGCGTGCCGCAATATGATAAATATCCGCGCGGCGCCGCATCAGATGACCGTGTTCTGGCCGTTGCCTTTGAAGAGGCGGGCCGTATATCAAAGCCAGAATTGCGCGACCAAGCCTATTTTGGGATTTTGGAATATGCATTGCGTCAGGATAATTTTGTCGAAGCGGAAAAGGCGCTCGCCGAAATTTCCCAAGTCGATATGAATTACACCGCCAAAAGTCGGATTGCCGTCGCATTTGCACAAAAAGGCCTGTCGGGGATGGCGTTTAAAACCATCAACACAGTGGACGAACCAGAATTACGGGATTTCATGCGTTTGCAAGTCATTGAGGCGATGATTGCGCCTGAACGCCTCCCCAGCGCATGGCAAGAGGACCCGCGTCAAAACTAGACGCTTAATCCCGTAATTAATCGCGATTAAACCCTTATAAAACACCCCATTTGCGTCTATACAAAGCGTTGAGATTGACCGCGCTTTGGAGTGTCCTATGGCTGAGCAAAATTTTGATGTAATTATCGTGGGATCTGGCCCTGGCGGCTATGTCACCGCTATTCGGTCGAGCCAATTAGGGTTTAAAACAGCCATTATCGAGGCCGCCGATTTGGGCGGTGTTTGCCTGAACTGGGGCTGTATCCCGACCAAAGCGATGCTCCGCTCTGCCGAAGTTTATCACCAAATGCAGCACGCCAAAAACTACGGCCTGACCGCGACAGCTGGCTATGATTTGCCCGCTATTGTTAAACGCTCCCGCGATATTGCAAAGCAATTATCAGGCGGCGTGAAATTCTTAATGAAGAAAAATAAAATCACGGTCATTCTGGGTTTTGCATCGCTTAAAGCGGGCAAAGACGCCCCAACCGTTGTTGTTGAGGGCAAAGATTATACCGCCAAACATGTCATTATGGGCACAGGTGCGCGGGCACGCACAATCCCTGCGGCGGGTCTGGAGCCCGACGGAAAGTTCATCTGGACCGCGCGCGAGGCCATGGTGCCTGATACAATCCCAAAGCGTTTATTGGTTATCGGGTCGGGCGCAATCGGTATGGAATTTGCGAGCTTTTTTGACGCATTTGGCGCGGACGTCACTGTAGTTGAAATGGTCGACCGCATCCTGCCAGCCGAAGACGCAGAAATTTCAGGCCTCGCCGAAGCCGCCTTTAAGAAACGCGGGCTTAGCATTAAGACCAAAACACAAGTTAAATCCGTCACGAAAAACACCAATGATGTTACGGCTGTGTTGTCCGTGGACGGCAAAGACGAAAGCCATAATTTTGACCGTGTCATCCTCGCTATTGGTATTGTCGGCAACGTTGAGAACATGGGCCTAGAAGAGCTTGGCGTGAAAATTGACCGCAGCCATATCACAGTGGATGAGTTTTCCCGCACAGGCGTCCCCGGGCTTTACGCCATTGGCGATGTCACCACCCCGCCGTGGCTCGCGCATAAGGCGTCTCATGAAGGGATAATCTGTATAGAGAAAATTGCTGGCGGAAATCCGCATCCGCTCGACGCAAATTCCATTCCGGGCTGCACCTATTGCCACCCACAAATTGCCAGTGTCGGCCACACCGAAGCCCAAGCCAAAGCGGCGGGGTATGACATCAAAGTCGGGCGTTTCCCGTTCATGGGTAACGGTAAAGCCATTGCCCTTGGCGAGCCAGAAGGCCTTGTAAAAACTATCTTTGACGCGAAGACGGGCGAGCTTTTAGGCGCGCATATGATCGGCGCAGAAGTCACGGAATTAATTCAAGGCTATACTGTCGCGCGTCAACTAGAAACGACCGAAGAAGATTTGATGGAAACAGTCTTCCCGCATCCAACGCTGTCTGAAATGATGCATGAAGCGGTGCTAGATGCTTACGGCAAAGTCATCCATATTTAGACGGTAGCTTACAGCCTATTCGGCGGGGGCTATGATTTTTTTTGCGGCGGAAACGCAATGTTTCGGCAAAGCGCGTCTTGCGGGTCAGCATGGGTTTTTCAATAAATATCCAGCTTGCATAGGCGAGCGCAATTGTGATGGGTAGCGCAATCGCAATCAAGGCCAGCGGGCTGAGCGTTGGCATGGTGTAGAACAACCACTGCATGATGCACCAATGGTAGATATAAATGCCATATGACGTGTCAGACAGATGCTTTAATCCGTCAAGTTTTGGGGCTTTTACATAGGCGGCCCAAAAAACGAAGTACCCCAAAAACATAGCTGTGGTGACTTCAAATATGAGGGTCTTGTGTGTGAGGGCGGCGATTGCGCCCATAATAATAACGCCAATAATATTGAACTTTAGATGTTCGCGATAGGCATAGACGGCCGCGCCTAGGCCGTAGCAAATCCCAAAGCGCAGCATATTCTGCCCCGTCCCTGGCAGCATGTCATAAAGACCGCTGATATGCGCCAGCGGCCAAGCGGCGGCAAAGACCAAAAATTGTGCCCCAATCATCCAACGGTGCTTCATGAGGCCCAGCGCGAAGGCGGTAACTGTGCCGATATAAGCCAAAATCTCATAGCGCAATGTCCATAATGGGGCAGAGCCAAGCTGTTCTGCATTGGTTTCAAGCGCGCCCGGTAAAGTCATTTGAGCTTGGTAAAAGGATAGAACTTGCAGGGGTTGCGTATAAAATTGCGGGTCTGTGAAAAACTGCTTTAGCGGCAAGCTGGTCACAAACGGTCCCATGACAAACATCACAAACAGCACATGAATAAATAGGGCGGGATAGATACGCAGGATGCGCGCAGAGCTATATTCAGCAACGTCGCGGCGGTAAAGCATTGATTTTGTTACTAAAAAACCTGACGCTATGAAAAACAGGTTTACGGCCAGATAGCTTGGTTTATAGCCAAAGAAGAGATTAAATTCTGCCTGCTGGTCGCCAAGGGCGATAACATAGGCGTGGCCAATAACCACCATCACCGCAAAAAGCAGTCGCAGGGGCGTGAAAAAATTATCATGCCCGTCGTTTATTTTAACCCATTGAAACATGGATATTCTCCCCACCGATGAAATACGGTATCAAAATTCCCTTAAGTAAATGCAAAAATTGAGCCACAATGTCGCGCGTGGAGTGTGTTTAGCCTTTGAATTACGGGCAAAAAGCGCTTGTTTTGTGCGCCCGTAAGGCCCATTTAAACGTTATGACAGTCCTAATTGATAAACGAAATAGCGCCGCGAAAAGCCCCACGCCAACCGCGAAGACAGAGCGCCCGCGCCACCCCGAAAAAGCGAACCGTCCAGAGACAGAAGTCCTGCGCAAACCGTCTTGGATCAGGGTAAAAGCTCCGACCAGCAAAGGTTATGCCGAAACGCGCAAGATTGTGCACGGCAAAGGTCTTGTGACCGTTTGCGAAGAAGCGGCGTGCCCCAACATCGGTGAATGTTGGGAGAAAAAGCACGCGACATTTATGATTTTGGGCGACACATGCACACGCGCCTGCGCCTTTTGTAATGTCAAAACAGGTTTGCCCGGCCCCGTTGACCCTGCAGAGGCTGAGAAGATTGGTATCTCTGTTAAGGAAATGGAGCTTAAACACGTCGTTATTACATCCGTTGACCGTGATGATTTAACGGACGGCGGCGCGCAGCATTTTGTTGATGTCATCAACGCGATCCGCGCCCATTCGCCTGGCACAACAGTTGAAATTCTGACACCTGATTTCCTGCGTAAAGACGGCGCGCTAGATACGGTAATCGACGCGCGGCCTGATGTGTTTAATCACAATCTTGAAACTGTGCCGCGCCTATATTTGAAAATTCGCCCTGGCGCGCGCTATTACCATTCTATGCGTTTGCTAGAACGGGTCAAAGAGCGCGACCCCAGCCAGTTTACCAAATCGGGTTTGATGGTGGGCCTCGGCGAGACGAAAGAAGAGGTGATGCAAGTCATGGACGATATGCGCAGCGCGGGTATCGATTTTCTGACCATCGGGCAGTATCTTCAGCCAACACGCAAACATGCTGCCGTTGACCGTTTCGTGACCCCAGAAGAGTTCAAGGCCTATGAGACGATAGCCAGAGCCAAAGGCTTTTTGCTGGTATCATCCAGTCCGCTCACGCGGTCATCCTATCACGCCGATAGTGATTTTGCGAAATTGGCGGCGGCACGCAAAGCCCAAAACGGCTAATGCCGCAGGCTGCTTTATTGCAACGCGTGCCTCACGCACCGGACGATGTCTTAGCGATGGTGGCCGATGTCGAACGCTATCCCGATTTTATCTCGCTTATCTCTGCTGCGCGGATTACCAAACGCTTGGCCGCAGGTGAGGGGTTACAAAAATTTGAGGCTGACGCCGTTGTGGCTTACAAATTTATCAGCGAAACCTTTGGCTCGCTCGTGAGTGTCGATCACAAGGCGCGCACCATATCTGTGACAAAATCAAATCGCGGTGGTGCCGTGAAATCGCTGCGCAATGACTGGGTTTTTCATCCGCTCTCGGACGGCTCCACATTAGTGGATTTTGATGTCGATGTGCGCTTAAAGGCCTTCCCGCTAGAAATGCTTGCACGCGAAAAGTTCGACAAAGCGGCTGCCAAAATCATGGGTTATTTCATAGACCATGCCAGAGAAACCTTGCCGATTGTCGGGCAAGACGGTTTGAATATGCCCGCCGAAGTAAGGCAACTTGGCTTGCCGCTTACCCGTTTAATTTAGACGCGGCTGGTTTAGTCTTGCGTATCTGACGGTGTTGTCGCTGGAACACTGGCTTTGGCATCCAGCGCTTTTTTGATCGTGTAAAGCGCTTCATAACATGTCGCGTCGCGCACTTTATTGCGGTCCATGCCTTTGAAATTCATCAAGCGTGACGTGACATTGACGCCATTGGGGGCATTGTCATCGCGAAAGGCGAGGCCAATCCACACCGTGCCAACGGGCTTTTCTTTACTGCCGCCGCTTGGCCCTGCAACACCTGTCACAGACACAGCCATATCGGCCTTGACCACATCCAGCACATTTTTGGCCATAGAGCCCGCCACAAATTTACTAACTGCGCCGTATTTTTGAATCATGCCATGCGGCACACTCAGAACATTGGTTTTGACCAGATTATCATAGGCGATAATGCCGCCGCGAAAATTGCTCGACGATCCCGGAATAGACGTAATTGCGGCCCCAATCAGCCCGCCTGTGCAGCTTTCTGCTGTTGCAAGTTTTAGCTCTTGCGCTTTGGCTTTGTCTAAAACTTCTGCGGCAAGCTTAAATATATCGGCAAGTGTCGGGTTTTTCATAATCGTTTCGTTTCTTCTTAATGAGGCCGTGTCATGTAAATTAGACCGTCTCCGGGAGGCTAACGGTCGCGCTGGCTTGTGCGGCCATGCCTTCGCTGCGACCCGTAAAGCCCAGTTTTTCTGTTGTCGTGGCTTTAACACTGACTCGGTTTAAAGATAGCCCTAAAATCTCGGCAAGGCGCGCGCGCATGGCCTCGCGGTGGGGTTTAATCTTGGGTTTCTCGCATATCAATGTAACATCAACATGTTCAATCCGCCCGCCGCGCTCTGTGACGCGCTGTGCTGCAAAGTCTAGAAATTTATCCGAACTTGCACCTTTCCATTTTGGATCGGACGGCGGGAAGTGGTCGCCAATATCACCGTCTGCAATTGCGCCTAAAATAGCATCCGTCAGCGCATGTAACCCCACATCAGCGTCACTATGACCCAACAGCGTATAGCCGCACTCAATCGGCACACCGCAGAGCCACATTGTGCCGCCCTCTGTAAACCGGTGGACATCAAACCCTGTGCCCGTGGCAAAATATCGGCTGTTGGTATCGCTCATCAACTCTCTCTCGGCGCGGGTGAAGTCTTCAATATAGGTCAGTTTAATATTGTCGCGTGACCCGTTTACTGCAGCAATAGATAGTCCTGCGTCTTTGGCGACCGCAATGTCATCGGCAAAGCTAGCATCAGCGGGCGCTGCGTTAAAGGCGTTGACAATGTCGGCGTAGTGAAAGGCTTGTGGCGTCTGCACGGCCCGCAGCCCTGCGCGGTCTATATCGGTCCCAATGGCGTCCTTATCATAGGTTTTCACCGCATCAACTAAGGGCAGCACGGGGACAGATGCCTGATGCGTGGCAAGCGCCTCGACAAGGCGCGCAATTAAGTCTGCACTGACAAAGGGTCGTGCAGCGTCATGGATGAGGACATAATCTGGCGCGTCATCTTTTAGCGCGCTAAGCCCCGCTTTGACACTATCTGTGCGGGTTGCGCCGCCTGTGACGAAATGCACGTCGAAATTGGACAACACATCGGCGGCTTTCGTGTCGCCCGCGGCTATGACAACGACCGTATAATCTATTAATCCGGAACTGAGCGTCGCTGCTATCGTGCGTTCTAAAACCGTTTTTCCACCCAGCAGGCGGTATTGTTTGGGAATATCGCCCCCAATTCGTGCACCTTTGCCAGCGGCGACTATAATTTGTGCAATTTTAGGCAATTATCCCGCGCTTTCCGTGCTGAAATATTGTGCAAGTCTGAAAACTCACCTATGGGCTAGTCATGGCGAATCCTATCCAAATCGGCAAGCATGAATTGGCATCAAATGTCCTTGTCGCCCCCATGTCGGGGCTGACGGATTTGCCGTTTCGTCGTATTATGCAACAGTTTCAGCCGGGCCTTGTGGTGTCTGAAATGGTGGCCAGCGAAGGCCTAAGCCGCGGTAACGGCGACGGGGAAGCACGTTCTGCGGGCAAAGACGAAATTTATCCACTGGTGATACAACTCATCGGGCGGGACGCCTATTGGATGGAACGCGGCGCAAAGCTGGCGGAAGAGGCGGGCGCTGATATTGTTGATATCAATATGGGCTGCCCCGCGCGCAAAGTGACGTCGGGCCTATCAGGCTCGGCCCTCATGCGCGACCTGGACCACGCGGTGGAACTCATCGAAGCAACACTGGCAGGCACTATTCGTCCTGTCAGCTTAAAGATGCGTCTAGGCTGGGATGATGATAGCTTAAACGCCCCCGAACTGGCCCGCCGCGCGCAAGATGTGGGTGTCTGTATGGTCACCGTTCACGGTCGGACGCGCTGCCAATTTTATGAGGGCCACGCCGATTGGGCCGCCGTGCGCAAAGTGGTCGAGGCCGTGGATATTCCCGTCATCGTAAACGGTGATATTAATACGCCTGATGACGCGCAAGCTGCGCTGGAGCAATCAGGCGCGCGCGGCGTGATGGTTGGGCGGGGCCTGATCGGGCGGCCTTGGCACATAGGCGCGATTACGGCGCGGGTAGACGGCCTAGACGTGCCGCCGCCATTACCGCTAGAGCAGCGTATGGCGGTCGCGCAGAGCCACTACCGCGATATGCTCAACTTTTACGGAGAGCGGCGCGGCATTCGAAAAGCGCGCAAACATTTGGTCGGCTATGTTGAACATGCGCCGGGCTTGTCATCTGATATGCAAGAGGCGCTGCGCAGTAAAATTGCCCGCACGAATGACCCTGACATTGTGATTGAAACGCTGTCCGAGTGTTTCTCCCGCGCGAGCCTTGAGCAGGCCGCATGAGTGACCTAGATTTAAATTTGCTCTTAGACGATATCCCGTCACCGATTTTTGTGTTCAATCCCAATAGTCTGGACATCGCTTGGGTGAACATGGAAAGCCAAGATTGGGTCGGGCATTCCGCAAAGGCCATCATCGGAACCTCACTGTCTGAGCACCTCAGCCCGTGCGAGCCAATCATTGAGGCGGCGAAACGCTGCGTCATCAGTCGCGGTGCGGTCAGCCTTCGCGGCTATATTCTGGCGCGCACCAATATGGCCGATGAACGCGTGCATCTAACTTTATTTCCCAGCGGTGGCTTTGTCGGGATGATTGTATCGCTCGCTGCCGCGCAACCGAACGAGACGGCGGCCAATGATATTGCCGTATCGGCCATGGGGCGGATGCTCGCCCATGAGATTAAAAACCCGCTTGCGGGGATAAACGGCGCGGCACAATTGCTGCGCGATGACGTGAAAACGGATGAAGGTCAAAAGCTGATCGATTTGATTGGCTCAGAGATTAACCGCATCCGCCGTTTGGCGGACCGTATGGAAACGTTGGGGGATCGTAATCCTGAAAACCTCAGCCTTGTGAATATTCACGAAATTCTGCGCGATGCGAGGAAGCTGATGCAGGCGACTGTGTCCAGTAACATCGTCTTTACCGAGGACTATGACCCGTCCCTGCCAGAGACATTGGGTGACCGCGATACGTTGATGCAAGCGCTGCTGAACCTTATAAAAAATGCCGCCGAAGTGCTAGAGCATGGCGGGCAGGGCGGCGAGATTACGCTGCGCACATCGTTTCGCTCTGGCGTGGTGCGTAAGGGCTTTTCTGGCAGACCCGACCAAGGCCTACCCATTGAAATTCGTATATCGGATGACGGCCCTGGTATTCCGCCCGAAATACGCGAGCAGATTTTTCAGCCCTTTGTAACCGATAAACCCAGCGGACAGGGGCTGGGCCTGGCACTGGTCGCCAAAGTGGCCGCTGCCCATGACGGGCTGATTGAATTGAAATCGCGGCCCGGACGGACGGTGTTCTCACTTCTATTGCCGGGCTTGACCCTCACAGATTTAGCTGACGGAGCAAACGATGAAATATGAAATCCTACTGGCCGATGATGATGATAGTGTGCGGCTCGTTTTGTCTAAGGCCATTACCCGGGCGGGGCACACAGTGCGTGCCACAGATAACGCAGAGACATTGGTGAAGTGGGCGGAAGCGGGTCAGGGTGATATTATTGTCACCGACGTCATGATGGGCGGGCGTGAGGTTTTTGAACGCCTTCCGGAAATATCAAAAGCGCGCCCTAACATGCCCGTCATCGTCATTAGCGCCAATAATACCGTCAATACGGCGCTGAAATCCGGTACGCATAAAGTCTTTGAATATATTCCAAAACCCTTTGATCTGGATGATGTCACTAATGCTGTGTCGCGTGCAGGCCAGAGCGTTAATCCGCGTAAATCGCGCATGCGGGCCGAACTTGGAAAATTACCCATGATTGGGCGCAGTGCCGCGATGCAGCCAGTTTACCGCGCCGTGTCGCGCTTTGCCTCTGGCGATCTGCCTTGCCTGATTACGGGTTCTGTTGGGACAGGCAAAGACCTTGTCGCGCGGCTTTTGCATGACGGCGGCCCGCGCCGAGAGCGTCCGTTCATTCGAAATAGCGATTTTTCAAACACGTCTCTGACCCTACAAAAAGTCAATGGCGGTGACATCTATATTGACGAGGTCGCGGAATTGACCCCCGTCCAGCAAGAAGGCCTTTTGGCCCTTTTGACCGAAGCAGAATATATCCCAAATCATAGCCGTCCACGAATCCTGTCAGCAACGCGCAAAGATTTGCGTAAAATGGCAGCAGCGGGACAGTTTCGCGATGATCTTTTGTTTCGGATTAATGTGGCTGAAATTCGTATTCCGGATTTATCAGCCCGCGAACGTGACACTTATGAACTCGCGGAAGCGTTTTTGTCCCAAACCTCACCAGAGGGAAACAGACGCTTTGAAACGGAAGCCTTGGACGTTCTGCACCGTCATAGTTGGGACGGTAATGTGCGCGAGCTCGAAAATCTCGTGCGCCGTCTGTCTGTGCTTTACTCCGATGACGTGATTACGGCTGATATGGTTTTGCAGGAATTTTCCAAAGATATTGCGCCGCACCAAACATCAGAGGAAAGCCAGCATCTGACAGACCTGCTGGAAGATAATTGCCGACAGCTTTTAAATAGCCCGCGAGACCCAAATGCCGAAACCCCCTATCAAGAGGCGCTTGCATGGGTCGAACGGCCGCTGATTGTCGAGGCTCTGCGCGTCACAGGTGGCAACCGTGCCAAGGCGGCAGACCGATTGGGCATTCACCGCAATACATTACGAACACGGTTAAAATCCCTCGATATTCAATAGGCTTAATTCAATGATTTTGAAGCCATTGAGGCGACCATTCTGTCTAATTGTTCATCGTGCACAACCGAAGATGTGTTGATTTATTGCAACACTGCGCTAAAGAAGTAACAGTTGGCGCAAATGCGCTGCTTTATGCAGGGTTCTATGGTGCAATTAGCACAAATGACACGAGGCAAAATGGGCAAGGGCGATAGCCCTAATAAGACCGTGACAGCGGCAAAGGCCAGCGATGGTAAACCCCCGCAGCGCACAGCCCCCGATTGGACAGGTGTCCGCCGTCATGCCAGCGTCGCGACCAGTGCATTATTCGGGCTCTTATTTTTTGTCGCCGTTGGTTTCACTGTGCTGGGTATCTTTTTTGCACTGTCCGGTGACGCCACCCGCAACGCACAAGCCCTGCCAATCCTACAAATTAATATGGTCATTCTTGCCGTGCTGGCCGTTGTTGTCGCGCGGCGAGTGTGGCAAGTGCTGTTTTCAAAAACCAGCCGACGGTCTGCGCCGCTACTGCATCGCCGCTTTGTGATTATTTTCTCCCTGGCGGCGCTAACGCCCGCTGTGCTGGTGGGAGCCTTTGCAACGACGCTGATTACACAAAACATCAATGACGCTATGGGGCGCTCAACGCGGGGCGATATGGCCCAAGCGCAAGCTTTGCTAACCGGGTATTTGACCGATGAGCGGGCCGCGCTTCTCGAAGATATTGGCACGTTGGAACGCAGCCTCAACGCATCGCCTGATTTGTTGCGTAATCGTATCTCTAATACAGCGCGATTGGCGCGCGCACGGCTGACACTCGGTTTTGATGCGGTCTATCTTATCACGCGCGACGGTATGATTTTAACGCGGGTAGAGGGCGGACGGACGCCCGATTTACGTATTCCAGTACGCTCTTTTGTGGACAGCGTGCAAGCGGGCGATATCGCCTTCCAACAGCGCGATGATATCGATTATCTAATCGCACTGACAGAACTTGATGCCTATCCGGGTGTATTCATTTATGCTGGCAGGTTCTTAAGATCAGACTCCAAAGTGCTGTCATCTATTTCGGGTATCAGCGAAAGCCAACGTAACTTAGACCGTTTTATTGAAGATCAAAAAAGCGTGGAACGGGTGTTTCTCCTGACGTTTTTTGAAACGGTTCTGCTAATTTTAATTGCGGCGGTGTGGTTGGGTATTGTGCTTGCCAACCGCATTATTGATCCGCTTGGACGACTGGTTGAGGCGGCGGAACAAGTGCGCGGCGGTGACCTGACCGCGCGGGTGAAAGTCGAAAGCGATTGGGGCGAAATGTCTGATCTCGGCAGCGCCTTTAACCGCATGACGCGCCAGCTATCATCCCAGCGCGAAGAGCTTGTGCGTGAACATGATATATCGGAACAAAGACGGCAGTTCTCAGAAGCTGTATTATCCGGTGTTCGCGCGGGTGTTATCGGCCTGACCCAAGAGGGCCGTATCACGCTTATGAATGCGTCGGCTGTGCGGCTTTTGGGCCTATCTGCTGATGATATTTTAGGACAGCCCATTGATGTGGTACTGTCCGAGTTCGAGCCTGCCTTTCGGTCTGCCCGCGAAGATATTCAAAGCGCATCAGAGGACCAAGTCAGCTTTCCGACGCCGACAGGATCGCGGATATTTGACTTGCGCGTTTCAGCCTATCAAGGCGCCCGAAAAGATACGGGTTGGGTGCTGACCTTTGATGATATGACGCGCCTTGTTGCCGCCCAACGCCACAGTGCTTGGCGCGAAGTGGCGCGGCGCATTGCGCACGAAATTAAAAACCCGCTGACGCCCATTCAACTGTCGGCAGAACGCTTACAACGTAAATACGGCAAAGCGGGGCTATCTGACAGTGATGTCTTTGATAATTGTACTCAGACAATCATTCGCCAAGTCAGCAGCCTTGAGAAGATGGTGGATGAATTTTCTGCCTTTGCCCGTATGCCGTCGCCCGTGTTCACCGAAGCCGACTTACGCAAAGTCATTGACGAAATTGTGTTTGAGCAAGGCGTGGCTTTTCCCGATATTTTGGTTAGCTTTGAGGCGGGCGACCGACCCGCGCCTGTCCTATGTGATACGCGGTTGATTAGCCAAGCCCTGACCAATGTCACCAAAAACGCCGCAGAGTCCATTAAGCGGCGCATCGACCATGCGGGCAGCGACGGCGGCGATGGGCAGATTGATATTCTTATCCAGCCCAAAGACGGTTTTTTCCATATCATCATTGATGATAACGGTGCGGGGTGGCCATTGCCTGACCGCGAACGCTTGCTGGAACCCTATGTCACGACGCGCGACACAGGCACGGGTCTTGGCCTTGCGATTGTGCAACGCATTGCCGAAGATCACGGCGGCTTTATTACGTTAGCCGATAGGTTGGACGGCGGTGAGGGTGCACGGTTGACGCTGGCGTTACCTATTGCGGCGCATGATATCGAAGCGCTGTCCGAGCAAACTCTATCCACCGAAGCAGTCTTTATTTCACAAGAGGGGCAAAACTCATGAAAAGCGGTATGAAGAACGATATTTTAATCGTCGAAGATGAAGACGATATTCGGGATATGATTGCAGGGATACTTTCTGATGAAGGCTATCAGGTCCGCCAAGCCGCAACCAGTGAGGCGGCGCTAGAGAAGATAAAAGCCCGCGTGCCCAATCTTGTCGTGCTTGACGTCTGGCTAAAGGGTAGCTCGATGGACGGGATAGAACTGCTTGACCGCTTGAAGGTCAATAGTCCCAACCTTCCCGTGATTATCATCAGTGGTCACGGCACGGTTGAAACGGCGGTTTCGGCCATTCGTAAGGGGGCTTTTGATTATATTGTTAAACCGTTCAAGGCTGAAAAACTGCTGGTCACTGCGACTCGCGCACTGGAAAATGCGCGTCTGCGGCAGGAAAATGAAGAACTAAAAGGCCGCGCCCAGGGTGATGATACGCTGATTGGTAATTCCCCCTATATCATGCAATTGCGCCAGAAAATCACTCGAATAGCCCCAACCAATAGCCGCGTGTTAATCACAGGGCCCAGTGGTTCTGGCAAAGAATTGATTGCGCGCCATCTCCATGCTAATTCTGACCGCGCAAGCGGGCCGTTTAAGGCGGTCAATGCCGCCTCTATGGTGCCTGAACGTGTGGAAGAGGAGCTGTTTGGCTCGACCTCTGATGACGGTCAAACCAAAACAGGACTGCTAGAGAAAGCCCATAACGGCACGCTTTATTTGGACGAGGTGGCGGATATGCCGCTGGAAACTCAAGGCAAGCTTCTGCGGCTTTTGATCGAACAGCGCTTTCAGCGCTTGGGTGACAGCGACGATGTGCAAGTTGATGTGCGCGTTATAACGTCCACTTCGCGCGACTTGGAAAAAGAAGCGCGTCTGGGACGCTTTCGCGAAGATCTTTATCACCGCCTGAACGTTATGCCGCTAGAGGCCGCACCGCTGGCGGCCCGGCGCGAGGATATTCCGGATCTGGTCAAATATTTTATTGAGCGGCTGGCCAGTTCAACCGGGTTACCAGCGCGTCAAATTGGCGATGACGCAATGGCGGCGCTGCAAGCGCATGACTGGCCCGGAAATGTGCGCCAGCTTAGAAATAATGTTGAACGGTTGCTCATCCTCGCCACGGGTGATCCGACGCAGGCGATTACGCTGCAAACTCTACCGCCCGAAGTGTCGGTTGTGCGCGGATCAGGGGCGCCGCAATCGGACGAGAAAATCATTGCCATGCCGCTGCGCGACGCGCGGGAGCACTTTGAACGTGAATATCTACAAGCCCAAATTGAACGTTTTGGCGGCAACATCTCTCGCACGGCCAGTTTTGTTGGTATGGAGCGCTCTGCGCTGCATAGAAAGCTAAAATCGCTCGGCGTAAACGCGAACGGCCGCGACGCAGAGTAAGCGCCCATCTATTCCCTAGCAATCCGCGCGACCTGCGCTATATTCGGCGGGGAACAAAGGGTGAGAGCATGAGAGTTATCATTTGCGGGGCAGGGCGCGTTGGTTACGGCATTGCAGCGCGGCTGGCCGAAGAAGGCAATATGGTCACGGTTGTGGACGTTTCGCCCGAGCTTATCCGTAATATTACGACAGAATTAGATGTGCGCGGCTTTGTCGGTCACGCGGCCTATCCCGATATGTTAAAACGTGCGGGCGCAGAATCAGCCGAGATGATTATCGCTGTGACTTATTCGGACGAGGTCAATATGCTGGCCTGTCAAATTGCTCATTCCTTGTTTAATGTGCCGACAAAGATTGCACGTGTGCGGGCGCAAAATTATCTACAAAGCGAGTGGAATGATCTGTTTTCTCGCGATAACCTGCCAATCGATGTGATTATTTCGCCAGAGGTGGAAATCGGGAAATCTATTCTGCGTCGGTTGAATATGCCGGGCGCCTTTGATGTGGTGCCATTTGCCGAAGGCCGTGTACAATTGCTGGGTATAAAAATTACTGATGACACACCCATCATTGACACGCCTATTCGCCAGATCACAGATTTGTTTTCTGGCCTCCATGCTGTGGTCGTCGGGATTAAGCGCGACGGCGAGGTCTTTGCGCCAACGGGTGATGACCCGCTGACCCCGGGCGATGAGGCCTATTTTATCACGCTGGCTGAGCATGCGCAGCGCTTGCTGGAAATTATCGGTAATACAACGGTCAAAGCCCGCCAGATTGTGATTGTCGGCGGCGGCCACATTGGGGCTTATGTCGCAGGAGAGCTTGAGACAATGGCGGGTGTCCGCGCCCGCATGATTGAGCTTGATAAAAGCCGGGCGGAGAAAACAGCGGAAAATCTACGGAAGACCGTTATCTTGCATGGTGATGCCATGAATGCGCAAATCCAAGAAGAGGCAGGCGTCGCTAATGCTGAATTTGTTTTGTGCCTGACTGACGATGATAAGACCAATATCCTTACCGCAGTCCTTGCAAAAAAACTTGGCGCGAAACGTGCGGCGAGCCTGATCAACGCCGTGTCCATGCAAAATATGAAGACAGAGCTGGGTCTGGATATGATCATTGATCCGCGCGCGACAACGGTATCATCCATTCTGCGTCATGTGCGGCGGGGTCGTATCTTGGATGTTTTCTCTATCGAGGAAGGGGCCGCAGAAGTCATAGAGGGCGAGGTTCTGGAAACATCGCCGCTGTCGGGTAAGAAAATTGGGGACGCCGAGATTGGCGAAGGCATTACCATTGGCGCAGTCATTCACGCTGGCAATGTTCTGTATCCACAGCCTGATTTGGTGATACGCGCGGGTGATCGCATTGTATTGCTCGCTGAATTGGCGGCATTAAAGACAGTTGAGCAGTTATTCCGCGTTAGCTCGGATTACTTCTAGGCCGTGGCCCTTACCCGTATCCTATTATGGCTCGGAAACTCTCTGGTTCTCTGTGCGGTGATGATGGCGGTCACCGCCCTAGCGGCCGCAATTTTGGGCGAGACATCCTACGTCATGAATTTTGCAGCCTTGGCGATGGTCACAGGGGTCGTTGGTGCCGTCTTTATGCTGCTGACCTACAATACGCCCGCGCGGGAGAATAACGGCGATGCCTTAATCTTCCTTGTCTTGTTCTGGATATTGATGCCTGCTGTTACCGCTGTGCCCTATGCTGTGGGTGGGGTTAGCGCGTCTTATGCGGTCGCTTATTTTGAATCTGTTTCAGCCATTACCACCACCGGTGCCTCTACCCTATCAGCGGACGCCATGCCGCGTACAATCCTGTTTTGGCGCAGCTTGTTGCAATGGTTTGGCGGGGTTAGCGCGGCAACCTTTGCCGTTGTGATTCTGGCGGCTGTAAATCTTTCGGGAACAGGCATACACCGCTCTATGCTATTTACGCTTAAACGTGGGGAATTGTTTGAACGCCTTATCGGTATCGGACGGGTTGTGGGCGGTCTTTATTTGGGCTTATCTGTTTTGTGTTTTGTTGGTTTAATCGGCACAGGCACCCCGCCTTTTGAGGCTGTGTGCCTGTCTCTAACCTCTGTATCCACGGGCGGGTTAACACCGCGCGACGGGCCTATGGCAGCCTATGTTGGCCCCGTGGGTTCCATGGTGCTGGCGTTATTTTGTCTTGCAGGTGCCATGAGTATTGCTGTGCTTTGGGACTTCGTACGCCTTCGCGGTACACGCGGATTACAGCCTATATTTTCTAATGTCGAGCACCGCGGTGTGGTTATCATTGCGGCTATTTTAATCGTGCTGGGCGCTGTGTTTGCGCGGATCGAGAATTTAGGCACTGTCATCCCCGAAGCTATATATTTTGCCAGCGGAACAGGGTTCAACTATCACGTGATTGGCGTGGATATGATACCCGCCGCTATTTTGGTCGCGATTGCGCTCATCGGTGGAGCGGCACTGTCTACGACAGGCGGCATAAAAATTATTCGTTTGCTCCTTCTGTTCCGACATCTTGGTACGGACCTTAGTCGTCTGCCGCATCCATCGCGCATTGTCCCCGTGATTTTTCGCGGTAACATCGTACCAAATGCGGCGTTTTTATCGATATGGATGTATTTCTTCGGATTCACCTTTGCCTTTGCAGCTGGCATCGTTGCGCTTGGGGCTGTGGGTATTGATTTGGAAACAGCTGTAGCCGCCAGTGCGGCGTCGGTCGCCAATATGGGGCCACTGCTTGAGGCCACGATGACAGGCACAGAGTTTAAAGACTTTACTGTGTCGCAATTATCTGTCGCATCCGGATTAATGCTCATTGGGCGTGTTGAAGTGCTGGCAGCGTTTGCTGCATTTTTCAGCACTTTGTGGAAGCGGTAGCGCGTAACGGCGAAATTTTGCAAAAACTTCATACGCAACTGCGTCTTTTACACTCGCTACCCGTAAATAGGGTTGCTATGGCGACTAAACCATATCAAACAAGACCGAGTTCGACGCACTATGGTGGTGTCGAGACATGTGGGTAAGAGCGTCAGTAGAACGCTTCGTAATAAAAGAGGAATATTATGTCCGGTGATAGAAAACAAAACTTACAAGACACTTTTTTAAATTCAGTCCGCAAAAGCAAAACGCCTTTGACGATATTTCTGGTCAATGGTGTAAAGCTACAAGGGGTTGTCACATGGTTTGATAATTTTTGTGTGCTGCTTCGGCGTGACGGACAAATCCAATTAGTCTATAAACACGCTATCTCGACGATAATGCCCTCTGGCAATGTGTCGCTATTTGAACAGGAACAAGATGTCGATTAAAACATTAGGCGCATATGCTTGAAACAAAAACTGATCAGCTCCGCGCCCTCGTTTTACACCCCCGCCTAGAGACGGGACGTTCTGAAAATACCGATTATGATTTGGAAGAGGCCGAAGGCCTTGCCGTTGCCCTTGACGTTGAAGTCGTTGAGGCCATCATTGTGCCTGTGCGCGAAATCCGCGCCAATGAATATTTCGGCAAGGGTAAGGTTGACGAAATCAAAGCCCAAGTGAAAGGGCAAGATATTGACCTTGTCATCGTCAACGGACCGCTGAGTCCGATACAGCAGCGTAACTTAGAGAAAAAATGGAATGCCAAGATAATTGACCGCACAGGCCTGATTTTGGAGATTTTTGGTCTGCGCGCGGCGACCAAGGAAGGTCGATTGCAGGTCGAACTTGCGCGCCTCGGGTATGAACGCTCCCGTCTTGTGCGGACTTGGACCCACTTGGAACGTCAAAAAGGCGGCTCTGGCTTTCTATCTGGGCCGGGCGAAACGCAGATCGAATCCGATCGCCGCATGTTGATGGATAAAATCGCCAAGATGCAAAAGGAACTTGACCAAGTGCGCCGCACGCGCGGTCTGCAACGGCAAAAACGCCAGCGCGCGCCTGAACGTGTTGTTGCGCTGGTGGGTTATACCAATGCGGGCAAATCATCACTATTTAACCGCCTAACAGAGGGCGGGGTCATGGCCAAAGATATGCTCTTTGCGACGCTTGATACAACCCACCGCATCATGCCGCTACCCAGTGGAAAACCCGCTGTGCTGTCTGATACTGTGGGATTTATCAAAGACCTGCCGACAGATCTTATCACCGCCTTTCGCGCAACGCTGGAAGAGGTAAAAGAGGCTGATTTGCTCGTCCATGTCCGTGATATCGCCGACCCGCTCTCTGATCGCCGCCGAGACAATGTCATGGACGTCTTAGATACGATTGAGGCCGGACCAGAGCATGGCCAAGCCATGATCGAGGTTTGGAACAAGGCTGATTTATTATCAGATGAGGATTTCGCCAAAGTCAAAGAGCGCGCCGTGGCGTCCCAAGCGATGGAAAAAGAAATGGCCGCCTATCTGGTTAGTTGCCTCTCTGGCAAAGGGCTTGATGATGTTGCAAACGGGATAGAGACGGCGCTATCGGCCGATGATAAAACGCTGAATGTGTGTATTCCGCCGTCTGATTACGGTGTGCGGGCATGGCTTCATGCAAACGGCGATGTGCTAGAAGAAGATAATAAGAAAAGCGGCGATTGCGTCATGAATGTGCGATTGTCAGAGGCGGATATGGGCAAGTTTCGGGCTCGCCACAGTGCGCTAATCGTCGATTAGGTTTTTTCCGCAGTCTTAGCCGCGACCCATAGCGCTTCCATATCATCAAGCGACATATCGGGTAGGGCGCGGCCAGAGGCTCTGGCGCCCGCTTCGACACTCATGAAACGACGGGTGAACTTGTCATTGGTGCGGCGTAGCGCGACCTCTGGATCAACGCCCAATTTGCGCGCAAGGTTCGTCACCGCAAATAAAAGGTCGCCCATTTCGTCTTCAATTGCGTCTTGATCGCCGCTGGCGCTCGCGTCGCGAACCTCATGGGCTTCCTCAATAATTTTATCCAAAACACCGTCGGTATTTGGCCAATCAAAACCAACACGGGCGGCGCGTTTTTGCAGTTTTTCAGCCCGCATCAGGGCGGGTAAGGCCAGGGCCACATCCGATAGCACCGATTGCGGCGTATCTTTGCCGCCGCCTTTTGCTTTGCGTTCGCGGGCTTTTATCTCTTCCCAGGCCAGCGTTTGGCTCTCGGATGTGCGCTCTGACGCGTCACCAAACACATGCGGGTGACGGCTCACCATTTTATCAACTAAGCCGTCCGCCACATCATCTAGGTCAAAATGGCCAAGCTCGCTTGCCATTTGCGAATGAAACACGACTTGCAGTAAAAGGTCGCCAAGCTCGTTTTGAAGCTCGCCCATATCGCCGCGGTTTATCGCGTCCACCACTTCATAGGCTTCTTCAATTGTGTAGGGTGTAATGGACGCAAAGTCCTGTTCCTGATCCCACGGGCATCCGCCGTCTGGATTGCGCAGCGCGGCCATAAGCTGTTTGACACGCTCATAAGGTGTTTTGCCGTCTATCGTCAGTGCCACGCCTAGCGACGCCCGCGAAAGGTTTGCACGACAAGCGCGCCAAGTACGAGGGCGGAGAGGCCATAGCTGGCCCAGATAAACGGCGCATATTGATCAAATTCTAGCATTAAATCGTCTCTATCGTGACAGTGGCATTGGGCACAGCGGTCTGACGTTCTGCGCGCGCGATCCTAATATCGCGCAGCACAGCGTTAATGACGAGCCAGCCTAGTAAACAGGTATAAGCCAGCGCCATGGTCAGCAGCGGTGCAATAATCTCTATGGGCATTGATGGTGCGCCGATTTTAGAAATACTTGCGGGTTGATGCAGACTATTCCACCACTCGACGGAATATTTGATAATCGGAATGTTAATCCAGCCGACCATGGCAAATATACTGGCGAGCCGCGCTGCGCGCTTCTTATCCTCTATCGTCGCCCAAATCGCCATATAGGCCAGATAGATAAACAGTAGAACCAGAACAGAGGTCATGCGGCCGTCCCATTCCCACCATGTGTTCCAAATTGGTTTGCCCCAAAGGCTGCCTGTCGCGAGCGCCAGAAACGTCATCGCTGCCCCCGGCAGAGCGCAAGCTTTGGCTGCACTATCAGCCAGCGGGTGCCGCCATACAAAGCTGACAAAACTGGCAACCGCAAGGCCCGTATAGGCCGCCATGGCGCACCACGCGGCAGGGACATGGACATACATAATGCGCACAGCGTCGCCTTGATCACGTTCAGCGGGGGAGGCAACAAGGCTAAGGTATAGCCCGATAATCAGCGCAATAATCGCCATGCCGCCAAGGATTGGCGAGGCATAGCGCGCAAACCGCTGAAACCGGACGGGATTGGCCAAATAAGTGATCATGGTTTACTCCAAATTCGCCGTTATGGCGGCGCTGGCGGCGGGCAATCCAATGGCCATGCCAATCAGGCTAAGCCCGGCAAGCGCGCGAAACTCCATCGCCATTATGCCCGTGCGCGCGAAACTGTCCACTGCGCTCAGCCCGAAAATCAACACGGGGATTAAGAACGGTGCTGAAATTAAGATTATAAGAAATCCGCCGCTACCGCGCCGCGACATAAGGGCGCTCGCAAGTGTCCCGTAAGCCGCCAGTGCGGGCGTTGCAAATATAACGGATAGCGCAAGTCCCGATATGGTAATCGTTGATAGGCCAAGCATAATGCCCGCCATGGGCAGCGCAAGCAGGATTGGGCCTACAGATAATATCGCAAATCCGACCGCTTTGGCTGTCACAACAGACAGACCAGAGGCTGGCGAAAGCAATACATGTTCTAACGTGCCGTCTGCCATATCACGGCTAAAGATGTCTTGAAATGACAACAGCGTTGAGAACATCACCGCAAGCCAGATCAGCGCGGGGCCGAGTGTACCCAATCGCGTTTTGTCAGCCCCAACCGCAATAACGCAAAACGTCAGGAACAGCGCAAAGAAGAAGATGCCCAAAAGCCACGCTCCGCCAGAGCGTATGGCAAGTTTTAAATCACGCAGGATAAGCGGCGTCATGCGGGCGCTCCTGCGGGCGCATCATCGAGCGTATTCAGCGTTAATCGTCTTGTATGGGCGGACATATTTTGCGCAGGATTGTGCGACGCGATAATGGCAGAGCCGCCACTTCGGATATGGCCTTCGACAAGGCTATGGATCAGGGCGACGCCTTTGGTGTCCATGGCGGCGGTGGGTTCATCCATCACCCACAGGGGCTTTTTGCTTAACATCAACCGCGCTAGCGCAAGCCTACGTTTTTGCCCTGCTGATAATGCGCCCGTGCGGACATCGGCGCGCATCGCCAACCCTACGGCCTTTAAAACACTGTCTGTGTCGTCAGGCACATCCATAAGATCAGCCCAAAAGACCAAACTTTCGTGCGCGGTTAGGGCTGATTTAAAGGCGTCATGGTGGCCTTGAAACCCGACCAAGTCTTTCGCTGCGACAGAGCGCCCGTCTTTGGACCAGTCAATTATGCCACTATCGGCGCGTGAAAAACCCGCCAGCAACCGAAGCAGCGATGTCTTACCCATACCATTGCCGCCGTTCACCCAGATAAGCTGCCCTGGGTCAATAGAAAAGCTGACACCCGAGAATAACAAAGCCGTCCCACGCGAGAGCGATAAATCCCTCACAGAGACTGTGAAGGACGGACTCTTACCTATGTCTACATCCGTTTTTGACATGGCTGTGTCCTAGCATTTTTGCAGGGGCTGTCGATAGCCATCGCCGCGATATATGCACCGAATTTGCGGCAGAACAAATTCACGCCGCACTGACATCTGCGACATTGGCGACGCGAAACCGTCTTGAGTTTAGCGCAATATCGCATAAAAGGGCGTCATGGCCTCTAAACATCAAAACCGTCGTCTTGGAATTATTGCGCTTTGTGCTGTGGCTTTAGGGGTTGGGGTCTGGATGTTGGGCCAAGCCCTGCGGTCTAATACTCAATTTTTTTATGACCCCAGCGAAATAGCGGCGCCAGGTTTTGCAGCCGCTACACCGACAATCCGTATTGGCGGCTTGGTTGTCGAAGGTAGCGTGCGTAAGGGAGAGGGTCTATTTACTGAATTTGATTTGGAAGATTTTGAAGGCGGCGCAGCGGGCAAGGTTACTGTGCGCTTTGACGGTGCGCTTCCGGATTTATTCCGTGAAGGTCAAGGTATTGTCGTCGTCGGGGCGCCCGAACGCGCAGGCGTGGTTAAGGCTGAAGAAGTTCTCGCAAAGCATGACGAGAATTACAAGCCGGCGACATAGCGCGGAACATTTTTTCAGAAATATTTGAGGGCATAAAGTCGGCGGACTGCTCAGTCGATGTGGGGCAACCTCGCAGCCCGCCTTCCTACCAAAGATAGGATGAGACCCTTATGCATGACTTTTTATAAGGGGGGCAGTGATTCACTGTTATTATGGTGAATAAATGTGGATGAGTTTCATTGAACCCTATGTTTTTGCTACATATCTATCAGCATTTTAAAAAAATACGCGTCTTAATTGTGAAGTATATGGTTAACGTGAATCCACGGCTTTAGTTTGCTCTCGGCGTGCAGGATTTCACCAGAATCAGTTTTGCTTGTGAAGACTGATTCGCCGCTTTAAGAACGCCTATGTCCAAACATTATGACATGATTATCGTCGGCGCCGGGCTGTCGGGCCTATTGACGGCATGGCGATGTTTGGATGTTAATCCTGATTTATCCGTGACGGTCATAGAGCGCGGCGCGCGTATTGGCGGTGACCATACATGGTCGTTTAATCTGACCGATGTTGCGCCAGAGCTGCACGATTGGATTGCGCCGTTCATCGCTTACCGTTGGGATAGCTATGAGGTGAAATTTCCCAAGCGCAAACGCACGCTAGATATTACCTATTGCACGGGGAACAGTGATACACTGCGCGCCTGTGTGCAGCCCCATATTGATAGCGGGCGGTTGACGGTGATGACTGATACGGCTGTGTCAGAGCTGGGCACTGAAACTGTGACGTTAGAGAGTGGTGAGGTTTTAAATGCTGCATGCGTGTTAGACGCGCGCGGGTTTGAACCCAATGATGATGTTTTTCTTGGCTACCAGAAATTTGTCGGCCACGTCATTAAGACCAAAGACCCGCACGGCGTGACGCGGCCCATCATTATGGACGCCACAGTCGCGCAGTTGGGCGGTTACCGTTTCGTCTATTGCCTGCCATATTCCGACACGGAAATTCTGGTTGAGGATACCTATTACACCGACGGCCCAGAGCTTCAGAGCCAAGAGGTCGACGCGCGGATCAAGGATTATATCCGCGATAATCTTGGCGTAAAAGACTATGAAGTTGTGCGGCGAGAGAAGGGCGTTTTGCCGATTACTTTGGCGGTAGATGAAAGTAGAAATTGGGAAGCCCTCAACACGATTGGTATTCGGGGCGGATTTTATCATGCAGTCACAGGGTACAGCTTTCCGGATGCGGTTAGAACGGCTGATAATATTGCTGATGCTATCGACTTAATGGATATTAATATTAGCCAAACTTTAAAGGCCGAAGCCGCTATGGAAATTCAGGCATCACGCAGATCGCATATAAAAGACGAAACCTTCCTCCGCCTGCTAAACCGTATGCTCTTTCGCGCCGCTAAACCCGAAGAACGCTACACGGTCCTGCAACGTTTTTACGGCCTTAACCAAGGCCTGATAGAGCGGTTTTATGCAGGTGAGCTGACATGGCGCGACAAAGCGCGCATCTTAATCGGAAAGCCGCCCGTACCCGTATCAAAAGCAATGTATAATTTAAGCGAAAAAGCCTTTATCAGGCGGGAACGCGAAAAACGGAAATCGAAATCATGAATGTTCAGCTAGACGAAAAACCGATCACTAAGACGGGTGATAAACCCACGGCCATTGTGGTGGGCGCAGGCTTTGGGGGCATTGCACTGGCCATTCGCCTGCAATCCATGGGGTTTCAAACCACCATGATCGATAAGCGCGACAAGCCGGGGGGGCGTGCCTATGTCTATGAGGAAAAAGGCTATAAATTTGACGGCGGTCCAACGGTCATCACCGACCCCAATTGTCTGCGCGAATTATTTGAACTGTCTGGCCGCAATATGGATGACTATGTCACCTTGTTGCCCGTTGACCCATTTTATCGTCTGCAATGGGAAGACGGCGATACCTTTGATTATAACAATGACGATGAATTTCTGATGGAGCAAATTCGCGACCGAAATCCCGATGATGTGGCGGGCTATTATAAATTCCTCGATTATTCAAAAGAGCTTTACCGTGAGGGTTATGAGAAGCTCGGCACCACGGCGTTTCTGAAAATGCGTCAAATGTTTGCTGCCGCGCCGCAATTGGTACGTTTGCGTGCAGACCGCTCAGTTTATTCGATGGTGAGCAAATTTGTTAAAAATGAACGCGTGCGGCAATTGCTGTCCTTTCAGTCGCTGCTCGTCGGTGGGAACCCGTTTAAGACAAGCTCCATTTACGCGCTTATCCATGCGCTGGAACGCCGCGACGGTGTCTGGTTTGCGAAAGGCGGTACGGGTGCCTTGGTGCGCGGTATGGTGCAACTGTTTGAAGATTTGGGCGGGGAGATACGCCTGTCGTCCGAAGTCGCAGACATCCACACCGACGGTGACCGCGTTACGGGTGTTACGACGCAGGACGGCTGGACGGGCTATGCCGATTTGGTGTGCTCCAACGCCGATGTCGTGCATACCTATTCCAAATTGCTGGCGGGACACAAACGCGGGCCGAGCTACGCCAAATCACTGAAACGTAAATCGCACTCTATGTCGCTGTTTGTGATTTACTTTGGCCTGAAAGCCAAACATCCCGATATGAAGCATCACATCATCTTGCTCGGCAATCGTTACAAAGAGCTGATTGCGGAAATTTTTGGCAAAGGCAAAAAACTGCCTGATGATTTCTCGCTCTATCTTCATGCGCCGAGTGTCACAGATGATAGCCTCGCGCCAGAGGGTTGCTCGGCCTATTACGTGCTATCGCCCGTGCCGCATCTGGGGAATGCCGATATTGATTGGGACGTCGTCGGACCGCAATATACTGATAAGATTTTAGACTACCTAGAGAAACATTCCATTCCGAACCTGCGCCGTGATTTGGATGTGGTCAAAACACTGACACCATTCGGCTTTCGTGATGACCTGAACAGCCACCTTGGCAGTGCGTTTTCAGTCGAGCCCATCCTGACCCAATCCGCGTGGTTCCGCCCGCATAATCGCGACGATAAAATCGGCAATATGTATATTGTCGGCGCAGGCACCCACCCCGGCGCAGGTGTGCCCGGTGTGGTCGGCGCGGCCAAAGCCACAGCAGGGGTCATAGAGCAGGACTTTGACGGCGTGCTAAGCGCGTATAAAGCAAGCTCTGGTTGGCCCAGTAACCGCTAATGTCCAGAGACACATAATGGACGCTATCACCGCACACGGTCACGCGAGTATCAAACAAGGCAGCAAAAGCTTTGCGCTCGCCAGCCGTGTTTTGCCGCCAGCGCTACGCGATGACGCGTCCATGCTTTATGCGTGGTGTCGTTATTGCGACGACGTGATTGACGGGCAAATCATGGGCCACGACCAGATTGCGGATTACAAAACAGGGCAGTCTGAGCGCTTAGAGCGGCTACGGGCTGATACGCGGGCCGCACTGAACGGTGAGCCAACGGATAATCCCGTTTACGCTGGCCTCGCCCGTGTTGTTGCGACCCATAACATTGATCATAAACATCCGTTTGATCTGCTAAAAGGGTTTGAAATGGACGCGAGTGAGCGCGTTTACGTGACCGTCGATGATATCCTTGATTATAGCTACCACGTCGCGGGTGTCGTTGGCGTGATGATGGCCAATATTATGGGGGTGCGGGACGCTGCGACGCTCGACCGCGCCTCTGATCTAGGGCTGGCGTTTCAGCTGACTAATATTGCGCGCGATGTCGTGGATGATGCCCGCGCTGACCGTGTGTTTGTGCCGCGTGAATTACTTCGCGCAACGGGGGCGCCGATTGATGCCGCAGAGCTGGCGAAGCCCGCGCACTGGCCCGCCGCGCACCGCGCCGCCTGCGCGCAGCTCGATATCGCAGAGCGCTATTACGCCAGCGCCAAGGTTGGTATCAAAGAATTAGATTTTCGCTGTGCCTGGGCCATTACGGCGGCGTTGTCAGTCTATCGCGACATTGGCGAGAAACTCCGCAAAGTCGGAGCAGAGGGCTGGGAAGGCCGCGTCAGCGCGAGTAAGGGTCGGAAAGTGGCGTTGGCAATGGGCGCGGTAGCCCCAGCGATTGTGCGGGGGCGTGTTACTAATGTGTCGCGCGATGGGTTTTATCAGCGGCCTTAGCCGCGGTTCACATCCCGCAGCGCGAAATACATATGACCGGCGTGAATAACGACAAATAAACCTGCCATGAAATAGGTTGACGCTTTCACAACAGATAGGGCGGTTGGGTCTGATGTTACCTCGGGATCCTTCATGATGAGGACACTAAACACGCTCAGCATGATGGCGGCCAAAAGAGGTGTAAACATAACCGCCCATAATTTTGGAGCCCGCCAATTAACGGATTTATCAAGCCCCCATTGCATCGGTAATTTCGCGCCCTCTGGCGCTTTGAAATAGGCGAAAGCAGAAATAATGACCATGATACCAACGGCTTCTAATGTTATCAAAAGAAGATAATTCATGACGTCTATCCTGCTGGGTTTTTAAGCTGGGCTTTTAACCTATCAGGTTTCTCTGCCCATAAAAAGCCAAAGCTGACCGCGCCTTCACGGGTTGTAACGTGGTGGTGCATACGGTGGGCGAGGACGAGACGGTGTGGGTATCCCCACAGCAAGCGTTTTGACGGCGTATAGTGAAAGGGCCAACGTTGATGGACTAGCCCGTCATGGACGATGGCATAAAGCACGCCATAAACGGTAAAACCGACGCCAATATACCACAGTGGGCTCCACCATAATGTGCCCGCGATAAAGAGGGCTGCGGCGATAAAGCTAAAGCAAACGGCGTATAGGTCGTTACGCTCAAACGGGCCTTCCGTGTGGCGGTGGTGGCTTTCGTGCCATGCCCATCCGCGCTCACCGTGCATGTAGTATTTGTGAAAGAGTATCGCGAAGACTTCCATGAAAATCACGCTCGCGATGATAATGGCGATATTGATAATCATGCGGTCTCCTTGGCGTGATTGGGGACATCACCCTTTCGTGCGGGGAGGCGCCACCACGGCTCATGCGGATAGAGGTGGTGTTCATGGTGATAGCCAAAATGAAAACAGCTCAGCAGTGACAACCATTTCGGGTAATTATTAGACCGCGCTTTGTGATGATCGGGGAAGGTGTCCTTGTGACGGTGGGTGAGGAACGTGCCATAGTAAAAAAGCTGCACGGATGACAATATCGCCGGCACAGCCCACATGATGATGGTGTTAAGGTATGGCGCGCCGAGCAGTAGATAAACGACCGTGAACCCCACAAGCGTTAAAAACTGCCGCAATCCGAAGTATTGGAAAAAGAATTTTGCGTACCAGCCCCAAAAATGCACAGGGTCTTTGGCATTGAAATCGGGGTCATCCGCTGTGCCGCTATGATCATGGTGAGCGTGGTGGGCCGTGCGCATATATTTCCAATCAAACCCCGCATAGACAAACATAATCGCCGTCCCGATGGCTGCGTTGACCTTTGGACGCCCCGGCGCAAGAGAGCCGTGCATCGTGTCATGGGCGACAATAAACAACCCAACATATAACCAGCATTGCAGCGCGATCAGCCCGACCGTCTGCCATAAGGGCGCGGATAGGGCGTGGAAAAATACGCTATAGATATGGACAGTTGCCCAGGCAGTACAGACAAGCGCAGCCAAAACCAGACCCGTATAGCGGGCTGGCACTTTTGCTTTGACTGTCATCTCTACACTCATAAAATCCTTAAGCGCGGCGCATCATATGTGAAATGCCCGCCGCCAAAATCAGCGCGACTAAGGCCCCGCCGAATAAAACATACCACACAGGTAGCAAATCCGCCATGCTCTGTCCCCGTGCCAAAATGCCGTAGACCGCATCAATAACATAAGAATTGGGTGTGAACTGACCAAGGTTCTGTAGCCAATCAGGCATCATGAAACGCGGCACCATGGACCCGCCCACGGCAGAGAACAGCAGCACTAAAAACGTTGATACCGTATGCATTTGCGCCGCAGAGCCGCATAGGCTTGCGACCAGTAGCGCCAGTCCACTGGACAGCGCCGCCGCGCCCAAACAGGCGACCGCAAGGCCGGGCAGGTGGTCGGTTACAGGCACGTCAAAGAACACCGCTGCCACGCCGCAAATTATCGCCGCTTGGATAAAGCCTATGAGGCTAAGAAATAAGAACTTGCCCGTTAGCATCGATAGCGTTCCAATAGGGCCGAGCAGCAAACGCTGGGTAATACCCGTTTTACGCTCATCCAGCGACAGGCCTGCGCCTTGCATGGCAGAGAATAATAGGAATAAGACTGCCGTTGCGCCGATATAATAAGTCACGGATTGATCCGCGACGCTAAGGTCATCATCGCTATCAAGCGCGGAAATATCAGTAAATATCGCGGGCATCGATTGACCGCTTTGGTCGGCTAGGCGCTGCCTGATTTGGCCTTTAAGGACGGTGGCGGCAATATCGCGGCTAGGTTCTGATACGATCACAATGGCGGGTGCGGACGGGTCGGCAATATCACCTGCCAAAACCAGCCCAACGTCATCTTGGCCCAACCGAACCCGCTCGCGTATGTCGGAAAGCGTCCAATCGTCATTAAAAGTCAGTGTGAAATCATTCGATTTTTGTAGATCGCTCGCCAGCAGCTGTGTTGCGGGGGCTTGGCTTGTCACGGCCATACTGGCGCGCAAGTCCAAATCACCGCCCGATGCATTGGCAAAAATCGCCGCGAAAATGGCGAAAATAAATCCCGGCAGCACAAAGGCCAGCACCAGCGCGCCCTTGTCCCGCCAGAGGCGCAAGCCCATGATTTTGAAAATGGCCCTAATCATTGCGGCTCTCTGATGAAGGCTGTTTGGGCAGTCGTCCTGTGCGCTCGACCGAATGTAATAAATGGGTGAGGCCAGGGCGGCGCACGCTTATTTCCCGCACGATATCATTACCCCCGCGTAGGCTCGCCATGAAGGCAGAAACGAATGACACCTCGGATGCATTGGTCAACGTTGACCACTCTGTCGCTGTGTCGCCTTGGGAAAAATTAAACGGCTTTAGCGCATGGATAGTTGGCGCGTCAGGTGGGCTTGAGAAACGCACAACGACTTCGCGTGATGTGCTGAAATTTTGCGCCATAATATTGGCGGGCGTGTCAAAGGCGAGGGTCTGGCCACCCGCCAAAATCAACAGCTTGTCACATATCGCCTCGGCCTGTTCCAATTCATGGGTAATTAATAGGACAGCCTTTCCCGACGTTGCGATACTGCGCGCAAGGCGGTGAAGACTATCGCGCGCGGGAATGTCAACGCCCGCCGTCGGCTCGTCTAAGATGAGGATTTTCGGGTTGTGCATGATAGCGGCGGCGACATTAATACGGCGCTTCATCCCGCCAGATAGGGCGCTGACTAATGTGTCCTGTTTGTCCATTAAATCAACGTCATGCAGCGCAGCGCTGACAATCTCTTTACGGGTCTTGAGGCCTTTAATACCCATCATCTGCGCAAAGACAGTCAGGTTTTCGCGCGCCGTCATATGCGGGTATAGCCCGATATCTTGGGGAACAAGGCCAATTAATTGTTGACGGTTCTGGCCGTTTTTCAGGCGCTTATCTGCAATCGTGAAGTGACCACCGCTTAGATTAATATGACCGCATAAAGCCTTGATAAATGTCGTTTTTCCAGCACCGTTAGGGCCAATAACGCCAATTATTTCGCCGGGATTGACGGTAACATTTAAACCTTCAAGTGCGCGAAAATTTTTGTAATCCACACTGACGTTATGGGATTGTAACGCGGCGACTTTTGCGGCTGTTGGCATTACTTTAAAAACGCAAATTGTGCGTCTAACACGGCGTCTAATGTGTCGCTATTGGACAGTTTAGCGCGGCCCAGTGCCTCTTTGGCGGCGGTGATATATCCACTTAGTCGTTCCATTGCGGCCTCTGATCCGGTGAGGGCTAAAATGGTTGCTTTGCCCGTATCGCGGCCCACGGATTTTTCCGCCTCTGCATCGCTCATCACTGTGTCTTTGACATCATCAAGCAGTTGAAAGGCAAGCCCAAGATGATGCGAAAAATCTTTCAATGCGCCGCGTTGACTGGCGGACACGCCCGCAATTATCGCTGCGCCTTCAATCGCGAAATCAAATAATGCGCCTGTCTTTAACGTATTCAGCCGTTCAATTTCCGCGACACTCGCGCTGGTGTCTGTGTTGGATAAATCAGCAATTTGTCCGGCGATCAATCCTTTTGAACCCACGGCATAAGATAGCAAATCGACAAGCTCTATCCGCCGTTCTGCGCTGACATCGGGTAGTTGTGCCAATACACCAAAGGCACGGTTGAGCAGTGCGGTCGCCGTTAAAATCGCCGTGCTTTCGTCAAAGGCAATATGGGTTGTTGGTTGATTACGGCGCAGCGCTGCGTCATCCATACAGGGCAAGTCATCCAAAATCAGTGAGGCCGCATGCACCATTTCTGATACGCACCCCACATAAGTTGCCGCCGTACCCTCAAAGCCTGCGCCTTTGGCGACAAAGACACACAGCAAAGGCCGAAACCGCTTTCCCGGCGACAACAGGGCATGACGTTGCGCAGCATGTAACTGCACAGGCCAAGTCTGCGCCGACGGAATAATATCTTTGAGCCGTGTCTCAATGCTGGCGCGCGCGGCTTTTATCGCTCTAATGTTGTGCGCGTGTCTATCAACAGTTGAGCGAATGGGTGTGGGCGAAGAATCCATGCTCTCTTTTGGCATAGGGCTATCATTTCGCAAAGGGGTAAGCGCCTATAATCTGGTCGCGTGATGCCGCAGGTGATCCTCAATAAATGTCGCGATAAAGAAATAGCTGTGATCATAGCCTGCTTGCATGCGGATTGTGTGGTCTTGACCCATTTTTTCGCAAGCCGCGGTGAAAATATCTGTCCGCAAATGCTCCGAGAGGAATTGATCATCTGTGCCTTGGTCAATCAGGATATTTGTGTCGGTTGTGCCGCGCATAAGAAGCTCTGTCGCGTCATAATCTGCCCATTTTGTTTCGTCTTTGCCCAAATAGCCCTCAAACGCACCGCGGCCCCAGGCGACTTGACTCGGCGCGACAATAGGCGAGAAGGCAGAGCATGTTTTGAACAATTTGGGGTTTTTCAAATGCAGTGTCAGCGCGCCGTGCCCGCCCATACTATGGCCAAAAATGCCCATACGGTCGATGTCAACGGGTAGGGTTTCTGATATCCACGCGGTTAGCTCGTCTCGGATATAACTTTCCATATTATAGTGCTTCGCCCACGGCTTCGCAGTCGCGTCCAGATAAAAGCCTGCGCCTTTGCCAAAATCATAGCGGTCCTCTGTATCGGGCACATCATCGCCGCGCGGCGATGTGTCAGGCATAACTAGCACAATGCCAAGCTCTGCCGCCACACGCTGCGCCCCCGCTTTGGTCTGAAAATTTGTAGTGTCACAGGTCAGCCCCGACAACCAAATCAAGACGGGGGCGTCTCCAGTGTCCGTCGAGACGCCGTCTGGCGTGAATACCGCCACTTTCATATCGCAATCACACGCGTCAGAGCGGTGCTTATAAGTCGCCTGAACGCCGCCAAACATTTTATTGTGGGAGATAGGGGTGGGGGTCATTTTGTGCCTAATCTTTCCTTGGCTTTAGCCGTATGTTGGAGATGTTCATATGAGCAAAACGGAAAATATAAGGTGTCATACTGTGAGCTTCTATCGGTTTCACCTTTTAATCTAAGGAAAATTTTACTTAACCACGAGGGCGAGAGAATAAATTTGTAGGGCTCATCTGATTGTAAAAGCAAAATACTTCTTTTTATATCCTCTCTCAAAAGCCAAGTGTTTTGTGTTGCCTTGCGTATTTTCTGTTTCTTAAAGTCACTGTATAAGGGCCAGATGACGTTGTTATGAATTGCAAACACGGCATCGTCCTCCGTTTCGGGAATGGCATCCTCATATGCAAAGTTTGTGATTTTCCCAGTGTAAAACTGCTTTAAAAGCACAATGAATTGATTTCTTGCTTCGCGGTCAATCAACTTTAAAACTCCACCACGCTTCTGATACTCTCCCCCGCGTGCATCAGATCAAAGGCTTTATTGATATCCTCTATGCCCATTTTATGGGTAATCAGCGGGTCGATTTGGATGCGGCCATCCATATACATGTCCACGATAGAGGGCACATCGGTGCGGCCGCGCGCGCCGCCAAAGGCTGTGCCGCGCCAGCTTCGCCCGGTAACGAGTTGGAACGGACGGGTGCTGATTTCCTTACCTGCGCCCGCGACGCCGATGATAATACTCTCGCCCCAGCCTTTGTGGCACGTCTCTAGCGCGACGCGCATAACGTCGACATTGCCGATACATTCAAATGTGTAATCCGCGCCGCCGCCTGTAATCTCGACATTGTGCCCTGTTAGGTCGGATACATCTTTGGGGTTGACGAAATCCGTCATACCAAATTTGCGCGCCATGGCTTCGCGGGCGGGGTTGAGGTCAACGCCGACGATTTGCTTGCACCCGACCATTTTCAAGCCCTGAATAACGTTCAGGCCAATGCCGCCGAGGCCGAACACTACGCAGCGCGTATTTGGCTCCACCTTGGCCGTGTAAATCACCGCGCCAACGCCTGTTGTGACACCGCAGCCGATATAACAGGCCATATCAAAGGGTGCGTCTTTGCGGATTTTCGCTACAGAGACCTCGGGCAACACTGTGTAATTAGAAAATGTCGAGCAGCCCATATAATGCAGGATTTTTTCACCCTTATAGCTAAAGCGGCTCTCGCCGTTTGGCATGACGCCTTTGCCTTGGGTGGCGCGCACAGATTGGCAGAGGTTGGTTTTGGGATGCAGGCAATAGTCACATTCGCGGCATTCAGCCGTATAAAGCGGGATAACGTGGTCGCCGGGAACAACGGATGTCACGCCCGCGCCGACCTCTCGCACAATGCCTGCCCCTTCATGGCCCAGCACAGCGGGGAAGGCCCCTTCGGGGTCATCGCCAGAGAGCGTGAAGGCATCTGTGTGGCATATGCCTGTAGCCTTAATCTCGATCAGGACTTCGCCCGCTTTGGGGCCGTCAACATCAATCTCGACAATTTCTAGCGGTTTTCCAGCTTCAAAGGCGACGGCGGCGCGTGATTTCATGATGATGTCCTCGCATTAACGTGATGTGTCTTACGTCTATCCCTAGGCTGTATCGGGCTGGCTGTTAATCTTATTTTTCAAGCTTTTTGTTATTCATGCGGCCTATGACGCAAACTGTTGCACAGAACGGGCAGGGATCTAAGCCTGCTTCACCCTATAACCACGGGGAGTATTTTGGTGCGCTTGATGGTTTCAGGGGCGTGCTGGCTTTGTTGGTGGCTGTCTATCACACACCGTGGGAAAGCTGGTTTAACAATACGCCTTTCATGGATCAGGGCACCGTTTTAATTGATTTGTTTTTTGTATTTTCGGGCTTTTTAATGTTCCGGCTTTACGGCGATAAAATCCATGACGTGGGCGCTGGTCGGGCCTTTATGGTCAAGCGTATCGCTCGGCTTTATCCCATCCATTTTGTCATGACGATGATGTTCCTTGCTTTTGCTTTGGCGCGGATATTAGCGCATAAAATTGGCTTATCGACGCAAGAAGCTGGCGAGGTTTTACCGTTCGCGGCGGGCGCGCCAGAGAACATCTGGAGCCTTTTATCAAACCTGACCCTGACCCAAGCCATGGGGCTGCATGATAGCCTGACATTCAACCCGCCAAGCTGGACGATTAGTGTTGAGTTCTTTGCCTATTTTGTGTTCATTGCCATGCTGATTTGGGCGCCGCCAAAGCGGGCCTTCCACTTTGGATTAATTGGGGCAGGAGTCGCAGGGCTCTATGTTTTTTTGGCATCACAAAAACCCAATATGGATATCACCCATGACCTTGCATTTTGGCGCTGCCTTGCTGGGTTCTTCACAGGCGTCATTGGGGCGAGAATTTACGGCATTGTGATAAAAGACAAATCTTTAAATTCAGTAAATTCAATGAGTTATACAAATATACTCGAGTGTGCGGCGCTGCTTATTTATCTGCTATTTGTTGGGTATTGCGGCGGGAAAATGCAGTTCCTTGTCGGGCCTGTTGCGCTTTTATTTGTTGTGGTTTTTGCACAAGACAAAGGCTTTATTTCGCGCCTAATGATGCGGCCCGTCTTTGGTTATCTCGCGAAAATTTCTTATTCTGTTTATATGATTCACGTCATTATCGCGATTGTTTTTGATATGTTTGGCGGACGCGCGTTGAGCCGCATTTTCGGAGCCGGCTGGCATGACACAGCGGTCTGGGGTGATCTCTATATACTGCCTTATTTATTAGTTGTGATTGGCTGCGCGCATCTCTCGGTGATTTACATTGAGCGCCCGGGTGCGCGGCTAATTAACCACATCTTTACCCGTCCCAAGCTTGCGTCTGCGCGCCAGACAGGCTAAGCGCCCGCCCATGAGCACACGATACGATAAACTTGATCAATTAGGCCAGATGAAGGGTCTTCCGACGTCGCCAGATGAGGCGGTATTAGAGCGCGTGAAAAACCCGTGTGACGAGCCCTATATGGTGCGCCTTGTCGCGCCTGAGTTCACTAGCATCTGCCCCGTGACGGGACAGCCAGACTTTGCCCATTTGGTTGTGGATTACGTGCCGGATGATTGGATTGTCGAAAGCAAAGCCTTCAAGCTATTTCTGGGGTCTTACCGTAATCATGGCGATTTTCACGAAGCCTGCACCACAGGCATCGGCCAGCGTTTGGTGAAAGAAATTTCGCCGCAATGGTTACGGATTGGCGGTTATTGGTATCCGCGCGGCGGTATTCCGATTGATGTATTTTATCAATTTGGTGAGGCGCCCAAAGGTGTTTGGATACCTGACCAGGGCGTTCCGCCTTACCGCGGGCGTGGATAATCCTGCCAGATGACCAGTGCATACGGTTTTTGGCGGGGATAATTTCTTGTAACGCCGCGACCTTGCCCCTATCTTAAAACAATGCAGTCGATACGGATACCGCCATGCCCAAGTTAAATCTCGCAACCGATACAGATAACGGGTCATGCGTCTGGTCAGAGCTAAAACGCGAAGCGGCGACCTATGCGACCAAAGAACCTGCGCTGTCCTCACTGCTGCATGCAACAATATTAGAGCAGGAAAGCCTCGGCGGGGCGCTGGTTAACCACCTGTCTGAAAAACTCGCGACGACGGAATTTTCAACGCTAAAAACGCGCCGTGTCTTGGCCGAAGCTATTGAGAGCGACCCCCGCATCGTAGAACAAGCCGCCAAAGACTTAATGGCGGTGTTTGAACGCGATCCGGCGTGTCATTCACATCTACAAGCCTTTATGTTTTTCAAAGGCTATATGGCCATACAAACCCACCGCTGCGCCCACGCGCTTTATAATGAAGGTCGTGATTTGCTCGCCTTTCATTTCCAAAACCGCGCGTCAGAGAAACTTGGTGTTGATATCAACCCCGCCGCCCGCATTGGTCACGGTATCATGCTGGACCACGCGACAGGCTTTGTCATGGGCGAAACGGCTGTTATTGGCAATGACTGCTCTATCCTGCAAGGTGTCACGCTCGGCGGGACTGGCAAGTCAGATGAAGACCGCCACCCCAAAATTGGTGACCGTGTCCTTATCGGCGCTGGCGCATCTGTGCTTGGTAATATCAAAATTGGTGACGGCGCGAAGGTTGCGGCAGGCTCTGTTGTTCTAAAGGCTGTCGAGGACAATTGCACCGTTGCGGGCGTTCCCGCCAAACCTGTCGGCGGCCCCTGTTGCGGCAATCCCGCCAGCAGCATGGATCAAAACTTTTAATATCATTATAATTCACGTCAGGAGAGACCCATGACACCCGAACAAATCACATCAGTGCGTAACTATCTTTGTGCGCGCTTTGGCACGGAAGCCATCACAATCAAGCCCCGCAAAGTCCAAGACAGTGTCGAGGTTTACCTCAATGATGAAATCCTCGGCCTTTTGTATATCGACGATGAAGATCCCGATGATATTTCTTATGATTTAAATATCTCCATCATTGCCCAAGACCTAGAGGGTTAGCATGGCTGTCTACGCGCTCGACGGAACCACGCCCAAAATGGCCGATGATTGTTGGGTCGCGGATAGCGCCTCTGTGGTCGGTAATGTCGATATGGCGGCGGGCAGTTCCGTCTGGTTCGGCGCGGTGGTGCGCGGCGATAATGAGACGATTGTCATCGGCAAAAACAGCAACATCCAAGATAATTCCGTTTTGCACTCGGACCCCGGTACTCCGCTGAACATCGGCGAAGGGGTGACCGTGGGTCACCGCGTGATGCTTCACGGCTGCACAATTGGCAATAATAGCCTTATCGGGATTGGTGCGACTATCCTAAACGGTGCGGTCATTGGTGATAACTGCATCATTGGCGCGCATGCGCTGATTACCGAAGGCAAAGTCATCCCTGACGGTTCCATGGTCATGGGCGCGCCCGGCAAGGTCGTCAAAGAGCTTAATGACGCGCAAATCGCCATGCTCGGCATGAGCGCCGACATCTACGTCAAAAACGCCCAGCGCTTTAAGGCGGGGTTGAAGAAGGTCGATTAGGGAGACCCCCTCACAAATCCGGGTTTTGATCTTTTGTCAACGCTACGCCTGGCGCTCTTGCCTTTAACGTTCCCCGTCGTTTCCAGCGTTCTTGCGCAGCGATAAACAAGATTGTTGTGGCCAGTGCCAGCGTCACGCTATTGGCGGCGATAAGGGGTAGCGCGCCTTGCTTAATGCCGTAGACGAGCCACAGCGCGACACCTGTGACGAACATCGAATACATTAAAAGCGAAATGCCGCCCGTGCGCCGTGTCCGTATCACAAGGACCGCTTGCGGGACAAAAGACGCGCTGGTCAGAAAAGCGGCGGCGTAGCCGATAAGGTCGATAGGGGTCATAATGGTGGCTCACATCTTGGATTATATTCTTAGGGTTTTCACCCGATTGCCTATTGTTTTTTAACTGTGATAAATTGTGTGCGGGCGCAAGGTTAAGATAAATCCGCCTGTGTGCCCAGATAGGGGCGCATTATGGATATTTGTGACGAAATTAATTCAGGATATAAAAACTTCGCATTACGGGCGATTGATCTTTGTACGATTGCTTATGACGATAAAAATGCAATTAAGGCAAAGGTCAAATCCAATACAGGCTTTGACGTGGTTTGGGGACCTAATGTTTTATACGACGCTGTTGGCATTGCTTATTCGGCCATGTTTGTGGCCAAAGACCCCGCAACCAACCACCTTTACCTCGTTATCCGGGGCACGGATATGTATAGTCTGTATTCTTGGCTCGAAGAGGATTTCGATGTCGGCAAGGGTGAGAACCTCTTTAAAATGCCGGGTATAAATTCGCATTTCGTGCCTAATATTCCAATTGCCAAAGGCACGCATCGGGGGCTGAAAGAGCTGTTATCAATGACGGATGACACGACGGGGCGAACCCTTGTGAGGTTTTTGCAAAACCAAAACTATCCGCTTTTATATATCATGGGGCATAGCCTTGGCGGGACGCTGACACCCGCAATGATGCTTTATTTGAACTATGTCCTGAACAAGGGCGCGGTTATTACCAATATGATACCTTTCACCTTTGCAGGGTTAAGTCCGGGCGGCCATGTTTTCAATTATTACTTCAATCACCGCTTCACGAGGGCAGTTAACTGGCGCGTGCACAATACGCTCGATATCGCGCCTTTTATGTGGGGCTCACGCGCTTATGTATTTGATGTATATGAGCCTTGGAATCTGAAATTGTGGGATTGGACTTTGGATAAAGGCCTGATTGAGCACTATTTCGATGAGGCGGCCAATTCGGGTTTGCGCTATGGTCAAGCACAAGCAGGACAGGCGCTACCGGGCGTGTTCGACCAAAGCGTCGTGGATGATAACCTTTGGCCCGCACAAGCCGCCCATCAGCACGGCACAAAGACCTATAAGATGCTTATTCAGAAATGGTTATAGGACAATGGCGATTAGAAATCTGAAATAAGGGCGGCGTAATGTCCTGCGTTATCATAAAACATTCACTTGCTTTGTGGGACGTGCGCGCCCATATGACAGCTATCGATTACGGCCAGACGACCCGGCTCGCAGCTTATACTGCCACTCTGAGTATTATACCCTTGATCGACTACCGCCCTATTCGCGTTGAATGGGGTACAATTGACGTGAAAGGAAAATACCATGTCAGATATGAAAACAGGAACAGTTAAGTTCTTTAATTCCACAAAAGGCTTCGGCTTTATTCAACCAGATGCCGGTGGCGACGATGTGTTTGTACACATTTCTGCGCTACAACGCGGTGGCCTACAAGGCTTGAACGAAGGTGACAAAGTCTCTTTCGACACAGCCGTGAATGAGCGCACTGGTAAAACAGCCGTTGAAAACATCAACATGGCTGACTAGTCAGCTTTGCTGATGGGGCTGATTTATCAGCGCCTTGACTTAGAAAACCCGTCCTCTTTGGGGGCGGGTTTTTTGTGACCTAAAGGTCTATGACTAGCTCTCTTGACCGTCCAGTACCTCTAATCGCGTCGCCGTATCGAGCCATATCATCGGGCCATTGGTCAACTCGACCCAGCCGCGCACCCGTACCCGCGCGCCTTCTAAAGATAACGGATCAAGGCCTTCTTTGGCAAAGCGCTTTCTGTTTCGTTTGGCAATCGCGACCGTGAAATCGGTTTTGTAATCGGCGCCAAAGTTTAAATAGATACGCCCGCGCACATCGGCGACGGATGTTACAATGCCCTCTATTATTTGAAAGCTGTCCACGTCTTGGGCGAGTGCGTTGGGGTCGGGGCTGCGGACTTTGTAATAATCCAGCGCCCAGATGCCGCGGTTACTCGCGCGTGCATCACGCTCGGCCTTATATAAAATATCTGAGTTTTGATAGGTGTCAGGCCATGTATAAACACGGGCTAGCCCGCGCTTTATCATTTCCTCTTGCACCCACAAATCCCGCTCGCCCGTGGGGGTCAGCGTAAAAATCTGCGCCAGCGCGCGGCCGTAACGGTCGCGCTGCTCCCCGCCGTAATAAAGCTGAACGCGCCTATTTTGTGTAAGTTGGGTGAGGGCGGCCTTTGCGTCTTCGCCTAAGGGCCAGGCCTTAAACCCCTTTCGCCCCAGCGGTAATTTTGGGGCCTGTATCGCCGATAGGCGAACTTTCAAACCATTGGCTAAAAACAATGTGTCACCGTCTACAACGGAACTCATCATGCCAATTTCACCCGCGATTAGCGGCGGTGTCTTCATCGCCGTGCCAGCCGCGCCAATAAACAAAGCCCCCGCAAGTGCCGCCATGCGCCGCGCCCATCGTCCTGAAAAACGAGCAATCTTTAGCTTTGATAAGGGTGGCGTTGCGCTCATAGGGGTTAAACTGCACTAAAATCACGCCAAGGTCGAGTCGCCCCCCATCCAGACCCGTCCGGAGCCTTGTCGCCTCATACTCGCAACGCTAAGATAAACCGTGGTCCCGTAGCTCAGTCGGATAGAGCAACAGATTCCTAATCTGTAGGCCGGTGGTTCGAATCCACCCGGGGCCGCCAGCTAAAACTCTCTGGCGGCCACAGGTAATCTTTTTAAATCAGGCGATTAGTCCTCTTTTTGGAACTCTATCTCTAGCATCAAATCAACATCCGCACCTGTTGCTAGGTATTTATCCATACCAAAATCGGCGCGCTGTAATGTGCCCGTGGCGGAAATGCCAAACATTGGTTTTTTGGAGCGAAAATGTTCGCCAACTTTGTTTAATTTTACGTCCAAGGTGACGGGATGGGTGACGCCTTTGATAGTCAAGTCACCTGTCAACGTTCCATTGCCCAAAATGGACTGGGCGACATCTGTGCTTTTGAAAGTGATAGTCGGATGGTTCGCGGCATCAAACCAATCTTCGGACATAAGGTGGTCGTTCCAAATATCAGACCCGCCGTCGATAGAGGCCGCATCAATCGTCACGTCCACAGAGGAGCTTTCAGGGCTATCCGCGTTTAAATTAACGGTTGCGTCAAATTTATCCCACATCAAAATCGGCTTTGAATAGCCTTGGTGGACATAAGAAAACGCGACATAGGCATGAGTGTTTTCAGACTTGTAAATACCTGCGGGAAGCGTTGAAATATCCGGGCCGGGGGTGACCGCATCAGCAGCCTTGGACGCCATATCGCTGGCGACATTTGTGGCTTTATCAGCGGCGTTTTTCGTAGCGTCAGCGGCGGCGTCCACTTGTGCCCCGCAAGCGCTGAGTAGGGCAATAGTGGCGATAGACGGAATAATCGTAGCGAGTTTCATGAGGGAGGCTCCTTTTTAAGATGTCTTATTGAAACTATATACGCACGACTTGACAAAGAGTCGCATAGCAATGTCGTGATAATGGTATCGTTCGTTGTTCCGACTAACGCTTTAGACGCGTAGACAGGATAACACTGCTGACGGTGCGCTCCACGCCCTCAATCGCGATGATGGTATCAATCACGCGGTCAAGCTCTGTCACCGACATGGCGGCGACTTCAACGATAAGGTCATAAGGGCCTGATACTGAATAAATTGAACGTACAGAATCGAGTGCTTTCATTGCTTTAATAATGGCGTCAGTGGCGCGCGGCTCGACGGTGATGGTGACATGGGCTTTAATCTCTTGGTCCAGATATTCAGAGGTCAGTTGCACCGTATAGCCCGCGATAACCCCTTCAGTCTCGAGCCGTTCTAGCCGTTTTTGCAGGGTTGATCGCGACACGCCGAGTGTCTTGGCAAGGTCGGTCGTCGTGGCCCGTGCATTACCGCGAAGCGCGCCGAGCAATTGTTGGTCTTTAAATGTCAGGCGCATGTCGGCTCGCTTTCATAACACTATGTCGATAAAAGACATCATTTCGCCTAAAAATATACACGATTTTGCGCATAATGTCACTGCCCGAAGCAGAAAAACTCTGTCATTCTGGTGCGAATAAGGGCTTTAGATAGGCCGTAAAAGGGGTCAGAGCACATGACAAAACACGGCGAGATTGACCAAGCCTATCTTATCCGTCCCGTGGCGATGGATGATTTGGACGCTTTGCTCGCTTTGATATTGTGTTCATCGGGTGGCCTGTCGAGCCTGCAACCGCGCAAAGATTTTCTGAAGAAATATATCAAAGGCTCAATCGATAGCTTTGCAGGTATATTGCCGATTGAATCCCCGCATAAATATCTCATGGTTATGATTGACGTGGCGCATGACCGGCTCATAGGCTGTGCGGCTGTTAAAACCCAAATTGGCCAAGATAGCCCCTTTATCAATTTTGATTTATTCGGTGACGGCGAGAGCCAAGTGTTGAAGGCGTCATCACGCTTTACAGGCGCAACCGAAGTCGGTTCTCTGTTTTTACATCCTGATTACCGCGATAGTGGTTTAGGGCGTTACCTGACCAAGGTGCGGTATCTGCTTATGGCGCATGAGCCGTGGCGCTTTGGCGAAACGGTTGTGGCAGAACTACGCGGTATTTGCGGCACAGAGGGCAGCCCGCTTTATGATCATCTCTTTGCCTATAAGCTTGATAAAACTTTCCTAGAGGCGGACGCAGAATATTTTGACCGTAATCCCGACACACTCGGCGAGATTGTGCCGCTGGGCGCGGTCAGTGTTTATAATATGCCCGTGGGTGTAAAAGCGTCGCTTGGCCAACCCCACCCCAGCGGTATTGGGGCGATGCGCCTCTTGCAAAGCGAAGGGTTTATTTTCTCTGGCACGGTGGACCTGTTTGACGGGGGGCCGATTATGGCGGCCCACCGCGATACAATCCGCACGATTATGGCGTCTAAGACAGAGCAAATCGTCGGCGCAACCGATGCGATTAACGCGCGCACGGCCCTGATTACCGCGGGGTCAGTGTCTGATTTTCGGGCCGTTGTTGCCCCTGCGGCGGCCTTGGAAACAGGTCTGTTCATTGCGCCTTATGCGTTGCCTGTCCTGGACGCAGAGGTTGGCGATACCGTGACCTATTGGCAGGGCGAACCGCCGCGCCGCAAAGCGCAAAACACGCCCAGCCCTGTGCAGGCACAAGTCAATACCAAGGCCAAGGCGTAAGCGCCTAAACGAGAGATAGCTATGTTTGACCGCGCCAAAGCCATTGATGAGGCCTTTATCGCCGCCTTGGAAACGGGGACATTACCCGCTGTCGGGGTCGCCCCCGATATGAGTGACGCTATGCTTGCCGATGTGCTGGATACGCAGATTATGAACCGTCACCTTGATTTGATGGCGCGCCGCACAAAAGGGCAGACCTTTTATTCTATCGGCAGTTCGGGCCATGACGGAACGCTGGCGCTGGCACTGGCGTCGCGTAATTCTGATATGGCGTTTTTGCATTACCGCGACGCTGCCTTTTGTATTCAGCGCCGCAAAGCGGTCACGGGGTCTACCCCGCTTTATGATATGATATTGTCCTTTGCGGCCAGCTCTGATGATCCCGTATCGGGCGGACGCCACAAGGTGCTGGGTGGGCTGGATATTATGACGCCGCCACAAACCAGCACAATTGCGTCCCATCTGCCCAAAGCCGTTGGCGCGGCGCATAGCCTTTGTTTAGGGCAGGGCGATATGCCGTCTGATAGCGTCATACTCTGCACATTTGGGGATGCGTCTTCTAATCACTCGACGGCGCAAGGCGCGATAAATGCGGCGGCTTGGGCCGCTTACCAAGGCTCTCCCATGCCGCTTGTTTTTGTCTGTGAAGATAATGACATTGGCATTTCTGTGCGCACGCCAAAGGGATGGATTGCGGCTAATTATTCGCGCCGTCCCGGGCTGCATTATATTGCGTGTGACGGGACCGATATTGCGGACGCTATGCGCGGCGCAAAGGCGGCGGTCAATTATGCGCGTGCGCGGCGACGGCCTGTGTTCCTTCATATGAAAACTGTGCGCCTGATGGGTCATGCGGGCGCGGATATTGAAGCCAAATATACATCACTGCCCGACATAGAAACCCGCGAAGCGGGGGATCCGTTGCTTAAAACGGCGGCCCATGTCGTGAAGTCTGGCATAATGAGCACCAAAGACATGCTAGGGGCCTATCACGCTATGCGCGCCCGTATTGACCGTGTCGCGGCCGATGTTTTCACGCGGCCAAAGTTGGAGACAGCGGAGGCCATTATGGCCCCGATTGCGGACGGCGTTCACAAACCGATGCCAGACCTCCCGTCCAAAGACGCGCTTGCGAGCATTGGACTAAACCGCGACGGGCGGCAAATTCCGCTTAATAAGATGCTCAATAAAACCTTGGCCGAGGTCATGCTGACCTATGATAAGGCCTTCGTCTTTGGCGAAGATGTGGCGCGCAAGGGCGGTGTTTACGGGGTCACGCTTGATCTACTGAAGACCTTTGGCGCGAAACGCGTGCAGGACACGCTTTTGGATGAACAAACCATCCTTGGTATGGCGATTGGTGCCGCGCAAAACGGCTTTCTGCCTATCCCCGAAATTCAGTTTCTGGCCTATCTCCATAATGCTGAAGATCAAATCAGAGGGGAGGCGGCGACCCTGTCGTTTTTCTCCAACGGACAATTCACGAACCCTATGGTTATTCGCATCGCGGGGCTGGGCTACCAACGCGGCTTTGGCGGGCATTTCCATAATGATAATAGTGTGACGGTACTGCGTGATATTCCCGGGCTGATTGTGGCCTGTCCAAGTGGTGCCGATGACGCGCGTAAAATGCTGCGAGAGGTTACGCGCCTTGCTCATGTTGAGCGGCGCGTTTGTGTCTTTCTGGAACCCATTGCGCTTTACGGCACGACCGATATTCATGACGGCGACAAAGCGTGGACAGGCACATATGTGCCGCCCCACGATGATGAGGTCATCAAATTTGGCGAAGTCGGCCAATACGGCGAGGGGACAGAGCTTGCCATCCTAACCTATGGCAATGGCTATTATTTGTCACGACAAGCGGACAAAGACTTGGGAATGAAAACACGCATTATTGATATCCGCTGGCTTGCGCCGCTGCCGATGAACGCGATTTTGCAGGCTGTTAAACTTTGCAAACATATCCTCATCGTTGATGAATGCCGTCGTTCGGGTAGTCTATCAGAAGAAATAATGGCGCAATTAATTGAGCACGGTATCACCGCACCCATGGCGCGTGTGACAGGCCATGATAGCTTTATCCCGCTGGGCAATGCAGCCTATGCTGTGATGCCGTCGGTTGATGATATTAAAGCCGCAGCGGAGGCGCTTTGTGGGACATAAAAAACAAACAGCTGTCATTATTTGTCCGGGTCGCGGAACCTATAATGCGGATGAAATTGGCTATCTAAGCCGCTATCATTCAGACAAAGCGGCCTTCATTGATATGATAGACCGCGTGCGCGCTGATGCTGGGCAAGAGGCGATTTCAAAGCTTGACGCTATGGCCAAGTTCTCGCCCTCCACTCACGGCACGGGTGATAATGCATCACTCTTGATTTATGCCTGCGCGCTGGCTGATTATTTCAGTATTAACAGAGACTTATACGACATTGTTGGTGTGACTGGTAATAGCATGGGTTGGTATTTATCGCTGGCTGTTTCAGGTGCAATATCACTGGAAGACGGCGCGCGATTGGTCAATGGTATGGGCCGTATTATGACGGAGCACGGCCAAGGTGGACAGGTTGTTTACAGTGTCGTTGATGATGATTGGCGGCCCGATAGATCTAAGCAAAAACACGTCGATGACGCGCTGTCGATGATTGGCGATGTGTCGATTGAAACCTCTATCCATCTGGGTGGTATGCATGTTTTTGCAGGCGGTGATCGCGGGATAAAACATTTGCTATCATCGCTGCCGCGCGGCGGAAACTTTCCCTTTCAACTCCGCGGGCATAGCGCCTTTCACAGCTCTAAACTCGACCATATTATCCCCATGGCTCAAGACACATTCAGCCGTGACTTATTTAAGTCTCCGCGCTTTCCAATGATTGACGGGCAGGGCAATATTTGGGCACTACACAGCACAGATATTGACGCGCTTTATAATTACACATTAGGCGCGCAAATTAATTCGACCTATGATTTTTCGCGCGCCGTGCAAAACGCCGCCCATGAATTTGCGCCTGATGTTTTCATCGTGCTTGGCCCTGGCGGCACTATGGGTGCCCCTGTTGCGCAAAGCTTGATTGCTAAGAATTGGCGCGGGCTGTCTGGCAAAACTGATTTTCAGAACCGTCAAAAAGACGCACCCATAATTCTGTCTATGGGTCGCGAAGAAAACCGCAATCTGGTAATAACATCCTAAAAGGAGCCCCGCATGGCCGTCACACATTTACATAACGATACATCAGAGCCCCTAACACATCGTTGGGAAGATCCGCTGTTTCTTGAAGAGCAATTGACCGAGGAAGAGCGCATGATCCGCGACATGGCGCGCGCCTATTGCACGGATAAGCTCATGCCGCGCGTTATTTCGGCGAACCGCGAAGAACGCTTTGACCGTGAGATTTTCACGGAAATGGGCGAGCTTGGCTTGCTGGGCGCGATGGTTGACGAGCAATACGGCGGTATTGGTGCTTCTCATGTGGTTTACGGTCTTGTCGCGCGCGAGGTTGAACGTGTGGATAGCGGTTACCGCTCTATGATGTCCGTGCAAAGCTCGCTCGTGATGTACCCGATTGAGGCTTTTGGCTCTGATGAGCAGAAGACAAAATACCTGCCGAAACTGGCCACGGGAGAGCATATCGGTTGTTTTGGCCTTACGGAAACGGACGGCGGATCTGATCCGGGCGCGATGCGCACCAATGCTGTTGCGGCACCGGGCGGTTATATCCTGAACGGCAGCAAGATGTGGATTACCAACTCCCCTGTTGCGGATATTGCCGTGGTTTGGGCCAAATTGGACGGGGCCATTCGTGGTTTCATCATTGAAAAGGGTATGAAGGGTTTCACCGCGCCAGAGATCAAAGGCAAGCAGAGCCTGCGCGCATCGATTACGGGCGAGCTAGCTTTCGATGATTGTTTTGTGCCCGAAGAAAACCTTTTGCCGAATGTCAAAGGCCTGCGCGGACCGTTCTCATGCCTAAACAAGGCTCGCTACGGGATTAGCTGGGGCGCGATGGGCGCGGCAGAATTTTGCTGGCACGCCGCGCGCGATTACGCCATGGAACGCATTGTTTTTGGCAAACCGATTGCGGCGACGCAGCTGGTGCAGAAAAAACTGGCCGATATGCAAACCGAAATCACGCTGGGCCTTCACGGCTCTCTCGCGCTGGGTCGTGCGCTGGATCAGGGCGCCTATAGTCCAGAGAGTATCTCTCTCATGAAGCGTAATAATTGCGGCAAAGCGCTCGATATTGCCCGTGTTGCGCGTGATATTCACGGCGGTAACGGCATTTCAGAGGAATATCACGTGTTGCGCCACGCCATGAATTTGGAAACGGTCAACACTTATGAAGGCACCCATGATATTCACGCCTTGATATTGGGTCGTGCCCAAACAGGTATTCAAGCGTTTTTTTAGAGCTGTATTTCACGCCGCTTTTGATTTCAGATTTATTAACAATTGCTGTTAGGGTAAGAGCATGATTCGGATTGTGCCCCTTTTCGCTGCGGTTGCGGCTCTGTCCACTTTGGCGTCCTGCGCGCAAAGGCCTGGCGGTGTATATCAACCGCAGTTTCAGCCCCGCGCTGGCCAAGGCCAATATGTGCGCCCTGAATGGCAACGCCCCGCACCAACGCCTGTTATTCCGCCCGTGGATGCGTGCCGGTCTCGGCTTTACGCAGGGTTGTTGGGGCAGCATGAAGGCGCGATTTACATTCCGGGACTACCGGGACGGAAACGTATCCTAAAGCCCGCTACGTTAGAGGATTCCGATATAGAGCAGGTTATCGGGATTGACCCCGATCCGTTTCTGGTTGAAGTGCGCGATTATCTGCCCGACCAAAGCCTATACGCGCCCGCCATTCGCACCATAAGCGACCGATTATCACTGGGCCCAGAGTTTGAAGACCGCTTGACGATAGAGCTTGATATTGACGGCTACGTCCAAGACATACGCTGCGCTTAAGCGGTTTTGCGCTTCGGTGTTATAAGGCTGCGTTCTGCAAAACGGTTATCCGTCATCACCCGCAACAGCTTGATAAATTCACTTTGTTTCTCAATCGTTTTGCATATGGGCCAGATGGCTTTGCGGTGGGACTTTGACAATATTGGTCCGTAATGAGCGATGATTTGTTCAGGGGATAGACGCCGCGAGGACAGAGCCAAGACGGTTGCAAATAATAACCGCTCTTTGGCTCTGTCACACGGGGGACGTTTCAAGCTAAACCCAGCTTTGGGCCGCGTATCTTGAGGCTTAATCAAAGCAATGTTTGCCAGACCTTGCCCCATATGACAGGTCACAACATCCAACAGTAAGGGCAAATTTTCTTTTTGAAACTCTCGCGGAGCTTCTGCCGCAAAGAGCTTTAATTGTGCGAGTTTGGGCACAATATGACCCAGTAAATAGCCAGGCCTATGGCATTCCCGCGGGTCATAATAAAAGATAGGGCGACCCATTTTATCGATATGATAGCTTGGCAATGGGGCATTTTGCGCTTCGTTAGCCCGTAATGTGTTGTGCGGTGTAATTGCGTATTGGCCAGCGAGCACGGCGTCAGGCAATAATTGCACACGCCAACGCGTCATATTGGTTTGTATGAGGATGCGTTCGAACTCTCGCATCGCCCATTGGAACACGGGCGTTTCGTCATTGTCATCCCATGACGGCAATAAATTGTTCTTTTTCAAGAGGTTGGGCACTTGCGGTTTGACACACGGACCGTAGGTTTTGACGGACCACAACATCATATCCATGATAAGGTCGACGTTGACGTCACCCATCGGTGCACGGCTAAAAGGCTTGCTGAGCATAGTCTCATCCCACAATGAACGCGCAGCCCACGCGATTAAATCGTCTTTGTTAATCCAACCCTTCCGCTTTTTTTGTAGTCTCATAAGCCTCTAGGGCTTCGAGCCATTCCATTTCTAGCGTTTCAATCAACCTTTCATAATTTACCCGATTTTGGGAAAGGGTAACAGCTTTCTCAGTATTGTTGGTAAACAAATCGGAAACGGATAGCGCCTTATCAATTGCGGCTATCTTGCCTTTTAGGGTCTCTATTTTTGGCTCATAAGATTCTGATTTTTTGCGTAAAGGGGCGATGCGTTTTCGGGCGTCTGCCGCGTCTTTGCGGGTCTGTTGCGCCTTGGGCAGGGCTTTGTCTTTGGGCTTTTTCGACGCCCGCGCACGGTCAAGCTGCTCTTGGCGGTAATCTTCCAGCGATCCGTCAAAGGTCTCAACTGTCCCGCTGCGCACGACCCAAAGGCGGTCCACGACAGATTCGAGCAAATTACGGTCATGGGATATAATCAACACAGCTCCCGTATAGGCGTTGAGCGATTTAATCAGTTCCGCGCGGCTATCCATATCAAGGTGATTAGCAGGTTCATCCAGCACCAAAAGATGCGGTTGGTGGAAGCCGATGAGGGAGAATAAGAGCCGCGCTTTTTCCCCGCCTGATAAATCACCCGCCGCTGTTTCAGAGTTTTTTTGCCCCAGACCAAAACTGGCGAGCCGCGCGCGGCGCTGCGCCTCTGTTGCCTCTGGCATCAACTCGCGGATGTGGTCATAGGCGGACTCGGTTGGGTTCAGCGCGTCAATTTGATGCTGCGCAAAATAGCCGATTTCCATCTTTTTATGACGTTTTATAAAGCCCTCTTGGGCGTTTAAAATTCCCATAATACCTTTGGCGAATGTTGATTTTCCTTCGCCGTTCTTACCCAATAATCCTATGCGGTCATCAGGCGCGATACGCTGATTAAGCGACCGTAGCACGGCTTTGCCGGGTTCATATCCAAGCTGCGCATTATCAAACCGCACCATAGGCGGGGAGAGGTGACGCTCTGGGCCCGGCAAATCAATCGGTGCGATGGGGTCGGTGATTATGGTTGAAACGGGTGTCATCTTCGCCAGACGTTTAACGCGTGATTGGGCCTGTTTGGCTTTATTGGCTTGCGCGCGAAACCGCGTGACAAAGCTTTCAAGATGGCGGCGTTCATCATCTTGTTTGGCGCGCAGGGCCATGTTGAGGCGGATTTGTTCGGCCAATGCGCGCTCAAAACTGTCATAGCCCCCCGCATAGGCGAATAATTTTCCTTCGCGCAGATGGGCAATATGAGTAACGCCAGAGTTTAGGAAATCGCGGTCATGGGAGATGATGAAGCACGTACCAGGATAGGTCTTAATATGGGATTCCAACCAGACCGCGCCTTCGACATCCAAATAGTTTGTAGGTTCATCGAGCAGCAAAATATCGGGTTCGGCGAATAACATGGCGGCGAGGGCGACCCGCATACGCCAACCGCCCGAAAAATCAGAACATGGTTTTAGCTGCTCTTCGGGATTAAAGCCTAGACCCGTGAGGATGATCGCGGCGCGCGCCTCTGCGCTATAGGCATCAATATCGCCCAGACGTGTGTGGATATAGGCAATGCGGTGAGGGTCAGTCGCGGTTTCGGCCTCAGACAAAAGTGCGCTGCGTTCTTTGTCAGCCGCAAGCACAGTATCAATCAGGCTTTCCGGGCCGGACGGTACCTCTTGGTCAACTGCGCCCAACCGTGCGCCTTTCCGAATGGTGATAGAGTCGTCATGACCATCCACAGATGCCTTGATGAGGTTAAATAATGTCGACTTTCCCGTGCCGTTTCGCCCAACAAGCCCGACCTTTTGACCCTCACTTATGGCTAGCGTGGCCTGATCAAACAGGACACGGCCTTCGATGCGGTATGTCAGGTCATTAATATGCAACATGATTGGGTGGTATCACGGCTTGGCATTGGGTCAAGCCTCCGCTATAGCCGCCCGCAAGATTACTATTCCAAAGCCTTCATAGGAGTTTCCCATGGCTATCCAACGTACATTTTCAATCATTAAACCCGACGCCACAGCCCGCAACCTAACGGGGGCTGTTAACGCCAAAATCGAAGAAGCAGGCCTGCGCATCATCGCGCAAAAGCGCATCCAGATGAGCAAAGAGCAAGCGGGCGGTTTCTACGCTGTCCATAAAGAGCGTCCGTTCTACAACGACCTTGTTGACTTCATGGTCAGCGGTCCTGTTGTCGTCCAAGTCCTAGAGGGTGAAAATGCCATCGCGAAATACCGCGAAGTCATGGGTGCAACGAACCCAGCAGACGCTGATGCAGGCACAATTCGTGCTGAATTTGCGCAAAGCATTGACGCCAACACAGTTCACGGTTCAGACGCGCCAGAAACAGCAGCCGAAGAAATCCCGTTCTTCTTCTCTGATGACGAAATCGTCGGCTAATTTGCTGTACCGCTAATAACAAAAAGCCCGCTTAGGTGACTAAGCGGGCTTTTTTATTGAACATGCGCATGCGTTAGTTCGTGATGCGGATAACTTCTTCGACGATTTCTTCGCCGATAGTTTGGAACGCTTCGGTCAATTGCAGGGCATCTTCGGCGGGGACGAATGTACCACCACCGACTGTCGCGCAATATTCCATCACACCATAGGCGCGGTCACGCGTCGTCTCTGGTAATTTGATATGGTAGCCGTCATAAATGAAACCATTGGCTTCGCGGTAAGGCTCGAAGTAGCCATCGCGCTTATGATAATAACCAGCCTCTAGACCGTAAGCGATTGTATAAATAGTAGCACCTTGAGCTGCTAGAGTATCACATTCGTCTTTCGTCGTTTGGTCATGTGTCGATACATCATCACAGACCCATTTGGTTTCCGAGTTTGCTGGCACATCAACTTGAACCCAAGGGTAATAATTGTCCGGTTTGAAACGGCTTTCAGATTTATCGGAATATGTCCGTGACCGTCTCTGGCCTCTGCGATTGGTCCATGTTTCTGTATAGCTATATTCCCAATGCTTATGCGCGGGCTGCGACTCATTACGGCAATTGGTCGTGCCAGTCGGAGAATTCACCCCATCGGTCATAAGAATCACAAACTTTAGCGGCGTATTGTTGCCATTACGATTGTAGTGTGTTGTATTTTCTGTAGCCATTTTCTGACGAATTTCTTTCATCGCTTTGGAGGCATTGGTGCCGCCGCTGGCGTATAAACGGTCAATTTTGCCGTTGTTAGCCGTCGATAAAGTACCCCATTTCGCCGTATCAGAACGACTGCTCTCATAATTTTGCGTGTAGACATACATGCCTGTACGCAAAACCTGATTAGTTTCACCAGGAATATTGCCCAACTCGGCCATAAATGCCTTGAGAGATTTCTTTAGGCCTGTGACACGCGGCTCTGCGTCGGGCGTTGTTGATGTCGATGACGTTTCGTCGTCACTATCGTCTGTATCACGGCGATCATCCCACGCCATAGAGCCAGAACCGTCAACAGCCACAAAGACTGACGCGGGTGATTTATACCCTGTTTCAAGGAAAGCGACTTTTGACTGCTCTTTAAAAACAAGCTCTGTGCGACCCAAAATACGCAGGAAAGCTGGTGATGTCTTGCCTTCGACAGTCGCCGTCGCAAAGCCATTTGTAAAGTCATATTCGACCTTCACCTTTGGCGCGCCAGGCAAATTAGAGCTGTGCACAGATTTTGAAAATTTGTGACCTTCACCGCGCGCATCGTAATAGACTTTATCCATATAGCCTTCTGTATTGCTTGCTGGGGCGCGGTCGTGTTTGGCCACGAACACAGCAGCGGTCAGTGCCGCTGAATCAGCTACGTTTTGCGCTTTGTGATTGGCGTTACTGACCATCGCAAGGTCATAGCTGGCCCCGATAGCCATAATGATCGTGAGCAATGATACGGAATAGGCAATTGCCATCGTTCCGCCTTCGTCGTCGCGATAGCGTGTTGTCAACGCCTTGATTTTATCAAAATTAGTCATTGTGTTATCCCTAGATACTGTTCCCACATTGGAGTTCTTGTATCGTCTGGGAATGAAAAAGGTCTTAGACTTTGATGTTAACAAACCCTTACCGAGGGCTATGGTTAATTTTTTATGTCTCGTGCGACCTGCGCCAAAGCCTTTGGGTAGAGAGCCAACTCAAGAGGAAGAAGACGGTCTGCAAGGCTCTCTGCTGTATCGCGATGGTCGATAGGAATGGACATTTGCTTAATAACCGCGCCGCCGTCTAGCTCTGCACTTACCCAATGCACAGAGCAGCCATGTTCGCGATCACCGGCGTCCAACGCCCGGGCATGGGTGTTCAGCCCCTTATATTTGGGCAATAGCGACGGGTGGATATTTATAATGCGGCCTTCCCAGCGGTTAATAAACCACGGCGTTAAGACGCGCATAAAGCCCGCGCAGCATATCAGCTCGATCTTGGCGTCACTCAGGGCTTTATCCAGTTCAGCTTCAAAAGCTTCGCGGGTCGCATAGGCTTTATGGTCAATCGATATCGCCGTTACGCCCAGCTCTTGCGCGCGGCCTAGACCCTTTGCTTTTGGACGGTTGGATATAACAAGGGCAATATCGGCTGGGTAGTTCGGGTCTTGTGCGGCCGTCACAAGCGCGACCATATTAGACCCGCGCCCTGATATTAAGACGGCCGTTTTCACGCGTTCATTGGGCTTTGCCATTACGCGGCCTTTAGCGACCCAATAACCCACGCCGTCTCGCCGCTGGTTTGCAAGGCATTTATAACCGCGTCTTCATCACCGCGCGGAACACATAACACCATGCCAACGCCGCAGTTAAAGGCGCGGCGCATCTCTGCTTCCGCTATGCCGCCAACATCTTGCAACCATTTGAAAACGGCGGGCCGATCAAAGCTATCGAAATCAATGTCTGGGACCAAGTGGTCTGGTAACATACGCGGTGTATTTTCAGTCAAGCCGCCGCCCGTGATATGGGCGAGGCCTTTGACCTGACCTTCGCGCAATAATGGCAGGACAGATTTGACGTAAAGTTTTGTCGGGGTCAGCAGCGCTTCACCCAGGGTGTGCCCGTTCGCAAAAGGGGCAGGGTCATCCCATGACAAACCAGAGCGCTGCACAACTTTGCGGATAAGCGAATAACCATTGGAATGCGGCCCAGACGATCCCATAGCAATCAGCACGTCACCTTCGCCCATCGTCTCTAATCGTGGCAGCACCGCGTCACGTTCGACCGCGCCGACAACAAAACCCGCGAGGTCAAAATCATCGCCTTCATACATGCCTGGCATTTCTGCCGTTTCGCCGCCAATAAGCGCGCAGCCCGATTGCTTGCAACCCTCAGCGATACCTTTGATGACGGCCGCGCATTTATCGGTGTCCAGTTTTCCTGTGGCGAAATAATCAAGAAAGAACAGCGGTTCCGCGCCTTGGGCCAACACGTCGTTGACACACATGGCGACCAGATCAATCCCGACCGTGCCAAGGATACCGCTATCAATAGCAATACGCAGTTTTGTGCCGACACCGTCTGTGCCAGAAATTAGGATTGGGTCATTATAGCCGGCGGCTTTTAAATCAAAGGCACCGCCAAACCCGCCCAGCGCGGCGTCTGCGCCAGCGCGGCGTGTCGCCTTGGCAAAGGGCTTGATGCGGTCAATCAGGCGGTCACCTTTGTCGATGTCTACGCCTGCGTCAGCATAGCTCAGTCCTGTTGGTTTTTTATCCGTCACTGCGTTCTCCGCAAATCTGCCATTTTCATGCCTAATAGGGGGCGTAATGGCCTATAACCCGCAGGTGATGCAAGGGTGATTATTCACATCCGTAACCGTGCCTGCTATTTCGGCGCTAATGGTGCTTTTATTCACGACCAAAGCGGGCTAGGACAAGCTTATGACACGTATTGTATTTCTATTTATCGCTTCTTTGTTTTTTATATTCGCGGCTGATTCGGCCCAAGCGGCTGACCCATTCACTGTTGCGGCTGTGCGGGTTGATGCCACGGCTGACACTGCGATTGACGCGCAGTTAAAAGCCACAGAAGCGGGTCAGATACGCGCCGCGCAACTGCTTGTGGAGCGGTTGACGCTCCCGTCAGAGCGTGCAGCTAAAGGTCTGCCAGAGATTACAATCGATACAGCGCGCGCCATGATACGTGGCCAAAGCATTGGCAATGAGAAACGCTCATCGCGGCGTTATCTGGGCGATATCACGGTCGCCTTTAACCCGTCGCGTGTGCAGACCTTCCTCCGTGAAAATGGCTTTACGATGGTCGCAACCCAATCGCGTGACAGTCTTGTGCTGCCCATCTTGAATGGTGGTAGCCCATGGGCGGATAATGATTGGGTGAAAGCGTGGCAAGACGGCGCCTATGAACATGCCTTAACGCCTGTTAAATCTGTTGGTGCCAATGTAAACACATCAGGTCTTGTGACGGCCAGCCAAGCGCTGGGCGGTAATAAAGGCGCGCTGTCGCAAACGGCACGGCAATTTGAGTTGGCCCAAGTCCTTATCGCGCGGGCGTCGGGCGGGGCTGGCGGCGTTTCTGTGACGATTTCGGATTACGCCGTCGATACGGATCAATCCCGCTCTATCGGCACTGTGAACGCGGCTAACTTCACGGATGCAGCGCGGGCCACTGTTCAGCTTTTGGAAGATAATTGGAAAGAGGCCTCTGTTGTTCGCGCTGAAAACGCTAAAACTATGGTCGTGTCTGTTCTGTATAATAGTCTTGAGGATTGGATGACCTTGCAATCTGTCATCAACAATTCAGCCCAAATCCAAGACGCGCGTCTTGATGCGCTATCCAAGGATGGGGCGATGATGACGCTGACCTTTGGCGGAGATATGGATCGTTTGGCCAATGAGCTTGCTTTTAAAGGCGTTCAAATTAACACCGACCCTAAAATCGGCACCTATCTGGCGCGCAGTAATTTCCGTCTTTAGGTCAAAGGCATAGGTCTTTATGTCGTCCCCCAAAACCCCATCATTTAGCTCAGGGCGAAAATCTAGTCGTCAAATTCCGATGGACCTCGCGCCCACGCCTGACTATCGGTTTGATAATTTCGTTACTGGGCCGTCTAATCAAGACGGCTTTCGGCTTGTCAAAGGCTGGCAAGCTTGGCCCGCGCCTGTTTTACTTCTCCAAGGGCCAAAGGGCTCTGGCAAAACCCATTTAGGGCATGCTTGGGCGGCAGAGGGGCACGGCGGCGTCTTCATTGATGACGCGGAAACTCAAGACGCGCATATGGTTTTTGCCGCGATTAACAAAGCCCTCGCGGGGGAGGCCGGGCCATTGCTGCTTGCCTCCACACGGCCGCCGCATGAATGGCCCCATAGTTTACCTGACCTGCATTCGCGGATGAAAAACACCGCCGTTGCGAGCCTGTCAGACGCCGACGATGATGTGCTAGAAGGGATTATCCGAAAGCTTTTTGACGATACAGGGCGCAGCGTGTCGCGCGATCTTGTGGGTTACATTATCACCCGATCGCCCCGCTCTGTGCCTGCGCTACGGCACGGTATTTCCGAGCTTGATATGGCGGCACGCGCAGATAAAGCCGATATGACCAAGGCTTTTGCAGTGCGGTTTTTTAACGCCCAGCCTGATTTGTTCGATGATATCGACTAGAACGGAATTTGTTCGCCGTCCCATGCAAAGAGGTTGCCTGTATCCTTAGGGCTGACTTGATCGACGACCTTTAATAAATGCTCTGCGCTGAATTCGGGCGTGAATAATTTGCCCTCTGGCACATTGCCTTGGAACTGTTCTGATAGGGCTGTATCAACTGTGCCAGGATGTAGTCCGATAATCACCGCCTCTTTAAACCGCCGCCCATGCTCAATCGATAGGTTTTTTAGCACCATATTCAGCGCAGCCTTGGACGCGCGGTAAGCATACCAGCCGCCGAGGCGGTTATCCGATATACTGCCGACCCGCGCCGATAGGGCTGCGAAGACGGCCTTCTCGTCACGGCGCATAAGCGGCAGGAAATATTTTGCGGTCATGGCGGGGCCAACAACATTGGTTTTATAGCTGACCTCAAAGCCGTCATAGGATAGCGCACGCAAGTTCTTCTCTGGCGCAATGCCTTGGCCGTGTAGCAATCCCGTCGCGACAATCACAATGTCGAGCGGCCCGACTTCTTTTAGCGCCACAGCGGCGGCTTCTATGCTGGCTTCATCCGTGAAATCAAAGGTCAAATTTGCGACCTTAGGCGAGGGGTGAGAGCGGCCTTGGCGGGAGAGTGCATGAACGCGCGCCACTTTAGGGTCTGCAACACAAGCGTCGACCATGGCGGCGCCTATGCCGCCGCTGGCGCCGATAATGGCCACGCGTAAATCATCAGGGAAGCTTTTAAATAATGTCATGCTTTTTTCTCTCTTTTACACCGCACAGAGCAATAACGGACGTTGTCCCAGTCTCGTTCCCACTTCTTTCGCCATTCAAAAGGCCGCCCGCAGGCCGCGCATATTTTTGACGGAAGATTGGTTTTTTTATGGGCCATATCATCTTTACGACACGGAGAGCGGCTAAGTTTGAACCCTGCGCGGTTTAATGCGTAAGCATTATATGAAAACGCTTATTCCTATCTTTGCCGACCAATTATCTCGTGACCTACCGCCGCTATCCATCAGCGAGCCAGAGGATAGCGTCATCTTAATGATGGAAGTTAGAGGTGAAGCAACATCGGTGGCTCATCACCGAAAAAAGCTCGTATTTCTATTCTCTGCCATGCGGCATTTCGCAGATGATTTGCGCAGTCGCGGCTGGACGGTGGATTACGTCACACTTGACGATGCAGACAATAGTCAGAGTTTCGAAGGCGAGATGAAACGCGCGCTCGACCGTCACGATATTGACCAAATCCGCGTCTGTGAGCCGTCCGAATATGACGTGCTAGAGCGTGTGAAGACGTGGGAAGGGGACCTTGGTAAGCCCGCTACCATCATGCCAGATAGTCGCTTTTTGGCGACTAAAGAAGAGTTTGCAGAATGGGCGGATGGTCGAAAGCAATACCGCATGGAGTATTTCTACCGTGATATGCGCCGTAAAACGGGTCTGCTCATGGACGGTGATGATCCCGAAGGCGGGCAGTGGAATTTTGACAAAGACAACCGCAAACCCGCCAAAGCCGATTTGTTCATGCCAAAACCCAAACGCTTTGACCCTGATGATATAACCCAAGACGTGATTGATATGGTCACGCGCGAATTTCCGAACCGTTTTGGTGATATTGATGATTTCTTTTACGGTGTGACCCGCGATGATGCGCTGTATGTCTTGGACTATTTCGTCGAGCACGGCCTAGAGCGTTTCGGCGACTATCAAGACGCTATGCTGACGGATGAGCCGTTTTTATACCACTCGCTACTATCGCTCTATTTAAACGCTGGGCTGCTCGCGCCGCTCGAAATTTGCCGTGCCGTAGAAGCGGCCTATAAAGACGGTAAAGCGCCGATCAATGCGACAGAGGGCTATATCCGTCAAATCATTGGTTGGCGCGAATATGTGCGCGGAATCTATTGGCTGCGAATGCCGGATTACGTCAGTGAAAACGCATTGGGGGCGACGCGGACCTTACCAGACTTTTACTGGACGGGCGACACGGATATGCACTGCTTGTCACAATCCATTGGCCAGACGAAAGAACATGCCTATGCGCATCACATTCAACGTTTGATGATAACGGGGAATTTTGCGCTACTGATTGGGGCCGACCCAAAGCTGGTGCATGAATGGTATTTAGCCGTTTATATTGACGCGTTCGAGTGGGTGGAATTGCCCAATTCGCTGGGTATGAGCCAGTTTGCCGATGGCGGTTTACTAGGCTCGAAACCCTATGCCAGCAGTGGCAGCTATATTAACCGCATGTCCAATTATTGCGGGGATTGCCATTATAACGTGAAAGACCGCACGGGGCCAAAGGCGTGTCCGTTCAACAGCCTTTATTGGCATTTCATTGACCGCAATAAAGACACGCTCAAAGGCAACAACCGCATGAGCATGATTTACCGCAATTTGGAAAAAATGGACGAGGGCGTGCGCAAAGACATTTTGGAAACAGCAGAGGCCTTTCTAGATGACCTTACGCCTGCCACATCGGACTATATGTAATCACGTCTACCGCGTAGGCTGCGCGGGCAGGGCTGGCACAATAATCACGTCAAATTCACCAATACCGTCACGCAACTTTATCGCTTCGCGGTATTCTGGTGAGGTCCAAAATGTCCGTGCGGCCTCTGCGCTCGGCCAGGCTGATATGATGGTAGCTTGGTAATCAGAGCTGCCTTCCATCGTGTCATAATCCGTTGAAAAGGCCACATAGCGCCCACCGTATTTCGCATAAATCGGCGGTAGGCTTGCCGCATAAGGGCCGAGGTCTTGCGGCGCATAGTTTTTGCCTTGCACAATCATATAAGCGCCCGGCGCGTCAGCCTGTACGGCTAAATCAGGCGCAGCATCGGGGCCCGTATTGGCATTACAGGCGGATAAAAACACCGCAGCGTATAGAATGATTTTTTTCATATTAGGGCTCCAGACTGGTGAGGCTTAAAATGGGCATTTCGCATGGATATTAATCCAATCTCCGCCCGTTGGTTTGCGAAGGCGCAAATCTTGGGCATGTAATTGTAACCGTGTCGCGCGCGCAAAACTTTCGTCATCCGCATAAATACGGTCGCCCAATATGGGATGGCCCAGCGCATACATATGCACGCGCAATTGATGCGACCGCCCCGTTTTGGGATGCAGCAGCACGCGGGTGGTGTCGTCTTCTCGCGCTATGACGTTCCAATCGGTTTGTGCGGATTTGCCGTGCTCAAAGCTGACCATTTGGCGCGGACGGTTGGGCCAGTCACAAATTAGCGGCAGGTTCACATGACCGCTGTGTCCCCGCATATGCCCGGCCACGCGCGCGACATAAGCCTTCTCGACCATGCGTTTTTCAAATTGTAACCCGATATGACGTTGCGCGTTAGGATTAAGGGCAAAGACAAGCAAGCCAGATGTCGCCATATCTAAGCGGTGTATCGTTAGCGCGGTGGGATAGGCCGCTTGCACGCGCGCTTCCGCGCAATCGGGATCTGACTTGCCGGGCACAGATAAAAGCCCGCTGGGTTTATTTATGACGACAATATCATCATCTTTATAAATAATATCCAGCGGCGTTGTCGGCGGGTCATAGGTAAAGGCGCGGGCGACCATAACGGTCTAGGCGTCTTTATTGGCTTCAATCGGTTCAGCCACAACTTCGCGCCCCTCTAGCCGCAGCGCGATTTTTCCCGCAAGCATCGCCAGCGCGTCTTCACCAAACGCCTCCCGGCGCCAGCCTTTCAGCGCAGCAATATCAGCTTTCGCGCCAAACGCCGCCAGTTGTTCAATGTCACTATTATTGGCGACAAGGCGCGGGGCTATATCTTCATATTCTGTGCGCAGACGCAGCAGCGTCTTTAGCATTTCCATTCGCGGGCCCAGATTAGGCGGCATATTACGCGGACGCTCAATCTTGGGCGCGTAGTCTTCGGCATTGTCCACGGCGGCGGCAATGGCTTCGACCAAGGCTTTAGCCTTGGAACTGCGCTCAAATCCTTTGGGGATAGACCGCAGCCGTTCTAAAGCCTTTGTGTCCCGCGGGCGGTTCTGCGCAAGATCATAAAGACTGTCATCTTTAAGGACACGGCGTCGCGGAATATCGCGCGATATTGCTTCGCGCTCCCGCCATGCCGCAGCCGCTTTTAGCGCTGCGAGATAGGGCTTTTTGATATTACGCACTTTCAGTCGTTCCCACGCCGTTTCAGGCTCAAAACTATAAAGGGCGGCATCCATTTGCGGGGCCATTTCTTCATTGACCCAGCCAAGACGACCTCGCGTCTGAAGCTCTTCGACCATACCGGGGTAAAGGTCACGCAGATGGGTGACGTCACCAATGGCGTAATGGAGTTGCTTGTCTGATAGCGGTCGGCGCGACCAATCGGTAAAGCGCGCGCCCTTATCAAGGTTGATATCCAGCCGGCCTTTGACCAACGCCATATAGCCGACACTATCGCCAAAGCCGAGCGCCATGGCCGCAATTTGCGTATCAAAGAGCGGGCCGGGCACAGCCCCGCAGAGCGCGTAGAATATTTCCATATCTTGGCGCGCCGCATGCATCACTTTCATGATGGCCTTATCCATCAGAACATCAAGAAATGGGGTGAGGTCTAGGCCGTCGGCGAGGGGGTCTATGATCGCCTCATCCGTATCTGTCGCCGCTTGGATTAAACACAGCTGGCTGTAAAATGTGCTCTCGCGCATGAACTCTGTATCGACACAGATGAAGGCCTTGCCTTTGGTCGCGTTACAAAAGGCGGTCAGCGCCTCATTCGTTTTAATAACTTGCATGACAAAGGCCTAGCAGGGACGCGCGCGGGCGTCACCTGATTCGTAAAGCACAGCTGTGATTAAAGCGCTTAGGCGTCTAATGCCCGCCCAAAATGCCAGTGCGGATGTCATAATCCACGGCAAGGCCGTAATCAGGGTCATCATCACTATCGACCATTAATTGCCCAGCCTTATTGAGGAGGCGGTGACATTCCTTTGTCAGGTGACGCAGCTGTAGTGTCTTGCCTGCTTGCGCGTAAGTTTCGGCCAACTGCTCAATCGCTTGTAGGGCAGATTGATCGACCACGCGACTATCAAGGAAGTCAACGATAACAACATCGGGATCATTTTCGGCGTCAAATAATTCCTCAAATCCTTCGGCAGATCCAAAGAATAGCGGGCCTGTGATTTCGTAAACTTTCGCGCCGCTGTCATCAATATTGGTGCGCGCGGTAATGCGGCTAGCGTTATTCCAGGCGTAAGCCAGCGCCGACACAATCACACCGACCACAACGGCCACAGCCAAATCGTGCCAAACCGTCACAACAGTCACAAGGATAATAACAAAGGCATCCATCAGCGGAACCTTGCGCATGATGGTAAAAGACTGCCACGCAAAAGTGCCAATCACGACCATAAACATGACGCCCACAAGGGCCGCCAGCGGTATCATCTCAATCCATTCAGATGTGAACAGGATAAAGGCGAGCAGGAACAGTGCCGCAGAAATCCCCGCGAGCCGTGTGCGCCCGCCAGATTTCACGTTAATCATTGACTGGCCAATCATGGCGCAACCGCCCATGCCGCCAAAGAACCCAGTGACCAGATTGGACGCGCCTTGGGCGATACATTCTTGCGATGCGCCGCCGCGCTTATTGGTAATACGCCCAACGAGGTTTAACGTCAGCAAGCTCTCAATCAGGCCAATGGCGGCTAGGATAATGGCATAAGGCAAAATAATACGAAACGTTTCCAAATTTAGAGGCACCATCGGAATGTGAAAGCTCGGCAGCCCGCCCTCAATAGAGGCGAGGTCGCCGACGCGCGGCACATCAATATTAAATACAATCACAATCAGCGCGACAATACCAATGCCCGCTAGCGGCGCGGGAATGAACTTGGTCACTTTGGGCGTGCCCCAAATAATTGCCATGGTTAGCGCGACAAGGCCCAACATCATATAAAGCGGCGCACCCGTCATGTAAGGCGCATCAAACAGGCTCGGCCCGTGTGCGCCTTCTTTAATCACATGTTCGGCCCCTGGCACATGAAACTGTGACATCTGCGCGAGGAAGATAACAATCGCCAGCCCGTTAACAAAGCCCAGCATCACGGGATGGGGGACAAGGCGGATGAACTTGCCCAAATGGAACACGCCCGCGATGATTTGCAATAGGCCCATCAACACAACGGTCGCGAATAAATACTCGACCCCGTGCTGCGCGACCAGCGCGACCATGACAACCGCCAGCGCGCCTGTGGCCCCTGAAATCATACCGGGACGCCCGCCAAAGACAGCGGTGATTAATCCGACAATAAAGGCCGCATAAAGCCCGACCAGCGGATCAACACCCGCAACAAAAGCAAAGGCCACCGCTTCGGGGACCAACGCCAAGGCAACGGTCAGGCCAGACAGGATTTCAATCTTAATACGGTTTGGCGTAAAGCTAATATCCGTATCGCCCCCAGGAACGGCCAAACGGTCAGCAAAGGCAGATAATGTGGTGCGGATCATGGCAGACTCACGAATGCGGGGTGAAAACGCGCGTCATAACGCATGATAGGTCAGATGCAAGGGGCGATGTGGGTTGGGGGATGTGAGGGGGGAAGAGGACGCGGTGCCAATATCCTCAAAGGGGACCTTAGCTCAGTGGATTAAGTCAGCTAAAGAAAGTTGGTAGTAATGTTTGCCGATACGGTAGTATTCGCGCGAAAAAGGAAGTTATTCTAGTCTTTCTCTCCCTAATTTCAGAATGTCGGGTCGGTATATTTCTTTCCTATTGATTAGGTATGTCACAATACCTACGTAATATTCAATAAGCCAAAAAGACTGGGAGCAGGGAATGGAAGAGAAAACACAGAGCCAGAGCGGTGTTGATTGGGCCACGCTGTTGTTTTTTATTTTGGGTTTGGCTTTTGGTATCACAGCGGGTTTGCAAGATTGGAAATTAGACCCTTTTCTTGATGCTGTATCCCTTATTATTCTTGCGGCAACCTTACTGATCTCGGCTTTAACGGCAGGTCTGAAAGGTAAAGTATTTGGCATAATTGTCGCCTTGGCAGGGAGCGTTTTCGCTACGATTCTTTTAACATTTTTGGGAATGCCTCCCCTTAGTGCATTGATGGTCACGCTTGGAATTTCCTGCTTGTCAGTTCTTAGCAGTATCTTTTTTGGTACAAGGCACCAAAAAAGAATTTAACCGTTTCTTTAAAACCGCTTCATCAGGCTGCTTCAAAAATGAATGGTGACCGTGAGCATCTTAAAATCGCTCCAATTAAGACACTCGCCAATGTCTTCTAAGCCCCCAAACCCTTTAAAGATTTTAGCTGCTTGCAAATCGCTCCTATTCACAACCCTCACCCTCCCATAAACCCCGTGAGTACACCCGCCGTATTGTCCCCAATCTCTGGGACGCCGTAGCCGCCTTCCATGATGAACACTGTGGGCAGGTTTAGGGTGCCGATTTTTGCGCCGTAATCGGGGTAGTCAGGGGTGGTGAGTTTAAAGGTGCTGATCGGGTCTTGTTCATAGGTATCGACCCCCAGCGATACGACGAGAGCGTCTGCGCCGAAATCTTGGATACGGGTTAGCGCGTGCTCTAACGCCTCGCGCCAGACGGGATAGGGCGTGCCAGCGGGCAGGGGATAATTGGCGGTGAAGCCTTTGCCCGCGCCTTCCCCGACCTCGTCTTCATGGCCCCAAAAATAGGGAAAATGGTGGTCGGGTTCGCCGTGGATTGAGGTGAAAAACACATCATCGCGGGCATAGAAAATATCTTGCGTGCCATTGCCGTGGTGAAAATCAACATCAAGTATAGCGACTTTGCCTGCGCCTTTATCGCGCAGTCTCTGCGCCGCAATCGCGGCGTAATTCAGCAAGCAATAGCCTGACATATAATCTGCCCCTGCGTGATGGCCCGGCGGGCGGGTCAGGGTAAAGGCGGCACCGCCAGACGCGCTGACGCTATCGGCTGCGGCGACGGCACAATCCGCAACGGCCTTTAATCCGTGCCAACTGGTTTGGGTGATGACCGTGTCTGACGAGCTACAGAAATATCCGGCTGCGCCGTCAATATCGATGGGGGGTTCCGCGCGGCGCGGGCGGTGCGGGTAACTCATGGGTAGGACATCGCCGCTATAACCTGCCGCTTGCCAACGGCTCCACGCGGTTTGCAGGAAATGCAGATAATCCGCCGTGTGTACGCGCGCAATCGCGCTCATATCGCAAGGCTCTGGCGTGATAAAATTCGTCAGCCCCGCCCGAGATAATCCCGCCAGTAATTTATCCAATCGGTGCGTGCCCTCATGGGCAGGCACAAAAGCCCCGCGGTGAAGCTCTAGCGCTGGCGCATGCAGTGCGTGATCATCGGTGTAGACGATATCCAAGGAATTACTCTTCCAAAATATCGCTAATCCGACGTTGGGCGATGGGGTGGTAGCCGTCTTTGGCAGTGGCAAAAATGCGGTCGGCCGTATCGGCTTTTCCGTTATCTGCCAGCGCGCCGTAAAGGCGGTAGATAAATTTGCCGCGCCCGACCGTCATCAGAAACTCCTCCAGTGCGGGCATAGCGGGCTCATAATCGCCTTTAATGGCTTGCATATACCAAGCAAAGGCGGTCTCTGCATTTTGTGTGCCTGTGAGCCCGAACGCCTCGTCTAGCGCTTTGAACTGCGCTTGGGTGAGCGTCGGTAGCCCGTTGAGGAAATGCAGCCATTCATGTGTTGACCAATCATCTGTCGGCAGTTCGCTCGCGGTAATGTCGCCAGATGTCCAGCGCGCAGATGCGGCGGCAACCTCATCAAAGGCATCTGACTTTGGCTTGCGCGCTGTGTCTGGCAGACCCGGTCCATAGACCCATGCCGCAATTTCGGCATCAGTGACGGCGTTTGGGTATGTGTTACGAAGGTTCGCGTCCATAAAGCCAAGGAAGTCTTCTGTCGTGATGCTGTCAAAGGCATAGGCATTGAAATAAGATTTTAGGAACGGATCAAAGGCCTCACGTCCAAAACGGTCTTCGAGGAAAAACAGAAAATTTGCGCCCTTGATATAGGATACAAGGGTGAAAGCATCATCTGGATGTTGCATGTCATCTGGTAGTTTAAGATGCGTCAACTCGGGCCGCTTGGCCTCTGAAATCGCGCGTTTCATACCTTCCAAATCAAGAACCTGCTCCATGACGGCTCGCCGTTTCCCGTAAAGTTCTTCCATCACACGGTTTTCAACATAGCTCGTGAAACCTTCATTTAGCCAGGCATCGCGCCAATTTGAATTGGTCACCAGATTACCAGACCAGCTATGGGCCAGCTCATGCGCGACCACGTTCGTCAGCGACTTATCGCCCGCAATCAGGGTCGGCGTCATAAATGACAGACGCGGATTTTCCATGCCGCCGTAAGGAAAGCTTGGCGGCAAGACGATGAGGTCATAACGCCCCCAACGATATGGCCCGTAAAGCGCTGTATTGGCGACCTCCATCATTGGCGTTTCTGCAAATTCCTCGGCGGAGGCGTCTAGGATATACTCTTCGGCATAAACACCGATCGTGTCGTTAATCGCCTTGAATTTGATGTCACCCACCGCAATCGCAATCAGGTAGCTGGGGATGGGTTGCGGCATAGAAAACTGCCAATTACCGTTTGCGTCTTGGCCGTCTTGAGATGCACTCATGAGCGGTAGCAAGCCTTCAGGCACGCGCAATGACGCCTCATAGGTCAGCCGCACAGCGGGCGTGTCTTGGACGGGTAACATGGTGCGGGCGTTAATCGCTTGCGCTTGGGAAAACAGATATGGTTTTTCCTTACCCGCAGTCTGGGCCGGGGTCAGCCATTGCAGGCCTTCGGCCTCTGGGCTGGTTTGATAAATTATCCGAAGCTGGCTGGCGTCCGCGCCAATATCAATGCGCATGGCAGAGCCCATCATAGGGTCAGGGTCGGCCAGCGTGTAATCCGTCGGCATCCAACCGTCATCTGTCTCTAGCGCCACAGCTTTAATCAATAAATCTTTGGTATCCAGCACGAGGGTCGTCGCATTTGGGTCAAGGCGTGTAAACTGTAATGTTACCGCCCCGTCCAAAACTTTGCGGTCAAAATCAACGTCCAAATCAAGCGCTGCATGGTTGACCACGACGTCTTGGTAATTGGCGTAAGTGAATTGATCGGCGGTAAAGAAACGCTCGGACGGAACAATGGTTTGCGACGCGCTATTTTCAGCAGACCCCACCTCACTAGGCGGATTGGTCGGTCCGCAGGCCGTCAAAGTGAGTGTGGCAGCGGCAAGCACTGAAAAAGCAGAGAGGCGAGCAATAGTCATGGCGTAGATTCCTTTATATTTTGCACAAGTCTACGCCCACGTCACAGGCTTCACAAGCGCCTAGATGATGTTGCGCTGCACAGCGTCCTAAAGTTCCTGTTAATACGGCTGCTCTAAAAGGGGCGCTGGGCACACATTGGGACCGCTATGTTTAACCCCGTACAAAGCAAAATAGAGACTCGCTTTGCCTTGGGTGGTCTCTGCGCGGTATTTCTATGGGCGAGTATTGCTCAAACGGCCCAAGCCCAACAGCGAGAATTTTATAACGGCAGCTTTGAGGCCAATGACCCGCAAGGTCCTGGCACGCCGAATTGGCAAATTTTCAACAATGCGGCCGTGGATGAATGGTCATCAACCACGAATGAGATTGAGTTATGGGACAGCACCTTTTAACAGCATCACATCTTTTGAAGGGAATGTTCACGCCGAAATGAATGCCAATCAGCCCGGCGCACTTTACCAAGAAGTGTGCTTGATTGCGGGCGAGACAGTCGGTTGGAGCTTTGCCCACCGTGCGCGCTCGGGCGGGCCAAACCCGCAGGTGGCATTGCTCGAAATTGCCAATAATACGACGGGTGTCGTGTTTCAATCACTGGCCACCCAATCCACAGTCATTGGCGCACCGTGGCAAGTGAATACGGGCAGCACGACCTATAGCGGCGCAACAGGTACGCAGCGCGTCCAATTTCGGACAACAAACCCGGGTAGTTTCGGTAACTTCGTTGATGATCTGCGCCTAAATATTGCGGCCTTTGCGCAATTTAGCGCCAGTAGCTATTCTGATTTTGAAGCCTCTGGCGGTAATTTGCCTGTCATCATCATGGACGGCCGCGTGGAGGTGCCGACCACTATTCCAATCACCATTACGGGCGGCACGGCGGATGGGGCGGATTATACGCTGACATCATCGTCTATCACTATTCCTGTTGGGCTTTATAACGGGACGGCTTTTCCTTTGCCGTTGGTGATATCGGATAATTTTATTGGTTAGCCTGACGAGACAATAACCTTTGCTTTGGGCACGCCGAGCACAAGCGAGATTATATTTGCGCGCACGGTTTGTGACGGCGGCGCACCGCAAACCACAACCAGCTATACAATTATCAATGACGACGCGCGGCTGGAAGCGAATAAGACCGTGGCGATGTATAACCCAAGCGGGGGCATTGCGGATTACGCTATCCCAGGGAACGAAGTCGTCTATACGATTGCGGTCGAAAATACCGGGCTAATTGCCGTGGATAGTAACAGTATTTTCCTGACCGATAGGCTTCCCCCCGAGGTGGAGTTTTATAACGGCACAGGCGGTGGTGTCGGTGCGGTGACGTTTTCGACAACAGCACCAGGGCTGAGTTTTAATGCTGCGACTGATCTGACGTTTTCTGATCAAACAGCGCAACCGGTTGATGTCAGCGACTGTAGTTACAGTGCAAGCACTGGGCATGACGCGAATATTAAACATGTGTGTTTCAGTCCCCAAGGCGTGCTGCCGCCGGGTGACCCAAATCCGAGTTTTTCAGTGCAGTTTAGAACGCGGGTGAAATAGTAAGGCGGTTACAGCTCCGCAGCTACTCCCCCTTCGGCAGACCGTATTTTTCGGGATGATTAAAGCGGCTAACACTTTCCATCAGCTCTTTCATGGCAACCCCTGTTTCGGGCAATTGATCACGTGGTAAGTCCATGTGATTAATCGGGAACTCTTGGATATATTGATCCAAAACAGGCTTTGTCATCTCATAGGCATAATTGGGAATTTTGCGGTTTTTGCGAAATTCAGCAATGGGAATCTCTGCCTCTATGATGTCATCTTCGGTAAGGGATTTTGACTTGGCGAGGATTTTGGCTTTCGGCCCGATGATGACGCTTTCGCCCGCGCTGTAGCCGGGGATATCAAAGGCGATATTGACCATGGGCGAGTAAAAATTATTGTAATAAGCCGTGGCACGCACGTCATATTCCGCAAATAATGTTGCGGTGCGGATCATGATCTCTGTTCCGCGCAGGGCAAAGGCGGCAAAGATAAACGGGTCAAATTGAACCGTGGAGATCGCGATATTACCGTATTCTGTCATCAGCACAGGAAACTCTTCCTCGATGCCGTACATGGCGCGGTATTTGTCCCGCACAGATTCAATCGTGGTCGTCGTAATCTCGCGGTCTGGATAGATGCGTTTGATATTGCGCGATTTCCAGAACTTTTTCACGACCTCGCCGTCGCGGTTAATCACCGCATTAATTGATAATATATGTCCCGGCCAATCATCATCGGTTGCATAGGTTCCAAACACCAAATAGGTGTCACAATCGCGCGCAATTTTCCCGAGGCGCTCTGTCTCTGGTCCCGGAATTTGCACCGTATATTTCAGCTTTTCTGTGCGCGATCCGCCTGAATAGCCCGTCAGTGGAAATTCGTGATACAGCAGGAAATCGGGCTTTTTACCTGTGGTGCAAGCTTTGTCGGCCATGGCCTCCATATGTTTTAGATTATGGTCTAAGCCTTCTTCAATGGTCGGGAAATCGGTCAAATTATCGACCGTGGTCTGAAGGACTTTGATAACGATATTGTCTTTTTCCAGAGGGATTGTCGGATAGCTCCCATCGGGCCGCACAAGGGCTGGCATCGTATCAGTCGCAGGTGTCGCTTGAGTAGGCGTCGCTTCTGCGGCGGTCTCTGGACTTTGAGCTTGGCATGCAACGAGGGCTAAGCCCGCAGCTGTGATGGCGAGATGTTTCATGGTCTTTCCCCTTTTCACAGTACAATACAGCGGGGTAGCGCGCGTGCGATTGAGGTTTCGCAAACTTGCAACGGCTGCCGTATTAAGTGTTTTGTGAGACTTTGCTGCTATGTTGAGAACTATCATGCAGTACAAATATGAACAGCAATACCGAACGAAAACAATCTTAGTGGCGTTAGTCTTCGCGGCAGGGTTTACCGCCTTTGGCTACATCCAAAACGCGCCGTGGTATTTTTTGACTATTACAGGCGTGCCGATGGCATTATTGGCCTACAATGTTGTCGTGAATCCGTTATCGGGTATCGATCTGAACCAACGATTTTTGCGGGTTTACAGTGGGCATTGGGACAAGCGCGTGAACATCAATGCAATTGATAAGGTCATTGTCAAACGCCGGAGTGACGACGGTGATTTATATTTAGTCCAACCTAAAGGCGGCAAAGCGATTATTATACCATCGAATTGCATCAAAGCCCCAGACGTTTTTGAGCAAACCTTGAGCCATTTGGGTCTAACTGTTGAAGAGTTTCAGCCAGCCGTCTTGACTAACCCGCTTTCATAAGCGCGATACCGTAATCTTGCTCAAACAGATAAAGCAAGTTGCGCGCCGCTTGGCCGCGTGGGGACTCTAGTGCTGGGTCAATACTTGCCAGATGCCGCGCGTCTTGCACGGCCGTCTCTAGCAGTGATTTATGCTTATCCAAATCCGCGAGCTTATAGCCCGGCAGGCCTGATTGCCGCGCGCCTAACAAATCCCCAGAGCCGCGAAGCTCCCAATCTTTTTCCGAGATTAAAAAGCCGTCCTCAGACTCGCGCATAATTTCGAGCCGCGCTTTACCGCTCACGCCGAGCGGGGCTTTATAGAGCAAAAGGCATGACGATGATTTATCGCCGCGCCCCACACGCCCGCGCAGTTGATGCAACTGCGCAAGGCCAAAGCGTTCGGCATGTTCAATCACCATGATGGTTGCATTAGGGGCGTCGACACCGACCTCAATAACCGTTGTCGCGACCAGCACGTCATACTCCCCGCGTTTAAACGCTTGGCTCATCGCCTCTTTGTCTTGCGCGGATAACCGCCCGTGCAGCAGCCCCACACGGTCACCGTAAATGGCGGTGAGTTGGCGGTGGCGATCCTCAACCGATGTCAGGTCAATCACCTCGCTATCCTCGACCAGCGGGCAAACCCAATAGACCTGCTCGCCGTCTTCAATCTTGCGGCCCACGGCTTCAATGACGTTATCAAGACGAGCGAGCGGGAGGATGCGCGTCTCAATCGGTTTGCGACCAGCGGGTTTCTCTGTCAGCTTGGAAATATCCAAATCCCCATAAGCCGTGAGCGCCAGCGTACGCGGAATGGGGGTCGCCGTCATGACTAGCAAATCTGGGCGCTTGCCTTTCAGCGTTAATTTCATGCGGTCATTGACACCAAAGCGGTGCTGTTCGTCGATAATGACCAGCCCTAAATCAGCAAAGTCGACGCTCTCTTGGAACAGGGCATGGGTGCCGACCACAACATCAATATAGCCTTCGCGCAAACCTGTGGCCAGCGCTTCACGCGGTTTACCTTTATCGCGCCCTGTTATCGCCTCGACGGTCAGACCCGCAGGCTCTAAGAACGCGGCCATGGTTTGCGCATGTTGGCGCGCAAGGATTTCAGTCGGCGCCATAAGGGCGACTTGCGCGCCGCTTTCACAGACATGGGCAGCGGCCAGCGCGGCAACGAAAGTCTTACCCGCCCCGACATCGCCTTGTAGTAATCGCGCCATACGAAAGGGCGATTTTAAATCTCCGATGATTTCCGCAACCGCTTGTGTTTGCGCCCCTGTGGGCGGGAAGGGTGCGCCTTTTAAAACGTCATCGACATAATGCCCCGCCGTGTCATAGCTGCGCCCTGATTGGCGGCGTGTGTTTTCACGCACAAGCGCCATAGCTAGCTGCTTGGCAAAAAGCTCGTCATAGGCCAGCCGCAACCGCGCTGGGGCTGTGTCTTTGCTATCCACGGGATGCTCTGGTGAATGCATCCGAATGAGGCTCTCGGCAAAACCCGGCCAGTCTTGTTTGGCCACCATATGCGGGTCGAGCCATTCATCCATTTGCGGAATATGTTGTAGCGCCGCCATCACCGCCTTGCGCGCGACTTTCTGCGACAGACCAGCGGTCAGCGGATATAACGTTTCGTATAGCGGCAGATTATCAATGTCTTGCGGCGCCAAAATATAATCAGGATGCGTCATTTGCATCTCGGCATTAAAGACTTCGGTCTTGCCTGAAATAATGCGGGTGGTGCCTTCTGGCAGCACGGTTTGAAGATAGGGCGCGCGTGGTTTGAAAAAGACGAGCGTCATGTCATCGCTTTCGTCAAACACGCGCACGCGGTAGGGGCGGCCCTTGGCGCTGGGTGGGATATGACGCCCCACGGTCACGGTAAAGGTCGCAATTTCGTCCTTATGCGCGTCAGCAATCTGGGGGCGGTAACTACGATCAATCATGCCGGTGGGTGGGGTCAGCAGCAGGTCTTTGATACGCGGGGCGGCGTCGGCCTGCGGGCGACCAAAGGCGCGACCAAGAGCCTCGCTGACACGCGGGCCAACACCTTTTAAGGTGGTCACGTCAGCAAATAAAGGAAACAAAATTGTTGGTCGCATAGCCTGTTAATTGAACGATTTAATTGCCTATAGCAAGTGACACTCGGGGCAGGCTTTGCTAGAGGACAGCGCAACCCACGCCATTGGAGCCGTTAATGACAGACCCCCGCCGCAAACGCCTGATTTACCGCGCCAATTACCGTGGGTTTAAAGAGGCTGACTTGCTGCTGGGCGGTTTTGCCAAAACCTATATGGACAGCATGACGGATGAAGAGGTCTTGCAATTTGAAGATCTGCTGACGGCCAAGGACCATGATATTTATGACTGGATAACAGGCCGCCTGGCTGTACCCGCCAATTATGACACGCCAATTTTGGAACGTCTGCGCGCCTTTGATCCGCTGACTAAGACCTAAGCACCCTTAATCACCATGCTGCAACTCCACCGATATGCTGGGCCAGAGCCTGACTTGATGGCTGCTGGCCTGCCCGAAGGCATGGACGCCTTAATCGTGACGCGCGCGCTGCGCCGCCGTGTGAAGGAAATGGGGCAGGGACGGATTGTCTTTGTCGCGCGCGATGAAATGCGCGCCGCCAATTTTGCCGATGCGGCACGGTTTTTTGCCCCTGACATCGCTCAAGTCGTTCTGCCTGCCTGGGATTGCTTGCCCTTTGACCGCGTATCGCCGTCCCGCAATGCGGCAGCGCGGCGTGCTGCGGCGCTCTATACGCTAGCCAAGACAAAACCTGACCTACCGCTTCTGATTATCACCACAATATCGTCCATGATGCAGCGCGTGCCGCCGCGGGGTATCATCCGCGAGGCCGGATTTTCTGCGCGCGTAGGCCAGCATTTACGGCGTGAGGATTTGGAAGGCTATCTGTCGGTCAATGGCTATGCGCGCGCGTCTACTGTTATGGAGCCGGGCGATTTTGCCATTCGCGGCGGGCTGATTGATATTTTTCCGCCAAGTTTTGAAGAACCCATCCGTATGGATTTCTTCGGCGATGAGCTAGAGACGATCCGCGCTTTTGATGTCGATAGCCAGCGCACGACAACGCAACTCACAGAGGTCGAGTTAGCCCCTGTCTCGGAAATATTCATGGGCGAGGACGACACCAGCCGTTTTCGTCGTAATTACATCGCGGCCTTTGGCGGCGGCATTAGCGCGGACCCCATGTATGCCTCTGTTGTTGACGGTATTCGTCCGCAGGGCGTGGAGCATTTCCTACCGCTGTTTTATGACCTGACCGAGACGATATTTGATTATGCGGGGCCGGGGGCGCTCTTTGCTTATGACGGGCTTTTAAACGAGGCCAAAGCCGAGCGCGAAGACACAATCAAAGATTTTTACGAAAGCCGCGATCAATACGCCCAGTCCCGCGATAGTGGGTCTGGTGACCCCGCCAAAACCGCAGGCGTTTACCGCCCGCTGCCGCCTGAACGGCTTTATCTGTTATCTGATGAATGGGCGGAAACAACAGCGCCGCTGACCACGCGCCAGCATACGCCCTTTGTGCCCGACATGGATAACCTTGTTGATTTTGGCGGTCGTGTGGGGCGCAATTTCAACGCCGAACGCCAGACCGAAGGGGTCAATGTCTTTGAGAGCGTGATAGAGCATGTTCGCGCGCTGCGGGCGGTGAAAAAACGCGTGCTGCTGGCCTCCTGGACGCAAGGCTCGACCGACCGTCTGGGTAATGTGCTGGATGATCACGATATGCCTGTGCAGCAAGACGTGCGCGGACCAGATGCGCTGTCTATTCCGCAGGGGTCTGTGCGCCGCGTTATCTTGCCGATTGAGCAGGGCTTTGTCTTTGATGATTTGGCGATAATCTCTGAACAAGATATTCTGGGTGACCGCCTTGTAAACCGTGGTCGAAAACGCAAAGCCAAAAACTTCATTACAGAGGCCGCTGCCCTGCAACCCGGTGATTTGATCATTCATATTGATCACGGCTTAGGACGTTATCTGGGACTTAAAACCCTGTCCGTGCAGGACGCGCCGCATGATTGTTTGGAACTGGCCTATCACGGTGGGGCCAAGCTGTTTCTGCCTGTTGAAAATATCGAGCTTTTGTCGCGATACGGCGCAGGGCCTGAAAACCCGATGCTGGATAAGCTTGGCGGTGTCGCGTGGCAATCGCGTAAGGCCAAGGCCAAAGCCAAGCTGCGCGATATGGCGGGTGAGCTGATTAAAATTGCTGCCCAACGCGCGATGAAAACGGCAGAACCGATTAATATCCCCGACGGCGTCTATGACGAATTTTGCGCGCGCTTTCCCTATGCTGAAACCGATGATCAGTTATCCGCTATTGATGACGTGTTCACAGATTTGTCCAGCGGCCGGCCGATGGACAGATTGATTTGCGGTGATGTGGGCTTTGGTAAAACCGAAGTGGCTCTGCGCGCGGCCTTTGCCGTGGCGATGTCGGGCAAACAGGTCGCCGTTGTTGTGCCGACCACTGTGCTCGCGCGCCAGCATTTTAAAACATTTGCCGACAGGTTCAGGGGCTGGCCCGTCAATGTGCGGCAGCTCTCGCGGCTAGTGTCCAGCAAGGACGCGAAAGAGGCCAAAGAGGCGTTGGCCTCTGGCCGTTGCGAGATCATTGTTGGCACACATGCGCTACTGGCGAAGACCATTAAATTTAGCGATTTGGGCCTTTTGATTGTCGATGAAGAACAACGCTTTGGCGTCGGGCATAAAGAAAAGCTAAAAGCGCTGCGCGCCGATGTGAATGTGCTGACCCTGACGGCGACGCCTATTCCGCGCACGTTGCAAATGGCGCTATCGGGTATTCGCGATTTATCCCTGATTGCGACGCCGCCCGTCGACCGCCTTGCCGTGCGGACTTATGTTTCGCCTTTTGACCAAATCTCTATTCGCAAAGCCATATTGCGAGAGCGTTATCGCGGTGGTCAGACATTCTTTGTCGCGCCGCGCATCGCGGATATGAAACGCCTCGAGGAGTTCATGCAGACCCATGTGCCAGAGGTGAAATACGTTATCGCCCACGGGCAAATGTCGGGTGGGGCGTTGGAAGATATCATGACGGCCTTTTACGATGGGCAATATGATGTCCTGCTGTCGACCTCTATCATCGAGAGTGGCATTGATATTCCACGCGCCAATACGATGATTATTTACCGCGCAGATCGTTTCGGCCTGGCGCAGCTTTACCAGATGCGGGGACGTGTTGGGCGGTCGCGGGTGCGGGCCTATGCCTATATGACCATCCCCGAAGGTTTTGTCGCGACAGATGGTGCGGTGCAGCGCCTAAAAGTCCTGCAATCGCTCGACACGTTAGGGGCGGGTTTCACACTCGCGAGTCATGATTTGGACATGCGCGGCGGCGGTAATCCGCTCGGCGAAGAACAATCAGGCTATGTCAAAGAAGTCGGCGTGGAGCTCTATCAACACATGCTGGAAGAAGCGGTAGCAGAGCTACGCGAAGACGTGACCCATGTCGATCAAAGCTGGTCACCCCAAGTGAACGTCGGCGTCGCCATCCTTATTCCAGAGCGCTATGTCCAAGATTTGAACCTACGCCTGGCCACTTACCGCCGTATTTCTGATATTGAAGATGACACAGAATCTGACGCGCTGGCGTCCGAGCTTATTGACCGTTTCGGACCCATGCCAAATGAGGTCGAGAGCTTGCTAAAAGTCATGAAAATCAAACGTTTGTGCCGTCGCGCCCATGTTGAAAAAGTGGACGCTGGCCCGCGCGGTGTGGTGCTGACCATTCGTCATCAAGACGTCAAAGACCCGAGTATTATCTTAAACGCGATCACGCAAAACGGGGGTTGGAAGTTGCGCCCTGATCAGACAATTTTGGTCAATGGTCATTTTGAAAAACCTGCCAACCGTATCAAGGGGGTGGAGCGGGCATTGAAGGCGTTGATTGCGAGTGACGTCTAAAAGGCCAGTATTTAAGTGATTACAATTTAGGCCTTAAGCGCTTCACGTGTGACCTGGGATAATTCGCCCATAGCCTTACCAATAAACATATCGCTAGTTTCATGTTCCAACATTTCGACAATGGCGATATCCATTATGACCGTGAAAGACGGTTGATCCAAATTATCACTTTGGAAGGCGGCGCAATCGACTATGCCTTGGATACGCTCTCTGACGGCGCTGATGCTGTCGGCTGTCTCGTCGGGGAAAGCAATCATAAAGACATCGTCCTCGACACGCGCCGTGATATCCTGCATCCGCACAAGGCTTTTGATCATGCCGCCGACATTGGCGCAGGCATTCATAAAGGCCACGTCAGAGACGGGATAGCCGGCCTTAGGCGCGACTTTAATCGCCATAATCGCAGCCGATGATTTACCGTCTTTCATGGCGTCGCACACGCGGTCCATATGGGCATAGAAAAATGCTTGGTTAAACGTGCCGCTTTCGGCGTCAACACAACGCGGACCGCCGACATCATCAAATTCACGTTTTAGTTGGTTATGGATGCGGTGATAATTGGCTAACTCCAATATGCGTCCGCTGATTTCCTCGGCTGTCGAGTTCACATCAATCAGGTCGCGGGCCCCGCTTTCAAAAGCAATTTTGTGCTGGTCAAAACTATCGTCAATCAGAAACAGGGTCGGCACATGATAGAGTTTGGAATTGCGCCGCATGGTTTGCGATATTGTCATGGCGGGCTCACAATCTTGGAGCGCGTTCATGACCACGGCGTCAAACATACGGTCATGCAGATAATCAAAGGCCGTAAAGGTCGTGAAGGCTGCAACCACATCGACGTTCTTTTCTTGCAGCGCATTAATGACAATCATAAATTCAGGTGAAGCCTTGCCAACAAACAACACGCGAAACGGCTTTGATAGAGCGTCATCAGTCAGGACGTAGTCAACATCGAAATCCTTGGACAGAGTTTCAATACGGCGCATGATTTCGCGCTCCATAGAGCGCAGGCGCACCATGCTGTCCACCCGTGTTGCAATCTGGCTGGGATGAGCGGGAGGATAGATGACGCTATCAAAATCGCTTGTGTCGATACTGGCCTTACGGCTTAGCGCCGCGATAACGGGAATAGTATAACCTGTGTAATGTTTACCCAGAGCCTTTTGTAGGTTCGGCGCATGTTCCACATAATCAGACAGCGCAAATAGAATGATGTGGGGCACAGTCTTGGGTGTGCCGCGCAAAATGCGGCCATCGAAAAAACTGATATGCGGATCAAATTTCAACGGTTTTAAAAACTGAATTATGCGGTCAGCGGCGGCGTTGTCGTCCGTGACAACCAAAACCCGCACGAGACGCAGGGCAGGGGCATCGCTACCGCTTTGTGCGGCGCCGCTATGCGGTACGCTTTCGGGCGCAAATTCAGGACTGGACGGGGCCGTGTCAAACATAACCTAAGCTACGGCAGAAATCCTTTCTGACACGTTAAGCCCGCCCCTAAGGGCGAGATAAAATTGGGTTTAACCCTCAATAAGCGCAGGCTCTGCCGCCTTTAACATCGCCTCTTGTAGTTTTTCAAAGGCGCGGGCTTCAATCTGGCGAATACGTTCGCGACTCACGCCGTAAATCACAGCCAGTTCTTCGAGCGTTTTGGGGCTATCGGATAGGCGGCGCTCGCGAATGATATGCTGCTCACGCTCATTAAGGTCCGCCATAGCGTCGCCTAGCAATTCCATGCGCGCGTCATACTCTTGGCTCTCGCCTAGCGTATGCTCTTGGCTGTCGGTATCGTCTTCTAACCAGTCTTGCCATTCGGAACTGCCGTCTTCTGACCCGATTGTGACGTTAAGCGAGCTGTCCCCGCCGTAACTCATACGGCGGTTCATATCGTTCACTTCTTTTTCTTTGACGTTCAGCTTTGTCGCGATCTGCTCGAGGTGCTCTGGCTTTAGGTCGCCGTCTTCCAATGCCTTCATTTCGCCCTTCATGCGGCGCAGGTTGAAAAACAGCTTCTTTTGTGCCGCCGTTGTGCCCATTTTAACGAGGGACCAAGACCGCAGCACATATTCCTGAATAGCCGCGCGAATCCACCACATCGCATATGTGGACAGGCGGAAGCCCTTATCAGGGTCAAATTTCTTTACCGCTTGCATCAGGCCAACATTGCCTTCGGAGATAACCTCGCCAATGGGCAGGCCGTAGCCACGGTAGCCCATAGCGATTTTAGCGACGAGACGCAGGTGTGAGGTGACCATTTTCTCAGCCGCTTCAGTATCGCCGTGCTCGACCCAATTTTTGGCCAGACGAAATTCTTCGTCCTTCTCCAGCATCGGAAATTTGCGAATTTCAGAGAGATAGCGATTTAAGCCCTGTTCAGGGTTTAGCGCCACAGACAGGCTCATATTGCCGCTATAACTTGCGTCTTTCTTTGGCGCTTTTGCCGGCAGTGTTTTATTATCAGCCATAAACAGCCCTCCTACAATTTACCGAACGGTCTAATCCGCCAAAACGGCGCATTTTTCTGAACGAAGTGTCTATATAGGTTACGCGTCAGTGATTTAAAGGGTTGCGATATTAAAAAGCTTTAAGACAGGCTGTCGTTCAACCGCTCTAATTTGGCCTCTAAGTCCGCAATATCGGGCGAAAGAGGGCTTTCAAACACCATCTCCTCTTTGGTGATGGGATGGATGAAGCCGAGTTTCGCGGCGTGTAGCGCTTGGCGTTTAAAGCTTGCGAGTGCTTCGCGCACGGCCAGTTCTGCCGGATCTTTGGTGGTCAGGAACGCGCGTTGTTTCCCGTAAAGCGGATCCCCCAGAAGGGCGCAGCCAATATGGGCCATGTGCACACGAATTTGGTGGGTACGGCCTGTTTCTAGGCGGCATTCGACGCGGCTGATTTGGGGTGTGCCGACGGCGCTATGCATTTGCTGACCATAACCTTTGGTCGTGACGTAATGGGTAATGGCGTGACGGCCATGTTCCGAGCTTTCCATATCGCCGACTGTACCGCGCACCACAGCGATTTTCTTACGGTCATGTTGGCTCCGGGCGAGGCGGCTCTCGATTGTTCCAATACGGGGCTTTGGCGCGCCGCGCACAAAACAGACGTAAAGCCGCTCTATCGTATGCTTGGCAAATTGCTTTGACAAATAGCGGTGCGCGCGGTCGGTTTTAGCAACCACCATAACGCCCGATGTATCCTTATCAATCCGGTGAACAATGCCAGGTCGCATCACCCCGCCAATGCCCGACAGACTATCCGCGCAGTGATAAAGTAGCGCATGCACAAGCGTACCCGTGCGCGAGCCTGGCGCAGGATGCACCGTCATACCGGACGGTTTATTGACGACAATCAGTTGGTCATCTTCAAACAAAATATCCAGCGGAATGTTCTCAGGCTTGGGCCTGTCATCCACGGGGGGCGGCAGGTGCACAGCATATTCAACACCGGGTTGAACCTTCATTGACGGGTTTGTTTTAACGTCACCATCGGCGCGCACTTGCCCCGTTTCGATCAGCGCGCGAATGCGTGACCGAGACAAATCTGTCCAGCCTGCCAACCATTTGTCCAAACGCTCGCCCGCATCGGGTTCATTGGCAACCTCGGCCTGCCATGTGCCCGTGATGGGCGGGGAAATGTTGTCAGTGTCTGTCATGCGCTCTCCCTAAGGGGTTTTACGGGGCAGGGGAAGCCAGCAAATCATATCTAAACAGCCGCAAAATCACCGATTTGGATAATCTCGACGCTCTCGCCCGCCTTTTGCGCGCTTTGCCCTGGACTCAGACGCAAAAGCGCATTGGCCTTGAGGAACGGTGACATCAAGCCGCTATCTTGCGCGGGGAGCGCGCTCACGCAAAGCTGTCCGGAATTATTAAAACTAGCCACAGCGCGAAGATAGCTTTCGCGCGGACCATTGGAGCCAAGTGGCGTGTCTAACCTTGCGGTCAATATGGGCGTGTGAACACCGAGCAGTGGTTTCAAAAATAGATGCGCGCAAACAACGGCAGAGGCTGGATTGCCGGGCAGGCCCAAAACGCGTTGACGGCTCAATGCACCAAACCAGGTTGGCTTTCCGGGGCGCACGGCAACTTTCTCAAATATCATTGATAATCCAGCGTGGGTGAAGGCGCCGCGCATATGGTCGTGATCGCCAACGGACGCCCCGCCCACAGGCACTATGATGTCGGCATCGCTTGCTGCTGACAGGCTTTTTAATATGCTGTCCACACTATCGCGCGCAGTCGGTAGGATATGCGGGACGCCTCCCCATTGGGCAATCAAAGCGGCGAGCGCCGTTGGATTGGCATTGACGATTTGCCCCGTACCGACAGGCTCCCCCGGTGTGACGAGTTCGTTGCCATTGGACAAGATAGCGACGTTTAGGCGTCGTTTAACCGACAGCGTCCCATGGCCCGCCGCCGCCGCGACTAGCAACTCTGACGGACCTAGGCGGGTGCCAGCGGCGATAAGCTGGTCGCCTTTCAGAAAATCTATGCCGGCGTGACGGATATGACGGGCGGCGTCTTGCGGCTCATTCACGGTAATGGTGTCGCCATTTCGGGTCACGTTTTCTTGGATAATCACAGTATTGGCGCCGTTCGGCACGGCCCCGCCGGTGAAGATACGCACAGCTTGGCCCGTACTCACAGCGCCCTTAAAGGGGCTGCCTGCGGGGGCTTCGCCGATCACGGTTAAAGTCGCCCCAGCGGTTTTAACATCGTCTAATTTGACGGCGTAACCATCCATGGCGGACGCTGATAAAGGCGGCTGGGTGAGGGTCGCAGTGACGGGCTTGCTTAGCACCCGACCTAATGCTGCATTAAGGGACACAGTCTCAGAGGGCTGTTCAATGCGGTTGTCATTGATATAGGCGAGGGCTTGGGAAACGGAAATCATAGCCCCCTATAGGCAAAGACGTGTTTTGGCGCTAGGTGATTATGGTGACCCTTAATCAAACCACTGTGATAATCCCGGCCAGCGGCCAATCTGTGCGCTTTGGCGCGAGTAATAAGCTGCTGTCTGAATTGGCTGGAAAACCGCTTGCGCAGCACGCCATTGATTGCGCGGCTAACATTGGTTTCAGCAATAAAATCGCAGTCATCCCACGAGATAAAACTGCGCTTTGGGAGCTGTTTAAGGCGGCAGGATTTGACTGTATTCACAACCCTGCGCCAGAGCGCGGCATGGGGCATAGCTTGGCACTCGGCGCAAAGGCATGCCAGACCCAGAGGGCCGTGGTCATGCTCGCCGATATGCCGCTTGTACCAACGGGGCATATTCACGCTTTATTGGACGCGCTGGGTGATAACCCCGTTGTCTTTACCCAAAGTGCATCAGTCGTGCATCCGCCAGCAGCGCTGGGCTCTGTGGGGTTGGACGCGCTGAGGCACTCTGACGGTGATCAAGGACTGCGGGACTGGACAGTGGCGGCCAAGACTGTTGCGCTAGACCCTGCGCTAACCCAAGATATCGACACACCAGAGAGCCTAGACGTGGTGCGACGAAATTGGGACGTCTTATACCGCCAAAGTCTAGCGGCGGATGTGGCCCGTAGGTAAGTTATGACATTTACAAAAACACTCTTAATCGCCAGCGCTGTAACCCTATCCGCCATGAGTTTATCGGCCTGCGCGACTTTCACGCCAACGCCTGAGACTAATGCGCAAGACGCGGTGGAGACGGGCAATTACTCGCTTGACCCCACCCACGCGTCGCTGACCTTTCGGATAAGCCATTTTGGCGTGTCTGATTATCTGGGGCGGTTTAACACCATTGACGGCACGCTGGATTTTGACGAAGCTAATCCCGAGGCCGCGAAGATGGTGCTGACCGCGCAAGTGGATAGCCTTGATGTAAATAATGACAGCTTCGCGGAAACGCTAATAGGCGAAAGCTGGTTTGACGCTAGCGCTCATCCCGAAGCGCGCTTTGTGCTAAACGGTATCACGCAGACAGGCCAAGATAGAGCGACGGCCACGGGCGAGTTGACCCTAAAGGGCGTGACCAATCCCGTGACATTTGACGTGCGTTTCATCGGCGCGATTAATAATCCGCTGACCCGTAAATATACGCTGGGGTTTGAGGCCAAGGGCAGCATAAAGCGGTCCGATTACGGCATCACACGATTGCTATCCGTTGCCGGTGACAAATTTGATTTTGACACAGTGCATCTACATTTTAACGGAGAATTTCAAAAGCAGTAATCAGCTGTAAAATTTATGCGTCTCTGATAGGGGCGCACGGTCAGCGCGTAGGTCGTTGACCGCAACGTCTGGATCGCCGTAACCCAGCGACATACCAACGATAACTTCTTGCTCTTCTGGTATATCAAGGAATTTTTCGCACACAGTCGGCCAATTGCGCCACCACCCTTGCGGCGCAGTATGCAGGCCATGTTCACGCGCGAGAAGCATAAGGCTTTGCACATAAATACCAACGTCCATATGTTGCGGCGCTTGGCAGCGTTTATCGGCTGTGATGATGATACCAACGGGCGCGCCGAAGAATTTCATATTCTCTAGGAACTGCGCCATACGGCCAAATTTATCGTCCTTGGCGATACCCAAAAGCTTATACATATCCTCGCCCAGCTTATAGCGCCAGCTGCGTTGCGGCTCCCACAATGGCGAGGGGTAAGCGGGATGTGTCGGCTCGTCCTGATTGCCCTCTGTCGCGTATTTCACACCGTCCGCGACGAAGTCTTTCAGTGTTTGACCCGTCATGACGTGGACTTGCCACGGTTGCAAATTACCGCCAGAGGCCGTGCGCCGTGCTTGCTCCATGATTGTCATCAGCGTGTCCTCTGGCACAGGGGTATCGCGGAATTTACGCACGGTAATGCGTGTATCAAGCGCGTCTGAAACAGTAACCGATTTTGACGTAGAGAGGGGCATAATAGTCCTTAGAGTAATGTCATTACGGACTAACGAATAAGGGGGGTGACCGTCAAGACGCCTCTTGCGGCGGGGCGTTGTTTGTGAAAATCTAGCGATAATAATAAAAGGCATCGCATGCTCTCCGTTCTTGATATTTTTCGCATAGGTATTGGCCCGTCCAGCTCTCACACGGTCGGTCCCATTCGTATTGGCAAACGCTTTGTCGATAGCCTGCACCGTGACGGCGTGTTTGATGATACGGCCGTTGTGGTGACAGAATTACAAGGCTCTCTCGCACTGACGGGTGTTGGACACGCCACACCCAAGGCGGTCATTCTTGGCCTGCTAGGGCTAGAGCCTGAAACGCTGGACGCGGGCGAGGCAGACGTGCTGGTCGCGCGGGTTTATAATGATCATGTGCTTTTGCTCGGCGGGCAAAAAGAGATAAGCTTTAACCCTGACACAGCGATTATTTTTGATTTTGAAACGCCGCCTGATTTGCATCCCAACGGGATAAAGATGACAGCTCTATCTGCTGATGGGGCAGAATTGCGCAGCCAGATTTATTATTCTACGGGCGGCGGGTTTATTGCCTCTCGCGCGCAGCTTTTGACGCCGCTGCCTGATGATATTGTGCCCACGGCAGCGACTGTACCGCATCCCTTTACCTCTGCCGCAGAGCTTCTGGCGATTTGTGCAACCGAGCAAAAAACTATCCATGAAGTCATATTCGCCAATGAAGACGCCATGCGTGCGCGCGAGGAGACTGTTTCTGCCTTAAACCGTATTGCCGATGTTATGATGGCGTGTATCGAACGCGGCCTTCATACTGAAGGCACATTGCCTGGGGGGCTAAAGGTTAAACGCCGCGCGCCTGCGATATGGGAGAAGCTCCACGGTGCGCCGCCGTCCAATGAACGCGAACAACTCTTTGATTGGCTGAATGTGTACGCCATGGCCGTGAATGAAGAAAACGCAGCGGGCGGCCAAGTCGTGACCGCGCCGACTAACGGCGCTGCGGGGATTATACCTGCTATCATAAAGCATTACTGTGTAGGCGAAGGCACAGAGGCCAACCGTAAAAACATCCGTAAATTTCTGCTAACGGCGGGCGGTATTGGACTTTTATATAAGCAACGCGCCTCTATTTCGGGTGCGGAAATGGGATGCCAAGGCGAGGTCGGCGTGGCCTGCTCTATGGCGGCGGGCGGGCTTGCCTCTGTCTGGGGCGGTACGCCTGAGCAAGTCTGCTCGGCGGCTGAAATTGGGATGGAACATAACCTCGGCCTGACGTGCGATCCAGTCGGGGGCCTTGTGCAAATTCCGTGTATCGAGCGCAACGCCATCGGCACGGTCAAAGCCGCCAATGCCGCGCGGCTCGCTTTGCATCAAGGACACCACAGCAAAGTCAGCCTCGATCAAGTCATAGAGACCATGCGCCAAACAGGCCTTGATATGAGCAGCAAATATAAAGAAACGAGCCAAGGGGGTTTGGCCGTCAATGTGGTCGAATGTTAAAGTGCGATTTTTGTGAAACAAAAAACGCACAACAGGGCCGCAAAATATGCGCAGCCTTAGCGCAAATTTTGTGCACCGCTTTTATGTCCCGGACAGACACGCGAACACTATGAAACTAACCAATGAATAAACCCATCAATAGCCCCCTCATCGACAGTTACGGACGGCAGATCACCTATCTGCGCTTGTCCGTCACTGACCGCTGTGATTTGCGCTGCACCTATTGCATGGCGGAAAATATGACGTTTCTGCCCAAGCGCGATTTGCTGACGCTGGAAGAGCTTGACCAATTGGCGTCTCATTTCATTGCGCGCGGCGTTCGCAAAATCCGTATCACGGGTGGTGAACCGCTGGTGCGGCGCGATATTATGCATTTGATTAAACGGCTTGGCCGTCACCGCGAAAGGGGTGCGCTCGATGAATTGACGGTCACAACAAATGGCACGCAGCTTTCGAGATTTGCGGATGATCTAAAACGCTTTGGTGTCGAGCGTATCAATGTCTCGCTCGACACGCTTGACCGCGCGCTGTTTAAAACGCTCACGCGCCGCGACGCAATTGATAGTGTCATGCAGGGAATAGACGCAGCCCAAGCCGTAGGGTTGCGCGTCAAAATCAATACTGTCGCTCTGCAAAGCAATGCGGATGAAATCGCCGATATGATGGTCTGGGCGCATGGGCGGGGCATGGATATGACGCTGATCGAGGTCATGCCGCTGGGCGAAATTGATGAAGACCGCGTCGATCAATATATCCCGCTATCAGAGGTGCGCGATAGGCTGGCCGCGCGCTTCACATTATCGGACATAGATCACCGCACAGGCGGCCCAGCCCGTTATGTGAGTGTGAAGGAGACAGCCAAAGGGAAAGGTGGTCGGCTCGGCTTCATCACACCGCTGACAAATAATTTCTGCGCAGGCTGTAACCGCGTGCGCGTGACCTGCACTGGCCAAATCTATAGCTGCCTCGGCCACGGCGGCGCTGTGGACTTACGCAGCGCCCTACGCGGCGAGGCACCGCAGGAGGCGCTCAACACTTTGCTAGACAGTGTCATGCGCGCCAAGCCTGAACGCCATAATTTTGATATATCAAAGCGCGGCCAGGGACCGAGTGTACAGCGGTATATGTCAGTCACTGGGGGTTAGTGCAATGTCTTGGGTTTGGTTTTCCGCAAGAAAAGCCCGACCCAAAAAATGCACGTTAGGGCAAGAAATTCACGCAGTCTTAGCGTGAATTTGTGCACCGCTCAAACATCTATCGTCAGAAAACCTTAGTCTAAAACACGTCACCCTCGGGCTTGACCCGAGGGTCTATCAATACGTTATGGTTCAATGCTGAAGGATGGATCCTCGGGTCAAGCCCGAGGATGACGGGGGAAGAGGGCTGAGACTCACGCTGCCTGATACTCACGGGTACCGCTGGAATAGGCGAGTAGTAAAACCGCTGGAATATCCTCATTATTCCGTGTTTGATGCTTTAACCCCAATGGGATTAAATGGGTTTCCCCTTCGCATAATGAAAGCCGAACCGCTGCCAGCCATCCTTGCAGGATGTCTACGCGTTATCGGTTGATGATTTTTGGCTTCGCCAAAATTCATCTGGCCAATTCCTTCATCGCCGCCTCAAGCCCACTCAAGGTCATAGGGAACATTCTGTCTGCGCCAATGACCTCTTGGATAATCTTGGTGCTTTGCGAATAGGCCCAGTATTTTTCTTCCGTGGGATTAATCCAGATGAGATGCGGATAGACATCGACCAACCGTTTTAGCCAGACATGGCCCGCTTCCTCGTTCCAATGCTCAACACTGCCGCCGCGCATGGTGACTTCATAGGGGCTCATGGCGGCGTCGCCGACGATGACCACGCGGTAATCTGACGGGAATTTATGCAGCACATCCCATGTCGGTGTGACCTCTTTCATACGGCGGACATTGTCTTTCCATAGATGCTCATAGATGCAGTTGTGGAAATAGAAATATTCCAGCCGTTTAAATTCCGAACGCGCGGCAGAGAACAACTCTTCGGCTTGTTTCACATAGGCATCCATCGACCCGCCAATATCAAAAAACGTCAGCACTTTGACCGCGTTGCGACGCTCTGGCCGCATCTGAATATCGAGCCAGCCTTGCTTGGCCGTGCCGCGAATTGTGCCGTCAAGATCAAGCTCATCCGCCGCGCCGTCGCGGGCAAATTTACGCAGGCGGCGCAACGCGACTTTGATATTACGCGTGCCAATTTCGCGGTCACCGTCGAGGTTTTTAAACTGGCGTTTATCCCAAACCTTGACCGCTTTGCCGTGTTTACCGGGGCCGCCAATGCGCACACCTTCGGGGTTGTAACCGCCGTGGCCAAAGGGCGATGTACCGCCTGTGCCGATATGCTTGGACCCGCCTTCATGGCGTTCTTTTTGGTTCTCCAGCCGTTCTTTCAGGGCTTCCATGATTTTATCAAAATCACCGAGCGCTTCAATCTCGGCCATTTCTTCGGGCGTGAGGTGTTTTTCCGCCATAGCGCGCAGCCAATCAGCGGGGATTTCGTGCTCGTCCTCTCCAAATATATCAGACAGATAGTCCATGCCGCGAAAAACATGAGCGAAGACCTGATCAAATTTATCGAGGTCACGCTCGTCCTTAATCAGGGCCGTGCGGGACAGATAATAAAAGCCGTCAACACTGTCATGGGCAACGTCTTTATCAAGCCCTTCGAGCAGGGTTAGATATTCCCGAATGGTAACGGGGATTTTGGCGGCGCGAAGCTCTTTGAAAAACGTTTGAAACATAGTGGCTATGTAACCTAAGCGGGCGGGAAAACAAAGTCCCCTTGCTGTGGCAATTTATGTCCGTCATAGGGCTAAGTGCATCACACCATTTGTTTGATAGGCGGCGGCTTGGGTTTGGTGGGGCTTATCTAGACAGCTTATGATTTTATCCTGCCATAATCCGTAAAAAACTGCTAACTATTATCTATGATTGACGTCAGCCATAAACAGGCCATTGCAACGGCCATGGGAATTATATCGGGCCAAGACGGCGTACCAATGCCAGGTGATTATGACCGCGCGGCATCGGCTTTGTCCAGCGCGCAGGTCGTGCCTTTTGCCAAAGCAAAGCTTGCTGCACTGACTGCGATGGGGTGCGGCGTCCCGCGCGATAGAGACCGTGCCTGCGCGCTTTATTTCGACGCGGTGGTTAGCGGCTTTCCTCCTTTGCTGCGCGATATGGCGGTGATTAATGACGGCGCGCGCGGGGACAAAGGTCTGACCCGTTCGCTGTTGATGCGCGCGGCATCATCTGGCGATCATATGGCGGCAGATTTAATCCTTGCATGGGAACGTCGCGAACCGCCAGTAAGCGCGAGCGCGATTGATAGTGCCGCGTTAAAGACCTCTCTTGCGAAAATTTTTCATGCCGCCCCCGTTATTCAACCCAGTTCGTTATCACCTGATTTGCCCGTCTTCGCCCATGTGAATGCGCTTACGCCCCTGCAATGTGATTACCTGATGATGAGCGCGGCGCCGCTCTTGCAGCCGTCCAAAGTGGTTGACGGTGACCATAGCGAACAGGCAGGATTTCGCACTTCAGATGGGGCCGCGTTTTTACCGGCACGTATGGATTTGCCTGTGCTGCAAATCATCACAAAGCTGGCCTCACTGGCGGGGGCTGCGCCTGAACAAGGTGAATTTCTGGCACTTTTGCGCTACCGCCCCGGCCAAGAATACCGCCCGCACCATGATTATCTGCCAGAAGACAAAGCAGATTACGCCAAAGTCAAACGTAGCGGGCAAAGGCGGATGACGGTTCTGACCTATCTGAATAATGGCTATCACGGCGGAGAGACGGATTTCCCAAAGCTCAACATTAGCCACAACGGCGGGCAGGGCGACAGCCTCGTCTTTGCCAATATCGACGAGACCAGCAAACCACAGCCGCAATCTTTGCACGCAGGTTTGCCTGTGAGTCAGGGTGAAAAATGGCTAATCACGCTCTGGGTTCGGGAAAAACGGTTCTGGCCTTGGCCCGCTAAAACACTTTGAAATATTTCACTTTACAGCCGTAAAAAAAGGCGTATTGGGCGCTTTGAAATAGATTTTTCTTGGGTTTTTGCCCGAGATTTGGAGCGCTTGAGCGTCAATGATCCGACCCATAATGCGTCACGCAACCTCGTCCGACTTGGACACACTCGTTGATATTGAAAATCGTGCCTTTACGGGCAACCGTCTGTCGCGTCGTTCGCTAAAGATGATGATATTTAACCCGCGAGCTGTGATGTTGGTCTGTGACGTTGACCAGCATATCGTCGGTTACGGCCTAATCCTGCACCGCCAGACCGCGCAGGCCGCACGTTTATATTCGCTTGCTATTGACCCTAAATTTCAAGGTCGCGGCTTATCGCGGTCACTGCTTCTCACCTTAGAAACCCATACGGATAAAGTCGCTATCAGCCTAGAAGTGCGCGCTGATAATCAGGCCGCGATAGGACTTTATGATAGCTTGGACTATGTGAAACTGAAAACACGTAAAGCTTATTATGACGACGGTATAGACGCCGTGGTGATGCGAAAGGCATTACATCAATGACACACTCGTCCTTAGCCAGCAGCAAAGTACCCGCCTTAAAATGGATTATTATCAGCCCGCTGAAGCTGGACGTCATTGCGCCCGCCCTAGGCCGTATCTGTGTGAGCCCCGCGCAGTTTATTGCAGAGGATTTTGGACCTCATGCCCGCGTAAACCGCCGTACACGGGTGATAAACCTTAGCCATGATTACGGTTATCTCACCACGTCTTATTATTGCTCGCTTTTGGCAGATGCGCGCGGTGTGCGCTGCCTACCGACCGTATCCAGTGTTATTCATGCGACATGGAAGCGCCTTCATTCGGATAGTTTCGCGGCGTTGGAACTGGCACTCAATGAGGCTGATTGTGCGGCGGCAACAGTAGGGCGGGTTGAGATTGTTTCTTATTTCGGACGAGCGGATCATCCGGATTTACAAGGCTTTACGCGCAAAGTGTTTGACGCTTTCCGACTGCCTGCGATGAAAATATCGCTCGCTCATAAGAATGGACGCCTGCATATTCGCGATATTGATAGCGTGAGCCTCGCCCATATCGAAGCTGATAGTGCCGCCTTTAATGAGTCGCTAAATGAGTTTTCGGGCCATGCGTGGGGTGAGGATAACAACGCGCAAGTGGCACCAAAATATTGGCTTGCCATATTGTATGACCCGCAAGAGGTTTACCCGCCGTCTAATAAACGCGCCTTGCAAAATTTCATCCGTGTCGGTCGTAAAATGGGATTTTATGTTGAATTAATTACCAAGGCTAATATTGATTCTTTGCTTGAATTTGACGCGCTATTTATTCGTGAAACCACGGCGGTCAATGATCATACTTACCGCTTTGCACAAAAGGCGGCGCGAGAAGATATGGTTGTTATTGATGATCCACAGTCGATTTTACGCTGTTGCAACAAAGTTTATTTGCAAGAAATGTTGAAGAAACATAATATCCCAACGCCAGGCGCACAATTCCTTTATCGCCGTCAAAAAGCCATGCCACTTATTGATCCCGCAGGATTTCCAAAAGTCTTAAAAGTGCCAGATGGGTCATTTTCGCGGGGGGTTTATAAAGTAACATCCCAAGCGGATTTGGAAAGTCGCGCGGCGGAGATGTTCAAAAAATCAGAGATTATCTTGTTGCAGGATTTCGTCAAATCCGATTTTGATTGGCGCATCGTTGTCATTGGCGGCACCCCTCTTTTTGCTTGTAAATATTTTATGGCAAGGGGCCATTGGCAGATTTACAATCACGCCAGTTCAGCGGCAAACAAAGGCGATGCCGATACGGGGGATGCGGTTTGTGTCCCAATAGCCGATGTTCCAGACTTTGTTATCGATACGGCCCTCAAAGCCTGTGCCGTCATTGGCGACGGGCTTTACGGCGCGGATATTAAAGAAATTGACGGACAGGCCGTGGTGATCGAGATTAACGATAACCCTAATATTGATGCGGGCGTCGAAGACCAAATCCTAAAAGACACGCTCTATCAAACGGTGCTAGAGCATTTCAAAACCCGCATCGATAGACGCTAAAAACCGGTGCTATCGTGAGTAACCTCTACGCTATTTGATTTGCTCTTCGGGCAAATCAGGTTGCGGGTCGGCGGGGGCGTCAATGTGACGACCGGAATATTTAAACACGACAAATTCTAGCGGACTGTCATCGGCTGCGGTAATGCCGTGATAATCCCATGCGCGCGCAAATAATATATCGCCCGTTTTAGCGGGGCGGTCTACCCCGTTCAGTGACCATGTCCCGCGTCCCGCAGTTACCATCAAATATTCTTCATCAGCGTGGCGGTGGGGATGGTGAATTTGCTCGCCCGCTTTAATCTTGGCGACCCCAACCAGAACGGGTTTTAGGACATGGGTGTCGTCGGTGAAATAAGGATAGAATGTGCCCCAATCGGCGGCATCTGCGGCGGTCTCTGACTGGCTGATGATTTGCGAGGCAGCCGCACCGTTTTCTCCGCTTTTGCTCTCTGGCGTAGCTTGGACGCACGCGCCTAAAGCGGTTATTGATACCGCAATAAGGCTGGCTTTAAAAAGGGTCATTTCAGCATTCCCCTGCTGTGGCGGCGCTGACCCCTTGGGCATTGGCGGCACATTCATTAGGATAGGTTTTTCCGTCACATCCACAAACGGGATTGTAATCCATAGTGCAAGCCTGGGGTATCACAGTGCATGTGCCGGGCGCATCTGCCGCCCCGCAAAAATCACCAATGGACCGGCGGCAAAACTCATTCGGGCCAGAACAGGACGGGGCAGGGCCAGCGGTAAAGCCGCCGCAGCTTTGGCCAAGGGTAGTGCTAGGCGTGGGTTGCGGATAGGGCTGCGGGCCACCTCCGTCATAACGTGGTGCGCAAGCGCTGAGCATGAAGCCTGCGATAATTAGACTGAAGAGCGCGCGCATTAGCCTGTTCTCACATCCGTTTCAATTTTCGCGGCTAAATCTGGATCCATCCGAAGCGCCATAGCTAGCTTATCAAGGTAATCGCGTTCTTTGGGGTTCAGGCCGTTAGCGATGCGGCAGGACACGGCGTAAATCTCGGCAGATTCTTGCTCGCTGCTGGCCATGGCCGCAACGGCTTTGGGGTCGGCGGGACGGGCCAGTGCAGCCTCTAATGCAGCAACGGAACTGCCGTCATGGGCCTTAATCAGGGCCAGTTCTTCGTCATGGATTTCGCCGTCCGCCTTGGCGGCAGATATCATAGCGGCCAGCAAGACATCGGCGCGGGCATCCGCGCTTGGGCCTTTCAATAGACCAATAACCTCGTCGGCGCTTGTGGGCATTTTACCCGCTTTATGGGCTTTAAATGCCAGCAAGCCTAGTCCTGCAAGCCCGCCCATTGTGGCTAATTTGCGCCCAGAACGCGATGATAGCAAAAGGGCCAATGCGCCCGCAGCGGCACCTGCGCCAACACCTTTACGCAGCGCCTCGCGTGAGACTTCCGTATCCTCGACGCCCAATTTATCAACCAAAATGTCCTCGCCCTTGGCGGCGATGTCTTTGCCTTTGGCGGTGAGTTCGGATGTGTGCTCTGCGCCTTGTTTGGCAAGGTCGCGACCTGCCTCTAGGATTTGATTTAATAAATCTTGCGCTGTGATGTTTTGATTGCTCATGATGCTCTCCACTTGTCCCCAATTGTATTTTCGCTTGAACGATAGCACAGACCCGCCCATGCTATAAGCGAAAATAAAGACGAAAGCTTTGGGGATATTATGCGATTTGTAAAATGGGGTTTGGGACTGTTTGGCCTAGCGGTCATCATTGGTGCGATTTATCTGAAAACGCCCAATATGCGCGATCATGACGTGGCAGAGATTAAACAAGCGGCGGCGAATTATGACGTACAGATTATCCGCGACGGCTACGGCGTGCCCCACATCTACGGCAAAACAGACGCTGATGCGTCCTTCGGCCTAGCTTACGCCCAGGCAGAAGATGAATGGGCGGTCATGCAACAAGCCCTGATTGAAACGCGCGGAGAGGCGGCCCGTTACCACGGGAAAAGCTCTGCGCCTTTGGACTACTTAAATGATTTGTTCAAAGTCTATCATTTCGTCGAGACAAAATATGACAGCCATTTGAACGATGCTGTCAAAGCGGTTGCAACCGCCTATGCCGATGGGATTAATTTTTACGGCGTGAATAATCCTGACGATGTTTTGGATGATCTGCTGCCCATTACGGCGCAAGACGTGATTGCGGGCTTTACCTTTAGTACGCCGTTTTTCTACCGCATGGATGAAGATTTAAAGGCGCTGTTCACCGCAGAGGACCGCCCCGCCGTATCGCCGTGGGGACGGGACGCTTCACTCGGTACACTGACGCCTGCTGTGCGCGGATCGAATGCTTTCGCTGTTGCGCCCAAACGCTCTGATGATGGTCATACAAGGCTGATAATCAATAGCCACCAACCGATGACGGGGCGATATGCCTGGTATGAAGCGCATATGATGTCGGGCGAAGGCCTAAATATCGCGGGGGCGAACTTTGCGGGTGTGCCTTATCTCGCGCAGGGTGTGACCCCCCATCACGGCTGGGGCCAGACGGTGAATAAGCCAGATTTGATTGATGTCTATGCGTTGACAACTGACCGAGAGAAAAAGCCGCGCCAGTATAAAATTGATGGGCAGTGGAAGGATTTTGAACGCTCCACATCCAAATTCCGCGTGAAGCTTTGGGGGCCTTTCTCGCTCCCTGTGAACCGTGACGTTCTTTGGTCGGATCACGGCCCTGTCCTGTCGACCGAGACAGGCCATTACGCCATTCGCTTTGCTGGTCTGGGCGAGGTGGAGCAAATTGAGCAGTGGTATGCCATGGGCAAAGCCACAAGCTTTGAGCAGTGGAAAGCGGCGCTCGACCAAAATGCCTTGCTGTCATTTAATATGATTTATGCTGATAAAAACGGCAATATCGGTGCCCTTTATAATGCTCGTATGCCAAAGCGTATCGAAGGCCCCGATTGGGGCAGTGTTTTGCCAGGCGATCGATCAGAGTTGATTTGGACAGAAACAATGCCCGTCAGCGCTCTACCACAAAAATACAATCCTGAATCTGGATGGTTATTTTCAGCCAATCACGATCCGTTTTACATGAGTGAACCGGGCAGTACGCCAAACCGTGCAGATTTCTCAGACACATTTGGTGTTCCAACTCGCATGACCAATCGCGGGCTTCGGGGGTTGGAGCTATTATCAGAAGACCCGTCCATCACGCGTGATGACCTCCTGTCTTACCGTGCGGATAGTATTTATTCGGAAAACTCAACACTGCGGAGCATGGTTGCTGACTTGCTGGCGGCGGATTTAGACGGGCCTTATATTGATGAGGCAAAAGCGGTTCTATCCAATTGGGACGGCGGCACAGACATCGGCAATCGCGGCGCGGCGCTGGCTGTCCTGACAGGAGTGCAAGCTTTGGGTAGTCAATATATTGAAACGCTGATGCCGCCAGAAAAGGCACTAGCCAGTACTATTGATTTGCTGATGAGTACGCACGGGCGGCTAGATCCCGAATGGGGAGAGGTCAACCGCATCATACGCGGTGATGTGAATATGGCATTGGACGGCGCGCCCGATGTCTTGCGGGCGATTTACGGTGACCCGGCGGATGTGGCGGATGACGGCATGATGAACGCGCTTGCTGGCGACACACACATCATGGTTGCCGATTGGGCCCCTGATGGGACGCTGCGGCTTGATAGCGTGCACCAATACGGCGCGGCCACACTGGACGAGACATCACCGCATTATAACGACCAAGTCGGGCTATTCGCGCGCGGCGCGTATAAGCCTATGCCGATGTCGTGGGAAGCCGTGCAAGAGATTGCAAAAGAGACCTACCGCCCCGGATCTCGGCGGTAAGAGCGCGCGCACAAGAGAGGGGCTATTGCGCTTCTATCGCGCGGCGCGAGGAGATGAGGTCGGCGTGGATACCTTGTAACTGACGGCGCATATTGCGGTCATTGGCATCGACGCCTTGTAATAATTTTTCGACGTCACCAATGGCCTTATCCAAGCGTTTGGCGGCGCGGTACATTTGCGGGGATAAGGCCGCATGGTCAATCTCGCTATGGCTATCCATCATCGCGCTTTCGCAATAGCTGACGGATAGGCCCATCGGCAAGATTGTGTTGGCATTCCCGCAAGCGACATCGAGTTGGGCTTGTTTTAACCCTTGCACCATAGACAAATCCGCATTGGAAATATCTGCGCCCACCATAGAGGCGTCCAGCACGACGGCATTGCCAAATTTTACGCCGTGAAAGACAGCATCGTCCAGATTTGCACCGTGTAAGTTCATATGGTCAAAGCGCGCATTATGAAATTGTGATCCGGTAAAGTTCACACTCGACCCATTGGCACTGGTCAGGTCGGCGTCGGTGAAGTCACTATCAAGGAAGGTTGCGCGGGAGAGGTCAGCACGGCGTAAATCAGATTTCGTCAGGTTTGACCCTGTTAGATTGGCTTCTGATAATGTCGCGTCGCGAAATGACGCTTCGGCCATATTCACATTTGTGCCTTCGACGCGGGCCAAAAACGCGCGGTGAAACTGCGTGCCTGAGAGGTTGGAGCGGTCAAATTTTCCGCCGCTTAGATTGGCATTATTAAATTGCGACCCAGCAAAATTGCTATCGCGCAGCGTCATACCCGGCATAGTTTGCCCTGACAGGTTACAGCTGGGGCAAGAGCCAGAGGACGTATGTAACCGCGCATCAACGCGGATTTGCGCGCTCGCGGCCTGGCTAAGGCCCATAATCGCAAGGCTAACAACAGCCGCAGAAGATAAAAATATCGGTCTCACGATGCGCGTTATACACGCAAATTTGGCCCGTGTTTAACTAAAATAATGGTAATATACAGCGCCAAATGTAGGGGCGAGCTAAGAGCATCCCGTCGTCGAGCCGCAGGTCTCACAGCGCTGACAGGTGCCGACTTGCACCATCGTCTGATGACCGCAATCTATGCATTTCTGCGACGTAAATTCTGCATTAGCGGGTAAGGGCGGTCGCGGGTCATCGGGGCGTTTGGGACTAAATTCGCGGTCGACCGCATCGATGGATTTCGCCAAGATATCAATGTCGTCCGCGCCGTCTTGGGTATAAATTGGCTCATGCTCAAAGATGGCGTCAAAATCATCGCCGCTTAACGGTTGGGAGAGCTTAGAGCCGTCGCGGTATATGGCGACCGCTTTCAGCCCTAAGTGATAAGCCTTTAGGTAACTGCGCGCGACATCATCAATGGTGGCGGTTTTGGGCATATTCACCGTCTTTGAAATCGCGCCAGAGATAAAGGGCTGCACGGCGGCCATCATCAATAAATGCGCATCGGGCGACAGGCTACGTGTGGCGTGTTTGCCGCAAGGTGTGGCGCAATCAAAGACGGCTAGATGTTCGGCCTTGATATAGGGGGCAAGTTCTATGCCGCCCAAACCGTCAATATGGCTGATAATGGCGTCTTGGCGCTCCTCCGCATAGCCTAGCTTTTGCAGCGCAACGGGTACAGATTGATTGACGATCTTAAAATGCCCGCCGCCCGCGAGCTTTTTATATTTCACAAGCGCAAAGTCAGGCTCAACCCCTGTTGTATCGCAATCCATAACGAGACCAATGGTTCCTGTCGGTGCAATGACGCTGATTTGGGCGTTACGATAGCCGTATTTGCGGCCATAGGTGAGCGCGTGATTCCAAGCGTTTCTGGCGTCATCTATCAGGCCGTCATACCCGTCCGGTAGGGCCGTGTCTGATAAGGCGATGGGCAGGATAGACAAGCCGTCATAATCGGCCCTATCCGTTTTGCCCAAGGCGGCGGCATGGTGATTTTTCATCACCCGCATGACGGCTGATTTATTGTGCTTATACCGCGCAAAAGCCCCCAGTTCCTTGGCCATATCCGCCGATGTTGCGTATCCTACACCCGATAAGAGTGCCGTGATCGCCGCCGCAATATTGCGCCCCGCGTCACTATCATATGGCACAGCGCTGCGCATGAGCAATCCGCCAAGATTGGCATAGCCCAGCCCCAATGTTCGATAATCATAGGACCGCTGCGCAATCGCCTTTGACGGGAACTGCGCCATCATCACAGATATTTCCAGCGCAATGGTCCACAGACGCGCGGCCTGTTTAAAGGCGTCGATGTCAAAGCCCCCATCATCACCCAAGAATGTCACTAGATTTAGCGACGCCAGATTACACGCCGTATCATCCAGAAACATATATTCAGAACAGGGGTTAGAGCCGACAATATCGCCGTCTCGCGCGCATGTGTTCCAATCATTTATCGTATCGTGAAATTGCAGCCCTGGATCGGCGCAGGCCCAAGCGGCTTTGCTAATACGGCCCCATAAGTCCCGCGCCTTGACGGATTTTACCACCGCCCCATCTGTGCGGCGCAGCAAATCCCACGTTGCGTCTTTCTCAACGGCGTCCATAAAGGCGTTTGTCACACGCACGGAATTATTGGCGTTTTGTCCGCTGACAGTGGCGTAAGCTTCGCTGTCCCAATCCACGGTCAACTCAGATATATCAATCGATGTGTAGCCTTGGTGCTTTAACGACAAAGCCCGCGCGATCAGGCCGTCGGCAATACCGTCATGGCGTGCAGCCTCGATCAGCTCTTGAACCGCTTCCGCCTCTTCAGTTTTCATTATGGCATCAAGCGCGCGTTTGATGACCCGCGTCCCAGCGACAAGGGCGGCGACTTTGGTTTCCTCGCCTGATTTCCAATTGATAAAGGCATCAATTTCGGGATGGTCAATATCAACAATGACCATTTTCGCCGCGCGCCGCGTCGTGCCGCCTGATTTAATTGCGCCCGCCGATGTGTCGCCCACTTTCAAAAAGCTCATTAAGCCTGATGACTGCCCGCCGCCTGATAATGGCTCGCCGACGGCGCGAATGGCTGATACGTTCGAGCCCGTACCAGAGCCGTATTTAAACAAACGCGCTTCACGCAGCCATAAATCCATAATCCCGTCAGCACCCAGTAGGTCGTCTTTGACCGATTGGATAAAACAAGCATGGGGCTGGGGGTGTTCATAAGCCGATGTGGAGGCGTGGGCTTTGCCAGAGCGGTAATCGATATAATAATGCCCGTCTGCCTCACCAGATAGGCCGTAAGCCCAGTGCAGCCCCGTGTTAAACCACTGCGGACTATTGGGGGCCGCCATTTGATTGACCAGCATATAGCGCATTTCATCATAAAAGGCGCGGGCGTCAGACTCGGTGTTGAAATATCCGCCCTTCCAGCCCCAATACGTCCAGCATCCAGATAATCTGTCAAACACTTGGCGCGCGTCGCTTTCGCCGCCAAAGCTTGCGTTCTGCGTCGCCTCGCGCCGTTGGAGCCAGGTCGGGACGTCGGGGTCTGGTACTGCCACAGTTTCGCTCGGCACGCCTGCACGGCGGAAATATTTCTGCGCCAGTATATCACAGGCCATTTGCGACCAGGCCTCTGGGGCTATGAAGTCCGCCGTTTTAGACACCAATTCACCCGAGGCATGGCGCAGCTCTGATGACGCCGTTTTGAACGTGATACCGTCATAAGGCGACGTGCCAGCGGTGGTGAAATGTCGCGCAATTTGCATAGGCTAGATGTAGGGATGCGGGGGCAGAGGTGCAAGCTGGGAGCGGGGCCTTCAATCCGTCTCGTCATTGCGCCGCCCTAAAAAATTGCCCGAAATCTAGGTCGTGAATTTTAGGCACATGTTAGATTCGCACATTGCCGCACCGTCACCGCATGGTTTCCGGGTGTCCCTTCGGGCCACGTCGGAATGACAGATTACTGATTGTCGAGGGGACGCAGAAACGTCCCTTTACCCATTAATGAACTGATCACATAACAAAGCTTACTGTGCTGCTAGCTGGGCGGCAGGTTTTCAATTTTTCACGTCATTCCGCCGCGCTCAAAGAGCGCCCGGAACCCATGTCGTTCTGTTTCCAAAGGAACTAAACTATGTCGATTGCCGCACCGTCACGACATGCTCCCTAACCGTCCCGGCGGGCCACGTCGGAATGACAGAGTAATCATCCGCGTCCTGATGCCCGCCCACAAAAAAGCCCGGTCAAATGACCGGGCTTTCTAAACTCTAATGTCCTAAGACCTACTCGGCTTCATCGCCAGCAGGGGCGGGCTTTTCTGCGCGTTCTTCTGGCATTTCATTGTCGCCAAAGTCCGCGTCGCGGTCGCCTTCAAACATGTCCACAGCAAGGGCCGCGCGTTCAGCAGCAGCTTCGCGGTCGTCGGCTTTCGCTTCTTCCATTTGCGCTGCAATCACGTCTTCACCAGCGGCTTGACGCTCAGCTTCGTCCTCAGAGCGGGCCACATTGATCGTCACAGTGATTGTGACGTCAGCGTGCATGCGGATTTTCACCTCATGTAGGCCCAAGGCTTTAATGGGCTGTTCAAGAACAACCATGCTGCGCTTGACAGGGTTATCGATAGTCTCAGCAATATCGCGAGCAGAAACAGAGCCGTAAAGCTGACCTGTTTCACCAGCGTTGCGGATGACCACATAGCTATTGCCATCGATTGTTTTACCTTCTTCAGCGGCTTGCGCAGCGTTTTCAGCATTGCGAGCCTCTAGGAATTCACGTTCAGCTTCAAAGCGGGCTTTGTTGGCTTTCGTGGCGCGAAGGGCTTTTTCCTGTGGAAGTAGGAAGTTACGGGCAAAACCGGGCTTAACAGAGACGACATCGCCCATGGCACCCAATTTTTCGATACGTTCTAAAAGGATTACGTCCATGACCTATCTCCTATTTCGTTTCATATGGCAAAAGGGCCAGAACGCGCGCACGCTTGATAGCGCGGGCAAGCTCACGTTGCTTTTTACCAGAAACAGCGGTGATCCGTGACGGTGCGATTTTGCCTTTTTCAGACATGTAACGCGCGAGCATTTTTGGATCTTTATAATCGATTGTTTGGCCGTTCTCACCAGAGAATGGACAGACTTTGCGACGACGACGGAATGAGGTGCGTGACGGCAGGTTCTCAATACGGATTTCTTGCTTTGCCATGGTCTCTAATCTCTCTTGTCACGGCGTTTACGCTCTTCGCGCTTGGCCAGGATAGGTGATGGATCTGCGGAAAATTCCTCAACGCGAACGCTCATATAACGCAACACGTCTTCGTTAATGCGGTGCTGACGCTCAATCTCGTGAATCGCAGCGGCTGGCGCATCAATCTCGATAAGGCTGTAATGCGCTTTGCGGTTTTTCTTAACGCGGTAAGCCAAATTGCGAAGACCCCAATATTCGGTCTTGCCAGCTTTTCCGCCGTGGTTTTCAAATTTTCGGATTGTATCCGCGACAAATTCTTCGACTTGGGCCGAAGACATGTCAGGGCGTGTGATGATCACATGCTCGTAAAGTGACATAAAGTCCCCTTCAATGTAACGAATGCGGCGCGTGGTCCCCGTGAAGGCAGGGCGTCGGCGATGGTTCCGCCTATTATATCGACCCCATGCCGATAGAAAATAGTTGGACCGCATCCAAGGAAGCGCGGTTAATACACGCTTATTCCGCTAAAACAAGGGCAAAGCTGGGGTTTAGCGGGGATTTAAGCATGAAAAAACCCGCGAGGTGACCTCACGGGTTTTAATTCTCATATTGAAGCCGTCTAAAGGGTGTTTGACCTAGAAGATGTTCTTACGCAGACCTAATTTATAATCCATGATGCGGTCCTCAATAGATTGCTCAGTCTCGCCTGTTAATTCATCACCAATTTGGTCGCCAAGTTGGTCAATCGCTTGAGCTTGTTCTGGATCGGCAGCGGCACGCGCACCTTTCGTCGTGACGGCGTCTTCCTTGGGCGGGGCGACAAAATCCATTTCAGGATAAATATCAGGCGATGCTGCGGGTTCTGTCACCGTGCGGCGGGTTTGATTGACCGATAAGGCTGTGGCCACATCACGGTAACGCTGATCAAGCTCTTGCATGTTTTCTTTGGATTTCAAAAGCTGTGACTGCGCGTCGTCCAGTTGAAATGACTGTCCTTCTATCATCTTCTCTAGGCGTTCACGCTCTAGCTCTTGCGCTGTGCGTTGCTTGCGAAGCTCAGAGACGTCCTTCGACGCCGAGGCTACAATTTCGTCTTTAATCTGAAGTTGCTTTGACAGGTCTTCGATTTGGGCTTCCAGCGAGTAAATCCGGTCGTCACGACTGATGATATTAAACTCATATTGCGTTTTAAATGTCGTGATTTCCTCATGAAGGGCGACCATTTCGCCTTTCATCTGGTTGTTTTGCTTTTGCGCCGAATCAAGGGCGTGGCGCAGGTCATGGACCTCGCTTTGCAAGCGGTCGCGGCCTTGACGGTGGTCGTCACAATCAATTTTCAAGCTCTCTGCCATTTTCGACAGGGTTGTGCGCTCGGTTTTCACTGTTTCTAACGCGTCAGACACCTGAGCGATACGGTCACGCAGCGCAGCGTTTTCACGGGTTTCGACCTCACCAGATGTGCGTAGGCGGTCCATCTTAAGAACAAGAGAGTTCAGTTCTTCATTCAGGCGTTTAATTTCGCGGTCACGGTCTGATACCGCCTTCATAGAGCGGGCCAGCGAGCCGTTGGCGGTATCGTATTGCGCCTTGGCTTCGGCCAGACGGCGGCGATGCTCATCAAGGTCCGATTGCAGGACGTTGATTTTATGGCTTTGCGTTTCAACTTCGCTAGACAGCGTACGGTTACGCGCCTTTAAACGGCGATTTTCAGGCTCCAACCGGTCAAGAAGCGAGAAATCAACTTCCGCGCGCTCAACAAAAGTAAGGAGTGAGGACACACGTTGCTGCGCGCGGCGGTAAAGGGCTTCTCCGTTATCAATATCGGATGTGATGCGTGCAACATCTGTGCGCAATTCGCCCATATTCATGCGGCGTGTCAGCGGCTGGCCCATATCAATAGAGGGGTCAATCGCGTCGATAAAGTCCACGGGGGCATTGGATTTTGGCGTGACGTCTACAGACTTTGTTTTTTCCGATAATTCCGCCGAGAAGTTGGGCGAATAATCAGGCTTGCTGCTGGTCAGGAACGCGTCGCCGCCAATACCGAGCGCTGCGGCACGGTTTGATGCGGGGGCTGGCTCAGCCGTGGGCGCTAGGTGATTTGCGGGCGCAATGGGCGCTGGTGTGTAAAGCGGCTCTGCAGGGGCCATGTCGCGCAGGGTTTCGTCCGCGAAAATGTCTTGGGGGCGCTCGTCAACAGGCTCTGGAACAGCCTCTGGGCCGTCAGTCACGTCACCGCGTTGCGCTTGCATGCGTCCTTTGTGTTGGCGTTCTTCTTCGGCAAGCATCGCAAGAAATTCGGCGCGGCGGGCTTCTTCTTTGGCCGCACGCTCTGAATCAGACGCTGTATAGGTGTGTGATGGTCCAGTATCAGACACTGTGCCGCCGTCTGCCGCGACCTGATCAACATCATGCGTTGGGGCGGTATCGGTGGTATTTGTCTTGGACTCTTTGTTTTTCTTAAAAAAATTCATTGCTGCATCCCAGCCAGAGTTATCGAATCCCACACTAGACCAGCATGTAGTGAGTTACTTAATGAAGGTTTAACCACGACGCTGTTTCACAGTGAAACATCGCAATTTCTTAAAATGGGGGTCAATTTTTCGGCTCAAGGCCGCTTGACCTTCGCCCGCTGCTCACGCATCTAATCACCAAAGATTTAGAATAAGCGTCGCGCTTTTAACGTCTGATGGGAACAACTATGGCATTTGCATTCATTTTTCCGGGCCAAGGCAGCCAATTCGTTGGTATGGGTCAAGCGTTGGCGGACGCTTTTCCCGCATCTAAAGCCGTTTTCCAAGAAGTTGATGACGTGCTGTCGCAAAACCTATCAAAGCTAATGTGGGACGGGCCAGAGGATGAACTGACCTTAACATCTAATACGCAGCCCGCTTTAATGGCGACATCTGTCGCGGCAATCGCGGCGCTCAAGGACGAATTTGATGTGGACGTCACAGCGGCCAGCTTCGTTGCGGGACATTCACTGGGTGAATATTCTGCGCTGTGCGCTGTGGGCGCGATTAGCCTGTCTGACACAGCGCGTCTGCTGCGGCTTCGGGGTGACGCTATGCAAAAGGCCGTTCCCGTGGGGGCTGGCGCTATGGCGGCGCTATTGGGCGCATCTGTTGAAGACGCCGAAGCGGCAGCAAGTGCAGGCGCAAAGCACGGCATCTGCCAAATCGCCAATGATAACGCCACAGGCCAAATCGTGCTATCTGGTGAAGTCGCCGCCGTTGAGGCTGCTTGCGTCTTTGCCCGCGACGCTGGCGTTAAAAAGGCGGTTATCCTGCCCGTCTCCGCGCCGTTCCACTGCGATATGATGGCCCCAGCGGCGGAGGCGATGAAAGACGCGCTGGCGGATACGATAATAAACGCTCCGCGCGTGTCTGTGGTGAACAATGTCACCGCGCGCCCTGTCACGGACGCGGATCAAATCCGCAGCGATCTGGTCACGCAGGTCACAGGTCGTGTGCGTTGGCGCGAATCGATTGAGTGGATGGCCAGTGATGGCGGCATAGACACCTTCGCTGAACCCGGATGCGGCAAAGTCCTGACCCAAATGCTAAAACGAATTGTCAAAGGCGTTGACGGCAATGCCTTATCAACGCCCGAGAGCTTGGAAGCTTTCGCAAAAACAATAAAAGGGGAATAATATGTTTGATTTAACAGGAAAACGCGCGCTTGTGACGGGCGCAACGGGCGGTCTCGGCGGAGACATTGCGCGCCAACTCCACGCCCAAGGCGCGCATGTGGCCCTATCGGGGACGCGCGCGGAAAAGCTAGAGGCGCTGGCGGCAGAGCTTGGCGAGCGTACAGCCGTAGTGCCGTGTAATCTATCGGATGGTGACGCCGTTGACGCGCTACCAAAACAGGCGGCAGAGGCGCTGGGCGGCGGTATTGATATCCTTGTCGCCAATGCGGGCATTACGCGCGACGGTCTTTTGATGCGGATGAAGCAAGAAGACTGGGACATTGTGCAAAAGGTCAATTTGGAAGCCTATTTCCGCCTGTCAAAGGCGTGTCTCCGCCCGATGATGAAGGCGCGCTGGGGCCGTATTATTGGCATAACGTCCATTGTCGGCGTTACAGGTAACCCAGGTCAAACCAATTACGCGGCATCGAAAGCTGGCATGATTGGCTTTACTAAAGCCTTGGCCGCAGAGGTCGCGTCGCGCGGCGTGACCGCCAATTGCATCGCGCCAGGTTTCATTACCTCGCCCATGACAGACGCGCTAAATGAAGCGCAGACAGAGGCGACAATCGCGAAAGTGCCGGCTGGAAAGCTTGGCACGGGCGGTGATATTGCGGCGGCGGCGGTCTATCTGGCGTCAGAAGAAGCAAATTATGTCACGGGCCAAACGCTTCATGTGAACGGCGGTATGGCGATGATATAACGACCTCGCGCCCGTAAATTATGTGTAATTTTCAGGGATTTAGCGAAACTGTGGACAATGCGCCGCAGGCCTAGTCACTGCACCGAATCCGTGTTAGTGACTGCGTTGAGTTAAGAAAAGGGTTGTTTTGTTTCAAAATCCCCCTATTTGCCCTCTGCACTTGTCGCCGCGTTGGCGATGTCGGAAAAAGGATTAAATATGTCTGATGTGTTTGCAAAAGTAAAAAAAATCGTTGTTGAGCATTTGGAAGTCGACGAAGATAAAGTGACTGAAAACGCTCACTTCATCGATGATCTCGGCGCGGATAGCTTGGACAACGTAGAGCTGGTTATGGCTTTCGAAGAAGAGTTTGATATCGAAATCGCTGAGGATGCGGCTGAGCATTTGCAAACTGTCGGCGCAGCTGTGAAGTTTATCTCTGAAGAGACAAGCAAGTAAGATTGCTATGCGCAGGGTTGTTGTCACAGGCCTAGGCCTCATTACCCCTGTTGGGTGCGGTGTCGACGCCGCATGGAAAAATCTTCTTTCTGGGCATTCTGGTGCCCAGAAAATCACTCATTTTGATGTTGATGATTTGGGATGCAAGATTGCAGCCCTTGTCCCGCGCAAAGATGGGCACGGCGGTGGATCAGATGATGATCCCGCCAGTTTTGATCCCGACGCGACATTGTCCGCGCGCGATCGCAAACGCATTGATGATTTCATTTTATATTCTATCGCGGCGGCTGACGAAGCGCTTGCTGATGCGGGCTGGTCACCGTCTGAATTAGACGAGGACGCACAATACCGCTCTGGCGTCTTATTCGGCTCGGGTATCGGCGGTCTTGAGACAACCTATAACGCCTCCATCACACTCGCGGAAAAAGGCCCAAGACGGCTCAGCCCCTTTGTGGTGCCGGGCATGTTGATTAATTTGGCGGCGGGCCAAATTTCTATTCGCCACGGTCTGAAAGGCCCAAACCATTCGGTCGTGACGGCCTGTGCGACGGGCGCTCATGCCATTGGTGATGCGGCGCGTTTGATCCAGCACGGCGACGCAGATGTTATGGTAGCGGGCGGCGGCGAAGCGGCGGTCTGCCGTTTGGGCATTGCGTCTTTTGTGGCGTGCCGCGCCATGACGACAGGTTACAATGATGACCCGACCAAGGCGTCACGCCCATATGATGCGGGCCGTGACGGATTTTTGATGGGTGAGGGCGCAGGCGCTGTTGTCCTTGAGGAATATGAGCACGCCAAAGCGCGCGGCGCGACGATTTATGCCGAGTTCAAAGGCTACGGATTATCAGGCGACGCCTATCATATTACCAGCCCGTCCCCCGATGGTGACGGCGGATTTCGCGCCATGAAGGCGGCGCTCAATAATAGCGGACTTAGTCTTGATGACATCGGTTATGTCAACGCCCACGGGACATCAACGCCTATGGGTGACGAGATTGAAATCCGCGCGGTTGAGAAATTATTTGGCGACAAAGCCAAGGGATTGACTTTGTCGTCCACGAAATCAGCGACGGGACATTTGCTCGGCGCGGCGGGCGCGATAGAAGCGGTCTTTTCTATCCTTGCTGTGCGTGACGGGATTGTGCCGCCGACGCTAAATCTGGATAATCCGTCCGTGGAAACCGATATTGATTTGGTACCGCATACGGCCAAGAAAGTTGCCTTAAATGCGGCCATGTCAAATTCATTTGGTTTTGGCGGGACCAATGCGGCCGTAATTTTTGCCAAAGCGCCGACAGCGTAATGAGCTCTAAAAAGACCTTCTCGCAATCTTCCAAAACAGCGAAACGCGCGCCCGAAAAACCTGCTCAAAACCCCAACCAAAGCCCTGTCAAAAAAACGAGCCTTTTTAAACGGCTGATTGGGCTTAGCTTTATCCTAATTATTCTTGCGGTCATCGCGGTCTTTGCGGGGCTGTCTTATATTAAAAATAGCTATGAGAAACCGGGCCCGCTGGCGGTGGATACGGCGTTCACTGTGCCGTCTGGCGCGGGGCTGTCACGATTATCATCCCTGCTAGAAACAGGCGGATTCATTGAAAACGGCACAATCCTGCGGGCCAAAGCGCGTTTCATGGATATTGGCGGCGACATCAAAGTCGGCGAATATAATATCCCTGCGGGTGCCAGCATGGCCGAGATTGTCAATATCATCAGCTCGGGTAAAACCATCCTTTACCCTGTCACCGCGCCTGAAGGCCTGACCACCGCGCAAATCCTGCGCATCATCGCAGCGTCAGATCATTTAAGCGGCGACATCAGCCTGTCCCCACCAGAGGGGAGCTTGCTGCCTGAAACCTATATGACCCCGCGCGGTATGAGCCGTGACGCGGTCATTCGCAAAATGATGAGCGACCAAACCGCCTTGATAAAACGCCTGTGGGAAGCACGCCAAGAGGGTCTACCCGTTAAGACAAAAGAAGAGGCGATAATCCTCGCCTCTGTGGTTGAAAAAGAAACGGGTGTTGGCGGTGAACGCGCCGAAGTGGCGGGGGTCTTTACCAATCGTCTGCGGCGCGGCATGCGGCTTCAATCCGACCCGACCATTATTTACGGCATAAGCAAAGGCGAAATCCTAACGGGGCGTGACGGGCGGCAACGCGGTTTGCGGCGTTCTGAAATTGACCGTAAAACGGATTGGAATACCTACCAGATTGACGGCCTGCCCAAGACGGCGATTTGTAATCCGGGTGCCGATGCTTTGGCGGCTGTGCTTAATCCGGCAAAGACTAACAACCTCTATTTCGTGGCGGACGGCACGGGTGGTCATGTGTTCTCGCCGACGCTGGCTGGTCATAATGCTAATGTCGCCAAATGGCGCAAAATAGAGCGCGAACGGCGCGGAAGATAGTTTTAATGGCGCTCAGTGGTATGACAGGTTTCGCCCGTGTTTCGGGCACATATGCGGGGCATAGCTGGCAATGGGAAGTGCGCAGCGTCAATGGCCGCACATTAGATTTACGCGTGAAACTCCCAAGCGAAGTCAGCGCGATTGAACCCACTGTCAAAAAGGCGTTCTCAGATATTTTTACGCGCGGCAATATGCAAATCTCACTTAGCTTAAACGCGGATGATAAGGGTGGGACCGTCGCGATTAATGAGGCGCTTTTTGACACCCTCGCGCGTTTTGTTGAGGCCAAAGGCGGCAATAGTAATTTGGCAGTTTTGATGACCATTGACGGTGTCGTGACCCAAGGCAGGGGCAGCACAGATGAGGTCGCCCAAGAGGGTCTAGAGGCCGCCTTGATCCAAGGCGCGACAGAGGTGGCGACCACGTTAAAGCAGGCGCGCGACGACGAAGGCGCAGCACTGCTGCCATTATTTGAAACCGCAGTGTCGGCGCTTGAAAAACTGACGATCGAGGCGGCAGAGGCGGCGGCGACCCAGCCTAAATCTGTGGCTGACCGATTGTCAGACCAAGTCAAAGACCTCGCGGTGGATATTGACCCCGACCGATTAGCGGCGGAGATTGCCCTACTGGCGACCAAAGCCGATGTCCGCGAGGAGCTTGATCGCCTGACCGCCCATAGCGAGCAGGCGAGGGCGCTGCTGTCTCAGGGCTCTCCGATTGGGCGAAAGCTTGAGTTTTTATCCCAAGAATTTAACCGCGAAACCAATACGCTCTGCGCGAAATCATCCGATATCACCTTGACCCGCATCGGCCTGTCCATGAAAAGCGTCATCGAGCAATTCCGGGAGCAAGCCGCCAATGTCGAATGATAATCATCCTAGCGAAATTGATCAGCTAAAATCCAATCGTCGTGGTTTGATGGTCGTGCTGTCCTCACCGTCTGGCGCGGGGAAGACGACGCTGACGCGCCGCTTGATGGCGGCTGATGATAATATGACGATGTCTGTCTCGGCGACCACGCGCCAAGCGCGCCCCGGCGAAGTGGAAGGGCATGACTATTATTTCGTCTCCAAGGATCAATTTAGCGCCATGATAGAAAATGAGGATTTCCTTGAATATGCGCGGGTGTTTGACAATCATTACGGCACGCCGCGCGCCCCTGTCGAGCAGGCCTTGACCGAGGGACGCGACGTTATTTTTGATATTGACTGGCAAGGGGCGCAGCAGCTTGAACAAGCCGCTGTTGAGGATCTTGTGAAGATTTTTATCTTGCCGCCCAATATGCGCGCCCTTGAATCCCGTCTTCGGACCCGCGCCCAAGACAGCGACGAGACGATTGCAAAACGTATGTCAAAATCAGAATCAGAGATAAGCCGCTGGTCGGAATATGACTATGTTATTGTTAATGAGGACGTCGACAAAGCGCTGTCTGATGTGCAGGCCATTATTCAGTCAGAGCGTATGAGGCGCCGCCGTCAAATGTGGCTCGGCCCCTTTGTTAAGGCGCTGATTGACGGTGGGTAATCAGGTAATCAGTCAGGGCGTGAAAATCGCTGACGGGTAAATCCTCTGGGCGTTTTGTTGGGTCAATGCCGCAGGCTTCGCACCACGGTTCTGGCTCTAGTCCATGTTTTTTACCAAACGTTTTCAAAGACCGCCGCAGCATTTTTCGCCGCTGCCCAAAGGCGGCCGCTGTTAATTGGCCCAACTCTTTTAGATGTTTATACGGCGCGGGCAGCACGTCCAAAACCACGACGGCACTATCGACTTTCGGCGGTGGGGAAAACGCGCGGGCAGGCACGACAAAGGCAAGGTGGGTTTGGCAGACGCTTTGGGACAATATCGCAAGGCGGCCATAAGCTTTGTCGCCAACACCCGCGACGACGCGTTCGGCCACTTCTTTTTGAAACATCAAAACCGCGCGCGTCCAAAATAACGGGTCAGCGGTCAGCCAATTGGTCAGCATTTTCGTGCCGACATTATAAGGTAGGTTTGCGGCGATTTTGACCTCACCAGAGCTATGCTGAGCAATATCAACTTTCAAACCATCGTCATTAATGACCCGAAGTTCTTTGCCAGAGGCATCACCAATATCCGAAAGCGCGGGCAAGAACCGCGCGTCCATTTCAATGGCCAAAACCCGCTCTGCGCCGATCTTAAATAAAGAACGCGTCAAACCGCCCGGCCCGGGGCCGATCTCAACGACTGTGACGCCTTCCAGCGGTGTCGTCAGCTTGGCGATTTTATCAGTAATATTGCTGTCGAGCAGGAAATGCTGCCCAAGCTTTTTATTCGCGTCAAGTCCGTGCAGTTTCACGACTTCGGATAGGGTCGGGAGATTATCCAACATTAGATTTGGCCCTATTGTTGGCAATGTTGCGCGCGGATTTTATGGCTGCAATCACACTGTCTGCGCGGGCGATGTTTTGCCCCGCAATGCCAAACGCCGTGCCGTGATCAGGTGATGTTCGCACAATCGGAAGACCCAATGTGATGTTCACCCCGCCGTGAAAATCTAGCGTTTTGACGGGGATAAGCCCTTGGTCATGATACATGGCCAGCACGGCGTCATAGCCTTCGCGCGCCTCTGCGTGGAAAAGCGTATCGGCGGGTTTGGCGTCTGTCGCGTTAATGCCGACACTACGCAATGCATTGGCGGCGGGGTTGATAATCTCTAATTCCTCGCGCCCCAATGCTCCGCCTTCGCCCGCATGGGGGTTTAATCCTGTCAGAGCAATGCGCGGGTTTTTGACACCAAAATCGCGGATAAGGGCATGGTGCATCACCGTGGCGGTGCTGATAATTGTTTCCATGCTAAGCGTTGATGCGGCGTCTTTTAAGGGCAGATGCACAGTGGCCAGCGCAACACGAAGCCCGCCGCCCGATAGCATCATAACGGGACCCCGCGGGCCAGAATGGGGCGCGCCTTTGGTCAATTCGCCGAGATATTCCGTATGACCCGGATGGGAAAACCCAGCCTTATAAAGAACCTCTTTCGCGATTGGATTGGTGATCAGTCCAGCCGCTTCGCCAGACAAGCACGCCGTGACCGCCGCCGCAATGCTGCCCGTAATGATAGGGGCAAGTGCGCTGTCGGGTTTGCCGGCGATGACCAATGGGCTATCCCCAAGATTGATGACGGGCAGAGTGTCCGCGAAGGTTTTGGGGATGTCCGAATAATCTGAAACTGCGACTGGCGCAGGTAAATCCATGTCCGAAAAAACACCTTTAATCAATGCGATAGGGCCGATTAAGCCAAAGGCCAAATCTGGTTGATGTCTTAGCGCGGCCCAAGCTTTAGCGGTGATTTCAGGCCCAATTCCGGCAGGATCACCAAGGGTCAGGACGAGCGGTTTTTGGGACAGGGGTCGCAGAGCGGCTAGCGCATCATAATCGTCGCTTGGCGACGCAGGTCACGCAGGTGACGCTTTGACGCTTGGGCGAGCTGTTGGTCCATCAACCGTTCTTCAACTTCTGTGCGGGTCGGAATGCCGGCGCCCGTGACTTGGCGGTCACAGACAAATAGCGCAACGGGGCCAGACGGCGTTTCAAATGGCGCGCTTAATTGACCTGCCTCTGTGGCTTCAATGGTCGTCAGGATTTGCCCCGAAATTTCGCTGGCCTTTACTTCGCCCATATCCGCGGTGCCGACACCGTCCATGGCTTCGACATCATCTTCCAACGTATCGCAAGAGGTCAGTGATGACGAAAGACCGTCAAGACGCGCCATGGCCGCTGCCATCTCCGCCTCGTCTGTGGTCTGAATATTGACCTGACGGAGCTTATACACCGTATCTGATTCTGTAATACGTTCGTCCAGCATGGCGATGACATAAACCCCGCCTGGGACTTGGATGGGCGGTGAAATCTCGCCTTTTTCTAACGTCTCTAGGGCTGCGTCCAGTTCGGGGCGAAGTTCGCCGCGACGTATCCAGCCAACATCGCCGCCTTTGGCCGCACTCGGCGCGGATGAAAACTGCTGCGCGAGGAGCGGGAAGGGTGCGCCTTGCGTTGCTTGGGATACCATGGCTTTGCCGCCTTCCATGGCCCCGTCCATGCCGCCGATTTCAGGGGTGGCTTCGATAAAGATTTCGGCAACGCGGTAGCTCGGCTTGTCCGCATTGGTGGATAGGCGTGACATTGTCTGGTCAATCTGCGCGTCACTAATGCGGATGCGAGAGCCATAAAGGCCGTTGACAATACGCTGCCAGGCAATCTCTGATTTAACTTGATCCCGCAATGTGTTGATGGACACACCGATTGAGGCGAGTTGTTGTGCGACCTCATTTGGGTCAAGACCGTTACGGCCAATCAGACGCGCGACAGAGCGGTTCACTTCGGCGTCAGAAATGTTTTGCTCGAACTTATTACTTTCTTGCAATTGGATATGCTCATCAATCAGGTTTTGTAGTGCCTGTTGTTGTAATCGCGCGATGGTCGCTTGGTCGCGTTCTGAGCCCGTCGTGGCCAGCATAAACAGCACACGTTGACGAAGGTCATGGGTGGTGATGATGTCGTCATTCACAACGGCCGCAATGCCGTGGGATGTCGCTTGGGCGTTCGCTTTGCTTGCTGTACCAAATCCAACAATGACGGCTGTCGCCGTTAAAAATAATCCGCGTAAAGTCATATCATCCAGTCCTGTTTTATCAGGGCCCCAAAACGGGGTATCTTATTGCGCCTGTTATAGCCTGATTTGCCGCGCTTGCAATTCATCGCGGCATTATCTTGGCCCTTAATTACATCCGTTTTATCGGGAAGGGGATTAAATTTCTGTCAGTAAGCAGTCAGGCTAGCCGTCCTCAATCTTGGATAAATAGGCTGTACCGCAAAATAGAACTAATATTGGCACGCTCCATGCGGCCATGATGATGGGCATGGACTGCGCTTGTCCGAAAGCGGTCATAAGATTGTTGAAGAAATAGACGCCAAAGCCGACGCAGCCCCCCGCCAACATTAAGCGCAATGTTCCGCCCGACCGCGTGAGGTGCATAGATACGCCCGCCGCAATAATCGTCATCGCAATCAGGGTCAGCGGCAAAGACAGCAGGCTGTGCCATTGCATCCGAAGTCCCACCGCCGAAAAGCCAGCCGCCTCCACCCGCGCGATTTCAGACGGTAGGTCCCAAAAAGGCGGTCGCAATTTACGGCGGTTATCAAGGCGCAAATCGTTTAAGGTCAAGCGTGTTGGAAAAGACGCAAATTGTTGCCGCGCAAAGCCGTTATCGGTGCTGTTTTCACCCAAGTTTTGAACTTTCCAATAACCGGAGGGCAGCAATGTCGCGCGGTCGGCGTCAATGCGGCGGGAAAATTGTGTTTGTTCGGCTTTATTAACTTTAGTTTGCGTCTCGGTCTGAATTTGTGTCGCGTCGGGATAGTCATAATAATAAAAGGTTACATCGGTCAAAGTCGCTCTATCAATTGGCGACTGAAGACCGCGAATGACAATCTGCCCGCTATCAGACCCCTCGCGCAGCCAGACTTGGCGGGACTGTGTCGATGTGTTTGTCGCCTCTGCGGGCTGGCTATAGCTCGCGAGCCGCGTCTCATAGTGCTGCATCGCCTGTGTCGCCAGTGGGTTAAAGGCGATGGCCCAAATCAGACCGAGAAGACCCGTGACGAAAACGGCGGGCCGCAAAAATCGCCACGCCGATAATCCTGACGCGCGCAACACAATCAATTCAGAGCGTTTGTTCAATCCGTAAAGTGCGCCCATCACGCCAAATAAAACGACAAAGGGAATGGTTTGCTCAATTAATTGCGGAGCTTTCAACGCGGTTAATCCCAAAATCGTGAGAAGGGAGAGATTGCCGTCCTCACCTATATTACGGGTTGCTTCGACAAAATCGACCAACATGATAATCGCCGTCACAATCACAAAGGCCGTGATGATGCCGCGTAATATTCGGCTAGCGATATAACGGTCGATCAGGCTCATGACGGGCCTAACTGTGGACGGGTGTCGGGCATGGCCGCGCTTAACCGGTCATAGGTTTCGCGCCGTTTTTTACGGCCAAACCGCTTAAAGCCCAGCGCCCGTCCACGGCTGAGAATATAGACTGCGCAAAGGATGCAGACGGCAACGGGTAAGCCGTATTGAGCCATGTTTAACCCGGCGTCTTTTTCTGCGGCGGATGCCAGCCCAAAACCGGTCAAGCGGATGATAAATCCTGTCACAGCACAGAGCGCAATTTTACGACCATAACCTAGCCGCTGATATTCGCCGCGCACTAAGAACGCCACCGCCAACAGTGCCAAAGCCAGATTGTAAATCGGGGCAGAGAGCCGCGCATGGCCTTCGGCTTTCAGCGCATTATAGAGCCGTTTGTTGGATCGTTCGCGGTCATTAGGACGCAGCAGCTCATGCAAATAACGGTCTGAGGTTTTAAGCCTAAGCACTGGGTCGAGCGCCATAATCTGTGATAAATCAATGATATGGCGTTCAAACTTAATCAGGTCGAGTGTGCCATTGGGCGTTAGCGTTTGAATCGTGCCGTCTGATAAAGCCAGCAAGGTTTGCTCACCATCGCGGATAATACGCCCGCGCCGGGCGCTGTGGGTCATGGAATTATTCTTAGGTGCGCTGCCTGCCGTCGGCATATCCATCATTGTGCTTTTCTGATTACGGTCATCGTAAATCAGCACATCCGCCATGTCCCCACTGGCGAGGATTTCGCGCGCGTATACGGTTAGGCCTTTGGTCGGGGTTATGAACTCTCCAGGGCGCAACATTTGCGAGGCAATATCTGTGCGGACTTGCAATAAAGTCTCGCGCATATTGCGAAAGGAATAGGGCTGTAACAGCAGGTTAAAAACGAAATGCACAATCATCGCATAGGTCGCCAATCGCAATATGGGACTGGCGATCTGACGCGGGCTTAGACCTGTGGCTTTGGCGACAATTAATTCACTATCCACATTCAAACGGTTGAGCGCATAGAGCACAGCCATGAAAACGGCGAGCGGTAAAATGATAGAAATTAGTTGCGGCAAAGCCATCACCGTGACGGTCAAAAACGTTAGCGCCGACTGGCGGTTCTCGACAATCAAATCAATCGTCGACAGGCTTTGGGTAAGAAGCGCCAGAACCGACAAAGCCGATAGCGCAATCACCAAAGGCCAAAACGCTTGTCGCAAAAGATAGCGTTGCAAAAGCGACATGCGGTTCCTTTATCCTTACGTCCAAGCGGACTGTATCACCCATATTCATTTGGGGTATGAAATTATCGTCATATGTGACGGATATACCCTTCTATTCTATCGGGCTTTGGTTTACCACTAATCAACTATAAATTAGCGGGCGTTAGAGCCTGCGCAACAAAAGAGACATGACGTGACTGATAATTTTTCTGTATCCTTTTTTAATGACGCGCCCGCTAAATCTGGCGCGGCCATTGTCCCTGTGTTTAAAGGCGGCAAAGTTTACGGCGGCGGCGCGGCCTATGTAGAGGCGTTGGGCGATGTTTACACCAAAGCCGCCAAGGCAGCTGGGTTTAAAGGTGAGGCTGGGAAGTCTTTCACGCTCTATGCGCCCGAAGGATTTAAAGTCTCACGTCTGGTGTTTGTCGGATGCGGCGCTGAGGCCAAGAAAGACGCAAAACCATTTGACGCAGAAATGTTTGCGGCCAAAGCTGTCAAGCCGCTTTTGACATCGGGTGAGAGCACGGTCAGCATCCATCTAGGCGGTTTTGACGTCAGCGCAGATAGTGCCGCGCGGGCCGCCGTTGGTGCGCGTCTGGCGGGATACCGATTTGATAAATACCGCACAAAACTCGCCGCAAATAAGAAAAACAGCGTCAAAACCATCAAAATCGGCTGTGATGATCTGTCAAAGACGAAAAAAGCTTATAATAATTTCCACGGCCCGATTTGTGACGGCACGGTCATGGCCCGCGATTTGGTGAATGAGCCGCCTAATGTCATCTATCCCAAAGCCTATGCCGCACGGATTAAAAAACTAGAGAGCCTTGGTTTGAAAGTTGAGATCCTCGGCGAGAAGAAAATGGCAACGCTTGGCATGAACGCGCTATTGGGTGTTGGTGTTGGTTCTGAACGTGAAAGCCAGCTTGTTGTTATGCGCTGGATGGGCGGAAAAAAAGGGGATAAGCCCGCCTGTATCGTCGGCAAAGGTGTGACATTTGATACGGGCGGTATCTCGCTCAAACCCGGCAACGGTATGTGGGATATGAAAGGCGATATGGGCGGATCCGCCGCTGTCGTCGGCGCGATGATGGGGATTGCGGGCCGCAAAGCCAAAGCCAACGTCATCGGTATTGTCGGTCTGGTTGAAAATATGCCCGACGGCAAAGCGCAACTCCCCGGTGATATTGTGACGTCCATGTCGGGCCAAACCATTGAAGTGCAAAATACAGATGCCGAAGGACGCCTTGTTCTATGTGACGCGCTGCATTACGCGAATGAGAAATATAAGCCCAAAGCCATGATTAATCTGGCCACCCTAACAGGGGCGATTATTGTCGCGCTGGGTCATGAACATGCAGGTGTGTTTTCTAATAATGATGGCCTCGCCGAACAAATCGCGGCTGCATCTGACGCCTCGACAGAGAAAAGCTGGCGCCTGCCGCTTAGCCCTTATTACAATAAGCTTTTGGATAGCCCCAATGCCGATATGAAAAATATCGGTGGACGCGAAGCGGGCTCTATTACGGCAGCGCAATTCCTACAACGCTTCGTCGGTAAAACGCCTTGGGCGCATATTGATATTGCTGGCACAGGCATGAAAAACACACGCCCAGATCCGCGCGAAACGACCTTTGGCACGGGCTATGGTGTGCGGCTTCTAAACCACTGGATTGCCGATAATTTCGAGGGTTAAGCTCTATGGCCCAAGCAGCGGGAGAGGCAGAGGTTAGCGCGCCTGATTATTGGTTTTATCACCTCGAAGCTTCAACCGTGCAATCGGTTCTGCCGGACCTGATGGAAAAGGTTTTAGGGCGCGGCTGGCGCGCTCTGATTAAATGCCGCGAGTCTGATTTAGGCGAGCTGGATCAATTTCTTTGGACGTATAAAAACGATAGTTTTTTACCTCATGGCCGTGATGATCAACCCCAAGCGGACCAGCAACCCATATTGCTATCTGCGAGCGCGACAAAAGCCGACGGGGCGGATTGCATTGTCTTGCTGGATGGCGCGGAGGTGAGTGACCTTTCGGGTGTAAGCCGTTGTATTGTCATGATAAATGGCCGCAGTTCTGAGGATATTGCGCGGGAGCGTAAGCGCTGGAAAACCCTGAGTGATGCAGGCCATACACTGTCCTATTTTCAGCAAGATGAACGCGGGGCGTGGCAGAAAAAATCGTAAAGATGCCGTTATATGAGTTACGCGCAAGCGGCTAGGCTCGCGCGAATGTCTTCGCGTGTTAATTCAATTTAGGTTTTGTTATATACGGCGGCGGATCAGGACTTTTGTGATCAGCTGGGGGATGAGTGTCGTCATAATGCGGGTAGGATCTTTCGTAATTAGGGTCCGAGTTAATTAATTCAGATGTGTTCTTTGAACCGTAAAGCGCGCGGGTAATTTCGTGCGGCCAAAGCTCGACGGGCGGAATGCGGGTAGAGGGCGCAGATGGTTTTCTTTCCGTCAATTCATCGCGAGTGCGTCGTGGTCGCGGCTCTTTGTTACGTTCAATTTTGGCCCAACAAAAATCATCTTGGCTATCTGTTTTCTTACCCGAAGAAACGTGTCGTATAGCGCGCGAGCTTTCGCTGTGGCTAAGCGTCTTTTTGGCTGCGCGTTCAGTGGGGTTATGGCGGTTTTTCCACCGCGCTTGCCATTGCCGTAATGCGGGCCATCCGCCGAGATCCATGAATACGCGGCGGCACCAATCGGGATTGGATAGCATTGATGATTTTAAAATAATCCCGCGGTTATGGCGCGCGATTTTTAACAGCAAACGGTAAAGCGGTAACAGGCGTCTTGTATGCGTGTTTTGTTTGGCCAGCGGTGCACCGCTTTGCAAATAGGTCATGAGCCGCGCCGTCAGAATGGCTATGGCCGCGCGCAGCGGGGCGGTATCAATAGGCGTTATGGCGGGCGATGTGGTCACAGCCTATGGATACAGGGGTGTGGTAGGAGGGGGAGAGAATTGTTGGATTGGGGCTCTGATTATGATGATTTGCGCATGTTGCACGTGCATCACATGGTTTCCGGGCGTCCCGAAGGGGGCCGCGTCGGAATGACGTGTTTGTGAATAGAGGTCCGTATTTTAGCCTTCGACACAATTACATTGTCATTCCGTCGCAGCGAAGCTGCCCGGAATCCATGTCGTTGTTTTGCGACGTCATTCGATGTCGCATTCTTGCGCAAGCTTCACCACATGGTTTCCGGGCGTCCCGAAGGGGGCCGCGTCGGAATGACGTGTTTCTTTGGGCAAGCTCTAACCGCCACCCTAACCACAACGTGATGCCCGACCTTGTGTCGGGTATCTATGCGTCTTTCCCTTCAAAACAGATGATATTTACGGGATGACAAATGGATCCACGGGTCAAGCCCGAGGATGACGACGCTAGGCTTTGTGTCCGTTGGAATACAGCACCCACGCCGTCGGACTGACGTGCTAAAAAACCGCTACTCTGGCACCTTCGTCTCTAGCGCTAGCGCGTGTAACTCGCCGTTTGGGCCGTCCATTTTATCTTGTAGCGCGGCATAGACCAGTTGATGCTGTTTAATGCGGTTCAGGCCGACAAAGGCGACGCTGGTGATGACGGCTTTCCAGTGATTGTTATCACCAGCCAGGTCGATCAACTCAATCTCAGCCTCGGGCAGGGCGGCTGCCAGCATGGCCGAGAGGTCTTCGCGCGTCATAGCCATGTCTAGCCCTCGCCCGCCATATATTTGGGCATCCAGCCTTCGTGGCGTTCGCGCAGGCCAGATAGCGAGACATCAAAGGCGCCTTGGGCTGTGATGCGGTCGCCGCCGACTTTGCCGACGATTTGCGCGGGGATGCCTTTTGCGCCTGCTGTGGAAATCACAGGGTTCACGTCATTCGGACCCACAGCCAGCAGGTAACGCGCTTGGTCTTCGCCGAAATACCAGCCGTGACGCGGGCCAGAGGCTGGGCCGGTGAGGGACACGCCAATATTACTGGTGAACGCCATTTCACAGGCTGCAATCGCAAGGCCGCCGTCGGATAAATCATGCACAGCTTTGACGCGACGACCGCGGATAAGCTTTCGCACATAATCGCCATTGCGTTTCTCTGCGGCCAAATCGACAGGCGGCGGTGCGCCGTCTTCGCGGCTCATGATAAGGTTCAGATATACTGAGCAGCCGAGCCAACCAACAGTGTCGCCAATAAGGACCAGGGTATCACCCTCTTCGGCGTCGCCGAGTGTGCTGAAAAAAGACAAATCAGGGATAAGGCCAACACCGCCCACGGCAGGGGTCGGCGGAATGGCAACACCGTTGGTCTCATTATAAAGCGATACATTGCCCGACACGACCGGGTAATCAAAGGCGCGGCAGGCCTCGTTCATACCGTCAATACAGCCCACAAATTGCCCCATAATTTCAGGACGTTCGGGATTGCCGAAATTTAGGCAATCGGTAATCGCAATCGGGTCTGCGCCAACCGCGGTCAGGTTGCGCCATGTTTCGGCCACGCATTGTTTGCCGCCTTCATAGGGGTCGGCGTAGCAATAACGCGGTGTCACATCGGTCGTAATCGCAACGGCTTTATTGGTGCCGTGGATGCGCACGATGGCTGCGTCGCCTTTAGACTGGCTGCTATCGACGGTGTCAGACATCACGTGACGGTCATATTGTTCCCAAATCCAGCGCTTTGAAGCGATGTCAGGGCTGGTAATAATGCGTAGCAACGCATCATTATAGTCTTGGGTTTCAAACAGGTTTTCAACCAGCAGCACATCGCGCTTTGGCGTCGGCACATGCGGGCGGTCATAATTGGGCGCGTCATCACCCAGCGGTGCAATGGGGATATCGCAGACTTTTTTGCGCTTATGTTTCAGAACCAGATTGCCCGTATCCGTTGTGATGCCAATCTCGGCCACGTCCAGTTCCCATTTGTTAAAGGTATCAAAGGCGAGCTGTTCTTTGCCCGGTTGAATGACCATCAACATGCGTTCTTGGCTCTCTGATAACATCATCTCATAAGGGGTCATGCCCTCTTCGCGCTGCGGGACTTTGTCGAGGTTAATCTCAACACCCACGCCGCCTTTATCCGCCATTTCAATGGAGGATGAGGTGAGGCCCGCTGCGCCCATATCTTGGATGGCAATAATGGCGTCTGTTGCCATCAACTCTAGGCAGGCTTCAATCAGAAGCTTTTCGGTGAAGGGATCCCCCACTTGGACTGTGGGGCGTTTTTCTTCACTATCATCGTCAAATTCAGCCGACGCCATGGTCGCGCCGTGAATACCGTCACGGCCTGTCTTGGACCCGACATAAAAAATCGGATTACCAACCCCTTTGGCCGCAGAAAGGAAAATATTATCGGTTTTCGCAAGGCCAACACACATGGCGTTAACAAGGATATTACCGTTATAGCCTTTGTGGAAATTAGTTTCCCCGCCAACCGTTGGTACGCCGACGCAATTACCGTAACCGCCAATACCCGCCACAACGCCAGAGACCAGCGAGCGTGTCTTAGGATGCTTTGGCTCGCCAAAACGCAGCGCATTCATGAGCGCAATTGGGCGTGCGCCCATGGTAAACACATCGCGCATAATGCCGCCCACGCCGGTCGCCGCGCCTTGATAGGGCTCGATATAAGACGGGTGGTTATGGCTCTCCATTTTGAAAATAATCGCGTCACCGTCGCCAATATCAATGACACCTGCGTTTTCGCCTGGCCCTTGGATAACCTTGTCGCCTGTTGTCAGGAACTTGCCAAGATGACGGCGAGAAGATTTATAGCTGCAATGCTCAGACCACATGACGGAAAAGATACCAAGCTCATTGATATTAGGTTCGCGGCCCAAACGGTCGAGGATGATTTGATATTCGTCTTCTGACAGGCCGTGTTCTTTAACGACGTCGGGCGTGATTTTTACTTTAGCCATTAAAACGACTCCAGAACCGATTTAAATAGATTAATGCCGTCTGTGCCGCCGTGCATTGGGTCAACCGCGCGTTCGGGGTGGGGCATCATACCAAGGACATTGCCGCCTTCATTACAAATGCCTGCAATATCGCGGGCAGAGCCGTTTGGGTTGCCGTTATATTTAAACACGACGCGCCCTGATTTTTCTAACATATCCAGCGTTTGCTTATCTGCAAAATAATTACCGTCATGGTGGGCGACGGGGATAGTGACGTCCTTTTGGTCTTTATAAGCAGATGTGAAGCGCGACGCGCCGTTAGTGATATTGAGGCTTTGCGGTTTACAGACAAATTTCAGGCTCGCGTTGCGCATTAACGCCCCGGGCAAAAGCCCCGTTTCGCATAAGATTTGAAAGCCGTTACAAAACCCTGCAACGGGCAAGCCGCCTTTGGCCTTTTTCACAATATCTTCGACAATCGGCGAGCGCGCCGCCATGGCGCCGCAACGCAGATAATCGCCATAAGAAAACCCGCCCGGCAGGACAACAAAATCAATACCCGCGGGCAGGGTGGTTTCGCGGTGCCAAATCATCTCGGTCTTGCGGCCTGTGATCTGTTCCAGCGCCACAGCGGCGTCGCGGTCACAGTTGGACGCGGGGAAAGTTATAACGGCTGATCTCATAATCTTATCTCAATTGGATGAGGTGTCGGGCAGGATGGGCGCGAATGGGCGCGGCTAGTCCTCAATCGTGATGCGGTAGCTTTCAATCACCGTATTGGCGAGCAGCTTTTCACACATATTGGTCACGTCTTTCTGTGCGGCCGCTTTGTCGGCATGGGTCAAATCAAGCTCTATCACCTTGCCTTGGCGGGCGTCTTTGACACCGTTAAATCCAAGATCAACGAGCGAGCGCGCAATGGCGCGGCCTTGGGGGTCCAGCACACCGGGCTTTAGACCCACATGAATAATCGCTTTCATGGATTAATCCTCATTCTTTACAATCGAGACAACATTGGAATTATTGCCGTTTTCTTTGATAATGCCCAGCCGCGTCGCGACCTCTGTATAGGCCTCTGTGACGCCGCCGAGATCACGGCGAAAGCGGTCTTTGTCTAGCTTTTTATTCGTCTCGCGGTCCCATAGCCGGCAGCTATCGGGGCTAATCTCATCAGCCAGCACAATCTGGTGCCCGCCGTCCACAGCCAGACGCCCAAATTCGATTTTAAAATCAACCAGCTTAATCCCGATGCCCGCAAACAGCCCGCAAAGATAATCATTAATGCGGAGCGTCAGATTCGTAATTTCTTCAATTTCGTCCGCCGATGCCCAGCCAAAGGCGGTGATATGTTCTTCGGCCACGAGGGGATCACCCAAATCATCGCGTTTCAAGCAAAATTCCACAATAGAGCGCGGCAGAACTTCGCCTTCTTCGACGCCTAGGCGCTTACTCATCGTGCCGGCGGCGATATTGCGCACAATCACTTCGAGGGGCACAATCTCGACCCGCTTACACAGTTGCTCGCGCATGTTTAGGCGGCGAATAAAGTGCGTCGGAATGCCAATCTCACCAAGGCGTAGCATCATATATTCAGAGATACGGTTATTCAGCACACCTTTGCCGTCCAAAATCGCTTTTTTCTCGGCATTAAAGGCGGTGGCGTCATCCTTGAAATATTGGATAATCGTGCCCGGTTCGGGGCCTTCATACAGGATTTTGGCTTTGCCTTCGTAGATTTTCGTGCGGCGAGACATAGAACTGTCCTCATTCGGGGCGACTCAGCCGTGAGTTTATCATTTGAGCCTAGGCCATAGCCCAATGGGGCGGGCGCGGCAATGCCGTGCTGTCTTGAATTCGGGGATAAAGCCGCCATCTTATCGCTAAGCGGCGTATTGCCTATTGCGTGCGGCTAAGCGATTTTTTAATGTGTGGTGAAACGAACAAAGGAACATGTAATGTCAATATTTGAAGAGCGCGAAAGCGCCTCCGAAACCCGATTTGTCCTCGATGCTCAATTAGAGTTTAAATCAGAGGCACGGCGCAACAAAATGCTCGGCACATGGGCCGCTGGCCTGATGGGCCTATCTGGGGACGCGGTCGATAAATACGCGCTAGAGGTCATTTTGGCCGATATGGAAGAAGCGGGCGATGACGACGTGTTTCGCAAGCTCCGCAAAGACCTAGACGCCGCCAATATTGACATGTCTGATAAAGCCATCCGCGATAAAATGGCCGAATGCCTAGACGCCGCCCGCAAGCATTTCTACGCGGAAAAGCCCCCCAGCTAGGGCAGGGCGCGATTTAAAAGGTTAGGCCTCCGCCATGTGCGGGGGCGTTTTTGTTGGGGGGGGGAGGCTTTTATCCTTATTGCGGACCTTAGCTCAGAAGCCGTTGTCGCCCAAATCGGCGCTGCCGTTTTACTCAATAACATGAAGCTGCCCCAAGGGGTTAGAAGGCGTGGTGTGACGCTCGGCAGGCCTAAGAAGTTGGTTTAGGTTTTGCTTTAGACTTAACCTTCTTCTTTCGCATATCAGGCGGTATTTTGCCTTTGAGCGCAGCGTGCTTCTTGGCTCTTACAGCATCATCTTCCGCTTTGAAAAAAGTTGAATATATAAAGTCCTCAAAAATATCGAGTAGGATAATAATATCATCGATGTCAGGAGACCAATCTCGGTGCATTGCGGCGTGTCCACCTTCAACCAAAACTTCTAATGCAGCTTTATCTTCTATTGATAGTTTACCACTGGATTCTAATTCTTCCAATATTTGACCAAAGTTTTTATCTTTAGCGACGCCAGTTTCTTGAGCAACTTTTTCGAAAAGAGAACGAATTCCCATTGCTGAAAACTGCATGAGTTCTGCATCTAACGACTTGTATATATCGAATAAAGCTTGATGAATTGGATTGTTGGCTCTGTATAGTCGTCTCTCCCAGCTTGGATAAGGACGCTTAGCTTCTGGCGGGAATGACGTATACCTATAAGGGTGGCAAACCGCCCAATTTCCATCAGGTAAATTTTCATGTTCTTCATCGTGTTCATTGGAGTGACCCGTTCGCATGAAGTATTCCCTGCATGTATTGCATATATAAAAATGCGCTTTGTTTGAGTAGTAATACTCGGGGTCTGATGTATCAGAATAACTGTCTTGTGCTAATTCTTTGACATTTCTGTCTTGTCGGCAATGAGGGCAATGCTCGATTATCGGATCAGCCATTTTTATGTATCTTTATTTTCAGGGTTAAACATAGGAAAAAAGGCACACCATATAAAAACATGGCGGAAGTTGACCTCCCCTATGGCTGAACACCCCATAGTTCACGCGTCTTTAATCACTCGACAGGCAATTTCACCAAGTTTGGAGATCACATGAGGATATTTATCATCTAAAAATATAATCTGGTTGCATACGTGTTTAGATTGGGCACCCTTTGGTCACCTGAGCGTCACGAATTGTCAGCAATCTATTAGCTAGAGCTTTGTCTGCTTCGGACTTTGCCATAGCGTTTCCAATTCCAAAGTCGCCCAAAAACCCAGCAGCAGAACGCCAATCTGTGCCAGCAGTATCTGCAATTTGCAACTGGGTTTGCTCAACTCTAATCACTTCTAACTTTAAGTCATTGCAGTCCATTAATTGTGTTTCAGCGGACGATAATTCCGTTGTGATGGGGTAACGCTTAGTTGCGCAAGCAGTGCATAGGAACGATGTTAAGACCGCTGCTGTTAAGATAGTTTTTGATTTGTTCATTGTATTTCCCCTAGATGGCCCATTGCTCTTAATACGAAATTAAATTCGAATTGCAACCCATAGTAAAAATTAAAATTTCAGATCATTACATTATTTTATCTAACCCATTTAACCACAAGAAAGAACATTCGCTGACGTCCGCTTCGCCCCCTTAGGGACTACGCTGGCGTGTAATAAGTCGGTGAACCTGGGCCGACGGGAAGGCCGAGGCCAAATGTCCAGAGCACGAAAAAGCTAATCCATAAGAGAAGAAAGAAGATGGTATAGGGCAGCATCATGGCGATGAGCCCGCCCACGCCGAGGTCTTTGTCATATCGTAGCGCCCAAGCAAAGATGAGCCCGAAATAGCTCATCATTGGGGTGATGATATTGGTCGAGCTATCCCCAATGCCGTAGAAGGAGGCAAGAGCGGAAAGTCAAGCTTTGCAATCAGCAGCGTGTATCCTATCGACCGTTGGCTTAGCAAATAGGCGGTATTCTGACGAAATTGTTATCTTGAAATCCGATATACTTTTCGCGTTCAATTGCGGTAAAATAACATACGAGCCCTTGGCACAACCCTCGCTCCCATGCCATTAACCGTAAAATTTGATTCATCAGGACACGCCATGCCCCGTATTAAACCTTGCTCCCAAACCTGCGACATGACCCGTAATTTGGCTTTGGCCTTGGCGCTATGCGTCATCGCGCCCACCACTCTCACGGGCTGTGCGACGGCGGCTTATAATATCCAAGAACGGTTCGGGATAGAAAAGCGCGATATCCTCGTGAGCCGTGTCGAGAGTGTGGTGAAATCACAGACAGAGGCCAAGGAAGAATTTGCCGATGCGCTGGAGGCGTTTCGCGCGGTTGTGGCAGTGGACGCGGGAGAGCTTGAGACGGTCTATGATGATCTGTCCCGCGCCCATGACCGCGCCAAAGGCCAAGCGGGGGAGGTGCGTGACCGTGTCAGCTCCGTAAAGCGCGTGGCCGAGGATTTGTTCAATGAATGGGAACGAGAGCTGGGCGCTTATTCCGATGCGGGTCTGCGCCGCTCATCAGAGCGTCAGCTACGCGATACACAGCAGAAATACGCCGCCCTCACGGATAAGATGGACGCAGCGACCGCGTCAATGGACCCTGTGCTTGCCGTGTTTAACGACCGTGTTTTATACTTAAAGCATAACCTCAATGCGCGCGCGATTTCGGCACTGGGGAATGAGACAACCGATATAGAGAGCGATGTCGCACGTTTGATCGCCGAAATGGAGCGCTCCATTTCTGCCGCTGACGCCTTTATCAAGGACATGAACGGGGTTTAGGCTCGCGGCCTAGAGCGCCTGATTAGGTTCAGGGCAGGTGAGGTCAAAGCTGGGCTGATTGGCGACAGCAAATGTCTTTAGGTTTCGGATATGCGTCGCGGCTGAATTGGCATCATAGAGCATATTCACACAGCCCAGCGTTTGTTTCGTATCGCCGTCAATAATCGCAGCAAAACCCGTGACACCAAGCCAGCTATTATATTGCGGGACAATGTTACGGTCGAAGGCTTTATGCGCGCCAATCTCTGACAGGCCTGGGTTGGAAATATCAATTTCTAAATATTCAATGCCAGGATCACGAAGCTGGTTTAAGGCCTTTGCAAGGTTGGGCTCGACGACTTTACACGGCGCGCACCAATCGGCTTTGAACATCACGACATAGATATCGGGTGCGCGTTGCATCTGTGCATGAGCGCCCATAGAGACGGTCGAAAGAGTAAGTGCGGCCAAGGCAATTTTGGTTTTGGAGAACAGTGTCATGATATTTGGTCCGTATTTTTTATATCTATAGCAAATCCGTCTTAACGCGGACTGAATAGGCCCGCACCCAACAATCACAGCGATATCCATCACAGAGTTGTGAGCAAAAAAAAGCCCGGTAGACATTATCTACCGGGCGAAACTCATTGTCTAATATATCAGACTAACGTTTAGGCTAGAGGCCTGGGTCAACGTTGAAGGCTGGTGGGCATTCCGTCACGGCGCGTGTCGATGCGTTTGACATATAGGCTTTACCAGCGGCTTTTGCGCTCATTTTACCGATTTCCCGGGCCATTGTGCCAGCGTCGATATTGGCGTTAACACAGCCAAGAACGCGCTTTGATTTGGCATCCACAACAGCGGCGAAACCAGGCAGGCCAACCCATTTGTTAAAGACAGGCACGATATCGCGGTCAAACGCTTCGTGAGCTGATTTTTCCCAACGGGCCGCTGTTGATGTGTCGATTGTGACCTCTTCAACATTGGCGCCGGCCATAGCAATGGCAGAAGCCAACTGGCTGTCGAGTGTTTGGCTGCTAGCATCTGTATCAGCGCGGAACTTCACGACATAAACGTCAGGTGAGCTGGCAAATGCGGTTGAGCTGAAAGCAGCAGCGATAAGTGTTGCGCCGAAAAGGGTACGTAATTTTGTCATTTTTAAATCCTTAGATCTCTTGGAGTTTCAAACTATTATTATTTTTGTTCTATGCCCCACCTTGTAGCGGTGATTGGTTTATAAATTACAAAAACCGCGTTAGGATATTATTGACTATGCAGGGTGTCCGCCTGAAAATAACGCCTAAGCTATTGAAATATAATATATTATTTTTTTCAAAAAATATGCAGAAGCCCCCATTAGGTAAATTTTGTGTTTACAACGGGCCTTGTGAATGGCCCGAATTTAAGCGCTTATTAAGGATCTGATTACAGCGTGTTAATGTCTTGAAAAGGTAACCGGGCTTTGAATAGCCGCTTGGTTCAGCTTGATTAACAGCGACTAATAGTTGTAGGCCTAATGCATTGACTGTTTTGGGGGATATATGTCGCGTTTTAATCAGGTTTTCGTTTCACTCATCGCCACTGGATTTGCTGTTACGGGACTGGCAGCGTGCGGCGGGGGTGGTAAACTGAACTTTGAGACTGCCGAGACGGCTGTAAAAAGCTATGAGCGCGCTACTAAAGACCTGACAATTGCGCAACGCGATACATTCAACCGCAACCTCATGCTTTTAGCTGAACAGGCCGAGGCCCCTGATGAGACGTTGTCGATGTCGGATTGGACATCAGCAGTGAGCACAGGCGAAACGTTGGATAGGTTTATGACGCCGGATGAACTCAACTCGGGTTACGGCAATCACATCTTAGCCTCTGGGGCTGCGTCCAATGGATTGTCGGTGGGTGAGGTTAATAAAAAAGCCGCCGCGATTGAAAGCAATATTTTGTCGGCCCACCGCAAGGCCATAACGCAGGCCATGAAAGACCTTCCCAAAATCAAAGCGCAGCTGAATGAGGATAAAGACATCCATGTCGATAACTTCCAAGCGGCCGCCAAGGCCTTGACATCTCAATCGCGCAAAACACGCAAATATAAGGTGGCGCCTGATGCTGTGGATTTCGCCTCAAGCACTCGCACCCTGGCCTATATGACCATTGGCATGACTAACCCACACCGTGATCCGATCCAAAGCGCAAGGCTTGTCGCGATAATTACCTATAAAAATCATGTGCAGCGGTTTTATAATGTTGGCTTTATTGAGACTTTAGCGCCGCGCGAACGCGCGCAGATGGAGGTAAGGCTCAGTACCGCGCCGCAACTGTTCCTTGATAAAAGCGGTGTGCCGCTGCCCGAAGATACAGAGGTGTCCAAGGATGCCAAGGACTATGACGTCAAAGTCTATCCTCTTCATATTGAGACGCGCTCTGATGATGGGGAGATTGAAAGCTATAATTACGACATTGATGACGCACAGCACCTCATATTGAGGGCTCACCCGCAATACATCGCCTCATGCGATATGTCTCTGGAAGAGCTTGTGGTGCGGGAGGCCTATTTCGAGCAGCAACTCGACCTTATAAAAAAAGCGGGCGACATCACTAAAGTCGTGCCCAATTTACCGCGAGAGCCCAGATCTCGCTGCATTTAGGCCGTTTCACGCCTCTTTAATCTTAACAAAGCCGCAAGCATTCCCGCGATAACATAAGCTGAATTTGGGAAAGGTCATTCAAGGGTTGGGATAGTAAAGGTCGGTTACCGTGCATTGTGGGCGCAGTATCATATATCTGATTATAACTTTGCTGTGGTTTCCAACCGTTGCAGTTGCGCAATCGACTCTGGTTTATAGTGATGATTTCGAGGCTGGCGCTTCGGGCTGGTCTAACAACAGCACTGATTTTGACCCTGACGTCACGCAGTTTTTAGGCCGTTTTGATAATTCCCCCAACGCCACCAGTCGCAGCTTCACCCTGCCGCCCAGCACAGGCCGTGTCGAAATCGTGTTTGATTTTTACCGTTTTGATAGTTGGGATAATACCGCCCAATGGGGATTTGACCGTTTCCAAGTCGATGTCGACGGCACGCAAATATTCTCACTACCATTCGCGGCTACGCAAGCGGCGCGCTCGGGAACAACGGGTTCGGTGGATTGGTCGCATAGCCCGCTTGGCCCGACGACAGAACTTGCGTTTGGCACAGGGCAGTTTTGGTTTGATCAACTCCACCGCGTTACACTCACCGTGAATAATCCAGGGTCAACGCTGGCGCTGACCTTGCGCGCGGCCCTTAATCAGGGCGGCAATGACGAATCCGGTGGATTTGATAACATTAGTATTACAGCCTTTCCTATCTTGCCGGATTTGGACATCACAAAGACGGTCGAAATGGCAAGCGGCGCAGGCGCGCTTGATTATGCCGTTCCGGGGGCCGATGTGATCTACCGTTTTGATTTGACGAATATAGGCGGCGCGGTTGACGCGGGTACTGTGCGTATCAGCGATAAAATTCCCGATAATCTCGTGCTGTTTACGGGTAATTATGACGGCAGCGGAAACGCTGTTGCCTTTAATGATGCCAGTGCGCCGGCCTCTGGCCTATTGTGTTGCGCAGGCGGGACGGTTCAATTCTCAGATACCACATCAGGCGCGCCTGTTTACGGATATACCCCCAACGGCGGCTATGACCCCGCCGTGACCTATATTCAAATCGCGCCCAGCGGCACATTGCGCGACGGGCAAACCACGCCTGTCGATGTTGATTTCAGCTTTCGCGCGCGGATTGACTAGGGTCGTCTAGCCAAACACACGATCAAAAATCGTCTGCACATGTTTGGTGTGATATTCATCATCAAACATCGACCGGATTTGCGAATCGGACAGGTGCTCAGTCACATCTTTGTCGGACAAGAGAAGGTTTAAAAACGCGCCTTCGCCCGCATTGCCGCCTGTGCGGAACATCTCCCACACTTTCATGGCGTTGCGCTGCACAAGGCGGTAGCTGTCTTCGCGCGATACGCCCGCTTGGGTCAGGGCCAGCAGGAAGCGCTGACTATTATGAAGCCCGCCCAGACGGTTCATATTATCCGCCATTTTATCAGGATAGATAACCAGATTTTCAATCACGCCCGCCAAGCGGTGCAGCGCAAAATCAAGATGCACAGTGCTGTCGGGGCCAATGCCGCGCTCCACAGAGCTATGTGAAATATCCCGCTCATGCCATAGCGCGACGTTTTCCATCGCGGGCATGACCGCCATACGCACAAGACGCGCTAGACCCGTTAGGTTTTCGGTTAGGACTGGATTGCGTTTATGCGGCATGGCCGAACTACCCTTTTGACCCTTGGAGAAAAATTCTTCAGCTTCTAGGACCTCGGTCCGTTGCAGATGACGGATTTCCACGGCGATATTTTCAATCGAGCTGGCAATCACGCCGAGCGTCGCAAAGAACGCGGCGTGACGGTCGCGGGGAATAACTTGGGAGGATACGGGCTCAACGGCGAGGTTCATTTTCTCGGCAACATGGTGTTCCACTGACGGGTCGATATTGGCAAATGTGCCAATGGCCCCTGATATGGCGCAGACCGCGATCTCTTTACGGGCCGTCACAAGGCGTTCACGACCACGGGCGAACTCTGCGTAAAACCGCGCGAGCTTGACGCCCATCGTGGTTGGTTCGGCGTGAATGCCGTGGGAGCGTCCAATGGTGATGGAATATTTATGCTCTTCTGCGCGCGACTTTAGTGCGGCGAGGACGCGGTCCATCCCAACAAGCAGCAAGTCAGTGGCGCGCGCCATCTGCACAGATAATGTCGTGTCTAGGATATCGGAGCTGGTGAAGCCTTGGTGCACAAAGCGACTGTCATCACCAATAAATTCAGCCAGATGGGTTAGGAACGCAATAACGTCATGTTTGACCTCGCGTTCAATTTCGTCAATGCGGGCCACGTCAAATTCTGCATTTCCGCCTTTGTCCCAAATATTTTTGGCGGCCTCTTGCGGAATAACACCAAGCGCGGCGAGAGCGTCGCAGCCATGCGCCTCAATTTCAAACCAGATACGGTATTTACTGGCGGCTGACCAAATCTCGGTCATTTCCTTACGGGCATAGCGTTCTATCATGAGACTCACCTTTATATAACAATGGCCGCCTTAGACAAAAGGCGGCCACAAAGGTCAAGAGGTAAGGTGATTTTGGCGTCTAAGCTGGGGATTAGGGCGCGTCTTTACGCGCCTTCATTCCGACTTTGCGCGGCCGCCCAATCACGCGGTAGAACTTTGGCTGCGATGAAAAAGCTAATCGCGGAGAGTACAAGCGCAAAGGTGCAAATCGTAATGGCCAAACGTATGGCGTGCACTTGGCCGTGAGCCTCCTTAAAGGCATCAGCGAGGAAACCAACCGCTGTTGGCCCGCCGCCCAGCGCGATAAGGTTCAAGATCAAAAAGAACAGCGCCGTGGACATGGCCCGCATGTTAATAGGGGCCAATGTCTGGGCGATCGCAAAGCTTGGCCCTAAATACATGCCAAGGAAGAACAACAATATCGCCCCGAAAACAAGGTGCAACGCGGTGCTGGGTACCCAAAAGGCGGCAATCACCAGCGGGATACAAATCAGAATAGAGACAGCCGGCACAAGCGCGTAATAAGACACAGATTTACCCGCGAGCTTTTGGGCCAAGGCCCCGCCAAAAAATGTTCCGCCGCCGTAAAAAATCATATTCGCAAGGGCGAGGATATACATCATTTTTTGAAAACCGAACGGATTTTCCTGCGATCCGTCAAAGGGCAGGAGGTAATCAATCTGCCAAGCTGATACGGCGTAACCCACGAAAGAGGCCAGCGCGATACCAAAGCACATAGCCCACCAGGACGGGATAGACAAAAGCGTTTTAAGCGCCGTTTTAAACGGAATTTCTATGGCGTCTTTCTTGGCTTTTTCTTGTGCGCCGCGCACAGGTTCACGCACTAGGATGCGCGTGATAACAGCAAGCGCAATCCCGCTTGCCCCGAGGATAATCAGCAGGTTACGCCAGTCAAAATCACTCCCTGGGTTACCCAGCGCGTAGCCAGCGACAAAATAAGCAAAGCCAAGCCCCAGCGGAATACCCAGCGCGTAAATCGCTAGCGCGCCAGAGCGTTCATCTTTGTTATACATATCAGAGATAATGGAATGTGACGGCGGAGACCCACCCGCTTCGCCAATGCCGACACCCATACGCGCCAGACCAATAGACAAGAAGCTATTGGCTATACCCGTTAACGCAGTAAAGCCGCTCCAGACGGCCAAAGAAATACAGACGATATTGGTGCGGTTATAACGGTCGGCGAGCCACGCAATTGGGATGCCGACGACTGTGTAAAACAGCGCAAAAAGAAATCCCTTTAGAAGACCCATTTGCGAATTGGACAGCCCCAAATCTTCCATAATGAAGGGTGATAAAATCCCAATAATCTGACGGTCAATAAAATTAAAGGCGTATATTAACGTCAGCAGTAAAAGAACCATCGTGCGGTAGCGCTTGCTTGGATGGGCGGTATTGGCCGTCAATTCGCTCATAAGAAATCCCCATTATGTTTTTCCTGACAAGAGGCGAAAACAGGCGAGGCGTCAATGAAAATCGACTAACAAATGTGTTATGATATGCGGGGGTGGTAGGCCTAAGTCGTCGTGATTGGCGCTATATCAACCTCACCCTACATCAGACCCAGCGTTTTAAAGCTGGCGATATTATCGCGGCCAATAATGAGGTGGTCATGCACGGCGATGCCCACACCTTTGCAGACCTTTGTAATGTCTTCGGTCATGGTGATGTCTGCCGCGCTGGGTGTCGGGTCGCCTGATGGGTGGTTATGGGCGAGTATCAGCGCCGTCGCCTCCAGCTCTAGCGCGCGTTTGATGATCTCTCGCGGGTAGACGGGGGCGCGGTCAACCGTGCCTTGGCCCATAACTTCATCGGCGATCAAGCGGTTTTTCCGGTCAAGGAACAGGACACGAAATTGCTCGACGCGTTCAAATTGCATGGCAGAGCGGCAGTAATCCAAAAGCGCGCTCCAGCTTGATAATATCGGACGGTGCATAACGCTCTCTCGTCCCAATTTAGTCGCGGCGGCTTGCAAGATTTTAAGTTCCAGCGCGGTGGCGTCTGATACAAATTTGACTTCGGTTAAGCGCGGGATAGGCGCGGCAATCACCTCGGCAAAGCTCCCGAATTTGGCAATCAGCTCTTTGGCGATGGGTTTAACGTCGCGGCGCGGAATAGAGCGAAACAAGCAAAGCTCTAGCAGTTCATAATCAGCGAGGGCATTGATGCCGCCTTGCTTGAACCGTGCGCGCAGGCGGTCACGATGGCCGTGGTAATGGGGTTTGGGGGCGGCTACTTTCGCGGCAGGCTTTTTGGGTACAGTTTGGGGCGCGAGCGTTTCAGGGCTGACAGTTTTAGACGCAGGAGCTTTTGATGCAGTCTGAGCAGACGGCGTTTTTGCCGTAGCCGAGTTTTTATCACTGGTCTTTTGGGACGCTGACGCATCGCTCAGCTTCGTAGCAGTACGAGGCGAGATTTGTTCTAGGGCGGCGGCAATCATACGCTCGGCTGGGCCGTCGCTTATGTTTTTGTTTTTGGGCTCATCCCCCGACAAGCGGCTTACACCTGATAAGGGGGCTTATGCAGCCCCTTGGGGCTAAGCGTGAAAATCTCGCAACCGTCTTTGGTTACGCCAATCGAATGTTCAAATTGCGCGGATAATTTGCGGTCTTTGGTCACGGCCGTCCAACCGTCAGGTTTTATCTTCACATGCGGCTTGCCCAAGTTCAGCATCGGCTCCACGGTAAAGAACATGCCCTCGCGTAGCGTCTCGCCTTGGCCCGGACGCCCAAAGTGTAGGATATTAGGGGCGTCGTGGAACAAACGGCCAAGACCGTGGCCGCAAAAATCCTGGACAACTGACATGCGCTCGCCCTCGGCAAAGCTCTGGATGGCGTGGCCAATATCACCCGTCGTATTGCCGGGTTTCACTGCGGCCAAGCCCAGCATCAAGCTATCATAGGTCACATCGATGAGGCGGCGCGCAAAGGGCTTAATCTCGCCAATCGGATACATGCGCGATGTATCACCGTGCCAGCCGTCCACAATTAGGGTCACGTCAATATTGACAATATCGCCATTTTTCAGGCGCTTTTCATTAGGAATACCGTGGCAAATAACCTCGTTCACCGATGTGCAGACTGTGTGCTGATAGCCGCGGTAACCCAGACATGCAGGCACAGCGCCGTTATCCATGGCAAATTCAAAACACGCCTTGTCAATGTCTAAAGTCGTTGTGCCGGGCTTCACCATAGGCACAAGCATATCGAGGCATTCCGCCGCCAAACGCCCTGCCTTGCGCATGCCTTCAAAATCGGCCTTGCTGTGGAGTTTTATCGCGCCGTCACGAATGTCGTCAGCGTCTTCTGCATTAATATAATTCATGCCCCGCTATAACAGGGGCGGCGGGCTTAGGCTAGGCTCTTTTGCGGCTAGAAATTGTGAGTTGCGCCTTTGAGCGGGGGCGGGCAAAGAGGCCCCATGGAAACAAATAGCAATACAGTCACAGCGGGCGTTATCCTTATCGGGGATGAGCTTTTGTCGGGGCGAACACAAGATACTAATTTAGGCACCATCGCGCGGTGGCTAGAGCCCATGGGCGTGCAAGTCGGCGAAGCGCGGATTGTGGCCGATGACGGAGATGTTATCACCCAAACCGTGCGTGATTTCTCGGCGCGGTTTGATTATGTCTTTACCACAGGCGGCATTGGCCCGACCCATGACGACATCACCGCCGATTGTATCGCGGGGGCCTTTGACGTTGGTATATCAGAGCGCGCAGACGCGATTAAGGCTCTGCGAGAGCGCTACAGCCTTCAGGAGCTTAACGCCGCCCGCCGCCGTATGGCGCGCATTCCCGACGGGGCCAGCTTGATTAAAAACCCTGTGTCGCAAGCCCCGGGTTTTCAAACGGGCAATGTGTTCACTATGGCCGGTGTGCCGTCCATCATGCGGGGCATGTTGCCCGATATTGAACACCGCATCAAAGGCGGCGCGACAGTGTTCTCACGCAGTGTCACCGCGTCAGGCATAGGCGAGGGCGACGCCGCCGCACCATTAGCCGAGATTGAAGCCAAATACGACGGTGTCAGCCTCGGCAGCTATCCGTTTTTCAACGCAGAGCTGCGCGGCGTTACATTCGTCGCCCGCGGGAGGGATGAGGCGATGTTAGATAAGGTCGAGACAGAGCTGGACGCATTGGTTGCGGCGCTTACTGAGACGTCATAGATTTTCGATATGACACTAAAGTGGATAAAAGGACGGCAAGGAACAGGATATGACAAGCTTCCGCTTATAATCTCGCGACGGTTTAAATTTGATAGCTATATCCTGCGTTTTCCAGTCGGCACGTCTATTCCCACACATAAAGACCCTGTCGCTCTTGGTCGTCATTTCAGGTTAAATATTATTTTAAAACGGCCAAAGTCTGGCGGCGAATTTAAATGCGAGCAAACCATCATAGATTGGCCCCGTGTAAAGCTCTTTCGGCCTGACAAATACGCCCATTGCGTGTCCGAAGTTTCTGGAAGTAACCGATACGTTCTAAGCGTTGGTTGGTTGCGACCGGAATTGCCCTAGTAATGCTCCGCTCTATCCTCCTCACCACCCTTGCCATGGTGGCGTTTGCCGCCAATTCCGTGCTGGCGCGGGCGGCTTTGGTGGGCACAGATATAAACGCGGTCAGCTATACACTCCTGCGGCTCGTTGCGGCGGCTGTGATCTTGGTCGCGATTATGGCTTTGCGCAGCAGGCCTGCGGATTGGCGGGCGTCTTTGCGGGTCGAGCCTTTATCGGCATTGATGCTTTTTGGCTATGCGCTCGCGTTTTCGCTGGCTTATTTACGGCTCGAGACGGGGATGGGGGCGTTGATATTGTTTGGGGTGGTGCAACTGACCATGATTGGGCGCGGTGTTATGATTGGCGAGCGTATGGGCGTTGTGGCGTGGGTCGGTGTGGTCACGGCCTGTGCGGCCTTTGTTTATCTCGTCCTGCCAATTTCTACCATCTTGGGAGGCGCGGATGATTTAACCGCACCAGACATAATTGGCGCGGCATTGATGGCGGTGTCGGGGGTGTGTTGGGGTGTTTATTCGTTACTGGGGCGCGGGGCAGGGGATCCGTTGTCTCGCACAGCCCGCAACTTTGTCTGGTCTGTGCCTTTGGGCGCTGCGGCGATGGGGGGCTATCTCGCCCTGGGGAAAGCCGCATCCGTGCCGATGGACGGCATAATGTTTGCTGTGGCGTCTGGCGCGATTACATCAGGTGTTGGCTACGTCATATGGTATGCCGCCCTGCGCGGCTTATCGGCCACGCAAGGCGGGATTGTTCAGCTTTCTGTGCCGGTTATTGCCGCGCTGGGTGGGGTGGCCTTCGTGTCAGAACCCCTAACACTACGTCTCACCCTATCTGTGGTGCTTATCCTCGGCGGTATCGCGTTCACGATGGTGCCGAGGCGCTAACACTACTCCGCGTTAGGTTCGCTTTGGCTTTGGATGTAATTCTGGATACCCATCAATTTAATTTGATCTTGTTGGGTTTCCAGGAAATCGAGGTGATCTTCTTCGCTCGTTAAGATTTTGGCGAACAGGTCGCGCGTCACATAATCGCGCACGCTCTCGCAATGCTCGACGGCGTCACGGAGTAGGGGAATGGCGATATGTTCAATCTTGAGGTCACATTCGATGATTTCTTCAACCGTTTCACCGATGAACAATTTGCCGAGGTCTTGTAGGTTGGGTAGGCCGCCCAAGAATAAAATCCGCTCGATGAGCCAATCCGCGTGGTTCATCTCATCAATGGACTCTTCATATTCCTTTTTCGCCAGCTTGCTCACGCCCCAATCTTTGAGCATGCGGTAGTGCAAGAAATATTGATTAATAGCCGTGAGCTCATTTTTCAGGGCTTTGTTCAAAAATTCGATAGTTTTGGGGTTCTCACGCATGTGATGCTCCGTCATTCATGGGTGTCATGCCAACATAGGCCCAACATGTAGTGTTATAACGCCTAACGCGCTTCGTTGGATTTAGCGAGTAAAAAAGAAAAAACCGTTATTATTCAGCGGCTTGCAAGAGAGAGGCATTCTCAATCGCATTCAAAGTATTTAGGCGGTCTTGGATAGAGCTAACGCATTGACCGCAATTAAATTTTTTGCCGTGGTGGCGCAACACACAGGCAGGTTTACGTGCCCCACAGGCCGCAGCCGTGTCCAGTTTTTGCGTATTAATGTTGTTGCACACACAATGTATCATGGTTTTCATATGCGCTAGTTGCAAATGAGTGTCAACTACTTTGCGAGCAATTCGCAGGTGCATGTGCAATTATTTTGACGAAGGTCAAAATTGGGGGCAAGAGGAAGGGGGTGTCCCGCGATTTAAGCCACATCCCTCGCGCAGGTGAGGGTCTTGTGCTTAAAAAAACCACCCACATTTATCGAGTTTGGCCCCAAGTCGCCAAAGACCTCCTCGTCATGAGGGATGGGGGACTGAAATTTAGAGCCTAAACGCTAAAACTCGTCCCGCAGCCGCAGCCCGCTGTGGCGTTTGGGTTGGTGATTTTAAACGCGGATCCGATGAGCTCTTGCGTGTAATCAATCTCTGAGCCGGATAAAAACTCAAGGCTCATCTCGTCAATCACGACTTTCGCGCCGTCACGTTCAATCACAATATCGTCGTCATTGGGCGCATCAGCGAAATCAAATTTATACTGAAAGCCCGAACAGCCGCCGCCCTCAACCGCGACCCGCATAAAACGGTCCACGCCTTGCTTAGCCATAATCGCCTTAATCTGGCGTGCTGCGTTTTGGGATAGGGATACATCTGTCATAGGGTGGATATAGGGGCCAATGGAGGCGAAGGGAAGGGGTTGGGGTAATCGTAATGCTGTAGTCTGGCTCACTTACAAGGTAGTCTGGCCTAGTTACAAGAATGACAAGCGGTTGCCTTCGCACAAAGTAAACGCATTATAAAACCCGCGCTCGTAACAATCTACATAAGCGTCGATGATGAAAAGGCTTGGCGGAAAACTATGGTCTATATACGGGGAGATTTCGCGCATTTTTGGCAGGGCATCTTTGTAATAATCGGGCATTGGTAAGTTCGCTAGGCGCATACGCAGTGCTTTGAGCTTATCAAAATCACGTTCCAGAAAGGCTAATGCTGCATGGTCCATGTAATCCTCACCCATGTCATCGTCTGATAGAGGCCGTTCATGTTTGGTGATCGCTTCTTTTAAGAGCGTTATTGCGGTGTCATTTTGCCCGCTTACCCCGCGTAAATATGCCTCTGCTGATATGAGTCTCTCGGTATTATTGTCTGGGTTTAAATCTCTATACTGATTAAGCGCGCGAGCGGCGCGTTTCGCACAGCGTTTCGACGTAACATAGCGTGCTGAACCAGAGTAATAGCGTTCAGCACTTTCTAAATCTAAGTAGAGTGTTTGGGAAAAGTCATCACGGCAATCCAAGTCTTTACTTATCGCTTCATCTTGACCCGCTTGAGCTGCAATAACGCTGCCAAAGCCAAAGCTGGCAATCATAAAAGTTCCGATAATTTTATGCATGAAGAATCCCGCGCTAAATAAACTTACGGATGCAAAAGTAGTGTTACAGGTTTTAAAATTCCCTAAATTAAACGGTTAACAGGCGCTTAGCGCTACTCCCTACTTAATCTCAATCACGTCGTCATTGGTGCGAATTTGAAACTCTGGCTTAAACCGCTCAATTTTGCTTTTGGGTTTGGCTGTGGGGTTTTTGATGGCGATACTGTCTTTAATGGCTTCAAACTCTTGGTCGTTTGGGCTCTCCCCATCGCTCAGTTGGGTATCAAGGCCCAGCAAGCGCATATCCGTGTCTGTTAGTTGGGGGGTCGTAGTGTTTTGCATATTTGGTAGCACAGTCGGTGCAGGCTGTGCGCTGCCGCGTGAAAATGGGCTGGGGTCTGCCGTCACAGCAGACGTGATCTCAAAATCTTGAAATTGGTCAAGCACTGATGCGGCGGGTGCTGTCGGTGTGGCCGCATCTTGCGCAAAGCTTGGCGTACAGAGGGCAAAGCCGACTAACGCCGCTGCGGCGACTTTGATAATTGTGCTGCGCATAATCTGCCCTTCAAACGCTATTAGCTCCCCTAACTGGTAAGCATAGAGGTGATGCTATTCAACACACAAATCTTTAATCTTGGAACAACAAGAGAGCTTTCAAATCCCCCCTCGCAATGGCGTGTCTTTTCCGTTACACACGCCCCAAATCACCTTATTTGGGCAGGGTATCATGGTAAAATTTTCACCGGTGCGGGGGCGTGCAGATTACGCATCTGACCCCAATAAAGCGCGCGGGCGGCGTATCGCTCAGCCCTCTGGCAGTGAACGCAGCCCCTTTCAGCGCGACAAAGACCGCATCATCCACAGCAGCGCCTTTCGCCGCCTAAAAGGCAAGACCCAAGTCTTTGTCGCCCATGAAGGCGATTATTACCGCACCCGCCTGACGCATAGCTTGGAAGTCGCGCAAATCGGGCGGTCTATCGCGCGGGTGTTGGGGCTGGATGAGGATTTGGCGGAATGCTTGTGCCTTGGCCATGACCTTGGTCACCCACCCTTTGGCCACTCGGGCGAAGACGCGCTGGCGGCGGGCATGGCGCCCTTTGGCGGGTTTGACCATAACGCTCAGACATTGCGCATCGTCGAGCATTTGGAAGGCCGCTACGCTGAATTTGACGGGCTGAACCTGACGTGGGAAACGCTAGAGGGGATTGCCAAACATAATGGCCCGCTGGTGACGGACAAACAAGGTGTCGAGGACTTGCCGTGGGCCATTCGCGCGCTCGCAGATTGGGAAGCGCTGGAGCTTCACACATTTGCGGGGCCAGAGGCGCAGGTCGCCGCCATTGCCGATGACATTGCCTATAATAATCACGATATTGACGATGGTCTGCGGGCGGGATTGTTTAGCGTGAGCGATATCTGTGAGGTGCCGTTGGTCGGGGAGGCGTTCGCCGATGTCCGCCGCCGTTATCCTGACCTATCAGAGGACCGCATGATACACGAAGCCGTGCGAGACTTGATCGGAATCATGGTTGCCGATGTGCTGGCCGAAACGCGTAAACGATTGGCGGCGGCAGACCCAAAATCAGCAGATGATATCCGCGCGCTGGATCATGCGGTCGTCGGATTTTCAGACAGCTTTCGCGCGAAAGAAGCCCCGCTGCGCAAGTTCCTGTTCGAGAATATGTACCGTCATTACAAGGTCAACCGCATGATGGGGCAGGCGGCCCGTGTTGTGCGTGAATTGTTTGATTTATTCCTCACAGATCCGACCATATTGCCAACTGACTTACGCAATCGCTGCGACGGGCCCAATACGGCAGTGACGGCGCGGATTGTCTGTGATTATATTGCCGGTATGACCGATGCCTACGCGATATCAGAGCACCGCAAACTGTTTTCTGTGACAGGATATTTACCGAGCTAGCGCGGCTGCGCTTATGGCGCGACATTAAGATTGCCTTAACCTTTATCAGCGCAAATTTTAGCCCTCATAATAGCGGTGTTTAACCACAGCTCTGGCCTTATAATGGCCACCTAAACCGCCTATTGTTCTATCACGCGCGAATCGGTTCATAAGCGCAAGACTTCAAAGGTGCTGGCCATGACGACAAGCCAAAATGACAATTCTGGATACGATTCACCGCCAAGCGGAGGTGGACCGAACGGCTATGACGGTGACGAACCGCTCGTGCCATTTGATGTGCGTGACCATACGGGGCGGCGGTCTATCTATGTGCTGACGGCCTTTATCGTCGGTTTGCTGCTGCTCGCGCTATTGGTCTTTTTTATCTATCAGCCCGGCACGCGCGACCGCGACAGCGCGCCAATCGTGGCCGCCGATGATGTGCCGTTTAAAGTCACACCTGAAAATCCTGGCGGTGCGCAGACCCCCGACCAAGACAAAGCCGTTTACGACGTTATGGCGGGGAATGACGTGAACGAGACCGTCACCCCAGCGCCAGCGTCTGAACGTCCCGTAGAAATGCCGAAAACCGCTAATATTGAGGTCGCCGCGCCCAAGCCCGTGACAGAGGCACCTAAAGTGACGACCCCTGCGCCAATCGCAACCCGTCCCGCGCCCCAAGCCTCTACAAGACCTGCACCAGCCCCTGTTGCGACGGGCGGTAGTGATTACGTTGTGCAAATCGCCTCGCTACGTAATCGTGCTGATGCCGTGGATTTGTGGAATACGGTCTCTGGTAAGTTTTCCAATGTCCTGCCCAGCGGTCTTTATTCAGACATTAAACAAGTCGATTTGGGTGATAAGGGCATCTATTACCGTCTGCGCGTGGCAGGCATGGCTGACCAAGCGGCGGCCAAACGCCTGTGTGATCAGTTTAAAGCACGCGGCCAAGCCTGTATCGTGGCGCGGAAGTAAATCATGAGCATGGCGAGCATATTTGGCCTGGCGGGGCCAAAATTAACCGCAGGCGAACGCGCGTTCTTCCGCGATGCCTCGCCCTGGGGCTTTATCCTCTTTGCGCGCAATATTGAAACGCCCGCCCAAGTCGCGCGGCTGTGCGCGGATATTCGCGACACAGTTGGGCGGCACGCCATGATTTTTATCGACCAAGAAGGCGGCCGTGTACGCCGTATGCGTCCGCCCTATTGGCGCGATTATCCCGCCGCTGCTGTGCTGGCCGATATTTACCGTAACAATAAATCCGACGGCTTAATGGCGTGTTATCTGCATCACCGACTGATGGCGGATGATTTGCGCACGGCGGGCCTTAATGCGGATTGCGCCCCTGTGCTGGATTTGCCCGTGGACGGCGCTGACCCCATCATATCAGACCGCGCCTTTGGCAATAGCACAGCCTCTATTATCGATATGGCCCATGCCGCTATGGCGGGCCTTATGGTGGGCGGGGTTGCGCCTGTGATTAAACATATCCCCGGTCATGGCCGCGCCACAGTCGACAGCCATAAGGCGCTGCCGCGTATCACGGAGCCAGAGCTGCAACTCCGCCTGACAGACTTTATGCCCTTCACCGCACTGTCTGATGCGCCTATGGCGATGACCGCCCATGCGGTATTTGACTGTGTGGATGACACAGTCCCGCTGACTTTATCAACGGCGGCGATTGACCATATTGTACGCGGCGTCATCGGCTTTGACGGGCTTTTGATGTCTGATGATTTGGATATGAAGGCGCTGTCTGGCGGCTTGACGGCCAAGACGGAACGCGCGCTGGCGGCAGGATGCGATATTGCGCTGCAATGCTCTGGCGTATTGCCGGCGATGGTAAAAGTTGCCAAAGGGGCAAAGACCTTAACGGGTGACGCGCGCCGCCGTGCCGACATTGCCGATTATAGCGCGCTTTATGCCGATGAATTTGACCGCACCTCAGCGGAAATCGCCTTTGACGCGCTGCTTATTCAATATGGTCACCAGCAGGTTTCAGTCTAATGGCGGATGATTTCCAAGAGGATCTGGATTTTGAAGCCGCAGACGATGCGGCGGATGTCGGCGAAGGCTTGCTGCTCGATATTGACGGCTATGAAGGGCCGCTGCATTTATTGCTAGAATTAGCCCGTAAACAAAAGGTCGATTTGGCACGGATTTCAATCCTCGATCTGGCCGAACAATATCTGGCCTTTATCAAGACAGCAGAAAACCTACGGATTGAGCTGGCGGCGGATTACCTCGTCATGGCGTCTTGGTTGGCCTATTTGAAATCGCGCCTGATTTTGCCCAAAGAGGGTAAAGACGAAGACCTCCCCGAAGAAGATGAATTGGCCGCGCATTTGGCCTTTCGTCTGCAACGCTTGGCCGCGATGCGACGCGCCGCAGATGCTCTATTTCGCCTGCCAATCACAGGGATTGCCACCCAAGTGCGTGGTATGCCAGAGGGGCTACGCTCTCGCACGACGCCGTTATTTGAGGCCGAGCTGTTTGATATTCTAAAAGCTTACGGCGAGAGCCGCTCCAAAGCGACCATCCGTAATCACAAGCTTCCTAAGCCCAAAGTCATGAGCCTAGAGGATGCGCGTGCGCGTCTTCGCCGTGCCATGCTGTCCAGCCTCTCTAGCGGTATGGACAGCGATGGTTGGCAATCGCTCAACGCGCTGATGCCAGCCGCCAGTGATGTAGAGGAGGGCGTCCCTGTCAATTCCATTAAGGCTAGCTCGCTCCTCGCGGGATTAGAGCTTGCCAAAGAGGGCGAGCTAGAGCTGCGCCAAACCAAAACTTTCGCGCCAATTTATGTGCGCGCTGCCACACGAAAGACAAGCGAGTAATATGTCTGATAGTAAAAAAGACCGGGTCGAAACCGCCGCCGTCGGCATTGAAGACGGCGTGGTGAGCATCACAGAGCGCTTGCGCCAAAAAGGTGACGGCGACGCTGTCGACCGCGAGCTTCGCTTGTTGGAGGCGCTGTTATTTGCGGCAAGTGAGCCAATTGATGTGGAAACCCTGCGCGACCGTATGGGCGAAGATACCGATGTCGGCGCTTTGCTCGCACGACTAACGCGCGATTATGCGGGGCGGGGTATTAATTTGGTCACCGTTGGCGGACGCTGGCGTTTCCAAACCGCGCCTGATTTGGCGGGGCATTTGGTGGACGTCAAAGAAGCCCCGCGCAAGCTCTCGCGTGCCGCTTTAGAGACACTTGCGATTATCGCTTACCATCAACCCGTCACCCGCGCCGAGATCGAAGACGTGCGCGGTGTGGCTGTGTCCAAAGGCACGATTGATGTGCTGATGGAACTGGGTTGGGTGCGTCTGCGCGGACGTCGCCGCACACCGGGTCGGCCTGTCACTTACGGCACGTCGGACGGATTTTTAGCGCATTTTAATCTGGAGCAAATCTCTGATTTGCCCGGTCGCGAAGACCTTAAAGCCGCTGGCCTGCTTGATCCGCGCTTGCCCAAAGATTTCGAAATGCCAAGCCCCATGGAAATGGACGACCTGCGTATCGACGAAGACCCGCTAGAGGATGATGACGACCAACCTGAATTTTTCGAGGACTTTATTGGGGATGAAGAAGGCGATGATTAGGGGCTAAATTTCGGTCTGTCTTTTAATTGATTGTCATTCCGCCGCGGCAAAGCAGCCTAGAATTCATGTTATTGTTTCACGGCTATTTTTAAACTTTGTTTTGCGTAGGCCCTGCCCGATATGGTTTCCAGGTGGACTGCGTCCACGTCGGAATGACAATATTTGTCGCGGGTATCTATGCGATGAGCATTCGTCCTGACGCAATGATGACACATGGATCACCGAGACAGGCTCGGTGATGACGGACTGCTTTGACCCTGCTTTTTCTTCGCTAAAATTGGAATAATGATGGTTGCTTACCACTTATTGCTATCAAACTTTCGCGATACACTCAGCCCAGCAAACAGGCCGTTTTTCGACCCGTCTGATGCGTTTAAAATCGGGCTATCTTCCGCCTCATCTGTGAACCAGCGGTAGGAGCCGATGAGGCTTATGGCGTATTGGTCCTTTATTTCGACCCAGCTGACAATGCCGAGCGAGTAGCCGTAAATGCCAGCACCCGCGTCATAAGTAGTGAGGCCAGAGCTGGCGGCTTGAGCATTTGTGACGCTAAAGAAGCTGTCATTATGCGCGCCGCTGCCCCAACTGACCGTAGCGGAGGGCTGAATGGCAAAATTACCAACGCGGTAAAACGTACCGATAGAGGCATCCACGGTCAGCCCGTCATGGCCACCTGCGAAGTCTTGGGCCGCGTCAAGGCGCAGGCCAACAGGGCCAATTGTCGTGCGGATGTAACCGCCTGCCAAAATACTGGCGTCAACATCGTCAAATCCGATCAAATTGACGCTATCAGAGCTGTCGCGACCGCGTTGATAGGAGACAGTTGGTCCTGCGCGGAGCGACCATTTGCCAAAGCCTTCGCCAGTGCCCGCCTCAATCGCGCGGTAGGACAGCGCCGTGCCGAACAGGTCAAAACCTTTGATGTTTTCAAAGCTAAGATAGGGCAGGGCTGTCACTGTCTCATTCGCCGCGCCTAAGTAGTCTGAGGATAGTAACGCTGTCGCCCCAATATAGCCCGTGCCCGCTGTGTCGCTGGGCATGGGGTCTGCGATTTGGGCAAACGCTGGCGCGCTCGCAAAGCTTAAGATGGTGGTGGTAAAAATGATACGAAACATGACGGCTCCCCTATGTCTGTATTTTGCATAAGCAGAGCGGCCATCACGCACTAGTCACGTTCGCGCGAGAATAGGGTCGGTCGTTTTCGACGCTTGTAAACCCTAAAGGATATTTTTTGTTTATCAGTTGAAATCGGTTGTCTGTCCTATAGATAGAGGGGACTTAATTTCCCATCTGATGTCGCCATTATAGGGGCGACATGACTTGCCCGAAAGCTGATAAACATGAGCACAACAACACCCGACATTATCTATACTATCGTTGACGAAGCGCCAGAGCTTGCGCGGAACTCGCTACTGCCCATTATTAGCGCCTTTGCGGGTGCGGCAGGCATCAATGTACAGACGCGGGACATATCGTTGGCGGGTCGGATATTATCCTTATTCTCAAACCTTTTATCAGATGAGCAGCGCGTCACGGATGACTTGGCGGCCCTTGGTGAGTTGGTGAAAACGCCTGATGCCAATGTCATTAAACTGCCCAATATTTCGGCCTCTGTGCCGCAATTACAAGAAGCAATCACTGAGCTTCAGTCCCAAGGCTTTCCCATCCCAGATTATCCGCGCGACCCGAAAACGGATACAGAGAAATCTGTACGGGCCAAATATGACGGCATCAAAGGCTCCGCGGTGAACCCTGTCCTGCGCGAAGGTAATTCTGATCGCCGCTCTGCCAAAGCGGTCAAAGCTTATGCTAAATTAAATCCACACCGCATGGGCGATTGGACAAAAGATAATAAAACAACGGTCGCGTCCATGCCGGGCCATGATTTCTTTGCCAATGAAAAATCAGTGACGATTACTGCGGCCCAAGCGGGCGGCGCGAAAATTATTCATACGGATAAAGACGGCAAAACCACCGTTTTAAAAGACGGGCTATCATATGAAGACGGCACAATCGTTGACGGCACATTTATGTCCGCCAAGGCGCTTCGCACTTACATCAAAGACGAAGTCGCCTCCACACCGCCCGGTGTGTTGTTTTCTGTCCACCTGAAAGCGACGATGATGAAAGTGTCTGACCCGATTATCTTCGGGCACTTTGTCTCTGTTTATCTCGAAGACTTCCTTGGCAAACACGGTAGCGCGATTGATTTCAACCCGAACTCTGGCATCGGCACATTGGAAAAACTCATTGCGGGCAATGCAGAGATGGAAGCGGATTTAAAGGCTGCGCTTGCGTCTAAGCCGCCACTTTATATGGTCAATTCCGACAAAGGTATTACCAATCTTCACGTCTCATCGGACGTCATTATTGACGCGTCTATGCCGGCGGTGATTAAGGCGGGCGGTATTGGCTGGGGCCCTGACGGAGAACCCGCCAACACCAAGTGCTGTATTCCTGATAATTGCTACGCACCCGTATATGACGAAACGGTGGAGTTTTTCAAAACGAACGGCAAGCTTGACGTCACGACATGCGGCGCGGTGTCCAATGTGGGCTTAATGGCGCAAAAGGCCGAAGAATACGGCTCCCACCCCACCACCTTTACGGCCAACGCAGACGGCACTATCTCTATCGTGCTTGATAACGGCGAGACGATTATCAGCCACGACGTCGAAGCGGGTGATATCTGGCGCTCTTGCACCGCCAAGAAAGCGCCGATTTTAGATTGGATTAAGCTCGGCATTGAGCGTGCTGATGCAACAGGTTTGGCCGCGTTTTGGCTGGACGAGAACCGCGCCCATGACGCAGAGCTCATCAAATATATCAAGCCTGCCTTGGCGGATGCTGGCAAAGACATCCCCATCATGGCCCCGCGCGCGGCGACCCGCTTCACGCTAGAGGAAATGACGAAAGGCCATGACGTTGTGACCATCACGGGCAATGTGTTGCGCGATTATCTGACCGATCTTTTCCCAATTCTGGAATTAGGGACATCGGCGAAAATGCTGTCTATTGTTAAATTGATGAACGGCGGCGGCTTGTTTGAAACAGGGGCCGGCGGCTCTGCGCCTAAACATGTCGAGCAGCTACAAGAAGAAAACCATTTGCGCTGGGACAGCCTCGGCGAATTTTGCGCGCTGGGCGAAAGCTTCAATTTCCTTGCCACGAAAGACCGTCCAAAGGCGGCGATTTTAGGCGACGCCGTTGAACGCGCGACGCAAATCCTTCTGGTCGAGGGGCATTCTCCGGGCCGTAAGGTCGGGGATAATGATAACCGCTCGTCACATTACTGGTTCGCGCGCTACTGGGCCGAAGCCATTGCGTCGCAATATAAAGATGCGGATTTAAAAGCGCATTTTTCAAAAATCGCTACGGAACTCGCAGAGAATGAAGACACGATTTTGGCAGAATTGAAGGCTGACGAAGGCAAGCCCGCCGATATGGGCGGCTATTACCACGCAGACGCCGATAAAGTCACAGCGATTATGCGCCCGTCAAAGACGCTAAACGCGATTATTGGCTAGGGTCCGCCGAGCAGCATTCTGGATGCGCGCGTTTCTAACGTGCAAAAGCCCTATTTATTATACACGTCATTCCGTCGCGACACAGTCGCCCGGAACCCATGCCGTGCTGTGTCCACGAGATAACGAGGTTTGTGTCTTGCCGTAAAATTACGACATGGTTTCCGGGCGCCCCTGCGGGCCGCGTCGGAATGACATCAAAAGTATTTTTCTAGTAATTTCTATAATTCGCTGAAATTAAGTAATTGTTCTATTTCGTTTTCTGAAATTGTTAAGCCACTGCTTGATGTTAAAAAATCGAAATCTTCCAATGAATTAAGTAAGCTATCTCGCCTCAGGGCATATTCCTCTATCATATCTCCAAGGGCGTCATAGTTTTCAATGAAATTGCAATAGCTTACCAATGCTAACTTCACTTCATACAAGCTATACATAAAATGTTGAGAGTCGACTTTGCATCTATCAATGCAATATTCGATAGTTTTCTGTGCTTCATTAAGGGAAGAAACAATTGCAACTTCGTGATAAAGGTCGTGATTTTCGAGGAAGTTTACCTGATTGACGATAAAATTTCGGACTGAAAATAATGCTGTAAGTGTAGCCCGATAATTTTGATCGTTATCGGAAGTTTCCTTTTTATCTCTCCAAGTCTGTAAAACCGCATTTCCCAATAATGTGAAAACTACGGTTAGGAAGGCAATACAAACAGTAAGAAGCGTTTCAGATAACATTTCGATCCTACATTTTAATTCCGCCTCATCCACAATCGGCGTCATGCCCGACCTTGTGTCGGGTATCCATGCGGCAAAGAATCGCTCTGATGCACCGACGACACGTAGATCACCGACCCAAGGTCGGTGATGACGCGTTAATTGGCCTCAGGGGGTCTCTTGAAGCCTATGTCATCTTCCGTTCAAAGTTCTCGGCAATGGCCTCAAGGTAACCTGTTGTCGTCAGCCAGCCTTGCTGCGCGCCAACGAGGAGCGCCAAGTCTTTTGTCATTTGGCCGCCTTCAATGGTTTCTTTTACCGTGGCTTCTAGGCCCGTTGCAAACTTTGCCAGCGCTTCATTGTCATCAAGCTTGGCGCGGTGGGCGAGGCCCCGAGTCCAAGCGTAAATGGACGCGGTGGAGTTGGTCGACGTGCTTTCGCCTTTTTGGTGGTTGCGGTAGTGACGGGTCACTGTGCCGTGGGCGGCTTCGGCCTCCATGGTCTTTCCGTCTGGCGTCAGCAGGAATGACGTCATCAGACCGAGCGAGCCAAAGCCTTGCGCAACAGTGTCTGATTGCACATCACCGTCATAGTTTTTACAAGCCCAAATGTAACCGCCAGACCATTTCATGGCTGCCGCAACCATATCGTCAATTAAGCGGTGCTGATATTCGCCGCCAAATTCCGCGAATTGATCAGCAAATTCCGCGTCATAAACTTCTTGGAATAGGTCTTTGAAACGACCGTCGTATTTTTTCAAAATTGTATTTTTGGTCGAGAGGTAAACAGGCCACTTGCGTGTCAGGCCATAGTTAAAAGTCGCGCGCGCAAAATCACGGATGGACTGGTCCAGATTATACATGCCCATGGCCACGCCCGCTTCGGGGAAATCAAAGACTTCGCGCTCTATCGTTTCGCCGTTTTCGCCTTCCCATTTCATGGTCAGCTTGCCCGCTGAGGGGACAAGGAAATCTGTCGCTTTATATTGGTCACCAAAGGCATGGCGTCCAATCACGATGGGCTGTGTCCAACCGGGCACAAGGCGCGGGATATTGTTACAGATGATGGGTTCGCGAAAGACAACACCGCCGAGGATATTACGGATCGTACCGTTCGGGCTGCGCCACATTTTCTTAAGGTCAAATTCTTCGACGCGCTGCTCATCCGGGGTGATGGTGGCGCATTTAATACCGACATTGTGCTTTTTAATGGCGTTGGCGGCGTCGACTGTGATTTGGTCATTCGTCGCGTCACGGCTTTGGATAGAGAGATCATAATCCAAAAGTTCAATATCCAGATAAGGCAGAATAAGGCGCTCTTTGATCATATCCCACATGATGCGAGTCATTTCGTCGCCGTTCATATCCACAACAGGATTATTTACCTTGATTTTAGCCATGTTTACCTCTGTAACGCGTGTGTAAATTTCAGCGGTGTCTACCGCCTTTTGCAGCACATAACAAGTATAGGTCATGCAAAGACCGTAACGGGAAACAGGCAATGGGAAAAACAACAAAAGACCAATTAGGCAAGGTCGTGGCAAAGCCGGTTACGGCGGGCGATATTCCCGCTGTAATCTTGGTGCGACCTCAACTGGGTGAAAATATCGGGGCGGCCTGTCGCGCCATGTTAAACTTTGGCCTGACAGAATTGCGCTTGGTTGCCCCGCGTGACGGTTGGCCCAATCCAGCGGCGGATGCCTTGGCGGCAGGTGCGATTGATGTGCTGAATAATGCCAAGCTTTATCCCGACACAGAATCGGCGCTGGCTGATATCAATTACTGCTTGGCCGCCACCGCGCGCCGCCGTGAAATGGAACTGCCCGTAGTCGGCACAGATGTTGTCGGCGGTGAGTTGAGGTCCGAAATTGCACAGGGTCGACGCACGGCCATAATGTTTGGGCCAGAAAAGGCGGGTCTGACCAATGATGATGTGGTGCTGGCCGATGCCATTATCACCTATCCGATTAATCCCGCATTTCAGTCCTTGAACCTCGCCCAGGCCGTGGGAGTGTTTAGCTATATCTGGGCAGCGTCAGAATCCACCGCGCCGCCGCCTGTGTTTGATGACGTACAATCCGCGCCCGCCAAGCGCGAAGATTTGGTGCGCATGTTTGAACATCTAGAGGACGAATTATCAAAAGCGGGCTTTTTCTTCCCGACAACCAAGACTGACCTGATGCGCCGCAATATTCGCGCGCCGTTCACACGGGCCAAAATGACAGAACAAGAAGTGCGCACCATGCGCGGCATGATTAAAGCGCTGGCCAAAGGGCGCGGGGTTGCGCATCAGGCCCAAAACGCTAAAAGCGCGCCGAAGGATAAGGACACATAATGCTCGGAAAATATTCAAAATTTGTCGGTTATGCCTGTATTATTATGGCAGCGATTGCCGGGTTTAAACTCGCCTCTGCGGTATTAATTCCGCTGCTAGCGCTGGTCTCGACATTGTTCATGGTGCGGTCCCGCATGGATATTAGCAAGACAGAACGTCGCCACGCGCCGCCCAACCGCCTTATTGAAGGCGCATTTTTATTCGCAACGCAATTAATGATTATCTTCATTGCTTATTTGCTCGGTTATTTCGCGGGTTCAGAAGGCGGGGCCTATTTCGTTGACTTTATGTCGGGTAATCGCGGATAGGCTAGGCAATTGGTGCGGGCCGCTTTCGTAGGCCGTCCCACATGAACATCAACACCGCGATCCAAATAAAGCCAAAACATAATGCGTGAGCGCGAGTAAACGGCTCGCCGTAATAAAGGCCGCAGCAAAACTGCAAGGTCGGGCCGATGAATTGCAAAAATCCCAGCGTGGACAGTTTTAATTTGCGCGCCGCCACCGCAAAGCAGAGCAACGGCAGCACAGTTATGGGGCCAGCCGCTAGCATCAATAGCGATATAGACAGCCCGCCGTGATTTGGCGCAGGGCCAAAGACAATGGTGCCCGTCTGTCCCAGATATATGAGGTATCCAATCGCTGCGGGTAGCAGGACAATTGTCTCGACTAGCAAGCCCGGCATAGCGCCGACGTCGACTTGTTTGCGGATGACGCCGTAGAGTCCAAAGCTACAGGCGAGAAACAGCGATATGCCTGGAAAAACACCGCCGTAAACGGCCAGTATCGTGACGCCAATAACGGCGAAGACCACGGCTAAAATTTGAAGCTTTGATAGTCTTTCACCAAAAAACATGACACCAACCAGCACGTAGAGCAGGGGGTTGATATAATAGCCAAGGCTGGCTTGGAAAATCTGGTCAATCTGTATGGCCCAAATATACATGCCCCAATTTGCCGCCAGCGCGATAGCGGCAATGAACAGCCAGAATAGCATTTTCGGGTTCTTAAAGACCCGCCCCACGTCAGGGAATTGCCGCCGTGCCGCGATAATCAAAAGCCCAAAAGGGACAGACCATAATATGCGGTGCGCGAGGATTTCCAGCGCGCCGACTTCCTCGGTCATTTTGAAATAAATGGGAAAGAACCCCCATATCGTATAGGCCGCTATGCCCGCCAGAAGACCATGGCTCCAGACGGATGTTTGGCTGTTATGTGGCGGCGAGGGGCTCATCATTTCGCTATGCGCCGTGACGGCGTGCTCGGCAAGCTGGATTTGGCTGTATTTTGCGCTATTTTGGCTTGACGCAACGGGCGTAAGCCTTAAAAGCCCGCTATCCCTTTTAGGGATTTTTACGGGTTGGTGTGGTGCCGCCGTTTCTATCGCGATTTGAATAGGTCAAATCGCCGGGCCACGCTTTAAGAAAAGGGACAGCTATGTCCAAACGTATTCAAGCCAAATATAAAATCGACCGCCGCATGGGTGAAAACATTTGGGGCCGCCCCAAGTCACCCGTTAATAAGCGCCCTTTCCCTCCGGGACAGCACGGCCAAGGTCGTAAGTCTAAGCTGTCTGATTTCGGTACACAGCTACGTGCCAAGCAAAAGCTGAAAGGTTACTACGGTAACATCCAAGAGAAACAGTTCCGCAACATCTATTTTGAAGCCACGCGTCAGCGCGGCGATACATCAGAGCAGTTGATCGGCCTTCTAGAGCGCCGTCTTGACGCCGTTGTTTACCGCGCGAAGTTCGTGCCAACTGTGTTTGCCGCGCGTCAGTTCGTCAATCACGGCCACGTCCTAGTCAACGGCAAGAAAGTCAATATCCCGTCTTACCGTTGTAAAGAAGGTGACGTGATTGAAGTGCGCGAAAAGTCACGCACAATGGCCCTTGTCCTCGAAGCGCTCGAATCGGCTGAACGTGATGTGCCAGAATATATTTCACTTGACCCCAAAGCGATGCAAGCGACATTCACGCGCATCCCAAGCTTTGACGAAGTACCCTATGCAGCGCAAATGGAACCAAACCTCGTCGTCGAATTCTATTCACGCTAGTCATCTCGCTGAGTGGGGCGACAGTCTAAATATAAAAAAGCCCTCGCAAATGCGGGGGCTTTTTTTATGGGGGGGGCGGGTCTGTTGAGGTTCGTTGTGGGGGCAAAGCGGACCTGAAACCGGTATCACAATAGATCCAAGCACATAAATCTGGATTAGGTCAAACAACCTAAATTGGAATTCAATTGTATGTCTAATATATTTGACATGTTAAAAATATTAGACTACGCCTTATTTTGAAATTGCAGGGAGATCCAATGATGCAGGTTGAAGATAATAGAAGAGTGGTCAACTTTAGAGAAAAAATGGCGTGGGTGATGGTTGCAGGTTTACTCACAGCAAGTGGATTCTATTTTTATACCATGTTCAATGTCTCTGCAGCTACGGAACAGGTTCCTAAACCCGCTGTTATCGCCCTAACTGTAATATTTGTCGTCATCTTGACTATTATTGCCATAGTTGGGGCCATCGTTGCGGCGCTTTCTAATCTGAGTGAAGCGAATGATTTACTGGATGAACGAGACAAGCTAATTTCTTTGCATAGCACACGCTGGGCCAGCGTCGTAACAAGCATCATTCTAATCATCACAATGCTGGCATACTTCTTTGATGCGAGATCGAGCGACATGTTACTCGGCGTTATGGCTGCTCTGATTATGGGGCATTTAGTGGACTATACCGCGCAAATTTACTTGTATCGTAGAAAGCCTTATAGTGGGTAAGCCACCCCCAATATCCAATAGAATTAGTGAGTTGCGAGCGGAGAATGGACAAATGAGTCAAGCCACTCTTGCAAAGGCGGTTGGTGTTTCAAGGCAAACGATTATTGCAATTGAAAAAGGACATTACTCACCTTCGCTGGAGAGCGCATTTCGTATCTCAAGAGTCTTCGGCGTGAACTTAGAAGATGTTTTTGGTTGGGATGAAATTAATAACTGAATTCTCACACACATTCGTTCGGCAAGGTCTTTTTAAATGCTATCTGCCGTTCTGCTTACGTCCGCTATGAGGATTGTTCTACCCATAGCTGAGCGCTTAGATGAGGATGTTTCTATTAAACCAAACCCTAAGCGTCCCAAAATCACCTCAACTAAGACATTGACCTCACGCCCCCTGCCAGCGACTGCGTGCCGCTCCATCGCGCCTATACTGCCTTTTGCACTGCTTGGCTTTATGCGCTAGCCTAACCCCATAATAACAGGGGACGTTAGTGGAAACGGTATTTTTAGAATCAGAGGCGTTATCGGCGCGCGGGCAGGCGCGTATTCGGCGTGATTTGTTGGGCGCGTTTTTGGAAGCGTGTAAAATCCACGGGGCGAGCCATGACATCCTCACCGATGGGGATGGTCGCGTTTTTCGCTATGGGGAGCTTCGCCAAGCGGTCTTTGCCCTGTCTGCGCCACTGAAAAAGCACACAGAATCAGGCGAGACTATTGGTTATTTTTTGCCAACGGGGGCGGGGGCGGTCATTGCCCTTTTGACTATTCACGCGGCGGGCCGCACGCCAGCCATGTTGAACTTTACAGCGGGTCTTAAAAACTTAAAAGCAGCCGCCAAAACCGCCCCTTTTAAGACGGTTTTGACATCCCGCAAATTTATCGAGCTCGCAGGGCTATCTGATTTACTGACGGCATTAGCGGGCGATGTCACGGTTCTCTATTTGGAAGATTTAAAAGAGCAGATTGGCATTGGCGGTAAAATTCGTGCTGTGCTGGGGCCGATACTGCCAAGCGCGTTTATCCCCCGCCCATCCCCCGATGATACGGGTGTTATCCTGTTCACATCGGGCACAGAGGGAAATCCCAAGGGGGTCGTGCTGAGTCACGCCAATATCCTGGCCAATATTGAACAGATTGAACAACATGTGCGGCTGGATGATGGCGACATAATCTTTAATGCCCTGCCGACGTTTCATTGCTACGGCCTGACGGCGGGCACACTTTGGCCGATCTTTAGTGGCTATGACGTCGTGCTTCACCCGTCGCCGTTACAAACCAAAGCCATCGCACAGCGCATATTTTCGTCCAAAGCGACGGTTTTGTTCGCAACCGATACTTTCCTGCAACATTACATGCGGGCTAGCAAAGAGGGCGGGCTAAACTCTCTGCGTATTGCGGTGTGCGGGGCAGAGCGCGTGCGCGAGGAAACCCGGAAAGCGGCGCAAGACCGCTTTAACATCGAGGTCTTAGAGGGCTACGGCGTGACAGAATGCGCGCCTGTTTTGGCGGCCAATCAACCCGGCGATATTCGCGCAGGCACCATTGGTAAAATGCTGCCGGGTATTGAAAGCCGGATTGAACCTGTCGAAGGGTTGGATGATGCGGGGCGTCTTTGGGTACGGGGTCCGAACATTATGAAAGGCTATATTTCCCCTGATAAACCGGGGCAAATCATGCCGCCCGATGAAGGGTGGCACGATACGGGTGATGTGGTGTCTGTTGACCGGGAAGGCTATTACGTCATTCGCGGGCGGATCAAACGCTTTGCCAAAATTGGGGGCGAAATGGTGTCTTTGACTGTGGTGGAAAATTGCGCTTCTGCGGTTTGGCCTGATTATCTTCACGCCGCCGCCATTGTGCCCGACCCGAAAAAAGGCGAACGCATTGTTCTTTTGACAGAGCACCCCAAACCTGACCGCGCGGAATTACTGCGCTGGGCGCAAACGCACGGCGTGGCCGAAATATCTGTGCCCAAAAAGATAATCTCTGTTGATGCTTTGCCAGTGCTAGGCACGGGGAAATTGGATTATGTCTCGGTCACCACGATGGCCAAAACCGCATTAGGGGCGGGGTAGCCGGCGCTTTAGGCCCGGTGCCAGACCACGCGGTAGCCTGTTTTATCCTCAGCCGGGGTTCCGTCGCTATTGATCAGTCGGGATTGATAGACATAAAATCCAGCCAGATTAAACGATAGCCGTTCAACGCCTTTGCGTGATTTATTTAGCGTAATGATCTGCTGATCACCAGCGGTGCAGCGAAACACTTCGACGATAAATTGCGGCTGGCAGCGAACAATCCGCAGTTCAATCGATTTGCCTTCAGGGATAACGTAATGCGCTGCCAATCCTTTACCGCGGCGGATATAGGCTTGGTCGCGTGTAAAACTATCTAAGACTTTGTCGACCACACCCATGGAGTTTTCCTCCATTTGATTGGCGGCGCTATTGCTTTGGCTTGACCATAAAATCTGTTTTGGACTGACATAAGCTGTCAGATAATGCATGGCTGTGTACATGGTGAACAAGCCGATTAAAATCGAAAGGGCAGAGCCAAAGATCCATCTATAATTTAAGGTGAATATCTTGCCGTCTTCCATCAACCTTAATGTGTTGGACGAAAACTGATTCTTCTCAAATTTATTTTTATGCGCAAGTCTTCTACTTAACATGCCCATAGTCACGCCCCACTGCTACTACTTCGATGATGAATCATAGCAAAAACAGATTTATGGGGCGTTAAATTACGGTTAAGGCGATTTTAAGCATGTTTATCGGGACACTCAGCACCCCGCATAGGCGGGTTATGCAGCGTCGAGTTTAATGCCTTTTTCGACCATGTGATCGCGCAACTCGCCGCTCTCAAACATCTCTTTGACGATGTCACATCCACCAATAAATTCGCCTTTTACAAAGACTTGCGGGATGGTTGGCCAATTGTTGTAATCCTTAATGCCTTGACGGATTTCCGGATCGTCCAGCACATTCACCGCGCCGTAATCCGCGCCGATATAATCAAGGATTTGAACAACAGTAGAGGAAAAACCGCATTGCGGAAAGGTCGGTGTGCCCTTCATAAACAGCACAATGTCATTCTCTGATGTAACTTTTTTAATACGGTCAAATACGGCGCTCATGGGATACCTCTTATATGGCGGATTGCGCATTAATTGGGGGCTCGCCTTGTATTTTGCAAGGGCAAAGAACGCTTTGATTACTAACGGCTTTGAGTTTTATATGCCTTTCGCGCAGTAAGATGGTTAATCTAAGGTTAAGGTGGGGTCATGTTTAAGGGTTTCATAAGTTAACTAAATAATCTGGGACAGAAAAATGAAAACAACTTTACAGTATTTAGCGCTTGGTGTTGCTGCTTTGGCGCTAACGGCGTGTTCGACGACATCATCTCTCGGCGGTAAAATGGCAAAGGACGCTATGAAAGACGGCATGACCACAATGGTCTCGAAATTGCCAATGGCCCCCATTGGCGGTGTTGTATGCCCCCCTGAGGAGATTGTCTCTGAACCTGTGCGTGAAATGCAGTGTTGGGATGGGTCTATTGTAACGGATGTCGCCCAATGCCCAACGCGCGAAACATTCACATGTTCAGACGGAACCTTGGTTTATGATCAAAACGAATGTCGCGCGACACGATCAGACGTGACCCTCGGCGAGCTATGTGGTCAGGAATATCGCCAAGAAATCATCTATTATGAATTCGACAAAGGCCAATCTGCTGAAACGCAAAACACGATCAACCGTATTTTAGACATCGGTCAATTCTGTAATGTTGAAAACATCCGCGTTGTAGGCCACACGGACCGTTCTGGTTCTGCAAGCTATAATTTGCGTTTATCAGAGCGGCGCGCCAAAGACGCGATGGACGAGCTTGTGCGCCAAGGCGTGAACCGGGCCGTAGTGACCTCCAGCGGTATGGGTGAAACTCAACCCTTCATCCCAACTGAGGACGGCGTGAAAGAGCAATTAAACCGCCGCACAGAAGTGCTGATTAAGTTGTCTCAAACGGGCGGCGTTATCAACTAAGCGGCCGCGCAAAGATTGAATTGAAATCGCCTGTCCTCTGGATGGGCGATTTTCATAGGCTCGCTGAATTCACTGAACATTTGGCAATTGATTTTGCACCTGCCGCAGCGCCCACACCCGTAAATAAGCGGCCAAGCCCAGCGAGCTTTTGGCGGCGATGCGGCCATCATCAATAGTGGCCAGCAGGCTTGCTAGCGACATATCTTGGTCTCGCGCATAGTCATCAATAACGGCCCAAAATGGGGTCTCAAGCGCAACCGATGTGCGGTGACCATAAAGGCTCAGCGAGCGTTTTTCGCGTTTGATGTCGTCGGATTGAGGCGGCGTGACCATGTCGCGTTTAAACGGTATCGTCTTTATCGCCCTTTTTAGGGGCATCAGTTGCGGGCTCTTCAATTTTATGCGCGTCGAGCTTGGCTTGTAGCTTTTCAGCCATAGCCTTTTTCAGCTCCTTGGCGGATTTTTTCTGTCCAAAGCGCGCGCGGTTCGCCGCCGCCGTTTTCTCGCGCGATTGCCGCGCGAGGGACTTTTTGGCCTTGCCGAATTTTATGACGTTGTCACCGGGCATGGATTTACCGCGGCTTTATCATCAGTTCTGGGCGCACGACTTTATCGAACTCTTTTTCCGTGACAAAGCCAAGGCGCACGGCTTCTTCGCGTAAGGTTGTGCCGCGTTTATGCGCCGTTTTGGCGACTTTGGTCGCATTATCATAGCCAATTGTCGGTGCCAGTGCGGTCACAAGCATCAGAGAGCGACCAAGCAATTCGGCGATATTGTCCTCATTGGCTTTAATCCCCACCACGCATTTATCCGTAAATGACATGCAGGCATCAGAGAGCAGCTTTATCGATTGCAGCATATTATAGGCCATAACGGGTTTATAGACGTTTAGCTCAAAATGGCCTTGGCTGCCCGCGATGGACATGGTGGCGTTATTGCCCATGACCTGCGTGCAGACCATGGTGATAGCTTCGCACTGCGTCGGGTTAACTTTACCGGGCATGATGGAACTGCCGGGCTCATTTTCAGGCAAGGACAATTCGCCAAGGCCAGAGCGCGGGCCAGAGCCTAGAAAGCGAATATCATTGGCGATTTTCATCAATGACACTGCGACCGTATTGATCGCACCGTGAGCCGAGACAAAGGCATCATGGGCGGCTAGCGCCTCGAATTTATTCGGGGCCGTTTTAAAAGGCAGCTTGGTATAGGCCGCGACTTCGGCGGCAAAATCTTTGGCAAAACCGGGTTTCGCGTTCAGCCCCGTGCCAACCGCTGTGCCGCCTTGGGCGAGAGGGTAAAGCTCTTTCAGGCCGCGCTCGACCCGCTTAATACCGTTATCCATCTGCGCGACATAGCCCGAAAACTCTTGGCCCAGCGTCAACGGCGTCGCGTCTTGCGTATGGGTGCGACCAATCTTGATAATCTTTTTAAACTCGCCCGATTTGTCATTCAGCGCATTGCGCAGATATTGTAGCGCAGGCAAAAGCGAGTGGTGAATTTCCTCTGCGGCTGCGATATGCATGGCAGTCGGGAAAGTGTCATTAGAGGATTGGCTACGATTGACATGGTCATTAGGGTGGACAGGGTCTTTGGAACCAATCTCGCCGCCCATTATTTCAATCGCGCGGTTTGATATAACTTCATTGCTATTCATATTGGACTGCGTGCCCGACCCTGTCTGCCAAATCGACAGTGGGAAGTGATCGTCCAGTTTGCCTTCCGCGACTTCGGACGCGGCCTTCACAATGGCTTTGCAACGTTTCGCGTCTAGGTTCTTCGCCGATTTATTCGCGAGCGCGGCGGAACGTTTAATAATCCCCAGCGCACGGATCATGGACGGCGGCATGGTTTCAATCCCGATTGGAAAGTTAATCAGCGACCGCGCCGTCTGCGCGCCGTAATATCGATCAGACGGGACCTTCAGGGGGCCAAAGCTATCGGTTTCTATACGTGTTTTTGTCATGGTATCCTCGCGGGCAATAGATGTAGCCACTGCATAAATCAGCGCGCAGGAATCTCAAGGGTAAAGTCTGTTGGGGAAGGGCATCAAAAAGCCAACCGTCATCACCGACCTTGTGTCGGTGATCCATGTATTATTATTGCGTCTAGGGGAGAGCTTTGCGGATGGATACCTGAGACAGGCTCGGGCAGGACGCACTATTAAGCGTTGGTTTTACTACGCACCATCACCGCATCGATACACGAGACAGGCTCGGTCATGACGTTACTATACTATAAATCTGCCTATTTCTTCCGAAAGGCATCTAGGCTGACGACTTTTTCGCCGCCGCCGCCGTCACCACCACCGTCTGGACCGTCGTCATCTGGCGTATCCGTATCTTTGGGATTAGCTTTAGCTTTTGCCGCTGTCTTTGGCTTGGCTTTGGCTGCGGGTTTGACGTCCGCTTTGGGCTGGAGTTTTGCCAGTGTTGGCGGGGCGGGTTCCATTTCCGCGGGCGGGTCAAATTGCAGGGCAAAGCTGACCGATGGGTCGTGGAACCGCGTCACCGCTGTATAGGGGACTTTCAAATATTTCGGAACGCCGCCAAATTTCAGTGTGACCTCGAACTCTTCAGGATAAGCGTTAAGATCCCAATATTGATGTTCGAGCACAATAGTAATCTCTTCGGGGTATTTCTTGGCGAGGCTTTCGTCGATTTCGACACCAGGGTAACGGGTTAGGAAAGTGATGTAGAAGTGATGCGTCCCGGGCAGGCCGTCTTCGCGGATCACGCGGCGGATGGCATCGCGCACGACCCCGCGCAGGGCGAGTTGTGTCATTTGTTCGTAATTCATCAAATCTTGGCTCATATGGATAGAGTAAAACACTGACGCCGTGGGTCAACCGCTGTTTAACGGGTGAAGGCCGATTTATCTGCGGTATGATGACCTGTCTGTGTCCGATGAGGCGAACTTCTTCGTTGATTAAGGGCGGCGCCTCGCGTTACGAACGGCCATGACCCAATTTGGCCTCTCTGACATTCTTGACCTTTACACCAAAGGGCAGTTTCCTATGGCGGAAACGCGCGAGTCAGACGGGTTTATGATTGTTGAACCTGACATGCGCGGGATTATTCCGCTGGATGGGCTGCATATTTCGCGGTCTTTAAAAAAGGCGATGGCGAGGGGCGATTATCACGTCACAATCAATCACTGTTTTTCACGCGTGATGGAGTATTGCGCTGCGCCCCGCGTTGGGCATCCAGAGACATGGATAAGCGAAAGCCTACAAATGGTTTATGAGCATTTTCACGAGGCAGGTTTCGCGCATAGCTTGGAAATATGGGACAGCCCGCATTGCGATGCAGACGGGCTGGTCGGGGGGCTATACGGTATCGCGCTAGGCGGCGCGTTTTTTGGCGAAAGTATGTTTTCAGTCAAGCCCAACGGCAGTAAAATCGCGTTGGTGTATCTGGTAGAGCGGTTGAATAAAAACGGCTTTGTGCTGCTGGATACGCAGTATCTGACCGATCATTTGGAAAGCATGGGCGGGGTGGAAATTAGCCAAGAAGACTATCTGAAAATCCTTAAACCTGCGCTGCAAGTCAAAGCCAGTTTTAGCGCTTAAAACTCGTCGTCTGTCTCAGAGGCGGCTTTGGTCTTACACTCAAGCACCCAGATGTCATAAACACCGTGGTCCAACGCTGACAGGGCAGGGTTAGAGCCCATCATCCAGCCAGAGAACACTTTCTCAGGCTCGCTGACTTCGCCTTTACCGTCGAGTTTCGCGTCAAAGATTTGCAAAAATACATAGGTTTCTGGAATATCCTCTGGCGGGCGTTTCTCGCAATGTTTCACGTCCACGCGCAGTGAGCCGTAATCCAAGCTATCGCCCACGGGCACTGTGAAATCTTGGGTCTTGGCGGTCACTTTATCTAGCGCGCGTAGCACCACCGCTTCGCCCATCAAATTATTGGCAGACGCCGCAGGGATTAGCGCTAACAACGCAAGCGCGGATATAACAGAGGCAAAGCGCATTAAGCGTCCGGCGTCCAAGCGTCATAATCCGCCGCGACGTCGGCGCGTTTACCGCCGCGGTCAAGGCTGCCTTTGGGTTTATAGGCGTGGATTGTGCCCGTCATATTCGGGCGGTGCGGCAGTTCCCAGCTTTGAGTCTTCAGCGGTTCTTCGGATGGGGGTGTGTCATACATATGATGCATCCAACCATGCCATTCGGGCGGCACACGCGACGCATCAGCATAGCCCGTATATTTCACCCAACGGCGTTTGCGGCCATCATAGCCGTCGCCCTTTTCCTCAAAGTAGCTATTGCCGTAGTCATCTTCGCCGACCTTCACGCCCTTGCGGCCAATCTGAAGTAAAGTGCCCAGCGTTGCGCCGTCCCACCATGCAAATAGACGTTTGATAAATTTAGCCATATAGTACCTCAGACCAACTGGGTCTTTCTGTGCTTTGCAATAAAGCGCTTCAGCGTCACAGTAAAGGCGTCATGTGGTGAAATTACGGCGTTAACTGTCGTCATTATGGCCCTAATTTGGCATAGGATTTGCAAATGCAGACCATCAATTCCTAAGAGCCCCATTATGCGTCGTTTTACTGCTGTTTTTCTTGTGGCCCTGTTTAGTGTTACGGCACTAAGCCATGCTTTGACCATGCAATGGGTTGGCGTCACCCGCGTGATGCCTGTGCAGCAGCATGGGCACTTGGCCGTTAGTGGTTCAAAACTGGTGAGTCAAAACGGTGAAGTCGTCTCTTTCGCAGGCCCCAGTTTCTTCTGGAGCAATACGGGCTGGGGGCAAGAAGCCTTTTATAACACCCAAGCCGTGCGGAATTTTGCCCGCGATTGGGATGCTGATATTATACGGGCCTCTATTGGTGTGGACGGCGATGGCAGTCTGCTTCGCGACCCGCAAGCGAATATGGCGCGCGCCGAAACCATTATTCAAGCCGCCATAGCCAATAATATTTACGTGGTCGTGGATTATCACAGCCACGAAGCGGAAAAATCAGTGCCGCAAGCGCAAGAGTTCTTTGCTTATCTTGCGCAGAAATATGGTCACACACCCAACATCATTTATGAGATTTACAACGAACCGCTGGTTTCGACCGATTGGGATACCGTCATCAAACCCTATGCGGAAACAATGATACAGACCATCCGCCGCTATGACCCTGATAATATCATCGTTGTCGGCACACAAAGCTACAGCCAAGATTTAGAACGGGTGATTGCCAATCCGATACGCGGGGCGTCCAATATCATGTATGCGCTGCATTTTTACGCAGCAGGTCATAAAGATGATTTGCGCGCCCGCGCAGAACGCGCCTTGCAAGCGGGCTTGCCTGTGATGGTCACCGAATGGGGCACGGTCAATTATGACGGCGACGGGGCCGTTGACCGTGCATCAAGCGAGGCTTGGCTCGCTCTTATGCGCCGCCATGATTTGACCCATATGATGTGGGCCGTCAGTAGCAAGAATGAGGGCGCATCAATGTTCACCTCCACCGCGTCCAAGACAGGCCCGTGGACAGACGCCGATTTGACGTCATCTGGGCGATATGCGCGCGATATCATCAAGGGCTGGAAATAGTCACAGGATATACACAGCTGCGCGGACGTCTTTTCGGGCTATTTCTGTAAGCAAGCCTAGGCGCTGGCGACGGGTCGTGTTACGTTAAGCTATGGCTAACACAATGGATAATGACCCTGGCTACGGCGGGGCTTCAAATGATACTGAACTCGACACTACACCGCAAAGCTGGGAGGCCGAGCAGGCCCTGCTGGGTGCGCTTTTATATGATAATGAAATTTATCACCGCGTATCGGGTGTGGTTCAAGCCAAACATTTTTATAACCCTGTCAATGCCCGTATTTACGAGCAAATCGCGCGTTTAATTGAACTTGGTCAACTTGCCGATGCGATTGTCTTGAAAGACCGTTTTTCCCAAGACGAAACAATTGAGGATATCGGCGGCGTTGAATATCTGGCGCGGCTCCTTGCAAATGCGCCTGCGGCGGCGACAATCGCGGCTCCTGAATATGCTAAGCTGATTTTCGATCATGCGATGCGACGCGATCTCATTAAGTTGGGCGCGGAAATCACAGAGTCTGCCAAAAACCTTGGCAGTGAAGAAACTGCGGTTCAGCAGATTGGCGAGGCGGAAGCCAAGCTTTTCAGCCTTGCCGAGACAGGACAAGTCCAAGGCGGGTTTGAGACGTTTCATGACGCGCTGATTAAATCGATTAATATGGCCACCGCCGCATTTACGCGCGATGGTCATCTGTCTGGCCTGTCCACGGGATTGATGGATGTTGATCGGCAGCTTGGCGGCCTGCACCGATCAGACCTTATCATCCTCGCGGGTCGACCTTCTATGGGTAAAACCTCGCTCGCGACTAATATCGCCTTCAATGTCGCCAAAGCACATAGAGAAGAAAAAGACGAAAACGGCATTATGCAAACCGTCAACGGGGGGCGCGTCGGCTTTTTCAGCCTAGAGATGAGCAGCGAACAACTCGCCACGCGTCTTTTGGCCGAGCAGTCCGGCATCCCGTCTCATAAGATTCGGCGTGGTGATATTACGCCCGAACAATATGAACATGTGCGCGATGCATCAGACGAAATTAACCGCATCCCACTTTATATTGATGATACGGGCGGTATTTCCATTGGGCAATTGGCGGCGCGCTCGCGGCGGCTAAAGCGTATGGCGGGCCTTGATTTGCTCGTTGTTGACTATCTCCAGCTCTTGACGGGCGGGGCGGCGTTAAAAGCGTCAGACGGTCGTGTGCAAGAGGTGTCGATGATTACGCAAGGTTTGAAATCACTCGCCAAAGAGCTCGATATTCCGATCCTCGCGCTCGCACAGCTCTCGCGCCAGGTCGAGCAACGCGATGATAAACGGCCGCAACTCTCAGACCTGCGCGAATCAGGATCAATCGAGCAAGACGCCGATGTTGTATCATTTGTGTTCCGCGAAGAATATTACGTCGCGCGGGCTGAGCCGTCCGAAGGCACAGAAGAGCATTTGAAGTGGCAGGAACAAATGGAAGACCTCCACGGTAAGGCCGAAGTGATTGTCGGCAAACAACGCCACGGCCCCATCGGCACCATCAAACTGTCCTTTACGGCTGATATCACGAAATTTGGTGATTTGGCCCAAGATGATCGTTACGATAATATCGGGCATTAATCCGCCCCTATACTGCGTTTACAGAGACCGCGTTTACAGAAAGCCTCGCCGTGAAAAAACCGTTTAAAACAGAGCCGGGCCGCTACGGCGCGCAACCTATGTCGCGTGACGCGCAAGAGCGTAAAAGGCAGGGCAATCGCGACACACCGCGTGATGCCAAGGGCCGTGATGGTGCCCGTGACGGAGGACGCGATGGGGGTCGAGATGGCGGCAAACCCGCTAGGTCGGGCAAGACCTTTGATAAGAAAAAATCCTTTGATAATCCCCGCCGTGATAAATCGTTCAGTGATAAACCACGCTTTGACAAACCCAAGCAAACTCAGGCCAAGCCGTCTTTTGACAAACAGGGCTCGGCTAAAAATCCTGGGTCAAGACCAGAGCGTTCCGTGCATAAACAGGGCTTCACGACACGCCCGACGCTTCGCATTAATCTGGGCGCGATCAAAGCCAATTATGACCGCATTCAAGACCGCGTCGGCAATGCTAAAATTGGCGCGAGCCTGAAGGCCAATGCCTACGGCCTGGGCGCCGAGCAAGTGGGGCGCACATTATACGGGGCCGGGTGTCGTACGTTTTTCGTCGCGACCGCTGGCGAAGGTAAAATCCTGCGCGAAGCCATTGGTGATAACGCCTCGATTTATGTTCTGAACGGCCCCGCGCCGCAGGATTTGACGCTGTTCTTTGCCTTCACGCTAAAGCCCGTCATAAACTCGCTCGATCAAGCGCGGATTTGGACGAATGAGGCTGACCGCGCGAAACATGCGCCCTATTGCGCGCTGCATATTGATACGGGGATGAACCGCCTAGGCCTGTCACTCGATGAGTCCGAGACACTGTCCAAGAACCAAGCGCTGCTGGGATCCCTCGGTCCTGACCTTATTATGAGCCATCTGGCCTGTGCGCCTGATGCGAATAATCCGATGAACGCGCAGCAGCTTGACCGTTTTCGCCGTATCGCCGCGCGTTTTCCCGTCATGCCGTTGTCACTCGCCAATTCTGCGGGCGTGTATTTGGGCAAAGAGTATCACTTCCAACTCGTGCGGCCCGGCATCTCACTCTACGGCGGGCAGGCAACGAAAAAAGCTAATAATGAAGACACAGAACCCGTGGTGTCTCTCATGGCACCTGTGCTGCAAATCCGTAACGTCAAGGCTGGCGACACGATTGGCTATAACGGCGCATTTCGCGCAGACTCTGATATGAAAATTGCTGTGCTCGGCGCAGGCTATGCCGACGGTGTCCCCGTTGCGGCTAGCGGGCTATCAGGCTCGAAGGGTAAAACCAGCTTTGTCACGCTCGCCAAACAACGCGTCCCAATCATTGGTCGCGTCTCTATGGATCTGACCATTGTCGATATCACCCGCCTTACCAAGCCCCCAGGCCTTGGCGATTGGGCAGAATTTCGCGGCGAAAACCTGACGGTCGACGCCAACGCCATCGGCACGATTGACTATGAACTCCTCGTGCGATTAGGGGACCGCTGCCGCCGGACATATCAGAAAGGGTAGGGCGTAAGGGTAGCGTTTTGCACACGCTGTCCACAGGGTTATGCACAGGGGTATGCATAATGCGCCACCTAGTCACGATGCGTTAGTGCCGTCAATAATATCCCCGCCTTGCGAGGAGTGCGGTGTGTCTTTTTAAACTTGGTTATGTCCATATCCTCAGCGAAGGCGGAGGTCTCTTGAGTTATGCACCGCCCCAATAGTTTTGTCATTTCGCCGCTGCGCAGCGGCCCGGAGTCCATGCTGCGGTGGTTCGACACAATATGGCCTATGCTGCCCAATCCTCACACCCCGTCCTAATCGGGTTAAAATCTGCTTATCGGTTTTAACTATCACCCCTTCTATCCAGCACAAGTTTTGTGCGCGGCACCGCTAAATCCCTAATTATTCAAGGAAAACTTGTTATATTTAGCGGCGGACCTATGGTGGAGTAACAGGGGGGATGATGGATTTTTTTGATGAGATGCTGGATAACGGCGCCCCAAGGGAAAGCTATGCCAGCTATCACGCGTGGTATGAAAGCCAAGATAAAAAATTGCTCAAGCGCAAAATGACCGAAGCCGAAGCTGTGTTTCGGCGTACGGGTATCACCTTTAATGTTTACGGAAAACGCGATGCGGATGAGCGGTTAATCCCGTTTGATATTATTCCGCGCATTATCGCTGCGCGCGAATGGGCGCGCCTGACCCTTGGGATAGAGCAGCGCGTCAAAGCGATTAACGCGTTCTTGCACGACATATACCATAATCAGGAAATCCTGAAAGCGGGCATATTGCCGTCCGCGCTTATTGAAAATAACGACGCGTTTTTGCCGCAAATGATTGGCGTGACCCCGCCGGGAAAAGTTTATACCCATATTGTGGGCGTCGATCTTGTGCGGACCGGGGCGGATGATTTCTTTGTCTTAGAAGATAATGCCCGTACACCGTCTGGTGTGTCTTATATGCTGGAAAACCGCGAAACAATGCTGCAAATTTTTCCAGAATTGTTTTCGCGAAACAAAGTTCAACGCGTCAATAATTATCCGCAAACTTTGCGTCAATCGTTAGAGGCTTGCGCGCCCAAACATTGCACCGATAAGCCCGTCATAGCTGTGCTGACTCCCGGTATTCATAATTCTGCTTATTTCGAGCACGCGTTTCTGGCCGATCAAATGGGGGCTGAACTTGTCGAAGCCAATGATATTCGCATTAGAGATAAGAAAGTGTGCATGCGCACCACGCAGGGCTACACGCCCATTGATGTGCTTTATCGTCGCGTTGATGACGATTATCTTGACCCGCTAAATTTTAAGCCTGAATCAATGCTTGGCATTCCAGGTATTATGGATATTTACCGCGCAGGCGGAATTACGATTGCGAATGCCCCCGGATCAGGCATCGCTGATGACAAAGCGATTTATTCTTACATGCCCGACATCGTGCGGTTTTACACCGGCGAAAAAGCGCTGTTAAGAAATGTGGAAACATGGCGATGTTCAGATCCGGACTCTCTTAAATATGTGCTGGAGCATTTAGGCGATCTTGTCGTCAAAGAGGTGCACGGTTCTGGCGGTTATGGTATGCTGGTCGGGCCAGCCTCGACCAAAGCCGAAATTGACCGCTTTGCCAAAAAACTGCGCAAGAACCCTAGCAATTATATCGCGCAGCCAACATTGGCTCTGTCGACGACGCCGATATTAAACAAGGGTGAATTGGCCCCGCGCCATGTTGATTTGCGCCCGTTTGTTTTGGTTGCCCCAGATAAAATCATCACGACACCCGGTGGTCTAACCCGCGTCGCTATGAAAAAAGGATTGCTTGTTGTCAATTCCAGCCAAGGCGGCGGAACCAAAGACACTTGGGTTTTGGAGGACTAGGCGGTGCTCGGAAAAACAGCAGGCAGCCTTTTTTGGATGTTCCGATATATGGAACGGTGCGAGAATACGGCGCGCTTGACCGAAGCCGGATTTTACATCGCACTAACGCGGTCAAAATCTGCCGAGGATGAATGGCAATCCATCATCAAAGCCGCCGGTATGGAAAGCAAATTTGAGACGCTGCACGACACGTATGACGGCCCCTCTGTCATCAATTTTTTGCTGCGGGAGAAAGATAATCCGGCCAGTGTGCGCTCTATGATTGATTTGGCGCGCTCTAATGCCCGAACGGCCCGAACGGCACTGACCCGCGAAGTGTGGGAGGCGGTTAACGAGGCGTGGTTGAACATATGCGAGGCGTTGAAAAAACCTGTGACGCCCAAAGGTCTGCCCGAAATTTTGGCGCTCATCAAACGCCAAACCGCGCTTGTCGAAGGCGCGTTGCAAGGCACAATGTTGCGCAACGATATTTTCGATTTTGCACGGTTGGGCATGTTCATTGAACGGGCAGATAATACGGCACGAATATTGGACGTTAAATATCATGTTTTATTGCCGTCTGTGTCGCTGGTCGGCGGATCGTTGGATAATGTTCAATGGGAGACGATATTGCGGTCTGTTTCGGCCAACCGGTCTTACCGCTGGGTCAATAAGGGAGCGATCAGTCCCAAAAGCATCGCCAATTTTCTGACGCTTGATCGGTCTATGCCGCGTTCGCTCATGTTTTGCCAATGCGAAATTGCCCATAATTTGGGTCACTTAAACCGGGCATATGGCACACAACATGAAAGCCAGACATTGTCCGAAGCCTTATTGAACAGTCTGCAATCGCAAACAATTGACAGCGTTATGGCGCAAGGCCTTCATGAATTTATCACTAACTTCCTGCGCCAAAACCAAGCATTGGGAGCACAAATAGAAAGCGATTACAGCTTTTACGCTTAGCCATGATTTTAGATATTGCACATAAAACGGAATATCGATTTGACGAAGCGCCGCATTACGGCTTGCAGCAAATCCGGCTGACGCCCTTATCCGGCGATAGCCAGCGTGTTAAAAACTGGACCCTGACTTTTGATGGGGGACAGGAAGAAGCTGTCTTTACCGATCATTACCAAAACACCGTCACCTTAATCAGCCTTGATAGGGGCGCAAAACACCTGACCGTTACCTCGCGCGGGCAAGTCGAGATTTTGGATAATCACGGAGTTGTCGGCGCGCATATGGGCTATGCGCCGCTTTGGCTTTATCTTCGCGATACACCGTTAACGACGCCCGGTGTCGGCGTGGAAAAACTGGTCAAAAAATTTACAGCCTTTGAGGGCACAGATCTGGATAAGCTGCATAAATTATCCAAACTCATCGGGAAACGCGTCAGTTACGAGACCGGACAAACGGACGCGATGAGCACAGCGGAGGATGCGATTAAGGCCGGGGCCGGGGTCTGCCAAGACCATAGTCATATTTTCATTGCTGCTGCGCGCCGTGCGGGGTTTCCTGCGCGCTATGTCAGTGGGTATTTAATGATGAACGACACAATTGCACAGGACGCAACCCATGCATGGGCCGAAGTTTACGTGCCAACACTGGGCTGGACAGGGTTTGATGTGTCCAATCAAATTTCCCCTGATAGTCGCTATGTTCGTGTGGCAACAGGACTTGATTATTCCGCCGCAGCGCCTATCTCTGGGCTTACATTTGGCGGCCAGAACGAATCAATTTCTGTCGACGTGCAAGTGCAACAATAAGAGAATAATTCATGACATATTGTGTTGGTTTGCGCCTGAATAGAGGGCTTGTCTTCATGTCTGATACCCGCACAAATGCTGGTGTTGATGACATTGCGACGGTTAAAAAAATGCATAGCTGGCATGTCGAAGGTGACCGCGTTATCACATTGATGACGGCCGGTAATCTGGCGACCACCCAAGCGTTGATTAGTGTGCTGGACGAACGGTCGAAAGTGCCGGAAGATCGTGATCCGTCTATCCTTGCCGTTCCAACGATGTTTCAAGTTGCGCGCCTGATTGGCAAGACGTTAAAAGAGGTCATCCAAGCCAATTCCGATACGGGGCAGACCGCAGAGTCGGCCTTTAACGCAACGTTGATTTTGGGTGGTCAAATCAAAGGCATGGCGCCGCGCCTTTTTATGATTTACCCCGAAGGCAACTTTATTGAGGCGCAAAACGACACGCCGTTTTTCCAAATTGGCGAGACAAAATACGGGCGGCCCATATTAGTGCGCGCCCAAGACCCAACGATGAGCTTTGAAGAGGCGGTTCGCCTGCTGATCGTGTCTTTTGACTCGACGATAAAGGCGAATTTGTCTGTTGGTTTACCGCTGGATTTGATGACGTATGAAGCCGATAGCCTGACCCTTGGTATGCAGAAGCGGTTTAAACGCGATGATAAATACGTGCGTACAATTTCAACAGGATGGGGCAAGGCTTTGAAAAAGGCGTTGGATGGTTTGCCCGACTTCACATTTAATGAAACCCAATAAAACTGTCCTTTATTGGCTACTTCCGACGCCGTCTTGAAAATGTTGGCATTGACCCGCGCGACTTATATTCGCGCTCTTCATCAGTGGGCGCAAAAATCAGCTTATCGCGTTCAAAATCAAGGATATAGCGCTCATTCTTTAACGCGTCTGCGCCGATGATGATAAACGGGTTATCCTCTATCCCAAGCACGTTAAGGCTCTCGAAATCGAGCACAATGAACTCTGTGCCCTCAAAAAGTTTTTGCCCAGCACGGTAATCTGTGGCCCGAATTTTTGAGACGGGTTGAAACGTACCGACCGCGCCTTCGATTTCCCATTTCTTCAAGAGTCGGCTTTTGACAGCGCGGAGTTGCGGAAAACGAGATGTGTTCCAATTCATCAAATTAAATTCAGATCCCGTGTCCAGAAGCGCAGGCGTCAGCGCATTGCCAAGCCGCACATCCATAAAATGGAGCTGTCGTCCGTCCTCTAAAAATGGGTTGGGTTTAAGGGTGACGACCCGCCAACTTGGCGGTGCAGATATCATACCCATGTCTTTGGGTATGAGCTTTAAGACCTCCTGTGGCCGGTCAACATAGATATGAAATTGGGACAATATATCCATCCCTAAAATGCCGTCGTGCAGCTCTTTATCGCGGGCTTTACGCTCTGGATTATTCAGGCGTGCAATAGGCACGTCATTGAGGGTGGCTGTGCCCAATCTCAGCGTCGGCAGCGTCACAAGTGGTTGAATGTCCGCCGCCAGCATGCCGTGAATGCGCACCTGTTGTTGCCCGTCAACGGCCTTACCTATTGTCTGGCCCATTGTTTGCCCCGTCGTCTGGCCCATTGTCTGCCCCAGGCGTTCCCATTCTGACGCGTAAAGCGCGGAATGGGTTGCACCCGTATCCAACATCAAATTAACCTGCCGTCCGTTGGGCAACCCTGCGTCAATTACCATGCGGCCATGCGGCGTGGCGGGGAGCGTGAAGGTAAGCACGCGCGGGTCAGTCTCTATGTCGGAAATGGATATGCCTTGTGCGCGCGGCACAGTCTCGCAAGCGACCAATGAGGCCGCAGCCACTATTAAAAATGCCCACTTCAAAAAGCTCATGGAGAGACTATAGGCGAAGCGCCCGGAATTACCGCATCAAATATAAGAGAGCGGCATGGATATTCGTGACACGGGCGGGCGTGACACAAACTGGTGTAAACCAAGCCCCACCGCCGCGCGTAATGATATTATGACAGCGTCCCCAGCATCCAAACCTTCTGACGGGCTTTTTTATCCGCCGCACGCTAAGCCGCTGACGGGGAAAGAAAGCTTTGTGCAATCGACCTATAAGTTCTTGAAAAACCCGCTTGAGGGCTTTGGTCCGCTCGCTTACGCGCAACCAATCGTCAGTCTCAAGACCTTTTGGTATCGCACCCATGTGGTCAGCGACCCCGTCGGCATGCTCCAAGTGCTGGGAACGGAGAGCGCGAAATTTCAAAAAGCCCCGATTGACGGCCGTATCTTGGGCCCCGCGACCAAAGAGGGCCTGTTGTCCGTTGGCGGTGACCAATGGAAGACCCAACGCCGCGCCGTCGCGCCAATATTTGCGAAACGCCATATGGCCGACCTTGCGCCGATGATTGCGGATGTGCTGCGTGATTTCAAAGCTAAAATAGGTGAGGGCGGCTCGGTTGAGCTTAACGCCGCCATGGCGGACGTGACCTTTGACGTGCTGGCTAAAACACTGCTGGGCGACCCATCTGGCATGGACCGCGAACGATTGAAAACGGCCACGCGCAAAGTGGTGACATCAGCGGGTACGCTGCGGCCTGATGACCTTCTGCCCATGCCGCGCTGGATGCCGCGCCCCATCCCGCCCAGCGGGTCGCGGGCGTTAAAAGCATTGAAAGCCGCCGCAGATGACCTGCTGGACAGCCGTGTTGATGACACTGACGCGCGTGATCTGGTGGGGCTTTTGGTGTCTGCCACGGATCCGCATACGGGTCGCGCGCTTAGTCGCCGCGAACGGCGGGATAACCTGATCGGGTTCTTTATTGCGGGGCATGAAACCACGGCGCTGACCCTGACTTGGGCGCTATATTTGGCGGGTATGCACGGCGCGACCTTTGCGCGCCTGCGGGACGAAGTCGACGCTGTGCGCCCTGATGGCGACATCAGCTATGATGATATGGCCGTCCTGCCATTTACCCGCGCTGTGATTGACGAGACCATGCGCCTGTTCCCGCCTGCGCCCATATTGAACCGTGAATGTATCGAGCCGACCACGCTTTATGGCCGCGATATCGCGCCTAATGATGTGGTGATTTTAAATAACTACATCATGCACCGCACAGACCGCCTGTGGGGTAATCCGCTGGCCTTTGACCCTGACCGCTTTTTGCGCGACCCCAGCCTTCGCAATAAAGGCGCACCGTTTATGCCTTTTGGTGCAGGCCCGCGTATCTGCGTCGGCATGGCCTTTGCGATTATGGAGGCGGTGATGGGCCTTGCGACACTGGTGCGCGATTACGACATTGATATATCCGCTGATTGCTATCCTCGCCCGCTCATGACCGTGACGCTTCGTCCCGAAGGCGGGATAAAGGCCAAGCTGACGGCAAGAGCGCGTTAGGACTCATCTGTTCGCCGCCTTATGAAATATGTCGCGATGACGGTCAGTAACACTGTAATCGCTACAACGGGTAATATCCATTTCAGATGTTCGCCCATAACCATGCCGAGCGTGGCGACCACGGTAAAGACGACTGTAATATACAGTAGCGCCGTGATGGTTATACCAAGGCAGTATTTCCAATAGGGCACATGGAAATAGCCGCAAGCAAAGTAGGTCGGGATACGCGCGAGTGGGATGAACCGCCCAACAAGCAGCGTTTTAAACAAATTGCCTTGGACTTTGTCGCCCATGGCGATGACTTTGTCTTTTTGTGCCTGTTTTTGACCTTGGGGATGTTTTAGAGCCCACCAGCCCAGCCAATATTTCCAGTAATCAGACAAGCAAAGCCCCAGCCATATAGTGAGAAAGACAGCAATTTTTGGAAGTTTACCGCTCTCTGCAAGGCCAGCGGCATAGAGCACGGCAGCGTCCTCTTGAACAAACGGGCCTAGCAATATGGAGCCGTATAGAAACAGCAAGGAATCGGGCAACATATCCATGAATTATGCGCTCCGGGCTGCAAAACACGACTAAATCATCCCAAACATGGCCATTCGCGCGGTGATAGCAAGAATTTTCGCTGAATTTCGTTGCATAATTCCCCCGATAGACATTGCAACGGATGGGACACCGTGACATAACGCGCTCGCAATTTGGCTGCAAATGTTGGGTCGTGCTGTGTCTTGTTACAAGAGGCGCATGCGGCCTTTGGCACTTATAGCGGCTATGACAAGATAATGGCGTGTATGCGCCGCAAAATGGACGGACGAACCATGGAAGTAAAAGAACTAAAATCTGAGGGCCTCAGCAAGACATTCGCTGTCACTGTGTCCAAAGAGGATTTGAACACAAAGCTAGAAGCCAAAATCAAAGAGATGCAGCCGCAAGTATCTCTCAAAGGCTTCCGTCCCGGTAAAGTGCCTGTGGCCCATATCCGCAAGATGTTTGGTCAATCCATCATGAAGGACCTCGTTGAGGAAACCGTGAATGAGACCAGCCAGCAAGCGATTAACGACAATAAGCTCCGCCCAGCCGGTCAGCCGCAAGTTGACCTTCGCGCGAATGGTGAAGACGTTACAACAGGTAAAGCTGATTTAGAATATCAACTGACCGTTGAAACTATCCCTGAATTTGACATTGCTGACATTTCAAAAATGAAATTCACCAAGCTCACGGCCGAAGTCGATGATAAAGTGCTCGAAGAGCGTATCGGTAAATTGGCCGAAGGTCAGAAAACCTATAAGAAAAAAGCTAAAACAGCCAAAGCGAAAGACGGCGACGCCGTGCTTATCGACTTTGTTGGCTCCGTTGACGGTGTCCCGTTTGACGGCGGCGCGATGGAAGGTCACCAACTTGTTCTTGGGTCTGGCGCGTTTATCCCTGGTTTCGAGGAAGGCCTTATCGGCGTGAAAGCCGGTGATGAGTTGGACGTGAAGGTCACATTCCCAGCAGAATACCAAGCCGCTGATTTGGCTGGCAAAGACGCTGTCTTTGCAACTAAGGTCATCGAAGTTCAAGGCGCGAAAGACGCCGAAATTGATGATGATCTGGCGACAAAATTCGGTCTTGAAGATCTGGCCAAGCTAAAAGAGCTGGTCAAAGAGCAGACAGAGCAAGAATTTGCAGGGCAGTCACGCATGAAGCTTAAGCGCGCGATTTTGGACGAGCTTGACAAGGCACATAGTTTTGATTTGCCGCCAAACATGGTCGAAGCCGAGTTTGAAAACATCTGGGCGCAGGTTCAGGCGGAAAAAGAGCAGGGTCAGCTTGACGAAGACGACGCCAAGAAAACAGATAAGCAGCTTGAAAAAGACTACCGCAAAATCGCTGAGCGCCGCGTGCGCCTCGGTCTTGTTTTGGCTGAAATGGGCCAGAAAGAGGAAGTCACAATTTCCAATGAAGAGCTTCAAGGTGCCATGATTGCCGAAGCCCGTCGTTACCCTGGGCAAGAGCAGCAAGTGATTGAGTTCTATCAAAAGAACCCGAACGCTATTGCCCAGCTTCGCGCGCCCATCTTTGAAGAAAAGGTCGTCGACCTGATCATTGAGAAAGCCGAAGTCAAAGACAAAAAAGTCAAAGAAGAAAAACTCTTTGAAGAAGACGCGATGTTATAGCGTTTGCGACACGATTAAGTTTCAAAACCCAGCTTAACGGCTGGGTTTTTTATTGGGTGACGGGGTGTTAGGGTCGAGGCCATAGAGAGTTGATTAAACGGTTCAAAAACGGTCGCTGATTATGTTTTCCTTGTTCCCTGGACGCGTACTCGGTTTATCTTGCTCAAGTATAAACCATCTTTTTCCCCTATTTATACTCACGGGTTTAAAACGCGATACCCCAAAGGGATGTCTTATGTTGTTGGCTAGTTTCCTTTATCATAGCCGCCCATAACCCTCGCTAATCATAGCAATCGGCAAGCAAAGCCCTCATAAACTCTAACCCTAACTGCTGCGTCAATTCAATATTTCGGATGGGGATAGTCTCTGGATTGGGATAGGTTTTTAAGGCTGCCTCAACGCTGGCCTCTCGTAAAATATGCAGCATGGGGTAAGGGGACCGGTTGGTGTAATGGCTGGGGTCATCCGGTGCCGGGCCTGCAAAGCAGTAATCAGGGTGAAAACTCGCCAATTGATAAATCCCCTCATAACCTTCGGCTTTTAACAAGGCATTGGCGATGTCGAGCATATCTAAATAGGCCTCAAAATCAGAGAGAGCTGAGGGAAATATCAAAAGGGTCGTTTCCCTCTTTATATCCTGATCCAGCGCGGCGCATTGGATCATGAGCTGCTCTAACTGCGCGGGCAAATCAGCTGTCTCAATCACCTCATAATGAATGCGGCCCCTGTCATGTTCGCGCTTTGCAAAGGGGCAGAGGGTATATTGAATAATGACATCTGAGAGCCATTTTTGGGTTTGATGGATGACGGTGGCGGTGGTGGGGGCAGGGCTTAGCATTGTGTCACGGTCGCCGCAGGTTCACGAGGTTCATCTTTGCTCGCGCTTGGTTGACGGCGTTCCACGCATGGGGGTCTTTTGACAGCACACGAATGAGTTTGCCCGTTGAAATGTCGAGCGCGCTGGCGGATTGACCAATCACCCAGTCGTGATGGGCAAGCACGTCCAGTAAACCTGCGATGAACCTAGCATAGCGGTGGTCTTTTTTGCCGAGTGTCCAAGCGCCTTGTTGGGGTGATAAGGCCGGGTCGAGCGGGCCGCCCGGCGTCACGGGCATCCGCAATTGTATCGCTATGGCCGAGCGGAGGCGCCTTAGGGCCTCGGCCTTGTTACGATGTTGGGAGCGGTGATCGGCGCATAGGGCGACGACGGCGCCGTCCAAGACTGACAAACGGACAGCGGAATCCGTTGTATTACGATGTTGACCGCCGGGACCAGAGGCGCGGTAGGTTTCTTGGTGGCAATGTCGCAGCAAAGCGTTGTCATCCAGATCAAGAAGCGCGTTACGGGTCGGTATGGCCTTGGTGGGGTGCATGATGATTGCCTAACATCTTTGGATGTTTGCCGACACAGTATAAATTAAAATGATTGGGAATGCGGTAACATCACACTATGGTTTACTTGCGTCATCGGGTGCTTTCCTAGCTAAATTAACCCGCGGCTACACTAAACCCACGGCGGTGCATGGCCGTATCCATGTAAAGACTGCAATAAGGCCCCCATGACCGAAACCCCCAAACACCCTGACGGTAAAGCCGTGCCGACGCGGCGTCTGTCTCGCCTTGCAGGCTTGGGCGGTATGGCGGCGGGGGTGGCGGGTAATATGATTGCTGGCGGCGCAAAGCAGCTGGCGTCTGGCAAACGGCCCCGCGCGGCGGACCTGTTGCTAACGCCGTCTAATGCGCGAAAGCTAACCACGCAGCTCGCGAATATGCGCGGGGCGGCGATGAAAATTGGGCAGATGATATCTATGGATAGCGGGGATTTCCTGCCGAAGGAGCTTTCCGATATTTTGGCACGGCTACGCTCTGACGCGCAACATATGCCGCGCGCGCAACTGGACACAGTCCTTAAGTCTGAGTGGGATTACGGTTGGCAGATGAAGTTTGCGACCTTTGATTACCGACCGATGGCGGCAGCCTCTATCGGGCAAGTGCAGCGCGCCAAGCTGTTTAGCGGTGAAGAATTGGCCATTAAAGTCCAATATCCCGGCGTGAAAGAAAGCATTGATAGTGACGTGAATAATGTTGCGGGCTTGTTGAAAATGTCAGGCCTCTTGCCGCCGCATATGGACGTCAGCCCCATCATTGAAGAGGGGCGCATACAACTGCACCAAGAAGCGGACTATGTCAGGGAAGCCGCCTATCTGACCCGCTTTGGCGCGCTTTTGGCGGCGGATGACGATTTCATCGTTCCGACGCATTTTCCTGAATTTTCCACAGAACGCATTCTTGCCATGTCTTATATTGAAAGCGTGGCAATTGAAGATATGGCGGAGGCTGAGCAAGCTGTGCGTGACCACATAATGGAACGCCTTATCACCTTGACCCTGCGTGAATTGTTTGAATTTCAAATCATGCAGACCGACCCAAACTTTGCCAATTACCGTTACGAGACGGACGGCGAACGCCTTGTGCTACTTGATTTTGGGGCGAGCCGCGATATCAGCGATAGCTTGGCCGACGGATATAAACGTCTTTTGAAAACGGTGTTGGACGCTGACACAGAACAGACTTTGGTCGTGGCAACAGATATTGGGCTTTTGCCCAAGGATATGACGCCGGCGGCGCGCGCGGCGGTGCTTGAGATTATCGATATGGCGGTAGAGTCCCTGCGCCGTGATGCGCCGTTTGATTTTGGGCAGAATACAGTGGCGCTGGATATGCGTGAAAAGGGTATGGCACTCGCGGCTGATCGGGACCTGTGGCACGTTCCACCCGCAGAGAAAGTGTTTATACAGCGCAAATTTGGTGGGATTTACTTGCTGGCGACACGGCTGCGCGCCCGTGTGAATGTGCACAGCTTAATACGGGATTTTGTGGGTTAGGGGGCGATAACGGCCCCCTCATTTCGTACGCGTTACGAAAAACTGACGTTATCTCACGGGAATAAGCACATTTTATTCACCTTGCGACAGCTCGCCACTTGCGTATCGCGCGCACACTCTCAATATATCAGTAATGTTTTGCGCCCACAGTGGCAGAAAGCCCTGATTAGGGGCCAGTAAGGATAGACCATGACAAACCTCCCATTTGACCCGACGAACCCGATGCAAACAATGCTAAACCTTGTGCCGACGGTGATTGAACCGACAAGCCGCGGTGAACGCGCCTTTGACATTTTCTCACGCCTCTTGCGTGACCGTATTATTTTCCTTAACGGCCCTGTTGAGGACGGTATGGCGAGCCTGATTTGTGCGCAGCTTTTGTTCCTTGAATCAGAGAACCCGAAAAAAGAAATTAGCATGTATATTAACAGCCCCGGCGGCGTGGTGACGTCTGGCATGGCGATTTATGACACGATGCAATATATCAAATGCCCTGTGTCCACCGTCTGTATTGGCCAAGCGGCGTCTATGGGCTCGTTGTTATTGGCAGCTGGCGAAGCGGGTATGCGCGTCGCCCTACCCAATGCGCGTATCATGGTGCACCAACCGTCCGGCGGTTTCCGGGGGCAGGCGTCTGATATTCAACGTCATGCCAATGACATACTGGCAATGAAGAAGCGCCTTAACGAGATTTACGTGAAACACACAGGGCAGAAATATGCCATGATTGAGAAAACGCTCGACCGTGACCATTTCATGACGGCCCAAGAAACCAAAGACTTTGGTATTGTTGATCACGTTTACACATCACGCGGTGAAGAAGATAAGTAGGTAACGGCGCAAGCCCGTCTTTTCGGCGCAGGTGATTAAGCGGCTGCGATTGCGCAAAGTTGGGCTTGCACAAACACTCTAATGGTGTTGGAATGATACGCATCGTAAGGCAATTGTAATAAAACTGTTTTATTGCTGGTCATAACGGGCGAAAAATGGACGGTATTTCGGCATCGTCTTTGCAAGGCATGTGACCGCAGCATAAGTCTGTGGGGCACAAAAGGACAAAAAAATGAGTAAATCAGGCACAACAGAATCCAAGAACACGCTTTACTGCTCGTTTTGTGGAAAATCGCAACATGAAGTCAGAAAGCTGATTGCAGGGCCGACTGTCTTTATTTGTGACGAATGTGTCGAACTTTGCATGGATATTATCCGTGAAGAGGGCAAAGGCTCTATCTCCAAAGCGCAAGAAGGTGTGCCCAGCCCGCAAGAGATTTGTGAAACGCTGGACGATTACGTCATTGGCCAAGCCCATGCCAAGCGCGTGCTCGCGGTTGCGGTGCACAATCACTACAAACGCCTCAATCATGCGGCGGATAATCCCGAAGTAGAATTGGCGAAATCTAATATCTTGCTGGTTGGCCCGACGGGGTGTGGTAAAACACTGCTGGCGCAGACTTTGGCGCGTATTTTGGATGTGCCCTTTACAATGTCTGATGCCACGACATTAACTGAGGCTGGTTATGTCGGCGAAGATGTTGAAAACATCATTTTGAAATTGTTGCAATCTGCTGATTATAACGTCGAGCGCGCACAGCGCGGCATCGTCTATATTGACGAAGTTGATAAAATTAGCCGTAAATCTGATAACCCGTCCATCACGCGCGATGTGTCTGGTGAGGGCGTGCAACAAGCGCTTCTCAAGATTATGGAAGGCACAGTTGCGTCTGTTCCGCCGCAAGGAGGGCGTAAGCATCCGCAGCAAGAGTTCTTGCAGGTTGATACAACCAACATCTTGTTTGTTGTCGGCGGTGCCTTTGCCGGTCTTGATAAGGTGATTTCAAATCGCGGCGAAGGCAGCACAATCGGCTTTGGCGCGAAGATTAAAAACATTGATGAGCGCGGTGTTGGTGAAATCTTGCAAGAGGTCGAGCCGGATGACCTGTTGAAATTTGGCCTTATCCCTGAATTTGTTGGTCGTTTGCCGGTTATTGCCACGCTGCAAGACCTGGACGAAGACGCGCTGGTTAAAATTCTGACCGAGCCAAAAAATGCGCTGGTCAAGCAATATCAAACGCTCTTTGAGATGGAAGATATTAAGCTCACTTTTGCGGAAGATGCCTTATCAGCCATCGCCAAGCGCGCGATCAAACGTAAAACAGGAGCCCGTGGTTTGCGCTCCATTATGGAAGGTATCTTGCTTGATACCATGTTCGATTTGCCGACCTATGACGGTGTCGAAGAGGTCATTGTAAACGCCGAGGCGGTTGCGAAAACGGCCAAGCCATTGCTTAGCTATGGCGACAGCAAGAAAAAGAAGGCTGACAAAGCGTCATAAAGTCTTTTTCCGATTAAAGTTTTAAGGCGGTTAGGGTGACCTAGCCGCCTTTTTCATGTGGTCGAGCGGTGAAAGACGAGGCAACTTTGCGCGTCAGGCATAATGCACTGTTATAGCGCGTTAAAATGACCCGATTGGCCTTGAAAACCCATCAAATGTCCCCCACCTATCGTAACTAGGACGCAGCATAAATGCTGTCAAAAGGATTGATTATGGCTGAAAATGCACCTGATATGACACCAGAGACAATTTTATCACCGATTCTACCGCTACGCGACATTGTCGTGTTTCCGCATATGGTCGTGCCGTTATTTGTGGGGCGTGACAAATCCATTGCGGCGTTGGAAGAGGTTATGCGAGACGAAAAGCGCATTGTGCTTTTGACCCAAAAAGACCCGTCTGTGGATGAGCCGACATCAGATGATGTTTATGATCGCGGCTGTATTGCCAAAATTTTACAGCTCCTAAAGCTGCCCGACGGCACTGTGCGTGTGTTGGTCGAAGGCGAAGAACGCATCGTCGTCGAAGCCTTCACCGACAGTAAAGATTTTATCGAAGCTTACGTCGCTGTTGTTGACGATGTTGACGGTGAAGCAGACACGATGAAAGCACTGTCTGCCAATGCATCTGAGGCGTTCACAGGCTTTGCCAAGCTGAATAAGAAAATTGCCGAAGAAGTGTCTACATCTGTGTCGGAGCTTACCTCTCCGTCAAAATTATCAGACACAATCTCTGTGCATCTGAACGCGCCGCTTGAAGAAAAGCAGGGCCTTTTGGCCGAAGCGTCAGTTGAAAAACGCCTAGAGAAAATCTTGCGTTTGATAGAGGCCGAAATGAGTGTCTTATCCGTTGAGAAACGGATCCGTGGCCGCGTGAAACGCCAGATGGAAAAGACCCAGCGCGAATATTACTTAAATGAGCAAATGAAGGCCATTCAGACAGAGCTAGGCAATGACGGCCCTGATGAAATGGCGGAGCTCGCCAAAAGCATTGAAGAAACAAAATTCACCAAAGAAGCGCGCGATAAAGCCCAAGCGGAATTAAAGCGTCTCAAAGCCATGTCACCCATGTCGGCAGAGGCCAATGTGTCGCGTAACTATCTCGATTGGATGCTGTCGGTGCCGTGGAATAAGCGCAAGCGCTTGCAGAAAAATTTGGACAAAGCGCAAAAGGTCTTGGACGACGATCACTACGGTCTCGACAAGGTCAAAGACCGCATTGTTGAACATTTGGCTGTGCAGACGCGCATGAAAAAAATGAAGGGCCCAATCCTATGTTTGGTTGGGCCACCCGGAGTGGGTAAAACCTCGCTTGGTAAATCCATTGCGCGTGCGACCAACCGCGAATTTGTACGCGTGTCCTTGGGCGGCGTTCGGGATGAGAGTGAAATTCGTGGTCACCGCCGGACTTATATCGGCTCTATGCCCGGCCGTATTATTCAGTCGATGAAAAAAGCGAAATATAACAATCCTTTATTCCTATTGGATGAAATTGATAAGATGGGATCTGATCATCGCGGTGACCCGTCTGCCGCGCTTTTAGAGGTGCTTGACCCTGAACAGAACAGCACCTTTAACGACCACTATCTGGATGTGGATTATGACCTGTCAGACGTCATGTTTATCACCACAGCCAATAGCTTGAATATGAGCCAGCCGCTTCTCGACCGTATGGAAATTATCCGTATCCCGGGTTACACGGAAGACGAGAAAATAGAGATTGCGACGCGGCACCTCATCCCTGAAATGGTCAAAGATCACGGGCTTAAGCCTGCCGAGTTTTCTATTGATGATGACGCCTTGCGCGACACCATTCGTTATTACACGCGCGAGGCGGGTGTACGTAGTTTAAAACGCGAGATTTCGACCATGGGCCGCAAAGCTGTGCGCCGTATCGTATCGGGTGAAACCGCTAAGATCACTGTGACTGCGGATAAGATTGAGGACTTCCTCGGCATTAAAAAGTTCCGCTTTGGCGAAACCGACAAAGACGATCAAATCGGCGTTGTCACAGGTCTGGCTTGGACCGAAGCGGGCGGTGATATCCTGACCATTGAGGCCGTGTCTATGTCGGGTAAAGGCAAAGTCACAGTGACGGGTAATTTGCGCGACGTGATGAAAGAAAGCATTTCAGCGGCCAATAGCTATGTTCAGGCCCGCGCGCCAGAGCTTGGCATTAGCCCACGACAATTCCGCAGCACCGATATCCACGTCCACGTCCCCGAAGGCGCAACACCCAAAGACGGGCCCAGCGCAGGGGTGGGCATGATGACGGCGATGGTCTCTGTTCTGACCCAAATTCCTGTGCGCAAAGACATTGCCATGACGGGCGAGATCACTCTGCGCGGGCGTGTCTTGCCAATTGGCGGGCTGAAAGAAAAACTCCTTGCGGCATTACGCGGCGGGGTGAAAACTGTGCTTATCCCGATTGATAATGAAAAGGATTTGGCCGACATCCCCGATAACGTTAAATCCGCACTAGAGATTATCCCCGTGTCAAACGTCAATGAGGTCTTGCAACACGCGCTCATCCGTCCCGTCAAAAGCATCACATGGACCAAAAGCGATGAAGACGCTCTGTCTGGTATGATTATCAAAGATAATAACGACGTCAGCGGCGGAGAAGCCACGCATTAAGCGGCGGCGAGGTTAGGTGAAAAGAAAGCGGCCCACGGGCCGCTTTTTTGTGGGAGTGGGATATCCTCGAAGGAGACGTTAGAAAAAACAACTGTTCAGGCAAATTTATTTGGGTTACGCATAGTTCTAAGTCGAAAGAAGGTAGCTTAGCATGATGCAATACGCTTTAACTACCCTGCCTCTGTGTCTGCTTCTCTCAGCTTGCCTCCCCGATGAAATAAAGCCTTTCGGCAATTCTAATAATGTCATGCGCACCGAATTCTTAGAACACTGTCAAGACCTACCCGAAAACATATCTCGAAAGCGTGCCGGAACATTGGATAAATATTGTTTTTGTATTTTCGACAAAACCATGAAAGGTCTAACGGAAGAAGAACGTACTGTGGCAGGTTTTTACCTCTATGGATCATCCTCGGAGGGATATATGGAACGCTATCCTTATGACGTTCAGGATGCCGTGGATAATATGATGACGGCATCACAAGCCATTGATCATGCCGTTAAGTCCTGTCGGTGGTGATACAAAAAGACCCATTTAGAATGGAAAAGATTTCCCCCTAGCTGAAGTCACGATAATCCTCTTAGCGGACGTTAGCCTCTCGTATCGATGACGCTGATAGTTTTGACGGCTTACTTGCTTTTTCTATTTCTACACCTACTTCTATAACTCATTAGCATCAGGATTTATAATGTCTCAATCGGCATCCCAAGAAGCATTAGAGTTATCCAGTGAGATATTAACGGATTTGGAGCTTGGTAGATTGCCGCTATCTAACTGCTTCATGAAGGCCTCCCGTTTAGCTCGACTATTAGGAGACAGTGATACTCTGAGAACATTTCAATTCGAACTTGAAGGTTATCCGAGTACTCCTGATGGGATACCTGCTGATATTTGGGCGTTGGCTGAAAAAGCTAATAGAGTTTATAAAAAAAAGGATGCAAAAACTGAAACAGTTAAAGAGCGTTGCTATACTAATTCAATCGAGAGCTTAGAAAGCGCCAAAGCTACGGCGCAAACTAGACTTGAGTTGACAGAATTGAAACCAACAAGCATCTCGTCGGCTAACCCTAATCAGTTTGTTCAAGCCCCTATGGCCAACATTCCTGAAAGAAATGGAGCACAAAGTACGATTTTGGAAATGTCTGGTCGCTTGGCGGCAAGAAGAACTTTCTTGTATGGATATGTTTTAAATCGACATAATGAACTTAGAGTTTCGTCTCCTGCAGAGAATATATTTGGCTCATATTCACAAACCATCGACGAATTATTGTCCCAATACATTCCAGAGGACCTAATAAAGATAAACTCAATTTCAGACAATATTAGCTCCAAAAACCCAGAAGACTGGGCGAACGCTGCCCATACATGTCGTAGATTATTACAAGCTCTAGCCGACAATCTTTACCCCCCTACTGAGGATAAGATAGTGGGCAGTGGAAAGAACAAAAAAACCGTTAAACTTGGACCTGACAATTACATTAATAGGTTGGTTTGTTTTTGCGAAGAAAATAACACCTCTGGTGTTTTTAATGCCCTAGTTGGATCTCACCTATCTTTTATTGGCAACCGTCTAAATTCCATCTTCTCAGGTGTTCAGAAGGGTTCACATTCTTCTTTGACTCAGGAAGAGGCGAAAAGGATTATCATTTTCAGCTATTTAGCAGTTGGAGACATTTTAAAACTTGCGTACGAAGCAGAAAAAAGTGTTACAACTAAAGCCGAGCCTAAATAATCTAGCCTTGCTTTCTAATGTCCGCTTCGCCCCCAAAGTTACCATCCTAAAAGTAACCGCATAGCATTTCATTTGGCCACTTGCGCCAGCCTGACGCCGCCACAAGCCACAGCATTCAAACAAATTTTCAAAAAATAATGAATGGTGGGCGGTAACGGGTTCGAACCGCTGACCCTCTCGGTGTAAACGAGATGCTCTACCAGCTGAGCTAACCGCCCATTCGAGCGCTCATATGCCCTAGCGGCGCGCCTTATGCAAGAGGGAAATCACAGCTTTTGACGTGCGCATAAACTAGCCTTTTGGGCCGTCATAATCGCCAAACCAATCACCCATGGCGAGGTTGAAATTAATCACAATGCGGTAGCGGTTTTGGGTGGGTGATGCGCTGGCGTGATAGGTTGCCCCGTCAAACATCACGGCGCGGCCCGCTTTGGGGCTGACCGTCTTTATGACCGCGCCTTTGTCATAAAAATGCGTGTCCCCGTCACTATCATTGACATAATAAATCATGCCGACATGGGGTTTACTATCGTCGATATGGGCGGGATGGGTAAAGGGGGCTGGCTCTCGCATGAGTAAATTAGCCTTAGCCCGCAATATATTGGACGCGGGGATTTGCATTTTCTCAAGGATAACGAGCGGAATTTGCACGAGCGGTGAGTTCTTTTGGTTCTCTCTAATAAAGCCGTGGGTAAACTGCGGTACGTCATCTGGGCGAGTCGCTTTGTCGCCGTAATTCGTATTGGCGTAATGATACCACGGAAATTGCCAACCGAGCAGTATGCCTGCGATCTCCTCTTGGCCTGCGGCGTCAATAACACTGTCGAAAACTTTAATCATGACAGGAGTTTAGGGACAATGAGGCGCGGCAACAAGGGGTGAGGGCGCTTGCGTAAAAAAACGCATATTGTGGCAAAAACGGCATTGACGCGCCTATGGCTTAAAGCTAAACCCCGCTCACATCTTAGCGGGTGTAGCTCAGTTGGTTAGAGCGCCGGCCTGTCACGCCGGAGGCCGCGGGTTCGAGTCCCGTCACTCGCGCCATTTCTCTTTTTGAGGAGTGGAATTAAGACACCAAAAACCCTGGTCTTGGCTGGGGTTTTTTGTTGTAATCTTGGGCCTTAATTCGCCTCCCGCGTGAAAAAAGGGTTTGTATTTGTCAAAATGGATTCGCTGTCCTATAAATGAGCTTGACATAAACACTGTGTGGGGGCGCACCAGATGGCGAACGAAATTCTTGGCACTGTCCGTGATGATGTAATCAACGGGACAGCAGATGACGACTTAATCAAAACATTTGAAGGCGACGATGTCGTTATCGCGGGCAGCGGTGATGACGAAGTTTACACGGGCCTCGGCGATGACCGCCTAGAGGGCGGTGCGGGCGATGATTACCTTGTCAGTAATGAAGGCAATGATATTTTGCTTGGCGGCGCGGGCAGTGACCGCCTGTTTGGCTGTGAAGATGACGATATTCTTGATGGTGGGGCGGGACAGGATTTCGTCAATGCGGGTATCGGCAATGATATTCTGATCTTCAATGCGGCGGAGAATAGCGGCTCTCGTGCGCCTGATTATTACTCTGGACTGGACGGCATTGATACATTGGTTCTGGAGCTGACCCAGGCAGAATTTGCCGCAGCTCAATCCGATATTGACGGCTTTTTGAGCTATATACGCCAGATCACGGGTGCAAATGGCGAGTCCACAGGGGCGTTTTTTCGCTTCCAAACTATCAATTTGGCCGTTCAAGAGGTTGAAAACTTACAGATTGTCGTCGCGGGAGAGGTTGTTTTCACCACAGCGCCAAGCGCTGATGATGATAGCTTTAACACGGGCGAGGCGGGCGTTATTGACGGCACTGTTGCGGATAATGACGATGTTAATCCTGGCTCGACTTTTACGATTGTTCAAAACGTTGCCAATGGCACACTGGTCTTGAATGCGGACGGCAGTTTCACTTTTGATACTAACGGGGCATTTGACGGGCTTGGCGACGGCGAAACGGCGACCGAGACGTTCACTTACCGCGTCAGTAGCCCGAATGCAGACGACGTGACCGCAACAGCGACCATCACAATTACGGGCCAAAACGATGCCCCCGTCGTAAGCACAATCACAGCACAAGAATCTGAAGACGCGCCCAGCTTTGTTGTTGACCTTCTGGCGGGTGCGACCGACGCAGACACCAATGACAGCCTATCGGTTACGAATGTACGGCTTGATGACGGAACGGGCAGCGTGACGGTACCCAGTAACAATGTCGGGCTAGCCGAGGGCAGTGTGGTAAGTGCGGCTAATGTCGTGAATGACGGTAAGCTGTCGATTGACTTGTCTAATTACCAATATCTAGCCGTTGGCGAGACCTTGACCTTAACCGTTAGCTATGACGTGTTCGACGGCACAACGACAACGCCCAACACGGCGACCCTAACCATTATTGGTGAAAATGACATCCCCACGGTCGCAAGTGCTATCACGGCGACTATCGATGAAACTGCGCCGCCCATTACAATTGATATGCTGGCGGGGGCGTCTGATATTGACAGCACTGATGTCCTGTCCGTATCTAATTTCACCGTGGTGTCGGGCAATGCGGCGGGCCTTGTGCAAAACGGTAGCTCCCTGTCGATTGACGGTAGTGCCTATGCCAATTTGAACGACGGCGAGACAGAAACAGTCGTGATTAGCTATCAGGTTACAGACGGTAATGGCGGCAGCGTTACCCAAACCGCCACGATTACTGTCAACGGGGAGGGCACACCGCCGCCCACCAATAGTGATCCGATTGTCGCTGCGCCAATTGTCATCACTCTACGAGAAACCGACGGCTTGACTGCGATTGATTTGCTTGCGGGGGCATCTGATCCTGACGGCGACACTTTGACGGCGGCTACGCCTAACCTGATCTCTGGCGACGGTATTGGGTCATTTGTTGGCGCGGGCAGCTTGTCCGTAGACGGCACAGCTTACGCAGCGGCGCTTGACGCGGGTGATGTAGAGCAGCTTTTATATCTAGTCGAAATTAGTGACGGTAACGGCGGGAGCATCGTACAGTCCGTGACGGTTAATATTATTGGGGCGGGCGGAAGCACACCAACAAACCAACCGCCCTTTATTGATAGCGGGCTCGACGTTTTTGCCTTTGAAGACGACTCACCATTATCGGTTTTCCTCACCGATAATGTAACCGACCCGGACGGTGATACGCTGTCGATTGTCAATCTGACGGGTCTTGCGGCGGGGCTGACGTATGACACCTCCACATTTGAACTATCAATTGATCCATCGGACGGAATTTTCCAAAGCCTCGCTGTTGGCGATTCTGCGACTTACACTTTAAACTACGACATTATTGACGGTAACGGCGGTAGCGTCTCTCGCACCACATTTGTCGAAATTGAAGGCGTAAATGATGACCCGATTGTCGCTGCGCCGCTGTCTTTCACGATATCAGAAACAGACAGCCTGACCTTCTTTGACCTTCTGATTGGGGCATCTGATGTTGATAACGGGACAACTTTATCCGCAGGTGATGTCTTTATCCAGTCTGGTGATGATGTTGGGGCGATTACCAGCCTCGGCACATTAGGCGTTGATGGCACGGCCTATGCCGCAGCCTTGGATGCAGGCGAGACCGAAGTGCTGGTCTATGAATTTGATATTACTGATGGCGATGGTGGTAGTGTCACGCAAACTGTGACTGTCACGATTGAGGGTGCTGGCGGCGGCGCAAATAACCCACCCGAAGATCTTGACCCCGTCGTGTTTTCTAGCACAGAGGACAATGGAACATTCTCTGTCAATATGCTGACGGGAACCTTTGATCCTGATGGTGACACGCTGAGCGCTGTGAATGTCACGGGCCTAATTGCGGGTGTGACCTTTGATAGCGTAAACTCGCGTCTTGATATTGATACTGGCGATTTAGGTTTTCAGGCTCTGGCCGCGGGGGAGGTCTTTGATACCACCTTTGATTATCAGGTCATTGACGGAAACGGTGGATCCGTCGATCGAACGTTCTTCTTCACACTGACAGGCGTCAATGATGACCCCGTTGTCGCCGCGCCGTTGTCGTTTACAATTTCGGAAACGGATAGCCTGACTTTCTTTGATCTCCTCATTGGGGCATCCGATATTGATAATGGCGACACGATATCTGCGGGCGATGTGTTTATTCAATCGGGGAATGATGTTGGCGCAATCACGAGCCTTGGCACATTAGGCGTTGACGGCACAGCCTATGCGGCCTTGCTTGATGCCGGCGAGACCGAGGTGCTGGTTTATCAGTTCGATATCACGGACAATAACGGCGGCAGCGTTACCCAGACAGTCACAGTGACCATTGAAGGCGCGGGCGGCTCAAATAACCCGCCAGACCCATTTGATTTTATTGACTTTATTACGAATGAGGATGCCAGTCCGACAAGCGTCAATTTGCTTTCAGGCGCAAGCGACCCGGACGGTGACACGCTAACGGCGACGAATGTCACGGGCCTTGTGACAGGGATTACCTTTGATGCTGCGACGTCTAGTTTGATTGTAGACCCCAGTAGCTACCAAGGCCTAGGCATGGGTGATACTGTGATGTTTACAATTAATTACGATGTGATTGATGGTAACGGCGGCACCGTGTCCAACTTTGCCGAGATTACTATTGAGGGCATCAATGACGACCCTGTCGCGGGCACGCCACTTGATTTAACATTTACTGAAACGGATGCCGCGGGCGTTGTTGATTTGACGGTAGGGGTGACAGACGTCGATAGCGCAACATTTAATGTGAATGCGTTCACCGTCACATCGGGTGACGGCGGCGGCTTATCTATTAACGGCGCGGGTGATTTCATTGTTGATCCGACATTTTACACCTCTCTGAATGATGGCGAGTCCGAGGTTATCACTATAGCCTACGATATTATTGATAATGACGGCGGCTCGGTGTCAACCACGGCGACGTTTACCGTAACCGGCGTAAGCGCGGCCAACACGCCGCCTGTATCGAATGAATTTGCGGTCATTTTTGTTGATGAAGGCGGTACGTCTTTCGCGGGGGCCGCCCAAGGCGCGAGCGACCCCGATGGTGATAAACTCACGGCTATTAATCTACCGACATTGCCGAGTTGGTTGACCTTTGACGCCGTTAATCAACGCTTTAATGCGGATGGTACGGACCCTATTTTTGACAGCTTGCGCGTAGGGCAGTTTTTAGACTTTGATTTTACCTATGATTTATCTGATGGAAATGGCGGTACTGTGGGCCATGGCCTAGGGGTAGTAGTTGAAGGCACGAATGACGCCCCCGTCGTTGCGGCGCCGTTGACACGCATTACGCAAGAAGATTTTAGCGTTGATTTCCTTGATTTGTTACAGGGCGCGAGTGATGTTGATGATGGGGATTTCTTATCTATCCGCAATGTAACGGGCCTGAATAGTGCCTTCACAGTCAATTACGAATTTGGCGAAATATTTATTGAAACGGGTGATGACGCGCTTGATTTCATCCGCGCCAATCAAACCTTTGATTTCGTTATTAGTTACGAAATACACGATTTGTTTGGTGGATTTACCACGCAAACGGCGACTATTACTGTCGAAGGGTTTAACGATAATCCAGAAGTGGAAGGCGCGCTATCAGCAACCGTTTTTGACGAAGGTACTGGCGGGCCGCGCGTATTTAATCTGTTACAAGGCGCGATTGACCCAGAAGGCACAGCCCTGACAGTCAGTAATATT